>NZ_JACOGA010000001.1 GCF_014284175.1 Affinundibacterium flavidum
TCACTGATTTTTAACCAAAGGGTGCGCACGGCATCCAGTTGCTCGTTTCTGATATGCCTATCAAAAACTGTTAAAACATCGAGTCCGTGAAAATACCGACTCTTCATTCATAATACAAGGGTGCGCCATGCGCACCATATTCATTGGCAGCCACGGTGCGCATGGCACACCCTAGCTTACGCCAGCTATTTTTGAGGTTAATACGGCTTTCCTCTCTAGCTAGTGCCTGTTTTGCGTAAGTCCTATTCTCTTTATCTCTTGCTTTGGAGTTAAGTCGTTTTGAGAGAGTCACAAAAGCATGGTTTTCTCTCCTTTCACTTTCCCTCGGAGTCTCTGCGTCTCGGCGTTGAGGGGTTTTGGTTTTTGAATGATTGTCACAAAAAATATCAAAACACCAGCAAATGCGTATGCTGCACCGCATCACAAATATCACAATATGAAATCACATATCGCAATTTGAAATTTGCAAAAACTGCTGTTAGAATGCCTCAGTTCTAAAAATCTGTTCCGAAATTTATTCAGCCGCATTGCGCTTTTTGGGTAATTCAGACAAGCTGGAAATTCTGAATAAAGTAATTTGTTTGAATTTCCTGAAAGGGTTTGTTTGGGGCCATTTGAGATGAAATTTATAACGTAAAAGCATTCGCAATCGCAGATAAATTGGAAACGCAGGTAAATTCCGCAAATTTAAGATTGATCAACGAGGAGACCGTATGTCACAAATAGACCAAATTTTGGCGCAAGCCGTGAATGACCCAGATGTGATCGAGACCAATGAGTGGCTCGATGCTTTGGAATCGGTGATTGATACAGAAGGTCCGGATCGCGCGCATTATTTGATGGAACGCATGATGGATTTAGCGCGTCGTCGTGGTGCGAATATTCCGTTTTCCAGCAATACGGCGTATGTGAATACGATTCCTGCAGACAAAGGCGCACATTGCCCGGGCAACCTGGAAATCGAAGAACGTCTGCGTTCTTATATGCGTTGGAATGCGATGGCGATGGTAGTCAAGGCGAATCGTGTTGACGGCGACCTTGGTGGTCACTTATCCAGCTTTGCGTCTTTGGCGAACATGTTGGGCATAGGTTTTAATCACTTTTGGCATGCGCCAACCGCTGATCACGGTGGCGATTTGTTGTACATTCAAGGTCACTCATCTCCAGGTATTTATGCTCGCGCCTTCCTTGAAGGCCGCTTGAGCGAAGAACAATTGATTCACTTCCGTCGCGAAGTCGATGGCAAAGGTCTGTCTTCTTACCCGCATCCAAAACTGATGCCAGATTTTTGGCAATTCCCAACCGTGTCTATGGGCTTGGGACCTTTGATGGCAATCTATCAGGCACGTTTCCTCAAGTATTTGCATGCACGTGGTATCGCTGATACTGAAAAACGCAAAGTGTGGGCTTTCTGTGGCGATGGCGAAATGGACGAACCAGAATCCATGGGCGCGATTGGTATGGCGGGTCGTGAAAAATTGAATAACCTGGTGATCGTGGTTAACTGTAACTTGCAACGTCTGGACGGTCCAGTACGCGGCAATGGCAAGATCATTCAAGAACTCGAATCCGATTTCCGTGGTGCAGGTTGGAACGTCGTCAAAGTGATCTGGGGTTCTGGCTGGGATGAGTTGTTGGCCAAAGACAAAGAAGGTGCTTTGCGTAAGATTATGATGGAAACCGTCGATGGTGAATATCAGAACTACAAAGCGAAAGACGGTGCTTACGTTCGCGCCAATTTCTTTGCTAAAGATCCACGCACTCTGGCCATGGTTGCGCATATGTCGGATGACGACATCTGGCGTTTGACTCGCGGTGGTCATGATCCACATAAGATTTACGCCGCATTCAAAGTAGCGCAAGAAAGTGTTGATCAGCCGACTGTAATTTTGGCGAAAAGTATTAAAGGTTTTGGTTTCGGTAAATCCGGCGAAGCCCGTAACACGGCGCACAATACCAAGAAGCTCGATGATGAAGCAATTAAAGCATTGCGCGATCGCTTCCAATTACCGATTGCGGACGAACATCTGCCAGCAATTCCATTCTTCAAACCGGCTGACGACACGCCAGAAATGAAGTACCTGCAGGAGCGCCGTGCGGCACTCGGTGGTTATTTGCCGCAGCGCCGTCAACAAGCGGATGAAATGCTGACAGTGCCGCCATTGTCTGCATTCCAAGCGATGTTGGAACCAACAGCTGAAGGTCGTGAAATCTCCACGACAGCATCTTATGTTCGCGTATTGACATCCTTGTTGCGTGATAGCAGTCTCGGTCAACGCGTGGTACCAATTATGGTCGACGAATCCCGTACATTCGGTATGGAAGGTTTGTTCCGTCAAATTGGCATTTTCAGTCAGGTTGGCCAGTTGTACGAGCCAGTCGATAAAGACCAGGTCATGTACTACCGCGAAGATAAAGCGGGTCAGATTTTGCAAGAAGGTATTAACGAAGCTGGTGGTATGAGTTCATGGATCGCTGCGGCGACTTCTTACTCGACCAATAACCGTGTGATGATCCCGTTCTACACGTACTACTCCATGTTCGGTCTGCAACGTATCGGCGATTTGGCATGGGCAGCAGCGGATATGCGTGCACGTGGTTTCCTGATCGGCGGTACTGCGGGGCGTACCACCTTGAACGGCGAAGGTTTGCAGCATGAAGATGGCCATAGCCATGTAATGGCGTCGACAATTCCGAATTGCGTTCCTTATGATCCAACTTTTGCACATGAAGTTGCTGTCATCATTCATGACGGTTTGCGTCGCATGGTTACGAATCAAGAAGACGTGTTCTACTACATCACCGTGATGAATGAGAACTACGCGCATCCGGGTCTGGTTGCTGGTCAGGAAGAAGGCATTATCAAAGGTCTGTACTCCTTCAAAAAATCCGAAGCACAAACTAAGCATCGCGTGCAGTTGTTAGGCTCAGGCACGATCTTGCGTGAAGTGATTGCTGCTGCAGATTTGTTGATGAATGACTGGGGCATCGCTTCTGATATCTGGTCTGCACCTTCCTTCACTTTGTTGGCGCGTGATGGCCAGGATGTAGAACGTTGGAATATGTTGCATCCAACCGAAACACCACGTGTTCCTTACATTGCTGAATGCTTGAAAGACACGGCTGGTCCTATCGTGGTTTCAACCGATTATATGCGTACTTATGCAGAACAAGTTCGTGCGTTTATTCCTAAAGATCGTAGCTACAAAGTCTTGGGAACCGATGGTTTTGGTCGTTCCGATAGTCGTGCTAAATTGCGTGAATTCTTCGAGGTGAATCGTTATTTCGTGACGATCGCCGCTTTGAAAACTTTGGCGGACGAAGGTGCAATTTCTGCTTCTGTGGTGGCACAAGCGATTGAGAAATATGGCATTAATCCGAATAAGCCTAATCCGGTGACTGTGTAATTATTGTTGATGCGATTTTAAAGAATAGCAAAGTAGGGTGCGCCGTGCGCACCAAACCGAGGTGCGCACGGCGCACCCTACCTGAAATAGTGGAGCAAACATTATGAGTACAGTAGAAGTCAAAGTCCCGGATATCGGTGATTTCAAAGAAGTAGAAGTAATTGAATTGATGGTCAAAGTTGGTGACACGATTAAAGTCGATCAATCCTTGATCACTGTAGAGTCCGACAAGGCGAGTATGGAAATTCCATCGAGTCATGCTGGCGTGGTGAAAGAAATCAAAGTGAAGGTGGGCGATAAAGTTGCCTTAGGTTCTTTGGTGGTGATTGTGGATGCAGACGGCACCGCCGCCGCTCCTGCACCAGCAACTGCGCCTGCGCCAGCGGCGGCAGCACCGGTCGTAGTTGCTCCAATCGCTGCTCCGATAGCAGCTCCAGTAGCAAGTGCCCCAGCCGTTGCAACCGCAGCAGCAGGTAAATCACACGCTTCTCCGTCTATCCGTAAATTTGCACGTGAACTCGGTGTGGATTTAAGTAAAGTTCCTGGCACTGCACCTAAAGGCCGTATTACACAACAAGACGTACAAAACTACGTGAAGGGTGTAGTCGCTGGCGCTGCGAACGCACCAGTAGCTGCGGCAAGTACCAACGGTAGTGGTTCCGGCATGAATCTCTTACCATGGCCTTCTTTGGATTTCAGTAAATTCGGAACGACAGAATTATTGCCATTGTCACGCATTAAAAAACTCAGTGGTCCAAACTTGCATCGCAACTGGGTCATGATCCCGCACGTTACGCAGTTTGATGAAGCTGACATTACTGGTCTTGAAGATTTCCGTAAATCATCGAATGATGCCTTGGCAAAATCAGGCGTGAAATTGACGATGTTGGCGTTTGTGATCAAAGCTAGCGTAGCAGCATTGAAGAAATTCAAAGCCTTCAACGCATCGCTCGATGCGACTGGTGAAAACCTGATTTTGAAGCAGTACTACAACATCGGTTTTGCAGCTGATACGCCAAACGGTTTGGTGGTTCCAGTCATCAAAAACGCGGATCAAAAAACGCTGTCACAAATCGCTACAGAAATGGGTGAATTGTCGGCGCAGGCACGTGATGGCAAATTGAAGCCAGCCGATATGCAAGGCGCAACCTTCACGATTTCTTCTTTGGGCGGCATCGGTGGCACTGCATTTACGCCGATTATCAATGCGCCTGAAGTCGCAATTCTTGGTTTGTCTAAGTCTTCCATGAAGCCAGTGTGGGATGGCAAACAATTCGTGCCACGTTTAATGTTGCCATTGTCCTTGTCTTATGACCACCGCGTGATTGACGGCGCGATGGCGGCGAAGTTCACAGCTTATCTGGCGGATGTACTCGCTGATTTGCGTAAGACGATGCTTTAAGAAAAACGTAGGGTGGGCTCGCTATTGTGCCCACGCGTGAAGTAAATGTTGACTGACAGCGGTGGGCAAGTGCCCACCCTACGAAGAATAAAATTGGAGCAAAAAATATGAGCACAATTGAAGTCAAAGTCCCGGATATCGGCGATTTTAAAGAAGTCGAAATTATTGAAGTCATGGTTAAAGTTGGCGATATGATTAAAGTCGATCAGTCTTTAATCACAGTTGAATCCGACAAAGCCAGTATGGAAATTCCATCCAGTCATGCTGGTGTCGTTAAGGAAATCAAAGTTAAAGTCGGTGATAAAGTGGCTGAAGGTAGTTTGATGATTATCGTGGAAGCCGCTGGAGCAGCAGCGTCTACCATACCTGCAGCAGTATCTGCACCCGCAGCACAAGCCGCACCAGTGGCTGCAACCGTGTCAGTGCCAGCACAAGCCGTCGCTCCTGCATCCGTCGGCATCATCGAAGTCAAAGTTCCCGACATCGGCGATTTCAAAGAAGTAGAAGTGATTGAACTGATGGTGAAAGTTGGTGATACGGTCAAAGTCGATCAATCTCTGATCACAGTTGAATCCGACAAAGCCAGCATGGAAATTCCTTCCAGTCATGCTGGTGTGGTGAAGGAAGTCAAAGTTAAAGTCGGTGATAAAGTCGCTGAAGGTAGTTTGTTGGTATTAGTGGAAGGTGTGGGTGCAACGGCGAATGTCGCTGCAGCGCCAGCATCAGTCGCAACACCAGTTGCAGCTACACCTGCAGCTACCGCAATCGCCGCGCCAGCAGCCTCAGGCTATAGTGGTGCGGTCGATGTTGAATGCGACATGATGGTTTTGGGCGCTGGTCCAGGTGGTTATTCTGCTGCTTTCCGAGCGGCTGATCTTGGCATGAATGTCGTCTTGATTGAGCGCTATGCATCCCTAGGTGGTGTTTGTTTGAATGTTGGTTGCATTCCATCTAAAGCCTTGTTGCACGTCGCTGCTGTGATTGATGAAACGGCGAATATGTCCGGCCACGGTGTCACTTTCGCAAAACCTCAAATTGATCTCGATACTCTACGTGCCCACAAAGATGGCGTTGTGAAAAAAATGACGACAGGCTTAACCGGTATGGCGAAGATGCGTAAAGTCAACGTCATTCAGGGCGTAGGGCAATTCCTCAGCCCATACCACGTAGAAGTGACAGCAAACGACGGTAGCAAGAAAGTCGTACAGTTTAAGCAGGCGGTGATTGCTGCAGGTTCTGCTGTCGTGAAATTGCCGTTTGTGCCGGAAGATCCACGTATCGTGGACAGCACAGGCGCCTTGGAGTTGCGTCAAATTCCTAAACGTATGTTGGTTATCGGTGGCGGTATCATTGGTTTGGAAATGGCAACGGTGTACTCGACACTAGGTGCGCGCATCGACGTGGTTGAAATGATGGATGGCCTGATGCAAGGTGCGGATCGTGACATGGTCAAGGTCTGGCAGAAACATAACCAACATCGCTTTGATAATGTGATGACAAAGACCAAAACAGTTGGTGTGGAAGCACTTCCTGAAGGAATTAAAGTCACTTTTGAAGCTGCCGAAGCAGGTGTAAGCGCACCAGCACCGCAATTATATGACTTGGTTTTGGTGGCAGTTGGACGTAGTCCAAATGGTAAAAAAGTCGCAGCAGATAAAGCGGGTGTGATCGTGACCGACCGTGGTTTTATCAATGTAGACAAACAAATGCGCACGAACGTGCCGCATATATTTGCGATTGGTGATTTGGTTGGGCAACCGATGTTGGCGCATAAAGCTGTGCATGAAGCGCATGTGGCTGCTGAGGCAGCAGCAGGACATAAAGCCTATTTTGATGCGAGTGTGATTCCATCTGTCGCGTACACCGATCCTGAAGTGGCTTGGGTAGGTGTGACCGAAGATGAAGCTAAAGCAAAAGGATTAGCGGTAGAGAAGGGAGTATTCCCATGGTCTGCATCTGGTCGTGCGGTTGCTAATGGTCGTCCTGAAGGCTTTACTAAACTGATCTTTGACGCCGAAAGCAAACGTATTATCGGTGGTGGGATTGTCGGTACGCATGCTGGTGACATGATCGGTGAATTGGCGGTGGCAATCGAGATGGGTGCGGATGCAGTCGACATCGGCAAGACGATTCATCCACATCCAACTTTGGGTGAGACTATGGGCATGGCGGCTGAAGTCTACAAAGGTGTTTGTACTGATTTACCTCCACAGCGTAAGAAGTAATTTGTTTTTCAAAATAGGCTGAGTATTTAACTAAATAATTGGCTAAATAACTAGCGCTATATTAGCCGCTTCAAAAAATCCCAAATCACCTCGTGTGTTTTGGGATTTTTTTTGATCTTAAATGCTTCGCAAAGTGAAATGTATACACGTTCCGTATGCATTCAAGTTGAAGCACATGTCTTCAGCGCAGAATAAATTATTGGGAGTCTATGTTGGAATCCACGTTAGCTGATTCGGCATGCGGCGATGGATTGTTTTCCTCATTTAATACCGGCCAATCTTTGGTTGTCGCATTAAAAAATCCGCATTCATGCATCGCCCGATGAATACTGCCGTCGTTGACTAAGCGGCATAATTCTGGAAATACTTTGTCAGCGATCATTTCTCCACGAGGATTTTTTGCAACCGCAAAGTGGCGGCTGCCATGTAAAGCGATGGTCAAGTTGGGGACTGGCGTTAACGTGCAATCATCAAGTTCTATACATAAATCTTCACCCACGGGGAAGGGGGAGAGTAGTGCGTCGACTTCGCCAGCACTGACCATGTATACCATTTGACGCCAGGTTTTTACATCTAAACAGTGCTCTACACCGAGCGCTTTCAAAGTATGCCAATCCGCACTCCAGTCACTATTGGAGACAAAACGCAACGGGCGAAAGTCATCCAAAGAGCGGCAATTGTGTGCCAATGTATTGCTGGGGGCCGTGTAGATGCCGACGATTGATTCACCCTCTTGTAGTATCGCATCAGAAATAATGAGTTCTGCCTGATGTGTCGCTAAATCAGTTTTCCAGGAACTGGTGCCGAGTGCGCTTAATAAGCCAGCACGCAAATTGTCGATGCCATTGGCATAGCTATCAACTGCGCACAGTTCGATTTTTGCTTGGGGCAATTGAAGTTGGAGAGTGCGTAAAAATAGAGCGACTTCCACTACATCACGTCGCGCGTGGCTGCCACTAAACTCTACAATCTCGAGTACTGAACGATCTCCCAAAAAAGTGTAGTAATCACTGAGTACGTCGGACGGCACACCTATTTTAAAGAGATTGTTAGACATGATCGGCGCAACCAAAGGCAATACCAGCTGTATCCGCGTACCCTCTCCCAGTACGGAAGTGATTTCAATTTTTCCGCCGAATATCTGCGTCACCATCGTGTGCGCTAGATGCATACCAAGACCACTGCCACCTTTACCAAGTTTGGTAGTGAAGAACGGTTCAAATACCCGTCTTAGTACGGGAGCAGGGATGCCAATACCATTGTCTGTGAAATTTATTTCAACCGTCTCGTTGTCGATTAACTTGGCAACCAGAGTCATATGCCCATGACTTATTTCTTCAAATGCATGTAGCAATGCATTGTTGATGAAGTTCATGAAAATCTGGCTCAATGGGCCCGGGTAACTATCCATTTTGATTGCCGGGTCAACGTCAACTTTTAAATCGTGTGAGGTCTGGCTGAGTTTGGGGGCCATGACCATCAGGGTTTCATTCACTACCTCATCCAAGGGAAATTTGCGTCTTTGACCTGAATGTTGATCTGCTGAAAGCTGTTTGAAACTGCCGATTAAAGTGGCGGTACGTTCCAGATTTTGTTTGAGGATTTCGGTCCCGCATTTGGTTTCCGCAATAAAATCGGTGAGTAATTTTTTAGTGAGCTTTTCATTCAAAGCCTTTTCCAGTCTGTTCGTGCTATCAATCAAAGTGCTGTTGACCAATACTGCATTACCTATCGGCGTATTTAGCTCATGAGCGATACCAGAGACCAAAGAACCCAAGGCCGCGTTCTTTTCATTCTCAACTAATTCGTGCCTCGCATTTTCTAAATTTTGCAGTGATTCAATCAGGCGTGCATTGCTTGAGGCTAGGGCACGAGTGCGCTCATTGACTCGCATTTCCAAGATTTCGTTCGCATTGTGAAGTTGAGCTTTAAGTCGGTCAGATTGCTTTAATTCCTCTTTTGACGCCTTCCATTGCCAGAGTAGGTAACACATAATGGAAAACATCCAGATCGAAATAATTGCAAGTCGAAAACTAGCCGCGGGTATCCATTGACCAACAAATTCAGCTGATTCAAGCACGATTTTGTGGGAACCAGGTTCAACATTACCGCCGGTTGAAATACTAATCGTAGAGACGTTGTCTAACTCTGGGCCTACGTGAGACGAATCACTTGGATGCTCTTGTACCCACCAAGAAGCCACCGCAAATTGGTTTAATTTGAATTCAACAGTAGGCGATTCTTTGCTTGGGTCATATACAATTTCATGCGGTTTAAGTGTCGCGCTCGCCTTCGCCTTGGAATAGGCAGGATTGTAATTGCGCAAAAAGACTCTTATTTGATTCGTTGGTTCTGGCCCTTCACTGCGAATTTTTAGGCGCAGTGAATCGAAGGCTCGTAAGTCAACGCCATTTTTTTCATCACTAAAGCGTAATGCTAATTCGCAGTAAGGCCATTGATAGCCAAGTGCAATTTGACAATCGAGTTCTAGTCCGTCTTTTGTTTTAGTGATTTTCGCATGACTTTTGCCGCCATCTGGCGAGTCGTCAATTGCAGAAAAAATGATCGTTGATAAATTGTCGACGCGCCAAATACGGGTCATCCAATTTGCATGGGCATATAGCGCCAATGCCGTGAGCAGTAGGAGGCTAAGTAATAAGCGATTGAAAGCTTTATCGACCATATTGACCACATCGACCATATCTGCCACGTCTGACATTAATGGCGGCTTAAAATTGCTGAGGTTGCTGTTGGGGTTGATATTGAGGTTGCTATCGAGTAACAGTCGATTTATTTTACTCGCATTTTTGAACTTTCCGAGAAGTTTGTGGTATCACTCTGTTGTAAAGAAGTGCATGCGTGCTTCCTTAAATAAATGTATTGGTAAGACTCTTAGATCATCGAGTTTGTGCTTGTGTTGTCAGAAATATCCCGCCATACTTTCGCCTGGTTTTGAAATATATTTAGATTTGAAGCTTATAAAAAAAACGGAGATTGAATGAAGAAATATTTATGTATGTTGATGCCAGTGGTTTTGAGTGGCTGTGAGATGCAAAGCAATGAATTGAAACCATTCCTATTGGGCACATTTGCCTTGCTTGCTTTGCTCTTTATCGGTGTGTGGGCAAAGATGTTGTATCAGGCAAAGCAGAAAGGTGATGATTGGAAATGGCCTAAGCCTGTAGAGCTGGTGATTGGTGCGATCACGGATTTCCTTGATACCTTAGGGATAGGCTCATTTGCACCGACGACAGTATTTTTCCGTTTAGGTAAATTAGTTCCTGATGAACTTCTACCTGGTACTTTGAACGTAGGTCATACCTTACCTACATTGGCACAAGCGCTGATTTTTATTACCTTGGTACAAGTCGCTCCTATGACTCTGTTGCCGATGATTTTTGCGGCTGGGGTAGGTGCGTGGATAGGTACTAGTGTAGTTGGGCGTTTGCCGCGCTTTCAGATCCGCATTGGGATGGGTATCGCTTTGGCCGCGGCTGCCATCATTATGCTGCTGTCTTTGCTAAAAGTTTTACCCGCCGGGCAAGATGCGTTTGAATTGGTCGGTTGGAAGTGGTGGGTAGGCGTTGGCGGCAATTTTGTTTTGGGTTTAATCATGCCATTGGGTATCGGTTTATATGCGCCTTGTATGATTTTAGTGAGTTTGCTCGGGATGAGCCCTTTGGCAGCTTTTCCTATTATGATGGGTTCCTGCGCATTCCTAATGCCTATCAGTAGTTTGGGTTTTTGCCGCAATGGAAAGTACTTACCTTCCGCCGCGCTGGGCTTGGCGATAGGTGGCGTGCCTGCGGTATTGGTGGCTGCTTTTGTCGTTAAGTCTTTGCCGCTGGACTATGTACGTTGGATCGTGGTCAGTGTTGTTGCTATCGTTGCTGTCACCTTGTTGCAAGCGGCATGGCAAGAAAAGAAGGGTAACGCTGCAAAATAATTGCTGCTTGCTATATCGCACCTTAAGCGCCAAACGATCATGAAGTCCTCATGTATTGTTTGGCGCTTTTGTTTTTCCAACGCTTACCGTGAACGAATAAGAACGGCTCAGATACAAATTTTGTGCCTATAATTTGAGAATTTGACTAGCTTTGAAGGAATGGAAAATGGAAATTGATCCTATGGAAACAATAGAAAATCTGGAAGAAGAAAGAGCTGAAGATAAAAAGTCGATGAAGTTAAATATGATGGTGGCAGTGACTGTCGCTATCCTCGCAACATTTATGGGCATCTGCAAAGTAAAAGACGACAATATTGTGCAAGCGATGCAAGCCGCTCAGGCAAATAAAATCGATCATTGGAATTTCTATCAAGCGCGCAATCTACGCGAGGAAGTAGCTAAGTCTACCGTAGTACAGCTTAAGCTTGCTGCTCTGGGACGCACGGGCGGAGATAAAGAAGCCTATCTAGCGGCCATTGCAGATTACGAAAAATTGGCTAAGGAGCAGGCACGTAAGAAAGAAGAATTGAAAACGCAAGCCGAGCAAGATCAACTAGATTACGATGCGTCGAACTATAAAGACGACCAGTTTGATTTATCCGATGCATTGTTAGCGGTCGCCATTTCTTTGTTAGCCGTAACTGCATTGACCAAACAAAAATGGCTTTACTTTGCCGCGTTGATTCCAACAGCATTTGGTCTTTATATGGGAATGGCAGGGCTACTAGGCTGGCAAGTCCATCCGGAAACTCTGATCAAACTTTTATCTTAGATAGGTAAGAGGGAGTGTGGGTAGCTTGTCAATGCATCAGCATGCATTTGAGGTAGATGTGCTGATATTTAACGCAACGGTGAGCGGAAGGGCTCC
Source organism: Affinundibacterium flavidum (assembly GCF_014284175.1). Taxonomy (GTDB): domain Bacteria; phylum Pseudomonadota; class Gammaproteobacteria; order Burkholderiales; family Burkholderiaceae_D; genus Undibacterium; species Undibacterium flavidum. The sequence goes on from NZ_JACOGA010000001.1 coordinate 11,849, forward strand.
CATGAAATTAACAAATATCGTGATGCATCGCGGCCAGCCCGATCGACCATCATGTCAATTTTTCTTTCACAAATTTTTGACATGAAAATACCATCCCAAACCAAAAAGTACGACACATCCAACTATCACGAACAACCAGAATTTTAGTTTTCCGAGACCCTGAAGTTCACTCGGAATCTGACCGTCACAATTATCAAAACCACCCGGCATAACATCTTCATACGTGACGAGATGTGAATGGAGCCAAAGTGCTCCCCACACCAGAAACATCGAGGACAGAAACGTTTGTTTTGAAAAGTACGCTATTACACCACCAATTATTGCGCTTAGCGATGAGCTAAAAAAGATCACTTTCAGAATGTTAAACGCTCGTTCACTCATAAGATAATTAACTGGTGTTTAGATACGTCTTGTAAAAACGAGTTGAACTTAGTTGACGTCAAACAAGCTATCGTGAGCCAGCATCATTAGACTTTAATAGGGGTCACTTAGTGCCCCTAAACATCATTTATTGCCAATCATGATTAGTGATGCTGCTCTTAACTAAATTTTCAATTTTGAACGAAGGCTAATCAGCACTATAGGCGGCTTCCAATACGGCAACGTCAATTTTGCTCATTTCTATCATGGCTTTCATGACACGCCCTGATCGATTTGCATCGTTATCTTGCAGCATATTTAACAGTGAACGCGGGACGATTTGCCAAGATACGCCAAATTTGTCTTTCAACCAGGCGCAACGTCCAGGACTGCCGCCTTCACAAAGTTTGTCCCAGTAGTGATCAACTTCTGCTTGTGAATCACAATCGACGAACAGCGAAATTGCTTCGGTGAAAGGGAATTGTGGTCCGGCGTTGAGTGCCATAAACTCTTGCCCCTCCAAGACAAATCGCATTGACAATACTTTTCCTTCTTGCTCAGGCACAGCATCGCCAAAACGTGAAACCTCTAAAATTTCTCCGCTTTTAAAGATACTGAGATAGTGGTTGACTGCCTCTTCAGCGTTGAAATTGAACCAAAGGCAAGGAGTAATTTTTTGCATAGTAAAGTCCCGAATAGGTAGGTGATGTTTAAAGTTCGACTAATTTTTGAAAACCGCCATATATCAAACGTTTGCCATCAAATGGCATAGGCAGTGCCTCAGACGCAAAGCGCGGATCTGCCATAATCTTTTCCCACGCCGCGTCGCGTATTTCTTTCGATGGCCAGGTCATCCAAGAAAATACGACAGTTTCATCTTCTTTGCAGATAACCGCTTGTGGGAACGAGGTCAATTTTCCCGGTTGAACATCATCGGCCCAGCACTCCACAATTTTCAATGCGCCGTGCTCTTTGAAGAGTACAGAACTCTGTTCCGAATAGCTTTTGTATGCTTCTTTGTTAGCAGTTGGTACCGCCAGAATGAAACCGTCTACATAATCCATGATCGCGCACCTTTATCGTTAGGCTTAGGTTTGTATTACAAGAATTGTCGAATTGCTGACAGTAAATAAATGAGTGTAGGGAGGCCTGCATTTGTTCGCAAGCAAAATATCAATCGAGAAAATAATAATTTCGGCAAAAATTGTTTTGTCATTGGCTATCTGATGAAAATATCAGCGCTGGCGCGGCTTTTCGCTCTGATAGTGTGTCAAAATATCGCCTTTACGAAATTCCGCCCGACTGTTTCTTTTTGCTACTTTGGCTCATATCACGAGCATTAATTTTCCGGAAAACATCACTTTTCCCACTGCATAGAGATGGTGGCGACAGCATACCTTGCTGCGGCATGACTTGCACCTTCACAAGTTTTCTTGTCTGAAGTTGAGCAGCCAGCCTAATTCACCTCTACGGAAGTTGAATCGCGGAATTTTGGAGTTGCACGCCGCTTGATGTCGAGAATATCGAGGATGTCAACGGTTTGAGCGCCCTTAACGTTTTTAGTAGTTTGTTCTGCCTTAGTAAATTTTTGCTATTTCGATTTTTCTCATATTGGAGTTTTAACATGTTTCAGCACGTCGAAGCCTATGCAGGCGATCCTATCCTCTCCTTGAATGAAGCGTTCGGTAAAGATACCCGCCCAAACAAGATTAATCTGTCGATTGGGATTTACTTTGACGATAATGGCAAGATACCTATGTTGCCATCTGTGCGTGCCGCAGAATTAAAAGTAGTGGCAGCGGCGGGTGCGCGCCCTTACTTGCCTATGGAAGGCGCTGCAAACTTCCGTACTGCAGTTCAACACTTGTTGTTTGGTGCTGATCGCCCAGCAGTGAAAGAAGGCCGTGTGGTGACTTTACAAACAGTGGGCTCCAGCGGTGGCTTAAAAGTGGGTGCAGATTTTGTTAAGCGTTATTTTCCAGAAACAACGATGTTGGTGAGCGATCCAACTTGGGATAACCATCGCGCTGTATTTGAAGGCTCAGGTTTGCCAGTCAAAACTTACCCTTACTACAACTCCGAAACGGGTGGTTTGCGTTTCGATGAAATGTTGGCGAGCTTGAAAGAAGCGGAAGAAAAATCTGTTGTCTTGTTGCATGCATGCTGCCACAACCCGACGGGTGTGGATTTAACTAAAGCGCAATGGGAACAATTAGTGCCGGTCTTGAAAGAACGCAACCTGATTCCATTCTTGGATTTGGCTTATCAAGGTTACGGCGATGGTATTGAAGAAGATGCTTTCGCGATTCGTTTGTTGGCAGATCAAGGCCTGAGTTTCTTCGTGGCGAATTCATTCTCTAAGAGTATGAGTTTGTACGGCGAACGTTGTGGTGCTTTGAGCGTAGTTTGTCCTGATGCAGCGCAGGCTGTGAATGTTTTGGGTCAGATGAAAGCGATCATTCGTCGCAATTATTCCAATCCACCTATGCATGGTGGTCAGTTAGTGGCGACGGTATTGAGCGATCCAGAATTGCGTCCAATGTGGGAAGCAGAAGTCGTCGCTATGCGCGATCGTATTCAAGCCATGCGTAAAGCTTTGCATGATGTCTTGGTGGCGAAAGTGCCTGGTCGTGATTTCAGTTATTTCTTAACGCAACGCGGCATGTTCAGCTACACCGGTTTGACAGCAGCACAGTGCGATCGCCTGAAAGAAGAATTTGGCGTGTATGTAGTGCGTTCAGGTCGTATGTGTGTCGCTGGTTTGAATACGCGTAATGTTGAAGCAACAGCAGCGGCGATGGCGGCAGTTTTGGCTTAAAATTTGTAATATGATGTAGTATAAATAGAGACTTTTGGAAGAGCCACGCGCACTCAAATTGTTACTTTGTAATGCTTGCTATGTTCGGGTGCAAGTCTGATTCGAATTAAATTTTATGCGCCTGCGTCACTTGCGCAAAGGTCTCGAACATAAAAAAACGCCGACTTTGATCGGCGTTTTTTGTCCTTGAACAATAGTGTTCAAATTAATTAATTTAGTTCCATGGATCAGGCAATGTGCCTGGATCTGTATTGCGATTAATGCCATAGTAGCCGCCGTAACGATCTACTTTGACGCAGGACGCTTCATTGCCTGCATGGCACTCAACTAACCAATCGTAGACTGTGCCATATGGTGGGTACGCAAACGCGCTACCCATTGTTGCCATCAAAACTGTTACACCTAAACCCAAACTTAATAAGGCTTTTTTTAAAGCTTTCATTTCGACTCCTGATAATTGTCTATCTAAGGTTTGACCTTAACAAATAAATTATTTGCAAAGGCATTATTTAGTGCAATGCGGTTGAATTACTTTCAAAGTATGAAAAAAATTAACCGAAGTGGATATTATCAAGATAAATGCTTTATGTGTAGATTATTTATCATTCTAAAATGAGCTTCTAAAATGTATTTGGATAATAAATTGTTATGAGGGTATTTTTTTTGCCCGCAGAGTATTAATCAACATTGGAAAATGATGAGCAAAATATTTTCCGAATGTTCTCGGTTGTTTACCGTTTGCAGAAATTGAACTGCAAATTTATGTCTGCTGCACCTAATTTTTCTTTCGTATGAAGAAAATTTTTGGAATGTCAAAATATATGACAATGAATAATATCCGCAAGAATGGGGTTTTATCAAAGGTCAAGAAATTGTGCAGTTTCGTTTTTGCTTGCAAGTCCGCTGAACGCCAAGGCTAAATTCAGTGTGACGACTTTTCCTGTTGACCATGCCGCCAACGCAGAGTTTGTTGATTGATTTAATAATTGTCGTTGCTGCAGTAGGTTAGCTAAGCGATGTGCGATAGCTGCACCAGTATCGATGATGAAGATTTGTTTGTTGACGATTTGATGTTCAGTTTGAAATTCATGAATCACTTGTCGAATTTGCGATTCTACAAATGGGTAGTGAGTACACCCTAGTACGAGTGTATCAACTCCTTGTTTCAATAGCGGTGTGACATAGGTATACAGCAGCGAAAGTATCTCTTTTGATTTGAGATCCCCTTGTTCAATTTGATTTACCAGACCGACGCAGGCTTGCGGAATAAATTGTGTCTGCGTTTCGTGTCCAAGTTGCTCGCTTAAGCGATTAAATTTTTCACTTTGCAAAGTGCTGCGGGTTGCTAATACACCGACAATTTTACTGGCGCTACGTGCTGCGGCGGGTTTAATGCCCGGCTCCATACCAATGATGATCAATGTAGGATAGCGTTCACGCAAAGTGGCAACGGCTGCCGCAGTCGCAGTATTGCAGGCGATGACTAAAGCTTTAACACCTTGTTGCAAGAAAAATTCAGTGATCTTGATACTGCGAGCGATCAATTCTTCATTGCTGCGTTCACCATAGGGCGCGTACGCGGTGTCGGCAACATATAAGAAATTTTCCAGCGGTAGATGCTCGCGTAAATGCTTGAGTACCGATAAGCCACCGATGCCAGAGTCAAACACGCCGACAGGCGCATTGCTGTCGGCGTGTTTGTTTTCTGACTGGTTATTTACGGTGTTAAGCAACTGGAATAATTCCAATTTTTGCTTGCCATTCTTTTGGACCGGTATTGTGCACTGAGGTACCAGTGGAATCTACAGCAACGGTTACAGGCATATCCACCACATCAAATTCGTAAATCGCTTCCATGCCCAAATCGGCGAAGCCAACGACTTTCGCCGTTTTGATTGCTTTGGAAACCAGATAAGCCGCGCCGCCGACTGCCATCAAATAAGCGGATTTGTGATTCTTAATCGATTCAATCGCCGCTGGCCCGCGTTCTGCTTTACCGATCATAGAGATCAAGCCAGTTTTTTCCAACATCATGTCGGTGAATTTATCCATACGCGTTGCTGTGGTTGGACCAGCTGGGCCAACGGCTTCATCACGCACAGGATCCACTGGGCCAACGTAGTAAATCACGCGGTTGGTAAAATCGACTGGCAAAGTTTCGCCTTTTGCCAGCATGTCTTGAATACGCTTATGAGCAGCATCACGACCCGTCAACATTTTGCCGTTTAAGAGTAATGTTTGACCCGGTGTCCAGGACGCGACTTCTTCTTTCGTCAAAGTATTCAAGTCGATGCGTTTGGATTTTTCTGTATCGGCAGCCCAATGCACATCAGGCCAGTTAGACAGTGACGGAGGTTCCATGTAAGTCGGACCTGAGCCGTCTAAAACGAAATGTGCGTGGCGGGTAGCTGCGCAGTTAGGAATCATCGCAACTGGCTTAGACGCCGCATGCGTTGGATACATATTGATCTTGACGTCGAGTACGGTTGTTAAACCGCCCAAACCTTGCGCGCCTATGCCGAGTGCATTAATTTTGTCACAGAGTTCGATACGCAGTTCTTCCGTTTTATTTTGTGGCCCGCGCAATTTCAGTTCATGCATGTCGATGTCTTCCATCAAGGATTCTTTCGCCATTAACATTGCTTTTTCTGCCGTACCGCCGATACCGATACCGAGCATGCCTGGTGGGCACCAGCCAGCGCCCATCGTCGGTACCGTTTTCATCACCCAGTCGATCAAGGAATCTGAAGGGTTGAGCATCACGAATTTCGATTTGTTTTCAGAACCGCCGCCTTTGGCTGCCAGTTGCACATCGACAGTGTTGCCTGGAACCAGTTCCATGTGCACCACCGCTGGTGTATTGTCTTTAGTGTTTTTGCGATCAAATAATGGATCTGCAACGATAGACGCGCGTAATACATTATCAGAAAAAGCATAACCGCGACGTACACCTTCATTTACAGCATCAATAATCGAGCCAGAAAAGCCCTCGAAACGCACGCCCATACCGATTTTTAAAAATACATTGACGATACCAGTATCTTGGCAAATTGGGCGCTTGCCTTCAGCGCACATGCGGGAATTGGTCAAAATTTGGGCAATCGCATCTTTCGCTGCCGGGCTTTGTTCTATCTCGTAAGCGCGCGCTAAATGCGCGATGTAATCAGCAGGGTGGTAGTAGCTGATGTATTGCAAAGCGGCTGCAACAGATTCGATGAGGTCATCTTGCTTGATGATGGTTGTGGTGGACGTGGTAGTCATGGCGGGACTCTTTTGAATGAAGTAAAAATAATTGGTTTAATGTTTATTTGCTTGTTGCTGTGTTTTAGTCATTAACTGATCACAGTAGGCGATTGCCAATGCAGACATGAGAAATACGACGTGAATGACGGTTTGCGCAATCAAATCTTTGGCATCGTAGGACTTAACATTGATAAAAGTTTTCAATAGGTGAATTGAAGAAATGCCGATAATTGCCATCGCCAATTTGACCTTAAGCACCGTTGCGTTCACATGCGACAGCCACTCAGGTTGGTCTGGATGATTTTGCAATCCTAAGCGAGAGACAAAAGTTTCGTAGCCACCCACGATCACCATAATTAAGAGATTGGAGATCATGACTACGTCAATTAAGCCTAGTACCACCAACATGATAGTAGTTTCATTCAACTTGCTTGGACGGGCAATTGCTTCCGCACCTTCTTTGCCATGTGACGCTACAACCGAAACGGCATCTAATAGATGCTGTAGAGCCGTCGCATCGCCCATCGCAGCGCGTATCAGGTCGACGAGTTCAACCCAAAAATGATAAACATAGACGCATTGCGCCAAGATTAATCCCAAATACAGCGGCAATTGCAACCAGCGGCTGGCGAAAATAAATTTGGATAAAGCAGAGAGTTTCTGAGGTTCTACAACGTGGGAAGAATGCGGCATTCGATACCTTTATAAACTGATAAACGATTCACTTGACCTAATTTTTGATGTTTCAATTGAAACGCAAAATTAAGCGAATAGAGATGTAAAATTTGCCCGCATTTTACACCGATGAACGGGCAATGTCTGCGGCTAGCATTAATTGCGGTTTTCTTGCGTTAAATTAAGTGAAACCTGTCGCGCATGCCTCTAATACCACTCACTAAAAAATAGCTTTTTTGGGCTGCTAGCCTTAGAATCAACGTCAAATCATAGTAAGTGATGAATATCAAAAAGGCTTGAAGGCGAATTGGCGAATTTTCGTCGAACACGATGTTGAACTTGTCTATACATGTTGCTTCATTTGTTATCCGAGTTTTTTTGATATTCACAACAGCATGGAGACAATTATGTCGGATCAAGAAGTAAAGGCTGAATCACGTGTATTCCCTCCACCGGCGAATTTTGTGGCAAGCGCCGCAATCTCAGGCATGGATGCGTATAACGCACTCTGTGCTGAGGCCGCCAATGACTATGAAGGTTTTTGGGCGAAATTAGCGTGCGAACATCTGCATTGGCATAAACCTTTCACCAAGACTTTAGACGAATCAGAAGCGCCATTGTACAAATGGTTTGATGATGGTTTGCTCAATGTGTCTTACAACTGCCTCGACGTTAATTTGCAAAAAGGTCTGGGCGACAAAGTGGCCGTGATTTTTGAAGCGGACGGTGGCGACGTCACTAAGATTACGTATAAAGATCTGCATGCTAAAGTCTGTCAATTCGCGAACGGCTTGCGCTCACTTGGCGTAAAAAAGGGCGATCGCGTCGTCATCTACATGCCTATGTCTGTGGAGGGTGTAGTAGCAATGCAAGCATGTGCCCGTATCGGCGCAACACACTCCGTTGTGTTTGGTGGCTTCTCCGCAAAATCTCTGCAAGAACGGATTGTCGATGTTGGTGCGACACTGGTGATTACCGCCGACGAACAAGTCCGTGGTGGCAAACACTTGCCTTTGAAAGCGATTGTCGATGAGGCTTTAGGTCTCGGTGATTGTGAAAAAGTTTCTAAAGTCGTTGTCTATCAACGCACGGGTGGCAATGCACCCTTCAATGCGGCGCGCGATTTATGGATGCATGAATTGGTGGCGAATCAGGCGACAGAATGTGAACCTGAATGGGTGAATGCTGATCATCCGCTATTCATTCTTTATACCTCTGGTTCGACTGGTAAACCGAAAGGCGTACAGCATTCGTCCGGCGGCTATTTGTTGTGGGCGATGCTCACGATGAAGTGGACTTTTGATATCAAGCCGAACGACGTGTTCTGGTGCACCGCGGATATAGGTTGGGTCACAGGGCATACGTACATTACTTACGGCCCATTGGCGATGGGTGCGACAGAAATCGTATTTGAAGGTATCCCGACTTATCCAAATGCCGGACGCTTCTGGGACATGATACAAAAGCACAAAGCGACGATTTTCTATACCGCGCCAACCGCAATTCGCTCCTTGATCAAAGCGGCGGATGGCGATGCGGCAATCCATCCGAATAAATATGATTTGACTTCTTTACGCTTACTTGGCTCAGTCGGCGAACCCATCAATCCTGAAGCCTGGATGTGGTATTACCGTAATATCGGTGGTGAGAAATGTCCTATCGTGGATACGTTCTGGCAGACCGAAACAGGCGGCCATATGATCACGCCATTGCCGGGTGCCACGCCTTTAGTCCCAGGTTCTTGCACCTTACCTCTGCCTGGAATTATGGCGGCGATTGTTGATGAAACAGGCGCAGATTTACCAAACGGGCAGGGCGGTATTTTGGTGGTGAAACGTCCGTGGCCATCGATGATTCGTAATATTTGGGGTGATACTGAGCGCTTTAAGAAGAGTTACTTCCCGGAAGAATTGGGCGGTAAAACCTATCTGGCGGGTGACGGTGCTATCCGCAATAAAGATACTGGCTACTTCACTATCACGGGTCGTATCGACGACGTGTTGAATGTCTCAGGTCATCGCATGGGAACGATGGAAATTGAATCGGCGTTGGTTGCCAATCCTCTCGTGGCAGAAGCAGCGGTCGTTGGCAAGCCTGATGATACGACTGGTGAGGCAATTTGTGCGTTCGTGGTTTTGAAGCGTAGCCGCCCAACGGGTGATGAAGCTAAACAAATTGCGCTGGATTTACGCAATTGGGTTGCCAAAGAAATTGGTCCAATCGCGAAACCAAAAGAAATTCGTTTTGGCGACAACTTGCCGAAGACTCGCTCCGGTAAGATTATGCGCCGCTTATTGCGCGTATTAGCAAAAGGCGAAGAGATTACACAGGATATTTCTACCTTGGAAAATCCAGCGATTCTTGAGCAGTTAAAGCAAGCGCAGTAAGCTGTTTTGCTTTAATGAATGCAAAGAGGCTTTGCCACTGGCAAAGCCTTTTTGTTTGCGGATGTATTTTTGAGAGAAGCTAATAGCGTGTTTTTCTTCCAAGTTGACGTCTAAATCGAACTAATTGATGTAGCAAAGTCGTGTCCGTGTTGAGTTGACCAATTTGCAAAACTGTTTTCTGAACCGCATTTCACGGTTATACTTGGTCGCATTCTTGATTGGGTCAGATGTTCACTATTCTGTGATTGTTCTGATAAATAATTGCAAATACAACGCAAATGGCTTGTAAATGTGTCGTAATAGCCCCAGTCTTTCTCCTCTATTTTCCAAATGATTCAGCATGAGTTCAGTTAAAAATCGCAAGCCTAAAGGTAGTTTCAAACTGTTTCCACGTGGCGCGAGAAAAAATAATCTTGATCCCGCATCCGCACCGCGTAAGCCAGCGCGTGGAATTTACTTATTGCCGAATGCTTTCACAACAGCCGCCTTGTTCTGCGGGTTTTATGCGATTGTGATGGCAATGAATCAAAAGTTTGAACATTCTGGTTTGGCGATTTTTGCGGCGATGGTCTTGGATAGCCTCGATGGCCGTGTTGCCCGTATGACTAATACACAAAGTGAATTTGGCGCGCAATATGACAGTTTGTCAGATATGGTGTCGTTCGGCGTTGCGCCAGCTTTGATTGCTTATGAATGGGCTCTAAAAGGCATGGGTAAGCTGGGTTGGTTGGCTGCATTCGTATATTGTGCTGGTGCGGCTCTGCGCTTGGCACGATTTAACGCAAACATTACCGTGGTAGACAAACGTTACTTCCAAGGTTTACCAAGTCCCGCTGCTGCAGCTTTAGTCGCAGGATTTATCTTGTTAATGGATGATTTGGCGATCCCTGGTATTGAAGTGCGCTGGTACGCCTGGTCAGTCGCTCTGTTTGCTGGTTTAACGATGGTGACGAACGTGCCATTTTATAGCTTTAAAGATGTGAACTTGAAGCGTTCCGTGCCGTTCATTGCGCCATTTTTGATCGTGTTGGCGTATGTGGCTGTAGTGAGTGATCCACCAAAAGTTTTATTCGCTTTGTTTGTGATTTATGCGCTCTCTGGCTACGTGTTGCTGCTGTGGCGTTGGCGCAAAGGCCGCCCTGTGAGCTTGGTGCAGTTGACACCAGAGGCACACCATGACGAAGCCGAGGACATTAAGAAATAATTGAGGACGGGCTCTTGCGCTTTTGTGGAATCCCGCTTATAGTCTTTCCCATGAAATTCCCATCCACGACATCATATGCTCAAAAAGCATTCATTAAAGCAGATCGCTCCGGTCTGCTTTTGTCGTTGGCATTACCAGTTGCCGCTATCCTGGCATCTCTACTAGCATTGTCTCTAGCGAACACGCTACTAGCGCTCGCGCGCTAAATCCCATTACCCCACAACTTGAGTAGTCTCTCACCCGTGTGCGTCTTGCAAGGGGCGGGAAAGATCTATTCAAGTCATCGAGTTTTACTCGAATTTCAAAGAATTTTCATTTATTTTTATTATTTTATTTTGGTACTTATTTGTGTACCTTTCGGAGGCAAACATGGCAGACAAACTCATCATATTCGACACGACTTTGCGTGACGGCGAACAATCCCCTGGCGCATCAATGACTAAGGATGAAAAGGTACGTATCGCTCGCCAGCTAGAGCGTTTGAAAGTCGACGTGATCGAAGCGGGTTTCGCTGCCGCTTCGCCTGGTGATTTTGAATCGATCAAAGCGATTGCCGCTGCCGTACGTGAACCAATTATCTGTTCTTTGTCACGTGCGAATGACAGAGATATTTCACGCGCCGCCGAAGCGTTGGAAAAAGCGCAGCGCAAACGTATTCATACTTTCATCGCGACTTCACCTTTGCACATGGAAATGAAATTGCGCATGAGCCCTGATCAAGTGTTGGAGCAAGCGATTCAAGCAGTTCGTTTCGCACGACAATTTACTGACGATGTGGAATTTAGCCCGGAAGATGCAAGTCGCTCTGATTTTGATTTCCTTTGCCGTGTGATTGAGGCGGTGATTAAAGAAGGCGCAACGACTATTAATTTTGCGGATACGGTTGGTTACGGCGTTCCAGAGTTGTACGGTAGTACATTGAAGCGTTTGCGTGAAACCATTCCTAATTCCGATAAGGCAATTTGGTCGGTGCACTGCCATAATGACTTAGGCATGGCGGTAGCGAATTCCTTAGCGGGCGTGATGATTGGTGGTGCACGCCAAGTCGAATGTACGATCAACGGTCTCGGTGAACGTGCAGGGAATACCGCATTGGAAGAAATCGTGATGGCGGTACGTACACGTAAAGATCACTTCAATTTGGATATCGGAATCGATACTACGCAAATTGTGGCGACTTCGAAAATGGTTTCGCAAATTACAGGCTTTGCTGTGCAGCCGAATAAAGCGATCGTCGGTGCCAATGCTTTTGCTCATGCCTCCGGTATACATCAAGACGGCATTTTGAAGGCGCGCAACACCTATGAAATCATGCGTGCGGAAGATGTAGGTTGGAGTGCCAATAAAATCGTACTCGGCAAACTTTCAGGGCGTAACGCGTTCAAACAGCGCTTGCAAGAACTCGGGATTGCCTTGGAATCAGAAACTGAAATCAACGCCGCCTTCGCACGTTTTAAAGAGCTCGCTGATAAGAAATCTGAGATATTTGACGAAGACATCATGTCAGTGGTTGCGGATGAAGAGCATTCACACGATGCCGATCACTATCGTCTGGTGTCCATTAGTCAGCATTCAGAAACGGGTGAGCGCTCCTCGGCGGTCGTAGTGATGACGATAGGTGACAAAGAAAAATCCTGCATCGCGCAAGGCAACGGTGCGGTCGATGCGATCGTTGGTGCAATTGAATCCGAAGTGAAGAGCGAAGCTGAGCTGTTGCTGTTTTCAATTAATGCGATCACAGCCGGCACGCAATCGCAAGGTGAGGTGACTATACGATTAAGTAAAGCTGGCCGTATCGTCAACGGCGTGGGGGCAGATCCGGATATCGTGGTGGCATCGGCGAAGGCCTACATTTCGGCTTTGAATAAATTGCACTCTAAGGTTGAGAAGTTGAATCCTCAGATTTAGTATTTCTTTGTATTTTTGAAAAGCCTCTTGCAACAGAATTCATATTGTGAGAGGCATTTCATGTTTTGCCTTGAGTTTTCGCTATTTTTCATGCTATAGTCGCGGTCTCATCAAATTCTGATGGGATTTATTTAATGGTATTTCACGATATCGAAGGTGTTGGTTCAAAAACCTAACTCTTGGTATCGCATGTAAAGGAAATAAGATGTCTATCGAAAAAAGTGCAAAAGCCGCTATCGTTGCGGATAATGCCCGTGGTCAAAACGACACAGGTTCTCCAGAAGTGCAAGTTGCTTTGTTGACTGCACGTATCAATGACTTGAACGGTCATTTCAAATCTCACTCTAAAGATCACCATTCACGTCGTGGTTTGATCATGATGGTTAACCGTCGTAAGAGTTTGTTGTCTTACCTGAAAGGTAAAGATTTGAACCGTTATCGTTCATTGATCGAAAAACTCGGCTTGCGTAAGTAATCTACTCATCAGAGTATTTTGCTAAACACAGCAAAGAATTAAAGTAAAAAGCCTGCGTCAGTTTGACTGATGCAGGCTTTTTGCCTTTGGGGCATCTAAATTTGCTTAAAGTTTGGGCGCTCTGAGTGGTAAATGTAGTGAAAATGCTGGAAATAGTTAGGACTTACGCAAAATTGCGCTAGCTAGGCGCGTCGCCGAAGACAGTACTTTTGTACGGCGAGGCGACAGCAACGACGCTAGCGTCTGTTTTGCGTAAGTCCTAATAGTAAGGGTGATTCGAAGCTGAATTACTTGTGGTGAGGTGAACGACAGCCCCTGGAAATCTGTCGGAAAATAGTGAAAGGACACATTGTGTTTAATAAAGTTACGAAAACATTCCAATACGGTCAACATACAGTGACCTTGGAAACAGGTGAAATCGCACGTCAGGCTTCTGGCGCAGTAATGGTGTCGATTGAAGATACCGTCGTATTGGCAACCGTTGTTGCGAAAAAAGACGCCAAGCCAGGTCAGGATTTCTTCCCATTGACCGTGGATTACTTGGAAAAAACTTATGCAGCTGGTCGTATTCCAGGTGGTTTCTTCAAGCGTGAAGGTCGTCCATCAGAAAAAGAAACATTGACGTCGCGTTTGATTGATCGCCCGATTCGTCCATTGTTCCCAGAAGGGTATTTGAACGAAGTGCAAGTCATTGTGCACGTGTTGTCTGTGAACCCAGAAATCGATCCTGATATAGCAGCAATGATTGGTGCGTCTGCAGCGATTTGCGTATCCGGCATTCCATTTAGCGGCCCAGTAGGTGCGGCACGCGTTGGTTACATCGATGGTCAATATGTATTGAACCCAACTGCAACGCAATTGAAAACATCTGCGATGGATTTAGTTGTCGCTGGTACTGAATCTGCTGTGTTGATGGTGGAATCTGAAGCGCAACAATTGTCCGAAGAGGTGATGTTGGGCGCGGTTGTGTATGGTCACACACAAATGAAAGCAGTGATTGATGCGATTCATGATTTGGTACGTGATGGCGGCAAGCCAGAAGTGCAATGGGCGCCGGCAGCTAAGAACGAGCCTTTGATTGCTGCAGTGACTGCAGTAGCTGAGCCTTTGTTGCGCGCTGCGTATCAAACTAAAGAAAAACAAGCGCGTACTGAACAGTTAAAAGCAGCAAGTGCAGCAGTCAGTGCAGCTTTGGCTGAACAAGCAGTAGCGGCTGGTACTGCAGCGCCAGATTCTGGCGATGTTGGCAATATCATGTTTGACTTGGAATCAAAAATCGTTCGCTCCCAAATTTTGGATGGTGAGCCACGTATCGATGGTCGTGACACACGCACAGTGCGTCCAATCACGATCCGTACTGGCGTATTGCCACGTACGCACGGTACCGCCTTGTTCACACGCGGTGAAACACAAGCTTTGGTGATTGCGACTTTGGGTACTTCCCGTGATGAGCAGAAAATTGATGCATTGATGGGTGAATACTCTGATCGCTTCATGCTGCATTACAACATGCCTCCGTTTGCTACCGGTGAAACAGGTCGCGTTGGCACACCTAAGCGTCGTGAAATTGGTCATGGCCGTTTGGCGAAACGCGCATTGCAAGCTGCATTGCCAGCGCCAGAAGATTTTAGCTACTCAGTGCGTTTGGTTTCCGAAATTACAGAATCCAATGGTTCTTCTTCCATGGCATCTGTGTGCGGTGGTTGCTTGGCATTGATGGATGCGGGTGTACCGATGAAAGCACACGTGGCTGGTATCGCGATGGGCTTGATTAAAGATGGCAATAAATTTGCTGTTTTAACGGACATCTTGGGTGATGAGGATCATCTCGGCGATATGGACTTTAAAGTTGCTGGTACTGCAGAAGGTATCACTGCTTTGCAGATGGATATCAAAATCCAAGGTATTACGAAAGAAATCATGCAAGTCGCTTTGGCGCAAGCTAAAGAAGGCCGTGATCATATCTTGGGTGAAATGCAAAAAGCAGTTCCAGTCGGTAAAGTGGAATTGTCTGATTTTGCACCACGCTTGATTACTGTGAAAATCAATCCGGAAAAAATCCGCGATGTGATCGGTAAGGGCGGTGCGGTCATTCGTGCATTGACAGAAGAAACTGGTACGCAAATCGATATCAGCGATGAAGGTGTAGTAACGATCGCTTCTGTTGATGCAGCTGCGGGTCAAGAAGCGAAACGTCGTATTGAAGAATTGACGGCAGAAGTTGAAGTCGGCAAGATCTACGAAGGCACAGTATTGAAGTTGTTGGACTTCGGTGCGATTGTACAAATCATGCCAGGTAAAGACGGCTTGTTGCACATCAGCCAAATCGCTAATGAGCGCGTGAATGCTGTTGCTGACTACCTCAAAGAAGGTCAGCAAGTGCGCGTGAAAGTCTTGGAAACAGACGATCGCGGTCGCTTTAAATTGTCGATGAAGGCTGCTGTTGAAGCTGCTGCTCCTGCAGAGGCTGCACCGGAGGCGTAAAAGCTTCTTGTTAGTAGATGATCCTAATATCGTCGAAAACAAATCGGCGTAAAATCAAAACCGTTCGTGGGAAACTGCGAACGGTTTTTTTATATAAAGTGTTTGTTTAGTGACTTGATTTTGGTGAGGGAGGTGAGGGAATAATGCGAGTAATCGAAATTACTCAATACGGTCAGCCTGAGGTTTTGCAGTTGTGTGAGCGTCCTGTGCCAGTCCCTGCTGCTGGTGAAGTGCTGATCCGAGTGCAGGCGGCTGGCGTCAATCGACCGGATGTATTGCAACGCATGGGGCATTATCCAGTGCCTGTCGGAGCTTCGGATTTGCCAGGTTTGGAAGTTGCCGGTGAAATTGTTGCCGGGGATTTGTCCGGAAGCGAATTTTGTATTGGTGATCAGGTTTGTGCCTTGGTGCAGGGCGGTGGTTATGCAGAATTTTGTGTCGCGCCCGTTGCTCAATGTTTGCCGGTGCCTCGTGGCTTGAGCGTGATTGAAGCTGCATCCTTGCCAGAAACTTTTTTCACTGTCTGGTCAAACGTATTTGATCGTGGAAGTTTGTCGGCGGGTGAGACTTTGTTGGTGCATGGTGGAACCTCGGGGATTGGTGTTGCTGCGATACAGATTGCGACGGCTTTGGGTTCTAGGGTGTTGGCCACAGTGGGTTCCGATGAGAAATGTCGCGCGGTAGAAAAGCTGGGTGCGGTGCGTGCCATCAATTATCGGACTGAGGATTTTCTTGAGATTGTCAAAGCGGAGACGTCGGGTAAGGGGGTGAATGTCATTTTGGATATGGTGGCGGGTAAATACCTATCAAAAAATATTGATAGCCTGGCGGATGATGGGCGCTTGGTTGTAATTGCACTATTGGGCGGTGCTAAAGCTGAGTTGGATTTGTCGCAAGTGCTGCGTCGTCGTTTGCATATTACTGGGTCAACGCTGCGTCCGCGTTCAGTCGCATTCAAGGCGGACATTGCCCGCGCATTACGTCAACAGGTTTGGCCATTATTGGAGAGTGGGGCGGTTAAGCCGGTGGTGCACCAGGTTTTCGCCTTAAAGGATGCGTGTAAGGCGCATGAGGCGATGGAGGCTAGTCAGCATATTGGCAAGCTGGTTTTGGAGTTGTAATCGAATAATGAAGTCATGCGTCGCTATCGTTTCTTGCAAGCTACTCTTTGACATATGAAAAAATGTTTCTTTTCTGATTAAAATTATCATTGTTTGAACAAAAATGTCGTAATTGATTTTAAACTTTTGGCTGGAAAATTGACCCTGCCAGCTCTGGCACGATACAATAGCAAGTTAATTAAATTTTGAATCCTATGGCACAACAGCGACGCACATTAATAGCCGGTAATTGGAAAATGAACGGCAGTCTCTCTGCAAACTCTGGCTTGCTAGGGGATTTGCTGGCTGCATCAATTGAGTCAGCGAGTGAAGTTCTAGTTTGCGTGCCGTCAGTGTATCTGGCTCAGTGCGATGCATTGTTGGCAAAAACCTCGATCGCTTTTGGTGCGCAAGATGTCTCCGCACATCAATCTGGCGCCTATACAGGTGAGGTGTCGCCAGCAATGTTGGCGGATTTCTCTTGTAAGTATGTGATTGTCGGGCATTCTGAGCGACGTGCATATCATCATGAATCGAATGAGTTGGTTGCTCAAAAATCTTTGCAGGCATTGCGTTCGAATATTTGCCCTATCGTCTGTGTTGGGGAGACCTTGGAGCAGCGCGAAGCAGGTAAGACCAATGAGGTCGTCGTCACTCAGTTGCAAGCTGTCATGGATGTGCTTGATGATGGCGCTTTGGCGCGCATCGTTGTGGCATACGAGCCAGTTTGGGCGATTGGAACTGGGAAAACAGCGACGCCGGAAATGGCTCAAGAAGTGCATGCTGTTTTGCGTAAGACGCTCGCTGAGCGTAGTGCGTTTGCAGCGGAAAAAGTTCGTATTTTGTACGGTGGAAGTATGAAGCCTGATAATGCTAAGGAATTGTTGGTGATGCCTGATATCGATGGTGGATTGATTGGCGGTGCTGCTTTGAAGGCTGTAGATTTTTTGGCGATTATTGCGGCTGCTTAAGCTAGAGGTTTTGTAAGAGTTTTGAGATTTCAAGCGAAATTCTCAGATGTGATTTGTAAAAGATTAAATTTGATCGGATGTTTTAAATGAATACTTCTTTGGCTACTTTGGTAATGATTGTGCAGGTAATTTCTGCTTTGGTAATTGTTGGTTTGGTTTTGCTGCAGCATGGTAAAGGCGCGGACATGGGAGCTTCCTTCGGCTCTGGTGCATCTGGTAGCTTGTTTGGTGCTACGGGCTCTTCCAACTTTTTGTCAAAATCGACAGCAGTTGCTGTTGCGGTTTTCTTTATCGCGACTTTGATTTTGACTTCCTTTGGTGCGAACAAGGCGCCTTCTTCTGTTGGTGTAATGGATAACTTGCCGGCAGCGAAAGCGAGTGCTTCAGCAACTGCTGCAGTGTCGGCTGCACCTTCTGCTTCTGCAACTGCAAGTCAAACAACTGAAATCCCTAAATAACTTAATGTAGATCAGTTTGCCCGGCAAAAAAATCTTGAATTGCTGCAATTGTGCGTTGAACAATTGAGCTGAACCGAGTACAATGCTGGGCTTATGCCGACGTGGTGAAATTGGTAGACACGCTATCTTGAGGGGGTAGTGGCGAAAGCTGTACGAGTTCGAGTCTCGTCGTCGGCACCATAGAATAAGTCAAACTTCTCTGTTTGATTTGATCGAGGAAGTGGTTGCGAATTAAGTTGAATTGAGCAATCACTCAATCAAGCAATTAACATCTCAATGTTGCGTTTTTATACGGATAAGCTAACGTGAACCTCGAAAATTATTTCCCAGTTCTTCTCTTTATTTTGGTTGGTATTGCGGTGGGTATTGTTCCGCAAGTTCTTGGGCGTATTCTCGCGCCGCACCGACCAGATAGTCAAAAAACATCAGCCTATGAGTGTGGCTTTGAAGCCTTTGAAGATGCGCGTATGAAGTTTGATGTGCGTTATTATCTCGTTGCGATTTTATTTATTTTGTTCGATCTCGAAACTGCTTTCTTCTTTCCATGGGCTGTCTCCATGAAGGAATTGGGGTGGACTGGTTTCTTGGTGATGCTAGGCTTCATCTTGGAATTTGCGGTCGGTTTTTGGTACATCTGGAAAAAGGGCGCCCTCGACTGGGAGTGACCTGATAGGAAAAGCTTATGTCAATTGAAGGCGTGTTAAGCGAAGGCTTTGTTACCACTAGTTTGGACAAGCTGATTAATTGGACGCAAACAGGTTCGATGTGGCCAATGACATTCGGTCTGGCTTGCTGTGCAGTTGAGATGATGCACGCTGGTTGTTCTCGCTATGATCTAGATCGTTTTGGTGTGGTGTTTCGCCCATCTCCACGTCAATCTGATGTGATGATTGTTGCTGGAACTTTGTGCAATAAAATGGCGCCAGCTTTACGTAAAGTCTATGATCAGATGGCAGAGCCACGTTGGGTTGTCTCCATGGGTTCTTGTGCAAACGGTGGTGGTTATTATCACTACTCTTACTCTGTGGTGCGTGGTTGTGATCGCATTGTGCCGGTTGATATTTATGTTCCCGGTTGTCCTCCGACTGCAGAAGCGCTGATTTACGGCATTATTCAGTTGCAAAACAAGATTAAGCGTACCAATACTATTGCCCGCTAATTTTGCTGGCAGAGAAATTTACAAACTAAAGCAAAATGACTACCAAACTAGAAAATCTCGAGTCAGCAGTGAAAGGTGTCATCGGCGAGCGACTCATGCAGTCGCATTTGGCGCTGGGTGAACTGACTGTTGTTGTCTCTGCTAAGGATTATTTGCAAGTAATGTTTGATTTGCGCGATAGCGCCGCGACTTGCTTCGAACAGTTGATTGATCTATGTGGCGTTGATTATTCAACTTATGGCGATGGAATCTGGGATGGTAAGCGTTTCGCAGTAGTCTCACATCTGACCTCGGTTAAACATAATTGGCGTTTGCGTGTTCGCGTGTTTGCAGAGGATGATGAATTTCCACTCGTCGCTTCATTGGTAGATGTGTGGAGTACTGCAAATTGGTATGAGCGTGAAGCGTTTGACTTCTTCGGTATTTTGTTTGATGGTCATAATGATTTGCGTCGTATTCTGACTGACTACGGATTTATCGGTCATCCTTTCCGTAAAGATTTCCCGGTTTCTGGCTATGTAGAAATGCGTTATGACGCTGATCAAAAGCGTGTGGTTTATCAACCAGTGACGATAGAGCCACGTGAAAATACGCCACGTATTATTCGTGAAGAAAATTACGGGATTAAGGGTTAAGGACGCAACATGGCTGATATTAAAAATTACACCTTAAACTTTGGTCCTCAGCATCCTGCAGCGCATGGTGTTTTGCGTTTGGTGCTCGAATTAGATGGCGAAGTTATTCAACGTGCGGATCCGCACATCGGCTTGTTGCATCGCGCAACTGAAAAATTAGCCGAGCAAAAAACATTTCTGCAATCTGTTCCTTATATGGATCGCTTGGACTATGTGTCTATGATGTCCAATGAGCATGCCTACGTCATGGCAATTGAAAAAATGCTCGGTTTGGAAGTGCCTTTGCGTGCGCAGTATATTCGTGTGATGTTTGATGAAATTACGCGTATCTTGAATCACTTGTTGTGGATCGGTGCGCATGGTCTTGACGTTGGCGCGATGGCGGTGATGTTGTATGCCTTCCGTGAACGTGAAGATTTGATGGATTGCTACGAAGCGGTTTCTGGTGCGCGTATGCATGCTGCTTACTATCGTCCAGGTGGTGTATATCGCGACTTGCCAGATGAAATGCCTAAGCATAAGGCATCTATCCTCAAAAACGAAAAAGCCATTCGATTGTTGAATGAAAATCGTCAAGGTTCTTTGCTCGATTTTATTGAAGACTTCACC
The DNA here is from genome assembly GCF_014284175.1 of Affinundibacterium flavidum. Taxonomy (GTDB): domain Bacteria; phylum Pseudomonadota; class Gammaproteobacteria; order Burkholderiales; family Burkholderiaceae_D; genus Undibacterium; species Undibacterium flavidum. The sequence goes on from NZ_JACOGA010000001.1 coordinate 32,335, forward strand.
AATCGTTTCCCGAAATATGTCGATGAATACGAAACCTTGTTGACCGATAATCGTATCTGGAAGCAGCGTTTGGTTGGTATTGGCGTGGTGTCTCCTGAGCGTGCTTTGGCAATGGGCTTTACTGGTCCTATGTTGCGCGGTTCCGGTATCGAATGGGATTTGCGTAAGAAGCAACCTTATGAAGTGTATGACTTGTTAGATTTCGACATTCCGGTTGGCGTAAATGGCGATAGTTATGATCGTTATTTGGTGCGTGTCGAAGAAATGCGCCAATCAAATCGCATCATCAAGCAATGCGTAGAATGGTTGCGGAATAATCCGGGTCCAGTGATGTCGACTAATCATAAAGTCGCGCCACCAAGCCGCGTAAATATGAAGTCGAATATGGAAGAGTTGATCCATCACTTTAAATTATTTACTGAAGGTTTCCATGTTCCTGCTGGTGAAGTGTATTCCGCAGTCGAGCATCCAAAAGGTGAATTTGGTATTTACCTGATATCGGATGGTGCGAATAAGCCATATCGCATGAAGATTCGTGCACCAGGTTTCCCGCATCTGCAAGGTTTAGATGAAATGGCAAAAGGTCACATGATCGCCGATGCGGTCACGATTATCGGTACGCAAGATATTGTGTTCGGTGAAATCGACCGTTGATTGGTTATTTGTAGATTAAATATTGATAGATGATCGACCTTAATCAAAGGTCGATATTTGAGGCAAAAGCGATGGTCTTATCAGAGCAAGCATTAAAGAAAATTGATCGCGAATTGGCAAAATTCCCTGCGGATCAACGTCAATCTGCAGTGATGGCAGCCTTGGCGATTGCCCAGGATGAAACCAGTTGGTTATCACCAGAGGTATTGCAGTTTGTTGCCGATTACATCGGTATGCCTGCCGTTGCAGTGCAAGAAGTTGCGACCTTCTACAATATGTACAATACCAAGCCGGTCGGTAAACATAAAATTACTGTTTGTACGAACTTACCATGCGCTTTGTCTGGCGGTGAACGTGCAGCGCATCACTTGAAGCAAAAGTTAGGTTTGGACTACAAAGAAACCAGTGCTGATGGTCAGTTCACCTTGATGGAAGGCGAGTGCATGGGCGCTTGCGGTGACGCACCAGTACTATTGGTGAACAATAAGCGTATGTGCAGCTTTATGTCGAATGACAAAATTGATGCTCTAGTGACTGAATTAAGCCAAACAACAGAAGCAGGTAAATAATGACGAGTCTACATAATCGCCATATCAAGCCACTGATTCTCGCTGGCTTAGACGGAAAAAACTGGCACCTACAAGACTATATCGCGCGCGGTGGCTATCAATCTTTAAAACGTATTTTGGATGAAAAAATCCCGCCAGAGCAAGTGATTGCGGAGCTGAAAGCTTCCTCCTTGCGTGGTCGTGGTGGTGCAGGTTTTCCAACTGGTTTGAAGTGGAGCTTCATGCCACGCCAATTCCCAGGTCAAAAATATTTGGTCTGTAATACCGATGAAGGTGAGCCAGGCACATTTAAAGATCGCGACATCATTCGTTACAATCCGCACGCTTTGATCGAAGGCATGGCGATCGGTGCGTACGCGATGGGTATTACTGTTGGCTACAATTATATTCACGGTGAAATTTTCGCTGACTATGACCGTTTCGAAGAAGCTCTAGAAGAAGCGCGCGCGGCGAATATGTTGGGTGATCGTATTCACGGTTCTGATTTCTCATTCCAGTTACATGCTTTCCACGGTTATGGTGCGTACATCTGCGGTGAAGAAACAGCATTGTTGGAATCCTTAGAGGGTAAAAAAGGTCAACCGCGTTTCAAGCCACCGTTTCCTGCAAGCTTTGGTTTGTATGGTAAGCCGACGACCATCAATAACACTGAAACTTTTGCTGCTGTGCCGTTTGTATTGGCAATGGGTGGTGAAAATTACGCCGCTTTGGGCAAACCAAATAATGGCGGTACGAAAATTTTCTCCATGTCTGGCGACGTGGCAAAACCAGGTAATTACGAAGTCCCTATGGGCACACCGTTTGCGACTTTGTTAGAGTTGGCTGGTGGAATGCGTGATGGCAAGAAGATCAAAGCAGTTATTCCAGGTGGCTCTTCCATGCCAGTCTTGACTGGTGATGTGATGATGGCGACCGACATGGATTATGACTCCATCGCTAAGGCTGGTTCTATGCTTGGTTCTGGCGCGGTCATAGTAATGGATGAAACGCGTTGCATGGTCAAATCTTTATTGCGCTTGTCGTATTTCTATTTCGAAGAATCTTGTGGTCAATGTACGCCATGTCGTGAAGGCACGGGCTGGTTGTATCGCATGGTACATCGTATCGAAAATGGTCAGGGACGTCCTGACGATTTGGACATGTTAAATGCAGTTGCTGATGGTATACAAGGTCGCACGATTTGCGCTTTGGGTGATGCTGCTGCGATGCCAGTTCGTGCATTCATTAAGAATTTCCGTGAAGAGTTTGAATACCATATCGAGCATAAGCATTGCTTGGTTCCGACTTATTTATAAACAAGGCTTTAGTTTGTTCTTGAATTGAAAATTCATTCAAGTCTGAATATTTATTCGCTTAGCGTACCCAGAGCACACCATGGTTGAAATTGAAATAGACGGCAAGAAAGTAGAAGTCCCTGCGGGAAGCATGGTCATGGAAGCTGCCAATAAACTTGGCACTTACATCCCCCACTTTTGCTATCACAAAAAATTGTCGATTGCTGCGAACTGCCGCATGTGTTTAGTGGAAGTTGAAAAAGCTCCTAAACCTTTGCCTGCCTGCGCAACACCAGTGACGCAAGGCATGATCGTTCGTTCGAATAGCGATAAAGCGGTCAAGGCACAAAAAGATGTGATGGAGTTTTTGCTGATCAATCACCCATTGGATTGCCCAATCTGCGATCAAGGTGGTGAATGCCAATTGCAAGATCTGGCAGTAGGTTACGGTAAAACGAGCTCACGCTATCAAGAAGAAAAACGCGTAGTCTTCCATAAAAACGTAGGTCCTTTGATCTCCATGGAAGAGATGAGCCGCTGTATTCACTGCACACGTTGCGTACGCTTTGGTCAAGAAGTTGCAGGCGTGATGGAACTTGGTATGCTGGGTCGTGGTGAGCATTCAGAAATTACCTCTTTCGTTGGCAAAACGGTTGATTCAGAGTTGTCTGGCAATATGATTGATCTGTGCCCAGTTGGTGCATTGACTTCTAAGCCTTTCCGTTATTCGGCACGTACCTGGGAATTGTCACGTCGTAAGTCCGTCAGCGCACACGATGGTCTCGGTTCAAATTTAATCGTTCAAGTCAAAAATAATAAAGTAATGCGTGTCGTTCCTCTGGAAAATGACGCGGTGAACGAATGCTGGATTTCAGATAAAGATCGTTTCGCTTATGAAGGTTTGAATAGCGCTGATCGTTTGACTAAGCCGATGTTAAAGCAGGGCGGCCAATGGCAAGAAACAGACTGGCAAACAGCCTTGGAATATGTGGCACATGGTTTGAAAAATGTGAAGCATGAACACGGTGCGAATTCGATTGCTGGTATTGCGACTGCTAATTCTACATTAGAAGAAATGAGCTTGTTGTCACGCGTAGTGCGTGGCATGGGTTCCGAGAATATTGAAACGCGTTTACGTCAATCTGACTTTGCACTGACAGCTAAGATCAAGCCATGGTTGGGCATGTCGATTGCATCGTTTGCACAATTGAAAAATGTTTTTGTGATCGGATCTTTTCTGCGTAAAGATCACCCATTGCTGGCAGCACGTTTGCGTCAGGCAGTGAAGTCAGGTGCAAAACTCAGTGTATTGCATGCGACTGACGATGAACTGTTGATGAAAGTCGCGAATAAGGCAGTTTTAGCGCCATCCGCATGGTTGTCTTTCTTGGCTGAGGTCGCTACCGCAGTGGCAACAGCTAAGCAAGTTGCGAAACCTGCTGGCTTGGCAGATGTCACAGTATCAGATTTAGCACAAGCAATTGCTACAAGCTTATTGTCAGGCGCAGATGCAGCTTCCTCTGGCGTATTCCTCGGAAATACGGCGGCGCAGCATCCTGATGCATCTAAGATTCACGCCTTGGTACAATGGATCGCACAAAACACTGGCGCAGGATTTGGTTATCTGACGGAAGCAGCAAATACAGTTGGTGCTTATCTGGCAGATGCTGTTCCTGCGAATGCTGATGCAGCTGCCAGCTTACTCAGCAATGCACGCAAAGCGGTCGTGTTGTTGAATGCTGAACCTGAACTTGATTTTGCGAATACGAATCAAGCGCAAGCAGTATTGGCACAAGCCGATATGGTCGTCGTGATGTCACCGTTTAAACATGGCATGGAATACGCAGATGTGTTGTTGCCAGTTTCTCCATACACAGAAACAGCCGGCACTTTCGTCAACTGCGAAGGTCTTGCACAAAGCTTCCACGGTGTGGTGAAGCCATTAGGCGATACCCGTCCAGCATGGAAAGTCTTGCGTGTACTCGGTAACTTGTTGGGCTTGGATAATTTCGAATTTGAAACGGCAGAGGCGGTTCGTGATGCGGTTTTGGGTCAAGGTCAAACGGATTTGTCCGCTAAATTGAATAATATTGCCGATGTGGCGATTGCGTCTTCTTCACCCGTCGCTGGTTTGGAACGCGTTTCTGATGTGCCTATTTACAGCACCGACGCCATCGTACGTCGTGCTGAATCCTTGCAACGCACTGCCGATGCTAAAGCGGCTGGCGTTAGCTTGAGCGCAGCAGAATTTACCCGCCTCGGTATCGCGGATGGCGACTATGTGAAGTTGACACAGGCTGGTTCATCTGTGATGGCATCGGCAAAGTTAGATAAAACATTGCCAGCGACAGTCGTGCGCGTGGCAGCCGGTGTTTTGGCAACGCATCAACTGGGTGCGATGTTTGGCCCAATTAATGTGGAGCGTGCATAATGAATTTCTTAGATACGGTTCAATCTTATGGCGTGCAATACCTTGGTGGTTTGTGGCCTTTAGTGTGGACTTTGGTCAAGATCGTCTGCATCACTTTGCCAGTCATGGGCTGCGTCGCCTATCTGACATTGTGGGAACGTAAGATGATAGGCTGGATGCACGTACGTCTAGGTCCAAATCGCGTCGGTCCTGCAGGTCTGTTGCAACCTATCGCCGATGCTTTGAAGTTGCTGTTGAAAGAGATTATCATTCCAGCCAAAGCGAATAAAGTCTTGTTCGTGATTGCACCGATTATGACTATTATGCCGGCTTTGGCTGCGTGGTCGGTCATCCCTTTTGGTCCTGAAGTTGTACTGGCGAATGTGAACGCTGGCTTGCTGTTGATCATGGCAATTACATCAATGGAAGTCTACGGCATTATCATCGCGGGTTGGGCTTCTAACTCTAAGTATGCTTTCCTCGGTGCGATGCGCGCTTCTGCTCAAATGATTTCTTATGAGATCGCAATGGGTTTTGTATTAGTGATCGTATTGATGGTCTCAGGTAGCTTGAATTTGACTGACGTAGTGAATGGTCAATCTAAAGGCTACTTCGCCGAACATGGTTGGAATTTTCTTTCATGGAATTGGTTGCCTTTGTTACCGATGTTTGTCGTGTATGTGATCTCTGGTATCGCTGAAACAAATCGTCATCCGTTTGACGTCGTTGAGGGCGAGTCTGAAATCGTTGCTGGTCATATGGTTGAATATTCTGGTATGTCGTTTGCGATGTTCTTCCTCGCTGAATATGCCAATATGATTTTGATTTCTGCATTGGCATCATTGATGTTCCTCGGTGGTTGGAATTCCCCGATTGGTCATGCAGTTCCAGTGTTAGGTTTGTTAGCCTACCTGCCGGGTTGGATTTGGTTAGGTGTGAAAACTTTCTTCGTGGTTTCTTTGTTTATCTGGGCACGTGCGTCTTTCCCGCGTTATCGTTACGATCAAATTATGCGTTTAGGTTGGAAGGTATTTATACCACTGACGCTCGCTTACTTGGTGATCGTCGCAGGGTGGATGCAAACCTCCTGGAACATTTGGAAATAATTAGCTAAAGAAAAATATTAGCGAATAAGTCCGGTAAATAATGCTGGTAAATATTGGAAGCAAATAATGGAAGCAATTAAGGATTTCTTTGGCAGCTTAATGCTGCGCGAGTTGATCAAGGGTTTAGCCTTGACTGGTCGCTATATGTTTGCGCGCAAGATTACGGTGCAATTCCCTGAGGAAAAGACGCCGCAATCACCACGTTTCCGTGGCTTGCATGCTTTACGTCGTTATCCCAATGGTGAAGAGCGTTGTATCGCGTGCAAATTGTGTGAAGCAGTTTGCCCGGCCATGGCGATCACAATTGAATCAGATCAGCGCGAAGATGGTTCGCGTCGCACGACTCGTTACGATATCGATCTGACCAAATGTATTTTCTGTGGATTCTGCGAAGAATCTTGCCCAGTGGATTCGATTGTGGAAACGCATGTTTTGGAATATCACGGTGAAAAACGTGGTGATTTGTATTTCACCAAAGAGATGTTGCTTGCCGTGGGTGATCGTTACGAACCAGAAATCGCGGCAGCGCGTCAAGCTGACGCTAAATACCGCTAAGACTGGAAGAGCTGAATTATGGATTTTGTTACTGCATTATTTTATGCCTTCTCAGCGATCTTAATTATCGCTGCCACTCAGGTGATTACGGCTCGTAATCCTGTACATGCTGCTTTGTTTTTGGTGCTGTCTTTTTTCACTGCAGCCGGAATCTGGTTGTTGTTGAAAGCTGAGTTCTTAGCAATCGTGCTGGTGTTAGTGTATGTCGGTGCGGTGATGGTTTTGTTCTTGTTTGTGGTGATGATGTTAGACATCGATATCGATAAATTGCGCGAAGGCTTCTGGGGACGTTTACCTTTAGCAGCAATTGTCGGCGTGATCGTTGCGCTGGAAATGTCTGCGGTCTTATTAAAAGGCTTCTTGCGCCCGGATAACAATGTACCGGCTGCTGCATCACAGATCGGTGGAACGAAAGCCTTGGGCTTGGAGATTTTTACTAATTACGTGTTTGCCTTTGAAGTCGCTGCGGCAATTCTGCTGTTGGCAATCGTTGCTGCCGTTGCTTTAACTTTGCGTCGCCGTAAAGACAGTAAATATTTTGATCCAGCGGCTGCGGTAAAAGTGAAACGCGCTGATCGTATCCGTATCGTTAGTATGAAAGCAGAATCTGATCGTGCGAATGCAAAAGCAGATGTGCAGGCAAATGCAGAAAACACAGGTGCATAAATGACTTTAACACTGACACATTTTTTGATACTGGGCGCAATTTTATTTGCGATTTCAGTGGTTGGTATTTTCATGAATCGCAAAAACATCATCGTGTTGCTGATGGCGATTGAATTGATGTTGTTGGCAGTGAATATGAACTTCATCGCGTTCTCGCATTATTTGGGCGATGCGGCGGGGCAGATTTTTGTGTTCTTTATTTTGACTGTGGCTGCGGCAGAATCGGCAATTGGTTTAGCGATTTTGGTGGTGATGTTCCGTAATCTTGACACCATTAATGTTGAAGATTTGGGTACGCTTAAGGGCTAAAAAAGGCTAAAAAAGGCTAAAGTAAGTAACAGTCTTCTTGGTTTGAATGCAGTTCGAGAATTTATAAGAATTAAGATAACAAAGGGTCATTATGGCGGGGCAACTTAACCCACATTTATTGCTGGCAGTACCATTAGCGCCACTCGCTGGTTCAGCGATTGCAGGTCTGTTAGGCACAAAATTTTTCGGCAATCTGGTCGGACGCAAGGTATCGCATAGTGCGACGATTCTTGGTGTATTGATCGCGTTTATCTTGTCTTGCATGACTTTGTCGCAAGTGCTCGATGGCGCCAAATACAATGCCACTTTGTATCACTGGATGACGGTTGGTAGTTTGAAACTGGAAGTAGGTTTCCTCGTCGATAGTCTGACTGCGATGATGATGTGTGTAGTGACCTTCGTGTCTTTGATGGTGCATATCTACACTGTTGGATACATGGCGGAAGATGAAGGCTACAACCGTTTCTTCGCTTATATTTCTTTATTTACCTTCTCGATGTTGATGCTCGTCATGAGCAATAACTTCTTGCAATTGTTTTTTGGTTGGGAAGCAGTGGGCCTGGTGTCCTATTTGTTGATTGGCTTCTGGTATACCAAGCCAACAGCGATTTACGCGAATATGAAAGCCTTCTTAGTCAATCGTGTTGGTGACTTTGGTTTTATCTTAGGTATTGGTTTATTGGTGGCTTACGCTGGTTCCATGGATTACGCCGAAGTTTTTGCGAAGAAAGCAGACCTCGCACCGTTGATGTTGCCAGGTACTGATTGGATGTTGATCACGGTTGCGTGTATCTGTTTGTTTATCGGTGCGATGGGTAAATCTGCGCAATTCCCCTTACACGTGTGGCTGCCAGATTCAATGGAAGGTCCTACGCCAATTTCCGCCTTGATTCATGCGGCAACGATGGTGACTGCTGGTATTTTCATGGTGGCGCGTATGTCACCATTGTTCGAGATGTCCGATGCCGCTTTGAATTTCATCATGATCATCGGTTCGATTACCGCTTTGTTCATGGGCTTCCTCGGCATTATTCAAAACGATATTAAACGTGTGGTTGCCTATTCAACCTTATCTCAATTGGGTTACATGACTGTAGCTTTGGGCGCGTCAGCTTATTCAGTTGCTGTATTCCATTTAATGACACATGCATTCTTTAAGGCTTTGTTGTTCTTAGCAGCAGGTTCCGTCATTATCGGTATGCATCACGATCAAGATATCCGCAACATGGGTGGCTTGCGTAAGTACATGAAAGTAACTTGGATTACTTCATTGTTAGGTTCTTTGGCATTGATTGGTACGCCGTTCTTTTCAGGTTTCTACTCAAAAGATTCGATTATTGAAGCGGTCATGCTGTCGCATTTGCCTGGTGCCGGATTTGCGAAGTTTGCGGTGTTGGCGGGTGTGTTCGTGACAGCTTTCTATTCTTTCCGCATGTACTTCTTAGTGTTCCACGGTAAAGAGAATTTTGGTCACGCTCACGATGCACACGGTCATGATGATCATCATGACGATCACCACCATGGTTTGGCTCCGGGCCAAAAGCCACATGAGTCACCTGCGGTAGTTTGGGTACCTTTGGCTTTGTTGGCGGTTCCATCCGTATTGATCGGTTTGTATACGATAGAACCTATGTTGTACGGAGATTTCTTTAAGGACGTGATTTTCATTGATCACCACGCTCACCATGCGATGGGTGAGTTGAAAGAAGAATTCCATGGTTGGCAAGCAATGGGTATTCATGCCTTGATGACGCCACCGTTCTGGCTAGCTTTGGCAGGTGTTGCGTTGTCTTATTTCTTCTATATGGTCAAACCGTCGATTCCAGCCATGATCAAGCAGAAATTCAGTGCAGTATTTACTTTGCTCGACAATAAATACTACATGGATAAATTCAACGAAATCGTATTCGCTGGTGGCGCGCGTTTGTTGGGTGGTGGTTTGTGGAATATTGGTGATAAAGGTTTGATTGATGGCTTGGTCGTCAATGGTAGTGCGAAACTGGTAGGTTTATTTTCCAAATTGATTCGTTTGTTCCAGACGGGTTTCATCTATCACTATGCGCTGGTAATGATTTTGGGTGTCTTAGGCTTCTTGATTTATTTCATGCCGCTCCCGTTTGCTAAATAAATGACCATAATAAGATAATCATGATGCTGTCAAATTCTCCATTATTAAGCCTGTCGATCTGGTTACCAATCGCATTCGGCGTTTTCGTATTAGCTTTTGGTCGTGATAAGAACCCAAGTTTGGTTCGTCTCGTTTCTTTGGTTGGTTCCTTGTTTAGTTTTGCAGTCACTATTCCTGTGATTCAAGGTTTCAATAATTCCGCGCATGGCATTCAGTTCGTTGAACGTATGAACTGGATTGAACGCTTTAACGCTTTCTACGCATTAGGTGTTGATGGCATTTCGATGTGGTTAGTACCACTGACAGCTTTCATCACTGTGATCGTCGTGATTGCCGCTTGGGAGGTGATAGAGAAAAATGTGGCTCAATACATGGGCGCGTTTTTGATCTTGTCTGGCCTCATGATCGGTGTGTTCTGTGCTACTGACGGATTGTTGTTCTATGTATTCTTTGAAGCGACTTTGATTCCTATGTACATCATCGTTGGTGTCTGGGGTGGTCCGAATCGTGTGTACGCGGCGTTTAAGTTTTTCCTATACACCTTATTGGGTTCATTGTTGACATTGGTCGCGATCATTTATCTCTACTTCAAGTCCAACGGTTCGTTTGATATTCAAGTCTGGCACCAATTACCTTTATCCCTGCATGTACAGATATTGTTGTTCGTTGCCTTCTTAATGGCATTCGCGGTTAAAGTTCCTATGTGGCCGGTGCATACATGGTTGCCTGATGCCCACGTTGAAGCGCCTACAGGTGGCTCCGTAGTGTTGGCGGCAATTATGTTGAAACTTGGTGCCTATGGTTTCTTGCGTTTCTCATTGCCTATCGCTCCAGATGCGAGTCACTATCTGTCTGGCATGATGATTACCTTGTCGTTGATCGCTGTGATTTATATTGGTTTAGTCGCTTTGGTTCAAAAAGACATGAAGAAGCTGGTAGCGTATTCTTCGATTGCGCATATGGGTTTTGTCACTTTGGGCTTCTTCATGTTTAATGAATTAGCAGTCCAGGGGGCCGTAGTACAGATGATCTCCCATGGCTTCATTTCTGCCGCGATGTTCTTGTGTATCGGTGTTTTGTATGACCGCGTGCACTCACGTGAAATTGCCGACTACGGTGGGGTAGTAAATACCATGCCTAAGTTTGCTGCATTATTTGTATTGTTCTCAATGGCCAATTGCGGCTTGCCAGCAACCTCTGGTTTTGTCGGCGAATTCATGGTGATTATTGGTGCAGTCAAATTCAATTTCTGGATTGGTATGTTGGCGGCAACTGCTTTGATCTTTGGCGCAGCATATTCCTTGTGGATGGTAAAACGTGTGGTGTTTGGCGCGATTACGCATGACCACGTTGCCAAGTTGGTTGATTTGAATAAGCGCGAATTCTTTATGTTGGGCGTATTGGCAATTGCAGTTATTGCGATGGGGCTGTATCCAGCGCCGTTCACCGATGCGATGCAAGTGTCTGTGGCGGATCTGTTGAAGCATGTTGCAGCATCCAAAATTGCTCCGTAGTTGCTATTAGAAATTAGAAATTAGAAATCGATAATATGAACCTGATTCCACCATCACTTTATCCAGAAGTATTTTTGCTGTTGTCGATCTGTGCGATCTTATTGGTCGACATGTTTCTCGGTGATGACAAGCGAAATATAACTTATGCCTTGAGCCTATTATCTCTTGGTGTTTGTGGCGTGTTGACGATGAATGCGACTAGTGGCACTTCGGTTTATCTGAGCAACAATATGTTTGTCTCAGATGCGATGTCTAATTTATTAAAAATGTTTAGTTACATCGCTGTTGGCGTGACCTTTATTTACGGCCGCCAGTACGCAACTGATCGTGGCATGACCACAGGTATGTTGGGCGGTGAGTTCTATACCCTTGCCTTATTCTCTTTGTTGGGCCAGATGATCATGATCTCCGGGAATAATCTTTTGATTATCTACCTCGGTTTAGAATTAATGTCTTTGGCTTTATATGCCTTAGTAGCTTTGCGCCGTGATCACACGGTATCTACTGAGGCGGCGATGAAGTATTTCGTATTGGGTGCTTTGGCGTCAGGTTTCTTGTTATACGGTATCTCAATGTTGTACGGTGCAACAGGCACATTGAATTTGAATGAGATGTCAAAAATTGCTGCTTCTGCGACAGCGAATAAAACGATATTGGTATTCGGCATTGTTTTCTTAGTCGCTGGTCTGGCTTTTAAATTGGGTGTTGTGCCATTCCACATGTGGGTACCAGACGTTTACCAAGGTTCACCAACAGTCGTGACTTTGCTGTTGGGTGGTGCACCAAAATTAGCGGCTTTCGCGATTACTTTCCGCTTATTAGTGGAGGGATTATTCCCACAAGTCCTAGATTGGCAACAGATGCTCATGGTATTGGCAGTGATGTCGATGGCGATCGGTAATATCACTGCGATTGCGCAAACAAATTTGAAACGTATGCTGGCTTACTCCACCATTTCTCAAATGGGCTTTATGCTGCTTGGTTTCTTGTCTGGCGTATCGAACGGCAATGTCACTCTGGCTGGTGAAGCATACAGTGCATCGATGTTTTATGCGATTACTTATGTCATGACGACTTTGGGTACTTTCGGCATCATCTTGTTACTGTCTCGCGCCGGTTTTGAAGCGGAAAATATTGCTGACCTTAAAGGTTTGAATAAGCGTAGCAAGTGGTTTGCCTTCATTATGTTGTTGTTGATGTTCTCCCTGGCAGGTATTCCTCCATTGATGGGCTTCTATGCAAAATTGTCTGTCTTAAGTTCAGTTGTTGCTGCAGGTCAAATCTGGCTGGCAGTGGCTGCAGTCCTGTTCTCTTTGATCGGTGCGTTCTACTATTTGCGTATCGTTAAGGTCATGTATTTTGAAGAGCCGACTGAGACAACACCGATCGTCGCACACATGGATTTGAAGATCGTGTTGAGCGTAAATGGATTGGCAGTGTTAGCTTTAGGTATCATGCCGGGCTCTTTATTGCAAAGCTGTATCGATGCAATTAAGAGCACTCTGGCTTCTTAAGTCTTTTATTCCCTACCAAAATTTCCTACAAAAAGAGAAGTGCTTTGAATACATCACTATCAAGTTGGCTTGTGATTATTGTGGCACTTCTTGCCGCTAGTTTGCCGTTCTTTACCGAGCGCGTTTTTGGCGTGATTCCTCTTAAATTTAAAAAGACTGTTTGGCTGCGACTGATCGAGCTGGTCGTTCTGTATTTTGTAGTGGGAACGATGGGCTTTTTGCTTGAAGCAAATGCGGGTAATCGTTTCGAACAGCGCTGGGAATTTTTTGCGATTACGGCTTGTCTGTTTATCGTGTTCGCGTTCCCTGGTTTTGTTTATCGTTACCTACGTAAGCATTCAAACTAAGCACTCAAACTAAGTGTCCAAGTCAAACATGAATATTCTTGATCTGACTCCAGATCAAAATCCCCAACTAGCAGAAATAAAAGTTGATAGCCAACGTGCTTATCAAGGTAATTTCTTGCACGTCGAAAAGGATACAGTCAGGCTTCCAGACGGAAATTTGGTTACGCGTGAGTACATCAAACATCCAGGTGCGGTAGTGATACTTCCCCTGTTCGAAGATGGCACTGTCTTGATGGAGCGTCAGTTCCGTTACCCTTTAAATCAAGTCTTTCTGGAATTCCCAGCTGGCAAAATCGATCCAAATGAGGACTCTTTAGTTTGCGCAAAACGAGAGCTCAAAGAAGAAACCGGCTATACCGCCAGTGACTGGCAATTTCTCTGCACTATCCATAATGCCATTGCCTATGCCGATGAACATCTTGACATCTATCTGGCTCGAGGCTTGGTCGCAGGTGAGGCAAAACTCGATGAAGAAGAGTTTTTGGAAACCTTCACAGCGCCAGTCTCTGAAGTATTGGAATGGGTCAAATCAGGAAAAATCACCGATGTTAAGACCGTTATCGGTGCGTTTTGGTTGGAAAAAATTCTTAAGCAAGAATGGACTTCGTAAAAAAACCGCTAAAAGATTAGCGGTTTTTTTATGTTTGAAGAGTACATAAAGGAATTCTTCAATGCACTCCTCATTGCATTCAGTATTGCCTTACATACTCGGATAATTCGGTCCACCACCACCTTCAGGCGTCACCCACACAATATTCTGCGTCGGATCTTTGATATCGCAAGTCTTACAGTGCACGCAATTCTGTGCATTGATTTGCAGGCGATCAGCACCTTCGTCGGTTTTTACAAATTCATATACGCCAGCAGGGCAGTAACGACTTTCTGGTCCAGCGTATTTCGCCAAATTAATATTGACTGGCACGCTGGCGTCCTTTAAGGTCAGATGGATAGGTTGATCTTCGGCGTGATTCGTGTTGGAGATAAATACGGAAGACAATCGATCAAAAGTCAGCTTGCCGTCTGGTTTAGGATAATTGATAGGCGTGAACTCTGAAGCAGGGCGCAGACAAGCGTGATCTGGCTTGGAGTGGCGCAAAGTCCATGGTGCTTTGCCGCGCAATAACACTTGATCCAACCAGACAAATGGTGAACCGTAGGCACCTTTTTTCAAGAGATTCTTGACGTTACGTGCGACGTGCAATTCTTCATGTAACCATGATGCTTCAAATGCTGTTGTATAGGCTGTCAGCGCATCATGTTGACGTTCTGCTCCTAAGGCCTCAAAAGCCGCCGTTGCTGCCAGCATGCCTGTTTTAATCGCCGCATGACTACCTTTGATACGGCTCATGTTTAAGAAGCCTGCATCGCAACCGATTAATGCACCACCGGGGAAGGTTAATTTAGGCAGAGATTGCAAACCGCCCGCAGTGATCGCACGGGCGCCGTAAGAAATACGTTTTGCACCTTCAAAGAAGCCGCGAATCGTGGGATGGGTCTTAAAGCGTTGAAATTCTTCAAATGGTGAGATGTAAGGATTTTCGTAAGCAAGGCCGACGACATAACCCACTGCGACTTGATTGTTTTCTAGGTGATATAGAAAAGAGCCCGCATATTCACTCATCATCGGCCAGCCTGTCGTATGTACGACTAGACCTTCTTGATGTTTGGAGGGATCAATTTCCCACAATTCTTTAATGCCGATACCGTAAGACTGCGGATCTTTGCCTTTGTCGAGTTCGTACTTGGCAATCATTTGTTTGCCAAGATGGCCGCGCGCACCTTCTGCGAACAAGGTGTATTTAGCATGCAGCTCCATGCCGATTTGAAATGACGGGGAAGCTTCACCTTCGCGGTTCACACCCATATTGCCAGTTGCTACACCTTTGACTGAGCCATCTTCATTGAACAAGACTTCAGCAGCCGTGAAGCCTGGGAAAACTTCGACGCCCAGTGCTTCGGCTTGTTGCGCTAACCAACGTGTGACATTGGCCAATGAGACGATGTAGTTGCCTTCATTATGAAAGCATTTTGGAACCAACCAATTCGGTGTCTTGAAAGCGCTATTTTCTGTCAAAACATAGATGCGATCTTCCGTGACTGGCGTATTTAGGGGTGCACCGAGTTCTTTCCAATTCGGAAAAAGTTCAGTCAAGGCAATCGGATCCATAATCGCGCCCGATAAGATATGCGCACCCGGCTCGCCGCCTTTTTCCAATACGACGACAGACACTTCCTTGCCGCTTTCTGCCGCCAATTGTTTGAGTTTGATTGCGGCAGATAAACCAGCTGGGCCGCCACCGACGATGACGACGTCGTATTCCATTGCGTCACGTGGGCCGTATTCTTCTAGTAATTGTTGTGAAGTAGTCATAGTAATAAGGGCTTTCTAATGGGAATGCAGTCGCTAGCAAAAGTTGATGCACGATCTTATGGGCACTTGTGCAAATGTGCAAGGTGATCGACTAGTGGTGGATTTCTAATGCGGCATTGTTGTTGTAATTTGAATTCGTGATGTGCCGTTTGCGTTATCGGTCTGAATTATCCCAGATTTTCGTCAAAATGCCTGTATATCAGCATCGGCAACGCCATGAATCGCCATCAAAAGTAGAATTTTTTTGATAAGACATTGATTTATGCCTGATTTCGGCTGTGGCAATTTCCCATCATGATGTTGATTGCGAGTATGATTCGGAAAAAGTTGTGGAGTGAAATAGGTGGCTGTACAGCTCGGCAAAATTTTGCGGTGAGTGAAACTTAGTTCGATAAATTGTTGGAGATGATGATGGGAATAGAAGTTAATTTTGAGGGCAAAGTAGCCCTCATTACAGGTGCATCAAGTGGCTTAGGCGCGCGTTTTGCCAAAGTATTAGCAATGGCGGGTGCACAAGTTGTGCTGGCATCGCGCCGTATTGATCGACTAAAAGAGTTGCGTGCAGAGATAGAGGCCGATGGTGGCGCGGCGCATGTGGTCGCTCTGGATGTGACGGATTATGCGAGCATTAAATCAGCAATTGCCCATGCCGAAACCGAAGCGGGTCCTATCGATATTTTGATCAATAATTCTGGTGTGTCGACACAACAGAAGTTGGTCGACGTGACTCCAGAAGATTACGCTTTCGTGATGGATACCAATCAGCGCGGTGCTTTTTTTGTGGCGCAAGAAACCGCAAAACGCATGATCACTCGCTATAAAGGCGATCACAAAAAACAACACCGGATTATCAATATCGCCTCAGTGGCAGGTCTGCGTGTGATTCCGCAATTAGGCATTTACTGCATGAGCAAAGCCGCTGTGGTGCAAATGACGAAAGCGATGGCGGTGGAGTGGGGCAAGTTTGGTATTAATGTGAATGCAATTTGCCCCGGCTATATCGAAACTGAAATTAACGAAGATCATTTCAGAACCGAACAAGGTCAGAAATTAATTGATATGTTGCCACGCAAACGCGTTGGTACGCCGGAGGATTTAGATGGCTTGTTGCTGCTGTTGGCGGCAGAAGAGTCACGCTTTATTAATGGTGCAATCGTGTCCGCAGATGATGGTTTGAGCGCTTCTTAAATCCTTAAAGTCGTCAAAATCGTCAACTAGCCGAGACCTAGAATCCCCCATGCTGTGAGAGGTACGGGGATTTTTTCATTTTGGTGCAATGAAGTTGCAAATTAGTTGAAAATTAGTTGATCCGTAATAATTTATTAATCAATTCGCTCGATGTCGATGCATTGAGTTTTTTCATTAACTTGGCGCGATGCATTTCTACCGTGCGTGGGCTGAGATTGAGATTGCGGGCGATTAATTTGCTGGTCTGCCCATCGGCCAACAAGGCCGCGATTTCGCGTTCACGTGTTGATAGCTCCTGCGAGACTTGACGTTTCGCGCTCAGATCATCAAAAGTCCAAATACCAGCGGCGTGCACATCTTCAGGATGTAAAGAACGACCTGTCACATGACACCAAAATAGGTCTTGATTCGCACGCTTCATGATGCGCTCATCTGAATAGCTCCCAATAGCATTGATGATAGGCACAATGCGCGCACCCGTCCGTTCAAATTCATCTGAGCTTGGATATAACATCAAAAATGACTGCCCGATCAGTTCGTCTTGACGATAGCCAAACATCGTTGCCAAAGCCTGATTACAGGCAGCGATACGACGATTTTGCGAGACACACATACCTATCGGCGCTAATTCAAAAATGCTTGCAAAGTCGATAGGCAGGGCTGTGGACATAAATAGATCGGGATTGGGTCAGAAAATTAGTGGCTGGTACGAATACACGTTGTATGGAAAACACGCTGCATAGAATACAACGAAGTAGTTGTTCTGGCGAGGGGCAACAAACTGGTTTGTGCATCACTGCATATCCGCTGTGCGATTTTCATGTAGTAGTTCTACGGTATTGCATTGTCCTCAATTGCACTCTATCCTAGATTTTTTTGGCACACCTAGAAAAGGGAGACGTATGAATAAGCTCTATCCTGATGCCGCAACGGCACTGGCAGATATAGTCCAAGATGGTCAAACCATTGCGGTTGGAGGTTTTGGTTTGTGTGGTATTCCTGAAGCCCTGATCGGCGCTTTGCGCGATAGTGGCAAGAAAAATCTGACGGCGATTTCCAATAATGCAGGTGTTGATGGTTTTGGTCTGGGGCAATTATTGACGACCCGTCAAATCACCAAAATGATTTCATCTTATGTTGGTGAGAACAAAGAATTCGAGCGCCAATATTTGGCTGGTGAATTGCAATTAGAATTTACACCACAAGGTACTTTGGCCGAAAAATTGCGTGCTGGCGGTGCAGGCATCCCTGCATTCTTTACTAAAACTGGCGTCGGTACGATAGTCGCAGAAGGTAAAGAAGTCCGCGAATTTGATGGCGAACAATATGTGATGGAGCGCGCTCTGGTTGCTGACGTGTCTTTGGTCAAAGCTTACAAGGCAGATAAGGCTGGTAATTTGGTCTATCGCAAAACAGCACGCAACTTCAATCCGAATGTAGCGATGGCTGGCAAGATTACGATTGTGGAAGTGGAACACCTGGTGGAAATTGGCGAGATCGATCCGGATGAAGTGCATACTCCCGGCATCTACGTACATCGTATCGTTGTGAATGCGAATCCAGAAAAGCGCATCGAACAACGCACAGTAACGCCTAGCTAATCAGACAGAAAAAGAGGACATCATCATGGCATGGAATCGTGACGAAATGGCTGCGCGTGCAGCCCAAGAATTACAAGATGGTTTTTACGTGAATTTGGGAATCGGTCTGCCAACTTTAGTGGCAAATCATGTACCAAGTCATATGGAAGTTTGGTTGCAATCGGAAAATGGCTTGCTCGGTATTGGACCATTTCCTACAGAAGATCAGGTTGATCCAGATTTGATCAACGCGGGTAAGCAAACGGTGACGACTTTAGCTGGCTCATCGATCTTCAGCTCAGCAGACTCATTTGCCATGATTCGTGGCGGCAAAATCAACGTAGCGATTTTGGGTGCGATGCAAGTATCCGAAAAAGGTGATCTGGCGAATTGGATGATCCCAGGCAAAATGGTCAAGGGCATGGGCGGTGCAATGGATTTAGTTGCCGGTGTAGGCCGTGTCGTTGTGTTGATGGAGCATGTTGCCAAAGGCGACGCCCACAA
Organism: Affinundibacterium flavidum; assembly: GCF_014284175.1. Lineage (GTDB taxonomy): Bacteria > Pseudomonadota > Gammaproteobacteria > Burkholderiales > Burkholderiaceae_D > Undibacterium > Undibacterium flavidum. The sequence goes on from NZ_JACOGA010000001.1 coordinate 51,024, forward strand.
AATTTTAAAAGCCTGTAATTTGCCATTGACGGGCGTTGGCGTCGTTGATCGCATTATTACTGATTTGGGTGTGATTGATATTACGCCGAATGGTTTGAAATTGGTGGAATTGGCACCTGGAGTTACGAAAGAAGAAATTCAAGCGAAGACTGAAGCTGCGATAGATATGAACGCGGTGTAATTTAATTGAGCTTGATGTAAATGATTGACAGGGAATTGCGAATAATTGAGGTTTGATATTCGTGTTCGATTCGAGAAACCTGAGACCATGAAAGTATCAGGTCTTTTGAAGAAAAAACGGGAAAGTGTTTTCCCGTTTTTTTTAACCTGCCTTACTCAAAGTTTGAGATTGATTTTATTTCCACTTACGTTTCGTCAATTCTTCAGAGATGTAGCTAGCGAACAATGATTGACCGAGTGGTGTTGGATGTACGCTGTCGGCGAAGTAGTATTTGCTCGTATCGCCAGCAATCAAATTATTCGCGCTGCAAACCAGTGAAGAACCTAAAGGATTTTTTGCAGGTGTTAAATCACATGCTGGTGTCGTCACGTTGCTAATTCCATAGGCACTTGGATTTGCAGCGTGGTCGCGGAAACGAGTGAATAAATCGACAAACAATACATTGTCATTACCAGCCAAACCTGCCAACAAACGCGCGTTAAAAGTGACTGTCATCCCATTCAACAAAGTTTGTGTGTCTGCTGATTGTTTTAATGCATCTGGTGTTTTGCTCAAATCTGGCATGTTGACCACGACCACATATTTGGCACCTTTCGCCAAAATCATATTGTTGACGTAGCCAGCCAATTCAGTGCCAGCGGTGCCCATGGCATCGACGTAAGTTTGCGCATTTGCTTTGGCATAGGCTGCACCAGCGGGTGCGCCAACGGTTGGCGTCAAAGTAGCGACTGCGCCTGGAATACAATTACTTGCTTGGGCATCTGTAGGTTTGCAAGCACCACTTGCGATATCTTTTTGAATTTGGCCTGGTACTGCAGCCGTAACTGCCGCTGTTGCCGCTGCGGTTGCGGCAGCAGACAAAGTACCAGCTTGAATAAAGGCATCATTTGGGCCGCCACTAACGAACACAACTTCAGTGCCTGTAAATTTGCCACCGTTTGCATCCAAATGGTTTTGAATTTGTTTCATGACAGGTACTGTCAATTGACCGAGGATGGCATTGTTGCCACCTAATAATTTATTACCTGGTCCAACGGGATTAGTGACGCGTGCGCCACCTTGTGCATAGCCTGTACAGCCTGCATTATTTTTGACTGGCACACTAAAGCCCTGGGATGCAAGTCCATCAAGGCCGCTCTGTGCTGCGCATGGAGCGGATAAGCCCAAGTCAGCAGCGACGATTTCAGTCCAATTTTTTGCAGTTGCGCTGTTAATTGTATATTTGCCTCCGCCTAAGGCAGCGACGGTACCAACTTTGTAGGTGCCAACATCGCTAAGGCTATCGCCAAATGTCACTTGTGCACTGAACTTGATTTTTGGTGCCGGGTCAGTGGCGCTGCTGCCACCGCCGCCGCAACCAACAAGTATCGCTGCTGCAACGAGTGAAAGTGAATATGGTAAATGGCGCATTTTGTCTCCTGGTCTATTATGAATTGATGCTAAACGAACGATTGTGCTTTTTGAGAGCTTCACTATATGTCATGGAAATAGAAAAGGGGGAAACGAAGTGCAATTAAACGACACCAAAAATTAGAAGATTTATTCAAAAAAAATCAATCGAAATTGACTTGTTTTGGGGCGAGGGGCGGAACACTGGTATTGCAAAAACCTTCTGCTTTTCATAGATAAAAGTAGTTATTTTTGACTGGGTAATAATATTTAAATTGATTATTGTTTTGCCTATCGCAAAATTGCGACAGACTAGATTCATTTGACTTGGATCCTATACAAGGACTTGGATCAATGTCATATTTTGACAAATGAAATTAGTACGTACGTTCGTTTTAGATTGATTCAAGCACCTATATGGAGACAAAAAAATGAAAATTAAAGTTTTGGCAATTGCGTTAGGAGCCTGCTTTGCAGCGCCTGTTATGGCTCAAACTAATGTAACTTTGTACGGCATCCTCGATGCAGGTATTCAAGTGAGCAATAGTGGTAAGAGTACGCAAACCAAAATGGTGAGCGGTATTGCTGATGGTTCTCGCATCGGCTTTAAGGGTACTGAAGATATGGGTGGCGGCTACAAGGCCATATTTAACTTAGAAGCACGCGTTGAAGTTGATAACGGTAGCAATAAAGCTGGTAACTTGAGCGATTATCAAGGTTATGCCTTAACTAAAGGTATGGACTTTCCAGATTTTGGTAGCCCTGCACTGAAGGGAGCTGCGGTGCAGACTTTGGCTGGCGTACGTTCTGCTCTGCAACCAAAGTACAATGTGAATGCGACTTCGCCGTTAGTGTTGGCACGTGGCGGTGGTCCAGATGGTGGCTTGTTTGACCGTACAGCAATGGTTGGCTTGATTACTCCGGTTGGTGCAGTGTTGGCTGGGCGTATGTACACGCCAGCATATGAAGTTTTCAATGCTGCGGATACATTTGAAAGCGGCATGGCAGGTAGTTGGGGTGGTATTACTGGTGGTACCGGTGGTCTGTTGACAACGGGTATGGCGATTCGCTCGAATAAATCCGTCCAATATCGTATCGAATTGCCAAATGGCTTTGGCGGTGCGTTGATGTACGGCTTTAAGAATTCTGGTTATATCGGTTTGGATAAAGATTTCTTAGCTGGTAACATTAAGTACAAGGCAAATGGTTTTGATGTCGGTATCGGCTACAACCGTGGTACGAATACTGATGGTTCCACTGGCTTGGAAACGACTACCATCGGTGGTTCTTACAGCATGGACGCATTTAAATTCTTCGCAGGTTATCAAATCATGAAGAATGAAAATTCCATTTTGTTGCCAGTATTTTTTGATGCATGGGATTTGGAAATTACGCCAGGCTTGAAAGCTGGCGGTGTGCCAGCTCCAGTCGTTGCCGCATGGACGACTATCTTTAGAACGAATATCACAAAGAACTTTAAACTGGATGCGAATAGCTATAGCTTAGGTATGCATTACAAAGTGGGTAATGGTCGTATCATGGCTTCTTATAGCCATCAAGATGATAAGACTTTGTCTAACAGCGATGCAACGCAATATGCTTTAGGTTACGACTATAACTTGTCTAAGCGTACTGATTTGTATGCGGTTTATGGCTATGTTAAGAATCAAAATGATGGTCAGTATGCGCCAGGTGCAGCCAGTGCTTCGGGTGGTTTTACTGAAGTGCCAGGACAGCCAGGTCGTGCTCTGCAATTCGGTATCCGTCATCGTTTCTAATGCTTTGAACTAGCAATTCCTTAGGTATGATTGAAAAGAGCGCATGTGGATGCGCTCTTTTTTTATGTTCAAATTCTGTTTTGAATTCTGTTATGCAAGGTGCTTGATGCTTAATATTTTTTGCAAAGAAAATTTTTATAGCGCGACTTGATCACGTCCGCGTTCTTTGGCGCGGTACAAAGCAGCATCGGCGGTGGCGATCACCGCCAAGCCATCTTGTCCGGCGCTGAGTGTTGCAAGGCCGAGTGATGCGGTGATATGTGGCAAAGCTCTGATATTGTCTTTGAATACTTGTGTATGCCGAATACGATCACATAAACGTTCCGCCACGATGAGAGCAGATTCTTTGCTGGTATTGGGCAAGATGATGATCATTTCTTCACCGCCATAGCGTGCAGCAAAATCACTTGGACGCAATCCTGCGCTGACGACTTTTGCTGCGGCTTGTAATGCTTCATCGCCCATCACATGTCCGTATTGATCATTGAATTTCTTAAAGTGATCAAGATCGAGCATGATCACGCTGAGTTCAGTTTCTGTTGCGTGGGCGTTTTCAATCAAGCCCGGTAATTGTGTATTGAGCCATGAGCGATTGTGTAAACCGGTTAGGCCATCGACCATCGATAACTGTCGATAAAATTCGCCTACTTTTTGACGATTACGTAGCTGTGCGTTAGTGGTTCTAATGCGAAATGATAAGAGCTGCAAGAGGTTGCGCGCGACCCCATTGGATTCATCAATCAATCGCCACATTACGACAGCATCAATCAACAATAGCTCTGCATCCGTCATCGCTGCAATTGTCGCTGTGCTAGCTTCTTCGTCTAATACGGATATTTCTCCGACACATTCACCAGCAAAATATTGTGTGCTAGCGTTTTCTAATTGGCGGCGAGCCGTATTGGAGGCCAGAGCCAAAGTGCCGGACAGAACGACATACAAGCAAGCGCCAGAACTGTGACTATCGAGTACGATTTCACCCGATTTAACACGTACCACTGGGCAGGCATCCAATTGTTGTTTGATGAGAAGTAGCTCATCTTTATGGATGTTTTTAAAAAGTTGAATATCACTTACTTTGAAATTCGTGTGTCTAAAATCCTTTATTTGTTCCAAAGTAACCTCAAAATTCTAACAGTCATGTTGTGCTTGATTGATGTGTTCTATTTTATGCGCAAACCATAGGAAGCAGTGTGCGAATGTGTGAATTTTCTTGTCTGGAGACCTCTGCACAACCGTCTCGTCCCTCTCGTTCGTCTAGTCTGTCTCGTCCGTGTCGTCTGTCGAATGGCAACGATCTACTGAAGAATTTGGTTCATCGCATTGAAACGTAATTCAGTTTCGTGAAAGATGGCGAGATAGGCTTCCTCGCTAAGTCCAACCACATCCCAAGCAAACTGAGAAATTGGTGGTACCAAGTCATCTTCTGATTCGCTCAAATCGAGTGCGTGCACGATTGAGTTTGCAACATGAATAATCGACGCAACTGAATTGAGTTCCTTATCATCTGGGGCGTGATGACCACGGATGGCATCTTGAATCGCATCTGAGAAATTCCATTGCAAGGCTAGAATCAATCCAACACTCACATGATCTACGCCGAGGATTGAACGTTCTGCATCAAGGAGATTGCAGTCATTGTCTTTCGCACAGCGAATGACATGCTCATATTTTTGCGGGAATTTTGAAACTAGTACCAAGCGACCTATGTCATGCAATAAGCCCGCAGTAAAAGCGAAATCTTGCTTCATATGCAGAGTGCGTGAAATTAATTCTGCGCAGATGGCAGTCGCAATGTTATGTCGCCAAAAAGCTTTGTTATCAAATCCACGGCAACGTGCAACCGGTAAATTATTGGTGAATATGCTGGTGCGTATCAAGTTTTTGAGATTCTTCGTCCCCAGCATCGAAACCGCTTGTTGAATCGTAACGACTTTGGAGTTGTTGCCATAATATGAGGTGTTCGCCAATTGTATGACTTTTGCCGCTATAGACTGATCCATCGAGACTTTCTCAGCGATCGTCTCCAGACTAATATCGTCATCATTTAAGTCATTCAACATTTCTCGCGCCAGCTCGGGTAGCATGGGAAGCGCATTGATTTTATTAATGACTTCTTCTATGGAAATTTGATCATCGTTGGGATCAACTAAGGAAAGCGTCATGATGCCTCTCCCTGGCGGTATTTTGTTATATAGCTTCTCAGTATTTCGGTTGGGCCTTCGTACGGACCGTGTCGAAATAAACGATTTAGGCGTTCCAGTTGTTGTCCATTATTTTCGCGGGTTTCTTCCTCGTTGGCAGTGGAGGCTTCCTGGTTCTCGACATTTTGTATCGAGAGCTGATGGATGTGATGATTGCCAATGGCCTTAAGCATTGACGCGGTCAAAGTGGTTCCCGCCGGCAGTAACACATGGCCGATTTTGTCGAGTAATTCTTCTGCCAAGATGTCACCAGGTTTCACTTGCGCCAATACCAGGTAAAGATGTTTTTTGATCATGATGGAAAATCTCCTGTTAGGCTAGTGTAATGATTTTCAACTCAAAATATGAAACATTGTTGTAAATTGGCGAGACTTGGAGCCTGAGATTGACCTTAAACTTCCACACATTTCTCATCATTTGACAATGCCCTTAGGACAGGGATGCAGATTACTTAAGCGTGCTCGTGAATTGAAATAATATGTTAAACCATCTAACTATTTTTAAAATAAATTAAAAAATAATGACACCTATCATTTTTCGAGATCTTATTGCGCATCGCCCACGCTTCATCTTTACCATCTTATTAGGTGTGGTCAGTTTTTTTATATTTCCAGATGAGTGGAGTGTCATTACCCGTGCATTATTGGGATGGAATCTGGCGATTTGGACATATTTGTTTTTGCTGACTTTTTTGTTTCTTGGATCAAATCATGAGAGTGTGATCAAGGTTGCGCAGCGTGAAGACAGTAGCGCTTTATCGGTGTTATTGATTTTGGTGACCGCGGCGATCGTTAGTTTGTTAGCAATCGTTGTTGAATTGACGCAATTGCGCGGATTGTCTGCTGAACTTAGGTTGGTGAAGTATTTATTTGCCGGCGCTACTGTGCTTGGTGCCTGGTTTTTATTGGGAACGGTGTTTACATTTCATTATGCTGTGTTGTATTACCGCTCGCCAAAAAACAAACGTGCACTTGGTTTTCCCGATCAAGAGGAGCACCCTGACTATTGGGACTTTCTCTATTTTTCCTTCACGATCGCGGTCGCAATGCAAACCTCAGATATCGTTGTGGTCTCTCGTGAAATGCGCCGCGCGGTGTTGGCGCATTCGATATTAAGTTTTATGTTTAATGCAGCGATATTGGGATTTTCTATCAACATCGCCGCTGGCATCGTTGGCAATTAGGCTTAACGGAAACGAAGTAGAGAGTGAATAACGAGTGAATTACCAGCGACGATGATCATGACCATGCTGACGGTCGTCCTCGTCATAACGTTCACGATACTCCCGATATCTACGTGAGTCATGGTGGCCACGATGTCGAATAATATAGATGGGTTGGGCATAGCGAGTTTCGACATATTGGTGCTGATAATACGGAATGGCAGAGTTCAGCGAAATGGGAATGCCGCCAATACGCATGTCGATTCCAAATGGCAAACGGACACCAGAATACCAACGTGTACCATCGAGCCAGAACCAGGTGCGTGAATGAGGGGAGTAATAACTGCGGTACTCGGGGTAGTAAATGTGTTCGTAGGTACGAACATTGCCAGACGGATAGCTGGGGCGATAATCATAACGATCATGTGCTGCTGCTTGCAAGCTAATTGCACTGCTAGCAAAGAGGAGTATGCCGAGTAAGCTATGTTTAAGGGTATGGGTTTTCATTTCTTGCTCCGAAAAGATCTGGGTATGTCCTTAACGATGCGGTGGCCAATTCGCCGACATGGATTTCTGATGAATTTGCAACAAGATGTTTCAGTTCGGCGTGTTCGGATTGTTGGTCTTTGCTCAATATGTACAACTGATTGAAATTTAAACAATCGAATTTTGCGAGAACTGCGTAAGTCTTGCTATGATGTTTGCTTTCCTCTTTTGCAGACACTTATAAGAATTGTTATGTTTGAATTTTTATCCAAATTGGTTTCCCGCCGTTCGTCGAATCAAGCTAAGGCGCAGATAGCTACCCAAACTTTGCAGCAAGCGCAAATCAGTGAAGTCAGGCAGAAAACGAAAGAACAAGAGCGGCAACAGTATCTGCAAAAAATATCAGCCAGTGTTAATAATGAAGCCAGTCTTCTCGATTTGCTGAGCGCATGCGACTTTGCTGATGGGCGATATCTGGCGGCGCAACACATACACACCCAAGAATATCTTGAGAAAGCTTTGCAAGTCACAAGAAAAATTGATAACCGTGCGGCCAAACTAATTCAAGCACGACTCGATGAGTTCCGTCAGCAACAAGAATCGCTAAGACTTGCACAGGCTTGTGTGCTTCAGGCAGATAATTTGCTGGCGCAGACAACGGTATTAGCAAACCAACTGGTTGAGTTGGATAAGCAAGCCGTGCAATTAGTTAATTTTCCAGTCGATTTACTTGCTTCTTTCGAAGACAAACGTCGCACTTTACAAACGCGCTTGAATGCTCAAGTTGATTTGCAAAGGCAATTATTGCAGTTGGTTCAAGACATTGATCAGGTGGGGGATTTGTCTGTAATTGATGGAGATGCTGCAGTCAGATCTTGGACACTGGTTCTGCAAGCGTGTATTTCCAGCCCTATTGCAGCCGCTTTGCCTAAGACATTGTTGCAGGACGCACAAAATAAGCTGACACATTTTGAAACGTCATGGAAAAAATGGCAGCAAAGATCCCTGGTCGGACAGGAAATGCCTGCACCGATCAAGCAGGAATCCGTTAGCCCAGAGTTTGCTGAGAACGGTGAATCGGCCGATCCGGCGCAAGCCGATTTGATTGCTCAAGCCCCCTTGGCCGCTTTTACGGAGCCAAATAAGCCGCTAATTAAGCCGCTAAGTAAGCAGCTAAGTAAGCAGCTAAGTAAGCAGCTAAGTAAGCAGCTAAGTGTAGGGGAAATTGAAGAATTGCTGAGTCGTTTTGAAGCGGCACTAGCTCAGGGAAGTGCGCAAACAGCGCGTCAAATCGAAAAAGAATTGCGTGAAATTGACACTAAACGCCATGATCGTCAATTAGGGTTAAGTGAAAATTTGAAAGAGCGTATTAATGCAGCTCGCAAAGAGCTTGCGAATCTGATGTCATGGGCAAAGTGGAGTGGCGCTGTTTCGCGTGATGAGTTAATTGCGACTGCGGAAAAATTAACGTCTCTCAGCCTCAGTCCGCAAGAAATCGTTGATACCGTTTCAGCCCTGCGCGAGCAGTGGAAGCAAATGGAGAGTACTAATGGCGGCGCACCAAAGGAATTATGGTTGCGCTTTGACGCTGCCTGTAAGTTAGTCTACGCACCTGCGGCCGCACATTTTCAGTCGCAGGCCGATTTGCGCAAAGAGAATCAGGTCAAAGCTGAAGCTTTGTTGAGTCAATTCGCTGATGATGCGGAACAGATTTTAACGACCTTAAATGATTGGAAAATGTTGCGTTCTAAGATTTTGGATATGCAACAGGCGTGGAAAAAAGTTGGGCATGTGGATCGTAAGGAAAGAGCGCGTCTGGATAATGAATTTGAACGATTATTGAATTCCTTAAAAGCACCTTTGGAGCAAAGGCAGCAAGAAGAAATTCAGTCACGCGAAAAAATGATTGCGGAAGTCGAGGCGCTAGATATTCATCAAAAATCCTCACAAGATCAACTTCGAAGCTTGCAGCAGCGTTGGCAGGTACAAGCGACCGCTGTTCCGCTGCAACGCAAAGATGAACAACGCTTGTGGGAGCGTTTTCGTGCAGCATGTGACGGTATATTTGAGAAAAAGCGCCAACTCGCAGAGTCTGCTGACCAACAACGTGAGAGCAATCTCAAAGCGAAGCAGGCGATTTGTCTGGAATTGGCAAATGCCGATTGCACTGAGCAACATGGTTTGCGACAAATAATGCATAAGGCGAATCTTGCCTGGCGTGAAGTAGGGTATGTGCCACGTGCGCAAGAACAAGCGATTGAGAAAGAGTTTCAAGCGCAGTTGCAACGTCTGCAGGCGGTAATTACGCATCTGCAAGCGCAAGAAGCGCAACAACATGTACAAAAAATTCAATCCGGTTTAGCTATTTGTCAGGCGTTGGATGTAGCGATGGAAGCGGATACTTTGTCGTCCGAAATGCGGGACAGCCTCATCGCTGAATGGCAAATGCTTGCTCTGCCTGCGAGTAAATTGGGAAAAACTTTGATTTCCCGATTTGATTGTTCAGTGAATAGTTCGAAAAACATGTCGAATACCGATTTAGCGCAATTCAAGAAACAACTGTTGGAGAACGTGAATCAGTATGATGCTCTGTGTTTGCATGCCGAGATCTTGTTAGGGATAGAAAGCAGCGCCGTAGCAAGTCAAGAACGATTGAAGAAGCAAGTTGAAGTACTACAGTCGGCATTGAGAAGTGCCGACAACAAGTCACAACTGCAAGACTTGTTGGCGCAATTAATGCGTTTGTCAGTCAGTCAAACCGAGGTGCGCAAACAGCGCCTGCAGAACGTGATTGCGAGCTTGGATTTGACACAGATCATTGCTTGATTTTTGTGCTTTAGAAAGGAATATTATGCAGCTATATAGTTATTTTCGTAGTTCAGCTTCGTACCGTGTGCGTATCGCGCTCAACTTGAAGGGGATTGATTGCGAACAGGTTCCCGTGCATCTGGTGAAGAATGGTGGTGAGCAGTTTTCTGAATTATTTAAGACAGTGAACCCAGAATCTTTGGTACCAGCTTTAGTCGATGACCATGAAGGACAACAAATCGCTTTGAGCCAATCCTTAGCGATTATGGAATATCTTGAAGAAAAATATCCTGCTCAGCCCTTGTTGCCAGAAGATATCGCTGATCGTGCTTATGTGAGAGCCTTATCATTGGCAATTGCTTGTGACATTCATCCAATTAATAACCTGCGTATTCTGAAATACTTAAGCGCGAATTTCGCTGTAACTGATGAGCAAAAAAATGCATGGTATCGTCATTGGTGCGAACTAGGTTTGAAGACTTTCGAGCAACGCCTAGAGCATGACGCACGGCGCGGACTGTTCTGTTTTGGTAATCAACCGGGTATGGCAGATTGTTGTCTAATCCCGCAGATTTATAACGCGCAACGCTTTCAATGTGATTTGAGTGCTATGCCGATTATTATGGAGATTAATCAACGCTGTCTGGAGTTGGATGCATTTCAACGCGCGGCACCTGCAGCACAAGCTGACGCTGAATAAGAAAAAAGTCAGGAATCTTTATAGGATTTCCTGACTTTGATCGTAACAAGACTTAATTAATTCGGAAGCGCACCTGAGTCTACGCCAGAATCCAGCACTTCATTGAGCATGCTGATTAAGATAGAGCGCGTTAGCTTAGATTTTGTCGCGTAGCCATCGATCGCATAGTTGCCCATGATATTTTCTTTGGCATAGCCTGGTTGCCCTGTTCTTAATACGATGCGTAAATTTTTACGGGATAAATCTTCGCGTAAAATATTCACTAGCTTTAAACCTGCATCAACAGTTTCCATCACAACATCTAATAAGATCAATGAAGTGTCAGGATTATTTTCTGCCACTTCTTGCGCCTCTCTTGCTGAAAAAGCATGTAAAAATTCCAGAGGCTTTCCATGAATTTCTACTCCGCTTAGCGCTAACACTGTGGTGTCATGTACATTGCTATCGTCGTCAGCGATCAGAATTTTCCAGGGAGATATCACCGATTTTGCAGGATCATTTTCATCGGTTTCAGTCAGGAAAATGATATTGTCTTCACTGTCGTCGTCAGACAATAAGATATCATCACCACAACTATCGACTGTTGCATGAACAGATGCATGAGCTGATGCATGAGATATCGCGGGCTTGCCACTCGATGTCGCACTGTGCCTGATAGTCGCTTGACAGAATGTGTGCGAATTCCAGCCGGGCTGTTTACTGCTATGGCGCGTTTCCATCAGTAGCTCCCTGAACGTGGATGTTTTTACAAACTTCAAATCAATAATATGTGATACACAGTAAGGAGACAAGCCTTACGTTGTGAAAAAAAGTAAAATCTGAATAGATTGTACTTGAGCCTTAACCTTGAAGCTTGATCAAAAGCTTGGTCAAAAATTTTCTTTGTTATTCTTTGAGTCTATGATTTCTGATAAGTTCACGTAAATGCCCATTATTTTGGATGTCTATTTGTTGTCCGCATATTATTTATTGTTGTTGCTATTTACTTTTCATTTTTAGTTTGGAAATCTACAAATTTTCCAAGAAACCTATCCAAATTTTGTTGATTGTTTATGAAAAAAATATTATTTCTTATGCTGCTTGCTCCGCTACTTGGCGGAATGGAATTGGTTTGGGCGAAGGATTTTTATGTCAAGAATCCCGCGATCGATGTAGAGCGTTACCGTTATTTCATTGAGTTGAATGACAATGATGCTCAGATTAAAGGTCGGGCAATGATACGGATTCATGCATTGTCCGCCTTGCGTGAGTTTGAATTAGACCTTGGGCAACGCGACGAGTCGGGGAAGGGCATGGAAGTCTCTTCAGTCCGTATGGCTGGCCAGACTCTGGTTGCACAGCAAAATGGCGACAAGCTCAAAATTCAGTTGGCCGAAACCTTAGTGGCGAACACGTGGTTTGAAATTGAAGTTACTTATCAAGGTGAGCCGAAATCGGGACTATTTATCAGCAACAATAAATTTGGCGAACGCGTTTTTTTTGCTGATAATTGGCCTGATCATGGCCATCAATGGCTGCCAAGTATTGATCACCCAAGTGATAAAGCGGCAGTGGAATTTATTATTACAGCGCCGATGCAATACGCCGTGGTTGCGAATGGCTTAAAGATAGAAGAGAGCAGTTTGGATGGGAATCGCAAGCTCACACATTGGCGTGAAGATGTACCGATTCCTGTCAAAGTGATGGTGATTGGCGTGGCTCGTTTTGCGATGCAAGAGAGCGCTCGCCTGAACGACATTTCTGTTACGAGTTGGGTCTTTCCGCAAAATCGTCAGGAAGGTTTTAACGACTATCAAGTCGCGGTCAAGGCACTCGATTATTTTCAAAAAAATGTAGGACCTTATCCTTACAAAAAATTGGCGAACGTCCAATCCAAGACGCGCTTTGGCGGCTTAGAAAATGCCAACACGATCTTTTATTTTGAGAATTCCGTCACTGGAAAAGGCGAACAAGAGGCATTGATTGCGCATGAAATTGCCCATCAATGGTTTGGCAACTCCACCACTGAAAATGACTGGCATCATGTTTGGTTAAGTGAAGGCTTTGCGACTTATTTTGCCAACCTTTATATCGAGCATACTTTTGGTCGTGAAGCTTTCGTCAAACAATTGTTAGCGAATCGGGAGAAGGTGCTTCGTTATCATCAAAAAGTAATGCGACCCATTATCGATACTAGCATTCAAGATCCCAAGTTTGTCTTGACGCCAAATACTTATGAAAAGGCAGCTTGGATGTTGCATATGCTCAGGCACCAATTGGGCGATCAGGTTTTTTGGCAGGGAATACGCGCTTACTACGCGAAATTTTCTGGCAAAAATGTGCTCAGTGCGGATTTTCAAACTGTGATGGAGCAGGTATCAGGTAAGGATTTGTCGACCTTCTTTCAACAATGGCTGTATCAAGCCGGCTACCCTAGTTTACATGTGCAATGGAAATACGACGCGCCTACCAAGACTTTAAAATTGCATGTGGAGCAAATGCAAACGCAGGCGCGATTTGACTTTCCTTTGGATATTGCTGTGCAAACTCGTGACGGCAAGATGGAATTACATACGGTGAGAGTAAATAATAAACTTCACGATTTTAGTATTCCTCTACAAGGAGAGACTAAAGCGATCAGCCTTGATCCTTTGGTAAAGCTATTATTTGAGGCTAAGATTGAAAACAGATAGTTGGTGCTAAATCAGAAACAAAGGTCAGAAGCTAAGTTGTATTAGTTCAGGCGCTAAGGTCAGTACCTATGGCTAGAAATGAAAAACGTCGGCGCAGAGTGATCAGAGCCGACGTTTTTTATTGCGAAGATTTTTTTAATAATTCTTCTTAGTAATCCGTGTTAATTGAGTGAGCAATCTGGTTACTCAATTAGACGCTTACTCTTTGGATTTCTCAGCGGATGCACTTGCTGCAGGTTTTGCAGCAGGCCAGGCCACACCGGTCCAACTCGCATTCAAAGCTTTTTGCTCTTCTGTCACGGCATCGATTGCTTTAAGTTTTGCTTTGCCTTTCACCTGGCGGCTAGGTGTGAGTGTAATTTCACGTAACTCATCACGGCGGAACACGGTAAGCTTGATCGGTGTTTGCTGTAACAGCCACAGCTTATCGTTAATATCTTTTGGCGTCAGGCGCAAACCGTTTGCTGCAACCAGCGTATCACCCGCAACTACGCCGGCTTTCCACGCAGGGCTATCACGTTCCACTTCGATCACGACGGGATGATCGCCAGTGTCGCGGGTACGCCACCCAGTGAACCATTCTTCTTTTTGTTCATCTTCTTTGCCACCCTCAACGAGGTAGCGCAGACCGACTTGCGGCAAAAGGTTTGTGAACGGAATTTCTCCGGTGCTGTCGACATATTTTGCCCACCAAGCTGACCAGTCATTGCCGGTAACATGCTTGAGAGCCGTACGAACATCGGCTTCAGAATAACCACCTTTGTCGACAGTGTGGTGTTGGTATAAATATTGATGAACGTGCTCGAAGCCTTTGGCGCCTTTGGTTTGATGGCGAATTTCGATATCCATCGCCCAGCCCAATAACATACCTTTGCTATAGATATTCACTGAAGCATTGCGGGCACGTTCGCCACCTGCGTCGATCCAGGTGTCAAAGCTGGATTCCGCCGCGCTCTGTTGGAAGCGACCAGGTTGATGTTCATATGCTTGTAAAGCCTTCGCAAACTCTTCCATGAATTCATCACGATTTTGCAGCCCGGCGCGCAAGGTCAATACTTCTTCAAAATAAGAAGTGTTTCCTTCAGCCATCCAAATTAAGCGCGAATAATTTTCTTTCTGATATTCGTAAGGCACCATTTCTTTTGGGCGATAGGCTTTCACATTCCATGTGTGAACGAATTCGTGAGCCGCAGTGCGAATAAAACTTAAGTACTCTTTGCGCGGCGCAAATCCCCAGCGCGATTTTTGTATCACCGTTGAATTGATATGCTCAGTTGCGCCACCCACGCCATCGGTCGCATGCACGATAAATAAATAGCGCTTAAATGGAAACGCGCCAAACATCTTCCGACCTTCTTCGACGACTTTTTTCAAATCGATCGCCATTTTCTTGCCGTCGTAATTGCCGCGTCCCCAGATCGCTAATTCGATGGTGTGACCGTCTACATCAAAACTGTGGAATTCATGCTCGCCAGTCTCAATCGGGGAGTCAATCAATACGTCGTAGTTCTTCGCCACGAAGCAGTGATCGCAGCTACCCTTGTCCATGCCTGAGCGAGAAATCCAGTTTGATGGCATATCTAGTTTGACGCTAATCGCCTGGCTGCGAAATGGTGCGGCGTACATCAAAATACCGCTGGCATCCAAGTACGCGTGGGTATCATCGATGTGTTGCGTGCGTTCGCCTAAAGCATTCGCATACACTTCATAAGAAATTTTGACGGTATCGCCTGGTTGGGTTTTTACCTGCCAGGTGCCTTTATCAGTTTTCATAAAACTGAGTGGCTTACCTTTTCCGTTCGTTGCAACAAATTGTCGAACATTCTTGCCTAGGTTGAGAATTTCGTAACGACCAGTACGCCAGATTGGCATTTGTACATCTAGCGATTTCCCGCTGACGGCTGGAAAGTCGATATTCACTTCCGCCAAATGTTGCGCAGGGTTGGTGATTTTGATTTGGTATTGAACATCCGCAAAGGCCGCAGGTGCTGCCAGGGCGCAAGTCAGTGCAAGTGAACTAAGTAGAGTCTTTTTCATTGTCTATTTACTTTGTTTTAATAGGTTGATCTGTGAAAAAAGCAGTGCATAGCAAGCATGAATGCAAACTAATTGATTGTCAACGAAGAGCGTAAAGTGAAAATTTATTTTTATTATTTGTGTGCTTCAAATTGACAATGTGAATCAAGATACAATCAATTTTAATTCGGAGTCGAAGCAAAAGAATGCCATTTGTATCGAAGTGAGGTAGCGAGAGATTAATTAATCAAGGCATTGACTGAGGAGAGTCAGGATATTGTAAATAGCGGATTCCTTCGCTTGGTGGAGATAAAAATGGAAAATTTAGAAAATATATTTTCAATCAAGCTTTGATCTTCTTTTTCATTTACGCATAAAGTAAGCTCGCATAAATGACGTGGTTTTCTGAATTCTAGAGAAGAGAAGGGGACTCGCCGCCCTGTACACTATGAGCCTGTGTGTTATGAAGTGGCGTATGGATAAAGGGTTTTGGTCTAATTAAAGCCAAGCAAAGTTATTGAGCACCTCACAAATCCGCTCTCACTATTTGCAACAATGCACTTTTTGTCGAGTCGGTTAAATATTTAACTTGGGAAACATACTATCTTGAGTCAGTATTCATGAGGGTTTCAATAGAGTTGAAACAAATTGCACATTTTTTCGTGGTCGGTTATCTTTTCATTTTGTAAAATTAAATCGCGTAGGTTCCGATGACTCGTCTCGTACTAATTGCCCTGATTCTCGCCGTCTCCATCGCCGCGAGAGCTGGCGAGCCCACCTCTAAAATTAGACCGTCAGAAACTAGACTATCAGAATCTGTCCTACGCGCGGAGATGGAGCGCGGGTGCAAGGAAGAGGCGGCAAAGAGGCGGCACACTTTTGACGACAGACGAACAACGCCATACTTGAAATGGGCCACAGGCCCGTATCTTGGAAATACATTTTGCGCGTGCATTGCCGAGAGATACGTGAGGAGATTACCTCAAGGAGGGCCGCGTGAGGAAGAGTCCGAGGTGGACAATTCACGCGTTCTCGAGGCGTCGTACTCGTGCCTTCTTGCGGAGTGGCAGCAGACGTTTCCAGATTGGTGTCCCGCAATCCTCAGTGAAATCAACGGACAGATCGGAAAAGGACGGACTAAGTCTTCGGCTCAAGTGTGCGGGTGCGTTCGGCAGCAGCTAGAAGCGTTGGAGCCGGGACAGCTTATGGATTTCGCCAAGGCAAATAGAGCCGACTACATAGAATTTCGCCGCACGGGCACTATTTCTGAGGCGCGGAGTCCGTCTATCTTCGCGGGACTAACCAAGTGTGGAGTTGGCTCTCGCCAAACAAATACACAAGCCAAGTAGCAGGAGCTTTTCGATGGCGAGACCTAACCCTTCCATCTAGCGGAAGCGCAACTGTATGCCACGCATGGCCCTCATTTCATTTTGCTCCATGCGCGTCCTGCCGCTGCGCGCCGCTCATGTCAAGCGTTATGTTTAAGGATAAATTTATTCTCAATCTAACCTCAAGCTGTCCGCTTGCGGTCAATCTCTTGTCTCGTTTTCCTAGTGAATACAGGGCTTTTTATTTGCCATGTCGATTGTCGCTTCAGGCGATCTTCGAGAGTTGAAAGCGGTTATAAGCACATGATGATTAAATAGTTAGATGAATTGCGCCAAGCGATTGAAATGGCAAAGGACGTGCGACCAATTCAATCATCAGAATTTTTATTTTGCAATCGTGATGGTAAAGGATATTTTAATGAGGCAACTGGTAGGGCAGGCGGCTGGGAATCCTTGTGGCGTGGATTTTTTGCTCGTGTAATGGCAGAAACCAAAATAACAGAGAAATTTACCGAGCATGACTTGCGCGCTAAATGCGCTAGCGATGCTAAAACCTTGGAACATGCGGCAGCTCTTTTGTCACATGCGGATAGTAAAATCACCGAACGAGTGTACAGGCGAAAACCTGAATTTGTGGAGCCGCTACGGTGAAAAATAGTAATTTGAATAGCGCAATCAGTTTGAATAGCGCAAAAAATAAGGCTCTCACGTGGAGAGCCTTATAAATTCTGGCGGAGAAAGGGGGATTCGAACCCCCGGTAGGCTATGAACCTACGCACGCTTTCCAGGCGTGTGACTTAAACCACTCATCCATCTCTCCGATTTCGTCAAACGCCTTAAATTGCTCTAAGCCATTTGGTAAGCTCGAAAGTATAACAGTCAAATACGTGTTTGTAAAACCTTTCTTCGATCCGTGCGGCATTTGTCGAGTGGGGATGCTAGGTGTAACGATGTTTTTTATTGAGCTCTTCGCGAGGATTTTACTGTCTCAAAGGCTATAATCTCGCCCCATGAACTTATTAAAAACTCTCGCTGCAATTAGCAGCATGACCATGCTGTCGCGTATTACGGGATTGATCCGTGATGTTTTGTTTGGTGCTTATTTTGGTGCTGGCGCCATGATGGATGCTTATGTCCAGGCATTTAAGATACCCAATTTTTTCCGGCGATTGTTTGCAGAGGGGGCTTTTTCTCAGGCATTTGTGCCGATTTTAGCGGAGTATCGCAATCAAAAAGGTGAGGATGAAGTCAAAGAACTGGTCGATCATGTGGCGACGGTTTTGGTTTGGGCTTTGTTGTTCACCTGTGTGATTGGAGTAGTCGGTGCGCCCGTCCTTGTCGTGATGTTTTCCTCGGGTTTCTTGAATTCGCCGACTAAATTTGATTTGACGGTGAACTTGACCCGCATCATGTTTCCGTACATCGGCTTCATGTCTTTGGTGGCTTTGTCGAGTGGTATTTTGAATACTTGGCGCCGTTTCAAAATTCCGGCGGTCACCCCCGTCTTGTTGAATCTCTCCTTTATCTGCGCAACCTTATTCTTGACTAGCCATTTGCGGCAACCGATTTACGCCTTAGGGATCGCCGTTTTTTTCGGTGGCGTTTTGCAACTGGCGATACAAATTCCATCGTTGATTAAAATCGGCATGCTGCCGCGTATCACGGCAAATCCGGCATTTGCCCTACGTGACCCGAAAGTCCGCCGAGTGTTGCGTCAAATGGGACCTGCGGTATTAGCGGTGTCGGCAACGCAAATTAGTATTATGATTAATTCGACTTGGGCGTCTTGGTTGCCTGATGGTAGTGCTTCTCAGCTTAGCTATGCTGATCGACTAATGGAGTTTCCATCGGCGATGTTGGGCGTGGCCTTGGGTACGGTGTTATTGCCGAGTTTGTCTAGTGCTAAAGCGAATGCCGATACGAAAGAATATTCAGCGCTGCTCGATTGGGGGTTGCGTTTAACCTGTCTATTAGCCTTGCCTGCTGCAGTGGGTTTGTTGACTTTGTCGGATGCCTTAACTGCGACTTTGTTCCACAACGGGAAATTTGATGCGCATGCTGTGCATGAAACTGCAAAGGCAGTCTCCGCCTATGGTGTCGGCTTGACAGGTTTAATTTTGGTGAAAATATTAGCGCCGGGCTTTTATGCGCAACAAGATATTCGTACACCAGTAAAAATTGCGTTGATCGTCTTAGCGGTGACGCAGGTATTGAATTTACTATTTGTGCCTTTTATTCAGCAGGCAGGATTGGCATTGTCAGTGGGTTTGGGGGCTTGTGTGAATGCCTTTCTGTTGTATCGAGGTTTGCGTCGTCGTACTATTTTCGTGCCCGAGGCAGGGTGGTTGAAGTTCCTGTTGAAATTGTCGGCAGCATTGGTGTTGATGGCGATTGTCGCTCTGGGATTATCTATGCAAGTTGACTGGATTGGTCACCAAGCGCATAAATGGATGCGTGCTGGAATGATGGGGGGAGTGATCTTGACTTGTATGCTGATTTATTTTGCAGCACTATTTGTGATGGGCTTTCGCGTACGAGATTTTAGAAAAGTATCGCGCTAGTTCCTTGTTTCATTCTGTATGGTGAGCGCCAATAAAAAAGAGAAGCATTGCTTCTCTTTTTTTTGTAGTGACGATCTAAGCAAGATTTAGCCAAGACTCAGCCAATATTTAACCGCCTATGGTTTCCCATTTTTCTAACGCAGCCATCAGTAATTCGTCAATTTCCGCAAAGCGTTCATTGAGTTTTTTGATGGCGTCTGGCGTCGCATCTTTATAGAAATCACCATCGGTTAGTTTTTCAGAAATTGCCTTTTGCTCGGCTTCCAAATTGCTGATCAGGTTAGGCAATTCATCCAATTCCTTTTGCTCTTTGTAACTGAGTTTTTTCGGCTTGGCTTCGGCTTTGACCGCTGGCGCCGTCATGCTACTTACGGGTGACTTGTTATCACTTTTCGGTTTGCTTGGCGCAGCCACAGCTTTGCCTGCTGGTGAGTTTTTGTAGGTTTCCCAATCGGTATAGCCGCCGATGTATTCTTTCCAAAGGCCATCACCTTCGGACGCGATTACTTGCGTGACCACGTTGTCGAGGAAGGTTCTGTCATGGCTGACTAAGAATACGGTACCTTCGTAATCTTCCAACAGCTCTTCAAGTAATTCTAGAGTGTCAATGTCCAAATCATTGGTCGGCTCATCGAGTACCAAGACATTGGCTGGCTTGGCAAACAATCGCGCCAATAAGAGACGATTACGTTCGCCACCGGACAAAGTCTTGACTGGTGAACGTGCACGCTCAGGTGCAAATAAGAAGTCGCCGAGGTAAGACATGACGTGCTTGCGCTGCCCATTGATTTCTACAAAATCGCTACCCGGGGAAATTGTTTCTGCCAAGCTGACTTCTTCATTGAGTTGCGTACGCATCTGATCGAAGTAAGCAATTTGTAGTTTGCTACCTTGCTTGACTGTACCGCTATCTGGTTGATCTTCGCCCAAGATTAATTTGAGCAAAGTCGTCTTGCCTGCACCGTTTTGACCGATCAAACCTATCTTATCGCCACGCATAATAATGCTGGAGAAGTCATTGACGATATTTTTAGGACCAAAGCTCTTGCAAACATTTTCCAGTTCCGCCACGATCTTGCCTGAGCGTTCGCCGGTCGTTACGTCGAGACGTACCTGACCTTGTTGATCACGACGCGCCGCACGTTGCAGGCGCAATTGCTCAAGGCGTTTTACCCGACCTTCATCACGTACACGACGGGCCTTAACGCCTTTGCGTATCCAAATTTCTTCTTGCGCCAAAAACTTATCAAATTTTGCCGCTTCAACTTCTTCGATTTCTAACTGTTCTTCTTTGCGAACTTGGTAGGTCGTAAAATTACCAGGGAAAGACGTGATCTTGCCGCGATCTAATTCGATAATGCGAGTCGTCACATTGTCCAAGAAGCTACGGTCATGGGTAATGAATAGCACGCTACCTTTGAAATCTTTTAGTAAGCCTTCTAGCCATTTGATGGAAGAAAAATCCAGGTGATTGGTCGGTTCATCAAGTAGCAATACATCCGGCGCGCTGACTAAGGCGCAAGCTAAGGCTACGCGTTTTTTCATACCGCCAGAGAGCGTGCTCATGATCGCATCTTTAGATAAATTTAATTTGTCTAAAGTCGTTTCAACTGTATTACCTAAACTCCAGGCGTCGGCCGCGTCGAGTTGCACTTGAATATCATGCATGCGCTCCATTAGCGCTTCATCATTATCACCACCGAACTGACCGGTGATCGCTTCGTATTCTTGCAATAGCTTTGGTAAATCACCTAAGCCAGAAGCCACTGCATCAAACACCGTCTGATCTGGATCAAATTGCGGTTCTTGCTCAACATAAGCAATTTTGATATTTTGCTGCATGACCAAGAGGCCATCGTCGAGCTTAAATTTGCCTGCGATGATTTTGAGCAAAGAAGATTTACCCGTGCCGTTACGTCCGATCAAACCAACCCGTTCTGATGTTTCGATGGAAAATTCTGCGTGATCGAGGAGGGCAACGTGACCAAAAGCCAGTTGTGCATTGCTAAGAGAGATGACTGCCATAAAAATACTTCTGCCGAGCTAAAAAGAGCCGATGCGTGTAGATGATAAAAACGAGGAAAGGCGCTATTGTACGCTAGTTGCATTCGGTTTCACCGATTGCGTTTGATCGCATTTGATTGTTGTTGGTCTGTCAGGTAAGATGGCGGGCTTCGTTTGTTGCGGTGTTTTTAATTTTTAACCAATGAACGAAGGAGTCCATGAAAAGGCTTTAGTCGGGATGCAGTGCAAGGCGACTCCCGCAGCAATACGAAAGTATTGCGAGGACAGCCAACACCGCAATGCGCCCGAATAATGCCTTTGCATGGATTTCGAAAGTCTCTCCGTAGCACAATGGATAGTGCACATGCCTCCTAAGCGAACTATTCTACGCTTAAAAAAATAAAAAACTGAATAAATTCAAGCATTTAAATACTTTCGAGTCCCTTCGTTTCCCCTAATTTCGTGTCCCAATTTGTCCCAAATTTGTCCCAAAAAGTTTAAGCTATTTTGTTCGGACGAGTGAAATTCGCCAAGACATATGATTGACGATTAAAATAACGAGTATTGCGAATGGAATTTACAGCTAGTATTTGACTGGGTGTGAAATGGTATCGCCAGCAGGAATCGAACCTGCATCTATCCCTTAGGAGGGGATTGCACTATCCATTGTGCGATGGCGACCCCAAGCCCATCATTATAACCTTTTCAGCAGTTTTATGAGTGAGAGAGAATGGAAATTCAGAACCAACTAATTGAACATCTCAAAGGCAAGACCAATGGCAAACTTGTGATGACCCCCAAGCAGTTGGCGGAAGAAATCCCCATCTCACCAAAACAGCAAAGCAAACTCAGGGAAGAAAAGAAGTTCCCGATTCCACATCAAAACATTGGACGCAATGTTTACTATTCCATTTTCCATATCGCTGATTTTTTGTTGACTGGCTCGGTGCAGCAAACTGCGGAGCCAGAGGTTAAACTCAAAAAAGAAAAAACAGCGCCGAAGAAGGTAAGCCCTCAAACTTCCAGTGTGAATTTGTCGCACTTATTTTTGCTCAGGGCATTCGCTGGAAATCTATTCGCTCAGGCAGAAGAGATTACAAATCTTGCTGAAAATATTTTGAAGTACCAAAATTCTGCCGAAATGGTTGAGCGATTTAGCGAAAAATTTAAGCCCAAAGGCACACTCAAAGATAGTGATGAAGAGAGCGATGGAAAAATTTAAGTTAGCTTGATAAGCGGTTTAGGGAAACAGCCAAGTCAGTCGGATGGCATTTTTGTTTTTTCAGCTTCACGACGTATACCGCGAACAAAATAAGAAATTGGTGTACCAAATTGTTTGCTCGGAGGTCGTCATAATTTCTTCATGTCTTCCAATAAGTTGGATTTCGTTTGTTCGCTGGGGTAGTGCTGTCTAATCTGTTGCTACTAGATTTTTATACGACCATTCCTCAGTATTCAAGAATTCTGCAAGGGTTGCGCCAAACGAAACTTGTTCTTTGACCGCCTTGGCCAGCACACCTCTTACCAAATAATGGCAATGGGGCAGTAATTCATTTTTTTTGAGGCTTAAAACATATAGGGCAATCGTGGTGATTATTTGACCTGCACTCAGGGTGATGACACTACTGTCCTTCACAATTGATTGATTGTTTGCTGTGACCCATTCGCCGGAGAACCTTTGTTCCCAGTTTGACCCCAAAAGCCGTTCCCAATTTTGCTCAGAGTCCGTTAGCCATTTGGGTATGTTGTCTATGGATTGAACATCTTTTGCTGTCAATGCCAGCACATTGAAGTCCTCATGCAATTCTTTGCTGCGGTCTTCGGATATTAAATCCCATAGCTTTTGAAGATCAATATCACGAGGAAACCGGTGCGAAAAGATGACCATGACCCGTTGGTGAAACGACCAACTTTCATCAGGGGTTACACCAGTGATCTGATAAATTTCACTATCCACCACTTGCTGGCAAATTTCCATATTACCTTCAAGAATTTCCCACAATGGAAATCCATCTGGTCCCGAGTAAAACACGTCGGCAGTGCCAGGCAGAATTTTTTCAACTTCTGCAATAAATTTTGATTCTGGTTCAGTCTTTCTATTGTCGTGGCGTGACCAGCGACTTGCATCCGTTAGCAAATTTCTAAATTGAAGAAAAACGACTAAATCAGAAATTTCATTCTGCTTTGCCGCTGCCATTACAGCTTCCATCCAAGTCTTAATTTTCAGTCCCTTGACGCCTACAAATGCGCCATTCACTTTTTTGCTAGTTTTCATCGTAGTGAACTATTGAGTAAATTCTTCATGATGTAAGTATCTCAAATGCCGTGTAAAAGTACTATTGGTAATTTTGAAAACAAGTTGTCTCCAAAAGATCTTTCCAACTCCTCATTCCATTGCCTATTCAGTTTTTGCACGTTATCGCCCATAACGTGCAATCAAATTTAATGCATTTTTTATAAAATGGCAGCAACACTTGTTAAGGGAAAAAATATGAACACTGAAAACAATGATGACTTTGATTTTGATCTCTGGCTTAGCGCATTTGAGTTCATCAGAATTGGTAGTTTGGCCGAAGCAGTTTTTGCACGTTATAGCCCATAACGTGCAAACAAATCCAATGCATTTTTTTATAAGATAACAACATCAACACTTGATAAAGGAAAAAAATATGAACACTGAAAACAATGATGACTTTGATTTTGATCTCTGGCTTAGTGCATTTGAATTCATTAAAACTTGTAGGTTGACCGAGGACGAATGGAACGACCATTACAACACCGTAACCGAGGACGAATTCACGAAAAACGGCTGCCCATCGTGCAAATATGAATGCGAAAAAGACTTTGGGGAGTTAACGCAATATGTGATTGGTTACTGGGATATGGGAGAGTTCAACGAGGTCATTTTTAGTGCCTTCAACGAAGAATTGGCGATAGAGTGGTTTAAGGAAAATTATGAGCCTAGAAGTCGCTACGCACCTTATATCGCTCGTTGTGAAACATTTTGCGAATCGGAAAGACGTATTAAATCTGGCGATACAGACCTTCCGTATGACGGACAAATAGATCGCTTTGAAAATTTTGGCAATGCCTATTACGAAGCACTATACAACTGATTAAGCAGTACATTCAGCGATAAAGAATCATCGCTCAACAAGGTAGTTTTGTAGCACAAGGAGAAGTAAATCAACATTTAAACGAAAGGAAATCGTATGCAAGTAATTAAAGAAGCAATAAAAAATAAACAAACTTTGATGATCTGTTACAAGGGATTGCCAAGAATCATTGAAGCCCATGTTTATGGCGCAAATTCAGCAGGACATGAATTCGTGCGAGGCTATCAAATTGGTGGGACAAGTTGTACTGATGAAGTAGGCTGGAAGCTATTGGACATCAGAAAAATTCAAGCTGTTACTATCATTCCCGATCAGCATTTTGCCAATCCAAGGCAAGGTTATGTCAGAAACGACCCTGCAATCACCACCGTCTATGCACAGGTGTAAAACAGCATAGAAATAATTAACCCACGACAGGTAACAATGAAAGTGGGTTAGTAGTTGCAAAAAATTAGCAACAAAAATACAGCGACGAAATTTCCAAAAAATAGAGCGACTTTGCCGGGAGTAGCGGCAATCCAAAATCTCAAGAGCAAATCTGAGATCTGGAAAAAAAACAAAACAATCCACTATTTTTAAAGGAAAAATTATGTCTATCAAACACAAAAAACACCCAGTCCGTTCCGCCATCTCCGGCATCCAAACAATCAAAGATGTCGCTGATGCAGCAGGCATTGTCTTGGATAAAAATCTTTCACCAATCAGCTTATCTCTTTGGGCAAATTTGACCGAGGGGTTATATGAGCACATGACGGGCGAAGCAATGGGCATTATGTTTGCTTTGATTATTGATATTGCCCACAAAGGCTATTCCGTTACTGATATTCAGTCCATCCAGTGCAATCAGTCGGGGAATAATTTTTCTTTGAAGTTGTACTTCAAGGACGAATCCGAATGTTCAGCGACTTTGCACTAATAGCGATTCACTCACAATCACAGCGACGCACCTATGTGTAGAACCCTGTTGCCGCAGGGTTCAAGGTGACACAACGGTTCAGGTCTGCGGGTGCAGGCTATGAAGTTCCACCGTATCCATGGAAAACAAAAACTCAAAATATTGGAGAACATTATGAACACAACAGACAATTTGAACGAAGAATTTTTTGACCCGTTTGGCGATACGCCTCCCACCGTGGGAGATTCAAATAGGGATGTTAAAGATGGTAAAACTGTCGATAAATTCAGTGGGATTGCAAGCGAATTGGCTTTGCTTCGCGACTTGCAAGAGTTCCGTAAAAAATATGCGATTATCAATCGGACAGGAAAGACTTATGTCTGCTGGGAAGACAAATTTTTGCAACAATTGGAATTCCAAAACATCGCAGACTTTCACAACTTTCATGCCCACCATTTTCATTTTATCCCACAAGGAAAAGCAAAATCAGGCAAAGTGCGTGAAGACAAGAAGGTGCTTGTCACACAAGCCTTCCTTGAAGATAAATTGACGACTCGCTATGAAGGAATCGTCTTTGATCCCTCAGAGTCGTGCGGTAAGCATTACTGGAATTTGTGGCGTGGATTTAAGGTGCAAGCCAAGCAAGGTGATATTTCCCTTTTCTTGGATTTAATTTCCGCCTTGTGCAATGACGATCAAACTTGTATCACCTATCTATTGAACTATTTGGCACACATGGTTCAAAAGCCTGCCGAATTGCCAGAGGTTGCCATCGTAATGCGAGGAACTCAGGGTATCGGTAAAGGCTCACTCATGAAAACGATTGGCGAATTTACCGATAACTATAAACACTTATCTTCAACCAACAGCTTAACTGGCACATTTAATGGTCATCTCTTGAATGCTTTCGTTATTTTTGCAGATGAAGCCGTGTGGGGTGGCGATAAATCAGCAGAAGGACGATTGAAAGCAATGATTACCGAAGGCACGAATACGATTAATGATAAAGGGCGACCTGAAATTCAAGTCCGTAATTATTCCCGTATTTTCGTTGCATCTAATGAGGAGTGGTGTGTGCCTGTGGGTGAGGAAGATCGTCGTTTCTTTGTGATTGATGGTAGCCCTCGTTATAAGGGGAAAACAAAGCCAGGTGAGTTCTTTTATCAATACAATGAGTGGATTAAGAATGGCGGTCGTGAAGCGATTTTTTATGCCCTTAAACATCGTGACATCTCAGGATTTTCACCACGAGATTTTCCAAATACAAAAGCACGTATGGCATTAATGATTCGTAGCTTACCGATGCCGGAGCGATTCATTTATGAAGTCTTGAATGGTACAGCCTTGGTGGAAGAAAAAACGATTGTGAAGACTCCTGATGGCTCCCATAGCCGTTGTTATCGCAATGCCTTTTATGCCGATTGCCTAGAATGGTGCGACAGCCAAGGTTTTCGGTTTATGCCTAGTGCAGATGAAATGGGGAAAGCCATGAGCAAGGTATTTGCCTTTGAGCAGGACAACCCTAACTGGCGATCCAATTGGAAGAGTAAAACACAAGGATATTTTTACCAATTGCCAAGCCGAGCAGAAAGTATGAAGCGATTCGCTCAAAATATTTGCAGGGCTGAGCCAGCGATGGTTTTCTTTGACTATGAAGATGAAAACGAGTTGAAAACCAACGACGATAAATCCAATATCGTCAGTTTTCAGAAGCTGGCTTAGTTATTTCAAGCTGCAACCACCAAAGAGCCGAAAGGCTCTTTTCCATTTCTGGGACTGCGATATTTGATCATGCGGAATGCGCAGAACCGTAAAAATTAATGCCGGCAATACTCTTATTGTGAAACATATGCTGGCATTAGCTTTTCAGCGAGAAGAACCGTAAGAGTCAACAGTCATGCATGTTTCATGGAGTAAAACAGGTTCTGCACGAATGATTGAAATTAGGTGCAAGTAAAAAGCTCTATCGCTTCTCAGCTCTTCTTCTTTATATCAATTATTTAGAGTAGAACCGCAGAACCTATGGGAACAGTAATGTGTGCCAATGCTGTCAAGGTCCTATGTAATTTTTTTAAGAGTAGAACTGCGCGGAACGATAATGCGACATTCTCGCCGAAGATAATAATTTGCTTTTTTAAAAATTGCAGTGATCAATTTTTTATAACGAAAATTTGCAGCCTGAAATACTAAACAAGCGATGTGCAAAATAGTCAATTAAAAAAAATTATCGTCGTGCTGATGTTTGAGGTGTCAATAATCTAAGGGCGCCGTGCTTTAGAAATGAATCGCCTTTACTGTTCCTGTCTCTCAGTTCTTCAAGAAGCTCCCTCATAACAGATATCGTAAGTAAGCTACCTTTTGAAAATTTCAGAAGATCTTGATTCTCCCTATATCCAGATATTTCAAATGGATTTCTTTTCCAGCTTGAATAATTACTGATTAAATCAGATCTAAAATTTTTGGAGCGCTCATGGGGATACCAAGTTCCATAATCATGTCGGTAATTAATTTTGTTGCGAACAAAGGAAAGCCAATTGGATGAATGGTTATGATTGTCTGTTTGGAGGATCTTACGCAAATCATCTAAAACCAAAGCTACATCTTGACGCTCCGACACAGTTGACGCACTAGATTTACTAGAGAGTACCTTTTGCTCAAGTTCCCTAAGAAGAATTCCAAATTGTTTCCAAGCATCCTCATGCGATCCCTTGGCTTGTTTACTCATACGAAAGACGTTGTTTGCAACATCAATTTCTACTCGATATAGTTCATCGGAGACCCTGCTATTTGTATTACCCGTGCTATTGATAATTTTGTTTAAAGTCTTAGATTGTGCCGAATCAATCTTTGGAACACAAATTGCAAAAATTCTGCAAATTGCATGACATGCAAAAAAAGATGCGTAATAACTTCTTATAAGCGACCACGCAGTTGATCGAGTCAATTCGTTTGGGTTATCTATGCCGTAAATTGTTTCGAAGGCAGCGATTGCCATTCGGTTAATATCGTGTGCAACTGCATTCTTCAACTCATCAAAATCAATCGGCACAAAGAGCAAATCTTGATTGCTGTCAACTCCTTGAAAAACATATTTACCTTCACTTAACCATGCTTTGAAAGAAGTCGTTGATTTGCCAGAGACTTCATTTATACCCGCCATCCAATATGGGCGAAGAACTTCTGCAAAAGTTGACATTAATTACGTCCGATTAAAGAGAAAATGCTTTCGATAAAGGAGTAGTCATCAATTCTACGATTGCTTTATATGATTTTAACCTCGTAGAAATTTGCACCTTAGTAATTTTTGCAAAAACGGGTTGCAGGACTTCAATAAAATTCTCCATTTTGTAGTCTCCTTCGAACCGATCTTTAACCCTAGAAGCAACTTCTGGGAAAAATGATATAAAGGCTTTAAACGCTGTCGGATTAACTAACAGTTCTTGAGCACCAAGCTTTTTTAATCCTCTATAAACTGCCGATAAGTAGGCGTTAAAAATTTCATATAACTCGTCAATATCTTTACCTAGCAAAATATCATTAACCGTCAAGAAACTGGCGTTAAACGTAGTACGTGTTAGTTTTCCTCGAGCTTTTTCATGAGGTGAAAGAAGTCCAGTTAGTACACTATCTGAACTCTGATGAAAGGTGTCAAAAAGTTCGCGTAGTAAAGATTCGCTATCTTTTTCCAAGTCGGCAAGGTGTTTTATATCGAGCAAAAGTTCATTGGGAACGGGCTTCTGCTTGGTGTTGATATCAATGAATAAGCGCGTTTCCTCTTTTCGAGAAAGTTTTTCATAAATAATTACGGGGACTCGCAAATGACTTGTAGCAAGATTGTATCCCCAAATACGGTGCTGTCCGTCAAGCACTAGAAATGCCTTGGGGTGTTTTTGGAATCGTAATGCACGTCGCCCAGCTTTTATCTCTAACTGTGCTTCTTGTTGCGCCGACAAAATAATAGCATTTGGCACAGTGCCAAAGCCACTATCAACATAATCCGCAATTTCTTGGGCCCTTTTCTTATCTAAGACCCGTTGAAAGCCTGTCTCAGGATCTTCATCTCGGGTGGTGACAAAGCATGTTTTTGCTAGAACATCCGAGGGTAAAGTTAGGCTATAAAACTTATATTTGTTCTGAGTAATAAGACTAAATGTAGCATTTACTTCTTCATATTGTTTTTCGGCCATATAAACTCTCGATTGATAATAGGTATGTTCCAAAGTGTGGGACATATGTCAAAGAAGTGTCTCGCATCGTGTTTGTGTAATTTCTAAATAACGACGAGAAACATCAATACCAACGGATTTTCGTCCATAAGATAAAGCAGTATACATTGTCGTACCAGTGCCACAAAAAGGATCCAATACAATTCCATCTTCAGGACATGTTGCTTGTATAGGAATCTTGCATAAATCAACTGGATAAGGGGCAAAATGTTCAGTTATTCCATGCTTCGTCACCGGCAATATGTCCCATACATCACTTAATTTACTTCCCTTTGGATGATACTTAAGAAAGCAAAAACCTTTGTCTCGTAATTCTCTCGCTCTGCCTGAAACCTTGTGGTCATCAGAATGAGTTGCTCTATGGTGTCCCCTGATAACCATTCGAAAATCTGCGATTTTCCCACTCACTACGTCGGTCAGCATTTTATCTAAAGCTGAAAAGGCGGCTGCTTTTTCTTGCTCCGTTAGTTCAGTCGACAATTCAATTTGTCTTTTATACCGGACTCCAGAAACACCAGTTGCCGATACGATTGCGCCCTTAATTACTTTAGACTTTCGAGGTCTAGATCGTATCGCGTCAGAGTCGTAAAAGTAGCCTTTGGGTTGTTTTACAAAATGGAATAAATTTTCATGGACATTCCCAAGACGATCTTTTGTATTGTCCATGCCCCCTTTTAATTTATTCCAGATCACGCTGTTGCGTAAAATCCACCCTTGGTTATCAGTCAATTCAAAAGCAATTCGCCAAGGAACCCCAACTAATCCTTTTCCGTTATAACTGTCTCCAATATTTAACCACAGAGATCCTGTTGGTTTTAGTACTCGTCTGAGTTCGAGAAAAATCATACTCAACTTTGATAAATAATCGTCAAAGTTTTTCTCTAATCCTATTCCACCACTATCATATTGACGTTTTCCCCAATAAGGTGGTGATGTCATTATTAAGTCTATCGATTCATCAGGGAGTTTGGAAAGCACAGTTAATGCATCACCTAACAGCAACAACGGTTTAAGGGGTAGGTTCTGTGAGACATATTTTGAAAATGCTCTTCCAGGATATTTTTCTATGATTTTGGACATCAATATGAAGGTAAATGACAAAAAATATTGATCGAGTATCGCACAAGTTAATTTTGTGATTTCAAGATCGCTTTTGTAGTTCAAATGGCACTTTTTAATTTTCTGTAATCATGATACATCTCAATTGTTATTCTGTCGAAAAATCAATCAGTCCAAAGACAAACCATTGAAGCCAAAGTCAGAAGAATCATTTTCTACTCCAAACAAGGCATAGTCTCTTGGTTCCAGCATGCCAGCCGAAATCAATTCTTTCCCCAGTTTTTTCAAATCGTTATCTGCCAGCTTAATCACATAAGCCCCTGCCAAAATTTTTCGTCTGGTATCGCGTTTTCTTTCTTCCATAGCCTCACGATTTTTTGTCTGCTGAATTCGGGCTTCAAGCTCCGCTTTCTGTTGAAGTAATTTATTCAAATTCGGTTTGCTCATTTTTTTCATCTCCTATTTTTATTGTTTTGGCGTTGACATTTCAAATTCACGCAGTAGTACTACAAATAACAAACAAAAAAGAAACGTCAAGAGCAAAACAGCGAAATGCGCACTTATACGTCGTTACTCGACGTGTGCTCAAAGCTGAAAGCGAAAACGTTCAGGAGAATTGAAATATGGCGATTTACCACCTGAGTGTAAAACTCATTACCCGTACCACTGGAAGAAGTGCCACCGCAGCAGCCGCATATCGTGCTGGTGAGAAAATTCTAGATAACCGCACTGGTCAAACTTTTGACTATTCCAGAAAAAAGGAAGTCACTTATCGCCGTATCTTCGCACCACCGAATACACCGCAATGGATGAAAGACCGTGAACAGCTTTGGAATGCCGTAGAGCAGTCTGAAATCCGAAAGGATGCGCAAGTGGCCCGCGAGATAGAAGTCGCCTTACCGATAGAATTAAGCCCGTCACAGCACATTATTTTGCTCGAACGATTTGTACATACACAGCTCACCAGTAAAAAAATTATTGCGGACGTTTGCATTCACAATAAAAAGGGTAATCCACATGCCCACATTCTGCTCACTACCCGCGACATCAATATCACCAATGATGGCTTCGGCAAAAAGAACCGCGATTGGAATAGTAAAGAGCAATTGGAAGAGTGGCGCGAGCAGTGGGCGAAGCACTGCAATAGAAGACTGTCCATCGCAAGCAGCAAATCCCGCATTGACCACCGTAGTTTGCAAGATCAGGGATTAGACCAAATCCCAACCGTGCATGTCGGTGCAAATTGTCATGCAATGGATAAACGATGCATAACTTCAAAACGAAAGGAACTCAACACACTAATCAAGGAGAAAAATATGAGTAACGAAAAAAATAAACAATTCATCGCTTCATTAAAATTGGAGGGGGAGGCGGAACTAGTTCAAGAAGAGATTGTTCAAGCAAAAAAATCTAAGCACTTGTTCCTAAACCCTACCGACTTCAATAATAGTAAAAAATACCGCGAGGCGATTTTTGCAAGAACCTACATTCCGATTTTGTTGGAGATATTTGCAGACCATTGCACTGGGGTGGATGAGATTGAAACCGATATTGGCACATGCTTTCGAATCAATCTTAATGGCGGCGGAAAAGTCTTTGATTATGGCAGTCAAATCAAAGTGGCGAATGGTACGGATGAAGAAATCAAGGTCGCGATAAAGTTAGCGGTAGAAAAAGGCTGGCAGGGAATCCACTTAACGGGTAGTGATGATTTCAAGTCAAAAGTGTTCGTTGAAGCCGTTTTGTCAGGTGCATTCCCACCAGAAAAAATCACGGGCTATAAACCTAGCAAAGCAGATCTTGAAGTCGTTCGCGATTGCAAACCTACATTAAAGATTACCAACGACAGCAGTGTGATAAAAAGCTATGTCGTTGAGAAATCAGATGGCAGTGGCACAAGTAGTGCTGAACAAGCTCACCTTCCACGATTGAAAATTTGACTTAGATTGCTGGACAGTCTCATAATAAGACTAAATTTAGTCCAAAATTGGATTTATTGCTAATTTAGCACTAGGAGCAATCATGAAGCTGTCCGAGCAAATCAAACCAATCTCATTCTTGAAGGCAAATGCCGCTGAGATAGCAAGGGATTTCAGCGAAAACCACAGCAACCCTCTGATTATTACTCAGAACGGCGAAGCGAAGATGGTCGTCATGGATATCGATAGTTATCAGAAGCAACAAGAAACCATGGCACTTCTAAAAATCCTCGCACTAGGCAACAAACAAATTGAAGAAGGTAAGTTCCAAGATGCCGATTCTTTCTTTGCTGAGATGGACAAGGAAAACCAGCAATGAGCTACAAAGTCCAAGTCTTAGCTTATGCCAAGGACGACTATCGTGAAATACGCGGCTATGTGAAGAGAAAATTTGGCGATCAGGTTTGGGTGGCTGTCGAAGCTGACTTCAAGAAAGTGCTCAAACAGATAGCCGAGATGCCACTTGCTGGCTCTGTTCCTGAAGAAATTGAAGCGATTGGACTTGTTCATTATCGTCAACGACTAGTAGGACAAACAAGAATCATCTATCAGATAAAAGAAGAAGAAATTTTCGTCCATATGTTTGTCGATACGAACAGAGATTTTCCCACTGTCCTTTACGACAGGCTAATGAGCAGATAAATGCTCACATTAATCGAAATACCAATCTGGTAACAAAAAAATCATTGATACCGTACACACACCGTGTTTTAACATTCAAATATAAAAATCTATGGCAATCAAAAAATCAGAACTCTACTCCTCCCTATGGCAAAGCTGCGATGAACTACGTGGCGGTATGGATGCCAGTCAATACAAAGACTATGTTCTGGTCATGCTGTTTATTAAATACGT
Organism: Affinundibacterium flavidum; assembly: GCF_014284175.1. GTDB lineage: Bacteria > Pseudomonadota > Gammaproteobacteria > Burkholderiales > Burkholderiaceae_D > Undibacterium > Undibacterium flavidum. The sequence goes on from NZ_JACOGA010000001.1 coordinate 84,443, forward strand.
TAGCGACAAATATGCAGGTGTGCCGTTCGCGCCGATTACCATTCCAGCAGGTGCCAGCTTTAAGGATATGGTGTCACTGAAAGGAACCAGCACCATTGGCGACGACATCAACAAGAAAATTATTGCACCCTTAGCAGATGCAAATAAATTGTCGGACATGCCCGACTTTAACGATGCCACTAAGCTGGGTGACGGCAAAGAAAAAGTAGAACGACTCACTAACTTGATCGCTATCTTTGAGAAAAAAGAACTCGATTTCAGTAGCAACCGTGCCGAGGGTGACGATATTCTAGGCGATGCCTACGAATACCTGATGCGCCACTTTGCCACCGAAAGCGGCAAGAGCAAAGGTCAGTTTTATACACCTGCCGAAGTCTCAAAAGTTTTGGCACAAATTCTCGGTATCGCCAATGCGAACACCAGTGCCAATACCACCGTATATGACCCGACCTGTGGTTCAGGATCATTGCTATTAAAAATTGCTGACGAAGCTAAAACAGAAGTCACGCTGTACGGTCAAGAAAAAGATGCTGCCACCAGTGGTTTGGCACGCATGAATATGATCTTGCACGACAATCCAACAGCCGAAATCAAGCAAGGCAATACACTGGCTAATCCATTGTTCTTGAATGAACAAGGCAGTCTCAAAACCTTTGACTATGTCGTCGCTAATCCACCGTTCTCAGATAAACGCTGGGGAACGGGTGTGGATGCTTTGCACGATATTCACACTCGTTTCCAAGAATACGGCGTGCCACCTGCCAAGAATGGTGACTATGCCTATTTGCTACACATTATTCGTTCGCTCAAAAGTAGTGGTAAAGGTGCTTGTATTCTGCCGCACGGTGTTTTATTCCGGGGCAATGCCGAAGCCGTAATTCGCGAAGCCTTGATTCGCAAAGGAATCATTAAAGGCATTATCGGTTTACCTGCCAACTTGTTTTACGGCACAGGCATCCCCGCTTGCGTTATCGTGATTGATAAAGAAAATTCACACAATCGCAAAGCCATTTTTATGATTGATGCCAGTAAAGGTTTTATCAAGGACGGCAATAAAAATCGCCTGCGTGATATGGACATTCACCAGATTGTCGATGTATTCAATAAGCAAACAGAGATCGATAAATACAGCCGTATCGTGCCGTTTGATGAAATTGAAAAGAACGAATTCAATCTGAATATTCCACGCTATATCGACAGTTCAGAACCAGAAGACTTGCAGCATATTGATGCCCACCTGCTTGGTGATATTCCCAAGGCGGATGTGGATGCACTTCAAGCCTATTGGGATGTTTACCCGAATCTCAAAGCAAGTTTATTCACAGCATCGAGCCGCAGCAACAACTTCTATGCGCTCGCGGTCAATAAAGACGCCATCAAAACCACGATTTATCAGCATCCAGAATTCGTGCAATTCATGGCACAGATGAATGGCGTGTTTGAGCAATGGCAAACCAGCACCACCGCAATGCTCAAAGATTTACAGCAAGGACATCACCCCAAGCAAGTGATTCATGCGATAGGTGAAAGCTTGCTCGCTGCCTATACCGACAAAGCTTTACTGAACAAATACGATGTCTTTCAGCATTTAATGAATTACTGGTTTGCGGTCATGCAAGACGATTGCTACCTGATCGCCAGCGATGGCTGGAAGGCAGACACTTATCGCATTCTGGTTGAAAACAAAACCACCAAGAAAGTCAGCGACAAAGGCTGGACTTGCGATCTGGTGCCGAAAGACTTGGTGATTAACCGTTATTTCGCGACAGATAAAGCAGCGATCCAGGCTTTGGAAGCGGAGAGCGAAAGCCTCAGTAGCCAGATCACCGAACTGGAAGAAGAACACGGTGGCGAAGATGGCTATTTTTCCGAACTCGATAAAATCAATAAAGCCAATGTCGCTGCACGCCTGAAAGAAATCAAAGGTGATGCAGAAGCAAAAGATGAAATCGCCGTTCTGAGAAAATATCTGGATGTAACCGAAGACTTAGCCGCGATCAATAAAAAAATCAAAGAAGCGCAAAGCAAATTAGATGCCGCAGTACTGGCACATTATCCGACGCTGACCACAGAGCAAATTAAGGTTCTGGTGGTGGATGATAAATGGATGCGAACCATCGCCAAAGATATTCATACCGAGATGGATAGAATCAGCCAGCGATTGACACACAGGATTAAAGAGCTGGCGGAACGTTATGAAAAGCCGTTGCCCGCGCAAACTGAAGCAGTCGCAGACTTAGAAAAAACAGTGCGGGCGCATTTGGCGGAAATGGGGTTTGTATGGAAGTGAAATCGGGCTATAAAAAAACTGAAGTTGGGATCATTCCGGAGGATTGGCTCGTTAAAAAATTTAGCGACCATGCGGATTTTTTTTCAAGTAAACGTATTTTTGAGAGAGACTATGTTTCTTCGGGTATTCCATTTTATCGAGGTAAAGAAATATCATTACTTATTGATGGCGAAAAATTAGTTGAAGAATATTTCATAAGCGAAGAGAAATATGAGTCAATTAAGCGTCAGTTTGGTGTGCCACAAAAGGGGGAAGTTTTAATTACTGCGGTAGGAACCTTGGGAAACGTATTTCTAATTTCGTCGACAAATCCATTCTATTTTAAAGATGGAAATTTGATTTGGTTGCGGAATATTAAAGAAATTGATTTAGATTATTTTGTCGCACAAATCCGCAATAATCGAAAAAGTATAATTAGCGGTGCAATAGGAAGCTCTCAAAAGGCTTTGACTATGGTTGTATTGAAGGAGACACAGTTCGTTACTCCCTCTGACATCAACGAACAAACCGCCATAGCCAATGCCCTAAGCGACGCCGATGCCTTGATAGGCTCGCTGCAAAAACTCATCGCAAAAAAACGCCAGATCAAACAAGGGGCGATGCAGACCTTGTTTAATCCTTATGAAAATGGGGTGTTGAAAGCGGGTTGGGAAATGCGAAAATTGGGTGATATTTGTAGTCCTTCAAAAAATCGATATAACCCTTTACTCGCTAAAGAAAACTGCAAATGTGTAGAGCTAGAACATCTTTCACAAGGAAGAGGTGTGTTACTTGGGTACGTTGACTCAAAATTACAACGCAGTCAGAAAGCAGTATTTCAAAAGGGCGATGTCTTATTCGGGAAGTTACGCCCCTATTTGCGTAAATATTGGTTTGCCGAGTTTGATGGCGTATGTTCTACAGAAATCTGGGTATTGAAGGCCAGCAATGACATAAAAAGCGAATGGCTTTATTACTTGATGCAGTCTGACAGAGTTATAGAGGCAGCAAATCAATCTACTGGAACGAAGATGCCGAGAGCAGAGTGGCATACAGTTAAAAACGTAGAGATATATATTCCAACTAATGACGATCAACAAAGCGAGATCGCTAGCATTCTATTGGAGATGGATATGGACATTGCATCCTTAGAAACCAAGCTCGCCAAATACCAGCAAATCAAACAAGGCATGATGCAGAACCTGCTGACAGGAAGGATACGATTAGTATGAGTCTCGCCCCAACTTCTAGCGGTGCTATTGGTAAGCCAGAGCGTGCTACACAAAATCGTGTGGTGGCTTTGTGTCAGAACACCTTAGGCTATATCTATCTGGGCAATCTGGAAGATAAGGCTGATAACAGCAATATTGATGAAAGTTTGCTGAACACGTATCTGCGCAAACAGGCGTACACCCCTGAGCAAATCAACCGTGCCATCTATGCTTTGCGCATCGCCGCCAATAACCATAGCCAGAACCTGTACGCCAATAACAAAGCTGTGTATGGCTTATTACGCTATGGAGTGGATGTCAAAACCGAAGCCAGCGCACCGACCGATACGGTGCAATTGATTAACTGGAAACAGCCTCAACAAAACGATTTTTATATTGCCGAAGAAGTGACCGTGTATGGTAATCATGAAAAGCGCCCAGACATTGTGCTGTATGTGAACGGCATTGCGATTGCGCTGCTGGAACTCAAAAACAGTCGTGTCTCGATTGGCGATGGCATACGTCAAAGCTTGGTGAACCAGAAGCCTGAATTTATCGGTGATTTTTTTAGTACGGTGCAGTTTGTGTTTGCTGGCAATGATTCTGAGGGGCTGCAATACGGCACCATTGGCACACCCGAAAAATTCTTCTTGAAGTGGAAAGAAGACGAACAAGACAACGACGGCTACAAGCTGGATAAATACCTTAGCAAAATCTGCGACAAACAAAGGTTGATCGAGCTGATGCATGATTTTGTCTTGTTTGATGGCGGTGTGAAAAAGCTACCGCGTGTGCATCAATACTTTGGCATCAAGGCGGCGCAAGAGCATGTTCGTCGGCGTGAAGGCGGTATTTTGTGGCATACACAAGGCAGCGGCAAAAGTATTTTGATGGTGCTGCTGGCGAAATGGATATTGGAAAACAATGCCAAAGCCCGTGTGGTAGTGATTACCGACAGGGATGAGTTAGACAAGCAGATTAAGCGTGTTTTCACTGATGCCGAAGAAAAAATAGAACAAGCCAAGAGTGGTCGCGATTTGATGAGCTTGCTGGCTAGCCCCAGCCCACGTTTGATTTGTTCCTTAGTGCATAAATTTGGTAAAAAAGACGTAGAGAATTTTGAGCAATTCATCAAAGAATTAGAAAGCCAACCTACCCAAGCCGTGGGTGAGTTGTTTGTGTTTGTTGATGAATGTCACCGCACACAGAGCGGCAGATTGCACCGTGTGATGAAAGCTTTATTGCCCAATGCGGTGTTTATCGGCTTTACGGGCACACCTTTGCTAAAAAAAGACAAATCCACCAGCCTGGAAGTGTTTGGTAAATACATTCATACCTACAAATTCAACGAGGCGGTAGAAGATAAGGTGGTATTGGATTTAGTCTATGAAGCACGTGATATTGACCAAAAACTGTCATCACAGAAAAAGGTCGATGAATGGTTTGCTGCAAAAACCCGTGGTTTAAATGACTTCCAAAAGTTTGAACTGAAAAAACAATGGGGCACGATGCAAAACGTGCTGAGTTCACGTTCTCGCATGGAAAAAGTCGTTGCCGATATTATTTTTGATTTTGGCGTGAAGCCGCGTTTAAGTTCGCAAGCAGGCAATGCGATTTTAGTGGCATCCAGTATTTACGAAGCCTGCCGCTATTACGAGTTATTTCAAGGCACTTCACTAAAAAACAAATGCGCGGTCATCACTTCTTATAATCCACAGACCAAAGACATCACCACGGAAGATACGGGTGCGAATACCGAAACCGATAAAGAAACCATTTACAAAATTTATACCGAGCTATTGAAAGATGTCGCTGCCAAGCCGGGTATGAATAAGACCGAAAGCTATGAAGAGACAGCGAAGGAATTGTTTCTGAAACAGCCTGCTAACATGAAGCTGCTGGTGGTCGTTGATAAATTACTTACTGGCTTTGACGCACCGAGTTGCACTTATCTGTATATCGACAAGCAAATGCAAGACCACGGCTTGTTTCAGGCGATTTGCCGTGTCAATCGTCTTGATACGGACGATAAAGAATTTGGCTACATCGTTGACTATAAGAAGTTGTTTGAAAAAGTTGAGAATGCAGTCGCCGTCTACACCTCAGAGCTGGACTATGACGGTTTTGAAAAGGACGATTGCGATATTTTGTTGAAGAATCGCCTTGAAACAGGACGCGAGCGTTTAGACACTGCCATTGAAGAACTAGCTTTATTATGTGAACCAGTTAAGCCACCCAAAGGCGATCTGGAACATATTCATTATTTCTGCGGCAATACGGAGGTCGCCAGTGACTTAAAGGAGCGCGAAGTTCAACGCACGTCGCTGTATAAAGCCATCGTTACCTTGATTCGTGCCTATGCGAACATCGCTGACGAAATGCAAGAGGCTGGATACAGCGAAACGCAGATTCAAGACATCAAGGCTTTGGTGGATCACTATCTGAAATTGCGTGAGTTAATTCGCCATGCCAGCAATGAAGTGCTGGACTTAAAAGCCTATGAAGCCGATATGCGGCATTTGATTGATAACTACATTCAAGCCGATGTACCAGAAGTGATTTCACCTTTTGGTGAGATGCCTCTGATTGATATTATCGTCAATAGTGGTATCGCAGCAGCCATCAACGCACAGCCTGACGGTATTAAGGGCAATAAAGACGCGGTGGCTGAAACCATTGAAAATAATGTGCGTAGCAAAATCATCAAAGACCATTTGCTAGACCCTGCTTATTTTGAAAAGATGTCTAAGCTGTTGGATGAAATTATCAAACAGCGTAAGCAAGGTGCATTAGATTACGAGGACTATCTCAACAATATCGCGGAGCTTGCCAAGAAAGTCGCACAAGGTTTTGCACCGACTACACCGCCAGCTTTAAACACCCAAGGCAAACGGGCAATCTACAATAATTTGGGACAAGATGAAGGTATTGCCTTAGCTGTTCACCAAGTGATGGCAGACTATGCACCCGATAATTGGAAAGACAATCGGGCGAAAGAGCAGATCGTCAAAGGCAAGTTGTACGAGGTATTGGGTGATGTGGAAAAAGTGGAAGCGATTTTCCCGATATTGAAGCAACAGCACGAGTATTGACGCATTTTAAGAACAAGTAAGCATGAGAACCGCCACACATCAATTCAAGCTGGGCAATATTCCCGTTGCCGTGAGCATGAAAGATATTAAGAACGTGCATTTGAGCGTACACCCGCCAGAAGGACGGGTGAGTGTGTCTGCTCCGTTAGGGATGACGAAAGATACGATACGTGTGTTTGTGATTTCTAAACTAGGGTGGATTAAACGTCAGCAAACCAAACTCAGACAACAAGAACGTGAAGCCCCAAGGGAATTCATAAATCGTGAAAGCCATTATTTCAATGGTGAACGATACCTGCTAAAAATCGTGCCTCTCGCACCCTCGCAAGGTGCTGCACATGTTCAACTCAAACACAAAACCATGGAGTTGCATATACGCCCCGATGCGAGTACGGAATTACGAGCGACAGTTTTCAGTGAATGGTATCGGCGACAATTGAAATTAGCTGTGCCAAGCATCATCGCCAAATATCAAAAAATGATGAAGGTAGAGGTGGCTGAATTCGGCATCAAGAAAATGAAGACCAAATGGGGCACATGCAACCCGAATGCCAAACGAATTTGGCTCAATTTGGAACTGGCAAAGAAGCCCCCAGAGTGCCTGGAATATATTGTTGTTCATGAGATGACACATCTGCTTGAACCGAGCCACAATGACCGATTTGTCGCACTGATGGACAAGTTCATGCCGAAGTGGAGATTTCACAAGGATGAGCTTAATCGTTTGCCTGTTCGGCATGAGAGTTGGGGGTATTGAAAAGAGGCTGCCGCTTGTGTAGGAGCCCCCAAATTAATTAAGACATTAAATTTTGGGGGGCGATTTAAATATTCGTCAGTTCCTTATGCCGTTTAACTGCATTGATTTAGAGAAAGTAGATTATCAGTCCACTTGCCGTCGGCATAGGTTCTAATATGCGCTCTCCGACCAGGTGTTGCCTCGACAACGCCAACCTGCGCAACATTGCCTCGTGAGTCCTTTACATAAAATGTATCCGTGTTACTTCGGATGCGTCGAATCACATCTTCAACGGTGAGCCGCTTCATTGACCATGCTGAATTCCCAACATGAGTTATGTGCTCGTGTGATGATTGTGGATTGGTTTTTGTAATACAAGTGATTTGACAATTTGCCATAGTCGTTCCCTATAAAGTTAAAAAATATTGGGAAGAACGCCTGAAACCAGACAGTATGCTTGACATACCAATGGTATTGACAGAAACTTTGTCTCGTTAACTCAAAGGACTGCCATTTCGTAGTTCTTTTTCAAGGGCGGTTCCTAGGCCGTCCTTGATTCCCAAAAAATAAATAACACTATATGTAGTGAGCATTATTTATTTTCGACTAAGTCTAGTGGTGTTTTTTGTCGTTTGCAAGCAGTACATCCTTTTTGAGAAATATATTTTCACTTAGGATATATTTCAAACTACTGTATATAAACGCAGTATATAATATTGGGCTACGTTCTGTTTTTTTAAATAAATTAGTTTAAAAAAGTGCCATTTGGTACATGTGCACGTTTAATTCAATGACTATGCCCGCATTCGCGTTGGTTTTCCTTCCTATCTAAAATAATTTCTTGCCTCTTCCGCGAAGCCTTCAAGAATTCGCTGCCCGACGAACAATCAGATTTTGTGCGATTGTTGATTGCGGATTGCCATACAAGGTCGCCAGCACGTCCTAAAATGCAGGTGAGATTGCATCACCAGTGCCAAACCCCTTGAAGTGATTAGCAAGCCCCAACGCATGCCCAAACTCGTGAGTCACAATGTCCTGTGTCACGTCGCAGTGACCATTTCCAAGATTGATGAATACAGGGCTTGATGCAATTCCATACTCGCCGTTGGGCTGGATCATATTTCCGATACCGGGACCTTCTGAAACATTTGCGCAGTAGCCTTGATAATTGGTCGTGCCCGGCGGGACATAAGATGTGCCATAGCTGATCTGAATGAAATTCTCATTAGCCGGCTTCACTGAAACTGGTTCTAAAACCAAGACGTTCCTCAACTTCGTGTTGATTTGTACTATGGCATTGTTCACCTTGTTCGCATAGTCCTGTTCTGTCGTATTCCCATTAGTCGGTGCTGGAATATAGACGAGAACATGTCGGTTTGGTGTTGATAGCCACCTCCAAGTTCCTGGTGGTTTTTGCAGTGAAATAAAGTTCGAGAAAAAATCAATATTGCTGGATTTGAGATTGACAATAATCTCGGTATCAGTTGCGGTGGTGACGGTAAGCTGATTATTGCCATTACCGCTGCCTGAATTACCACCGCCACATGCTGATAATGCGACAGCAAATAGAGTTGCTGTCATGAAGCTGAATTTCATGTTGTGATCCTTGGGTTTAAATTAATCTTTGAAAATCGGAGTGGTGATCTGGCGACAGCTCTTTGGTCGCTTCAACTGATCAGCGTCGATAAAAAAAGGTCCTGAACTCGTCGTCCCTGCGAATACCAAATTCTAGTTCCACATGAACATATGAAGATTGGGCATGTCCGCTGTTGCAACTGACTGATTTCGTCATGACACTAAAATCTTTATTGACCAACTTCTGCTTTCATTTGCTTAATCAAATTTGATTTTTTTGAAGCAAGCCAGAATAGATACAGGCTGATTGGCATAGTCAGAATAAAACCGAGCATGATTATTCCTATGATGATCAAGCCATTTTTTTGTTTCGAGAATGCAGATGGAATAAAACCAATTGGCTCTTTGTTTTCGGTTTTTATTCCGTAGATATACAAGGGATAACTTGCCTTATCGTAAAACTTCACCAAATACAGTTCCATTTCATCACCAACATTTAAGTAGTTATCAAGAGTAGAGCTGATGGCAACATTCTGAATGGTTGTTGTACGACCGTTTTTTTCTTTAATCTCAATTACGGTGTAGTTTTTTGCCAGATTGGTTGCGATTGAATTCCCCAGCATTGTGATAATACCGCTTATTTTTTTAAAATTTTTAGCCATATTTTCCTCGTGCATGATTTGATAGCAAAGTTCTTTCGTTTGGTAGTAGACCTAAAAAATCAATTAAAAATGATTTAATATGTCATTTTACAATAACGCATTGAATTATTCCAAGGTTGACGTAAAAAGATCACACTTCATGCTCTACTATGACGGGGTGTGTCATGCCACAAGAAGAAATTAGCCCAGAAAAACAATTGGCTCGTGAAGTCGGCGGGATCATTGCGATTCGCAGAAAAGCCAAAGGATTGACTCAGGCACAATTAGCCGAGCACATGGAGATTGAGAAAGAAACCGTCAGCAGAATAGAGACAGGGCACATCGCGCCGACACTGGCACGCCTGGCTCAGATTGCCAAATTGTTGGATTGCGAAATCAGCGATTTGCTGAAAATCAGTACACCTGATGTGAGTGACCACGCATTGGCGCTGATGAATCGCATGGAAAGTTTAAGTGAAAGTCAGCAGACTATCTTGTTGGATTTATTCGGTAAGGTTGCACTTGCTATGGGCAAGCTGAGTGCCAAGGATAGAAAAGTGGTGGAGAAATTTCTTGGGGATGTTTTGTAGCGCTCCTTTGAAAACCACATGGACAGCCCGGACAGCTTGGGCAAAGGAATCCTAACACCTTGACTATCAGTGTTCGACCTGTCCAAGTCGTTCAAGTCAATTCGAAAGGTTATGATGTTGAAGTTAAGTTAAAAGGGGCATTTACACAGAAATTTTTAAAGGCTCGCTCAACGCCCCTACATTTTTATTTTCCTGCTTTTTACTCGATCAAAAGATCTGTTGGCTTGACGGTTAGATGTTCAATTGACCCAATCTGACGAGAATGAAATTGCTGAAGATGATTGTTTATGAATTTCTCACCGCTGTTTGCAAGGCTGCTTATGCTTTCGTTAAGCGATCTCAAGTCAACTTGCAACTCTCCCATTAAATTAGTAGCGCCATCAATAACAGTAGAAAGCTTTTTTTCTACCGCCGCCATCAATATTTTTTTTGCAGCGGGATTATCAACAAAATCTTTTTCTATACGAGTAAAATCATGCGCAGCTTCCAGTAGCGCATCATCCTGAAGTGCCTTATATTTTTTTACTTTTTCTACAATTAAATCGTGTGCTCTCGATCGCAATTCCAATTGCATTAATCCGATAGCATTGGTTGCATTAATGTTGAGTTCGACAAATTGTTGCCGATATTTTATTATAGATTCAGTTAGCCGTTCAAAGCGTGCAACTTCTTGATCTTTGATCCATTCGTCTAATTCAATAGAGATTTTTTCGATCTCAGTTTCTCGTTTAATGGCCAAGTCCGTGTCGGCTTGACGTTCCCTAATGCGCGCGTCTGATTCGGCAGAAATTTTGGCTAACTCGAATTCCTTTTCAAGTTGATGTGCATTTGACTTTGCAGTCTCGTTTCGTTCGTGTTCCCAATTGCGGATGGGTTCTTTACAATAATCCGCAAGAATTTCAAACGGCTTGGCTATCACACCACCCAAAGCCGACAGTTTATCCATCCAGCTCATTTTTTTCCCCTAATTTTTGCGCAAATATTCTTTCAAACAAAGCTTTTTCCTTATGCTTTGCAAATAAAAGTCTTTTGTAACGGGCATCATCCTTATTTGAAAAATCGAACTGTCCGGCTAGCAAACTGTTTGTTTCTTCAATTAGATCTTTCACTAAACTCCATTCGGAAGAGCGATTATCCACATCATTAGTCAATCTCAAATGATCAAGTAATTGAAGCACACATTCTCTAAAGACTATTCCAGTTGAGCGTGGTGTTTGTTCTTGCAAGCTGTCGAACAGCTCGTAATGGAATGCGATCCACGACATCTTAAATCGGCATCGTGCCAACGCCATAAGCTCTTGGTTATTTTCATATTTGAATAGATCAGTGTAAAGTTCGATGTCATTGTGAGTGAAGTCTGCGACAAGCTTCTCCCTCCCCTTTTTGAGAAGATCTAAGGTCGAAGTAAGTGCCGTGAGTTCCATTACAAATTAGATCTCTGAATTATTTTCGATTTCTTTCATATTTTTTCGCGCACCGCCACGAATCTTTCCAATCGTATCAATTGTTTGCTCTTCGATCAAACCGCTACTAAGGTCGAGACTTCTCGTGTAGCTACCAACTAAGTCTTTGAGCCATACCGCCGCTACTTCTGGTTCTACTTGCGACTCTTTAAACGTAGTGGACACTTCTTTTAGAGTATCGGCAAAAAATTTTGCTCTCTCTTTTCGTAGGTCTTCTTGGATTGAACCCGCAAATTTAATTTCTTCTTTGAATTCCTTCACTAATTGCAAATAGTTTTTTTCATACTCGAAAAGAATTGCGAGTCGCGACTTCATTTCGGCCAATCTGTTTTTTTCTGCAAATCGTGTCGCGATAGTAGTCGCAAGCTTTTCTCTTTTTGGCTGTTCAATTTCGTGTTCAGCCATACATTGCATTATTAGTGCGTACAATTCTTTATCCATGCTTCATCCCAAAATGTTGTGGTGCTTTACGTTAGCTAAGTTCGAATGAAATTACTCATAACGGCAAAGAATACGTAAAGTTGTTTTATTTCGCTAAAAGTACCGAAATATTATCATAGAAGGAAAACATGAAATGAAAGATTTCGATGAGTCTCCATGACAATAAAACGTTTGTGCCTACTCAAAATCTTGGCTCGGTGTTGCAAAAGTGTTTGGGAACTTCGAGCCCATAATTTCTTACTAATCATTGCGAAGTGCGCAAATACTACATAGGTGGAAATCCTTTCAAATACTTACTGGCTTTTATTTTGGTTTTGCACTGAAAAATATTCGGGAGGAGCCTTTAATGCCTTATTCAGCATAGCTTTCCTTACAGGTTCTGCGGTTCTACACTAAATAATTTATATAAGGAGGCGGGAGTAGAAAGCCTATCGCGCCTTTTCCTTGTACCAAAATTCAACCTTTCGCGCAGACCCTATTTTTCAGCTAAAAAGCCTTGATTGATAACGATTTCTTGGTTCTGCTCGGAAAATAGCCAATACCAGTAATGGTCGTCCAAAAAAAGCACATGGGCAGTTTGGGTAAGAAATTCATGCAACTTGACTATCAGTGTTCGACCTGTCCAAGTCGTCCAAGTCATTTCTTAAATCTCTTCAATAAAATCCACGGCAATACCATCCAAAGCCAATTCCATGGCATCTCTGTTTGTGCCCATTAATCTATCTGCACCACCTTTTCCCCGTCTCGCTAAAAACGCCAAGATTTGCACGTCGGAGAATCAAAACAAGCATTCCCCCTTCGGGATTTTCTGCAATCGGTTCTCTCTTCGTTGCGACTGCGATTTTGACAAATTGCTTGCATTGCTTCTTGTCCAGCCATGCCATTCGTGGCTTAGGCGAAACGACTCAAAAATGATGCAGACAAATGAGTTGTGAAGTCTGCAAAAACAGAGCAAATCAAAATCAAATTCAGGCTCAACCAGCCTAAAAACGATACGAAAGCAGAGAACACCATGAGCACATTTTTTGCACAACCTTATAGCTTGGATGCAGTTGGTTTTTACTTTGATACTTTGGAAGCATACACCGAGAAATCGGAATGCTTGCTGGACACTTTCGGCAACCTTGTGGAAGAGTTCGAAATTCAGTTTATTGATGGTGACGACTGTGAGTTATTTTCAGCCTGTGGTATGAACCAAGGCAATTTGGCTACATGGTTTGAAACGATCGTTGACCTGAGTGACCAAGAAAAAACAGCCTTGTTTTATTTGAGCAGTGTTTTGGGTTACAGCTTGGAAAATGCTTTGAATAAGCTGGAAGACGTGAATTTATCAGGGGGTAATTTGAAGGATGTAGCCGAAACTCTGTTTGACGAATTCTACTTAAACGATGTACCAGAATCAGTCCGTGCTTATATTGATTACGAAAAATATGCTCGTGACTGTGAGCTTGGCGGTGACTTATGCGAATTTGACTTTAATGGCACGACCTGGACATGTACGAATGCATCAAGTTTATGATAATGGTGGTTTGATCGGGGGAGGGCGCATTAGTGCGCCTCCTTCAAATTGTAGAGTTATTTTCTAGCGACGCCCACAATTTCGCGCCGACCTTATGCGGACGAAGGTTGGCATATCGTTTCAACGTATCCAGTTCAATATGCCCCGTTATTTTTGAGATTTCAATGTCGGATAAGGTGCTATTTTCAAAGAACCATGAACAGCCTTCGTGCCTCAAATCATGTAAGGTTAGATTCTTTGATTTCGCATTTTTACAGATGATGCGGAAGCGGGTGTAGAAATAATGTGGTCCTGCCCAGAATGGGAAAATAAGATCTTCGTCTGATTTTTTCCATTTCATCATTTGATTTTTGATGAGGTGAAATAGCTCAGGGCGCATCGAGGCGTAACGATCTTCCGCTCCTTTTTTGTTGGCGGTTTTTTGATGTGCCTTTGGAATGAAAATATACGACTCTTCTGGCTTCTTCTCGTTCAGCTTGATATCTTTCCAGCGAATAAGCATTGTTTCGCCAATCCTGAATGCGGAAAACGTCAGGAATTGGATTAGGCATTTTGATGCTTCTGCATTCACATAAAGCTGGTCGCAGGCTTGAATCAATCTGTCTAGCTCCCCATCTTCCAGTCGTCTGGTTCGTGGATTTTCCCAACTTGGTGGCGGGTCTACATCGTCAAAAGGCTTAGAGTCAAAGTGGTAGTCATTGATTTTGCTATGCCACTTCAACGCGGTTCTAATATCGTAGTAGAACTTGCGAATGGTAGATGACTTATAGGTCTTCTTCACGACTTCACCGTCCGTGTTTGTCGTACGATTTCCATCAAAACCTTTGGTCCCTTTTTTCTTGGTTTTCTGGTCGGGGATTTCTTGCGCTAGTTTGAAATTGATGTAGTCCTGAAAACCTTTTGTTTTGAAACTGGCTAATGGGACATTGCCAATTTCTTGGGTGATTTTTCCCAACCTCTGCTTCTTGATTAAAGGCATTGAAGGTTCGCCTTCAATGTAGTCCTGAAAAATTTCACCCAAGGTGATTTTCTTTGCCTTCAATGCGGAAACACTTTCACCTTTCAGAATTTTAGAGTCGGTGAGGGTGATGAACTCTTTTGCTTCTTTCAGGGATGCAAAGGTTTGCGAGACGTTGACACCGTTTTTACGAACTTTGGCTTGAAAGGAGAAGCTGCCATTTTTCTTGGCTCGTTTAACGATGGTGCCTGAGCCGACCTTCATGCTTGTTTCTAGTGGTTTTGTTTGCAGTCCCATGCTGTCCCGTGTTGTCGCTAAATATCGATTTGTCCCAAATTCGTCCCATTTTAGCGTTTTCTTGGTTTTAATGTCTATAACTAATTGATAAATATGGGTAAATTTGAAAAGTAATCTTTCCCTCCTAAGCGTGGGATACAAGTTCGATTCTTGTCGGAGGGACCAAATTCCTTATCACTACGCTTCCGCACGTCTTTTCAATTGTCGAAATGCTACAGTTGATCTCAGCACAAATTTCCAGTCAGACATAAATCAGGTAGCATGACGGTCTAACAAAACAAGAGAGATTAGGCTTCAATCTTTAAGATTGCATGCCTTCAAGATTGCACAACGATAATATTTTGAGAGACTGATATGGCAAAAGCATCATTTCAATGGGACGACCCGCTGTTATTGAGTTCCCAATTGAGCGACGAAGAGCGCATGGTACAAGAGGCCGCACGCGTTTATTGTGAAGAAAAATTGGCACCTCGTATTTTGGATGCTTTCCGTCATGAACGCACTGATCCAGCGATTTTCCGTGAAATGGGTGAACTTGGTTTGCTCGGTTCTATGATTCCTGCGGAATACGGTGGCGCGGGATTGAATTATGTTTGTTATGGTCTGGTTGCGCGTGAGGTTGAGCGTATCGATTCTGGTTATCGTTCCATGATGAGCGTACAGTCATCGCTGGTGATGGTGCCGATCAATGAGTTTGGTAGCGAAGCGCAAAAGCGCAAATATCTTCCAAAGCTGGCGACTGGCGAGTGGATAGGTTGTTTTGGTTTGACTGAGCCTGATCACGGTTCTGATCCCGGCAGTATGGTGACCCGTGCCAAAACGGTAGATGGTGGTTATTTATTGACTGGTGCCAAAATGTGGATTACGAATAGCCCGATTGCTGATGTGTTTGTTGTTTGGGCAAAAACGGATGATGGTCGTATTCGCGGATTTATTTTAGAAAAAGGCTGGGAAGGTTTGTCGGCTCCAGCCATTCATGGCAAGGTTGGATTGCGTGCTTCGGTGACCGGTGAAATCGTCATGGACGAAGTGTTTGTTCCCGAAGAAAATCTGATGCCGCATGTGGAAGGCTTAAAAGGTCCTTTCACTTGTTTAAATTCTGCTCGCTATGGTATCGCTTGGGGTGCTTTGGGTGCAGCGGAGTTTTGTTGGTATACCGCGCGTCAATACACGATGGATAGGATGCAGTTTGGCCGTCCATTGGCAGCGAATCAATTAGTGCAGAAAAAATTGGCTGACATGCAGACCGAAATTACGCTTGCTTTGCAAGGCTGCTTGCGCCTTGGACGCATGAAAGACGAAGGTACTGCAGCGGTTGAAATCACTTCCATCATGAAGCGTAATTCTTGCGGCAAGTCTTTAGATATTGCGCGCACAGCACGTGACATGTTGGGTGGCAATGGCATTTCAGATGAATTCGGTATTGCTCGTCATTTGGTGAATTTAGAAGTGGTCAATACTTACGAAGGCACCCACGACATTCATGCCTTGATTTTGGGACGGGCGCAAACTGGGATTGCGGCTTTTTAATTGTTGTTCGCTTTGACACTCTTAGAGATCGAAAAAGTGATGGTTTATAATGGAGGGATAAAAATTACTCAATAGAGTGGATTTAATTCTGAATGACGTACTTTAAGCACAGCCTGCCGTATCGTCATTCCCGCGTAGGCGGGAATCCAGTGGCGTGAAAACGCAAAGACACTGGATCCCTGCCTACGCAGGGATGACATCCCGACATTTTGAGTTCTTCTGAATGTGATTTAGTGTCCTTTTATATTGGAGTCGCCCCCGCGATGCCATTTCAGATAATAGAGATATACCGTGACTTTTTTACAAAAACTTTCGAGCGCTTGGACTGCTAACAATTCCCTGTTATGCGTAGGTTTAGATCCTGATGTGAATAAATTTCCTGCAGAATTAGCGGGACAATCGGGTGCCATTTACGCGTTTTGTAAAGCAATCGTCGATGCTACTGCAGACTTAGCCTGCAGCTTTAAACCTCAGATCGCTTACTTTGCTGCCTTACGCGCAGAAGATCAGTTAGAAGCAATTTGTCGTTACATCAAAACGACTTATCCCAATATTCCTATTGTGTTAGATGCGAAGCGCGGTGACATCGGTGCCACTGCCGAACAGTATGCGCGTGAAGCTTTTGAACGCTATGACGCCGATGCGGTGACGGTGAATCCTTATATGGGCTTTGATTCAGTGGCGCCATACTTGGAGTGGAAAGACCGTGGTGCGATTGTGTTGTGCCGCACTTCAAATGCAGGTGGATCTGACTTACAATTTTTGGATGTGGGCGGTAAGCCTCTATACCAACATGTCGCGCAGTTAGTTGCGGATATGTGGAATACCAACGGTCAGTGCTCACTCGTTGTTGGTGCAACCTTTCCCAATGAAATAGCACAAGTACGAGCTTTGATTGGTGACATGCCTTTGTTGATTCCAGGCGTTGGTGCACAGGGTGGGGACGTAGAGTCAACGGTACGCGCGGGTCGCACAGCCAATGGTACTGGCATGATGATTAATTCTTCACGGGCGATTTTGTATGCGAAGCCCGTGGCTGGTGAATCCTATGCACAGGCAGCACGTCGTGTGGCATTGGAAACACGAGATGCGATTAATCAATTTCGCTAAGTCGACTTATTCAACCAACTCGGTCGATTCACAAAATAAATTCACTAAGTCGTAAATTGAATCGCTTCAAGAATAAATAAAAGGCGCGGAGAATGAAATTTCTTCGCGCCTTTTTAATATTCAAAACATCTTTTTTGCGTTGCCATCAGGATCATCTCTTTAATTTATTGTGAGATTGATTTTGCTTGGGAACTAAATTTCTTCTACATACCGCAGCAATTTATTGAGTGAATGCGCCACAGTTTGTTCACGCACTGCGTGGCGATCTCCACTGAATACTTTACGCTCAGTATGTGTGATTCCACCCACACGCCAGCCAAAGCAGACCGTGCCAACTGGCTTGCCGGGTACAGCACCGCCAGGGCCAGCGATACCTGTGGTGGAGATCGCAACATGCGCTTCTGAATTTGCTAATGCACCTTCAGCCATTGCTGCGGCGATCTCTTCACTGACTGCACCATGTTGTGCTATCAAAGAGGCGGGGATATTCAGCATTTCGGTTTTTGCAGAATTGGAATAGGGGACGAATCCGCAATCAAACCATTCCGATGAGCCGGCGATCTCTGTCAATTGATAGCAAATACCTCCGCCAGTGCAAGACTCGGCGACCGATAGTAAAAGCTTCTTGGATTTAAGCGCGTCGCCAACTTTTTCTGCGAGTTCTATCATGTCAGTCATGGCTTAGTCTCCTTAGGTTTGATTGATCATTGTCATTCATCTTTTGGGATGAGTGGCAGTTAGAAATACTTTACCACTTTGTTCAAACTATGCGTTTATTTTTATGTGCAGTGTGTGGTGAGATAGTGAAATCGATAGTGAAACATTGGCGAAGATCATCGCATGTGAAATTTCAATTTGTTTTTGCTGAAGGGATTTCCAGCTTGCGCATGACTTCTTTTTGAATGTTTTCTATACTTTTATCACTCTGCATTTGTTTTAATGCTGCAGTCAATTTGGGAACCAGTTGTTCGTGCTTTTTATGAAGATAATGAAAGACGGCGAAACTCGCTAGTGCGGGTCTTAATACATGTACATCAGTCATATTCAATTCTTTTAAGACCGCAAGCCCTGATGATCGGTTTGCGACCACAATATCACTGCGACCCAAGCTCATTTTTAAAAATGCTTGACGCATGGTTGCGGCTTGTTCGACCCGCATCCCTTCGGTATTTTGTTCTATGATTTTGATCCCTTTGACGTAGCCTATGACGAATGGGCGCAGACTTTCCCAACCATGAACCACGAAATCAGTTGCTTGCGTGAATATGACGATTTCATAGGTTTGTAAGGGGACTGGTACGATGATCAAATTCGGATAATCACGTTCCATACCAATCTTGCGATAGAGCTCACCGTCAGTTTCTCCATTGTTTGCACTGTAAAGTGAACGTTCGCCAGGAAATTTTTTGACGGTAAGCGACATACCTACACGCTGATAGGCTAAGCGTAGAATTTGTTCGGCAATTTCCGTCGCCGGATCATTTTCTAATAGGGTTGATACTTGTATGACATTCGTGCGAGTTTGTGAAGCTGCGAATGATAGGCTAGAGCAGAGTGCCAGAGAAAGCAAAGTTCTACGTTGCATGACTACCTCGCATCGATAATGTTGAGGGCGTGCTTGACCTCTTTAGGATACATCCTGCGCACAAATCTTGAAAGAGAAAAGGTCTTGATTTATCGCTAAAGTGCAGGCTAGTCAATCAAAATACAACTTACCAGTTGTGCCAGAAAGCCAGTACAAGAAGTGCAAAAAATGCCGCAACGATATCATCAAACATCACACCAAATCCGCCTTTGAATTGTCGGTCAAAATAGCCTATAGGTGGCGGCTTGAGCATATCAAAAAATCGAAAGATCACGAAAGCCCAAAACTGCGCGCTTATTGGTGCCGGAGTAATCAATAATAATACCAACCAGAAAGCGATAATTTCATCCCAGACCATGCTGCCATGATCGGCTACGCCAAGATTTTTTCCCGTAACATCACATGCCCATACGCCAATGAAGTAACCAATGACGATGATGCCGCCCCAAGTGAGTGGCGTGAATATTTGAGGCCAGCGTACGCTAAGCACGACGAAACTTAGCCACGCAAATAATGTTCCCGCCGTGCCAGGCATAATGGGTGATAGTCCGCTGCCGAATCCTTGCGACAACAGATGCGCCGGATGGGCAAGCATGAATGCTGGCGTTGGTTTTAGGATAGGGTTAGGATTCACGTCCATAGTCGTTAAGGTGTGGTGAAATGATCGAAGGAAGTTAGAGCCATGTTAATGGCCTCAGCATTTGTATCACGCAAGCGCAGTCCAAGTTCTGCCTCAATTATGCCAACACGCGTGACCGCAGTTTGACTTGCTAAGCCTGCCGCAATGACGGCTTGACGTTGATGACTTGGCGCAGTGAAACATAGTTCGTAGTCATCGCCACCATTCAAAGTAAATTCCCGACGTTTTTCTTGTGTTTGTTTTTTCAATACGGGACCAGCAGGTAAGCTATCGACATCCAAGTTGGCGCCCACATGCGAGCGATCTAAGATATGGCCGAGATCGCCAACTAATCCATCAGAAATATCTAAGGCAGCGTTGGCAATCCCACGTAATGCAATACCGAGCGCGATTCTTGGCGTTGGTCTATGCATGCGACTGGCAGCTTGTGAATGCTCTTCATCAGTAAGCGTCATTTCTTTCCAATAAGACGCCAAGGCTAAGCGTGCATCTCCCAAGCTACCTGAGATCCAGATATCGTCGCCAACTTGCGCCGCATCACGACGTAATGCCGATCCGGGTGGTAATTCACCAAATATGCTGATGCAGATGTTAAGTGGGCCTTTGGTCGTATCGCCACCGATTAAACGGCATTGGTGTAGGTTCGCTAGGCTTAATAAACCTTGTGAGAAACCAGCTAACCAATCTGGATTCGCTTCAGGTAACGATAGTGCCAAGGTAAATGCCAAGGGTTTCGCCCCCATGGCCGCCAGATCTGATAAATTGACAGCCAAACATTTATGACCCAAGCCTATCGGCTCTGCGTCTGCAAAGAAATGTCGGCCCGATACTAAGGCATCAGTTGAAATCGCCAACTGCATTCCCGGACTAGGATTGAGTAATGCGCAGTCGTCACCAATGCCCAAGGCGAAGCGGGAATCACCGGCGTAATCCTGCACAAAATATTGTTTGATAAGATCGAATTCTGAAAGCATGTGGCATTGTAACGAAAGCGCTTAGTGCGAGGGAGAAAATGTCGTCTTCGTTCGCCATCAAAATGCATCTAACATTGTTAAGGTAGCTTGATATGCCTAAGATTTCGCCTCGTGTGCAATTTGAATATCGCTAAAATTCAAGAACATGCTGACACCAGGTTTCACTTCGACACGATAGGCGCCTTTTGCCTTGTTTAAGCGCATAGATAAAGCGGTTAATTCCCATGCCCGCTGTTCTGTGCAACTGACGCTACCGCGCGTCAATTCTTTGGCTTTTTGCTCTTTGCCAAATTCTCTGACTATGCTGGCATTGCGCTTAAGTGCAGGTAACACGGAAGGGTGATTCCAGCCCCACATGAAAGTGCTATCTTTATGATGAAAAGTACCGACGATTTGAGCTGCCGCCAAAGCGAAAGTGCCATCCTCGAAGCTCAATAATAACTGTCCATTATTTTGGTCCAAGTGCCACGACTTTTCTTCTCCCAGCCGCCATGTAGAGTTATGCAACATATTCGCCACTTGCGCTTCGTCTGCGCTGGCTGCGATGTAGGCATCCAGATTGTTTTCTCGGTTGAATAACTTGACCATCGCTCTACACCGTGCTCAATGACAGACTTAATGAGAGATTTGATTTGATCATGTTTGCCCTGTAGGCATCGGTGCGGTAGGTGAAAGCATTTTTAAGTTGGTCTTGAGTTTTCATTATTTGAATTGCGTACATCTCTTACCTCATTGGCTTCCATTACTTAACTTGTCTTGAAATCTATCATTTGTGTAGACGCCGTAGTGATTAACAACTTCATCAAAATCCTTGCGAGATTGAGTAAAAACAAGTTTGAAAGGAAATTTTTATCATTATTTATTTTGCTAAGATTGGTTTCTTGGCAATAGCAATTGAGTATTGGAAAATACTGTAAATCAGAGGATTACGCAAATGAAGTTTTTAAGTGGATGTAAGTCGAAAACAACACATATTTGTTCAGAAGCGATCGCAGAATGCTCAATTACATCTGACTTGGATTTGGTATTGGTGTTCGGCCACGCATTAGCACCTCCTCAAATTTGATTTATACGTAATTTGTACGCCATTCATTCGCAATGAATCATGTCATTAAAAAATTTTAATTTACCATCTTGATAATCAAAAGTTATCGACTAAGCGTGCTTTAGTAAATAACCGTGATTACTTATGCAAAAAAGTAATGGAACGCGTATAAATACGTATGAAGCAATTGTTGCCTGTCTGCTAGAATCATTAACCCCCTCATTTGTCAGCTTAAGAAGGAATCAACTCGCATGGATTCAGCAGATCAAAAAGAATTACTTCGTCAACAATTGCGTCAGGCAGCGTTGGAGTATCACGAGTTTCCAACACCGGGCAAGATTAGTGTTACGCCTACAAAACAATTAACAAATCAGCGTGATCTAGCCTTGGCTTATTCGCCAGGTGTTGCTTCTCCATGCGAGGAAATTGTGGCCGATCCGGCTGCGGCCTTTAAGTACACCGCTCGCGGCAATTTGGTTGGCGTGATTACCAACGGAACCGCGGTTCTGGGCTTGGGCAATATTGGACCACTCGCTTCAAAACCCGTGATGGAAGGTAAGGGTGTTTTGTTCAAGAAATTTGCAGGCATCGATGTTTTTGATATCGAAATTAATGAGTCTGATCCCGATAAGTTGGTGGATATTATCGCCTCTCTAGAGCCGACGTTTGGTGGTATCAATTTGGAAGATATCAAAGCGCCAGAATGTTTTTACATTGAGCGAAAATTGCGTGATCGTATGAAGATTCCGGTCTTCCATGATGATCAGCATGGCACGGCGATTATTGTCGGCGCTGCGATTTTGAATGGCTTGAAGGTAGTTGATAAGAGTCTTAAGAATTGCAAGCTTGTGGTATCAGGAGCAGGCGCGGCTGCTTTAGCTTGCCTTGACCTCATTGTTGATCTGGGATTTCCGATTGAAAATATTTTTGTGACGGATCTGGCAGGTGTCGTTTATAAAGGACGCGCTGAGCTCATGGATCCGGATAAAGAACGCTTCGCCCAAGAGACGACCGCACGTAGTTTGAAAGAAGTGATTGTTGGTGCGGATATTTTCCTAGGACTATCCGCTGGCGGTGTATTGAAGCAAGACATGGTTAAGTCTATGGGTGACCGTCCATTGATCTTAGCGTTAGCAAATCCAACACCAGAAATTTTGCCGGAAGAAGTTAAAGCGGTGCGTGATGATGTCGTCATGGCGACCGGTCGTTCTGATTATCCAAATCAAGTCAATAACGTCTTGTGCTTCCCGTATATTTTCCGTGGCGCTTTAGATTGTGGTGCAACCACGATTACGCGTGAAATGGAAATCGCCGTGGTGCATGCAATTGCTGATTTAGCGCAAGCTGAACAATCCGATGTAGTGGCTTCTGCGTATGGCATTTCTAATTTGTCCTTCGGCCCTGAGTATTTGATTCCCAAACCGTTCGATCCGCGCTTGATGATCAAGATCGCACCTGCCGTTGCAAAAGCCGCTGAAGAGTGTGGCGTCGCTGCACGGCCAATTCAAGATATGCAAGCCTACAGCGATAAATTGCAGCAATTTGTTTATCACAGTGGCACTTTCATGAAACCGCTATTCCAAATCGCTAAGAAGGCACCTGATTCTCGTAAACGTATTGTCTTTGCAGAAGGCGAAGAGGAGCGTGTTTTACGTGCAGTGCAAGTGGTGGTCGATGAAAAACTGGCGAAGCCTATTTTGGTTGGACGTCCACATATTCTTGAAAAACGCATAGAAAAATTTGGTCTGCGTTTGCGAGCAGGTGTTGACTTTGAAGCGATTAATCCAGAAATGGACGCTCGTTATCGTGATTACTGGCAGACCTACCACCAAATGACGTGCCGTCAAGGTATTACTGAACAATATGCGAAATTAGAGATGCGTCGCCGTCACACCTTAATTGGCGCGATGATGGTCCATAAAGGCGATGCTGATGGCATGATCTGCGGTACTTTTGGGATTGGTAGTTTGCACCTGTTCTACATCAATCAAGTGCTGGGTAAACGCGCCGGTGTGAATGTCTATGCGGCGATGAATGGTTTGGTATTACCTGATCGTCAGTTGGTGTTGGTTGATACGCATATCAATGAAAATCCAACAGCTGAACAAATTGCAGAGATCACGATTTTGGCTGCTGAAGAAATGCGTCGTTTTGGCTTGCAACCGAAAGCAGCATTGCTATCACATTCTAATTTTGGATCTAGCAATAGTGAATCCGCGAAGAAGATGCGTTCTGCATTAGCTATCGTGCAACGCGATGCTCCTGATCTGGAAATTGACGGTGAGATGCATGGTGATACTGCTTTGGATTCTGATTACCGTCAAAAAATGATGCCAACTTCGACTTTAAAAGGGGACGCGAATTTGTTGGTGATGCCAAATATTGATGCTGCGAATATTGCCTATAATTTATTGAAAACGGCAGCAGGTAACAATATTGCAATCGGACCTATTCTTTTGGGATGCGCAAAACCAGTTCATATTTTGACCTCATCGGCTACCGTACGGAGAATTGTTAATATGACGGCATTATGCGTCGTCGATGCAGTCGCACAGCGTTAAAAATCATCACTAATCACGTAAAACCGCCAAATATTTGGCGGTTTTTTTTTGCGTCAAAAAAGGCTTATTAATCTAAGCGTGTTAAATATATCAATAATACCACTTTTTGATTTCTTGTGGGAAATTTATAAAATTCCCAGTAGGAAATGTTTGTTTTTGCCAGTTTAAGTAATACCACTTTTGCTGTTGTATTTTTGATCCGTATTTTTTAGTATAAACACCTATGATAAATACATTCGTTATGTAAATTTAAAAAGTAAGAAATGGTGGATTTTTTCAATGTTTTGTTCATTCTTTTAAGGAATCTCAATATTTAATTTTGTTATTATTTTTTGTTCTAGCTTTAAAATTACTTGTATAGTCAAATATGTATGTTTTCAATCTTCTCCAGCTCTGTTCTACTAGCACTGCCGCTTGAGATTTGTCAAAAATTCTAGAGATCAACGACAATCTCAAATAAGAAGAGCGTATTGCCACTACAACCCATAACCACTGTAGTAAAACTGGCAATAAGAAAATGGGGACTAAAGTCAAAAGCTTTGGTCAATTCAATACTTAGGGAGTTTTTCGACTAGAAGGTAGGAAACAAGATGAAAAAAGGTATTAAATTACAAGCAGTTGTACGTCCAACATTGTTGGCAACATTGATCGCAGCTTCTTTCGGCGCATCTGCAGCAGATCGCGTTGATTTAGGCACAATCGGTGCTCGTGCTAATAATTCTTTGAACGCAGCATCTGCCAGAACAAATGAATTGTTAGGTGTAGGTACAAACGATTTGAAATCTTTGCGTAGCCAAACATACGGTAGCAAAGTTGTAACACGCTATGAGCAGTTGCATCAAGGCGTACCTGTCTGGGGTGAGGCAATTGTTGAGCATGTAGACAGCGCAAAATCTTTCGCTTCTGCAGATGCACGTTCATTCCATGGTACTTTGATCACTAACCTCGCACGTGACTTGCCATCAGTAAAACCTTTGTACAATTCAACACAAGCAATTGGTTTGGCAAAAAACGTTAAAAATCCAAGCAATACATACAACGAACAAGCAAAATTGTTTGTAAAAGTTGGCGCAAACAATGTTGCTAAATTGGTTTATTTGACTTCTTACGTCACTATCGATTCCAAAGGTAATCCAAGCCGTCCACACGCTTTCGTTGATGCGAATTCTGGTGCGATTCTGGAACAATGGGAAGGCATTACTCACTTAGACGCTGGTGGTCCAGGTGGTAACCAACGTATCGGTCAATATACTTACGGCCCAGCTGGTAGCGGTGCGACTTACGGCCCGTTGGTTGTATCAAGCTCTTGTCAAATGACGAGTACCAATGTTGATACATACAATATGAATGGTGCAACATCAGGTTCTGGCACCTTGTTCTCATTTACTTGCCCAACAAATAATTACAAAACAATCAATGGCGCATACTCACCATTGAATGACGGCCATTTCTTCGGTAACGTCGTTTTCAATATGTATCAAGCTTGGTTAGGCCTGCGTCCAATTTCCAGCAAACTCCAAATGCGTATTCACTATGGTACAAACTATGAAAATGCATTCTGGGATGGTACAGCAATGAGCTATGGCGATGGTGGTTCTACATTCCATCCATTGGTATCATTGGGCGTTACTTCACATGAAGTTAGCCATGGTTTTACAGAGCAAAATTCTGGCTTGGTATACTCCGGTATGTCTGGTGGTATGAATGAAGCTTTCTCTGATATGGCTGGTGAAGCTGCCGCATGGTATATGCGCGGTACTGGTACTTTCAAAGTTGGTGACGATATCAAAAAAGGTTCTGGCGCAATGCGTTACATGGATAATCCAGAACAAGACGGTATCTCCATTGGTCATGCAAGTAAATACACAAGCAGCATGGACGTTCATCATACAAGCGGCGTATTTAACAAAGCATTTTACTTGTTAGCAACTAAATCTGGCTGGACAGTACGTAAAGCTTTCGAAGTAATGGCAGACGCGAACCGTTTATACTGGACTGCAAACAGTACATTTAACCAAGGTGCATGTGGCGTAGAAAAAGCTGCAATTAATCGCGGTTATGCAGTTGCTGACGTTACTGCAGCGTTCTCTTCTGTTGGTGTAACTGGCGGTTGCGGCGGTACAACTCCTCCAGCAGGTGGCGTATTAACTAAAGACGTTGCAGTGACTTTCTCAGCAGCGGTTAATCAATCAGCAACGTACACTTTCGTAGTGCCAACAGGTGCAACGAATTTGACGTTCAAGATGTCTGGTGGTACTGGTGATGGCGACATCTACACGAAATTAGGTTCTGCACCGACAACAACATCTTATTTGGCAAAATCTGACGGTGCTACAAATGCAGAAACGATCACTGTAGCATCTCCAACTGCAGGCACTTACTACTTGTTGGCAAACGCAGCTTCTGCAACTAGCGGTGCCTCTATCGTTGCTAGCTATCAAACTGGTGGTACAACACCAACTGGTACAGCATTGGTGAGTGGTACAGCACAAAGCGTGACTTTGGCGACAAATGCATCTAAGTTGTATTACATTACTGTTCCATCTGGCAAAACTAGTTTGACATTCACATTGTCTGGCGGTACTGGTGATTCTGATTTGTATGCACGTATGACAACAGCGCCAACAACTACTAGCTACACTAAGAAATCTGATGGTTCTACTAATACAGAAACTATCACTTTCAGTGCTCCTGCTGCTGGTACTTACTACTTGTTAGTGAATGCTTATGCTGCAACTAGCAACGCAAGTGTAAAAGCGGTCGTGCAATAATTTGTGCATTAAGTTTTAATGCATGCATCAAGCGAACTCTGATTATTGAGTTTGCTTGATGAGAATAATTTGATCAGGCGAAAATTTCGCTTGATTGAATTATCGAACTTGAGTCATGTGACTAAAAGGATCAAAAAGCCGTCGATTTTTTTTCGACGGCTTTTTGTGTTTTGGAGCGGTTAAACTGAGGGGAAGTTTTTAATTTCTACAACATTGGCCGAGAATGCTTGTGAATTGAAGTACTTAAACACCTAAATGTTTTTTAAGTAGTCATGGGTACTAATTACTTGGATTTTTCTATGTTGTGGTGCTGCGATATTTGTCCACATCCAATTGTGGTGTTGAATAATTGTTTCCGCGGTCAGGTGTGGGCGATTCGCCGTTGTGTGTGCGTCCGAAAGAGCGATCACGTCGTACCCTTGAGACAAGCTGGCACGTATCGTCGTGTCAACGCAAAATTCTGTTGCCAATCCACATAGCGTTAGACTCGAACTACCTAATTCTCTTAGTAGTACCTTTAGATTGGTATTTGCGAAGGCATCGCATGCGGTCTTATGAATATAATGGTCACCGTCGACTCGAATAAGATCTTGATGAATATCCCACTCTTTACTGCCGACGCGTACGTTCTCATCCTCATGCTGTACGAAGATGACGGGCCATCCAGACTGACGAAATTGCTTTGATGTTAGGTTAATTCTTTGCTTAATCGCTTCTATATCAAAGCGTGGATGTTCGTCTAACCATGCGTTTTGCATGTCGATAATTAATAGGGTTTGCATAGGCGTTTTAAGTGAGGAATTAATAGAATTTACGTTGAGTATGGCAGAGTTAGTGATGGTGCGGCCAGGGAACATCGTTGGGGAAAATTACTATCTAGGCATCGCATACCCTGAAAGCCACGCATTTTGTGACTTCAGGACTTCAATTCATGTACAAAACCCTTAGCAAGGATGAATGTGTAAGTCGGCAAACACTTTTCTCAAAAAACTTTGAATGGTGTGGGGCATAGTTTGAAATTGGAAATTGGAAATTTAAGATTTGAGATGCAATACGATTTTCTTTTAGAAGCTTATGTTGACACAGAAGAAAGTATGCATGGCTATTTTAGACGTAGGCGCCACAAAGAAGTAATCTCGGCGGCACGTGCAAGATGAAGAGGGTCGTTACTGTCGCTGGCTTTCGCATGTTGCGGACGAATATCCAATTTGCCAATGACAGTTAATCCGCCAGCATCAATCCAGCCCCAGAATTCTTCAGCAGTACGTAAGCCAAGATGTTCGGCTAGATCAGACATAATTAGCCATGCTTCTCCAGTGGCTTCGAGATGTTTTGCTACACCTAACAAAAACGCTTTTAACATGCGGCTTTCCGGGTCGTAAATCGCATATTCAATCGCTGCATTTGGGCGGGCTGGTATCCACGGAGGATTGCAGACGATCAAAGGAGCGCGCCCTTCAGGAAATAAATCGGCCTTGAGCAATTCAACTTGACCGGCAAAGCCCAAGTTTTGTAGATTTTCAGTCGCACAAGCCAAGGCGCGTGGATCTTGATCGGTCGCGACGATTTTCTTGATGCCGCGATGTGCTAACAGTGCCGCAATCACGCCAGTGCCTGTGCCTATGTCGAAAGCCAGATCATGGGTGGGTAACGGAGCCTTAGCAAATAATTCCAAGTATTCACCACGGACAGGTGAAAAAACACCATAGTAGGGATGTATCTTGCTCCCTAAAGCGGGAATCATCACGCCATTCTTGCGCCATTCATGTGCGCCGATAATGCCTAATAATTCTCGCAATGAGACAACAAAAGCGTGTTCAAACTTTCCATACACTTCGGTGCATGCCTGTGCAACATCCGGCGCACGTCTCAATGGGATGGAAAAATCAGCGTTGATTTGGATAATCAACATCGCTAAAACACGAGCGCGTTGCGATTGCGCTTGTCGATATAAATGAAAAGCTAGCGCGCCTGTCGCGACGGGCTTGGCATTTTTTTTTGCAGGTTTTTTATCTATTCTCCGAGCAATCGCCTGCAGCAGATTTTTTGCATTTTGGAAGTCACCACGCCAGAGCAAAGCTGTACCTTCACATGCAAGGCGATAGGCAGTTTCTGCGCTCATCGTATCATCCGCAAGTTGTATCCGTTTGGGAGCAGCGGATGCATTTTCGGAATGCCAATGCAGGCTATGCGTGCTTTGATTTTCTATCCAGTGTATGACTGGTAATGAAGAGTCCATAAGGTGTCTATAAATGCCTGTTAGTGCATGTTTAAGTGAAAATGCTAGTAATGAAAAAAATATATGGCAGTGAATAGGCGGCAGTGTAACAAATTCGCGCGAGGGATTTGTTGAACGTACTGATTAAAGATTATTGAATGTGTAAATGTCGTTGATTTGAATAATTTCTCAGGCGATCAGTTTGCTTTTTATCTGACAAAGTTGATCGCCCTACAAGTAACTATTTCATAGAATGGACTGATTTAGCGATTGTTAAAAAGCGAGGATAAGGATGAAAATTGCTGCAAAACGGCGTCAGTATCAAAATTATCTGCATCTGTCACTTGGCCATTCGGCGTTAATTTATCTATTAGTCCGGGGAGAATGTTTGCAAGGTCGCTGGCAGTATCTGAAGTCGAAAGCCCACTGGCATTCGCAAATTGATCCAAGTGCCCACCACCTAATGCCTGCTGTATTTGCTCAGCAGAGATAGGTAAATTTTGACCTGTCCCGACCCAACTACCTATGAGTTCACCAAATCCGGCATTTTGGAATGTGCCAATTAGCCCCTGTAAACCTCCGTTTTGTGACTGATTGAGCATACTGAGTGCAGCTTGTACTAACATTTGCTGCGAGTTACCTGAACTTGATTGTACATTACCTAACATACCTAATGCAGTGTCTAAGAGTCCCATGGGATTTCCTTTCGTGAATAGTAGGGTGCTTATGATATGTTAAAAGATATGTAAAAACTGTGAACTATGTTTGCTTGTTTGATTATTTGATGCTTCAGCATAATCATCACGAGCGGTTAAAGTGTGAATTGAAGAATGGAGCTAAATACCGGAGATCTCAATGTGATCGCGTAGTAGCTTGTGCGTGGATTTGTAATTGGTGTGAAGAAAAGTAAAAGGGTAACCAATCTAAAATTGACTACCCTTTTACACAAGTATTGAACGCCTATTTTTTAGCGATCCAGTTTAATTTGTACGCGTTACCGAAGTAATGCTTACTGTAGTAACAGGGACGTCAGGGTAGTTATTTTTTGATCCAGTCGGAACAACTCTGATTTTGTCGACGACATCCATCCCAGAAATGACCTTACCAAATACAGCATAGCCGCCACCGCTAGTATCGAGGAAAGTATTGTCAACTACATTAATAAAG
Source organism: Affinundibacterium flavidum (assembly GCF_014284175.1). GTDB lineage: Bacteria > Pseudomonadota > Gammaproteobacteria > Burkholderiales > Burkholderiaceae_D > Undibacterium > Undibacterium flavidum. The sequence continues at coordinate 114,836 of NZ_JACOGA010000001.1, forward strand.
AATTGGGAAGTCGCTGAATTGAGTACATTGGTACGTGCCATTGCAATACTGCCACGCACATTACTTAAGCCATTGTTTGCTTCGAGCACAATCGGCGCATAGGTAGAGGCTTGCACCATATCGGCGGTGAATCCACCGCCTTGAATCATGAAATTACTGATGACACGATGAAAGATTTTGTTGCCATAGAAGCCGACATCGGTGTAGCGCAAGAAATTTGCTACAGTGATCGGTGCGTTGTCTGGATTCAATTCAACGATAATCGTGCCGAGGGTGGTCACAATTTTGACTGTTGGTGCAGGTGGTGGCGATGTTCTTAGGTCGAACGACGTATCAGTGACGCCGATTTTATTTTTTGCGGCGCTGATGTCCGTGGCTGTAACTGCTGCAGCAATTTCCATACCTTTGCTGATAGATTCTGCCGGACTATTGTAATTAAGACCTTGCTCAATAGAGAAGTAGGTACCAACGGTCACTTTATTATCGAGCAAATCTGCTACCCAACCATATTCTGCCTTACCTTTGAAACTATGTGCGGAGCCGACGATGGTTCGTACTAGGTTACCACGAGACTTGCGACCGCTATTGAGTTCTGCGGTCCAGTAGTTCAAGCCTTCTTGATCAACTTCACTACGGCCTAATACATTTAAGTAAATTCTCTTCACAAAGTCTGTATTGGTCATGGCACTTGAGTAACCAGTCAGATCAGAATAAGCGATCGCTGACGTGTAAAAATTGTCTGCGAGTTGTTCTATGCTTCTACCGTTTTTTATTTCAGCAATCCAATAAATCATGCCGTCTGCATCAGGAACCCGATTCATGAAGGCAACGTAAAGTTCGATCAATGCATTCAAGTCTGCTGCTGCAATAGTTTTGGATTTGTCACCAGCTAATAAATTGACAGTAAAATCAGTAAATTTGACATTTGTTTTGTCTGTTTGAAGAAGGGTTTGATTGCCAACGATACCTTTATCACTTACAGAGAAACTATAGATGGTACGTTTAATCGCGAATGAGTTACGTGGTGCATTGAACGTGACGACCGTTTCAGCGGGAGCTGCTGCAGGCGGGCCGCTCAATGCTGTGATTGCTGATTGAGTGTCGTTTTGGCTGTCGCCTCCACAAGCGCTGAGAGTCAGCATCAATCCTAAACAGATTGTTGCTAAGAGATTGTTTTTGCTCATTAATTTCATCGCTTATACCTGCATTTAATTGACAGAAAGCGCTTATTATAACGATGAATCGAGAGCTAATCTTCAGAAAATGGTACTGTAAATGTGCCAAGTTGTAACAATCACTTGGAAGTAAGGAATGAGGTTGAGGTTGAGGTTAAGACAAGCCTCCCCAAGCCGCACTAAGTATACTTATTGCGGTTAATCCGGCAGTTTCGGTTCGTAAAACACGTGGTCCCATACGCAACATCAATGCACCATGCTTGATCGCAGTTTGTTCTTCAATTTCTGAAAAACCACCTTCTGGGCCTATCATTAAACTAATGGCTTGTGGTGGATGATGCCGCGCCCAATCTGCCAGAGACGTTTCTGCGCGGGGTGATAAAAGTATGCGTTTATGCAGGTCTTGTTGCCCTAGCCATTTCTGTACATCCATTAATTCACCAAGGTGGGCGAGGCGATTACGACCGCATTGCTCGCTCGCAGATTGAATAATACCTTGCCAGTGTTGCATTTTCTTTTCTGCACGCTCAGCATTGAGTTTGACCACTGAGCGTTGCGCCGCTAAAGGTTGAATGTGACTCACGCCCAATTCAATCGCCTTCTCGATAATCCAATCCATTTTGGAACCCTCTGGCAATGCTTGTGCAAGAGTAAGATTAAATGGCAACTCGACTTCTTCTGGCAAAAATACTTTGATATCGGCGACGACTTGTTTCTTGCCGACGCTGACTAGTGTCGCCAGATAGCAGCCGCCATCACCATTAAACAAAGTGACTTGGTCTCCGCTACATAAACGTAGTACAAAAATATGGTGTGCGGTTTCACCGGGTAATTCTAGTTGCGCACCAATCGTGAGCGGGAGTGGACAGAAAAATCTAGGCATGAGTGTGAATCAGGTAAACAGGATTTAGTAGTAAAAATGTTCTTCAGCGTAAAGCTACAAGCTAGGTATACATTGATTTCAAAAATAATCTAATAGGATTGGCAAGCAGCGTTTAGTATGCCCATACCTAGGCTGAGTGCGCCTAGGAAGACTCCAGAGGCAAGCTTGTTGTTTGGTACATCTTTGATCAAGTCGGGAAGTAAGATGCGTGCGACAAAAAACGCTAACAATTGAATGACTAATGCTATAGCACTCCAAATCAACATGTCGGGCAAATCTACACTGTGTGCAATTGATGAGGCCAGTGCAACACAGTAACCGAGAACCGCGCCAGATAAACTGACCGCTGCCGCTACATTCCCTTCGCGAATCAGGGTAATTTCCTTATACGGCGTTATGTGAACGTAGATCGCGATAAAGAGAATGAGAAAAGTGAGCGCGGCGCCAAAGTGGCTAAAAAACGCGGGAACACTATAGGCCAAAAATTGAATATCCATGAGAGTCTTTCAAATGACAGTTATTCGAAACATCTGGGTGTAGGAACTAAATCTGCATTTGATTTAGGACCATCAGAACAGTGCATGTCTCGATCTTAGTCGACAAAATAATGCGGCACAAAACGACTGGTATTCTTCGTAATTAAACTTTCATCTTCACGTATGCCTATACCTGCAGCTTCATTTCCGACCACCCATGCTCCAATCGATGTATAGGCTGGCGTAATTCCATCATCAAATTTTGGCTGTGGTGCAAAAGCTTGATAGATAAAGCCTTCATGCCCATATTCACCCTCCGTATGCAAAACATTTCCATCGGCATAAATAGAAATGTTTTCACCTTCGCGTGATAGCAGCGGTTTCTTCACAAAATTGCCACTAATGCGCCACGCTTCAGTATAGGCTGGCAACAGATTAGGGTGGTCAGGAAATAATTCCCACAAGACTGGCAAAATGGCTTTGTTTGACAAGATCATTTTCCAGGCTGGTTCGATGATGCGCGCCGGGCGTTGCAACAAGTGAGTAGAAAACTGCTCGCGGCACAGCCATTCCCACGGATACAGTTTAAACAGATTGTCGATTTTTACATCCATGTCATCGACCAATTCCGCGTTGGCATCATCCCAACCCAAGCCGCCGATCAGACCTTGTTTAGTGGCGAAGCCAGCCTGAATCGCAGTGTCGCGAAGATAAGATAAATTTCCTATGTCTTCTTCACTATCTGCACAGGCGAAATGCACGACACCTTTGCCGTCGAATTTTTTCCATTGTTCTATCAATTTCTCGTGCAGAGAATTGAATTGATCCGTGTTGGGGAAAACATCTTGTAACCAATACCACTGCGCGACAGACGATTCGACCAAGCCAGTCGGCGTATCTGCATTGTATTCCAACATTTTTGGTGAACCCGTGCCGTCCCAACTAAGGTCGAAGCGACCATATAAAGAAAATTCTTGTTCACGCCAACTTTCTTCAACTTGTGACCAGAAAACTTGAGGGATAGCGAAGCGCTCATACTGCCCTTGGCGAACTACATGATCGACTGCTTGCAAACTCATTTGATGCAGATCAATTGTCGCTTGTTCCAATGTGTCGATTTGCGCACTGCTAAAACGGTAAGCGTAGCGTTCATCCCAATATAGGCCATCAATTGAATGATAGCTAAATCCCAGTTCTTCAAATTGGCGTTGCCAGCCAGATCGTGGCGTCAATGATTCACGAATCATATAGACTAGCCTCCACCAGAAAAGCCGCGTGAACTTGATCCGAAACCACCACGGCTAACGCTACGGGTGACACTGCGACTCACTGCGTGATCGCTAAGTTGTGAGGTGCTGCCCGTGTATCGGCTACCTAAAAAATTTCGCTGTGCAATATCGCGTTGACCTTCGTAGTAACTTGGCCCCCAATAGCGTCCGCTGTAGATGTGACCACCGGAAGTATTTCCGGTATGGGCGATTGTGTTGCTATTGGGTGGTGCTGGCTGTGGTTGGCAAGGATCGGTGCTACCCCAATCTTGCTGACAATCTTCCAAGCTCTTGTATTCGTCTCGAATGCTACCGCGGCCTGCGTTGGGATCATCACTGCCGCAGCCACTTAAGCCAGCAACGGCAGCTGAAGTGACTAGTACCAAAGGAAGGGATTGTGATACACGACGCTGCGTTTTTTGTTTGCTGCTCATCAGCACTCCTGTTATTTTGCGAGTTCTCAAGGATATTTAATCACAGTGCTTTGCCATTGTAATGCTGTAAAGCCCGCTTGTAATGGTCTTCGTTCTTTTGTTTTACCGTTGCGGTGGGCTTGTTGTTTCTTGGTTGGATCAGGGCTCGATAGAGCTAACTATGCGCAAATAAAGCCGCATGTATTTCTGGTTTGTAGTACTGCAAGTCAAAAATTTCGTTGGTTTTGAGTGTGCTCTCAACCTGATTAAATTCTATTTCTTGAGGATCGGTACACAGACCTGAGTGGTCAGATTTACTCGCTATTGCCATGCTCCACAAAGCTCCATATAAAGGAATGAAGACGGCGTAAGGTCGAACCAGATCGAATGTTTTTTGTAAGCGAGTAAGCGTAATTTGGTAGCGTTCAGAATGATAAAACGCGCTACCTAAATGCAGCACGAGAGAGCCATGTGCATTCAAGCGTGCATAGCAAGCCTGAAAAAATTCTTCGCTCATGCACGATTCGGCTAAATTGCTGCCATTGGGCGCTATCGGGTCAGTCAGATCTAACAGAATTAAATCGTAATTTTCTTGATGATCCTGGACAAAGGCGAAGCCATCGGTATGAATTATCTGAACCCTGGGAGAATCAAAAGCGTTTTTGTGGATAGAGACTAAATGTTCACGTGCCAGCTTAATCACCTCTTGATCGATCTCGCACAGGGTGATTTTTTGTATGCTTGCATACTTCAATAATTCTTCCGTCGATCCGCCATCGCCGCCGCCTATGATGAGGGCGGTTTGTGGCTTGCCATGTGTAATTGCAGCTGGGTGCACCAAGCATTCGTGATAGTAGAATTCATCTTTTTCTGAAGTCATCATGGCACCATCAATGCGCATGATTTTTCCGAATTCCGGCGTGTCTGCGATTTGTATGTGCTGGAAGGGACTTTGAACTTCCGCCAACACCTGATCAATTTGCGTTTGCATCGTGGTGTAAGGGCTTAAAAATTCTATTGCTGGTTCTGGCCTAATTTGTTGCAAACCACGCTGTAATTCTTGGCGTGAAACTTGTTCCGGCTGAAAAATGGCGATTAACTGGTCGACAATGTGTCGTGCTTTTTGACTATTATCATTTTCAAAGTTGCAGACGTACACGTCCAATGTGACGGCATGACGTTCAGGCCAAGTGTGGATCGCGACGTGCGATTCGGCGAGGAGCAGAGTACCTGTGACGCCGGCCGCGCTACCATCAGCATAGCTAAATGTATGAAATTTCTCGCCCACGATAGTCAAGCCAGCTTGGTTCGTGTGGTGACGGACTAATTCGCTTAAGCGCTTTTCTTCAAATAATAGCGAGGGATCGCATCGACAATCAAAGCAATCCGCGGTGAGGTGCAAACCTTCCATAAATCCGTCTAAAAATGATGTGAAAGTCGCAATTGTATTCTGTGACGCGCTGCTCTGGTAAAATAACGGACTTTATAGAATAAAACGATAATCTTAGTGCAATATATTTGCCCGATACCTAGGATAAAACCCGATTTGTTCTTTCGCACGATTTTATAAACTTATCTCCTCAGCCGCTATGACATCCACTTTCCAGCCTGCAATTAGTTCTAAGATGGCCAATGCAATTCGCGCATTGTCTATGGACGCTGTTCAAAAAGCCAATTCTGGTCATCCAGGTGCTCCTATGGGCATGGCAGAAATCGCGGTTGCCTTGTGGGCAGGTCACTATCGCCATAATCCAAGCAATCCAAAATGGGTCAATCGTGATCGTTTCGTTTTATCGAACGGTCATGGCTCGATGTTGCATTATTCCTTGTTACATCTGACAGGCTACGATTTGCCTATGTCTGAGATCAGTAATTTCCGCCAATTGCATTCTAAAACGGCAGGTCATCCAGAAGTCCACATCACACCAGGCGTGGAAACGACCACAGGTCCACTCGGTCAAGGCATCACGAATGCTGTCGGTATGGCTTTGGCAGAAAAATTATTGGCTGCAGAATTCAACGTCGATGGCGCGAATATTGTTGATCACCGCACTTATGTGTTCATGGGCGATGGCTGCTTGATGGAAGGTATTTCGCACGAAGCTTGTTCTTTGGCGGGTACTTTGAAATTGAATAAATTGACGGCATTCTGGGATGACAACGGCATTTCGATTGATGGTCACGTAGAAGGTTGGTTCACCGACGACACACCAGCACGTTTTGAGTCTTACGGTTGGAATGTGATTCGTGCGGTGGACGGCCACAATGTCGATGCGGTAAATCAAGCGATTGTTGAAGCAAAAGCGTCGGATAAACCAACGCTGATTTGCTGCCGCACGATCATCGGTAAAGGCTCACCGAATATGCAAGGCACACACAATGTGCATGGCGCGGCTTTGGGTGATAAGGAAGTCGCAGCAGTACGTGCGAATATTGATTGGAACTATCCACCGTTTGAAGTGCCGGCCGATGTGTATAGCGCATGGGATGCAAAAGCCGATGGCGCAAAAGATGAAGCCGAATGGAATGCTGTATTTGCCGCATACAGCGCTGCGCACCCAGCGAAGGCCGCAGATCTGACACGTCGTATGAACAATGTTTTACCAGCGAATTTTGATGAAGTCGTGAAAGCAGCGATTGCTAATACGGTCGAGAAAAAAGAAACGATTGCGACACGTAAAGCCAGCCAAAATGCAATTCAAGCATTCGCCCCAAGCTTGCCAGAATTCCTCGGCGGTTCTGCAGATTTGACTGGTTCAAATCTAACTAACTGGAAAGAGTGTGTCGCAGTTCGCGCCAATCAAGCGGGTAACCATATCAACTACGGTGTACGTGAATTTGGTATGAGCGCGATCATGAATGGTATTGCTTTGCATGGCGGTTACTTGCCATTCGGCGCGACTTTCCTGACCTTCTCTGATTACAGTCGCAACGCAATTCGTATGGCAGCGTTGATGAAAATCCGTACGCTGTTCGTGTTCACACATGATTCTATCGGTCTGGGTGAAGACGGTCCTACGCATCAATCTGTCGAACATATCTCCAGCATGCGTTTGATTCCAAATTTGGACAACTGGCGTCCATGCGATACGGCAGAATCGACAGTGGCTTGGGCAGAATCGATTAAGCGCTTAGACGGTCCATCAACTTTGATTTTCTCCCGTCAAAACTTGCCGTTCCAAGAACGTAGCGCACAGCAAATCGCGGATATCGCACGTGGTGGCTATATTTTGCAAGACGCACCTGATGCGAAAGTCGTATTGATCGCTACTGGTTCTGAAATTGAATTGGCGGTGAAATCTGCCGCAGAATTAGCAGCGCAAGGTATTCCAGCGCGTGTTGTGTCTATGCCTTCTACCGACGTATTTGATCGTCAAGATAAAGCATACCAAATGAGTGTGTTAGGCAAAGGTTTGCCACGCGTGGCGATTGAAGCTGGCGTGACGGCGTTCTGGCATAAATATGTAGGCTTAGAAGGTGCTGTAGTAGGTATCGATACTTTCGGTGAATCTGCACCTGCTGGCGTTTTGTTCAAGTACTTTGGCTTCACGGTCGATAATGTCGTGGCAAAAGTAAAATCCGTTTTAGCATAAGTAATTTTGACCGAGCGCAAGTGATCCAGACCCGATATGAATAAAATCAAGGAAATCCAATTACGTCGTGCCACAGTCGCTGATGCCGAAGCCATTGCGGCGATTCGCATCGAAGCTTGGCGCACGACTTATCGCGGTATGATCCCTGATAGCTATTTGGCTGAGATGGACATGAACGAAAACGTCCTGCACTGGCGTACGATATTGCAGGCATTGCCGGTCAAAGAAGATAGCTTGTGCGTCTATGTCGCAGTGAGTGAAGACGAAATTGTTGGCTTTGTCTCGGCAATGAAATTGCCAGAAGCGAAGTTGGATAAAGATGGCGAAATCAATGCCATTTATATTCGCCCACAATGGCAACGTTGTGGCATAGGCAAGCGCATGTTGCACAAAGCAGCTCGTTCCCTACAAGCGATGGGCTGCACCAGTTGCGTGATTTGGGTCATTGATGGCAATTCTCAAGCACGTAATTTTTACGAAGAACTCGGTGGAGAGATCCTCATCGAGCAAGATTTTAGTTGGGATGGATTGGACCTGACCGAAGTGGGTTACGGTTGGAGTGATTTGAATTTGATGATGGCATCGGCGGATGCAATGCCATTTCCGAAAGCGCTTCAGTAAATTTTCGGTCAAGTTGAAAAAGCTTTTAACCGCAGAGGCGCAGAGTACGCAGAGTACGCAGAGTTCTTTTACCTAATGCTCCGCGTACTCTGCGCCTCTGCGGCGAGATGTTAAGATTTTTTTGTGTTTTATTTTTTGTTGCTGTTTGTCTTTTTGGAGATTGAACCATGACGATTCGCGTCGCAATTAACGGCTATGGCCGTATCGGTCGTAACATCCTTCGTGCACATTACGAAGGTGGTAAGTTTAAAAATGAAATTCAAATCGTTGCGATTAATGATTTGGGTAACGCAGAATCTAACGCGCATTTGACTCGTTACGATACAGCCCACGGTAAGTTTCCTGGCACGGTAAGCGTTGAAGGCGACACCATGATCGTCAACGGCGACAAGATCAAAGTATTTGCTGAACGTAATCCAGCGAATATCCCTTGGGGTGAATTGAATGTGGACGTCGTGTTGGAATGCACAGGCTTCTTTACGACAAAAGAAAAAGCGTCTGCACATTTGGCTGGCGGCGCAAAGAAAGTCATCATCTCCGCACCAGGTGGTAAAGATGTAGACGCAACAGTGGTATACGGCGTGAATCATGGCGTGTTGAAGGCAACTGATACAGTCATCTCTAACGCATCTTGCACAACGAACTGCTTAGCACCATTGGCAAAACCATTGAACGATGCGATCGGTATCGAAAGCGGTTTGATGACAACGATCCACGCTTACACCAATGATCAAGTGTTGACAGACGTGATGCACGAAGACTTACGTCGTGCGCGTTCTGCAACCATGAGCATGATCCCAACTAAAACCGGTGCAGCAGCAGCGGTAGGTTTGGTCTTGCCAGAGTTGAACGGTAAATTGGACGGCTACGCAATGCGCGTACCAACCATCAATGTTTCTGTAGTTGATCTGACGTTCATTGCTAAGCGTGATACAACAGTGGAAGAAATCAATAAAGTATTGAAAGAAGCATCTGAAGGTGCTTTGAAAGGTATTTTGGATTACAACACAGCACCATTGGTTTCTGTTGACTTCAACCACAACCCAGCATCTTCTACTTATGACGAAACATTGACGAAAGTAAATGGTCGTTTGGTAAAAGTATCCAGCTGGTATGACAACGAGTGGGGCTTCTCCAACCGTATGTTGGATACGACAGTCGCTCTGATGAGTGCAAAATAATTTGTACCTTTTTACTGTAAGTGAATAGTAGTAATCAAGAGCCTCGAACTTTCGGGGCTTTTGTGTGTCATAGCTTGGTGTTGTTTACTTTTGGAGATTTACCATGAACTTAAATCCACGCAAATTAATTACCGATAATAAGACCTTTTTGCTCTTTGTCGCGGGCATGATTTTGATGCGTAGCGCTTTGGCGGATTGGTATGTCGTACCATCAAGTTCTATGTATCCACATTTGCTGGAAGGAGATCGCGTGATTGCGAACCGGATAGCTTATGACATTAAAGTGCCATTTACCGATGTGATTTTGAAGCATGTCGGCGAACCTAAACGTGGTGATATCGTGACTTTTAGCTCCCCCGCCGATGGTGTGCGTTTGATTAAACGTGTGATTGGTTTACCGGGTGATGTGGTTGAGATGCGTGACCAAAAATTGATTATCAACGGCGAGCCAGCTGACTATGCTCAAGTTGATGCGCCTGATCCGACTTTCCTCACGCCTAAGCGTGAATATCCGAATCAACAATTGATGTACACCGAGTCTTTAGGAAATTTTCAGCACAATATCATTGTGATGCCAGAGCGTTCAGCCCTGCGCTCTTTTGATCCTGTGACTGTGCCAGCTGGTCACTATATGATGTTGGGCGATAATCGTGACAACAGCAATGATTCTCGTTTTTATGGATTTGTTAAACGTGAGTTAATCACGGGGCGCGTCAATCGCCTGATGTTTTCGCTCGACTATGACAATTATTACTTGCCACGTTTTGAGCGTACCGGCGCTAAATTAAATCCTTAATTCGATTTCTAGAGAAGATTTAGTTTGTTGGTTTAGCGACGTAGCCGAGTGCCGCTGAAATTTGATCAGCGGTACTGATCAAGTCGCTTAACCAGGCTTCTTGTAAGCGATCTGCCGGAGCGGAGATCGACAAGCCAGCAATCATTTTTCCGCTGTCATCACGAATTCCCGCCGCCATACAGCGCACACCCAATTCTAATTCTTCATTGTCGCGCGCATAGCCATTGCTGCGTACTGACGCCAATTCGCGCTCTAATTTTGCGACATCTGTAATCGAATTTTTATTATGTCCCGCCAAGCCAGTGCGTGTGATGTAAGCGCGTAGTGCTTTCGGCTCATCGATAGATAAAAATAACTTACCAGTTGATGTCAAATGGAGTGGGGCGCGACCACCAATTGCGCGTACAACCTGCATTCCAGACCGTTCAGAAAAGGCGCGATCGATATACACAATCTCGTCCCCCTGACGTACCGATAAATTAATCGTTTGATTCGTGATGCGATGCAAATTGCGCATAAAGTCTAAGGCGGCTTCGCGTACATCGAGACGACTTTTGACGATATTGCCCAGCTCTAGCAGACGCATACCGAGACGATAGGTACCAGTGTCTGCGCGATCAACAAAGCGCGTGATACACAGATCGTTCAGGATACGGTGTGCAGTGGACGGATGTAAGCCAGTCACACTAGCTAATTCTTTCAAACTGACAGGGTCGTGATAGCGAGACAGCGCATCTAATAATGAGACCATGCGCTCGATGACTTGTATCGAAGTTTTTTCAGCTGAAATGGGAGCGTCGTTTTTCATAATGTGGATGGTGCATTGCAATAAATTCCTTTATACCATGATGTGAAATGACTGTGTTGAACTAAAGATTCTATTTTCAGTTTTGTTGCGGGTCTTTAGGGCTAAATCATTAGTCTTGATGTTAAATAAAGAAGACTTATTATTGGCATCGCTCAGCTTGTGTGAATTTACAATGTTAATTAATGAAAACTGATCTTGCCTGATGGAATTTATTGGCGTTGAAGTAATGCTTAGGTGTACTATCAATTGCAAGCATTCAGCTATTTTCCAGTGGCCGAAGTTCTAGTGGTCGATTTTCGGATACTAGCTTCCATCTACAGTGCTAATCGAGTCAACTCTTCTGCTTCATTTTTTTAGGGAAATGCGGTTTATGTCGAATACCTCACCAGCGTCATCCAAATCTGCGCCTTGGAAAATCCTCTTGGTCGACGATGAGCCCGATATACATGATGTCACTAAGTTGACTTTGCATCGTTTTGAATTAGATGGGCGGCGCTTACAGTTTTTTGACGCGTATAGTGGTCCTGAGGCGAAAGCGATTTTGAGTACAGAACCTGACATCGCCTTAGTATTTCTAGATGTGGTGATGGAGTCAGAAAATAGCGGTTTAGAAGTTGCGCGCTGGATGCGCCAGGATTTAAAAAATCAATTTACCCGTATCGTACTGCGCACCGGTCAGCCAGGTCAGGCACCAGAAGAAAGTGTAATCGTTGATTACGATATCAATGATTACAAAGAAAAAACTGAACTCGACCGCACCAAATTATTCACCACCACTTTCGCCGCTCTACGCGCTTATCGTGATATTTACACGGTAGAAGAAGCACGCCGATTTCAAGTGACTTATCGCGAAGGCTTAGAGCGCGTGATCGAGGCATCTGCGCATATTTACCAACAAAGAAATATGCATGATTTCGCAAATGGCTTGTTACAACAAGTGGTTGCCTTGCTGCGCTTAGAAAAAAGCATGTTGCTGCGTCTGCGCGGTGCGAGTGGCGTCTCTGGTGAGAAATCTTACGAAGTACTCGCCAAGATCGGCAACTTCGATGATGACGATCAATTGTTCAATCAAGAATTACTAAGTCATTTGCATCAAGTGACAGTGAATCGCATCTCACATTTATTTGGTGACACCTATGTCGGCTATTTTCCCAATGAAAGCGGAAAGGCTTCTTTGCTAGTATTGAAGGGCGTCGAGAGTGTTAGCGATATTGATGCTAAATTATTAGAGGTATTCTCCTCCGGCGTGGCGATCGCCTTCGACAATATTTTGCTCAACCAAGAAATCAGTGATACGCAAGGCGAGTTGATTATGCGCTTGGGTGATGTGGTTGAATCACGCTCTTCAGAAGCTGGTAATCATGTCAGACGCATGGCGGAAGTGTGTTACCTGATCGCGATTGCTTCTGGTATGGATCCGGATGAGGCCGCGATTTTGAAGCAAGCTGCTCCTATGCACGATATAGGAAAAATTGCGACGCCGGATGCCGTGTTGCTCAAGCCAGGTAAGCTCGATCAAGGCGAATGGGACATCATGAAGCAACATCCTGAAGTCGGTATGTCTATACTAGATGGATCGCATAGACCCATTTTGCGTGCAGCCTCTATCATCGCGCATCAGCATCATGAAAAGTATGATGGCACAGGTTATCCGCAAGGCTTGATCGGCGAAGAAATTCACGTTTACGCACGCATCGTGGCGGTGGCCGATGTGTTTGATGCCTTGATGCATGCACGGGTCTACAAATCCGCATGGCCAGTAGAACAAGTGATTGCGCATTTGAAGAGCGTCAGCGGCAGTCACCTAGATCCTGAATTTGTTGAGCTCTTAATTCAACATGTAGACAAAGCAATTGACATTAATCAGCGCTATCCAGATGCTTAAGTTTGCTTCACTCCAGTTTTGTTACCGTGACTGACATTGACCGGGAAACGTAATTGATAACTAAGCCCGTGCTGTGGTGTTGACTGCGCCTTAATAGTGCCACCTAATAAGCCTGTTACCAGATTGTAGACAATGTGGGTGCCCAGACCGCTACCGCCTTGCCCACGTTTGGTCGTGTAAAAGGGATCAAATAATTTACTCAGCGCTTCCTTGTCCATGCCATGCCCGTTGTCTTGATAGAGAAATTTTAAATCCTCACCATCCACTTCAAACTGGATGTGAATCTTTCCTTCCTGCATATTCTCAAAGCCGTGTGTTAGTGAATTCATGACGAAGTTAGTCAAGATTTGTGAAATCGCGCCTGGGTAATTATCGATGAATAAATCTTCAGGGCACTGAATGTCGATTTGTATTTGGCGGCCTTTCAGTTTCGGTTGTAATGAAACCAGGATCTCATTCAAATAGGGATGCAATTGAAACTTGCGTCTGTCATTCGATGTTTGATCGACGGCGACTTGTTTAAAACTGCGTACCAAGGCTGCGGCACGTTTAGTGTTGGTACTTAAAATGCGCAAGCTTTGATCAAGAATATCCAAAAATTGATCGCGTTGCTGAGGCTTAAAATCATCTGCAAGAATATCTTTGCGAGTGAGTCTGACTTCTTCTATCAGATGACTAGTGGCGGTGACACAAATCCCCAAGGGGGTGTTAATTTCATGCGCGACGCCAGCAACTAAGCTCCCCAAAGAAGCGAGTTTTTCTTGTCTGACTAATTCAGTCTGTGCTTCTTGTAATGCCAGTAGTGCTTCGTTTAAAGCATTGTTTTGATGTTCCAGGTTGACCTTAGTTTGGCGTAGTTCACGATCCGCATTCATTCTTGCAATCGCGACGGCGATATGGCTGGCGACAAAGGCCAGCAATTCTAAATCAGCGTTACCATAGGTGATATGCAAGTCATAACTTTGTACGATGATAACGCCATAGATGCGGTCTTTAATTAAGATCGGAACACCTATCCAACTTTCTATATCTTGCCCACCCAGCACTTGTTTGATTTCTCCATCGTCCACTAATTGAAGCAGGCGTGCTTTGTCGATGAGTTGTGCCTTACCAGTACGCACCACAAATGATGTCATCCCTACGCCCAGCGGAAAACGAGCATGGCTGGGCACGGGATCTTTTTCATCGACAAAGTATTGAATACTGATTTCCGCAGATTCGGGGTGATATAAGGCCACCAGAAAATTTTTTGCGACGATGAGATTTTCTACAATTAAGTGTAATTTGCGATATAAGTTACTCGCTTCTTCCCCAGAAAAAGATAGCTCAGCAATCGCGTACAAGGCACTTTGAATTTTTTCAGAACGACGTCGCTCCGCAATTTCGTGCGCCAATAATGCAGTTCTTTCTTGCACTGCACGTTCCAATTTATCGACGCTTTGAAAGGCTTCTAGGGCGTTTGAAATGTGCCGCGCGATTAATTCAAATAGCGCCTGATCTTCTTCAGAATACAAAACATCTTTGTCGTAACTTTGCACGACCATCGCGCCTAGGGTGCGTTTTTGATGATCAATTAAGGGATAGCCCATCCAATGCTCGGATGGCGCACCCGTAATCGCATTGTGTTCTTCCGCGGTGATCCGCGCCATTTCGGCGCTGCCTGCAGTTAAGGGTTTTTGATTGAGTATGACCCACTTAGTTAGAGATGAACCAGGGGCTTCCAGTTTGAAACGCTTATTCGGGTCTGGTGCGGGATCGACTTCGTCTAAGAAGTAGGCAAATTGTATTGATGCATCGTCAGGATTGTAGAGCGCGATATAGAAATTTTTGGCGTACATAATGCGGCTTAAGGCAATATGAATTGCGTGTAAGAATTCGCGTAAATCATTGGTGTCGGCCGAGATTTTTCCTATCTCTAATACCATGGCTTGCACGGCTTCTAAACGCTGTAAGCGGTTTTCCATTCGCACATCCTTAACTATATTTGACGAAACAGGTCAAAATTTCATTATCGTGAAGCAAGCTTAGTCTACTTTGAATTGAAAAGAAATTGACATGTAGGCTTTCACACATATTTTGTGGCAAATGCTATGCCATCATTCTCTGGTGAAGTTCAATACAGCAAATTATTCTCTATGTCATAGACAACTGATAGAATCCAGCCAGCCATTTGGTCAAGAAGCAGCGTAATTAACATAGTAAACAACAGCGTAAAAAAAGGAATGTTTGCATGAGTGAATCAAAGCAACCGCAAGAGCAAGGCAGTGCGCCAGTGGAAAATCAAATCAGTGAATTTAAAAGCAAAAGTGGTGTGAAACGGATCTTTTCCGCATTTTTTTATTCTCTTGAAGGGCTGCAAGCCGCTTGGCGTCAAGAACATGCGTTTCGTCAAGAATTAGTCTTGGTCGTACTTGGTACCATCATTGCCTTGTGTTTACCGGTTTCTGCATTTGAAAAACTGATGATGATCGCGGTCTTGGTGTTGATGTTGATCGTGGAATTACTCAACTCGGCGATTGAAGCTGTGGTTGACCGTGTTTCATTAGAGCGTCATGAACTTTCGAAGAATGCAAAAGATTTTGGTAGCGCAGCCGTACTACTCACGTTCTTGATGGCAGTCGCAACGTGGACAGTCATCTTGTTTGATCGATTTTATTATTGAGTGATTTTTTGAATATAGTCCTGCAAGTGCACCGATTACTTACATCATGCGTTATCAACTTACTCCCACTTTATAAGAGTTAAAAAATGACTTTCCAAAAAATGTACATAAAGAGCCTGATCATGTTCGCGCTGTTGTGCGGCGTGATGAGTTCCGCGTTTGCTCATAGAGATGACGGTGAATTTCAGATATTGCAGGCACGCTATGGTACTGCTGAACGGAATGTTGATGTCACCCAGACTTTGAAAGAGTTAGCCAGCCGCGACCGCACTTTCCGTATGGGAAATGAGAGTTTTGGAATTGATCCTCATCCTAATCGGATCAAGACTTTACGCATTTATGCACGCAGTGATCGTGGCGAAATACGTACTTTTGAGTATCGTGAAGGTAGTTTAATCGATGGCAGTTTGTTTAAGGGATGGGGTGGCGGCAATTGGGGACGCTCTGGTGATTATCATGGTGCATGGGAAGATCGTGGATCGAAGGGATCGAACGCAGCCAATAGAGATAATCGCGACGACGGTGAATACTTGATCCTTAGCGCGCGTTATGGCACAGAAGAACGCAATGTGGATGTCACGGATCGTTTGAAAGAATTGGCGCGTAGTGATAATAATTTCCGCATGGGTAATCGTAGTTTTGGCATAGACCCACATCCAAATCGTGTTAAAACACTGCGCATTTATGCCCGCGGTAATCGGGGTGATGTACGTACTTTTGAATATATCGAAGGCAGTGTTATTGATGGCGCTTTATTTAAAAGTTGGGGGCGCGGTAACTGGGGAAATCGTGGTGACTACAAAGGTGGTTGGGGTAACGGCAATGGCAATGAACGTTCCCAAGGAAACCGCAGAGGTGACGACGCGCTCAATGAGTCAGGGCAAAATGCACAACTCACTATCGTCAGTGCCTATTATGGAACCGAGTCTCGTAAAATTGATGTGAGCCGCGCGGTGCGTGCTTATGCTCGTGATGGACGTTTAGAGCTAAAAGTGGAAAATGATAGTTTGGGCGGTGGCGATCCGGTGCCTGGTGTGGTAAAAACCTTGTGGGTAACGTATTCTGTCAATGGCGGCCGCACACAAACTGTTCGCGTTGAGGAGCGCGGTTGGTTGAGTTTACCCCGCTAATTAGATGGTGTTCTTCCCTGAGCTTGAAGCAAAAAATCACGCTCAGGGTCGCTAGGAAGCCTACGGTATTTTTTACCCCCGCTTCATAATCAAAAAGGGCAAAATTCTTTGCCCTTTTTGATTTTTGAAACCTGCATTATTCATTGATCTACAACAGGTGTTTGCTTAGTTTACTGGATTCGCTTAATTTGCTTACTTAGTCACTTTCCAACGCGGCGGTTTCAGCGACCGCAGGCTTGGTCTGCTTCTTACTTAATTGTTTCGCTTGCACCGGATGCAGGGCGGCTGATAATTCCACCAGACGGATAAACTCAGCTCGATGACCAAAGCGATCGCTGCCGCGTGCTGAATTTGCCAGTGCCAGAATATCTTTCGGGCCGTAGTTCGCAATCAAGCTGCTGCCACGTAACCATTGTGCCCATGCGGCGACTGCGGTCGCGAAACGAAAATCTTGATCTGCTGACTTAATGTTGTCGACCATATTGGTCTGCTTAATTGGTGTTTCTACCAGCTGACTTTGTTCGCTACCCGGCGTTTTGTAGCGTAATTTTAGCCATGCTAATTCATCGCTAAGCGCCTCCTTGTTTTGGGTTTCTTTGCTCGGTGCTTTATCGCTTATATTTGGCTGATAGCGCAATGCATCGATATTGCCTTTGCTGCCCTTAGGTACAATTTCATAGAGCGCGGTGACGGTATGGCCTGCACCGATATCGCCCGCATCTACTTTGTCGTCATTAAATTGCTCGCGTGTCAAAGCGCGTAATTCATAACCGATTAAACGATATTCTTTGACCAGTGCTGGGTTGAACTCCACTTGCAATTTCAAGTCTTGTGCGATGGTTGCTAAAGTTGAGGTGTATTCGTTGACCAAGACTTTGTGCGCTTCTTGTAAGCTATCGAGATAGTGATAACTTCCATCGCCATTGTTTGCTAGTTTCTTCATCAAGGCTTCGTTGTAATTGTCATCGCCTACACCGAGCGTGCTGAGGCTAATGCCAGCTTTACGTTCACGTTCGACCAATGCTTTGAGATCGCGGTCATTGGTGACGCCGATATTCAAATCGCCGTCAGTGGCGAGTAAGACGCGATTGATGCCTCCTTGAATTTTTCCTGCATGGGCTTGTGCATAAGCGAGCTTGATGCCTGCTTCACCATTCGTGCCGCCGCCCGCGCTTAGCTGTTCAAGTGCAAGATTAATTTTGGCTTTTTGATCGCCAGCCGTGGCAGGTAATACGACGCGAGTGCCATTGGCATAAGTGACTAGGCTCACGCGATCTTGTGGGCGTAATTGTGCCACTAAGAGTTTGAGCGATGAGCGAACCAAAGGTAGGCGGTCGGGCATGTCCATAGAGCCGGAAACATCAACTAAAAAGACCAGGTTCGCTGCAGGTAAAGTTTCTTTCGCGAGATCTTTGCCTTTGATCGCAATTCTCAATAGTTGGCGCGAGGCATTCCATGGCGAAGCGCTTAGTTGCGTATGTACACTAAATGGATGAGCATCGTCTTTCTTCGGCAAGGCGTAATCATACGAAAAATAATTCACCATTTCTTCAGCGCGTATCGCATCGTGAGCTGGCAATTGACCTTGCTGTATAAAGCGCCGCACATTCGCATAGCTACCGGTATCGACGTCTGCGCTAAAAGTCGAGACGGGTTCTTCGGTCACTAACTTCCAACTATTTTCTTGAATTTTTTGGTACTTGGCAGTGGTCGTCACAGATGCCTGCGACATGTCTAATTTGGCGTTTTCCTGTACTGATCTCGACATTTGCTGCATTGGTGAATTCGCCACTTTGCTGACCGGTGACATTTCTGCTGGGCTGACGATGTAGGCTGGCGGAGGTGGGGCAGAAACGTGTGCCTCCAATGGCTGTGGCATATACACATTGGATTTGGTTTCTGCTATGACCACTTCCGCTATTCGCGCTTTTGCAGGTGCCTGCAGGGCGAGATCTGCTTTCGTTTCATTCTGTGTTTCGACTCTGCTTGAAGAGCCACAGCCAATCAGGCTTATGCAGAAAACACAACTAATAACGAGTGCAAGAATATCGTGTTGATGATGTGTGCCGTTGTGAGTGATGTTCATGTTAATTCCTTGTGCGTTTGGTTTTAAAATTAGCGCTCGTTAATCGTCCAGACATATTGCAACTTCGCCCAGGATTTCTCAGGCACACCATCGATAGAGCCGGGTTTGAATTTGCATAAACTCAAGCCTTGCACTGCGGCTTTATCGAGCGCACGTGAACCACTGGATTTCTCGACGCGACTTTCTAATACCCGACCGTCGGGGCCGATCAACATCGCCAAATTCACTGTGCCTTCTTCACCAATACGGATCGAGCTGGTGGGGTATTCTGGTTTTTCGCAGGCGTTGGAATCGACTTGTGCTGCAATATGCACAGGTGCCCGTGGTGGTGCGATTTCGGTTTTGCCTAATCCTGTTTCCGTTGATTTGGTCGGCTCGAAATCGTGCTTTTCGAGTGTGTCGCGTTTAACTGTCGTGATGGCACGCTCATCAAAATTAGTCGGAATAATTGGTGGTTCGATATAGGTCGGCAAAGGCATGATCTTGCTAGGTTCACGCATTTTGATCGGCTCTTCCACTCTTGGTGGTGGTGCAATTGGCGTCATCTCGATCACGCGCGGTTGGCGAAAATCGATTACGTTCGTCGCCTGCAAACCTAAGCCCAAGGCGAGGGCATGCAAGATGCCGGTGATCAATAAAGAAGATATTTTTCTTTGTGGTGCTTGTCCATAGTTGTATGTGCTCATGATGAACTCCCTGACGAAATGAAATGCTCGGTAACTAATTGAGTAGCTGCTTGGCGATGCGCTTGAAACTGTTATTGCTCATCGTTGGAATAATGATATGCTAGTTACTAGCAAAATAAAAGGAAAATTTAAGTAAATATTTTGCGATTTATTGGATATTTAAACGCTTGTAAGGGTTTATTCTCAATAAATCAAGGACTTAGCTATGCGCAAAAAATGAGAATTATCTGCTAGTCACTAGCAAAAAAGCTTCTTATTCTTTGCTATTTACTAGTAAAATGACTTCCAAGAGTAAGTATTCAGATGTGCAAATCGGCGTCGTCAGGGAATTGAAAATGTCAAATATGCAAAATGCAAATCAACAAACCATGCCACCAACTTCAGTACAAATCGATTCTGGTATAAAAACGATACGTGTCTTGCTAGCGGACGACCATCCCATCGTGATGACAGGTTTTGCCATGTCTTTAGGCGCAGAGGGGATGGACGTAGTTGGGCAGGCGAAGACACCCCAAGAAGCGGTAGAACAATTCATGGCATTGCAGCCAGACGTCGTGGTGTTGGATATTCGCTTTGGTGCTGAGATGACAGGTTTGGATGCCGCCCGCCATATTTTAGAAAAACAGCCGGACGCCCAAATCGTTTTTTTAAGTCAATTTGATCAAGATGCCTTAATTAAAGAGACTTATCGTTTAGGTGCGAAAGCTTTTGTCACGAAAGACTGTGATCCGGCAGATTTAGCAGTGGCGGTCCAACGTGCAAGTGAAGGTGAACTCTATTTCATGCCGCAAATTGCGGAGCGCCTAGCTAATTTATCGGTGCGTGGTGATGCTTCGCCACAGACTTTGTTGGATGAACGTAGCTTAGAAATTTTTAAACTCATGGCCGAAGGTTTGACCAATGTAGAGATCGCCGAAAAACTGGATCTCTCACAAAAAACCATCAGCAATATCAGCCAAGCAGTTAAAGAAAAGCTCGGCATCCATAGACCGGCTTTAATCACGAAGCTGGCGATGAAACATGGTTTGATTGAGCCTTAAGCTAACGATGACAGTCAAAAATACATCAGGATTTGTCGGTAGCGTGCTGCAATGGCGCAGCTGGAGCATACGCACGCGATTGATGGTGATTGCGGTTTTTCCTGTGGTCTATTTGTTTTTCTCTTTGATTTCTTACTCGTATTACGCACGCCTAAAAGAAGTTGAAGAAGAACTCAATGCCCGTGCCAAAACCATTACCACCGCCTTAGCTGAAGGGGTTGAATACAATATCATCGCTGCCAATGTGCAAGGCATTAAGCAAATGATTTATGGAGTCATTCAAACTGATCGTAGTGTTTATCGTATTGATATTTTTGATGCGAATAAACAAGAACTCAGTCATGTGGAAAATGCAGGCAGAGCCAAACCTGAAAAAAATTACGTGGAGTTGCCGATCAAGCGGCATATGGTATGGGTTAATTTACATACCGAAACCCACGATTCTTTATACAAACTTGATCCAAGCAAAGAAAAAAATCAGGCTGTGTTAGGTTATGTACGAGTGACGATGACGAAGACCTATTTGCTCGACAAACAGCGTTATCGATTCTCCATAGAACTCTTGATGTCGGTACTCGCGTTGGCCGTTAGCGCCTGGTTGGCGTGGTTCTTGTCCAGAGGTTTAACCCGCCCTTTGCATGGCGCGATTGAAGCGTTGCGCGACATCAGTGCTGGTCGCACAGAAACCCAAATGAGAATCTCTCACGGCGGTGAAATCGGTGAACTGCAAAGCTCGATCAACGAGATGGCGCACAATTTGCATCAGTCACAAACGCACTTAGAAAACACTGTCGCCGAGCGCACAAAAGAACTGATCGCATCGCGTAACGAAGCATTGAAAGCCGATGCGGAAAAACGCCGACTGATACACAAAGTTAACGCCATCGTCGAAAACGAACGTCAAAGCATCGCCTTAGAAATTCACGATGAGCTAAATGCCTCGCTGATCGCCGTGCGTCTAGAATCAGAACGTATCGCCAAAATCACTGCCAAAGCCGAACACGATGAACGCTTCGCTCCCATGCTTCAAGAAATCCAAGATCGAGCAAAAGCCGTCGTCAAGCTAGCCTTAGATTTATACGCCAATGGCAGAAACCTGGTGCGTCGTTTACGCCCAGAAGTTCTGGACATGCTGGGCCTAGAGGGCGCGATTGAAGAAATGCTTCGCCTGTATAACGCTGCGCACGAGGACTGTCATTTTGACTTTGCATCCGAAGGTGATTTTGCGCAATTAGATGGCGACCTCGCCATCTCCGCCTATCGCATCGTGCAAGAAGCCTGCTCGAATATTTTGAAACATGCGCAAGCAAAAAATGTTGATATCGCCTTACACATGAACCCAGAAAAATCTCAATTGACGATCAGTGTCAATGACGACGGCAAAGGCTTCGACCCAGAACAAGTCGCCGCCGGAATCGGCATCAGCGGCATGCGAGAACGCGTTTTGGCTTGGGGGGGGGAATTTGAATTGCAAAGCAAGGTGGGCGAGGGCACGCGTATCTTGATTAATTTGCCTGTGACGTTGTTGGCTTAAAATAGATGCGGTTTTTTTGGGGTGAATTTCGCTCTATAAGCGCTAACTAATGTTTAAATTCATTGGGGTCTAAATTAACAGGGAGCTGTATGGGTGTTAGATTCCGTTCACTTTGTAGGCTTAGATATCTACACCAGTTAACGCACGGTGAATACTCCTTTACCTTCAAGGCATAGGCATCTAAGAAAATTTTGACATGATGAATGAAGGAAAAAAGCGAAATAACAGCACAGCATGTCATTCCTGCGTAGGCAGGAATCTAGCGGCGTTCGTTGATCAACAAAAGACACTGGACTCCTGCCTACGCAGGAGCGACAGTAATTATTTCGCTGTTTATTCGACTTGTGTAGGTACCAATGCCTTCAAGGGGAAAGACTGGGATAGGGATGGGTTTCAGTCGTACAACAGAAGTCGTTATTGCGTCACTTTAACCCATCCCCACCCTAGCCCTCCCCTTGAAAGGGAGGGAACTTTTAGTGGTGCTCCGACTTATGTAGACACCGATATCTTGACGTAGAGAAAACAAGCCACCGGTATCAATGGAGATATGATTAGTAAGCTAGAAGGTGAGAGCTTATTTGGGGAAACCTGAAATTCGAAATGGAGCGTGCGATGAAAAAAGTCATATCAGCACTATTGTTAGGAATAAGCTGCATGGCGTGTTCTTTATTCGAGCAGCCAGTGACTTGGGAATTTATTCAGTCTGTCGGTGGTATAGCTCTCGATACGCCAGTTAGGGCAGGGACATTTTGGAGCTTACCTATCCAGCTTGATATCAGTGGTCTAACGAAGGTGACTGTCGAACCAAATACCTTGAATTCAGGATTGGCATGTCAGCGCGTAAGCGCCGTGGTTGACGGGCAAGTGATTTATCTGACTATTTTTGTGGCGTCCGCGGGATCTGAACGCACAGCAAAATGTGGACATGCTGTGATTGGATCAGCTGTCGCGGGAAGATACAAAGTATTTTACAAAGGTAACGACGAAGATCTTAAATTGATCGGTGAAGTGGAATTTGCATCAAAGCAAAAATTGTAGAGTAATGTTGTTCTGTAGGGCGGGGTGCAACCCGCGCCGCCAGAATGAGACGCAAGCAAGGCCGCCTTATACGTAGCGATGATGACGCCTCCCCAACATAACTAAGACTAGAAAAGAATTTAAAAAATAATGAATAAACTCACATATCGACAAGCCACCAATGCGGACATTCCCGCGATGTCGAAGATACGTCTATCTGTGCGCGAAAATGTCTTGTCCAATCCGGCCTTGGTAACGCAAAAAATGTATGAAGATTATCTGGAGTTGTCAGGCCGTGGATGGGTCTGCGAACTTGATGGAAACATCATAGGATTCTCGTATGCAGCCAGCGCAGATCATTCGATTTGGGCACTGTTTGTTGATCCCAATTTTGAAGGGCTGGGTGCTGGTAAAGAGTTGCTCCGCTTGTCGAGCCAGTGGTTGTTTGAGAACGGTGCGACTTCCGTAAAATTGGGAACTAGTGTCAATTCAAGAGCTGAGCGATTTTATCTCGCACAAGGATGGATCAGAGGCGAAATGAAGACTGCAAGCGAAGTAAGTTTTCGCTTGGATAGCACTACCTGTGATATGAGTATGGACATTGAAGCATAGACTGAAAATTCGGAGAAATCGAGATGACTGACGAACAAAAAAACACCATTAACGACGGCGATCTTTGCAAGGTGATTGGTGGAACACACAAAGGAAAATCCGGCACCGTACGTGATATTAACACCAGCAAGACTGGGCATTTGACGATTACGGTTGTGCAGGAAAATGGCGAACGTTTTAAGACCTTGGCTAAGAATGTTGTAGTTCAAGCTTAGAGTCATTAATAATTCATGTTCACACAGTAAAGAGATTTACTATGCGCCTTTTTCCTAAAGTAAACTTCATGGATATCTTCATGGATATCTTCATGTTGGCATGGGCACTATTGCCTTTTCTTGCGTTGATGTTTTTATCGTCGCCAATGATTAAGAATTGGCTAGATCCAATAGTGAATGATGTACTTTCTGTCCTGTTCTTGGCAAGCTGTTTGGGTTTTCCTATGGCGACTTGTCTGTATTTTTATTGGCGCATAAATAAGTGATTTCCTAGTTTTGTGAAGCGAGTGTAATCCGTGCCACTAACAGCAGACGTACTCGCAATATCATCGATTAATCCATGAAACAACAATTCATTGAAGACGTGCTCACCAACCACAACAACGCAAAAATTTTAGCGCGTTGGGATGCGCTCGCTTTGCCTGATAGCTGGCTAGTTGCCGGATGCCTGTTCCAGACAGTGTGGAATAGCACTTCACAACAAGCCCCTGAATCCGGCATTAAAGACTACGATATTTTCTATTACGATCCCGAGGATTTGTCCGCAGAAGCCGAGCAAGCAAAGCAGCAATATGCCGACGAACTATTTGCAGATCTGAACATCACTTTGGAAGTGTGCAATCAAGCCAGGGTCCATCTTTGGTACGAATCGCACTTCGGGCATAGTTATCCCAAACTCATTAGCGCACAAGACGGCATAGATCGCTTTTTGATTCCGTCAACCTGCGTTGGCATGACGCCACAAGAAGTATATGCACCGAATGGTTTCGATATTTTGTATCAAGGTGTGTTGAGCATGAATCCACTCACACCGCATCGAACGCTATATGAGCAAAAAGCCCATTCGTATCAGCAGCGTTGGCCGTGGTTGCGACGCATGGAATGAGCTGGGCTTTCAGAATATCACCACAGACTTTCAAGATCACACGAGAGGAGCGATAGAATGAAACAGTTAATAGAAGGCGCTTGTTTGTGCGGTGCTGTGCATTGGACTTTTCCCGGCGAGCCCGATGGCGCCACCGCTTGTAATTGCACTGCTTGCCGACGCTATGGTGTGTTATGGGCCTATGATTACGAGAGCGATGGTCAGACTGTTGGCATCAATATTCGCGGTACAACTCGTGCTTATGTACGCGGCAAAGCGTTAGAATTTCATTTTTGCCCAGAGTGTGGATGCGTCGCATTTTGGCGTGGTCTGCGATTGGACGAGCAAGGTCGTCGCCGTATTGCGGTCAATTTACGGCTGGCAGAACCAGAAGCCGTGGTGCAGATTCCGATTGATCATTTTGATGGACTCGATACTTTTGACGATTTGCCGCGCGATGGGAAATGCGTTGCTGATTATTGGTTTTGATTGACGTTGTAATTAATTTATCTCATTATCAAGCCTCATTTTTTTACATAGTATTGTCACTTAGCTTAGTAACTTAGCTTCACCACTTTCCTTTGTACTTCAATAGAGTTGTGTTTCATTTTCAAACAATTTTTTTACGCCGACCAAAACTTAAATTTTCATGAAAAAATCTCACACCGTTTGGGTTTACCTAGCAGGCATCATCGCCTTAATTGGCGTTGTCATCCACC
This sequence comes from Affinundibacterium flavidum, assembly GCF_014284175.1. Taxonomy (GTDB): domain Bacteria; phylum Pseudomonadota; class Gammaproteobacteria; order Burkholderiales; family Burkholderiaceae_D; genus Undibacterium; species Undibacterium flavidum. The sequence continues at coordinate 140,501 of NZ_JACOGA010000001.1, forward strand.
TCGCCACCATCGTTGCAGGTCCTAGCTGGTATGTCTTTTTCGGCGCACCACCGAAGATCGTCCAATCCGCCCGTGATGGTACTTGGATCGCCCCGGTCGGTGGATTGGTGATTGCAGGTTTAATGGCAATCTGCGCGGCTTATGCATTTTCTGCACTTGGCGTGATACGACGCTTACCTTTGCTCCGCACCGGGCTCGCAGGCATGGCGACTATCTGTTTGTTACGCGCCTTAGTGCTATGGCCTTTGATGATCAATCATCCAGAGTTACGCAATACATTCGAGATCGTCGCTTCTATAGTGTGGGGTTTGGCTGGTGTGGGTTTTGTGTTTGGGTTTCGTTTGGTGCAAATGCAGAGCCGCGTAGCTATTTAATATTGAGGCAATTTATGGATCTGCAATTTGTACCTCCATTAGTTCTTGATGCTACGAAAGTCGGGGAGTATCCGGCTAGTGCAAAAGCCGGTGGCGGCTATGTATGGGATGCAGTGCTAGAGTATCGGGTGTGGTGTCACCCAGAACTTGGAGCGCCTGATGTCTGTGAAGGGAATGATTATTTCTACGCCTTTGAAACCTATGCAGAAGCAATCGAATATGCAGAACAGCATAAGGGCTGCGAAGAACCACTAGCATTGATTTTGCAGTGTGAATACATAGATGAACCCGAACCTGAACAATATGCGCATATTAAACAAGAACGTGTTGCCGAATGGCCAGTAGAATTTTTGAGTAGGCCGAGGCGTACAGAAAATACTATCCCCGATTTTCTGTCACCAAATGCTCCGTCAAATCGCTTAGCTATATTGCGAGGGCAGGTTTAACTTCTAAATTGACAACGGTGCGTAATATCACTAGTTCTACAATTTCTCTGCTAAGAAAAAAACAGCAAACTTAGTCAATAAAAAATGAAAATTTTTCTCACTCTCGTTTTCGGTATTTTAATCAGCGCATGTGCATCCACTAATCAAACAAGAGCAACGACGCCAACCGCACAAAACTATAACCATCTACCAGCACTACAAGGCGATTATTTCAAAATAAATTCGACCTATGTAAGCAGAGATTTTCATATCAATGTGCGACTTCCTCAAGGCTATCACGCTAACGACGCCACTACGTATCCCGTGGTGTATGTGTTGGATGGCGATAGCCTTTTTCCGCTACTGGCACCTACCCACCTTTTTTTGAATTACGACGAAAAACTCCCCGAAGCGATTATTGTTGGTATCAGCTATGGCAGCTTCGATCCGACGATTAATAAACGCAACATCGACTTCTCAGCATCCGCAATCGATGCCGCGCTCGGTGAAGATGGTGCACCACGTTTTTTAGATTTTCTGAAAAAAGAATTGATCCCCAAAATTGAAAATCAATTCCGCGCCAATGCCGCAAAACGCATACTGGTCGGGCAATCACGTGCAGGCTATTTTGTATTGTGGTCAGCGCTGGAGGATCCCGATTTATTCTGGGGACGCATCGCCAGCAATCCAGCCCTAACGCCAGGCCGTGCACGGTTTTTTGAAGCAGCCGCAAATCACACCAAAAAAGACTTGAAAGTCGCGATCAGCTCCGGTACTCGTGACACTGAACAAAGACAGCGTAATGCGACGGAGTGGGGTACAAACTGGTCATCCCGCACTGATGCGCCTTGGGCTGTCAATCTGATTAAGCTAGAAGGCGGCACACATGCTGCGACGATTGGTGAGACTTATCGACGGGCTATGCTCTGGTTGTTTGAAACAGAAATTGCTGCGGTCAAAGTGCCATGATTTTGGGTTTTGCGTGGTGCCAATTTGTCATGGATTAACTTCATCGTAGGTGCGATCACCTTTGCGTAATCGCACGTATGAAAATGGCGATGTTTTAAGGGATAAAATTTAGTAAAGTTGGTTTGTAGAGCTGATTTAAGATATTGTTTTAAATATATTAGAAAGAAAAAGATATACTTGCGATCACTCAAAGCTGATCGCACCTGAAGCGCTAGTTGGGACTCGTAAATAAACGTAAACACCAAAATAGGCAAATGAATATGAATAAGAAAACACTTACTCAGGTCAGTCAAATCGATTGGCGCTTTTGGAGCGCAAGTTGCATATTAGGATTTACCGCCGGACTATTTGCCGGAATGAGCGAATCTCCGGTAGGGTTGACATTAGTAGCAGGAATCTTTGGCCTCATTGGAGGTGGTGGTATGTATAGCCTGCTCTCAAAGGGAAGTCCGTTAAAGCAATCTGAAGAAAAACCGCCTGGCAATAATGAGGTTTGGATGTTGTTGCAGTCTGCGGCCTTAGCTACATCGTTGTTCTGTATATTTTCAATACTTGGTGTATCGATAGGAATTGCTCTAAGGGAAGGTTGGATATTGCCAAAATCATCTAGTCACGTTTCAAAACTGATTCCAATAGCGGAAGAAGGCGGACATCTTTTGAGAAGACAACAGTTGAAGTTACTCATCCTTCAAACTGAACTTGTTAGCCTTGGAGTATCAAATGAAGAAAATAATCATTTTGTGAGGAGTTTTATCTCTACAGGTAAAAACACTCGAGCCGAAGGGTTTAGTGAAAATGAATCTCTCAGGCATCTAAAACTTGAGGCAAAGAATCTCTCGATAGCTGTTTCGAAAGCGTTGGAGATCCTAAGCAATTCAGATGAAAACAATTCAAACGCAAAGATCAACTCAAAAACATCAGAAATTGAAGATAACGAGGATGTCCAACGTCGTATTAAATCATTGAATGAGATAAAGTATGGTGATGTTATACGAGCCTATGAATATCTCAAGGTTGCAGCTCCTGCTGCGAACAAAGTTCACAATTTTGTTGAAGATTCAAGTGTGCCAGAGCTGTCGGCAATACTTGATTTGATATCGCGATACCGTGAAGCCCGTGTGGATCAGCCTGCATATGGACGAGCATCTCCATTGGTTCCGCCGAAGAAGCTATTTGGATCCGAACCAGAACGTAAGGCATCTATTAAAAATTGAGCGATCAATTCGTAGTTGTTACAAATTTCTGCGGTATTAATTTTAGGGCTACTATTTGATAGTGGTTTTATTGCGATCAGTGTCGCGTTTTATACGTATGAAAACAGCTTGTAATAAGAGATATTTCGAGCAAAAAACTTTGTGAAAGTGACTTGTATAGCTGATTTAAAGTGTAGTTATCAATTTCGTTTTGAGTATGTTAGGATTAAAATACATTTGTGCGATTACGACTATTCTAGTCGCACCTACGGCGCTGGGACATAAGTAAATATGGCACTTACACAAATGCAAGTAATTCAATCTCTAGGCGAGGCAATGAATTGGCTCGAAAGGGAGCTGGCTTGGGGAGTGCAAGCAGCAGCACTTAGTCACCTAATGGGACGCATCGGTGAGCTCTATGTTGCACTCTTAAAAAATGGGCAAATGGCTAATCAAGTAAACGAAAGAGGTTATGACGTAATTACTCGAAATCGCGAAAGAATTTCGGTAAAGACAACTACGATGAGTAATGGTAAGGGACACGTAGATTTTAATGCTAATACACTTGATTTGGTAGATAGGGTGGTAATTTTACGATTTAATGTTGAAGAGTTGGAGATTGAAGTTTTGCTGGATAAAGTGATTAGTGAGGTGCTGCCATTAATGTCGGTATCAAAGAATGGGAAAAAAACTATTTCACTTTCGAAATTAACGCCCAAGAAAATTTTCTCTCATGAGCTTGTGAAGGTAAAAGAAGCTGCTTATCAAAATCTTCGTATTATTGAGCTGGAGAATGGTGCAATTGAGATTTATGAGGATAATGTTAAAGCTGCTAAGAGCCATCCAATCCTTCGGAAAATTGCCTTTGAAATTTCTGTGCCACTGTTAAATAGTAAGGGCAATCCATACAATACAAGACAACTGGGCTCGCTAGTCATATCTGCATTGAGCTTAGATGGGAGTTAGAAATGGTAACGCTCAAGTAATAGAGGTTACTTCGCAAATTCTTTTCGGATATATTTTCACCCCCGCCGCCCCTTACGTTTCTCCAACTTACACTCCTGCGTAGCAATAATCTGATTATTGCTATCCACAGTCTCCAGATACACGTCAAATCCCCATAGCCTTGCCACATGTTTTAATACTTCTGCTGTTTGATTATTCAGTGGCCTGCGCAGGTATTGGTTGTGGCGTAGGGTGAGGGCGCGGTCGCCTTGTAGGTCTACTGACCAGACTTGGATGTTGGGTTCGCGATTGCCGAGGTTGTATTGGCCTGCGAGTTGTTGGCGTATGGCGTGGTAGCCGGCTTCGTCGTGGATGGCGGAGACGCTGAGGGTCTTTTTGCTGTCGTCATCTAAGATTGCGAAGAAGTGAAAATCTCGTATCAATTTGGGTGATAGATATTGCGCGATGAAGCTTTCGTCTTTGAAATTACGCATGGCGAAATGCAGGGTTTTTAGCCAGTCTGCGCCTGCGATATCGGGGAACCATAGTCTGTCTTCTTCGGTAGGGTGTTCGCAGATGCGGCGGATGTCGCTCATCATCGCGAAGCCTAGCGCGTAGGGGTTAATGCCGTTGTAGTACTTACTGCTGACTGGCGGTTGGTAGACGACATTGGTGTGGCTTTGTAAAAACTCCATCATGAAGCCATCGCCGACGATGCCTTCTTCAAATAGTTGATACAAGATGGTGTAATGCCAAAACGTCGCCCAGCCTTCGTTCATGACTTGCGTTTGTCTTTGCGGGTAAAAATATTGCGAAATCTTGCGGATGATGCGGACGATTTCTCTCTCCCACGGTTGTAGTAGTGGCGAATATTTTTCTATGAAGTAGAGCAGATTTTCTTGTGGCTCTTCGGGATAGCGGCGTATTTCTTCTTCGCTGACCACGTCTTCGCGGCGTGGCACGGTGCGCCACAGATCATTGACTTGCGATTGCAGATAACGCTCGCGTTCTTCTTGTCTTTCTTTTTCTTCGGCGAGTGAGATTTTGGTGGGGCGTTTGTATCTGTCTACACCATAGTTTTGCAGCGCGTGGCAGGAATCGACTAAGAGTTCTACCGCCTCTATGCCATAGCGTTGTTCGCAGTCGCTGATGTATTGTTTGGCGAAGACCATGTAGTCAATGATGGCGTCGGCGTCGGTCCAGGTGCGGAACAGGTAATTGCCTTTGAAGAAGGAGTTGTGGCCATAGGCGGCATGCGCGATCACCAGTGTTTGCATGGTGAGGCTGTTTTCTTCCATCAGATAGGCGATGCAAGGATTTGAGTTGATGACGATTTCATACGCCAGCCCCATGTGACCGCGCTTGTAGTTTCTCTCTGTGGATAAGAAGTGTTTGCCGAAAGACCAGTGGTTGTACGATACCGGCATGCCGACTGAGGCGTAGGCATCCATCATTTGTTCGGCGGTGATGATTTCTAATTGATTTGGGTAAGTGTCTAGCTGAAAGTTTTTGGCGACGCGAGCGACTTCTTCATGCGCTTGTTCTATCAATTCGAAGGTCCATTCTGATTGATCTGGTAGGCGGCGCGGATTGCGCGAGGAAGTAGATTCGGCTGAAGGCGTACCTGTCATATTGTCATCCGCAATATTTTCATCTTTAATCGCATTGTGGCTATTCATACGCATTTTTCCTCAGCCTCACTTGCTTTGTTTTTTAAAGAGTTCTCTAAACACGGGATAGATGTCGGCCGGCTCCTCAATTTTTTGCATGGCGAAGTGAGATTTTTGCTCTTTAACTTGCAGGTATTCTTGCCACAGATTTTGTGGATCGCCATCAGTGATTTCGACGTAGGCGTAGTACTGCACCATGGGCATGATGGTGTTCATCAGGATTTGTTTGCAGATGACAGAATCATTGTCCCAATTGTCGCCGTCTGATGCCTGCGCAACGTAGGCGTTCCAGTCGCTGGAGGCGTAGCGCGTTTGTATGACTTCGGTCAATAAGCGCAGGGCAGAGGACACAATCGTGCCGCCTGATTCGCGTGAATGAAAGAATTCATGTTCATCGACTTCGAGCGCCGATGTGTGATGGCGGATGAAAACGACTTCGATTTTTTCATAAGCGCGTTGCAAGAATAGATAGAGCAAAATAAAGAAACGCTTGGCGATATCTTTTTTCTTTTCATCCATAGAGCCGGAAACATCAAGCAGGCAAAACATCACGGCTTGTGTGCTGGGTTTAGGTACTTTGATCCGATTGCTGTAGCGTAGATCGAAAGGATCGATAAAAGGAATCGCTAATAATCGGGTGCGCAGATGATGAATCTCTTGGCGGATTTTAAGGATTCTAGGGTCTTGATTGTCGCTGGTCTCAGCCAATAATTCGGCTAGTTCTTCTTCCGCTTGTTTTAAGCGTTTACTGGATTTACCACCGACGGCGATGCGCCTGCCTAATGCGCCGCGTAACGAACGTAACACGTGCAATGAAGACGCAGTGCCAGTGGTGCTATAGCCTGCGCGTTGATTTTTGAAATCGGTGGTGGCGGTGAGTTGGGTTTTGATGAGATTGGGTAATTCTAAATCTTCAAAAAAATAATTCAAAAATTCTTCTCGACTGATTTGAAAAACAAAATCATCTTCGCTGATGTCTTCACTATTGCCGGCTTGACCTTTGCCTTTACCTGCGCCACCTTTGGGACGCTCAATTTGATCGCCGGTTTGGTATTCTTGGTTTCCTGGGTTGACGCTTTCCCAGACACCACCGTGGGAGTGACCGAAGTTCGGTTCGTTGACATCTTTGACTGGGATCGCGATTTTTTCACCGCTATCCATATCGGTGATAGAGCGGCCTTTGATAGCGCGCGTGACCGCGTCTTTGATCTGGCCTTTATAGCGACGCAAAAAACGCTCGCGATTTGGGGCAGATTTGTTTTTGCCTTGAACTCGTCTGTCGATTAAATGTACCAATTTGTGCTCCCGAACAAGTTCTGTTTTTGAGGCTTTGGTGTTGCTGGTCTGTAACTACTTTCTCAGGTCTCTACATAAGTCGGAGTGCCGTGAAAAGTCCCCTCCCTTTCAAGGGGAGGGTTAGGGTGGGGATGGGGTTTGGTGGAGTAATTAGCTTTCGTCGTTGCGCTACTAAAACCCATCCCTATCCCGACCTTCCACCGCGACGCTTGCAAGCGTCTTAGAGATTCGTGGCGCAAAGCATGCTTTGCGAAATCCCACGAATCTCCCCTTGCAGGGGAAGGGGCTCCGAGCCCTACATTTCTTAACCTCCCTCACCCCAACCCCTCTCCCGCATGCGGGAGAGGGGCTTTTCAAACCTCCAACCCCTTACGACGACTTCCTCACCCTCAAATACCATTCACACAGCAATCTGACCTGTTTCGCGGTATAGCCTTTTGCCACCATGCGGCTGACAAATTCTTGATGTTTGTTGGCGTCGTCGCTGCTGGCTTTGGCATTGAATGAAATAACCGGCAGCAGCTCTTCTGTATTCGAAAACATTTTTTTCTCTATGACTGTGCGCAGTTTTTCGTAGCTGGTCCAGGTTGGATTTTTGCCGCCATTTTGTGCTCTGGCGCGCAGGACGAAATTGACGATCTCGTTGCGGAAGTCTTTTGGATTCGAGATGCCCGCAGGTTTTTCAATTTTTTCCAGTTCGCTATTCAAAGCTTCACGGTCAAAACTCTCACCGGTGTCGGGATCGCGGAATTCTTGGTCTTGTATCCAAAAGTCAGCGAAGGTCACGTAGCGATCAAAAATATTCTGCCCGTATTCAGAATAACTTTCCAGATATGCGGTTTGGATTTCTTTACCTATGAATTCGGCGTAACGTGCAGCCAAGTATTCTTTGATGTAGGACAGATATTTTTGTTCCAGTTCTGGCGCAAATTGTTCGCGTTCGATTTGCTGTTCCAACACATACAGTAGATGCACAGGATTGGCGGCGACTTCGGTATTGTCGAAGTTAAAGACCTTGGACAAAATTTTGAAAGCGAAGCGGGTAGAGATGCCGTTCATACCTTCATCGACGCCTGCATAATCAACATACTCTTGCCGCGATTTGGCTTTAGGATCGGTGTCTTTGAGATTCTCGCCGTCGTACACCAGCATTTTGCTAAAGATGCTGGAGTTTTCTGGTTCGACCAAGCGTGACAAAATCGAGAACTGCGCCATCATTTTGAAGGTGCCTGGCGCACATGGCGCTTGTGATAAAGAAGAGCTGCGTATCAGTTTTTCGTAGATCTTAATCTCATCAGAAACGCGCAGACAGTATGGTACTTTAACGATGTAGATACGATCTAAGAAGGCTTCATTGTTTTTATTGTTCTTAAAAGTTTTCCATTCGGATTCATTCGAGTGCGCGAGAATGATGCCTTCAAACGGTATCGCACCAAAGCCTTCTGTGCCTTTGAAGTTACCTTCCTGTGTTGCGGTCAATAAAGGATGTAAGACTTTGATCGGCGCTTTGAACATTTCTACAAATTCCATCAAGCCTTGATTCGCGAGACAGAGACCACCGGAATAGCTGTAAGCATCTGGGTCGTCTTGCGCAAAATCTTCGAGTTTGCGGATATCGACTTTACCGACTAAGGAAGAAATATCTTGATTGTTTTCATCCCCAGGTTCTGTTTTAGACACAGCGATTTGTTTTAAGACTGAAGGATAGCGCCGCACCACGCGGAATTGATTGATGTCACCACCAAATTCGTGCAGACGTTTGACTGCCCAAGGGCTAGGAATAGTTCTCAGATAGCGGCGTGGAATGCCAAAGTCTTCTTCCAAAATCGCACCGTCTTCTTCTTCGTTAAACAAGCCGAGTGGCGACTCATTCACTGGTGAACCTTTGATGCAATAGAATGGGATTTTTTCCATCAAATATTTTAAACGCTCAGCAATCGAGGATTTACCGCCACCGACAGGGCCGAGCAGATACAGCACTTGTTTGCGCTCTTCCAGACCTTGCGCTGCATGGCGGAAGTAGGCGACGACTTGTTCGATCACTTCTTCCATGCCGTAAAACTCGCGGAACGCAGGGTAGATTTTGATGACTTTGTTGGAGAATATGCGTGAACGCCGTGAGTCATTACGTGTGTCAATTTGTTCTGGTTCGCCGATGGCTGCGAGCATGCGTTCGGCAGCGGTGGCGTAGGCGAGCGGATTTTTCTTGCAGAGATCCAAAAACTCCTGCAATGAATATTCCTCTTCACGGGTTTTTTCGTAACGGGCTGCATAGTTGTCAAAAATATTCATTTTGATCTCCTTTGAACTTGTGCGTTCTGCGTTGCGATTTGTGTTGCATATGGTGTTGCAAGTTGTGTTGCAAATTGTGCTGCAAATTAGGTCGAGACTTTGCTTGCGATGTGGTTTTCTTCTACTACGCAGACGATAGGAAAACCATAAGCTAAATTTAGTGTAGACGAAAAATAAAAAACTGCAGGCAAAATTTTGTGACATTCATACGTTGAAAAGAACGGAAAAGCTTGTGCATTTCTATGAATAACGCACCAGTACTGGTCTTGCGATGACAGAGTTTCAGAATAACTATATTATTTTTGTGGCTAGCTCTTGAGGTCGTCAATTCGGAACTTAAAATACCAGTAGTGGTCAGAACAACAAATCGTTACAAAAAATGCGCTGAAAATGACGGATAGACGGCGCTAACTGGCTGTATTAAAGGTGAACAAGTGTTATGCTGCCATCACGTAATGCAAAGTTTGGGACTTTATTTATTCTGAACGTTTGCGCAGAAAAAATTGAAATCTATTCGTATTTTGCTATTTAAAAGTATTTATTTTTAGAGCATTTTTATGTGTTTTTTGCATATGTGTTTTTTATATGCTTGATCAGTACATGATGGACGCTCATTGCAATACGAATAATTGGAGAATGAACATGAAAAAGACATTGATTGGATTGGCAATTGCGGCATTAGCGGTTTCTACGCATTTTGCGTTCGCAGGGGCTAGTGCTCCGCAGACTACGGTCCTCGAAGATAATAGTCCTGTAGTCGGTAGCGCAAAGACCGCGCTCAATTTCCAACCGTTACCGCAGCAAATCCAGGCGGCAAATATGACGGCGGAATTTTTTACACGCTTCCATTACAAAGCCGTGCCTTTGGATGACGCGATGTCAGAAAAAATCTTTGATCGTTATTTGAAATCCTTAGATGGTGATCGGATTTTTTTCATTCAATCAGATATCGATAAGTTTTCTGCTGCACGTGACAAGATGGATGATGCGATTTTGGGTCAGGATTTGACGACACCATTTGCCATGTTCAATTTGTATCACCAACGTTTCCGTGAGCGTTTAACTTATGCACGTGAGCTTCTGAATTCGACTTTTGACTTCTCTGAAAAAGAAGTTTATCGCTATCAACGCGATAAAGAACCATGGCCACAAAGTGAAGCGCAGATGCGCGATGTATGGCGCCAACGTGTTAAAAACGACTGGTTGCGCTTGAAGTTGGCTGGTAAAGATGCTGCGGCAATTAAGTCCACTTTGGACAAGCGTTATGAAACCACTTTGACACGTATGAATAAACTGAAGAGTGAAGATGTATTTCAGCTTTTCATGAATGCGTACGCAATGTCGGTTGAGCCACATACGAATTATCTGGGACCCAAAGCAGCGGAAGACTTTGATATTTCTATGCGTTTGTCGATGACGGGTATCGGTGCGACTTTGCAAGATCGTGACGAAATGGCGACGGTGCGTGAATTAGTACCAGGCAGTCCGGCAGCCTTATCCGGCAAATTAAAAGTCGGTGATCGTATTGTCGGTGTAGGCCAAGGTGCTGGAAGTACGCCGGTTGATGTGATGGGTTGGCGTTTGGATGATGTCGTTAAATTGATACGTGGTCCTAAAGATACTACGGTGTTATTAGATGTTTTGCCCGCCGACGCTGGACCTGATGGTGCACACAAAGCGGTGGTGCTGGTGCGGAATAAAATCACTTTAGAGCAACAAGCTGCGAAAAAGACGATTCAGGAAGTGAAAACAGCCGAAGGAACACGCCGGATTGGTGTGATCGCGTTGCCGACTTTCTATCAGGACTTCGACGCACGTCGTCGCGGTGATAAAGACTTTAAGAGTGCAACCCGCGATGTAGCGAAACTGCTGACAGAGTTGAAGAAAGAAAAAGTCGATAGCGTCTTGATTGACTTACGCGATAACGGCGGTGGTTCTTTGAATGAAGCAGTGGAGTTGACGAGTTTGTTTATCGGCAAAGGCCCTGTAGTGCAACAACGTAATTCACAAGGTAAAGTACATATCGAAAACGATAGTGCTGGTGTCGTCGCTTGGGATGGCCCGCTTGGCGTGATGATTAATCGTGGTTCTGCATCGGCTTCAGAAATTTTTGCGGCAGCGATTCAGGATTATGGTCGTGGCTTGATTATTGGTGAAAACAGTTTCGGTAAAGGCACGGTACAAACAGTGATTAGTTTGGATCAAATGGCGCGTAGCGATAAACCGCAATATGGCGATTTGAAGATGACGATTGCGCAGTTCTTCCGCGTCAATGGCGGTACGACACAATTGCGTGGTGTGACGCCAGATATTGCTTACCCTAGTTTTGTTGATGCGGATAGTTATGGTGAATCAAGCTATGACAACGCCTTGCCTTGGGTGCAAATTAAGCCAGCAAATTATCATGCAGTTGGCAATTTAAAAGATGTGCAAGCGATGCTGCAAGTACGTCATGAATTGCGTATCGCCAAAGATAAGGAATTCCAATTCATTAAAGAAGATATTGCTGAATTCCAAAAACAAAAAGAGAAAAAAGTCATTTCTTTGAACGAAGAAGAGCGCCGTGCTGAGCGTGATCTACGTGAAAAGAAAAATAAAGAACGCGAAGCAGTTCGTGCATCTTTAGATGGCAAAGTCAAAGTTGGCGGAAAAAATGATGCCAGCAAATTGTCTGCACAGGATGATGGTTTGCAAGGCAGTGAGCGTAGCTTAGCGTCAGAATTGGCGGCGGAAAAAGCTAGTAAAGAAGCGAAAGACGTCTTCTTGATCGAAGCGGCACATATCTTGAGTGACGAAATCGAATTGATTAAATCGAGTAAGCGTTTAGCGGATAAAACGATTTCGAAAGCTAGCAGCAGTGCTAAACCGAAAGATATGGAGTAGTTTGTTGGAATAGGTTTGCGAGAGGGCTTCTGGCGACAATTCTAAGATGTTGGCGTGGCTCCCTTAGTGTAATTTAAAGACGCTTGCAGGATGTGCCTCTCTATCGAATCGATGGAAAAGGCGCAAATGGCAAGCGTCTTTGATTTTAAAGATGGCGATGAAAAATTTTTTGAAAAATAGTCGAACAGGATTGTTGAGTGTCCTGATTATGTTGGGTGCAATCAATGTCGCTGCTGCGCAAACCGTGCCGGATACGTTGGCACAACGTGTGAAAGCCTGCGTTGCTTGTCATGGTCAAGAAGGTCGTGCTACGACCGATGGTTTCTACCCACGTATCGCCGGTAAACCAGCTGGGTATTTGCTTAATCAATTACGTAATTTTCGGGATGCGAAGCGTACATATCCGATGATGACGTATATGGTCGCGCATTTGAATGAGAGCTACTTGCAAGAAATTGCAGAATACTTCGCCAGCTTGAATCCACCGTATGCCGCACCGCAGCCGAATCAGGCTTCTGCCGCCGCGTTGGAGCGTGGTCGTGTTTTAGTAAAACTGGGTGATACGAGCAAGAAATTGCCAGCGTGCATCTCATGTCATGGCGATAAAATGACTGGCCTCGCACCATTTATTCCTGGTCTATTAGGTTTGCCGCGTGATTATCTGGTTGCGCAATTAGGCGCTTGGCAGACCGGTAGCCGACATGCAACTGCACCTGATTGCATGCATAGCGTGGCAAAACAATTAGATGCCAGCGATATCGCTGCGGTTTCTGCATGGCTGGCAACACAGAATTTACCAGTCGATACTAAGGCTCCTTTGGCAGCAAAAGATTTCAAATTGCCACTCGCATGCGGGAGTGTGTTGCCATGAAAATTTCCGCAAAAAAAATCGGCAAGTTGCTTTTGCTGTTACTCGCGTTGGCTATCATCACGATTTTACTAACGGCTTGGTATGGCTATCGCTTAGGCGAAACGTATCAGTCTTCGGCTAACAGTGGCGAACCTGCACCAACAAATTTGGATGATACAACACTCGCCAAGCAGTCTGTACTTGAACGCGGCGCGTATTTGGTCAAACTCGGTGACTGCATGGCTTGTCACACTGCACGTGGTGGTGCGCCGTTTGCTGGTGGCAGAATTATGCAATCGGAATTTGGTCAGTTTCTTACGCCGAATATCACACCGGACAAGTTGACTGGAATAGGCAATTGGACTGCGGAAGATTTTTGGAACGCGTTACACAATGGTAAGGGCAAAGATGGGCGCTTGTTGTATCCAGCTTTCCCTTTCCCGAATTACACGCACGTCACCCGAACCGATGCCGACGCGATGTTTTCGTATTTGCAGGCGCAAGCTCCTGTGGCGCAGAAAAATGCGTTACATCAATTAGATTTTCCATATAGTTTGCGCGGTACGCTGGCGATTTGGCGGGCTCTTTATTTTAAGCCGGGAGTGTTGCCAACTGACGCTAAACAAAGCTTTGAATGGAATCGCGGTGCCTACTTAGTGCGTGGTTTGGCTCATTGCAGTGCATGTCATAGTTCACGTAATAGTTTGGGAGCGAATCGCGGTAGCGATGATTTTTCTGGCGGTGCCATGGTGGGATTACTTTGGTATGCACCATCGTTGAATGCGCAGGAAGAGTTGAATTTGTCAGCGATGAAAAGCACTGACATCGCGCAACTCCTGCAACACGGCGTGAATTCAACATCGAGTGTGAATGGCCCTATGGCAGAAGTAGTCAAAGAGAGCCTTCAACATTTGACAGATCAAGACGCGCAAGCGATTGCCAGTTATTTACGCGCTTTGCCGCAACAGAAACAAAACACGCCGGATATCTTGGATCAAGCGTTGGCGCGACCAAGTGTGAGCAAGGAACAGATGCAAGACATCATGCTACGTGGCGAAACCATCTATCGCGCTCAATGCATTGATTGTCACGGCAAACAGGGCGAGGGCAAGACGGGGATCTATCCGGCATTGAAAGGTAATCCCTCGATACAAATGCTGAATATCAGTAACCCCGTCAGAGTGATTTTGGCTGGTGGGTTTTCGCCTGCCACCAAAGCAAATCCACGACCATATAGCATGCCGCCTTTTGCACCATTTCTCGATGACGCTGAAGTTGCTCTGGTGTTGACATATATCCGCAATGCATGGGGAAATCAGGGTAGTGTGATTGGCGCTTCGGAGATTAATCCTTATCGAACAGCGGCTTTGGATTGAGTGTATGTCGATATCGACGCAAGCTTCACGTACGAAAACCCATCCCCACCCTAGCCCTCCCCTTGAAGGGGAGGGAATTTGAGTGCTGATATTCATTAGTTTTATTGGACTCGGCAGCTCCGATTAAATCAAAAGCGTCAATGCGATTGCGCCATTAATAACCTCTGCATCCAGCTCAGTTTTGCTGCCAACGAGCCATCTTGTTTAGCCCAATCTTGCAGGCGTTCCGCATAGCCAGGTGTCATCATCCAGCCAAACACTTCTGCCTTGTCTTCTTCGGAACCGTAACCTGCATACAGGCTTACCATGCCAGCTCGTGGATGGCCTAGATTTTGAAATTGCTTACCGTACGCTGTTGCACCACCTTGACCATAGTGCGTCTCTGCTGGATTTAATGCGAGCCATGCAGGATCACGGAAATAAAAATCCTTAAATAAGCGATGTTCTATCAGATGATAAAACTCATGATGCGTACGCATTTCCATGCCCGCCATGCAAAGTTGCGGGTGGCCGTTATCGGCATATACCAAGCTATCGCTTTCCGGTGCTGGCATCGCTAAACGAAATTGTCCACCGACATGAAAGTCTTTAACCAGAACAATGTCGCGCACTTGCATATTCTGAAAAAAATTGGACGGGTAGCGTGTGAAGGCGGGCAGTATTGCGTCGAGTAAGCGGGTTAAGCGTTGTCGGTCACTGGCCTGTTCGGTGAAGGTTAATCCTTGCCCATGAGGGCTTTGCAGTTCCCACAGCACTCGTAGGCCGTGATTAGCTAATGCGCGCTCAGCACGTAGTTTTAGATTGGGTAGAGTATCAGGATCGTTCAGATCAGTGTAAGTCCGTATGACGCCAGGGCATTCGGTGCGCATGCTGTCATTGTGTGCTGGATTGGGAATGAGCTGGTTTTGCGGTGCTGAGCTACATGCACTTAGCGTGAATGCTACAGCACATGCAATCAGTATCGATATTGAGGTAAGTTTTGGTGACATGGTTGACGTTGGCATCATGGAAAACGAAAAAAACCAGCACCGGGAGTAGCGGTGCTGGTACGGGTAGGACTAAGTGATGAATGAAAATTCCCTCGACGCAAAGATGCGGTAAAGACGCATCAAGAATTTCTCCACGCGGCTCTGCGCCTCAGCGTCGAGGGATTTTGATTGACTCTTC
Organism: Affinundibacterium flavidum; assembly: GCF_014284175.1. GTDB lineage: Bacteria > Pseudomonadota > Gammaproteobacteria > Burkholderiales > Burkholderiaceae_D > Undibacterium > Undibacterium flavidum. The sequence goes on from NZ_JACOGA010000001.1 coordinate 155,941, forward strand.
GTTAGCTAATCCGCTTAAAAACTATACTTAGCACTGATCTGCACAAAGCGTCCCAATTGATTATGAAAAGCCGCATTAAAACCTTGTAAATAAGCGATCATGGAAGCGTCAAACGGTGCTTCTTTGTTTACTAGATTTTGCACGGTCAGGCTTAGATTGAGATCTTTGTTATAGCGATACGTCAGATAGGCATCAGTCGTTAGCCAAGGTTTAACCTGGCAATACGAAGGATTTTTTTCTTGATAAGTACAATTCGATTCTGGTGTCGCTTTTAAAGAATAACCGGCAACATAATTCCAATTAAAGCCCAAATTCACATTACCTTGTTCCCAGCCCAATCCAAAGCGTGCGCGGTTTTTTGGCGTCGTGTAATAACCGGCGTAGTCGACTTTTTCAACACTGGAATTCTCCGCTGATTTGTAGCTCAGTACTTTATTCAAATTGGCATTCAGGCGCAGTTTTCCGTATTCACCCATTCCTATTTCACCACGTGCGTCCATGTCGATGCCACGCACTTCGGTTTGCGCCAGGTTAGATGTGAGCAATAAAAGCTTATCGATCACATTGGTGCCGGCATGCCGAATTACCAGATTTGGATAGGCGCTTTCGTGCTCTAACAAATATTTGGCACTGATTTGTGATACTTCATCGCGTCGCTGGATTGCGTAGTAGTCCAGTGCAAGTGACCAACCAGGCGTTGGTTCGATGACTGTTCCGAATGTAAAGCTCTTGGATTTTTCTGCTTTCAAATTGGGATTCTGACCAATTTCATATTGCACGTAGCGATCACATTGCGGATTGTCTGTGCTCAGTGTTGGGCAAAACTTAGGATCTTGCACTTTCATATAACCGGCGATGGTGCCTGAATTCATTTCAGGCAAGGTTGGTGCGCGGAATCCATGTGCAAATGTCGAACGCAAAGCCCATTGCGGCAAGACTTTCCATTTGATGCCAAATTTCGGCGTAGTTGCTGCGCCAAAATCATTGTAGCGATCCACACGGGCGGCAGCGTTGAGTTCCAGTTCTTTTAATACGGGCGCAACGATTTCACCATATGCCGCGGCAACATGACGTTGACCAACGGAACCTGTAATCGAAAATAATTGGATCGCGCCAGAAGAAAATAAGTCGTCCGGAACTGAGCTAAATTTTTCTTGACGGAATTCGCCACCGACTGATACGCCAACACGACCACCAGGCAATTGCCACAGCTCTCGACTCGCTTTTACGTCAATTAAGGTGGTGCTGGTATCGGATACATTACGCATGGCTGGATAGAGTCTAGCCATCAATCCAGCATCATTGGCTGCTGCATTACCCAATACGAAGTTCTTATTCACGTAGCCGTTTTTGTCGAGTACCTCACCAGTCAGCACGGCATCTTGAATGTAACCACGGTAACGAATCGCCCCTTTTGCCTTGGCAACCATGACACCGATTTCAGTATCCCATTCACCGAGATTGCCGCGCGCGCCCAAGGTTAGACGCGAGTTGTCATTGGCGGATTGAATCCGATTTTGAATATCGTCAAAGTTATAGCGGACAGCTGCAGGTTTATCTTTTAAAGGATTTTGCGGATGCCCGACTGGTAACACCAGATAGGCAATCGGTGAACCTGGGGCATTGCCGAATTCACCTTTGACATCGACTAGGTCATAGGTGTAAGCCGCGTACGCGGAGGTACCATAGCTGTAGGTATTGGCTGCATATTTCACTCGACTAAACGAGGCATCACTGAATAATTGCCAGTCTGCGCCCAGTGCCAAATTGGCCGTCGCATAGACCGCATCATTGGTCGAGGCCGAGACGACGTTGACGTTTTTTGTATTGTCTAATACGCAGCGACCATTTAAGGCTGGAGTCGCAGTGTCATTGACAGGCGTACAACCAGCTAAAGGCGCAATAAATGCGCCGCCATAATAGCCGCCCGTTTGGTAGACATTGCGATAGAAACTGGAGCGAGAGTCTGCCATGTTGAAACGACGGAAATCGGCATCCTTAGTACGTGGTCGTGCATTGGCTAAGACCGGGTCTTGTTCATGGTGACCATAATTGATCATCCAGTTATAGCCATCCTTGACCATATTTCCTTGTCCCCAACTGATGCCAGCTGAGCGAGACTTTGCATCACGATAGCCGCTGGTACCGAGACTGCCATAGACCTCTTTGCCTTGATAGTCTTTGCGTAAAATGATGTTGATGACGCCCGCGATAGCATCTGCACCATAAATCGCCGAAGCACCATCGAGCAAAGTTTCTATACGTTCGATGGCATCCACGGGAATCGAATTTGTGTCGACGAAAGATGCAGTACCGAAGCCATAAGGCGCGGTGCGACGACCATTCACTAATACCAGCGTCGAACCAACACCCAAACCACGTAAAGAAATACCAGCAGCACCAAAGGCTTGCGTTGGCGGTCCTTCAGTGTTGTAACCGCCAGCATTTCCTGCTGGTATTGTGCGTAAGACGTCGGTCAAGGACACTGCGCCGCTACGGATGATTTCTTCTTTGGTGATGACTTGCACCGCGGAAGCAGTTTCTGCATCGACGCGCTTGATTCGGCTACCGGTCACTTCTACGCGCTGGGCTGCGTTGTTGGTACCGTTATTGTTGACGCTATTGTTGATATTGTCACTTTGTTGCGCGCTGACTGGCATCGCTGCGAAGCCAGAAAACAGTAGGGCGATAGCTTGTGCTATCGGACGTCGCTGTAGCATGTTTACTCCTGATTATAATTTTCCCGGCCATCCGGTTCAGGGGCAGAGTGTGGTACTAGTCGTCAAGTTAAGCATGTCAAATTCTGCTGAATTTATATAAAACGGCTACCACATTTCTGAAATGTAAGATTTTGTTCACATGTTCGGCCAGCGCTACCTACGGAATTTTGTAGGGCAGATGACAGAGTTGAAAACCAATTTTATGCAAAATAAAGATGTAATTCCCTTCATAATGCGGAACTAATTTTGCCTTCTTAGAGACTAAGAATTAGCAATTAATGAATAGCTATAAAAAAAGGCTATAAAGAATGTGAAATTCTTTATCAATATAAAAATCAGAACACATGCCAAGCGATGCAAACCACGACAAGTGCATCATGGCGTAAGTGTTATTAAGAACAGATGTGAGGGAAAGTAATGAAACCAAGTTTGATTTCACTGGCAATTGCGACATTCATCAGCGGTAGTTTGCCAGCGACAACATGGGCTGCAGAAGACGTAGCCAAAGCAAAGCAGCATCAACATCAAGATGCAATATCAATCGATTACAGCAAGATCACTACCCAATTGCCGCGTGGTGTTCGCCCTAGCCACTACGATATTGCCTTAACGCCGAATGCGCAGGCAGCCAGTTTTTCGGGCAAAGCTGCAATCACTTTATCGCTACTGCAAGCGAGCGATAGCATTACTTTAAATGCGACCGATCTTAGTTTTAAAAGAGTACGCTTGATTGATCTGAAAACCAAAGCGCAATTCGATGACGCCAAAGTTACCGTCAATAAAGAAGCTCAAACCGCGAGTTTTCACTTTTCCAAAGCATTGAAGAAAGGCGAATACAAACTAGAGTTGGAGTATGACGGCGTGATCGGAACCCAGGCCGTGGGTTTGTTCTCGCTCGACTACGATAGCGCAGATGGCAAGCAAAGAGCTTTGTATACCCAATTTGAAAATTCCGACGCGCGACGTGTGATTCCATCGTGGGATGAACCAATTTTCAAAGCGACATTTAATCTCGAAGTGACGGTGCCCAGCAAGCAAATGGCGGTGAGCAATATGCCGGTGCTATCCAAGACGGAGTTGGGGAATGGTACTAGTCTGGTGAAGTTTGGAACCTCTCCCAAGATGTCGACTTATTTGTTGTTCTTGAGTGTCGGCGATTTTGAACGCGCGACAGTTATGGCAGAAGGCACAGAAATTGGCGTGATTGCTAAGCGCGGCAGCCTTGATCAGGCGCGGTACGTGCTAGAAGAATCAAAAGGCATATTGCGTGAATTTAACGATTACTTTGGCACGCGCTATCCTTTGCCGAAATTAGACAATGTGGCAGCACCAGGTACTAGTCAATTTTTTAGCGCCATGGAAAACTGGGGCGCGATTTTCACATTTGAAAGCTCGATCTTATTAGACCCCGCCATTTCCACACATGCGAACAAGCAACTCGCGTTTGTCACCGCTGCGCATGAAACTGCACATCAATGGTTTGGTGATTTGGTGACGATGCAATGGTGGGATGATTTGTGGCTCAACGAAGGATTTGCCTCATGGATGGAAAACCGTACCATGATGCGCCTGCATCCAGAATGGTTACCAGAATTTAATGCGATTGCCGTGCGTGAACAAGCGATCGCGCGCGATGCTTTAGCGACCACGCATCCGGTGGTGCAAAAGATTCGCACGGTAGATCAGGCCAGTCAGGCATTCGATACCATCACCTATCAAAAAGGTGAAGCAGTGATTCGTATGCTGGAAAACTATGTTGGTGCAGATGCATGGCGTGATGCCGTGCGTGCCTACATGAAAAAGCATGCCTATAGCAGCACTCAATCACGTGATTTGTGGGTACAAGTTGAAAAAGCCGCGCGCAAGCCTATCGTCGCGATTGCCAAAGATTTTACCGAACAGCCTGGCGTACCATTGATTTACGTCGATGATGTGGCTTGTAAAAATGGGCAATCTATCGTCAGCTTGCGTCAAGGTGAGTTTTCAAAAGATATCGCTGGCAAAAAACCATTGCATTGGCGCGTTCCAGTGGTGGCACAAATCGCAGGTACGAAAGTTGTCGCTAACACTTTAGTGGTAAATGGAAAAGGTAGTTTGCAATTACCTGCCTGTGGTACGGTAGTCGTGAATGCCGGGCAAGTCGGGTACTACCGCACACTATATGCTCCAAAAGTTCTTGCGCAATTAACTCAAAATTTTGGACAGGTCGCAGCCATTGATCAGGTCGGCATTTTGTCAGATAACTGGTCCATGGGTTTAGCAGGACAACAGCCGATCACGGCTTATCTTGATCTGGTAAAAGCAACGCCATCGCAAGCGAGTGTGCAAGTGTGGGGAGATATTGCCGACGTGTTCGTGACCCTGCATGGGTATCTGAAAGGTGATCCGCAACGTCAACAAGCATTTACGCATTTCGCGTTGCAACGCCTATCGCCACTGATGCAAGAATTAGGCTGGCAGGCAAAAGCAGGTGAGGCCGATTATGTTGCTAACTTCCGTTCTAATTTAATTGGCGTATTAGGTGCGTTGGGTGAACCAGGTGTATTGGCTGAAGCAAAGCGTCGCTTCGAAGTGATGGATACTGATCCAAACGCAGCACCTGCCGCTTTGCGGTTGCTCATTTTGAGTATTGTGGCAGGTAATGCGGACCAAAAAACATGGGATGCACTACACGCCAAAGCGCATGCGGAAAAATCATCCTTAGTGCGTCAAAGTTTGTATACCTTATTAGCTTCGACAAACGACAAAGCACTTGCACAACAGGCCTTAGATCTGGCATTGACTGACGAGCCAGGCTTAACCAATAGTGCTGCGATGATAAGACAAGTGTCAGCCAATCATGCCGATTTGGCGTTTGATTTCGCTGTGGCGAATATGGATAAGGTGAACGAGCGCGTGGACGGAACTTCGCGCAGTCGATTCTTCCCAGCATTAGCGAGTGCGTCGTCCGATTCTAAAATGATCGCCAAGTTGAACGCCTACGCAAATGCACATCTAGACCCAAGTGCACGGCGTGAACTCGAAACGGTGATCGCAGGAATTAGCTATCGCATCAAGGTCAAACAAGAACGCGTGCCAGCGATTCGGGCTTGGTTGGATAGTCAAGCGAAATAGATTGTTGTACATCGATAAAAAAGCCGTTGCAGTGTGATTCTGCAACGGCTTTTTTTGTGTGCGAATTCGCACGAAAAGTAGCTGCTGTTTGAAAATCTGTGCTGATACGCACGGCTTTCACTGACTGACATAATTCTGACGATGTTTCTATTTTTCTTAATGCTTTGATTTATATAGAAATTTGATTTTGAATTTGGCTTGAAACCAACTTGAAACTAGCTTGGAACTGAGCTGGCATACGAATTGCACTTAGATGCGAGGTCACTATTGAATAACAAAATTCAAAGTGAGTCTACAACGTCATTGATGAGGAAAATTCGATATGCTGAAACAGGTCATAATTTTGTGTGCACTCCTAAGTAGTCAAGTCGCTTTACCTACGCAGGCGCAGCCATTGAGCCAATCCGGGCAAGTGGAGAAAGCAGCGCAAGCAGAGCAGGCAGCGCAAACAGCTAATCCAGATTTACCAGCCGAGGATAAGACGACTAAGCCTATATTGGCTTTGCTTAGTGCATTTAACTCTGCTCAGGCCGATCAAATTAAGCAATTCATTCGTGAATATACGGATAAAGATTTTCAGAGTGCGATGCCGATTGCCGAGCATGTAGCGCAATTTCAAAGTGTGGCACGACAATATGGAAAATTTCATTTTATTGCACTTAAAAGTGTTCCTAAGAAAGGCAATGTCACGATTAAACTCTTGCAGGTGAAAGACAGTGCCTATGGTGATTATCATGAAATAACACTGATTTTCAATGATGACGCGGCGCCTCGTTTTGTCGATATACGCCCGCGTTTGATGAAGGCAGCGCCCGAAAATGCTGCCAACAATGCTGCAAATGCGGAAGAATCCAAGTTGATACAGCAGTCACTGCAATTGGTGAAAATAGGCTGCGAGAAAGATATCTTTTCCGGCAGCGTGATGCTGGCAAAAGACGAGAGAGTGCTATTGAAAACCGCTTGCGGCGAGGCATCCAAGCGTTATCATGTCGCGAACAATATCGACACTAAATTCAATCTAGGTTCAATGAACAAGATGTTTACAGCGATAGCGATTGCGCAATTGATGGAACAGGGGAAATTAAATTATCAGGACACGATAGATCAATGGGTTGATAGTAGTTGGTTACCAAAGAAAATCACATCACAAATTAAGCTTCACCATTTACTCACACACACTTCTGGCTTAGAAAGTTTCTTTAACACGACTTTTGAAAAATCGGCGCAAGGTCAGTATCGCGAAGTCGATGATCTAAAACCTTTGATCAAAGATGAAAGTTTGCGTTTTCAACCCGGCTCAGATTTCTTGTATAGCAATACTGGTATGCATCTGCTGGGTGTAGTGATAGAAAAGGTTAGTGGACAAAATTATTCCGACTATATCCGTCAGCATATTTATTTACCAGCTGGAATGCTCAATAGCGATAACTATGCGATTGATGAACCGATTGAAAATTTGGCGATAGGCTATATGCCTGCGTTTTCAGGGAAATTTCCCTGGATAGAAAATACCTACAAATACTCTATGCGCGGTGGCCCGGCTGGCGGCGGCTATTCCACTGCGCCCGATCTTTTTGCGTTCGTGCAAGCCTTAAAGCAAACGAAGTTACTGAAACCCGAGACTTTGCAAACGCTCTGGACGGATCACAATGGGCATCGCTATGGTTATGGTTTCTTGGTGAAAAATGCGAGTACGGGCAAGGTCGTTGGACACGGCGGTGCTATAGACGGTGTGAGTGCAGAGTTAGAAATGCATTTGGATAGAGGTTACACCTTGATTGCCTTATCAAATTATGATTATGGCGCACTGCATTTGACGCGTAAGATTTCACAACTGATACAAAAAATGCCTAAAGCCTGATGAAGCACTCTGTGACTTCTATCAGATCAAAAATATGACTATGGATCAAAGCCTCAGTGCAGCGACCTTGAAGTCACGTACGCGAAAAAAATGGCTGTTAGGTGTTTTTGCATGCTTTGTTTTTGCAAATTTGATCTATGCGCTCAACTGGTGGATGAGCCCTAGCGTCAATCTGGGCGAATTACGACTATCGACTGTGCGCATGGGGGCGATAGAAAATACGTTTAATGCCTCGGGAGTCGTCGTGCCAGTGCGTGAAGAACAATTGTCTAGCCCTAGTCAATCACGTATCAGTAAAGTTGTTGCCAGAGTAGGACAAAGCGTGCACGCAGGTGATTTATTGATGGTGTTGGATGACAAGACAATACGACTAGCGATTGATAATTTGCGCGAACAAATTGCCCAGCAAGCGATACGTGCGCAAGTCCTGCAGTTAGAGATGGAAACTAATCTCAAAAAAATTGCCAGTGAAATTGAATTACTGGAATTGGATTTACAAAGCAATACGGTCAAGTTGGCGCGTCATCAAAAATTGGGACCGATAGGCATAACTTCCGCCGTTGATTTACAAGCGGCAGAATTGGCCGTTAAGCGCAATCAAGTGCAATTGCGCCAGCACAAAGACATGTTGAATGATGTACGCAAGACCGCGCACAGTAATATCGAAGCTACGATCTTGCAAAAGTCTATTTTTCAAAGGCAAATGGAATTGCAGTTGAAGTATTTAGATCAGACGCAGGTGAAAGCGCCGTTTGATGGCTTGTTGAATTGGATGTTGGCGGAAGAAGGTGCCAGCGTGAATTTGGGACAATTGGTCGCTAAAGTATCGGAGGCTCATAACTTTAAAGTTGAAGCGACGGTGTCGGATTTTTATGCCCGTTACCTTAACGTTGGGCAAAAAGTCCGCGTTGAATATAGTGGGAAAAAATTTGATGGCATGCTGCAGACGATCTTACCTGAGATGCAAAACGGCACCGTAAAATGTTGGATTAATTTGGTACAAGCAGATCATCCATTACTCAAACATCAATTGCGGGTTGAAGTGAACATCATTACCGAACAAAAAAATCAGAGCCTCATAGTCGATGCCGGACCAGCAATCAATGGTAAAGGCAGGCAAGAAGTTTTCTTGCTAGAAGCAGGGAAATCTGGCCTAGCTATCCGGCGTAGCGTCGACATCGGTGCACTCGATACTAGCATCGCCGAGATCCGCAGTGGCGCAAGAGTGGGTGATCAGTTAATTATTTCAGATACCAGTCGGTTTAAGCATTTGGCTAGTATTCGTATTCGAGAGTAGATGCAATTCAAAAAGAAATTTACAGCAGATCAACAAGTAACAAAACAGGACATACACAAAACAGACGCTGGCGATGTTGTGTTCTCTTGGATGGCGCGTTAAAGAGGTGAGCCGTATTGGCCTCAAGAATAAATGGAGTCAGGTAGGGTGCGCCGTGCGCACCGAAGAAAGCAAAGAAAACCATGTGTGGTGCGCGCGGCGCACCCTACGCAATGAAGCTCTACTCAGTGCAATTTTGTAGAAGCCCTAAATAGAAAAGAAAGCGAAGCCTTAGTGATGATTAAACTCAACAATGTGAGTAAAACTTATCAGACCGATACGATAGAAACTCTGGCGCTCAAAGATATTAATCTACATATCCAGAAATCGGAATTTGTGGCGGTGATGGGGCCTAGTGGTTGCGGTAAGAGTACTTTGCTGAATTTGATCGGGCTATTAGATCGCCCGGATCAAGGCACATTAGAAATCAACGGTACAACACCAGCGAGTTGGCGTGATAAAGATGTAGCGCAACTCAGAAATCAAAGCTTTGGTTTTATCTTTCAAAGCTTTCATCTGATTAATGATCTGCGCGTAATTGATAACGTGGAATTACCTTTGCTGTACCGTAGTTGCAGCGGCAAACAACGACGTCAGTTAGCGGAGCAAGCTCTGGCTAGCGTTGGTTTGTCGGCGCGCAAAGATCATTATCCCAATCAATTATCGGGCGGTCAGCAACAACGAGTCGCCATCGCCCGTGCTATGGTCGGACAGCCACAAGTCTTGTTGGCCGATGAACCTACAGGAAATCTCGATAGCCAAATGGGGGCAGAAGTCATCGACATTTTGCTCAAACTTAATCAAGCAGGCACGACCGTAGTCATGGTCACGCACGATGAACGTCAAGCCAAGCAAGCGGCGCGTATTGTGCGCGTGTTTGATGGTCAATTGGTCGCGTGATCTTATGTTTAAACAATATTTTCACATCGCGATTAAAGGCTTTTTGCGGCATAAACTTTATACCAGTATTAATCTGTTTTGCATGGTGTTGACTCTGACCATACTCTTGGTTGCAAGCACTTTATTACAGTCGCAATTTTGGCCGACGGGCGTGGAAGGTAAGAGTGATCGGTTTTTGCAGATTCAGCATATTTTCCAAGAAGGAAAAGGCAGTTTTAATTCTAGATTGGGCTATAAAGTCATTACTTATTTGCGACAAATGAAGTCGATAGACACGGTTGCTGGGGTGTCAGATATCAGTCCTATTTCTATCTACCAAAATGACACCGTGACAGAAGTGATGATGCGTTATACCGACGCTGAGTATTGGACGATTTTGGATTTTAAGTTTATCGGTGGGCGTAGTCCAACTAAACAAGAAGTGGAACAAGGCAGATTCTTAGCGGTGGTTAATCGCGCGACTGCTGAAAAATTGTTTGCTAGCGTGGATGTCATCGGTAAGACAGTCAATGTGGGTGGGCAGCAGTTTGACATACTAGGCGTAGTTGAAAACGTAAATCAAAGCAATGCTTATGCAGACTTGTGGTTGCCGGTTACGACCTCAATGCAAGCAGAGTTGATGAATCAGATACACGGTAAATTTATGGCTTTGCTTTTGGCGGAACATAGCAATGATTTTTTCAAGATCAAAGATGAGGTGCAGCAAGTAGCAAAGAAGATTAATGCTGATTTTCCAAGAAAAGGGCAAACCACCTATCTGTGGGCTGATAGCAAACTTGATCTGTATGCGCGCTTGGAGAATCGACGTTTTGGTAAAGCCGATGCAGGTACTGAAACAGTTGTCATTAAAGCTGTTGTGATTACCGTACTGTTTATGCTCTTGCCGATATTAAATCTGATTAATCTGAATGCGGGGCGTATTTCCGAACGCTGTGGCGAAATTGGTGTCCGTAAAGCGTTTGGCGCTTCGCGACTACATTTAATGCAGCAATTTATATTTGAAAGTATGACATTGACCTTCATTGCTGGTCTATTGGCTTTGGTGTTTGCGAAGTTCACGCTCTGGTTTATCGGTGCACTTGGTGTCGTTCCGTATTTGAATACTGAATTAAATTGGCAAGTATTTGGGGTCGGTTTTGCGATTACCACCATTTTTGGTCTACTTTCTAGCATCGTGCCAGCTTGGAAAATGGCACGCCTCGATCCTGTTTTTGCTTTGAAAGGTGGAGTGTAATGTTGCAACATTTATTGAGACAGTTTTGGCACCGCAAATTCAAAAATATCTTACTTAGTGCGGAAATATTATTGGCCTTTCTTTTGGTTTTTGCTGTGCTTGCGATGACTTTACGTTACCTACAATTAGCACAGCTGCCGATGGGATTTAGCTATCAAGACGTGTGGACAGTTGAAGTCTTGGCCCGAGATAAGGGAACGGTTGAGAATGACCCTGTGTTTTATGAAAAGCTAAAGCAAGGCTTGTCCGTGCTACCAGAGATAGAGCAATTGGCTTTCGTTTCTTCAGCACCCTATACACCATATAGTTGGCGTACTAATTTTTATTTAGCTAATTCCTCAGCGATACACAAAGTCTATTCCCTTTTTGCAGGGGATCATATCTTTGATACTTTAAACATGAAATTGCTGGCCGGACGTTGGTATTCTGAAGTTGATGAAGGTAAAACAGAGCGGGCGATTGTTATTACTGCGCAGACCGCCCGTAATTTATTTCCAGGCCACATCAATTTGGGAGACGTTATTGGTAATATCGTCAGTGATGATGGCTCAGATCTTGAAAAACGAAGTCAACTGAAGATTGTTGGTATCGTGAGTGATTTCCGTTTACATGGTGAATTGGAAGCACCAGAGAATTTCGCCTTTATGCGCTTTTCCCCGCTATCGAGTGAGCGTGGTGTTGCTGTTTTGTTGTTAAAACTTAGACCAGGAACGCCACGTAATTTTGAAGCCAAGCTCAATCAGCAACTGCGTTTGATACAAAGTAAATTTGGCAGTCGCATCGAAACCCTCAGCGACTTACGTCAGACAAAGCTACAAGAGGACATAACACCCTTGATCGCCGCAGCCGTGATTGCCGTCTTCATGTTGCTGATGGTCGTTTTTGGTTTGTTCGGCGTACTATGGCAAAATACTACCCGACGTATTCCTGAGCTCGGTTTGCGGCGTGCGGTTGGCGCGAGTAGCGGCAGCATTTATCGACAAATTTTGAGCGAGCAATTTATATTGACGTCCTCAGCGCTTATTATTGGCTTGTTGATCTTGGTGCAGTTGCCGATCACGGGCACCTTTGGTGATGATTTGGATTGGCCTTTGTTTGGGCTCGCCAGTGTTTTGGCAATGGTTGTGATTTATGGACTTACGATAATTTGTGCACTGTATCCAGCTTGGCGTGCTAGTCGTATGAGTCCGACTCAGGCTTTGCATTATGAGTAGTAGAGATACCAATTACTTCTCATCCTTCAATATTAATTAGAAATTTTCAGCATGATAGTCAACACCGCTTGCGTACTAATTATTGATGATGACAGCTCGGTACAAGTGTCGTTGGCATTGCTTTTGAAACAGGCTGGTTATCACTCCGTCACCTGCGATGGCCCGCTGCAGGCTTTACAAGTTTTGGCGACACAGCCCGTTGATTTGATATTGCAAGACATGAATTTTTCATTGCAAACGAGTGGTGAAGAAGGTTTGCAATTACTAACTGAAATTAAACAGCGACATCCGGAAATTCCCATTTTACTAATGACTGCGTGGGGATCAATTGCTCTAGCGGTACAGGGCATGAAGTTGGGCGCTACCGATTTTTTTACTAAGCCCTGGAACAACGCGGCCTTACTACAATTGCTGCAAACCACTCTGACATTGGCGCAGACTACCGAACTAATCAAACCAGAGCGTCAGGTGCTTGATTTGCAATATGACTTTAGCGGCATCATCGGTGAGCATCCCGATTTACTCAAAGTTCTGGCGACTATCGCACGAGTTGCCAAAACGAATGCTTCGGTCTTAATTCTGGGTGAGAGTGGTACTGGTAAAGAGTTAATTGCTGATGCGATTCATAGAAATAGTCCGCGTTCATCACGTCATGTGGTGAAAGTGAATATGGGAGCGATTACTTCATCCTTGTTCGAAAGTGAAATGTTTGGTCATGTGCGTGGCGCTTTTACTGATGCGAAAAATGATCGAAAAGGTTACTTTGCTCAGGCGCATCAAAGCACTTTATTCCTAGACGAGATCGGTGAGCTTCAACGTGCTGATCAGGTCAAACTGTTAAGGGTCTTGCAAAACCAGACTTATCAGGCAGTAGGTGGCAGCAAAACCGAGCAAGCCGATGTGCGGATTATCTCGGCGACGAATAAGGAATTGGCAGAATTGGTTGCCAATGGTGATTTTAGAGAAGATCTATTTTATCGACTTAATCTGATCACCATACGCCTGCCTGCTTTACGTGAGCGACGCAGTGATATCCCGCTTTTAGCCAAGCGCTTAATTAAACTACTGACAGATAGTTATGGCATGTCTGAAGTGCAGATCTCGAATGCGGCGCTTCAATGGCTCAGTCAACAAGTTTGGCCTGGCAATATCCGGCAACTCAAACAGTGCATAGAGCGTAGTTTGCTTTTGGTGGATAAGACTTTATTGGAAGTCGAAGATCTACGCATGGCGGAAGAAGTAGATACGCAATCTGATTTGTCCAAGTCAGAAGGTCTAAACCTAAGCGGTTTAACCTTAGCGCAAGTTGAGAAACACATGATAGAAAAAGCGATGGAAGAACATCAAGGACAAATCTCGCGTGTCGCCAAAACTTTGGGATTGAGTCGATTTACTTTATATCGGCGTTTGGAAAAGCATCAAATTGCGACTGAAGGCCTTGCTAATTTGGAGCGTGACAGCGAATGAAGCTGCGTCATCAATTGATGTTATATCTGGGTGGCCTTCATGTGCTGTTATTGGGAGGAGTATTTTTCTATTTTCAGGATCAGCCTGGAATTTTGTTCGTCGCTGAAATATCAATATTGCTGAGCCTGAGTTTGGGCATCGTGCTGACGAAACGGGCTCTAAAACCCTACGTGTTTACCCAGCAGTTTCAGGATCTATTGCAAGATGAAAATTATGCCGCGCGCATACGAAGCACACCGAGTCATGAACTGAATGACTTAGTACAAAATTTTAATCGTATGTTGGAATTGCTGTATACCGAACGCATACGCTTAGGTGAACAACGAGGTTTGCTGGATAAACTTTTAGACGCCATTCCTAGCGCGGTATTCGTGTTTGATTTTGATGGTCGTTTGAGTCTGATCAATGCTAGTGCTAAGAACTTATTGGAGCATAGAGTACAAATAGGTGCGGCACTTGAATTGACATTGACTGAGCACGAATCGATTACGCATGACAATACGGCGCGGCTTCAGAAAATGCTTGATGAGCTCAATAGTTTGGCTGTTGGCGAAAGTAAGCTTATAGCTGGCAAGGATGGTCTACGCTATCGCTGTCAACGCAATCAGTTTATCGATCGTGGTTTTTGTCGTGACTTTTTATTGGTTGATGAAATTACCGCTGCCTTACAAGCTTCTGAAAAAGCGACTTACGATAAAGTTGTACGCGTGCTAGCGCATGAAGTTAATAACACAGTCGCTGTGACAGGTTCGGTCATGGACTCATTATTATTTTATCGTGCGCAACTGAGACAAGATGATCAACAAGACTTTGGCACGGCAGTAGAGGCGGTGCGCGTTCGCAATCAACATCTGGCGGAATTTATTGAGCGCTTCACGCAAGTAGTAAAAATGCCTGAACCCATTTTGCGTAGCTGTAATGTCGCTGAAGTGATTGATCGTGTACTCGTTCTGTATAAGCAGCAATGTGAGAGTTTAGGCATACAACTGCTATTCATGCCAATGCAGAATATGCCTGTTGCCAGGCTAGACCGGCATTTGTTTGAGCAGGCATTGATGAATGTTTTTAAGAATGCGATAGAAGCTGCTTCGACCCGTTTGGAATTAACCGCTACCGAACATGATGCGTATGTTCATGTGAGCTTGGACTATGATACGTCTTCTCAAGCCCTGCATCTGATGATTGTTGACTCTGGTAAGGCGTTGATTGATGTTCCGCAAGATCAATTATTCACGCCTTTCTTCACGACCAAGAAAGGTGGGCAGGGCATAGGTTTAATGTTTGTAAGAGAGGTGTGTCAGCGCCATGGCTTCGCATATCGCCTTATATCCAGAACGAATGGCGACGCTGAGTTCTCAATTCGGATCAATAT
This sequence comes from Affinundibacterium flavidum, assembly GCF_014284175.1. Taxonomy (GTDB): domain Bacteria; phylum Pseudomonadota; class Gammaproteobacteria; order Burkholderiales; family Burkholderiaceae_D; genus Undibacterium; species Undibacterium flavidum. The sequence continues at coordinate 171,159 of NZ_JACOGA010000001.1, forward strand.
TTAAGTTCCTAAAACACTAGCCATAAAATTCACACCGTATTTTTTGCTCTTCATCTCTAAATTTTGGCTTTTGTCGGAATTCGCACGCTTCTTTCTCTTCTCCTGATTATTCTCTGAACACACTTATCGACAGGCTTGTGTAAAAAGGTGGTTCGATGTGTCTAGGCTTAGAATTTTCAATTCAGACTTTTTCAGGAGAATAATCATGGCATTTTTTCGTTCTACATTTCAAACACTTAAACAAATTTGTATTGGCGCTGTAGTTACCTGCAGCTTGATTGGTGCCGGTGTGGCGCATGCTGAGCGTGGCCCTGCAACGGCAGAGGAAGGTGAACGTATCGTTAAATTGGCAGCCGTGTCGGATAAAGATCCATTGGCAACGATGAATTCTGCCGAAGGGCGGTGGTTTCAGAAGTGGGCTGATGATGTGCCTGACTATATGTTCGGCCCGGATAAGGGCGTGTTCTGGTTTCACAACGGTGTTGCCAAGGGTGATTTGATGCGTGTTTTACGGTTTCATCATACTGTGAGTACAGCAGCTTTTCAGTTACAAAAGAAGATCAAAGATCCTATGAAAAACGAAGCTGATAACGAAGCAAAGACATTAGCTGGTGTAGAAGGCCTGTTGCGTGCGTATGAATCTTTGGTGGCAAAAAATGCGGAAAACCGTGTGGCAGCGATTGATGAGTTGATCGCGGCGCGTAACAAAGGTGGATTGGCGGAGCTTGTGAAGAAAATGCCTCCTATGCCAAGTCGGTAATGTTGCGTAGTGAAGGGTGAGTTGGTAGCTCGCTCTTCTTACTCCCGAATTCTTTTTCCGAAATTACTTGGAACTTCAATGACTACATCTTTTTCACGCCGTCTTTGCCTTGCCGCCTTCGCCGCGAGCGTTGGCCTCTTATCACATACTGTTGGCTATGCTCAAAATCAGACAGATTCCACCCAAATACCTCAAATAAGTAGCGTGAGTATTTCACAAAACTTGCTAACAGAAATCAAACAACACAATCAACTGATGTTGAATTTGGAAGAAATGTGTGACGGTATCGGGCCGCGTTTAACGGGTTCGCCACAGTTGCGTCAGGCGCAGCAATGGGCGATGGCGAAGCTCAAAAGTTATGGCGCGGTAAATGTGCATGAAGAAGCTTATGACTTAGGGAAAGCTTGGACACGAGGCGTCGCTCGCGTCCGACTTTTGAATGCAAATGGCATGGTTTTAGATGTCCAGCAACAAGCCTGGAGCGAAAGTAGTCCGCACAAAATGTTTGCAGAAGTCATTGTCATGAACGTCAAGACTTTAGATGAGTTCAAGCAAATCGCACCTCGCTTGCGTGGAAAAATTGTGTTGGCTATATCGACGCCTAAAGCAACGCCGGAACAAGAAAAAAACTTTAAGCAATATTCGGATGAATTGAATAAGGCAATACAAGAAGCGAATTTCTCTGCGATATTTTTTGTTTCTGGTCGTGAAGGTAATTTGCAGGATATGCACGGAAGTCCCAGTGCGCGTTACAAAAGAAATGCAGCGATCATCACCAAAGAACATGCAAATTTATTGCAGCGCTTAATTGCCCGCGGTATCACACCAAAGATTGAGTTTGAGTTTGGTGGTCGCCTGAGTAAAGATACAGTGAAGGCGTACAACGTAGTCGCAGATTTCCCGGGAACAGAATTAGCCGATGAAATGGTGGTGCTAGGCGCACATCAAGATTCTTGGGATTTGGGAACCGGCGCGACTGATAACGGCGTTGGTGCGGTAGTGACGATGGAAGTTTTGCGCGCGATGCATGCGCTTAATTTGAAACCGAAAAGAACATTGCGAGTAGTATTGTTTTCGGGTGAAGAGCAAGGCTTATTGGGTAGCAAAGCTTATCTAAAAGCACATGTAGCTGAGCAAGCGAAAATACAGGCGATGCTGACGCAAGATGCAGGGGGCGGGCGCATTACCGGTTTTCTGGATATGAAGGTTGATGAATGGTTCACTGCTTTGAATGAAGCCAAAGAACAGACTAAAGAATTAAATAGCCTAGACATCACCTATGCAGCTGGGGGTGGGTCTGATCATCAAGCTTTTTTTGAACAAGGTATACCGGCATTTGCGCCTATTCAAGATACGCTCGACTATCGTTCGCATACTTGGCATAGTCAGGTCGATACGGTGGATCATGTGGCGAAAGAAAATTTAGTCCAAAATGCGCAAGTCATGGCGGTGATGACGTGGGCGATGTTGAATGGAAAAAAATTACCGCATCAAGCGCCCCAGGTTTTGCGCTAGAACGTTAATCATAGGATTTGTACTTTTTGGGGAGGAGAAAAGGCGTCGTCATTAGGGTAATTGGGGGTAATTCAGGGCAATTGTATTTATTGCATTTCCTGTAGAAAAAAATTTCTAGACAAAAGTTTCTACAGCATTTATAGTGCCTCCACTATTGAATTGCAATGCTGAAAATACTCACTTCTATGACGAAATCTTCTATTCCCAAACCGACTGCATCGGAACTGAATTTGCTCAAGTTACTCTGGCAGTACGGCCCAATGAACTCCAAGCAAGCTCATGAACGCCTACAGCTTGAGCGTCCTGAAATTGCCTATGCTACGGTTTTGCGCCATCTGCAAATCATGCATGGGAAGGGCATATTGACAAGGGATGAGAGTCAGCGCCCGCATTTATACGCACCCTCTCAGGCACAGGATTCCTTGCAAACGAATTTGCTCAAAGACATGATACAAAAAGTGTTTGCTGGCTCAGGCAAGGCTTTGATATTGGCGGCTCTGCGTGGTCATGTCACCGAAGCGGAACGTGACGAAATCGAGCAAATTTTGCAGGATGAAAAGAAAACATGATGCCTGCACATTCACTCACTGACTTATTAGGTTGGCCCTTATTAAATTTTGTTTGGCAAGGCGCATTGGTCGCTAGTGTCTGCGCCATTTTGCTAGCTTTTAGCCGCAATGCTCGACCACAATGGCGTTATCTGTTGGCCTGTAGTGCCATGTTGGTATGTTTGCTTTGGCCAGCATTGGGCGTGCTAAAGCAATGGCACGATCCGCAAGCCATTAGCCTGCATAGCGCAATTCAAATGGCGAGTGAACTGGGTGCTTCCTTGAATCCAATCTGGATCGAGCAGAGCATGTTAACTGCGCGGATTGAGGCTTGGCTGCCGCTCTTGGTTAGCGTTTGGAGCATCGGCGTACTTTTGATGTTATTGCGTTTAGCTTTGGGTTTGTTATGGGTGTATCGGTTGGGGCAACATGGCGACGATATGGGAAGCTTGGTTCAGCAATGGCAGATCCGAACCAACCAAATGGCTTACCAGTTTGCGATTCGTCGCAAGGTACATTTGAAATTTCAAAAAGATTTGTTAAGCCCTGTTACTTATGGATGCTTGACCCCTGTCGTCGTGATGCCTGTTTCATTGTTGACCGGAATGTCGCCAGAGATGATAGAGGCGCTGTTGGCGCATGAGCTTGCACACATAAAGCGTTGGGATTTCGTGGTGAATGTCCTGCAAAATTTGGCCTTGTCACTGCTGTTTTATCATCCCGCCGTCTGGTGGATTTCTAAACGTATAGAAGCGGAAAGAGAACTTATTGCCGACGATATGGCAGCGTCTATACTCGGTCAGCCCTTGCCGCTAGCACGTGCTTTGCAGGCGCTGGATAAATTGCAGACGGCTGGCTTGACGCAGGCAGCGATGGCTGCCAATGGCGGAGATTTACTGTCACGTATTAAGCGTTTGGTGCGTCCGGATGTACAGCCCTGGCATTGGAAAATGGCCGCACCCGTTCTTGGTATTACAGGTGCTTTGTTCTTGGTGTTACAAACGCAAGTCAATGCGGCACCTGATCAGGCAGCGCCTGCCAAGTCGACAATTCAAGCTCTTGCTCAACCTCATAGTCAACCTCAAAGTCAACCTCATAGTCAACTTAGTGCCTATGTCAAAACGAGTTCTGAGCATGTATTAGTAATGGATGAACAAAGTGGCCAAATCTTGTTGGAAAAAAATGCGGATAGTGCGGTACCGATTGCTTCGTTGAGCAAACTGGTGACCGCGATGGTCACTCTTGATGCGAAGTTGGATATGAATGAGATGATCACGCTTGATAAGGAAGATATTGCTGGTTGGCAAACTACCCAAGTGAAGCTGTACCAAGGGATGCGTTTATCGCGGCAAACGCTATTAGAGCTGAGCCTGATCCCATCTAGTAATGCAGCGGCGCAGGCTTTGGCACGAAGCTATCCTGGTGGTAAGGCGATGTTTGTCTCTGCCTTACAAGCAAAAATCGCGAGCCAGGGTTTGCTAGCGACTCATTTGGAGGAAGCCACAGGGATCTCGCCGAATAATCGGTCTAGCGCCAGAGACTTGGCGCATTTGGTCAAGCTTGCAGCGAGTTATCCCCAATTGCGTCAATTGACCAGCCGTAGCGAAGGTCAGTATCGTCGTGACGGTAAAGTGGTCGACTACCAAAGCACGAATCCATTGATCGCCGATAAAAATTGGGACATCAGTTTATCAAAAACTGGCTACTCCAAGAATGCCGGACGTTGTATCAGTATGCGTACCACAATTGCTGGCAGGCCGATTATCGTCGTTTTGTTAAATGCAAAAAATAGTGATGTGCGCACCGACGACGTCATGCATATACGAACAGCCCTAGAAGACGCTACATCGGGCTAAGCCTTTCCCTTTCGCTTTTCTTTTCACTTACGTGATTGTCTTGCGCCTGAACAGGCGCAAGAGAACTCACGCCCCTACACTTTGAATGAAAGAAAATATTATGCTTAATCAGCAGACTTCAACACGTCTTAACCATTTGTCAGGCCAGCGAAAACTTGTACAGATACCAGAATGCGAGCCTATTACGATGATGAAGACGAACATCGCACTGAGTATATTGATCTTGAGTTCCTGCACCTACGCGCAATCGCAAGAAGTGGTCGTGCAAACAGCACCAGTGCGCGTTGAGGTTACAGCAAAGATGCAAGCAAATCGCGATAGGCAGGATGATATTGGTATGCGTGTAGTCTATGGGAGCGACGATATTAAGAAATATGGCGATACCAATATTAGTGAGGTGTTAAAGCGACTTCCAGGTATTAGTATCAGCGAGAGCAAAGGAAAAGGGGTTGAGATCCGTATGCGCGGACTAGGCAACGGCTACACCCAGATATTATTGAACGGCCAGGCCACGCCAGTCGGTTTTTCTATCGATAGTGTCGCTCCCGATTTGATTGAGAGTATCGAAGTGATGCGCGTCGCTGGAGCGGATGTGAGTGCGCAAAGCATTGCAGGAACGATTAACATCGTTCTCAAGAAAAAAAGCAGTCAGCAGCCCACCGAAATTAAGTCCGCTATCAGTCAAGAGAATGGAGCATTGTCAGGCAACCTAAGTTGGAGCATGGCAGATCAATTCCCGAGTCAATTCGCCAATATATCTTTTGTGCTAGCAGGTACTTTAGAAAGTAGCCGCAATGAGATCAATCATCTACAAAGTGAAGCTTATGCTATACGCCCCAACGCCCTTGGGAGCTGGCAATTGCAAACTGACCGGCTCCTGCAACAGAGTCAAAAAAATCGCCGTGATGTCGCAAGTTTTTCGCCGCGTCTGAATTGGAAAATGGATGCGCAGAATAATTTCAATTGGCAAGCAAGTATCAATCTAAGTCGACTGGGTCAAAATAAATATGAGAACGAAAATTCTCTCCTTGGTGAGAGTACAGAGTTTCCCAATAATAGTAGCGCTTGGAACGCTCATGTCTTTAGCTTGCGCCAGGATTTTGGCTGGGAGCGCCGTTTAGCGGATAGTGCGAAGTTAAGCATGAATGTAGCTTGGAATAGCTTTGACAGATCGGGGCGATTTCAGTTTTGGGGTAAAGATCAAGAAGGTGTGTCGCGCATACATCGTTATGTAGCCGGAGATGCCGATGAAACGGAAACACGTTTTCATGGTAAGTATTTAGCGCCATATTCCGCATTACACGTCTTTAGTGTAGGTTGGGAGATGAGTCATGCGCTACGTCACGAAAATCGCGAGGAACAAGAGCGTGCTTTGCCTTCAGGTATTTCAGCTCACACCGCGCATGATTACCAAGCCAGCGTGCGAAAACTAGCGGCTTATCTACAAGATGAATGGACGATCAATAAGGCATGGTCGAGTTATCTAGGTTTGCGCATGGAAAATATTCGTAGCGGCAGTAAAGAGCAGGGAGCTTTTGACGTTCAAAACAGTTCTAGCCTACTCAGCCCAATACTGCAAAGCGTTGTGAAACTAGATCCACAAAGACAATGGCGCATGGCATTGAATCGTAGTTTTAAGCTGCCCGTCGTCGCCAACTTGGTGCCGCGCTTGCTACGCATCGATAACAATAATACGCCGCTTAATCCCGATATGCAGGGTAATCCTAATCTGCGCCCTGAACGCTCTTGGGGCTTGGAACTGGCTTATGAACATTATCTGAGTGATAGTAGTGTGATCAGCGCCAGCGCCTACTGGCGTCGGGTCGACGATGTCATCACCGAGCATTTATCGTTGAATGGAAGTAGCTGGTTGTCTAGTTTTATCAATCATGGCCAAGCTAAGCTGATGGGCTTGGAAATCGAAACTAAACTCAATTTAAAACAATTATCAGCGAGCATGCCTGCGGTAGAAGTACATGCGAATCTCAATCGTAATTGGTCCAAATTAGAACAAGTTCCTGGGCCAGATAATCGTTTGGCGCAACAGACTGGTTTGCTCGTCAGTATTGGTGGCGATTATCAATTTCGCTCTGATATACGTCTAGGCGCAGACTATAGTTTTCAAGCGGCAGATAACTTGCGCGAATCAGTCAATCTAAATGGACATAGTCAGCCAAAACGTCTCCTAGATTTTTATATCGCTTGGCAATTGTCACCTCAGCATCAGTTACGTTTTTCGGGCACCAATCTTCTACATCAAAATAGAGTAGATACTGCCAACTACACAAGTTCGAACGCACGTTGGAGCGAGCTGAGTCAACAACAGTCAGCGACTACCTGGCGATTGGTGTGGGGATCGAAATGGTGAAGTGCTTAATTCAAAGTCTTAATCCAAAGTCTGACGAAAACGTTTGAGCGCAATAAATCCCGCCACAAACAAAAATACCAACATAGGCCAAAGCTCTTGGGTCAATTGGGTGATGGAATTGACATAAGGCAGAAATTTATCGACCATGATTTCTGTTGGACCTACCGGTATCGCGAGTAAATTCTCATTGGGTAGCAAAGCTTATCTAAAAGCGCATGCGGCTGTGCAAACGAAAATATAGGCGATGCTGACCCAAGATGCAGGAGGCGGGCGCATTACCGGTTTTCTCGATATGAAGGTTGATGAATGGTTTACGGCATTGAACGAAGCCAAAGAGCAGATTAAAGAATTAAATAATCTCGATATCGTGTATGCCGCTCAAGATACGCTCGACTATCGTTCTCATACTTGGCATAGCCAAGTTGATACAGTGGATCATGTGGCGAAAGAAAATTTAGTCCAAAATGCGCAAGTGATGGCGGCGATGACCTGGGCGATGTTGAATGGGAAAAAATTGCCGCATCAGAAAGAGGGCAAATGACTAGATCGGCAAACTGATTGTAAAGCAGCTGCCAACACCAAAGTCTGAAGTAAAGCTTAAATTGCCGCCGTGTTTCTCAACGATGCCGTAAGCAATGGATAGACCTAAGCCTGTGCCTGCACCGACCTCTTTAGTCGTGAAAAACGGTTCCAACGCATGGTGTTGAGTTTCTTTAGACATGCCTATTCCTTCGTCCTGAAAAGTGATCAGTAAGTTTGTCTGGTCAATTTTCAGCGCGATGTAAAGATTGAGTTTATCCGCTTTCCCAGCTTTTCCGTCTTGTCCTTCTTGTCCTTCTCGTCCTTCTTGACCTTGCTGAGTCGATGCCTGTTTTTCGGCAATGGCTTGGCAGGCATTGACCATGAGATTCATGAATACTTGATTGAGCAATGCTGGCCAACAATTGATTTCGGGATCTTCTTTTAAATCTAGGATGAAATTCACCTGGTCCTGCCACGAGGTGCGTACCAAATTGATGGTGGAAATAAGGCATTCCGACATCTTGGCCACTTTTTTGTCGGCATCACCTAACCGGGTAAAATTGCGTAGATCTTTCACGATACCTTTGATACGTTCGGTACCGTTGAGCATCGTGGTGACGTGCTCAGTCAATTTATCAAAGCGCGTAGAGAAAGCCTTGAGAACTTCTGGATCTTCGTCTTCTTCTATCAGTTGATGAATAAATTCTTTGAACTCTTCAATATCCACCCGTAAATTTTGTGCGGCAACGTGGGCGAAATTGGTGGGATTGTTAATTTCATGCGCGACACCTGCCGTTAACGTACCCAGTCCCGCCATTTTTTCTTGTAAAACCATTTGTTGTTGGGTTTCTTGAGTGCGTCTATGTGCAGTGCTTAATTCGCTGTGGGCGATGGAATTGGAGACGGCGATTGCAGTGTAACTAGCTAATACGGTTAAGAATTCCACTTGATCAGGTCGAAACGCATGTTGCGTGGGACTTTGTGCGGTGATGCAGCCGATTACTTCACCGCTGACCATCAATGGCATGTAGATCAACGATTGCATACCGCGCCCGAAAAGCACCGGTAATAATGGCCCTACATACGCTTCTAGTTCACTACGCACGGCCACGACTAGTTCGCGCTTTTCACGTACACACCATACCGCAGGGCGCGAGTGTTCTGACATCTTGAAGATAATATTCGGTTGACGCTGCGAATCTTCGATCAAGTACACCATAGAGATTTCTTGGGAGCGATGATCATAAATCCCAATACCAAATACAAAGGCATCTAGCTTGGCGGTTACTTGTTTATAGACACGTTCAAAAGCTTGTTCCATATTGAGCGTAGCGGTCAACTCGCGCCCGATCACGCTTAGTTTAAGCATGTCGGCACTACGCTCTTTGAGCCTATCGTATGATTGTTGTAGGGCGAGTTCCGCTTTAACGCGATTTTCTGCTTCAGTTTTGACGTTTGCTAAGGCCGCGGTGAGTTCGCTATGCACCAGATTTTGCTGTAATAAACTCGCAATGTGGCTGCCAAATAAAACATCTTCGCGTGACCAGTTGCGATGTTGATGACAGAGTCCAAAGCTGACCACACCGATAAATTTCCCGTGCATTTGCAAGGGGATTTCCATTAAGGACTGTAAGCCTGTTTTCCCATATAAACTGAGAACTTCCGTGACGCAAGGGTGCAGATGAATATCATGCGCAACGATAGGATGGCGGCTTGTGGAGAGTAATTGTAGATAGGCCGAATCATCAGGATCGATAAATTCATCTCCTATCGAAAAATTCAAGCCGACAGGGCTACGTACACTATAGCAAATGAGAGAATTGCAAGATGATTCCAATAGCCAGACACAGATAAGATCAACCCGTAATATTTTTGGGGCGACTTCTGTAATTGCCTGAATCGAAGTAGCAGTGAAATTGGTATCTGTTTGGCGATTAATCGATAAGTCGAGTAATAATTCCACGGGCGGTTTTTGCGATAAATCGACCTCGCGCAGCTCTTTGAATCGATCAGCGTTATTTATTGTTGTCAGCGTTTCCTTATGCTGAAGTTGAAGACGTGCATAGTCTAAGGCAGCGCCGATTTCACCTTGTTTTTCATAGAGTCGAGAGAGCGCTGCACAGCATTGTATTTTCTGCGCTGTAGCGTTGACTTTATCGGCGTCTTGCAAAGATACTAGGTAGGCGTCAATGGCACGCTGAGTGAATTCCTTAGATGTCGAAGTTGAGGTCCTGGTGCTCTCTGTGCTCTCTGTGCTCTCTGTGCTCTCTGTGCTCTCTGTGCTCTCTGTGCTCTCTGTGTTCGACTGAATTTCTAACAGCGCAGCTAAACTCATTTTTGCTGCACCTTGTAGCCAACGATAAGAACATGCGGTCGCCATCTGTAATGCTGTAGTAAGCTCGTTGTGTGCTTGTGCATAGGCGCGTTGGTCTATTGAAATTTTACCGAGGTGCCAATGCGCTTCGGCGACATACTCTATGATGCCTCCGCGTTCAGCTTGTGTAATCGCGGTACGTAGTAAGCTTGTTGCGTATTCCTGTTGCCCTAAATGCTGCTGATTGACGGCCAAATTGATGGCCTGTTTGCTGTGTAAATAGGGATCGTCAATCTCTTGTAGTAGTGTGCCAGCATCAAGAAGAAACCGCGTTCCACTGTGCCAGTCACCAATGGCATCATAGATTTGTCCTAAGCCTATGCGTGCTTCGATCAATGAGTGATAGTCTTGATTTAGTGTGCAAGCGTCAATGCAATCGATCCAATAATGAACAGCCTCTTTGTAATTGCCGCCGGTGTAGTGAATTCTGCCTAATGCTTCGAGGAATCGGCTTGCCTGTACCGGTAGATGATAAATCGCTGCCAAACTGAGACCGTTATGCAGCTCGTCGATTAACTGGTGTGCTTCACTCAGACGCTCCTTGATGAGGTAGCGCTGATAGAGTGCATCTAGCCGTAGTTGATATTGATGTTGATGCGCTTGCTTGGCACGTAATTCTAATTGCGATAGTAATGTTAACGCTAGTCGCGCATTCCGGCGCGAAATCGTCTTAATGCGATGCAAACGTCGAGGCAGACTCCCCAAGTTGTCGTTTGAATTGCCTACCATTTCAGGTCTTCCAGATTGCGGGCTGCTTCAACCTGTATCGTGCCACGACTGATCATCATTTGAATTTCATTATTTTGTATGGTTGCACTTAAAGTCTCTTGATGATTGTCGCAGAGGTTGAGTCCAACCCAGGTATTCCTACCACTATTTTTTGCGCAATACATTGCGTAGTCTGCAAGCTTCACCACGCCTTGCCAATCCACTTCAGTATGATGTTTGTTTGTGCCAGGTAAGATGGCATAACCGACAGAGCAGGTACGTTTGATCACACGACCATCGCTTAACACGAGTTCCATATCTTCGATGGCGCGGCGCAAGCGTTCTGCCAATTCTGCAGCTTGTTGACGCGGAAAGAACCTGACTACCGAGATAAATTCTTCACCGCCCCATCGAATAAGGTAATCGGATTCGCGAAATACTTGTTTGAGTACATTCGCGATTGCACACAGTAAGAGGTCGCCAGTGTCGTGGCCATAATGGTCGTTGACTTGTTTAAAGTGATCACAATCGATCATGAAAAAAAGTAAGTTATTGTGATGCTTTATTTGTTCTATTTGCTCTAATTGTTCTGGCTGTTCATTGTTGGAGGAGTTAAATGAATTAGCATGTTTGTGCTCTGACAGAAAGGCGTTTGCATTGTCAGTTCGAGGCTCTTCGTATTTATTTGCACGCTTCATCAGCGCCAAGTCTTTACTGATCACCGAGTACAGATAGTGGCGATTATGTAAACCTGTCAAGCGATCGGTGTTACTCAAAAATTCTAGCTGACTAAATGCTTCTTGAAGACGTCGATGACTTTCTGCCAGATCCTGAGTTCGTTGCTCGACTTTGCTTTCTAGATTTTGGATATAGTCATTTAATTCTTGTTTCATCCCATACGCTTCCACAGCACGTTTGACTAGTAATTCAAAATCGTGTCTATCATAGGGCTTGATGACAAATTGGTACAGGCGGGCTCGATTAATGGAATCAACGATTGCATCAATATCAATGTAACCGGTGACAATAATTCTGAGTGTATCGGGGGCGATGTCGCATAGTCGCTCACATAGCTGTACTCCCGTCAGTTCAGGCATGCGCTGATCACTAATTACCAGGCTAAGCGAGCGGTTCTCAGGCAAAGCTTGGACCAGTGCCAAAGCTTCCTGCCCATTATGTGCCTGCAATAAGTTAAATTGCGGCGATAAGATAGCGCTGAGTACGCGCAAGTTCTCTGGTTCATCGTCAACCAAGAGCACTGTCGGTTTGTCAGCGTCACTGACAGTTGCTTGGGGAATTATTTGTTTTTTAAAAAAAGCCATTTAATTCCCGTCGATTGAGTCAGTAATAAATTTTTTCTTTTAAACAATAATTTGATCATAGGTCGGATGCCATAGGCGGTCAAGCACGAATCCTTCATTTTTGTTGTTTGGTAATACCTAGCTTTGTGGACGGATACCCACCTGTTATCTAATTTATTCATTAATATCTTTATTTGTATTTGTTTTTATCATAAAGAGGGAAGAGGCTTGTGCTGTGAGCAATCGATCATTAAGTAGCAATATTCTCTTAATCTAAAGTCTGGCGATAGCGTTTGAGCGCGATAAATCCGGCGACAAACAAAAATACCAGCATAGGCCAAAGTTCTTGCGTGAGCTGTGCGACAGAATTTCCCTTTAATAAAATACCGCGCACGATGCGCAAGAAATGGGTGAGAGGCAAGACTTCACCGATGCTTTGCGCCCATACTGGCATCGCGCGAAAAGGGAACATAAATCCTGATAAAAGTATCGAAGGCAAGAAGAAAAAGAAGGTCATCTGCATCGCCTGCAATTGATTCTTAGCGATGGTTGAAAACGTAAAGCCGACCGCAAGATTCGCCATAATGAAGACACCGATTAAGGTAAGTAATAAGGGCAAACTACCGACCATAGGTACATCAAAAATCACAAAGGCTGCGCTGATGATGACGGTCAATTGAATATAGCCAATCAAGACGTAGGGCAAAATTTTACCGACCATGACTTCAGCCGGGCGTACTGGTGTTGCGAGTAAATTCTCCATGGTACCGCGTTCACGTTCGCGGGTCATCGCGAGCGAGGTCAGCATGACCATCGTCATCGTGAGGATGGTGCCGATTAAACCGGGTACGATGTTGTAACGCGATAAGCCTTCTGGGTTATAGCGTTTGTGTATGCGTACTTCATACGCTGGTGCGGTGTTTTGTAAGTAGCGTAGTGGCCCAATTAGGTCATGCCGTAATGCCAGTGGCACAATCGCATTCAAAGCAGAAATCGCATTGCCTGCCGCAGAAGGATCGGTCGCATCTGCCGACAGCAAGATGCTAGGTTTTTCGCCACGGATTAATTTTTGGCTGAAGTCAGGTGGGATCACCAGCATGAATTGCACCTTGCCGTTTTCAACTAAGGCCTCGGCTTCGCGTTCACTAAATCCAGCATGGTCAATGCGAAAGTAGCCCGTGTTTTGTACTGCCGCAGAAAAGCTGCGTGCCAATGGACCATGGTCAAGATTGACTAGGGCAGTCGGTAAGCCTTTAGGATCGGTATTGATGGCGTAGCCAAACATGATTAACTGCATGATAGGAATACCGACTGCCATCGCAAACGTTAAGCGGTCGCGCATCATTTGTTGAAACTCTTTGATGAAGACTGCCAACATGCGTGCTAAAGAAAAACGGTTCATGTTTTCACCTGCGTGCGAATTTTATCTAATGTGAAATTGTCGGGTGCAGAGGCGATCATGCTGATAAATACATCTTCCAAATTCGCTCTGTTGGGCGTGATCGTCAGCTCGTTATTGCGAATTTTGTCGAGCGCAGCCAGCACCAAATTTTCATCGAGACCTGCGACATGCACGGCATTACCAAAGGCGGCAACGCTGAGGATGCCGGGTGCCGATTTCAAAGGCGCTAACAGTGCGCCCAACCCTTGGCCTTGCAAGGTCCAGACTTTCAGTGCGGAGTCGGCAATGATCTGCGCTTCAGTTCCTCGTGCCAATATTTTGCCGTAGGCGATGTAGACCAGTTCGTGACAACGTTCTGCTTCGTCCATGTAATGGGTCGACACCAGCACCGTGATACCCTGCGCGGCGAGGTCATGAATCTGATCCCAAAATTCCCGACGGGCGCGCGGATCAACGCCAGCGGTTGGCTCATCCAGTAAGAGCAAGCGCGGTTGATGAATTAGACAAGCAGCCAAGGCTAACCGCTGTTTCCAACCGCCAGAGAGTGAGCCTGCGAGTTGCGATTGCCGTGCGCTTAATCCCAGCCGTTCTAAGCAAGCATCGACCGTGTCTTTGCGTTGCGGTAGTTCAAATAAGCGGGCAATGAAATCAAGGTTTTGGCGTATGGAGAGGTCTTCATATAAGCCAAATTTTTGCGTCATATAACCAACTTGACGTTTGATTTTTGCAGCGTCTTTGAAAATATCTAAACCTAAGCAAGTGCCACTACCAGCATCCGGCGTCAGCAATCCACAAAGCATGCGAATAGTCGTCGTTTTGCCACTGCCATTTGGACCAAGGAAACCACAGATACTGCCTTGCGCGACTTGGATATTGACTTGATCTACGACTTTACGACCATCGTATGCCTTGCTCAATCCGGTGACATCGATCGCTAACGGAGTCACGATTTTTTCTCCATTTCAACTTTGCTTGATTTCGCATAGTCAGGTTTAACGTCGATGGCGAGCCCCGGGTGCAGCGACGTCGAAACAGAATCAGGTTTGGCCTCGACCATAAATACTAATTTGGCGCGTTGTGCGTTCGAGTAAATAACTGGTGGCGTATATTCGGCTTGTGAAGAGATGCGCGTGATTGTGGCGGTGATTGGTGCGCCACATTGATCGCAAGTAATCTGTACATGTTGACCAGCTTTAATTGTTGCCAGTTCACTTTCTGGCACAAAGAAGCGTAGCTTGACATTGGATGGCGCTAGCAGCGATAAAATGGGCTGACCAGCAGCGACCACTTCGCCCGGACGGAAAAATACTTCGGTGATTTGACCAGCGACTGGCGCATTTTGTGATTTCTGTGCACTACGCCAATTGGCTAGTCTCAATGCCTGTTGCGCAGCGCTTGTATTGGCGATAGCCGCATTGCGTTCATCGATTCTGGAGGGCAGTTTGGCGACTGCTAATGCAGCATTCAATTCTTTCACACGCGCTTGGGTAAGTTTGACGTTAGTGAGGGCATCGTCCAGTTTGGCTTTCGAGATGAAACCTTGCGTCAGTAATTGCTGTTGCCGCTGCAAATCATTTTGCGCCAGAGTAGCTTGCGCCTGTGCGTTGGCGAGTTGTGCCTGTGTGACCGCCAGTTCGTCTTGACGTCGGCCTTTTGTCGTATTGTCGGCCTGTGCTTGTGCGACCAGTAGACGCGCCGCGAGTTCGTCGCGACTGGCTTCTTCGGCTTCTTTATCGAGTTGAAATAAGAAGGCGTTCGCTTCTACTTGCTGCCCTGCTTGCACGGCCAGCCTATCGATACGACCACCGATAGGCGCTGACAGATAGAGATAATCTCCTTCGACATAACCCGACCACGAAGGTGGAGTGTTGGGCTGGCAAGCGCTCAAGCACAATAGGCTGAGGCTGAGGAAGATGATTTTAGAATGCAATATGGACATAAGAGGCTCTCATTCCTAGAAGATGTTTTACTTAGTTTTTCAATTTTCTTCGTTCGTGCTTACGTGTGGGGTGGTGTGTGAGTTGGTGTGTAAATTTGTTTCATCCAAGCGAATTGTTCCGCCCGCTGACTCTGAATGCGTGGCAATGAGCTCGGTGCTAATCCGCAATGCAAACAGCGCGCGATCAACGCGTTGCGCGATACCTGTATCGCTGAGAACAGCCTGTTCCACTTGTTCTTGAAAAAATGCAGGAGCAAATCCTAGCTGTATCACACGTGGGGCGATCAGCATGGGCGCAGCAATTGATCCCATTAAAAAACTCATGGCTTGCATAGGAGCGATTGGTTCAATTTCCTTATCTTCTATCGCTTGCAAAATCAGGCTCAAGATAAGTTGAATGTGGCGCGCGCCATTTTTTTGTAGAAATTGTTGCGCGACTGTATCGCCGCGACTAGCATCAGTCCAGACCCGGCTTAACCAAGGTCCGTGTTCGCGTAGCAGTTTCGCCAAGAGCATTAGTGTTTGCCGCAGACGTTGCAGCGCTGTGCCAGGGTGCAAGGTCTGCGCTTGCAACTGGGCAAACAATTCGTCATACATGGACTGTAACAAGATACTTAGGAAATTATCTTTGCTGCGGAAATGATAGTGAAACATGCCCATATTGACCTGGGCATGCTCAGTGAGTGCCCGCAAAGATAAATCACAGCAGCCGCATTGAGGGAATAATATGCGCCCACTCTGTAATAAGGTTTGGTCTATGTTTTGCGAAGGTCTGGGCATGTCAGTATTGTAATTAGGCGAATGACTAATAATGATCAGTCTGCAACTGATCTCGGTATTAGTCAAGATTAATCAAAACCAATCAATAATTAATCCACAATGAATCAACGATTGGCGTGAAATTTCCTTGGTGGAAATAAGATCTCGTTTCTATTCAAGGATACCAACATGAAAATTGCAACGCGCTTAATCCTGCTGATAGGCAGTCTGGCGATAGTCAGTTTTATCGTTAGTGGCATAGGTATTTATGGCTTAATCAAGTCCAATGAAGCGAATTTGTGCATAGCATCTATATGATCCACAAAACTTACCTCGTCGATATGTTAGTGAAGTCAGTCAGGCAGAATGCTAGACGCTGAGGCTTGAACAGCCTATGATGACTTTTTGATTGATGAGGACGCGTATGAAAACATTATCTACATTGCATAAGACTTTGTTGTTGTTAGTCAGTGCAAGCTTGATATCGGCTCCAGCTTTGGCGGATAAGCCTTCTTGGGCAGGATCTGATCAAGGCAAATCTGAACAACACGGCAAAGGAAAAGGGCACGGTAAGCGAGATAAAGATGAAGAGCGCGACCGTGATGATCGAGGTGGTCGCGATGAACGCGATGACAGAGATGGCAGGGGTGATAGAGGCGATAAAAATGAACGCCAGGCGTCACGCACTTATTTCACCACGCAACAACGCACCGTATTCGTTGACTATTACTCCAATGAGTTCCGTGAAAAGGGCTGCCCTCCGGGTCTAGCGAAGAAAAATAATGGCTGTCTGCCACCAGGCCAAGCCAAGAAATGGAAGCGTGGTCAGGCATTACCACGAGGCGTTATTTATGAGGAAGTGCCGCAACGTGTGATCACTGTCATCGGTGCGCCGCCAGCAGGACATAAGTTCGTCCGTGTTGCTAATGACATTTTGTTGATGGCCGTGGGTACGGGTATGATTATCGATGCGATTGAAGATTTGAATCGTCGATAACTGTGCTTGACTTGAGAAATCTTATTCTGAGATTAGTCTGAGCTTATTCTGAGCCTAAGTTGATTTCTTAATCTGGCAAGGCAGTCAACGTCGTAATTAAAGCCGGAGAAATCCGGCTTTATGTTTTCTATCAAGACTTATTGCGCAGGCTTAATCGGCATGTGCAATAAATTTATTGGGACAATTCAATAAATTAGTGTTGGTGGGTTTCCTGCGTTTTGTTTTCTACTTCTAACATAGGCGCAGGAAATTTGAGATCTTTGCTTGATTTTCCCAGTGAAGGAATTTCTATCCAATCTAAGCGCGCTTTTTCACAAATTTGCGTCACTTTGAAATACAGTTTTTCAGCGACTTCGCCAAGTTTCACTTGTATCGTGAATTCATCGTAGTAGGCATCTGCCAACTCACCACCACTCCAGGTGATTTCTCTGACATCGTCGGTGATCGTCTTGCCATGTGAAGTTTTGGCTTGACTGAGATAGGCACGATCTATCGATAATTTCCAACCAGCCTTGGGCATGGGTTTGGCGTTAGTCACTTGTTCTGGCAAAGTGACTTTGAAGCTTTGGGTAGCGCTTCCGTCGCAGCCATGCGCTACTTTAAAGACGAGCTTGTGATAGCTGCCAGCGCTTGCTTTGGCTTGTTCTAAAGTGACGTGTGCGTTTGTAACACTTGTGAACGTCAGTAAGCAGAGAGGTATTAGAAGTTTTTTCACGATGTTGTCTAGATTGCGTGTTGGATTAAATGGTTTGCTTGTAGTGCGGTGCTTGATTGACTCATCAGTTTGAGCTCAATGACTGGCGTCGGCGGTGTTCCTTTTATTGCTTGATTCAGATAAAAGACATATCCGTGCCAGGTCGCTAATGCCACAATTGCAGCAACATTGAAACAACGCAGCGTACTGAAAAACATCGATAAATTGAACTTCATATTACCTTCTTATACATGTTGTGAACTGATGCTTTACATTTTGTGCGCAGAGGTATTTATTGCTTTACCCAATGCTTTTACTTCTATGGTTTGTGTTTTTTTATCTTTGTCCTCGACGACTAAAGTCAACGGAATTAAGTCACCTTCTTTGACTTGTGCTGTCAAGCCTAGCAACATCACGTGATAGCTGCCAGGTTTCAATTCAATAGTTTTACCTGCAGGTAAATCGAGGCTCATGATTTGGCGCATTTTCATGACGTCTTTATCCATTTCCATAGTGTGAATCTCGACGTTTTTGGCCGCTGGTGAGCTTGCGGAAATTATTTTCACATCTTGCGTAGCAGTTAGCTGCATGAAAGCGCCTGTGGCCTTTTGTTGTGGCACGGTGGTGCGTACCCACGGATCTTTGACGGTAACTTGAGAAAATGCGACGGCACTGATCGTTAAGCTGAGTGCAGCGAAGAATTGCGTAATGATTTGTTTCATGGTCTTTCCTTTCGGTGGTGGGGACTGCATAAAAATAAGTTTACTGCAAAATGACTGCTAATAAATTCAAGATGTTTGTTTCATCAGTTGACGAATATCAGAAGCGAATTGACCTGCGTTATGTTCGTGTCGCATGGCTAATCTGATTTTGCCTTTGGTATCGAACAGATAGCTGAGCGTGGAATGATCCATGGTGTAGCTACTGCCTGTGGCGACCTTAGCATAAAAGACTTTAAACTCTTCAGCAACTTGTTTTGTTTGTTCTGCCGTGCCCCGCAGGCCAATAAAACTAGGGTCAAAATTTTGCGTGTAGGCGCGCATCAGGTCGGCGCTGTCACGTTCGGGATCAATGCTGATGAAGATGACTTGTAATTGCTCGCCGTCTTTACCTAATTTTTGTTTGACCGCTGCGGCACGAGCGAGCGCGGTGGGACAGATATCTGGGCATTGTGTAAAGCCAAAAAAGACCAACACGTAGCGACCTTTAAATTCGGCCAGTTGTCGCTGTTTTCCATCGCTATCACTCAGTTTGAAATCACGACAATAGTCGGCACCGGTAATGTCGATGCTATTGAAACTGACGACATTTTTTTTACATGCGGTCAGGCTCAGCGCCAGTACACTAAGCAGAAAGGCGCGACGATTTTGTGCTTGAAGTAAGGTATGCGTCATGATCATTTGGACTGAGTAGTCGATTTAATTTGCTTGAACATCAGCGCAGCTTCAACGCACATCAGAATAAATAAGCTTACGCCGAACACAGGTAGCGCGAAACCCAAGGCGAGTAGCAATAGCCAGATCCACCAGGGAATTGCAATGGCATGCGTGGTGTTGATGGCCGGTGCCGACACACTACGTGCTTTGCGCCTCTGTAACCACATGACATAGCCTGAGATGACTGAGAAGATGACCGAGAATCCGACAAGGATGAGTAAGACTTGATTCCACCAGCCAAATTCTCCACGATGAAAAGGAATGCCGACCGCAGTCGCTTGCGCTAGTAGCGGTAAATTGCCCCAGCCCGATTGATAGAGCACGGCACCTGTGTAGGCATCGAGTAGGAGTTGAAAACGTTTTTCGGGTTGGCTGCGATCATAGTTTTCTATGCGCCAAATACCTTGTGCTGATTTGGGTGGCGTGATCTGTATTTGCACAGCGGGCGCTAGTTGGCGCGCTTTGAGATAAATGGCCTGAGCGCTTAACGCAGGCATGCCGTCTACAAAGGTCGAATGTAAGTCCTTCGGTGGCTTTGGTGAGCTTTGCCCTAATGCCGTTTGCATAGAACGAAAATT
Organism: Affinundibacterium flavidum; assembly: GCF_014284175.1. Lineage (GTDB taxonomy): Bacteria > Pseudomonadota > Gammaproteobacteria > Burkholderiales > Burkholderiaceae_D > Undibacterium > Undibacterium flavidum. Next base: position 190,916 of record NZ_JACOGA010000001.1, read on the forward strand.
TTCACCTGCGTATTTGGACCAGGTGATGCCGGTTAACATAATCACCAAAGTAACGATACTGAGAATGACACTGATGATGCTATGTAAATAGCGCCAGTTGGCGCGACGGTTTTGGCTGCTATTCCAACGCAACACGCTAGCCCAACTGGCTTTGCCACGCGGCCACCATAAATAGATGCCTGTGATGAGCATCATGATCATCCAGCTAGCGCCCAGTTCGATAATCCATCGCCAACTATCATCTTGTAACATGGTGGAATGCAATTTGCGCGCCCATTCCCTAAATCGGCCATCTTCTGCGATGCTGGCTTGTATTTTTAAGGTGCCGGGATTGATATAAGCGATGAAGGGACTTGCTTGCGCAGTCGTTTCTGCATGATGTTGATGTTCACTATTTTTAGCAGTTTGACTAATCTGAGTGTTGCGTTTTTTCTTCTCGCCAAAAATGATTTGGGTTGTTTGTGTATTGGTATAAGCCGGAATGATAGTACGGACAGACTCACCGGGAAATTGCGCTTGTCCTGCGGCGATTTGTGCATCTAAATTTTGCGCTGGTGCGATCGCATCGACGGTATCAAGTTGTGCATGACACCAGCCTTCAATTTGTGGCGTGAACACATATAGCAATCCACTAATCGCAGCGAATAGCAGAATTGGCGCGGTGATCAGGCCTGCCCAAAAATGCAGTCGCCAAAAGACGCGTTGTAAGAGGGCACTGCGGTTGAGTTGATTTCGCATAAATTCTTCAAATAGTAAAACGTGAAGTCAGACGTGAAGTGTCTGTAGGGTGCGCCGCGCGCACCGCACCGCTAGCAAATAGTAGTGATAATGTTGGTGCGCACGGTGCACCCTACTATTTGCCGTTTAGCTCAGTTAGTAATCAAACTTCAATTCCGCCACTACACTACGTTGTGTGTAAGGATGGAAGGCCCAGTACTTCTTGTTATTCAGATTATCGACGCCAATGGCGGTACTCCATTGCTTGTCGATTTTGTAGCGCACACGTAGATCCGCAACGATGAAGCGAGAAACGCCAGTGTAGGTGAACTCGTTAATATCGCTATTATCCAATGAGCCGTATTGGCGTCCGCTGTAACGTACGCCCAGAGTCGTACTCAATTGATCGCTGTGGCGATAGCTGGCAACCAAATTGGCGCGCCATTCCGGCACACGTGGTTGCCACTTGCCGACACTCTTGAGAAATTTATCGTTCTTGACGATCTTTGAATTTGCATATGTGATACTGGATGCGAGATCCAAACCCAGTATCCCGACATCGCTGGCTTGATAAGCGATCTCCAAACCATTGGTGCGTATCTTGTCGACGTTTTGAATATTGGTGATGGTTGGCGTGACCAAGGTATTTGTTTGTGAATACAAAGCATCTATCGTGTCCTCATGGAAGTAGGTGACACGCAATAAACCTTTACCATTGTCCAATGAATGTTCAGCGCTCCACTCGCTGGTCCAGGATTTTTCTGGCTTCAGATTGGGATCATTATTGATGATAGTTTGGGTTGAGATCGTACCTTGATACAGCTCAGACACGGTAGGCATACGAATGGCGCGACCGAGGGACGCTTTCAAGCTTAGTTCATCATTGGCGCGGTAGGCCAATGCTGCTTTAGGGGAGAAATAAGATTCATCACGTTTGGCAAAAGGCACAGTGCTTGTCGCATTTGAGAGCGCGCCATCATGGGCCGACCATTGTTCAAAACGGCCACCAAAGATAGATTTCCAGTCCGTGTTGATACGCCAAGCATCTTGTATGTAAAAACTATTCAGTTCTGAATTGCCTTGAAACGCGGAGAACCTTTTTGTTGCAGCGGCGTTCATCCAGTCCGTGGTATCCGACACCAAAGTACGCAGTTTATAGGCTTCACGTTGATAACCAAATTCCGCCATATGTTGTGAATTTGGACGCCAAATGCCTTTGAGCGCCAGTGTATTCCAAGCAGTGCCACTACCATCAGTAATCCGTCCAGCACCACCAGTATTGGCGACAGGGATAGCCACTGTTGGCGCACGAGCGATGTCTCTTTGGTAGTCGTACAAACTGGCGGCTAGCTCCCAATCCCATTCACCTTTGGTATTACTCTTAACATTCAAACCGTGCGTGACATGCTCTAATTGATTTTTGGAATTGGAAATATCGATAGGCTGGTTTTTGGTATTTGTGATATCGACAGGGCTGAGCGTATATTTTTTGCCAGCGATATTGACGTCACCGCTGTAGACTGGGTTGCCTGCCGCATCACGTAAATAAGTGTCGGCAGTGCTATTCATAGTATTGCGCCACACGCCAAACGTATAGCTGGCTCGCAGCATCGGTGTGATCTCATACGCTAATTTGATTTTGGCGTGATCTTGTATGGTGTGGTATTGGCCTGTTGCTGCGATTAGCCACCAGTCTAGGCCTTGCGGATTCTTGCCGGGAATTGCACCTGTCACTGGCGTGCCAGCAGTTCCAGGGACACCGGTGGAAAGCAATTTATTGACGAAAGCAATCGGGTGACCATTGCTGTCGAGTCGATTGATATTCGCCCACCAAGAAAATGCACCTTGCTTATTACCGAGACTGGCGCTCAGTTGTTTGCCACTGTAACGGTGATCGGTGCCAGCTTCTTGGAAATTTTCGGAGAAGCCTACTAACTTTGCATGTGCTTCAAATTTTTCGGGCATACGCGTTACATAGTCAACGACCGCACCGACAGAATTACCTGAATAGGCGGCGGAAAATGGACCATATAAGACATCAACACGTTGAATTTCTTCCGGCGTGACCAAGCCCCAGCGCGGCGTGAACGATGCGCCGTTACCCAATAAATTCGACAGCAAGATTCCATCGGCAAATACCATGGAACGGGCGCTATTGCCTGTGCCAGAAGCGCGGGTCGCTAACACGGCGTGATTGTAATCGCCGACATAGCGCTTACGCACTAACAAACTCGGTAAGTATTTGAGGGCATCTTCAGCGTCGATGGCATTGATAGTCGTTGCTAAAGTTTTGGCATTGATCCCTTCTATCGTGGTCGGGATTTCGGTAGGAAGTGTCGTAGGTTTATCCGCTTTTATCGTGACACGTTCTATTTGGTCGTGGCGATTTTGTTGATCAATTGCAGATTTCTTATCGTCGGTCGCACAGGCGGCCGTAGAAAAAAATGGAAAGACAGTAGCCATCGCGAACGCAATTGCGAACGAAAATGCGTTGTGTTGAAGTGAATATTTCATAAGTTAAGTTCAATGTCCGCCACAAAACTGTGAAGAATTTGTAAGCAGAAAAAATCAAATTGGAAAGGTGCGCTGGAGCGGAAATCCTTCATCGTGAAGATTTTCTTAGCAGCACAGTTCGAAATAGTGTGCGACGCTAAAGTGGACTATAGCGACGACAGCGGTTTGATTTAATTGAACAGTGGTGGCCCACGAGCGGGCAGAGGGGCAGCGACAATCGCGGCGAGTCGTGCCGCTGGAATCGATTGTGTTGCATAAGATAGGGCGTGCACTGGAGGGCAAGCATCTATCATTGGAAGTTCAGGCGCAATGCCGGTTGGTACGCAAAATGAACACTCGAGCGTGTGTGTACTGGTTTTGCCATCAACGACTTTGCCTGATTCATTGACGAACTTAATGCCTGTGCTGGTACACACCATGCTGCCACCTTTTCCATCGACCATAGGCGCAGCCATCGCGATACTCAGCGTTAATCCGTAAAGGAATAACACAGCGATCACGAGCTTGTTAGCACGGCGTAAGCGATGGAATAGGGAGAATGAGAACATGGGGCGCGATTGTAGCAGGAAACCGCTGCCGCAGTTCAAGTAGAAAGGCGTTTGAAGTTCACGGCATTTAAGAAAATCTCAATCAGGTGTAGAGTGTCTAAGTCACCTGCTGATAATTTAGCTAAAAAAACCAAGAAACCAAGGATCACTATGAAGCTTTTGAAATTATTACCAATCAGTTTGTTGCTGTCAGTGAGTTACGCCCATGCGCAAAAAATTGGTAGCGTTGATACTGTTTTTAAACTAATCGGACCAGATCACAAAATTGTCGTGGAAGCTTACGATGACCCGAAAGTAAAAGGCGTCACTTGTTATGTCTCTCGCGCCAAAACCGGCGGAATCAAAGGCGGCTTGGGTTTGGCGGAAGATAAAGCTGAAGCCTCAATATCCTGTCGGCAGGTTGGTGCGATCAGTTTTGATAAGCCCTTGAAGCAACAGGAGGAAGTGTTTAGTCAAAGTCTTTCTATTTTGTTTAAGAAATTGCGCATCGTCAGAATGGTGGATGTGGAACGCAATACTTTGGTCTATTTAACTTATTCAGATAAATTGATTGAGGGCTCACCACAAAATAGTGTGACTGCGGTTCCAGTTGATAGGCAAACACCAATCCCGATGAAGTAAATTTAATAATGTTATTGGAATGCCATTTTTTGAGGTGGAGTTTTTTTTAGAAGGGTTTCTAGAATTGATTTCCGCTTGGAAATAATGTCTAATGCTAGACATTCCCGAGTCCGCATTTTTCAACACAATTTGAAGTCCAAATGAATCAATCCGTTCAACCCGTGGTGTCTGATAAACAAGCTGTCGATAGCTTGTTAAAAACCATACGTATTCCACCGCGCCCGAGTTTATTGGTTGATTTGCAAAAAGAATTGAATCGTGACGACCCCAGTGCGAAAGGTATGGCAAAGATCATCGCCAATGACGTTGCACTGGCGGCATCGTTAATGAAACTGACTAATTCATCTTTCTTTGGACTACGACTGAAAGCGCAATCAGTTGATCACGCGGTTAATTTGATAGGGACGACTCAGACTGGCATTTTGATGACGGGGATTATTGCACGTCAAGCCGTGGCTGGCAGCGCCAGTTCTATGGCGAAATTCTGGGATTTTTCAAGTAAGCGTGCGCAGGCTTTAAGCGCGATGGTGCGACGTATTCCGGTTTGTTCGCCAGATGTTGCGCATACTTTTGGTTTGTTTTGCGATATCGGCGTACCAATATTGATGGAAAGATTTCCTGATTATGCTGAAACCTGGACAAAAGCAAATAATGAATTTGATCTGCCTTTGACCGAGATCGAAGATCAACGTCATATCACCAATCACGCATCAATAGGCTCATTAATGGCGCGTACATGGGGTCTGCCGGAACAAGTCTCCACCACTATTTTGTTGCATCACGATTATAAAACGCTGGAAGATACCGCGACCGACGATGGTGTCCGCGGCTTAATCGCTTTATCGACTTTGGCTGAATACGCAATTCAGAAATACGAAGGTGAAGAACGATCAGCAGAGTGGCATAAAGGCGGTGCCATGGTATGCCAATATTTAGGTATTAGTTTGGAAGATGCCGAAGACTGGTGTGAAGAACTGCAGGACTTGTTCAATACCACGCATTGACTCACCATCCATCAGATCGCGAGGATAGCGCGAGGACTTCGTGAGGACGTCGTAATCAGCTCGTGATTCATGGCCTATCACTTCGACAGTCTTGCAGATCTTTCAAACAATTTCTTATTCAACAATCACTTCATGACTGCGCAAATACCTTAGCGCGGTCTACCACCCAATACACGTGCCGGTAAAAATACAATAGCGCGTATCAATTCAAATACCGCATCCAAGGTGATCCCGATCAAGCGGAGAGGCAGGAATATGAGCCAGACGATAGGGTAGAGCAATAGTGCCAATAAGGCGATAGGCCAGCACAAGATGAAAAGTATGATCCAAAGTAAAAAACCTATCATGATAGTGTCCTGTTTTTAAAATAAATTGCACAACGCATGTAGCGCTAAAAAGATGATGTTAGCAATATAGCGGACTTGAATTTGCGCTGCTTGGATTATCTGATCAACTGACAAATCTCAGGGTTCAATGGTCAATTATTCTGTATTAACTGATGAATCAATCGTCGAATATGCAAAAACTATGGCCTGCCATTTGCCAACCAATTGATCGCTTCGTCTAAAGCAGGTTTGGCTTTGCTGGCAATCGCTTCATCCGTGTTGACGATTGCCACCAAGATCCAATCTTGATCTTGCACATCACGTACATATCCAGCCACCGCCATCACATTTTTTAGATAGCCCGTTTTGATTCGCGCTCTGGCCTCGGCTTTGCTAGCTTTCAGGCGATTGCGCATGCTGCCGTCGATGCCAACGATCGGTAAGCTGCTGGCAAATTCTGGATACCAATTACTGTTGGCCGCTACTCGCAAAATGCTGGCTAATTGCCAGGCACTGATGCGATCCAAGCGCGATAAGCCAGAGCCATTTTCAATAAGCAAATTGCTGCTGTCGATGTTGCGGCGAGTGAACCATTCACGCACGACAGCATTCGATGTTTGACTTGTATCTGCGAAATTTTTTGCTAATGCTGATTCGGCTCCCACTGTTAAAAACAAAATCCGCGCCATCGCATTGTCGGAATATTTGTTGATAATGCGTATGGTTTCAAGCAAGCTCTCAGATTCTTTTTGCAAGAGTAAATTTGCATTCGTTGGCACGACGCCATCGACGATATTTCCTTGCCAGTTGCCACCAAGTTCTTGCCACAAGGCTTTGAATACGCTGGCAATATAGGCATTGCGTTCGATCAGATTGAGATAGACGTCGGCGCGGCAATTTTTAGGAAAAGTGCCGTTTATAGTGATGTCAATTTTTCTCTGTGTGTCGATGCTGATCTTCGGCGACAGCCAGCCATTTTTCCATTCACTGCAGGGGGAATTACTGCGCGTCATTTGATTCATGACCCTGACATTATCCATAGGCGTGGTCAATTTTACGTCGACAGTATTGTTGTCCGCACTCACGGAAAACGCACTGATATTGCTGTGCACGAGTAAGGCATCTGGGATGACGTTGTAATACGCATCGGGATTTTCATCAAAAATCGGCGCATTTAATTCAGGGCGATTGGGTTGGAAATAACTACGGTCAAGTACCAGATCACCACGAATTTCGCGCAGGCCTTGCTGACGCAATTGGCGTAATAATTGACTTAATTTATCCCAGGTGAAATTCGGATCGCCACCACCTTTGATATACAGCTTGCCATTCAAGATGCCATCTTTGAATGTGCTATCAGTATAGATTTGCGTTTTCCAACGAAAATTGGGACCGAGTTCATCGAGCGCAATAAAAGTGGTTAGTAATTTTAAGGTTGAGGCTGGGCTGACACTGTTTTCCGCCTGATAGTTCAGTAAAGGCACGCCGCTATTGGCGGGCAAAATCAGCAATTGCATCTGTTGATTCTTCAGACCAGCTTTCTTCAATAAATTTTCAACCGAAGGTGGCAGGGTGTTTTGCGCGTTTGCCGTCATAACAAGGCAGGCGTTGATTGCTACCAACACACTGAAGACACCTAGAAATTGCGTACATTGCCCGAGCGTGATTTCTGCTATGCGTTTCAATGTGATTGTTTGGGCGAATATGGGTGTAATTCTGAGCATTCTTGTTTTCTCGTTAAAATTTTTCTTAGTATGCCACGAGATCCGCCCGATACTGAGAGGAATGTTGCAGTGCAACTCTGAACGGCAACCGTCGCACGTAAAAAGACCTCATAAAACATGCCGCCAATAAATGCCATTTAGCGATGTAATCTGGCAACAGTGGCATGTCGATTGAACTTCCCGCCACGCTTTTGCTCTATTCTCTGTTATCCAAAATTAATCTGATTGTGCAGATTATCTTTTACGGCAGGTTTGTTCCTTACAGGAGAATGCAATGCGAGTTTCTTCCCCCATGAAAAAAATATCGAAGACGTCCATTAGTCTATTTGTCGCCGCTTGTTTTGGCGGTGCACTGTTGCCAGTGGCGAGTTCTGCAATGGCCGATACACAATTATTACGTCAACCGAGTGTTTCTAAAGACCATCTTGCTTTCGTGTATGGCGGCGATATTTGGCTCAGCGACCGTGACGGTAAGAATCCTAAGCGTCTGACGCAACATCCTGCATCAGAATTCTCACCGACGCTTTCACCGGATGGGAAGTGGTTGGCATTTTCCGCTTCGTATGATCGCAACATTGACGTTTATGTGATGCCGGTAAGCGGTGGCGAGCCACGTCGCCTGACCTGGCATCCAGGTGCTGATGTAGTAGTCGGCTGGAGTCCAGATAGCAAGCGTATTGTGTTTTCATCCGGACGTGAAATCGGCGTAAGCCGTAGTACACATTTGTACGAAGTTGCCGTCGAAGGCGGGCAAGAACAAAAAGTGATGGAAGCGATTGCTTTTGAAGGTAATTGGTCGGGTGACGGCAAATTGTTGGCGTATCGACCTTTTCCTCAAGCTTATTCCGGTTCCAGCGGCTGGCGCCAACATCGCGGTGGAACAACGCCTCCAATATGGATTATCGATTTAGCGAATAAGAAGCTCGACAAAATTCCGCATGAAAATGCCACAGACAAATCACCAGTGTGGATTGGTGATGAGATTTATTTCATTTCTGATCGCAATGATGGCGCGGCCAATTTGTTTAGTTACCATCGCAAGACCAAGGCTCTCAAACAAGTGACGAAAGAGACTTTGTGGGATATTCGCAGCATCAGTGCGAATGGCAATAGTATCGTGTATGAAGCGGGCGGAGTACTCAAAGAATTTGATAGTCAGAGCGGTAAAACTAAAACAATTTCGATTGATTTAAGTGCGCAAACTGGACAAGCAAACCAAGTACGTCCGCAATGGAAAGACGCGACTGCAAATATCACCTCCGTCAATTTATCACCCACTGGCAAACGTGTTGTAGTGACGGCGCGCGGCGATGTATTTACTGTGCCGGTTAAAGATGGCTCAGTGCGCAATTTGACCGAGAGTGCAGGCGTGCGTGAGAAGGATGCCATCTGGAGTCCGGATGGAAAAACGATTGCCTATGTTTCCGATGCGGGTATAGAGCATAAGATTGTCATTCGGGATCAAACCGGAGTTGGTGCGCCCAAGACTTATGCATTAGGAAAGGCGGGTTATTTCACACTGTTAGACTGGGCACCAAATAGCCAGAGCATCGTGTTTCAAGACAATCATTTGCAATTATTCAGCTTGAATATTGCACAGGGAAAGATCACTAAAATCGATGAAAGCGCCCGGCGCGCCCGATTTGCGACTTCCTTCTCCAGTGACAGCCGTTGGTTAGCTTATACCGTGACAGGCGCTAATCATTTTTCACAGATTAAGCTTTATGATTTTCAATCAGGTAAATCCATCATACTGACAGATGGTTTGAGTGATGCCGACAATCCCGCTTTTGCCCAACAAGATTACTTGTACTTTACCGCTTCTACTAATGCTGGACCGACCCATGTCGGGCTCGATATGTCGACGCAAGAACGACCGCTACGTAATGGCATTTATGCCGTAGTGTTAGCCGCAGATGGCAAGTCACCCATGTTGCCGAAGATGGGTGATGAAGAAATTAAAAAAGAAGCCAAAGCTGAAGTAGCGAGCGCCGATGGTAAAAAAGATGAGGCAAAAAAAGACGACAAAAAAGATGAAGTCGCTAAGCCAGCAAAAGCGGTTAAGGTCGATCTGGCAGGTATACAGCAACGTATCGTTGCTTTGCCTATCGCAGAACGCAATAACGGTTCCTTACAAGTGGCAAGTGATGGCGGCTTATTTTTCTTAGAGCGACCACAACCTGGCAGCAGCAACGAACCTCCAGCTGATCGCAGTGGCAATACCGCAAACTTAATGCGCTTTAATGCAGAAGATAAAAAAGCGAAATTGGTCAAAGCAGGGATTGCCGACTACAGCTTGAGCGCTGATGGTAAAAAATTGCTGTTGCAATCGACGGGCGCTAAGTTAGAGATCGCCGATGCTGCAGAAAAAATCGATCCCAAGCCTATCAATCTCAGTGGTTTAAGAATGCGCATAGATCCACGTGCAGAGTGGGAACAAATTTTCAATGAAACTTGGTGGATGCAGAAAGAATTTTTCTACGACGCCAATCTGCATGGCATCAATTGGGATGGCATTTATCAACGCTATCATGCCTTACTGCCACACGTACAAAGACGTGAAGATTTGAACGACTTGCTGGTCGAAATGATAGGTGAATTGCAGGTTGGTCATAATCGTGTTGGCGGTGGTGATATTCATCAAGAAGCACCCGTTGCGGTCGGTTTGCTGGGTGCAGACTTTAGCTTTGAAAATGGTCATGTGCGTATCAAAACGATTTTGAAGGGTGATCGCTGGAGCCCATTCTCGCCAGCACCGTTGGCGGTACCAGGATTAGATGTGAAAGAAGGTGATTACATTTTGGCGATTGATGGTAAAGCCTTAGACGCAAAAACAAATTTGTACGCGCTGCTGGAAAACAAAGTAGGCAAACAAGTGAGTTTGAGCATCACACGTGATCTGACGAGTAAGGCAACGCACGAAGTCGTGGTGCAAGCAATTGCGAATGAAGCTGATCTGCGTCAATGGCATTGGATAGAAAAAAATCGTGACTACGTGCAAAAGAAAACTGATGGCAAAGTTGCCTATGTTTATTTGCCAAATACGGGTGCAGAAGGCTATCAATACTTCAATCGTATGTTCTATGCGCAAGCAGAAAAATCCGCTTTGATTGTGGATGAACGCCGCAACGGTGGTGGGCAGGCAGCCAATTACATTACTGATGTCTTGAGTCGTCCGTATCTGGCGGGTTGGAAAGATCGTGATGGTATGATTTACGAAACACCAGGTGCGGCGATTTACGGGCCGAAAGCGATGTTGATCGATCAAGATGCTGGTTCGGGTGGTGACTTCTTGCCGTACTCATTTAAGCGCCTGAAATTAGGTACGCTAATCGGTAAACGCACTTGGGGCGGCTTAATCGGTATTTCTGCCAATCCGAATTTGATCGATGGTGGTAATTTAGTCGTGCCATTCTTCCGCTTCTTCACGCCGGACAATGAATGGCGGGTTGAGAATGAAGGAGTTGCGCCAGACATCGATGTCGATCTCGATCCTTTAGAAGTGAATCAAGGCAAAGATCCTCAGTTAGATGCCGCAATTAAAGATGTGACCGACAGACTGAAAACCTATCGCGACACCAAGCTACGTGTGGCACCGCCTATGCCTAAGAAGTTGGGACAATAGTAGTACTTCGAAATTCTTAGTGAAAGTTTGCTCAAAGTCCCCTCTCCCGCATGCGGGAGAGGGCTAGGGTGAGGGTGGTTCAGAAATAAAACAAATTTTGATCAATGAAAAGTAGGGCGGGTGCAACCCGCGCCGAACATGGGTCGATCTCGCTTGCACGAAGGTTTGGAGGCGCGGCTTGCACCCAACCTACAAAGTCACAAACCCCACCGCTAAAATTCCCTGCCGAATAAATCCCAATCCCAGTGTGACTGAGGGATAATAAACATCTCAGTATTTTTCCCTCATTTGATCATCACCATGTCCAGCATAGAAATTATTCTCCTGATCGCCCTAGGCATTGTCGTCTGCTTGCAAATTGTTTTGCTACTCCGTAAGTCCGGCAGCGACCCCGCAGCTCAGTTACTTGCTTTGCAAACGCAATTGCAACAAGCATTAGCGCAGCAACAGCAAGCGCAAGAACGTACAGAACGCGATTTGCGTGAACAAGTGCAATCGACAGCGCAGGCTACACGTCAAGAATTGGGCGGCAATTTCGCTCAATTTCAACAAGCGCTTGCTGCACAATTAACTAGTGTGGCGACATTACAAAATAATCAAATCGATGCCTTCTCGCAGCAATTGGTGAAGTTAAATGAAACCAATGCTCAGCAGCTAGAGCAGATGCGTCAGGCCTTGATACAACAAGGACAGACCGCACGCGACGAGCAAGGTTTAAGTTTGAAGCGTTTCGCGGATACCTTAAATCAAACCCTCACCAGCATGACCGAATCGAACGCGCAGCGCATGTTAGAAATTCGCTCTACGCTAGAACAAAAAATCCAGCAACTGCAAGCCGACAATGCAGGCAAGTTAGAAGAAATGCGTAAGACCGTGGATGAGAAATTACACGCCACCTTAGAACAACGCTTGAGCGAATCCTTTAAACAGGTTTCAGAACGTTTAGAGAAGGTGCATCAAGGTTTGGGTGAAATGCAGCAATTGGCAATTGGCGTCGGCGATTTAAAACGCGTACTGACTAATGTTAAAACCCGTGGCACTTGGGGTGAAGTGCAGTTAGAAATGGTCTTGGAGCAAATGCTCACGCCAGATCAATATGCAAAAAATGTAGAGACCGTGCCGGGCAGTGGCGAGCGTGTGGAATTTGCCATCAAATTGCCAGGCAAAGAAGATGATAGAGCGCCAGTTTGGATGCCGATAGACGCTAAGTTTCCGAAAGAGCAATACGAACGCCTGCTCGATGCTGCAGAGCGCGCCGATGCCGAAGGTGTCGCCCAAGCTGGTAAAGAATTAGAACGTGCGATCCGCAATGAAGCAAAAACCATCGCCGAAAAATATTTGTCTCCACCACTGACGACGGATTTCGCCATCCTGTTTTTACCGACCGAAGGCCTGTACGCAGAAGTCATGCGCCGCCCAGGTTTGGCCGATGAATTACAACGCACGCATCGTGTCTCTATCTCGGGACCGTCGACGCTTTCCGCATTACTCAATAGCTTGCAAATGGGTTTCAGAACCCTGGTTTTGGAAAAACGTTCGTCCGAAGTTTGGCAAGTACTAGGCGCAGTCAAAACCGAGTTCAGTAAATTCGGCGATGTATTAGCCGCCACCAAAAATGCGCTGGTAAAAGCGGCGGATAATATCGACAAAGCCGAAGTGCGTACTCGTCAGATGACACGTAAATTGAAGTTGGTTGAGGCTTTGCCGACTGATGCTGCGCAGAGTTTGTTGGGCTTAGAGAATGGTGCTGACGATAGTGGGGAAGAGGAAAATTAGGTTTTATCTAAACTCAGTGGAATTAATATCTGGCAGGTGTAATCAAATTCTTGTTAAGATAGTTGAAGATTGTTTTATAGTAAGTTCATTTGATAGATGAGTCTCAGGTTAATTTTTGATTGTTTAAAGAATTGATTAAAAAAATGAAGTCAAGCTGTAATACAAACTAAAGAGCATCGATTTCGCTAAATTAAATTTAATAATTTCACACTCAATTTAAGACTGACGCTAAGTGTGATTACCAAAATAGGAATTAATTATGGATTTTATAGATCAACTCCGTTTGCTCGCATCTCGAATCAATACCACTAAAAATTTAATTCAAACGGAAGAGGCGACAAAAAATGCGATGGTAATGCCATTCATCCAAATTTTAGGATATAACCCGTTTGATCCCTTTGAAGTTACACCTGAACTGGTTGCTGACGTTGGAACAAAAAAAGGCGAAAAAGTTGACTATGCGATTTTGAAAGAAGGGAAGCCGATAATAATTTTTGAATGTAAAAAGTCTGGAGCCGACCTTAATATTGGACATGCATCTCAACTCTTCCGATATTTTCATGTTACCGATGCGAGATTTGGTGTTCTAACAAATGGATTGATTTATAAATTTTTTACTGACTTGGAACAGCCAAACAAAATGGACGAGAAGCCATTTTTTGAATTCGACATTCTAGATTTCAAAGAGCGCGACGTAGAGGAACTGAAAAAATTCGCAAAGTCTACATTTGATGTAGATACCATTTTAACGACCGCAAACGATCTTAAATACACGCGAGCGATACAAAACAAGCTTTCGGAGTGGATTTATTCGCCCTCCGAGGAATTCGTTAAATTACTTTCTTTAGACTTGTTAGGCAATAAACGATTTACGCCTGCTGCAAAGTTACAATTTACGGAGATAACAAAGCGCGCTTTTGAACAGTTAATTGGCGAGAAAATAAATGAGAGATTGAAGGGCGCAATGACGCCAGAAATATCGCTGCAAGTGACCGCACAATCTGGCGGTAAAGTTGAAGATACAAAAGAAAATCAAGAACAGCAAATTGTTACGACGCCCGAAGAAATGGAAGGATTTTATGCAGTTCGGGCAATGTTACGAGAGGATGTTCAATCAAAACGTATTGTTATGCGCGATGCTCAAAGTTATTGTGCAATTTTATTAGATGACAATAATAGAAAACCAATTTGTCGATTGCGATTTAATAATCCTCAAAATCTTCGTGTTGGCTTTTTTAACGAGAAGAAGGAGGAGGAAATTTTTTCATTGAATTCTATTGATGACATTTTTAATTATTCTGATAAATTGAAAGCTACTCTTGCTACATACAGTGGGGAACCGGCAAAAGACTGAATTGAATATACAAAATTCCCCCTCAGATTTAACCCGTACAAATCTTATTTTTTTTAAGAGCGATACACGTGAGGGGGCGTAGTATCGAATAGTTCACCAAATCAAGGCAATCTATAATCAACCCCCAACAATCAGTATCGAGTGGCTTTAACGACTGGACAACGAATTTATTCACACATCACACCCACAATCCAGGTTTATTCACCATCAAATAAAACACCCCCAGCATTGCCAGAAATGCTGGGTAGCCTAAAGCTTCCCAGTAGCGGGCGTATTGCCAGTATTGTGTTGGTAGCGCTTGTTGTTGGGCACAGGCTGATTGTGCCAGGTGCTGCATTTTGATTTGTAACCATACGACGGGCAGCCAGCAGGCTCCTGCAAGGATATATAAACCGATAGACAATAAAATCCATGGAGTATCTAAAGGCCATCCTGCAAGATACGCTAATCCTATTCCACTGAGCGGTTGAATGATGACGGTAGGAGTGGTGAAACACCAATCCGCCAATACCACAGTCCGTACAACGATGGCGATCGCCACAACGTTCTTGCTACGATTGATACAGTAGAGGTAAAACGCCGACCCAAAGCCAGTGCCAACTAATAGCACGGAGGAAATGATGTGCAGAGTTTTCAATAAGAGATAGGTATTCATTATCTACTCTTTGGTTAGATCTTTTTTTTGATTGTCGAATGCGTGATTTTGTCGCTTGCGGTTTCACTTGCAGTCAGAAAAAATAAAATCGCCAATATTGGTAAATTTTTCAGAATGAGTGCGAATGGATGTGCCAGAAATGTAGGTAAACACACGCCAATGATGAAGGAGTATGTGAGTATTAAGGCTGTTTGACATAGCCATAATTTTCTAGAAGGACGGCTGAGCGTCGCGATTCCAAGTAGCACATCGAAACTAATTGCCAGATACAAGACGACGGTTGCAGCTAGTCCACTGATGCCGACTTGAGCGAGTAAATGGAGGCTATCTTCACGTGGATAAATCCACAGCGAAATAATGCCAGTGCTGATCCATAGGAAAGCAAGAACCAGTCGAAATAAGAGTTGAGTCCAACTTGAGATTGCCACTGCAGCCAATGCTTGTGCCTGTTGATCCGTAAACCAATCATCTACACCGCGCGGCACTCGCCCCAGAAATTGGGTGAAAGCCAAACTGTTGGCGACGTTGCCTTGTTCTAACATCTGCAAGGTTTCTGGTGCAAAGACTTTCTGTGGCAAATAGCGCGCAAGGTGGGCGCTGATGCGCATCACTGACATTGGTACGTGGATGAACATGGCTGACGATAGGTTCATCGCATCACGATAGTGTTGCAGCATTTCGCGATACGTGAGGGCTTGCGGTCCGACAGCGCGAATAATCTGATGCGGCGCGGCTGTGTCGGTGGCGATCTGTGCTGTCCAAGTACGAACGCACAGGCAGAGATCCTCGATATGTACTGGTTGGAGTTGTTGTTCACCACCGCCTAGTAAAGCGATGACGGGCAGGCTGGCGAGACTGCGGAAGAGTTGGCTGCTGGCACCGTCAATCCCGACGATTAAAGATGGGCGCAAGATCAGGTGAGGGCAGTGTAGTTGGCTTAAGAATTGGTCTGCGGCGCGCTTAGTTTGCAGGTAGTCGCTGAGTTGGTTTGGCGTAGCAGATGCCAAATTGAGTTCGTTATCATCTGGGCCCAGTGCCGAGATTTGCAATATGCCACGCACACCGGCATCGCTTGCTGCTTGAAATAATACGATTGGCGCATTTTGGTGAATCGCGGCGAATGGCACTTGTCGGGTCTGCATTAAGATGCCAACGGCATTGATCACGATGTCGATATTTCCCAATGCAGCGAATCGTTTTTCCCAAATTTCGATGGACGTATCTTTGCTGTAATCGATCAATAATTCGCGCCTTTGTTCTGCCGTATCTTTACTAAATTGGTGAACCCCGTGAATTAAAGTATGTCCAGCTTGTTCTAGCGTATGACTTAGATGGCGGCCGACAAAGCCATGTGCCCCGCAGAGTAGGATTTTCATAAACTATTCTCCTTCGTTGACTGAATCGAGATCTCGCTTGAGCTTAATCTTTTTCTGCTGGAATGCGACAGGCTCCATCCTTGCAGTGTTGGCTCTGATTTTGTGCGCGACGCGCAGCTCTATCTGCAGCGATCTTGAATAGGAAGCCAGAGAAGCGATTAGATAAACGGTAACGATTACGAGCAACGTGAACATAAGCCCAATCGAATAATGGCTTAAGCACTGGCAAGGCAGTCGGTGCCGTAATCCAGCCCAGACCCACTGCACCATAAGCGAGGCGAAATACTTCGACGCCTTTTGCCATGCTGCCATCAGGGCGCATCGCATGAATAATTTCCATCATGTCTTTTTTGCTGGCGGGATAATCACTATCATCAAAATCCTCCGCAGACACATCGATAAAACGCAATAAATCCTGATCGTTACGGGCTTTTAGATTGTCAATTTCCAATTTGCAAAGTGGGCATGATTCATCGTAGAGCAGAGTGAGTGGGTAGTCGTTCATGATGTTTCCTTGGTTTATTGATGAGTGATTATTTGGGTGATCAATTCGCTGATTATTTCTAGAATGGTATTTTTTTAAGTTTTTACGGTAGCCTATTTCCTCTTACTTTATTTCTGTAATTTCTGTCTAGACAGAAATATGCATTCAAAAAAATGCGCATCGCTATTTTTATGGATGCGCTTGGTTTCTTGTTTTACTTCTCGTCCCCGCGCACAAACTGTTGTACCTTTGCTCCCATTTTCAGCAATTTCATTAAGGTACTTGGCTCTAATCGCAACATTTCATCGGTCCAGCTGGTTAAGGTTTTCATCAGCGCCAAAGTTTCTGCAATGCGGGCTTTACTGGCGCGGTCTTCTTGATCAATGTCAGGGCTGTCCAAACAGGCTTGCAAAGTCGCAATCGTAGGATTGAATTCGCGTTCCTTACGTTCACGTACAACTGTGCGGAATAATTCCCAGACATCAAGAGAGGTTTCAAAATGCGCGCGACGATCACCCATCACATGAGCAAGTTTGATCAGTTTCCAGTTTTGTAATTCTTTGAGTGAGTTCGATACATTCGACCGCGCTACCCCTAAGGTTTCTGCGATCTCTTCCGCCGTAAGTGGCGTGCCGACGATGTAGAGCAGTGCGTGAATTTGACTGACTGTGCGATTGACGCCCCACAGGGTGCCCATTTCGCCCCAGTGCAGTATGAATTTTTGTTTGACAGGTGTAAGTTCCATGTCTGTAGTGTAGGTATTTCTCAAATTTCTGTCAAGACAGAAATTTGAGAAATATTCTTAGTGATGAAAAGTTTGAATTAGGTCTTCAGTGCAGACACACGATGTCTCTGAATTATAGGTTTGCCGAATTGCTCATAGGACTGTCGCTTCCAATGTTGCGTCGAAGCTTGAGTTGAAGCTTAAGTCGAAGTTTGATTCGTTACAAATTCTTTCAATTCCCAATTCTTTTTGCGTTGCAATATAAATTTGGCTCGTGTTATCCTTCGGCCTTCATCATTTTCAGCGAGTTCATTGTGGATAGTTATAGTTGTCGATCATTTATTGAGTTGATTTTGGCAAGCTAACCACAGACTTTCTGTTGCTACTTGCCAGTCCTTGGCGAGTAGATTAAGCCGTTCTGGCTGTTCATCTGGTTTCTCTACTTCCCCTATTTATTGTTGTGCATCTGAGTGCAATTGTTAGAACTTTCTAGTCAGTTCTTGCAAGCTGCGCCCATATGTTTATTCGTGCGCGCTGGTGCATGAGCGAGCCTTTGGGCTCGTGGTCAGGGAGTGTTTATGTTTGAATTATTCAATCCACAGAAGTCATTTCATGCATTGCAAAAGAAAGGCCCGAATCGTTGGGATTGGGCTTTGCTGCCTATCGTATTGGCGGTCATCGTAGCATTTGGTTTTGCGGCGATGCAGATGAGTCGACCTTTTATGGTCGGTCAAATGCTGGAGATCAGCTTAGATCCTAGTTACTTGCCATATTATTTATTGCGCACCATCTTGCGTATGTTTACTGCGTTGGCGTTTGCTTTGCTATTTAGCTTGGTGTTTGCTGCGGTTGCTGTGAAATATAAGGCGGCAGAGCGCATCTTGATTCCATTATTGGATATTTTGCAGTCTGTACCGATTCTAGGATTTCAGGCAATTGCGATTGCGCCGTTTATTGCTTTGTTTTCAGGAGATTTACTCGGCGTTGAATGCGCCGCGATCTTTGCGATCTTTACCTCGCAAGCCTGGAATATGGCGTTTAGTTTGTATCAGTCGATGCGCACAGTTCCCTCTGAACTCAATGAAGCTGCGCAAATTTTTCGATTATCCGCTTGGCAGCGTTTCTGGCGCTTGGAGTTACCTTTTGCGATGCCAGGTTTGCTGTGGAATATGATGATGTCGATGTCTGGAGGTTGGTTTTTTCTGGTTGCTGCCGAAGCGATTTCAGTAGCTGGACAAGACATTAAATTACCCGGCATAGGATCGTATATTGCACTCGCCATCGAAGCAAAAAATGGCCTTGCGATCACTTGGGCGATCTTGGCAATGTTGGCAGGTATCTTGCTCTATGACCAGTTGTTTTTCCGTCCTTTGCTGGCATGGGCGGACAAATTTCGTTTTGAAGAAACGCAGGGAGATACTGCGCAACAATCTTGGCTGCTCGACTGGCTGCGAAATAGTTCATGGTTTCGTGATGGTGCACGTCGGTTCTGGCGTCAGTTAAGTAAGGCATTGATTTGGTTTAAGGCTTCGCATGACACACGGCCTAATAGTTCACGTGTGCAGTTTTACTCGCCGTTGTGGGGACGATTGGGTAACGGCCTGTTAATGGCGGTTGCACTAATTACCGCATATAGATTGATCGTGTTTATTCATAGTGATGTCGGTTGGAGCGAAGTGACGCATGTTTTTTTCTTGGGCTTGCTGACTCTATTGCGTGTGATGATTTTGATCGCCTTGGCGTCATTGGTGTGGGTGCCGGTGTCAGTTTGGATAGGCTTACGTCCGCAATATTCGCAAAGAGTGCAGGCAGTGGCGCAATTTTTGGCAGCGTTCCCAGTCAATCTGATGTTTCCGGTGGTGGTGTTGGCCATGGTTAGTTTGGATTTAAGTCCAAATATCTGGCTTAGCCCTTTGATGGTATTTGGTACGCAGTGGTATATCTTGTTCAATGTGGTTTCTGGTGCTGCTGCCATCCCGAATGACTTGCGCTTAGCTGCTGATAATTTAGGTGTGAGCGGTTGGCTTAAGTGGAAACGCGTTTACCTACCAGCGATTTTTCCGGCGTATATCACCGGTGCTATTACTGCCAGTGGTGGTTCCTGGAATGCCAGTATCGTCGCGGAATATGTTACCTGGGGAAAGACAACACTCGTTGCGGATGGTTTGGGTAGTTACATTAAGCAAATGACAGAGACTGGGGATTTTCACCGGATTGCGCTGGGTGTGAGTGTGATGTGTATTTTTGTGATGCTGTTGAATCGCTTCTTTTGGCGCAAATTGTATTTACTAGCTGATGAACGTAGCTGACAGCATAGGACTTACGCAAAACAGACGCTGGCGTTGTTGCGTTCACCTCGCCCCCTGCCTTCGCAGGGGCAGGCCAAGCAATTGTACTGTCTTCGGCTCCGCGCCTAGCCAGCGCAATTTTGCGTAAGTCCTATAAACCACCAAATCAATACACGTAATTAAGCAACCATATGACAACACTCGGAAGTACGAGGTAAATGAAATGACACAAAAGAACGTAATGCAATTAGTCGGAGTGAATAAGTCTTTCAAAGCCGCCGATGGAACTGCCCGACTGGTTTTAGATCAGGTTGATTTTGAATTAAAAGAAGGCGAGATCGTTGCCTTGCTCGGCAAGTCTGGCTCGGGTAAATCGACATTGTTGCGCATCATGGCTGGTTTGATCCCCGCCGATCAGGGGCAGATGACGTATCGTGATCGTGCGATTGATGGACCGGTCGCTGGGGTGGCAATGGTGTTTCAATCCTTTGCACTATTTCCGTGGTTGACGGTACAGCAAAACGTGGAATTGGGGCTGGAAGCGCAAGGCGTGCCTGCGGCAGAGCGCGAGTTACGTGCTGATGCGGTATTGGAATTGATAGGTCTGGCGGGCTTTGGCGGCGCTTTACCGCGTGAGTTATCCGGCGGCATGAAACAGCGAGTAGGTATCGCCCGCGCTTTGGTGACCAACCCGGATGTTCTATTGATGGACGAGGCATTTTCCGCTTTGGATGTGCTGACTGGCGAAACCCTGCGTAATGATATGTTGGACTTGTGGGAGCATAGTAAGATCTCGACCAAAGGTATTTTAGTCGTCTCACACAATATTGAAGAAGCCGTGATGATGGCTGATCGCGTGATTATTTTGGGAAGTGATCCAGGTCGTGTACGTTGTGAAGTCAAGATCGATCTGCCACGTCCACGTGATGTTGAGTCCTTAGAAGTGAGAACCTTGATCGATGAAATTTATGGCTTGATGACCATGCGCCATGTGCATGATGCCAGTGTCGGAGAGGCGACTCACCATCTTGGCTATCGCTTGCCAGATACGGATATCAGCCGTATCGAAGGCGTACTTGATTTGCTGGCTGATTCACCATTCAACGGCCGTGCTGACTTGCCGCAATTAGCGCAAGAGACTGAACTGTCGGATGAAGAATTGTTCCCAACTTATGAAGCACTCAGCCTGCTGGGATTGGCGACGATAGACCAGGGCGACATCAGCTTGACACCTCTCGGTAGCCGTTATGTCGAAGCGGATAAACAAAATAAACAAGAACTGTTTGGCCAGCAATTATTGACCCACGTGCCTTTGGCCAGTCATATCCGGCGTCATTTAGAAAACGAAGCCAACGGCAGCTTGGCAGAAGCGCCGTTGCTGGAATTGTTGGAAGAATTTATGAAGGAAGATGAAGCCAAACGTGTCTTGGAAATTGCGATTGAGTGGGGACGTTACGGCGAAGTCTATGAGTATGATTACCACACTGGTCGTTTGACTTTGCCCGATGGCGACGAAGATTAATTTGAATCTTTCAACTTTGATCTTTACGAGGGCTTATGCAAAATTGTGCTAGCTAGACGCGTCGCCGAAGGCAGCACATTTGTACGACGAGGCGACTGCAACGACGCTAGCGTCTGTTTCGCATAAGTCCTGTTTATTTGCAATGATCCGTCGCGACTTGATATGCGACTACAAAGAGCGACAAGATGCTACCACCTTGGCGCAGGCAATCTGGTTTGGCGGCACGATTTGCTGCCTGCTGAAATCGATCGTGTTTGCTCGTTTTGGGATCTTCTAAACTTGTGCCGCTTTTTTCTGCCAATTTTTGGATGTCGGATTTACTCGCTTCATACGCTAGTTTCACACTAGCACTATCGTATTTGTAACGTGCGGTAGCCGAAAGTGGATCGACGGGCTTCGCGTTAGCAGTACTGCTGGGCGTTTCTGGGAAGACATTCACCAACTCGGTAACAGGTTTGGTTGCAGAATTGTCCTTCATATTGTGATCCACTTTGGGGGCTGTTGCCTGCGGAACGGCAGCGACTTCCGACTTTATTTTATTGCGCTTGGACGGACTTGTTGAAACGGTTGTGGGTGTGCTTTGAATGATTTTTGGCGCAGCTTTTTCAACTGGAAAACTCAGCAGCATGATGCGCGCTACCGGATTGGCGGTAGGAATCATTGTCCTCAGAAAATCACGATGCAATTGGGCTAAAAAAAATAGCGAAATGCCGATGGCAAGGCTGGCAGAAAACAGTCTTTGCCCGTTAGAGCGTGGCATGCAAAGCTGGTCTCGCTTGAGATCGGTGTTAAACATCATGGAGGGAAGTCACGCTAATGATGAAAAGTTGGTAGCATAAAGCTATATCAAACATTTGCGTAAACTGTTTAATAATTTCGCTAGAAGCGAATCCAAATGTTCATCTCGTAGTACTAGGGTCTGTTAGCATTCAAATCGGGAGATGCGTTCAAGCCAAAAGGTGGGATGGCAAGGCGTAGTTCGCCGCCGAGGCTGGTGCCTCGGCAAGAGCTACAACGCAGTCCATCGCGCGTTTTGGCTTGAACCCTTCGGGAATGGGTAAAACGGGCACATGGCGTTGTTGCAAGTCGCTTACAGTGCTCGCACTGCGGCGCGCCTTGACGCCTAGCCCTGTGCCCGTTTTTCCGCATTCGCACTCCCAATTTGAATGTTAACAGACCCTAAAGTAGCGTAGCTTGATCGGTTTTAATTAAACCTGTTCACGCCTTGTATAAGCAATATTGATTTTTCCCGGCTTTTTTTGCTTGATACATGGCTTCATCCGCGCCATGCATTATTTTCGCGATGTCGTAATCAAGTGTATCGGCAAAATTGATTCCAATACTTGCGCCTATCTTGATCTGTATCGCATCACCAAACCGAATGATTTGCGATGCCTCGGTAATAATCTTGTCGGCAATTTCTTGTACCTTGCTAATCTCGTCAATATTTTTGAGTATGACAATAAATTCGTCGCCGCCAGTACGAGAAATGAAATCCGTTTTACGCACGATCCCCCTGAGTAATTGCGTAAAATGAATCAGCACTTTGTCACCGATATCGTGACCAAATTGATCGTTAACTTCTTTAAATCCATCCAAATCGATCATCAATAGATAAAAACTCTGGACCAAATCTGCATGCATTTCAAATTGTAGGCGGGCAGCCGCCTTATCAAACCCAAGTCGATTCGCGACACCCGTTAAGTGGTCTGTGACTGCGAGATAGTTCGCCGATTCTTCTAACTGCTTACGCTCGGTGATGTCGTTTACCAATCCCTGTAATACATTGTCTTCGACCGTACTGATAACCAAGTTGATCCATTTCTTTTGCAACGGTAACCCAACTTCTAATTCAAAATCCTCTGATGAGACTTGATCTTCGTGCATGGCATTTTCCAACATGCCTTGTAGGCGTAATGCATAGTCATCCAAATTGTGCAGCAAACTGTTTTTAATCGTCTCATTGTTAGCATCATGCGGAATCGCAAAGAGCCTTAAGAAGGCGGGATTGGATGAAATGACTTCGCCATTCGGTTTTAATAAAAAAATACCTGTCTCAGAATTATCAAAAATCGCACGGAATTTCTTTTCACCAATTTGATGTTGTATACGCAGATCTCTTTCCTCCGCCAGGATATGCGAGAGTTTAGAAAACAGCGTGTTGACGTCGCGGACCAATTGTCCGATTTCATCTTGTTGATTTCCCGATGGTAGTGGCAGGCTGGTATTTGCATTCACTGGCAAGTGGTGCAGACGATCAGAAATCGTTTTGATTGGTCGCGTGATTAAGATCATAACAATTGCGACTACGGCACCCGCCATAATTAATGCTTGCAACATCAGGAGCAGGGCGGTAAAGCGGGCCTTGTGATTGACTTGAGCACGAATGAACGCCATGTCTGGTTTTAATTCGATCTGGCAAACGGATTCGGCTTGGTTGAAGGGGGAATAGATAGCTCGCTCTATCAGTAATTCTGTCTTGAGATTCGCCATCAATGGATTACTGTTGGGAAGAATTTTGTTTTTTTGCAGATTCGTCAAAACCTGTTGGCTGGAAAAAATCCTGATGCTGGCGACGTCTTCATTTTTTAAAAGACCTTGTGCCACTTCTTTAGCCAGATTTGCGTCGGATAAATAGCAAGCAATACTGACGGTGTTTTCGACTGTGCTTAACAGCGTTCCCATGCGATTTTTGACTAATTCCTGCTCAGTGTTTGATTCCCATAAATAGGTAACCGCTGCAAACAAGCCACCAACGCACAAAGCGATCGTCAGCACGATAAAGCTGCTGCGATAGACGATGCTGGTGCGTAGTAGTTGTAGAAGTTTGCGTGGTTTTAGCATAAATTGCCGCGGTCTTTTTCTATCTAAAAGCTTATATTCTTTTGCTGAATTCTAAGAGGTGACTTCTAAGGTGATTTCTAAGAAGTCATCATTACCTACGATCGCAGCGGGTCAAAGACGATTTTGACTCGCTTATCGATTTTCTTCCTGTCGATATACGCAATCGCGCCTTTGACATTGCTGACGATTTCCAGCGCCTGTTCAGTTGTCATTACTTGCTTGGGTGGTGAGCCTTGCCCTGAAAACATTAAGCGCGCCCAATAGGAGCTGATTTCAGGAAGCTCCTTGTTTACCATCACGCTGTAAAAATTAGCTTTTTCAGTTAGTGGACTTTCCAGATCTATCGGTTGCGCATTGATGCCCGAAGCGAGTTTGCGATTGCGCCCCATGTAGACGTTGATGACTTCATCTTTACTCATCTTGTCGATGCCTGCCTGCAGATTCGCTACCACCACAAAGTCATTCGATGCTTTGAGCGAGCCGCTATAGCTAGTAGCTACCAGCAAAATTAACAGCATCCATGTTTGTCTGATGATAGACATAATGTCGATGATCGCTCAGTTAAAAATAAAGTTGTAGCTGACACTAATGATGTTTGCTTTTCCATCCCAATCAGGCTGCGTATTGCGAATAATTAGGCGCTCTTGGTTACGCATGTGATCGAATTGAAACTTAAGGTCACTGGTTTGATTTAAGTTATAACGTAGCCCTATGGATACGGAGTTTTGTTCATTGCGAGTCGCCTTGAGAAAACCTTGTATGCCTGCTTCCACTTGATCGATGGCGGGATGGATACCTGGCGGTAAGCCCGTGTTGACGCTCTTAGCGTTAAGTGGGTGTGTTTTCGCCCAAGTGAAATAGGGCGTCCATGACTTAAGTCTATAAGCCAAAGTAAAAAAAGCCGCAACGTTCGAGTTAAAACTCAAGGTTTGCGACTGCAAACGACTTAGCATCAGTTGTGCTTGTAGCGGGCCATCGTCATATACCACGCCTGCTGACAGGTAGTGTATCTCTTTATCTTTAAAGCTAAGATTCTCACCGAGAGCGGGTGCTGTAGGGCTGATTTGGGCAAATAAGGGCGACTGCAATGCATCGATTAAACCTTGTATGCTGACAAAATTTTGATTGAAATGTAGTGAGGCGTAGCCTAGGCGAGTCAACCAATTCTGTGATTGAAACTCAAGATGTCCACCCCAAATTTTCGCTCCCTTTAAGGAAAAATAAATATCTGGATCTTGCGCCAATATTCTTTCATTGGCTTTACCAGCGAAGAGTTTGATTTTGGCCTGATTGGCGCCGACCGCGTATTTATAGACAAGGTCTGCACCGTCAATATAACTGACGATGAGTCCACCAAAATATTCTACGGGTGGGCGCACCCAAGTATATGAGTAGGCGACGTTTCTGGAGTCTGCTAAGGGGTAGACATCAAAACCTAGACGACCTAGGCGCAAATCTAGATTGTCGTTAGGGAAGTATTTAAGAAACCCCCAACTTATATCAGGCTGAAAATCTTTTTCTCCCCGACGAGCGACAACTTGTACTGTGGCATCTAAGTAGTCATTAATATTGCTTGAGAGCTGTAGGCCGAGTATGGAGTCAACACCCAGATCAAATTGACGCGTATATCCTGCGCCTTTTGTTTGTAATAAGTCGCGTAGGTAATCAAATTTTTGACTAGTGTTGTAGGTGACACCTAGTGTTCCAAAACCGCTGAATTTGACGAGTGGTTCGTCAGTGCTTGCGATGAAGTTGTGATCAGGAGCTTGGGCATCATCCGTGCTCGATGGATGTTCGATCGGAATAACTTCAGTGATCTGTGTTGTGCTCTGTGCATACGCTTTTTCTGGTACAAGACCATTAACAAAAAGGCCGCCGAGCACGCAAGTTATGCACAATTGACAGAGAACTGGACGCTTACGAGAACAAGCTTTCATATAACCCCGCCAAGAACTAATTACTTCGCGATCAATATAGCTAAAAGATGTCTAAATAGAAGCCCAAAACATGCCCAAATTCATATTACACAGTAGCAATTAGGCTGGCAATGTCTTATTGGGGCGGTGTACGAAACACCACAGTGAAAGTATCAAGAATTAGGAGGAGAATTTGGCCGAACAATGAATGGATCTCAATTGAGATAGTTTTTGCAAGTTCGTATTGGCTTACATGGAGCGGTTTTCGGCCACTTAATGTGTATTAGTTCAGACTTGATGTGTATGCGGACTGAGTGCTGCACTCAGTCCGCATATTTGGTAATTTACTTATTCACTTATTTATTCACTTACTTAGCTATTTGCCTATTTACTACTGGCTTACTTCTTTGCTGGTCTGATCATTTCACAGATTAATTTACATCTTAATAGGTCGAGCTAATTTTCAGAACTAACTTGCAAAATTAACTTGCCGAAATTTTTCCCTTCAA
Source organism: Affinundibacterium flavidum (assembly GCF_014284175.1). Taxonomy (GTDB): domain Bacteria; phylum Pseudomonadota; class Gammaproteobacteria; order Burkholderiales; family Burkholderiaceae_D; genus Undibacterium; species Undibacterium flavidum. The sequence continues at coordinate 217,443 of NZ_JACOGA010000001.1, forward strand.
ACAACATCATTAGTGCCGCAGGAAATTGATCTAATCCTTGCACGATATCTTCGCGTGTATGGAACTGACCTTGCGCCATCCATTGACTCATTTCTTTTACAGCTTCAGGGTAACGTTTAACGTAATCGAAAACCACGATGCCTTCCATGCGGGCACGGTTGACTAAGAGCGCGAGGTAATTAGACGGTCCTTTGATTGCGCTGGTGTTGTTGTATTGTGAGATTGCACCGCAAATAATGATGCGGGCTTTCATGTTGATGCGAGTGAGAACTGTATCTAGAATTTCTCCTCCGACATTGTCAAAATAAATATCGACGCCGTTGGGACAATGTTCTTTTAAGTCATCTTTAACCGAGCTGTTTTTGTAATCGATGCAGGCATCAAAACCTAGCTCATTGACGACAAAATCGCATTTTTCCTTGCCGCCAGCGATGCCGACGACACGGCAGCCTTTTTGTTTAGCGACTTGCCCGACAGTTTGGCCGACAGCACCTGCTGCACCAGATACGACGACAGTCTCGCCGGCCTTGGGCTGTCCCACATCGAGTAAGCCAAAGTACGCGGTCATGCCGGGCATGCCGAGTGCATTTAAATAGGCTGGAAGCGGTGCAAGTGCTGGGTCAATCTTATAAAATCCGCCGTATTTGTCGTCCGCCATGCCGGTCCAATATTCTTGCACGCCTATGCTGCCTGAAACATAGTCGCCCACCGCAAATCGACTTGATTGAGAGGCGACTACGATGCCAACACCACCTGCACGCATCACTTCATTAATTTCAACTGGACGAATATACGATTTACCGCCATTCATCCAACCACGCATTGCAGGATCTATCGACAAATAGAGCGTCTTAATTTGTATTTCACCCTCGTTTAATGTCCGTAAAGCTTCGGAGGTGTGGGACCAGCTTTCAGCGGTGGGAAAACCCACAGGACGTGCGGCTAATCGAATTTGACGATTCATGGTGGAAGTCATGTGGCAATCTCCTAAAAAGTACGTTGAAACGATTGTTAAGTGATGATCGATCAATTAAATCAATTGATTAATTGGTTGATTAATTAATGAAGACTAATGACTATACATTAAATAGAACGACTGTGCTTTTATTTTGCGGAGCAAAAATTTGGGGCTTGAACATGAGACAATGCCAACTTCGATTTTTCATAGAGCAGCGTGTCTTCTTGATCCACAGAATTTATCTTGATTATTAAGTAATTTATTATTGAGCAACTTATGCGCCCAGAATTTATCTTGACCTTGTCTTGCCCCGATCAACGCGGGATCGTTCATAGCGTTTCAGGTTTCCTGACCAACCATGGCTGCAATATTATTGATTCGGCACAGTTCGGTGACGCGCATTCACAATTGTTTTTCATGCGCGTACATTTTTCGCAGGAAGACGATAGTGTCAGCGAACAAATGTTGCGTGATGAATTTGCGCAAGTTGCGCAGAGTTGGTCTATGGAGTGGCAATTACACGACGCGCACCACAAGCCGCGCGTGGTGTTGATGGTGTCAAAAATTGGACATTGTCTGAATGATTTATTGTTCCGCTATAAGAGTGGTCTATTGCCAGTCGAAATCAAGGCGATTATTTCGAATCACACGGATTTTTATCAATTGGCTGCCAGCTACAATATTCCTTTTCATCACTTACCTTTGACTGCAGGTGCCAGTGCTGAGCAGAAGCATCAACAAGAGCAAAAAGTATTAGATGTTATCAATGGTAACCAGGCTGAATTAGTGGTGCTCGCACGGTATATGCAGATACTGTCGAATTCCATGTGCCAGGCATTGAGTGGGCGTGCGATCAACATCCACCATTCTTTCTTACCTAGTTTTAAAGGTGCAAAGCCTTATTATCAGGCGCATGATCGGGGCGTAAAGCTGATCGGCGCAACGGCGCATTTTGTCACGGGGGATTTGGATGAGGGACCGATTATTGAACAAGATGTTGAACGTGTCGACCATGCAATGGATCCAGAAAAACTCACCGCCATAGGACGAGATGTTGAATGCGTGGTGTTAGCCCGTGCGGTAAATTATTTTGTTGAGCATCGCATTTTACTTAATGGTCATAAGACCGTCGTCTTCAACTGATTTTTTTCGTCACCCAATCTGCAATTTTTACCAATTTATTTAAAACACCAAAAACAATAATGGCACTGAAATCTACAATTTATAAAGCAGAACTCAATATTTCCGATATGGATCGCGGCTATTACGCTGATCACAGTTTGACTATCGCCCGTCATCCTTCAGAAACCGACGAGCGCATGATGGTCAGAGTCGTGGCGTTTGCGATTCACGCGAGTGAACGTTTGGCTTTTGGTAAGGGGATCTCTGATACTGAAGAGCCAGATTTTTGGGAAAAAGATTATACCGACGCGATACTTTTGTGGGGTGAAGTCGGGCAACCTGATGACCGTCGTTTGTTGAAAGCTTGTGGTCGCGCCGAAAAAGTGGTGGTGTATAGCTTTGCACACGCCAGTAGTATTTGGTGGAAACAAATCAATAGCCGCTTAGATAGAGCTAAAAATTTATGCGTGAAAAATATCGCATCTGAAACTAGCCAAGAACTCGCCAAAATGGCAGAGCGCACGATGCAATTGCAGTGCACCATACAAGATGGACAAATCTGGATGTCGGCGGGAGATCAATCGGTACAGATAGACTTGGAAATGTTTAAAGATTTTGGCTAAGGGCGAAGGTAGCAAAAATAGCCAAGATGCGACACCATCAAAAAATTACCAAATGCCAAATGCCTGATGAGTTTGATTTAGTTGTAGGCGGAAAATCAAATTTATCAGGCATTTATATTTGAGCGGCTAATTTATCAGTGAAAGCGGTGAAAGCGTGTTCACCCTCATTCAGTGACATTGAACGACATTATGCGAGCGCAACTCCCGCCGCATCAAAATAGCCATCAAACAAAATCGAACTTAAATAGCGCTCGCCGGAATCTGGTAACACCACGACGATAGTCTTACCTGCATTTTCCGGTAACTTCGCCAGACGCACTGCAACTGCCGTCGCAGCACCGCAAGAAATTCCCGCTAAAATTCCTTCTTCTTTTGCCAAACGCTGAGCAAATTCCACTGCTTCTTCATTACTGACTTGTTCAATCAGATCGACCAAAGATAGATCTAGAACATCTGGCACAAAGCCTGCGCCTATGCCTTGAATTTTATGAGGGGCTGGTTTGATTTCCTCACCGTTACGTTTTTGTGTTAAAACTGGGCTGGCAGTAGGCTCTACCGCGACTGTTTGAATTGCCTTACCTTGCGTTTGTTTAATGTAGCGTGACACGCCAGTAATAGTGCCGCCTGTGCCGACCCCAGACACGAAAATGTCGACCTGGCCTTCTGTATCATTCCAGATTTCTGGACCGGTAGTTTTTTCATGAATTGTTGGATTTGCCGGATTTTTAAATTGCTGCAATAAGACATAGCGATCAGGATCACTGGCACGGATTTCTTCCGCTTTCGCAATCGCGCCATTCATACCTTTTGCGCCTTCCGTCAAAATTAATTTCGCGCCAAAAGCGAGCAACAATTTGCGGCGTTCTATGCTCATGGTTTCTGGCATGGTCAGGGTTAAAGGTATGCCTTTAGCCGCCGCTACAAACGCCAAAGCGATCCCGGTGTTGCCGCTGGTAGGTTCGATCAACTCCTTGCCAGGGCCGAGCAGACCACGTGTTTCCGCATCTGCCACCATCGCCGCACCGATGCGGCATTTCACCGAGTACGCAGGATTACGGCCTTCGATTTTGGCGAGAATAGTCGCACCAGCGCCATCGCTGATGCGCTGCAATTTGACCAGTGGAGTACGACCTATAGAGTCGGCATTATTTTGATAGATGGGCATAAGATTCCTATTGTGAAATGTATCCAAGAAGGATAACGAGAATAAGTCAGAGCGTGACAAATTCAAACGACTATAAGGTCATATTCTTATGCGGTTTTGGGAAATACAGCGTAGCTTTTTGATTTAAGAATAAATTTAGCAAGTGCGATTGCGTTTGGCGAATCGCACTTGTATCTGCGGTGTAACTGTCGTGCAGTTGCAATAGCGTAGCTCGATGGAAGTTTATTTTAGCGGCACCAATTCAAATCTCTGCCGCGTATTTTTTTCGACGACAGGTTTGGAGTACAGCAAGGGAAAATATTCCCCTTTCGCCCATTGCTCTGCCAAGTCCCGATAGTGCGGGCTGCTCGGATCACCAGACTGACCGGGTGCGTTGACAGCGCGTGAATTATCCCAGTTGCCGACATCGATCACGACACGGAACGAAGGCCCGTTCAATTGGATGAAATCGGTCAGGCGATAAGTCGATTGGTTGACGGTATTTGCACTACCTCCGCGTGCCAAAGGACCTACATCAAATTGGGTGCGGCTGGTGCTATCTAGCATTTTTGAAAAAGGATGGGCGAACAGAGTTTTTTGCAGATTACCCCAACGCCAGTTTTTGTTATCCATGCCTTGTGAGAGTTCTAGCTTTTTATAAGCTGCAGCTAAACTATTGAGTAATAGCGTATCGCGTGCCGTTTTTGCTTGCTGTGGATTGTTGCCAAATTGGGTTGGATAGCTAGCGCCGCTATTGCCGACATTGATGCCATTCATACTTTCCAAGTTATCCAACATGCGCGTCATATCCGGCATTGTGGCGACATGAATTGCTAAGTGATCTAGCATCAGTTCTTTATATGCTGGTGCCAGTGTTTGTGTCAGCCAGACTTGGAACAGTGCCGCAGCGGCGGAATCTGCAGATTCGATATGGTTCCAGTTGAGTAAAACTTGTAGTGCTTTTTGCGTCACTTCATCGTTTGCTTTTAAGGTTTTTAGAATAGCGGTCAGACGTTGGGCGGGCAAAGATAAGACATCATTTTGCAATTGCATAGAGTCTTCTAATGAAAACTTTTTATCTTGCGATAAGACATCCGCGATGCGCTGATAGCGCGCTGGGTACGGCCACTCGAACCCCAGTTTTCTATCGCGATATGGATAAGATTTCGGTAGATTCATTTCATTGGCAGAGGCAAACCAGGCATTCTTCGGGTTGTAGCTGGACGGTAATTTATCGCCCGATAAAAAGCCTGCCCATTCATAGCGCCCATCGCCAGGCACTGGCAGTAGGCCATCCCAGTTAGGACGTATAGGAGTCAAGCCACCCGGTACCCAGCCGATATTACCTTTGACGTCGGCGTACACCTGATTTTCGGTCGGTGCGCCCCAATGCAACATGGCTTTCTTAAATTGGGAAAAATTTTGTGCGCGCATATAGTCGACACTACCAAAATACGGTGCCATGCCAGCTTGTAACCAGCCTGTGCGTACTGCAAAAGCACGATTCTTATTGGCCTCTTGAAAAATTACTGGCCCATGGCGAGTAAACAATAGTTCGGATTGCAGAGCTGTGCGGTCTTTGACTTGGAACACTTCAACTTGTTTCTTGAAGTTTTCCCATTTGCCGCGGTACTTGTACTGCATCTTATTTGCTGGATTGATCTCGTACACATACAAATCTTCCTGATCGATACTCATGATTGTCAGGCCAAAAGCGATGGTGCCATTGTGACCTATGGAAATGCCTGGCAACGCGGGTTCGCCAGCGCCTATTACGTCTAGTCCTGGCGCACTCAAATGCGCGATATAGCGTAAGGACGGCGCTGAATAAGCGCGATGTGGATCGTTCGCCAAGATCGCCCGACCTGTACTGGTTTTTGAAGGAGCGATCACCCAATTATTGCTACCTTCCTGGCGCTCATCGGTAGTTGGTAACGGCGTTTGTTGTGCTAGCGTGTCATTACTTGAGCCCGCGGTTTGCGATAGTCGTAGGGTGTTAGCATCGAATTCGACGTTTTGGGTCGCCAAGGTAAATTGGCGCAAAATGCCGTCCGGCAGACAAGGATCAAGTCCTTCTGGAACTTTTGTAATCCAGGTAGGTGACAGACGCTGACGTACTTCGTCAGCACTTAAATTTCCATCGCAAGCGAATTTGGCACGCGTGATTTCCGACGTCAGGTTGCGCGTCAATCCATGGCTGCGTATGCGTACGACATCTTCTGCTAACCAATGCGCTGGAAGATAGTTGAGCGTTTTAAATTCTATCGGTAAGGCGTCGCGATTCTTGTGAACGTAATCAACATAGGCATTGATCCCTGCGACAAAGCGCTTACTTAATTGTTCTGCATGTTGGCCATAGGCTGCCCATTCTTTGTGCATGTCACCGCGGTATAAGAATAAGCGTGCCGCGCGGTCTTGTTCTAAAAAGCTGGCACCAAATACTTCTGATAATTGCCCTAAACCACGGCGACGCCATAAGTCGAGTTGAAACAAGCGGTCGCGGGCGGCATTAAAGCCTTGTGCGAAAAACAGGTCATCCTGATTTTTGGCGTAGATGTGTGGCACGCCCCAATGATCGACCAATATTTGTACTGGTTGTTGGAGTTCTTTCACCTGCCAGGATTGTTGTAATTGTTGTTGTGGGGCACGAGTTGAGGTGTCTTTTTGAATGACTTGCTGTGCGGTATTGTTTTTTTTGACTTCTAATGCGCTAGCATGTGCAGGATAAAACATTTGTAGACTGAGCAAAGCTAGGCTAAGCTGAGCAAGTCGCTGCATACGGTGGTGGCGCTTTTCAGTGTGTATCTGGGTGACTGCATTGCTTATTTTCATTGTTGTGGTCATTGTTTTGGCCATTGCTTTGGTCATTGTTTTGGTGATTATTGGGGCCATTATTTTTACCATAGTTGATGGAGGTAATGAGGACTTGCCTTGTTTGTTGATGTTTGTTGAAGCTTGTTAAGATTTGTTGAAGTTATTCTTTCGCGTTAGTATAAGTCCAATTAAATGGATTTCGTTCCGCTGATTTTACGTTTCGTCGCAAGCTGTTTGTTTCTGTGCTGTGTGAAGTTTAGTATTTGCTTTTATCGAACGTCTTGCTTGTGCATCCTACCAATTAGCTCGCATCAAGCATATCGATCATGTTCGTTTCAATAAAAAAAGCCGGCACATTTATGCATTATCACTGGCGCGAGCCACTGTGTCTTTGTTCAACCTAACCTGAAAATGAACAAATAATGGAACAAATATCCGAAAAAGTAAGCACCATAGCGGCCTCTAAGCCGTTTCCAGAATTCAAACCCGTCGCTGATAATGAACGCATACAAGCTTTGGACGTCGTCCGTGGTTTTGCTTTAATCGGTATTTTCTTCATGAATGTGGAGTGGTTTAACCGTTCCTTTTTAGATTTTGGTTCAGGCATTCCGGCTAGTGCTACCGGCATCGATTGGCTCGCAACTTACTTTGTCAATTTCTTTGTCGCTGGCAAATTCTGGACGATTTTCTCCCTGCTGTTCGGTATGGGATTTGCAGTGATGCTGACACGTTCGGAAGAGAGCGGGCGTGCCTTCGTGAAACCCTATATTCGCCGTATTGTTGCCTTGGGCGTCTTTGGTTTGCTGCACACCATTTTGTTATGGCCTGGCGATATTCTCTACAGCTATGCATTCACTGCCGCAGGATTGTTAATCGTGTTGTTTGGGCAATGGAAATGGGTAGTGGCAAGTCTGTTTGCTTTGATCGGCATATGTTTTATTCCTGGCATGAATTCATTTGGTGTTGTGGTTGGCGGTATTGCTTTCATGGGCTTAATCGCGCTGTTTATCCGGAATGAAAAAATCGTGAATTTCCTTGGCAAAAAAATGCCATTGTTTTCCGCGATTGCGACAGGAATCGCTTTATTGATGACAATCGCTGCGATTGCAAGTTGGGTCTTGCCACCTATGAAAGAAGCGCGCAATGGCTTAACTGGTGGTTCGGCTGCATTTTTCATTATGGCTTATTTGTCAGCGAGATTTCATCAGCCAGCAGAAGCGCGTTTTTGGCGCGCAGGCGCTTTGATTTATAGTCTGCCATTCGTCATTGGCGTGGTGTTTGGTATCATCGCTTATCAAAAACCAGTTAGCAGCGTGTTTAATTCGCCAGAAGCTGTGAAGCTCGCAGCTGAAAAAATGGTGATTAAGAATGCAGAAGAAGCTGCCGAAAAAGCGGCGAAGGCAAGCGGGAAACCGATTCCTAAAAAGCTTGAAGTGAAAGACGATAAGAAAGTCGTGAAGACGGATGATCAGAAAAAAATTGAACGTGATGCCGACACGATTAATCGCATTCAAGAGAATAAGCAAAAAATGGCAAAAGATGTCGCTATATTGTCTAAGGGCAGTTATACCGATGTAGTTAAACATCACTGGGACGAATTTTTAGAAGGACCATTTAATGCTGCTGGTCAGGCTTTTGCAGCGATTGCTTTGTTCTTGATGGGGGTGTGGTTTGTGCGCGCCAAGATCATTACTAAAGCAGCCGATAATTTGCAATTATTCCGTCAAATCGCGATGTTTGGATTGCCAATCGGTTGGGGCTTGAGTGTATTTGCTAGCAGTATCGCAGTGAGTCATACGCCGGGTGTGTCCGGTGATGGCTGGCAGTTGACGCAAATGTTATTGAATTTAGGGAACTTACCAACTTGTTTGGCTTATGTGAGTATTGTTGTCTTGATGGTGCATAGCAATTCAGTGTTCTCAAAAATCAAAGTATTGGCACCGTTTGGACGCATGGCATTGACCAATTATTTAACGCAATCATTAGTGCAAGCAAGTTTCTTCTATGGTTGGGGCTTGGGTAATTTTGGTATGGGTCGTGCGCAACAACTCGGTTTTGCCATCGCAGTGATCTGTTTGCAAGTCTTGTTTAGTCACTGGTGGTTAGGTCGTTTCCGTTACGGTCCTATGGAATGGGTGTGGAGAGCGATTACCTATTGGCATATTCCTGCCTTGAAAATTGAACGTGTCGCATTGAACCATCAAATGACTTAATTTCTTAATGAATTGAAATAAAAAAGTCTAGCCTTGATACCCATTCAGGCATAATTAAGTTGTTAGTAAAAAGCGCTTCGATCTCGATTGAAGCGCTTTTTAACATTTTTGAGCCCATCGATCTGTATCCATTGAATGAGGAGCATTATGCACAACGAGATTATGCAGTCCGACAACAGTTCAGCCCAGGCTACATCAGTAACACCTGAAACATCGAAAGATACTCTTGCTCCAGTTGCCGCAACCGAAAGGATTGCTGTATTGGATGTTATTCGTGGCTTTGCTTTAATCGGCATATTTTTGATGAATATTGAATTCTTCAATCGCCCGGTCGGTGATCTCGGTAACGGTATGCCAGCAGGTCTTAGCGGCCTGAATTGGTTAGCAAGTTATGCCATCGCCTATTTTGTTGCAGGAAAATTCTGGACGATCTTTTCGCTCTTGTTTGGAATGGGATTCGCGCTGATGTTGACGCGCAGCCAGACCAAAGGACGAGCCTTTTTTCAAATTTACCTAAGACGTCTGTTTGCTTTAGGGATTTTTGGAATTTTGCACCACGTCTTGATCTGGCCTGGCGATATTTTATATAGCTATGCAATCGCCGCTTGTGGATTGTTATTGATCTTGTTTGGTAAACCTCTCTGGATTTTTGCGGCTGCGATTTTGTTAGGTCTACTGTCAGCCATTCCTTCCATTAATCCTCTTGGTGCCTTCGCTGTTGCTCTCGCTATTTATGGCTGTATCGCATTGCTATTGCGCAGCGAAAAAACTTTAAAAATTGGTGGTAAATCTTTGCCCGTGATTACGGTCGCATTTTGTTTATTAGCTTGTTTATTATTGCTGACTGGCTTGGTGTCTTTTGCAGTTCCTGCGATGGCAAAGATGCGCGGCGCGTGGGTCTTTGGCATATTGTGTTTTTTATTGGGATATTTATTGGCACGTTCGCATCAGCCTGTAGAAGATAGACCGTGGAAGATTGGTAGTTTGCTGTATTGCTCCTTATTTTTTTCTATGGCGATGGGCGGCGCTGCGCAATATTTTGGCGCGGGGCAAGCTAATACTTCAGGTGCAAAAGCCGATAGTGTTCAGACGATGAATGCTGCTGCATCTGCGTCTTCACCTTCATCTACGTCGGCAGCTGCTTCGATTGCCGTTGCGGCCTCGAATTCTGACGCAGCCTTAATTTCAGCTTCAATCCCAGCCTCCGCTTCCATATCAAGCAGTGTCGCATCTCCGGCAAAATCGAAAGCGACTGAACTTGCAGATCAAAAGAAAAAAGAAGCAGAGCGACTCAAGAAGAAAGAAGAGAATAATCGTTTAGAAGCACAAATTTTAAGTAAAGGAACTTACCTTGAAGCTTTGAAATTTCGCGCGCATGAATTTGCAGAAAAATGGGCTGAGGTAGCAATTTTCAGTGCATTGATTAATTGTATGTTTTTGATCGGCTTTTGGTTTGTGCGTTCTGGTGTGATGGCAAACACGGGTACGCATTTGCCCATGTTTAAGAAATTAGCCATGTTCGGTTTGCCGTTCGGCATCGGTTTAGGTGTCTTGGGTAGTTTGCTGTCCACCGCGCCAGTTCAAGGTATGGAGAATGATCCTTATCTATTAGCGATGGGTTTGCTGTATCTGGGGAACTTGCCTGCTTGCTTGGGCTATGTCAGCCTCTTAGTATTAATGTTGCATAGTAAAGGCGCATTTTCAAAAGTGGCGGTGTTGGCGCCTTACGGGCGTATGGCGCTGACGAATTATTTATCGCAATCTATCATTTGTTCTGCAGTTTTTTATAATTATGGATTAGGATATTACGGCATGCAACGCGCACATCAAGTGGTGTTTGTGGCGGTAGTGGTGATCTTGCAAGTCTTGTTTAGCCACTGGTGGTTGAGCAAGTACCGTTATGGCCCGATGGAGTGGCTGTGGCGTGCGATTACGTATTGGAAAGTGCCAGCATTCAAGAATTAATTCAGGCCCAGCGCTGGCGCTTGTCTTAACTTCAAAAATTCAGATGCAAAAAACAAGGGCAAGGTCGACGACCTTGCCCTTTCGTTTTTCTTGGAACTAATTTGAAGCTTTTGGACTATTTAGACTAAACAAGCCAACTAAGCCAACACCTTACGCAACCAGTTTCCTATGTCTGTGATTTCTTGCGGCGACACTGAGTGCTGCATCCAATAATCATGCCATTCAACTGGATAGCCAAGGCTGACTAACAGCTCACGTGACTGCTGCGCTCTTTGAATCGGGATCACAGGATCAACCGTGCCATGCACTAAGAAGATAGATGTGGTTTGATTCGCAGTGTGTCGTTCAGCTGCTACTTTATCTGCTAATGGAACATAACCAGATAAGCCCATGATGCCTGCCAGTTTTTGTGGGTGACGTAAGCCAGTCTGCAAACTCATCGCGCAGCCTTGCGAAAAACCCGCCAGAATGATTTTGTCAGTGGGAATGCCGCGCGCATTTTCACGCGCAATCAAGGCTTCAATTTGTTGTTGCGAAAGGCGTAGACCGGCTTCATCTTCGCGCTTATTGATGTCAGTGCCAGCGGCAGCGATGTCATACCAGGCACGCATGATGTAGCCACCATTTAAGGTGACTGGAATTTGCGGTGCATTCGGAAATACAAAGCGAATTGCGGGACAATTACGCAGATCGAGTTCTTTAACAATCGGCACAAAATCATTGGCGTCGGCACCCAGACCATGCATCCAGATCACTGCGGCGCTTGGATTGACACCACTTTCAATTTCTACTGTTTCTAAGAGTTCAGTCGTCATGATTTATTTAGAAAATTTTACACTTCAGAAGTTTTTACGCGTAGTGCGGATTTTGGTCGAAATACTTTGCAGACCGCCTCATGTGTTTCGACATAAGGGCCACCAATCAAATCGATACAGTAAGGCACGGCAGCAAAAATTCCGGCAACCAATTGCTTGCCATCAGCGTCTTTTAAGCCTTCTAAGGTTTCTTTGATTGACTTCGGCTGACCAGGTAAATTTAAAATTAATGCAGCGTGATCCTTTGCTTCGCGGATCACTGCAACTTGGCGCGACAAGATGGCGGTCGGGACAAATTGCAAACTGATCTGACGCATTTGTTCACCGAAACCTGGCATTTCCTTGGTCGCAACGGCGAGCGTCGCTTCTGGTGTGACATCGCGTCGTGCAGGGCCTGTGCCACCGGTCGTAATCACCAAGTCACAGCGAGCCTGATCGACCAAGTCAATTAAGGCTTGTTCGATCGCTGGTCGTTCGTCTGGGATCAAACGCGTTTCCATTATCCATGGCGTGCTGAGCGCAGCGCCGAACCATGCTTGCAAGGCGGGCAGACCTTGATCTTGATATACGCCGCTGGAGGCACGGTCAGAAATAGAAACGAGTCCTATACGGAGTGGACGATCTAAATCAATTGTTGTCATCTTCAGAATCTTCGTCGTTTTCTGCGTCATCGTCGGATGCAGTAGCGGCTTTATTTTTAGCCTGAATTTCTTTCAATATCTGGAAGATTTCACGATAGGCTTTTGGCGGTTTGTTTTCCGCTTGTTCTTTGCGTGCATTGCGAATTAAGGTGCGCAAATGCTGTACATCGAGCTCAGGATTTTCTGCCATCAATTCGGTCAGCGCTTCATCTTTCGCCAGCAACTTTTCGCGTTTGCGTTCTAGCGAATGCATGGCGGCTGTCTCGGATTTGGAGGCACCTTTCCAGCTATCGATGGTTTTTTGAATCAGCGCAACTTCGGCTTCATCTAAGGTACGCATCTTTTTACCAACAAATTGCATTTGGCGACGACGGCCTTCGTGGTTGGTGATGTTCTGGCATTCCAGAATAGCGTCGCGGACATCTTCTGGCATAGGAACGCGTTTAACGCGATCACGTGCAGAATCCACTAACTCTTGCCCCATTTTTTGCAGGGCGGTCATTTGACGCTTGAGTTCGGATTTGGATGGACGGTCGTATTCTGGTTCAAACTCGTTGGACTGATAGCCGCAAGAGCCTCGATTCGGATTTGGCATTGGTAAATCTTCTATAAACTTATTGAAACGACTGCTATGATACTCTCTTTATCCTTTCAGCTAAAGAAACAGAAGCTATGTCTAAACCAGTTTTTACCCATACTCAGGATCAATTTAAACAAATTACCCAGGATATGCTGCGCATTGCCCGTGACAAAGGTGCAACAGATGCGGCGGTAGAAGTCAGCGAAGGCGGTGGTTTGTCGATTAGTGTACGTAAAGGCAAGGTCGAAACCATAGAGCAAAATCGCGACAAAGGCATAGGAATCACGGTTTATGTCGGTAAGAAGCGCGGAAATGCCAGCACTTCTGATTTTTCTATGAAGTCTTTAGAAGACACTGTTGAGGCCGCTTACAACATCGCGCGTTTTACGGCCGAGGACGACTGTGCAGGTTTGCCGGACACCGAGATGCTAGAAATGCATCCGCAAGATTTAAAGTTGTTTCACCCTTGGTTAGTGACTGCCGAAGAGGCAATTGATCTGGCTTGCCGTACCGAAGCCGCTGCGTATGCGGTGGATAAGCGCATTACCAATTGTGAAGGCGCTAGCGTTCATGCACAGCAATCGCATTTTGTGGCAGCGAATTCTCGTGGTTTTGTGGGTGGTTATCCGTTTTCCCGCCACACGATTTCGGTTGCGCCGATTGCAGGCAAGGGCTCTAAGATGCAGCGTGATGACTGGTATAGCTCACATCGCAATCACAAAAAAATCGCCACGCCTGAAGCAATTGGCAGCTATGCGGCAGAACGTGCATTGGCACGTTTGAACGCTCGCACGATTGATACGCGTAAATGTCCCGTTTTATTTGAAGCACCTTTAGCAGCAGGTTTGTTGGGTGCTTTTGTGCAAGCCGTTTCCGGCGGTGCTTTGTACCGTAAATCGACCTTCTTGCTCGATACTTTAGGTAAGCAAATTTTTCCGAATCACATTCAAGTATTGGAAGATCCGCATGTCTTAGGTGCAGTGGGTTCTTCGCCATTTGACGACGAAGGTGTTAAGACTTTGAAGCGCGAAGTCGTGACGAATGGCGTATTGAATGGCTATTTCCTCTCGACCTATTCAGCGCGTAAATTAGGGATGCAAACGACCGGTAATGCTGGTGGTTCACATAATTTGAATTTGATTTCTAGTCTGACGAAGCGCGGTGATAATTTTGCGCAAATGTTGAAGAAAATGGGTACTGGTTTATTGGTAACAGAATTGATGGGGCAGGGTGTGAATTACGTGACCGGTGATTATTCACGTGGCGCTTCTGGCTTTTGGGTTGAGGACGGAGTCATTCAATATCCGGTCGAGGAAATCACGATCGCTGGCAATATGCGTGAAATGTTTCAAAACATGGTTGCGATAGGAAATGACACTTTGACCCGCGGTACTAAAACTACTGGTTCGATTTTGATTGATGGTATGACGATTGCCGGAAGTTAAGTCAAGATCAAATCCAGTGTGAATGAAGTACTAAAGCATCGCAATGCACAACAGTTGACGATTGCTTAAAATGTAAGTTGTTAATAGAATATGCTGAAATTTTGTAAATGTTGATTTGCCAAAGTAGGTTTATCAATTTCTTTTGTTCACTAGTTTTTACTAATTAAAAATGGAGATTGCATGGAACGTCGTTCGTTTTTGAAAAAAGCAGCTGTGGGTGCAACGGTCGCCAGTGCAGCTGCGCCAAGTTTGGCTGCAGATGCCTTGCCGACCTTAAATTGGCGCCTGGCTTCAAGTTTCCCTAAGAACTTAGATACGATTTACGGTGCCGCAGAAACCTTTTGCAATCGTGTAAAAGAATTGACGGATGGTAAATTTAATATTCGCCCTTATGCTGCACCTGAATTGGTACCTTTTAATGCAGTGTTAGATGCAGTTAAAGACGGTACTGTAGAAATGGGACACACAGCGTCCTATTACTACTATGGTAAAGATGCGACTTTCGCTTTTGATTGTGCCGTGCCATTTGGTTTGAATTCGCGTCAGCAAAATGCGTGGATGATGCATGGTAATGGGATGAAATTGATGCGCGAGTTTTTTGCCGAGCACAATATCGTCAACTTCATGGGCGGTAATACTGGCACACAAATGGGTGGCTGGTTCCGTAAAGAGATTAAGAGCGTCGATGATTTGAAGGGCTTGAAATTCCGGGTTGGTGGATTTGCCGGTAAGGTTTTGGCAAAGCTAGGTACCGTGCCAGTGCAGGTCGCTGGCGGGGAAATCTATACTTCACTAGAAAAAGGGGCGATAGACGCAGCTGAGTGGGTTGGTCCTTATGATGACGAGAAACTAGGTTTCAATAAAGTCGCGAAGGTGTATCACTATCCGGGTTGGTGGGAAGGCGGCGCGCAGTTGTCGTTTTATGTCGGCAAAAAAGAGTGGGATAAATTACCTAAGTTGTATCAGGCTGCGATTGAAACGGCGAGTTTGGAAGCACACGTGAATATGCAAGCGAAATACGATGCGCGTAATCCATCTGCTTTGGCACGTTTAAATCAGAGCAAGATCGTTTTGAAGCCTTTCCCACAAACCGTTATGGAAGCTTGTTTTAACGCGGCACAGGAAGTGTTTACAGAAGAAGCCGCAGTTAATCCTAAGTTTAAGAAGATTTATACAGATTGGGTTGCTTTCCGTCAAAATCAAACAACCTGGTTTAGTTTTGCAGAAGATACTTTCTCACGCTTTAATAGCATGCATAAGCTTAAATAAGTTGATGTAAATTGCTTGCAATTGGTCGTAAAAAAACCGTTTAAACGATGTATTCGTTTAAACGGTTTTTTGTTTTATCTGATGACCAATCGAATGACTACTCTGATCAATTAAAGCGTGTGAGCAGGTGTCGCCTGAGTCTCACTTTGATCTTCTTTGCTAGGCTCACTCTGTGGGTCTAAGGATGGATCTGAAGGTGGATCTAAGGATGGGTTTAACATCAGCGGCTCATTATCCGGCACAGTCAGGTTGAGCTGTAGCTCTTCTTTTTGCGCTTCCTTGCTATCGACCGATACTAGACTTGGGAAAGTGATAATCAAGGCTACCATGATAATTTGGGCTAGTACAAATGGAATCGCACCCCAATAAATATCGCTGGTCTTGACGGATTTTGGTGCTACTGAGCGTAAGTAAAATAGCGCAAATCCAAATGGCGGATGCATAAACGAGGTTTGCATATTCACACCTAATAAAACGCCGAACCAGATTAAATTAATCCCTAATTTTTCAGCCACAGGTCCGACTAGAGGCACCAAAATAAATGCCAATTCAAAGAAGTCGAGGAAAAAAGCTAAGACGAAGAATAAGATATTGACGACGATCAGGAAGCCGATTTGACCACCTGGTAAGCCTGTCAGCAAATGTTCGACCCAGACATCACCATTGATGCCACGGAATACCAGCGAAAAGACGGTAGAGCCGATCAGAATAAACATGACAAAACTGGATAGGCGCGAGGTCGAATCGAGCGCTTGTTTCGCGAGTTTCCAATTGAGACGTCCATTCATCAATGCCAGTACAATTGCACCGAAAGCACCCATGCCACCGCCTTCGGTTGGGGTCGCAATACCCAAGAAAATCGTGCCAAGTACCAGGAATATTAAAGCGAGCGGTGGAATTAACACAAAGGTGACTTGCTCTGCCATCTTGGACAGCAATCCGATTTTTAAGCGGCGATTGATAAACGCGAAGCAGAATGCAAAGCCGATGCCGACACTGGCTGCATAAATGCCCAATTCATCAGCAGCGATCTCTGGATGCCCGTGTTTGAAATAACGTGCAAAAGCGAATGCTGCACCAGTACTGGCGATTAATAATAGGATCAAAGAAACCACGCCACTATCACCATTTGGCTGACGTAAATTACGCGCTTCCGGTGGTAAGGCGGGTACCCATTTAGGACGTACGAAGGACAGTATTAAAATATACGCTGCGTACATTGCCGTCAGTAATAAGCCTGGTAAGAATGCGGCTTGATACATATCGCCGACAGAACGACCTAATTGATCTGCCATCACGATCAGTACCAATGACGGCGGGATAATTTGTGCCAATGTACCAGATGCCGCGATCACGCCAGAAGCAACCTTTTTGTCGTAGCCATACTTGAGCATAATCGGTAGTGAAATCAAACCCATAGAAATTACCGAGGCAGCCACTACGCCAGTCGTCGCTGCAAGTAGCGCACCAACGAAAATCACTGCGTAGGCAACACCGCCACGCAGTGGACCAAAGAGTTGGCCTATGGTGTCGAGTAAGTCTTCTGCCATTCCTGACCGTTCTAAGATCAAACCCATAAATGTAAAGAAAGGGATTGATAACAGGGTGTCATTCGACATAATGCCGTAGATGCGATTTGGTAAGGCTTGTAAAAGTTCAGGCCGTAGCAGGCCTAGTTCGATACCGATAAGGCCAAAAACGAGGCCGTTGGCAGCTAATGCAAATGCGACAGGAAAGCCCGACAGCAAAAACAAGACTAAGGCAGCGAACATGATCGGTGCCAGATTAGCGATTAAGAATGCTTCCATTATTCAGATGCTCCCGTGTCTTGTTGCTTGAGCTTGTCCGCATTCGCGAGGCGGATCGCTTCGATTTCTTCTTCTGGCGTTTTGGCATGCTTATCAAATGCGCTGGCATCGACCAGGCCGCGCAAATAACCTATGCGTTTGATGATTTCTGAGATGCCCTGTAACAGGAGTAGGGCGAAACCGATGGGAATCAAAAATTTGGCTGGCCATTCTATGAGTCCGCCAGCATTGCTGGACATTTCTTGACGGGTGAAGGAGTGGATGGCGTAAGGAGCGCCTAGATAGAGTATCAGACCCGCAAACGGCATGAGAAAGAACAGAAAGCCGAATAAATCTATCCAGACTTGCGTACGCTTGGAAAAGCGTCCGGCGATCACGTCGATCCTGACGTGTTCATTGCGACGTAAGGTGTAAGGCGCGGCCAGTAAAAATACGGCGGCGAACAAGTACCACTGAACTTCCATCCAGCCATTGGAACTGTTGTTGAAGGTGTAGCGTATGAGTGCGTTGCCCGTACAGATCAGCACAGCCAGTAAGAGCGCCCAACTCAGCATACTGCCTACGCCTTCGTTGAGGCGGTCAATTTTTTTCGATAAAGCAATGAGAATTTGCATATATCGTCTCCCTGTTTTAGTTTGTTTTTGGTTTGTTTTGGTTTTACTTCTGAATTTGAGTCTAAGGAATTCAGACCGCTTCAGTGTGTTACATCAATATGTTGCATCGTTGACTGCAGCATGAGTGTCAACATTGGTGCAAACATCAGATTTTAAAACGCCATCACGTCTTGCTGCAGGTTTGCAACAAGACGTGATGATTTACTATTTTATTAATTTGCTATGATAAATGAATTGCGCTGATGTTTGTTGATATTATCAAGTGATCGTTTTGATGGACCGTATTGACTGACCTTATTGATTGAACATATCAAGGTGGTGCAAAGCTTTATCTATGCGGAGATGTTTCTTACTTCGTCAACTGTGTACGCAGACGTGCAATTGCCAAGCGTACTTGGTTTGGCGCTGTACCACCAACATGATCACGTGCGGCGACTGAGCCTTCAAGTGTTAATACCTCAAACACGTCAGCTTCAATTAGGCTAGAGAAAGCCTGTAATTCTGCCAATGACATATCGCTGAGGTCGCAAGCCTTGTCTACGCAAGTACGTACGGCTAAAGCGACAGCTTCATGTGCATCGCGGAACGGTAAGCCTTTCTTCACCAGATAATCTGCCAGATCGGTTGCTGTGGCGTAGCCTTGCAAAGCGGCAGCGCGCATGGCTTCTGGTTTGACACTGATGCCCGTCGCCATATCGGCAAAGATGCGCAGCGTATCAATCAGTGTATCGACCGTGTCGAACAAAGGCTCTTTGTCTTCTTGATTATCTTTGTTGTAAGCGAGTGGTTGGCCTTTCATTAGGGTCAGTAGAGCGATCAGATTGCCGTTCACCCGCCCAGTTTTGCCACGCGCTAACTCTGGTACATCTGGATTTTTCTTTTGCGGCATGATCGATGAGCCAGTGCAAAAACGATCAGCAATATCGATAAAGCCCACACGCGGACTCATCCAGATGATCAGTTCTTCTGACATACGTGAAATGTGCGTCATCACTAAGGAAGCGGCAGCACAAAACTCAATCGCAAAGTCACGATCTGACACCGCATCTAAAGAGTTGTGGCAAACATCGTCAAAACCTAAAGTACGAGCCACACGTTGACGATCTATCGGAAAAGTCGTGCCAGCCAAGGCAGCCGCACCCAAAGGCAGGCGATTAACACGCTTACGGCAATCGACCATACGCTCTGCATCGCGACCGAACATTTCTACATACGCCAAAATATGATGACCAAACGTGATCGGCTGTGCGACTTGCATGTGTGTAAAGCCAGGCAAAATGGTGTCGCTGTGCTTTTCCGCCAGATCTAATAAAGATAGACGGAAAGCGCCGATCAAATCGATGATGTTGTCAATCGCGCTGCGCATGTAGAGGCGAATATCCGTCGCGACCTGATCATTACGCGAGCGGCCTGTGTGCAGACGTTTGCCCGCATCACCGACCAGTTCAGTTAAACGTTTTTCGATATTCAAATGTACATCTTCTAAATCCAACAACCACTCAAATTTGCCTGACACTATTTCTGCGCTGATTTGTGCCATACCGCGTTGAATATCGGCATAGTCTTGTGCAGTGATAATGTTTTGAGCTTGCAGCATTTCGGCATGTGCCAGCGAACCCTGGATGTCGACAGAAGCCATACGATTGTCGAAAAACACTGAGGCCGTATAGCGTTTCACCAAATCAGAGACAGGTTCAGAGAAGCGTGCTGACCAAGCCTCGCTTTTTTTAGAAAATTGTGATGTCATAGTGGTTGTAAGTGGCTGTAAATTAATATAGACGATGAAACCATGAAATTTTTACTGACGACGGGTAATAGTTCTGGATGGTGATGGCGCTTATCTGGATTTGATCAAGCTCTCATCAGATCGTTTCTGCGATTTTGTCGCGCGATATTCTCGTTGATGTTGTTAATATTGTCGTATTTGTCAGTAAAATTAATTCGTGGTGTAAAGAGCGTCGCAGATTATACCGCGACTCGACTAAGACTTCTGACTTTGACAGCATAATCTTCTAACTGTGCTTGATATTGTTCGAAAGTGCTTGAACGTGCATGATCTGCATAGATTTAGCTAAACGAATCATAGATCGTCTCGATTTCGTTGACTGTTCGTTCTTGTTTGATTTTTGCTCGTTAGGGCTTCGGTATACATGCAGATAAAAAAAGAAATTCCTCAAGTAGACATTTTCATTCCTGATTGTTGCAATTTGGGGATAGTTGTACGGACTCTAATCGCCGTGAATGTGTTAGTTCTATTTTGTTTGCTCAGTCGTGGGCAAGGGTGGGGGCAAAATTTTCAAGATTTTATTGAAGCCTCGATGTTGGTAGAGTTGATTTGTCTGAGCTCTTTGCTGGCATTGTGTGGTTTTCGGCGTTTAACCGAGCGTGAGCATGTTGCAGCGTGGATGCAGAGGATAGTCTGTGGAACTGTGCCCGCCATTATTGGTTTTGTTGCGGTGCTAACTCTCAATCGGTTGGAGTGGTTTGCTTACAGTTTTCCGAATTTGGATTTGGTGCAAATGACTTTGTTTTGTTTTCTTATCGGATTGTGCCTGCAGCACTATTTTGAAATGCGTACCAAAGCTTTTTCTCCGGCTTTAGGGGAGGCACGTCTGCAAGCGCTACAAGCCAGAATACGTCCGCATTTTTTATTTAATAGCTTAAATGCTGTACTGTCACTGATACGCACGGAGCCACGGCGGGCGGAAACCGCTTTAGAAGATTTGGCAGATTTATTCCGCGCTTTAATGCGTGACACCAGAAATTTGACCACTCTGCGTGAAGAAATAAGTTTGTGTCAGCAATATCTGGCGATAGAAAAAATACGTTTAGGTGATCGTTTGCGAGTCGAATGGGAGATTCAAAATCTGAATGAAGTGGAATTGAACAGTACGAAAATGCCGGCTTTGTTGCTGCAACCTCTGTTGGAAAACGCGATTCACTACGGCGTAGAGCCAGCGAGTAAGCCAAATCCGGTGCAAGTCATTATCCAAAAACGATTGGATAAAATTGAAATCAAAGTCATAAACACCTATCATCCTCACGCACAACTGTCAAAAGGAAATCACATGGCTTTGGAAAATATACGCCAGCGTTTGACTTTGCTTTACGATATTGAAGCGCAATTACAAACCACGCAATTCGACGATCAGTTTGTCGTGCAATTAATTTTCCCTGAAAACACCTGATGCCCATGACTAGTCTACGTATTTTGATTGTTGACGATGAAGCGCCCGCCAGAGAGCGGATGAAGACTTTGATTGCGGATATTCAAGCAAGCTGCCCTTGTGAGTTGGTGGCAGAAGCGGCAGATGCGCAGACCGCTTTGGATATGCTGGTTGCACAAGCAATCGATATCTTATTGTTAGATGTGCAGATGCCGGGCATGACTGGCATAGAATTGGCGCAACATATTGCTGACGCTGGACTGCCTTCGCAGCCTGCTATTGTATTTGTAACTGCCTATGACGAATATGCTTTGCAGGCATTTGAAGTGCATGCGATGGATTATTTGTTGAAACCAGTCCGTGCCTCGCGTTTGCAAGATGCGCTTGAGCGCGTGAAAAATTTTCGGCAGCAGCATAGCTCACAAGTTCAGCAAGCGCAGTTGCGTGAATCACTTAAAAGTATTCCCAAAGTTCGGCAAAATTTTTCTGTACTCGAAAAAAATCGAGTATTGCTGATCCCTGTCCGTGATGTCTTGTTTTTGAAAGCTGAGCAAAAGTACGTGACAATACAGACCCGTGAGCGCGCTTATTTGACGGAAGAGTCTTTGGTATCGATAGAGTCTGAACTCGGCGAAGTCTTTGTGCGTGCGCATAGAAACGCGCTGGTAGCACGAGATGCGATTGTTGGCGTAGAACGAGCAACGCATCTCAGTGAGATACATGCAGAGACTGATAAGGTCGAAAAGGCGGATACTGAACGAGCGGTAGATGCCTGGCAAGTAATTATTCGGGACACTGCTGAGCGATTGCCTATTTCACGTCGGCAGTGGCCTGTGATCAAGAGCTTGGTTCGTTGAGTTTGTGGTTTGATTTTGTTTGATTTGTTTGATTTGTTTGATTGAGGAAGGTAATCCAGACATCTAAATTACAAGATGTCTGGATGAACAAATCATTGAATTGGGTTGAATCTTAGCAAGCCGCGTGGTTCACCGTCACCACATGAATCGCCAGACCACCCAAAGAAGTTTCTTTGTATTTTGCCTGCATATCGAAGCCGGTCACGCGCATGGTTTCGATGACCTGATCCAGACTGACGTGATGCGTACCGTCGCTCTTTAATGCTAAAGAAGCAGCAGTAATTGCTTTTACTGCACCCATGCCATTGCGCTCGATACAAGGAATTTGTACCAGGCCGCCAATCGGATCACAGGTCATGCCGAGATGGTGTTCGATGCCGATTTCCGCAGCAGATTCGATTTGTTCATTGGTGCCGCCCAATGCCGCAGTTAAGCCTGCCGCTGCCATTGCACAGGCAACGCCAACTTCGCCCTGACAGCCAATTTCAGCACCGGAGATAGAAGCATTTTTCTTGCACAGCATACCGATTGCTGCGGCGACTAACATAAATTCGCGTATGCCCTTGACTGGATCGCTAGGGTGACAATCTTGTGAGTAATATTTGATGATGGCAGGAATGATGCCCGCAGCGCCGTTGGTTGGTGCAGTGACGACACGGCCGCCTGCTGCATTTTCTTCATTGACTGCCATCGCGTACAAGCTGACTTTGTGCATGCCATCGTGTGGCAGGCTGTTATGTGTTTCATTAGCTGTTAGCCACAGCTTGGCGGCACGACGCTGTACATGCAAGCCACCTGGCAATTCACCCGTGATTTTCAAGCCGCGTTCTATGCATGAATTCATCACCGCCCAGATTTTATCCAGACCTGCATCGAGTTCCGCTTCGCTGCAATGACTGAGTTCGTTGGCGCGCAAGAGTGCTGCTAAAGAGAGTCCAGTGCTTTTGCCATGTGCCAATAATTCTGCCATAGTGCCAAAAGGATAGGGTACGCTGACCGCGGGTACCGCTACCGTACTCGCATTGGTATTTAATTCTTCTTCGGTGTAGATAAAGCCACCACCAGTGGAATAGAAGGTTTGACTATGTTGACTGCCATCGGTACGTGTCAACGTAAAGCGCAGGCCGTTAGGGTGACCTGGCAATACTTCTTTTTTATGCCAGAGCACATCATCCAAAATATCGAAATCAACTTTGACACGACCAAGTAAATGCATGACGCCAGATTGCGCCAGCTCAGCCAGCTTATCATCTACGGTGTCGGGAGCTACGTCTTGCGGTGTTTCACCCATCAAACCTAGTAAGACCGCTTTGTCAGTGGCGTGACCCAGACCTGTCAGTGCAAGTGAGCCGTATAAGGCCACTTGTACTTTGTGTGCCTGATCTAAATTCGGACATTCCAGCAAAAAACGACGCGCCGCAATCATCGGTCCAACTGTATGAGAACTAGAAGGGCCGACGCCAATTTTAAACAGATCAAACACACGCATATCCATGCCAATATTCCTTATTTCGAGACCACAATAGAAAATGTTTTACTAATGAAACGATCTCTAAATCAGAATATTTTCATTCCGATTAGCTGGAAACTTTCACGTTTTTCAGCATGTCTGTTACCAATGCAGGGAGATCAATTTCTGCCTTCCAACCCCAATCTTTGAAAGCGGCTTCATCGTTCAAACTTTGAGGCCAACTTGCAGCGATTGCCTGGCGGCTATCCGGCGCGTAGTGTACCTGAAAGTTTGGTAGGTTTTTAGTGATTTCACTTGTGAGTTCTTGTGGGTTAAAGCTCATACCACTGACGTTATACGAAGAACGAATTTTGATATTCTCTATCGGTGCATCCATCAGGCTAATCGTCGCACGAATTGCGTCTGGCATGTAAATCATCGGCAAAGATTGTTGCGCTTCGAGGAAGCAAGAATAAGCTTCACCTTTCAGTGCAGAATGGAAAATCGCAATTGCATAGTCGGTTGTGCCGCCGCCTGGGGGGGATTTGTAACTGATAATACCTGGATAACGAATGCTGCGTACATCAACGTTGTACTTCTGAAAGTAGTATTCGCACAGACGTTCACCAGCCAGTTTGCTAATGCCGTAAATTGTGTTCGGATCCATCACAGTGTATTGCGGGGTGTTGACGGCTTCTGTATTCGGGCCAAATGCCGCGATAGAGGATGGCCAGAAAACTTTCAAAGGTTTGCCTGCTTCACCACGGATACGTGCCAACTCCAAAATATTTAACAAGCCATCCATGTTCAAGGTCCAGGCTTTCAATGGTGCTTTTTCGCCAGTCGCAGACAGTAAGGCCGCGAGTTGATAGACCTGAGTGATTTCATATTTATCGTGAATTTCGGCCAAGCGCTCGGTATTCAATACATCTACTACTTCGTAGATATTTGCGCCGTATAAACTGCTAGGGCTGATATCCGCTGCGATCACATTCTCCGCACCATGCTGCGCCGCTAATGCATCGACCAATTCGCTACCGATTTGCCCGTTGGCACCGATGACTAAAATACGTTCCATTTTCTTTCCTGACTATTCGATTGACTGTTATTTCTTTTCGCCGCAGAGGCGCAGAGAACGCAGAGGTGTTTTTCAAAAAACTAAATCTGCGTACCGCGCCTTTGCGCTTAATGTTTTTTGTAGATTTACTTAATTAAACCCAATTCACGACCCGCTTGCGCAAATGCTGCGAGCGCTGTTTCTAATTGTTCTTTGGTGTGTGCCGCGGATAACTGCACGCGTACACGCGCCTGTCCCATAGGTACGACTGGGTAGAAGAAACCAGTGACAAAAACGCCGAGTTCGTACATGCGTGCCGCAAATTTTTGCGCCACTGGCGCATCAAATAACATGACAGGCACAACTGGGTGCGTACCGGGCTTGATCGTGAATCCCAGTGCTTGAATTTCTTTACGGAAGTACGCGGTATTTTCATGTAGGCGATCACGCAATTCAGTGGACTTGGATAAACGGTCTAATACCGCTAAAGACGCGCCAGCAATAGAGGGAGCGAGGGTATTTGAGAATAGGTAAGGGCGTGATTTTTGACGCAGGGTGTCGATGACTTCTTTGCGCGCTGCGGTAAATCCACCCATCGCACCGCCCAAAGCTTTGCCTAAAGTACCGGTAATGATATCGATGCGACCCATGACATTGTGATGTTCGTGTGTACCGCGACCCGTTTTGCCGAGGAAGCCAGATGCATGGCATTCGTCGATCATTACTAAGGCATCATATTTATCAGCCAGATCGCAGATTTTGTCGAGTTGGGCAATCGTGCCATCCATGGAGAAAGCACCGTCAGTGACGATCACGCGATGGCGTTTGTCCGCGGCTGCTTGCAATTGCTTTTCTAAATCTGCCATATCATTGTGCGCGTAACGGAAACGTGCGGCTTTACATAGGCGAATGCCGTCGATGATAGACGCGTGATTGAGCGCATCGGAGATAATGGCGTCGTTTTCATCGAATAATGGTTCGAATACACCGCCATTGGCATCGAAAGCTGCGGCATACAAAATCGTGTCTTCCATGCCGAGAAAATCTGCAATGGCACGTTCTAATTGTTTGTGTACCGTTTGTGTACCGCAGATGAAGCGCACAGAAGATAGACCGTAGCCGTATTGTTCTGTCGCTTTGATCGAAGCCTGCACAGTTGCTTCGTCACCCGATAAACCCAGATAGTTATTTGCACACAAATTGATTAAATGACGACCATCATCACACTGTACTAAAGAGCCCTGACGGGATGAGATTACACGTTCAGGCTTATATAGCCCTTGTTCACGCAAACTATCCAGATTGCTGGCTAAACCAGTAAAAAAAGAATTCTTCTTGGCGCTCACGCTTGTATTCACGTCGGTGCTCATGTTATCTCCTGATAGGAAAGGGGCTTCTGGTATGATGGAAAAAAGCTGAATTTTGATTCTTGAGACTCACGTAAAACAGACGCTGACGTTGTTGTGTTCGCCTCGCCGTACAATTGTACTGTCTTCGGCTCCACGCCTAGTCAGCGCAATTTTACGTAAGTCTCTTCTAAGTATTCTGCTATATATAAACTCTAAGAAATTTCTTATACTTGAAAATATTCAATATATCGAACTAAAATTCAATATAACGAATATTATCTATGCTCATTTAATTTTGCAAGCGAAACTATGAAAAAAGTGATTGCCCCCGTAATAACACCTGCAACGCCGCCGGAAGTCGGAGCCACCTTACAGCGCTTGCGACTTGATCGAGGTTTAACTTTGGAAGACTTATCCCGCACCGCGGGAGTCTCGAAATCGATGTTGTCGCAAATCGAAAGAGAGAAGGCGAATCCCACCATTGCCGTGGCGTGGCGCTTGGCGAATGCACTTGGTATAGGAATGGCAGAATTACTCACAGCGGAAGTTCCTAAGGTCGATTTGATCCGTATGTTAGAACCTCATGAGACACCGACCTTGCCCGGTGAACATTCAGGTTATGTCTTAAAGATACTAGGTCCGATGGAGCTGGCAGGACGTTTTGAGTGGTACGAGCTGATTTTGGCACCGGGTGGTGCATTGATTTCCAATCCGCATGACCCTGGTACTTCTGAACATTTGACGCTGATCACTGGTAGTGTAGAAGTGGAAGTGGATGGACTCAAGAAGAAATTGAAGGTAGGTGGCACCGCCCGTTACGACGCAGATCGTATTCACGCGATACGCAATATTGGCAAAACAGAAGCAAAAGCGCTGATGGTGGTGACGCACCGTTAAGTATCATTGAGCTGTTGATTACTTAGTGATTGCGGTGGATTATGATTTTGTAAGGATTTTTGCGTAATTTGCCGCAAACTTGGTGAAAGTTTTCGTTTTATATGTCACTTCGTTAAGACTTTACACATGCTCAACTGATCTCCATGGAAAATTTGCCAATTCTTTCGTGGAAAATCGCTTCCATCCGAATTTCCTGCTGCAATGCAAGATATAATTAAGCCGAACCTCTTCTTTGCTTACTTTTATCTTTACTCTCAATCATGCAATACCTGTCCACCCGCGGTTACGCAGCATCCTCTGATTCCTCTGTTTCATTTTCTGAAATTTTATTAGGCGGTTTAGCCCCTGATGGCGGCTTATATTTGCCAAAATCTTATCCGCAAGTAACAAATGAGGAACTCAATGCCTGGCGCTCTCTAAGCTATGCTGAATTGGCGTTTGAAGTTTTACGAAAATTTGCTACGGATATTCCGGAGGGGGATTTAAAAGCGATCACTACTAAGACATACACTGCAGAAGTGTACAAAAACGCACGCCACGATGAATCTGCGCAAGCAATTACACCGCTGCGCACTTTGCAAGAAAAGAATGGCACTAAGTTGGTATTGCAGGCACTGTCAAATGGCCCAACTTTGGCATTTAAAGATATGGCAATGCAATTGCTCGGTAATTTGTTTGAGTATGCGTTAGCAAAAAATCAGGCTGAGCTGAATATTTTTGGCGCAACCTCTGGTGACACTGGCAGTGCAGCCGAATATGCGATGCGTGGAAAGCAGGGCATTCGTGTTTTTATGTTGTCACCACATAAAAAGATGAGCGCATTTCAAACAGCGCAAATGTTTAGTCTGCAAGATGCCAACATTTTTAATATCGCCGTCGAAGGTGTGTTTGATGATTGTCAGGATATGGTGAAAGCCGTCTCTAATGATCTGGAATTCAAGAGCCATCAGAAGATTGGTACAGTCAATTCGATTAACTGGGCGCGTGTGGTAGCTCAGGTTGTGTATTACTTCCGAGGTTATTTGGCTGCGACTAGCAGCAATGAACAAAAAGTTTCTTTCACTGTGCCGTCCGGTAATTTTGGCAATATTTGTGCAGGCCATATCGCGCGTATGATGGGTTTGCCAATTGCACAATTGGTCGTGGCAACGAATGAAAATGATGTACTCGATGAATTCTTCCGCACCGGTGTTTATCGTGTGCGCAAATCGGCAGAGACGTATCACACGACCAGCCCTTCTATGGATATTTCTAAAGCCTCCAACTTTGAGCGTTTTGTCTATGATTTACTTAACGGCGATACGGCACGCGTTGCCGCCTTGTTCAAAAAGGTAGAGACGGAAGGTGGCTTTGATTTATCAGGCAAGCCAGGCAGTGATGGCGATGAATTTAAGAAGGTCGCGCAATTTGGATTTGTTTCAGGAAAATCAGTCCATGCAGATCGCCTGCAAACCATCCGTCAAGTCGAACAAGAGTTTGGTATCACTGTCGATACACATACAGCAGATGGTATCAAGGTTGCACGTGAACATTTGCAAGCCAATGTTCCTATGATCGTGTTAGAAACCGCATTACCAGCAAAATTTAACGAAACCATACAAGAAGCTTTGGGTCGTGATGCAGAACGTCCTGCTGGTTTTGAAAACATCGAAAGTTTGCCGCAGCGTTTTGAAGTCATGAGCGCCGATGTGACCAAGATGAAGGCGTATATTGCGCAGCATACCGGCTTGTGATCAGTTTTTGAGTGATTTGATCCCGTTTGTTGGTCAATCGTATCAAATAGTATTAAGTGGTATTAAAGGGTATTAAATGGTATTAAGAAGGCGGCACATAGTGGCCGCTTTTTTTGTGCTCGTCCATCGAGCATTAATTTTTTTGGCTAAACCAAACGCTACACGTCTTTAGAAATATTTTCATCTACCGCACTATTGTCAGCGATCGGTAGCGTGAAATAAAACGTCGATCCTTCGCCTTCTTTGGACGTGAATGCTATCTCCCCTTGCATACGGTTCACCATCTGCTTACAAATTGATAAGCCTAGACCAGTGCCGCCTTTTTGGCGTGTGCTGCTGCCGTCAACTTGCGAGAATTTTTTGAATAAACGATCTTGAAATTGCTCGGGAATTCCTTCGCCATGGTCTTTGACGAAGATTTTCACATATCCAAACTCTTTTATCATGTTGATTTCAACCTTACTGTCTGGGCGTGAAAATTTTGCCGCGTTGGATAAGAGATTTGACATGATTTGTTGCACTCGCTGTGCGTCAGCTTTGATCAAACAATCCTGTTCCAGTCTCATGAAGTTGAAATGTACTTGATACTCGCGAGCGAAACTTTGATTGTTTTCTATACTCTCCGCGATGAGTTGATTTGCGGAGAGAGTCTGAATAACAAAATCCATTTTCCCAGCAACTAACTTGTCCATATCTAATATGTCATTGATGATCAATGCGAGCTGCTGCCCATTCTGTAGTGCGATATGTATCATGCGGGCGAGTGACTCTGGCAAGTTTCCAAAAATCCCACCTTCGATTAATTTTAGTGAGCCGATAATGGAGGTCAATGGCGTTCTAAGTTCATGACTGACGATGGACACAAATTCACTTTGCATTAACTCCAAACGCTTGCGTTCACTGATATCTCTTACTACGATAATCAGTTCCGTCCCCGTTTTTTGTTGGAGGGGAGACAGGCTAAATTCAATGTGAACAAGATTAGCTTGCGCATCGGTGATGCTAGTTTCACGAGTGAAGTAAAGCGGTGAATTGGCTGACATATTTCGTTCATCCGTATTTTGTTCCATCG
Organism: Affinundibacterium flavidum; assembly: GCF_014284175.1. Lineage (GTDB taxonomy): Bacteria > Pseudomonadota > Gammaproteobacteria > Burkholderiales > Burkholderiaceae_D > Undibacterium > Undibacterium flavidum. The sequence continues at coordinate 247,036 of NZ_JACOGA010000001.1, forward strand.
TATTTTGTTTAGCCGTGTTGTTCTCAGTTGCCGCAAATGTTGCTATGAAATTCTGTATTTCGGCGCGCAGATGTGGGCTATGATCACCGCAGATGAGTGTGAAGAAATTGGTGTCGAGATAGAATTTTTCTGGTTGCTTCCAAAGTGCCATGGCAGCGGGGTTGATTGACCTAATTTCGCCATCTAAACTGGCACTGATAATTCCTTCGACGACTTTATTTAAAATCGTTTGTGTATATTCTGCACTGGCTTGTAGTTGACTTTCTGCCGCGACTCGCCGGCTGATATCAATGACTTGAAAGATCCAATAAGTTTTTTCTAAATTTTCATATTCAATCAAGGCTAAGCTGAGCAAACAAGTGACGCTATTACCATCGCGATGTCGTAGATTTAATTCAAATTGCAGGCTACTTTTGTCTTGATGTTCCCACTGTTGTTGAAGCGCCGAAGGGCTTAGTTGTTCGGCTAAATCACTGATCGGTTTTTGTAGTAATTCATATTCTTCATAACCTAAAATGGTGCATAACATGGGATTAGCGCTGATCCATTTTCCATCTGTATCAACTAAGGCCATACCTTGCGGCGCGGTATTAAATGCACGCATAAATCTTTGCTGACTTTCGTTGAGCGCGAAATAGGCACGGGTTTGTTTTCGATAGGACTGCAGCGTTTTTGCGATTAACAAGCTCAAGAGTATGGCGACTAGCCAACCTGCAAATCGTTGCGATTGCGTATAAATAAAATCCGAATGGGGATTGCTACTGGTCGCAATCAATTCTAAATTTCGACCTGGAATATTGAGCTTAAGTTTGCCCGTGATGCGATTTTCCGACCTGTCGGCGATTTCAGCATTTTTAGTATTGCCATAGATGATCTGGACATTGGAAGCGTTTTCGAGGTCAGCAATCGAAAAATGAAGTCTGAGTTGTTGTGCTCTTTGTTCTGCCAATCTGAATACCACTTTGGCGTTCAAAACGGTACTGATCATTCCCCAATAATTGCCATTTTTGAGAAACACAGGAACACGATAAGCTAAGCCTAATCCACCTTGTTTCAATTCAAAAGGTCCCACCAGAGCTGGACGAGTGCTACGTATGATCTTTTCTATCGCTGGCCATTGTTCTTGTTGGTCGGGATAGTAAAGTCCTAGTGCGGATTCGTTTCCCGTCATGGGGACGACGGTTTGAATTTTATTCCCCGGCGCTAGGGTTATATTGCGTATGCTGGGTTCTTTCGATTGCAAATCAAGTAACCACGGTTCTACTTCTTGGACTTGATATTGCCCATCTTTTGACTTAATGAATGAGACCAAACCAGAGGCGAGGTAAATCGTCGTGTTTAGCTGAGATTCTATGATGGCGCGGATTTCACCAGCGTTACTGATGATATTTTCACGTGCAACACTTTCTTGTCGACGACGCTCTTCAAAGAGAATGAGTTCGGTTGCGAGGCCGGTTCCGACGAAAACGATTATCGGCAAGATGCGCTCCAGCCACCGACGACCTGGCGATTCGCGTTCTAAAAAACGGAGTGAAGGTATGGCCATCTGAATTCAATTGAGATTCAATCGAGCAATTTCTTTAATATTCTTAAATACTTTTCAGATTCAAACATATTCGATGTGTATTGTCTTGATTTTGCACTACTTTTTAGCTGAATTGTTGCTACTCAATGTCAATCGATAACAATCTTTCACATTGAAGATCAATTGGTGTGCTTTTAGGCACGGTTTTCTGTGATTTTCTTTGACCTTTGGTCTTTCACTGCCATTCAACGCTTTTTTCTACATCAATTGTTGGCCAAGTTTCACAGAGTTTCGAGATGTGATACTGCGATAGAAATTTTTTTTTGATAAATCAATGTGTGAATTTTGACAGGCTATGCCTGATTTTTGGCTGTTTGTCTCAAACTCAAGGTGTGCATCCTCGACTTCATTTATTGTGCGTTCATCAGATTCGAAAAACCTTAATTCATCGAATTTAATGCGATCTGCAATGAAATTAATTTAGGTTCTATGGCAAGTATAGATCGCCATGGAATCCAATAAAAACGAGGAGAAGCATGATGTTAGAGATACGCCACGTGAGTAAGAAATTTGGAAAAAACGTCACTGCGGTGGACGATGTCAGTTTGAGCCTAAAGCGCGGAGTTTTGGGTTTGATTGGACACAATGGCGCAGGTAAAACGACCTTGATGCAAATGATCGCCACCTTAACCAGACCGACTAGCGGTGAAATTATTTTTCAGGGTGTGGACATCGTTAAAGCGCCCGATGCGATTCGCACACGACTAGGATTTTTGCCGCAAGATTTTGGTGTGTATCCAAATTTGAGCGCGCTTGAATTTATGCAATATTTTGCAGCCTTGAAAGGCGTGCGCGATCCAGAACGGATTCGTTATTTGCTGGAATTAGTGAATTTGACTGAACATGCACAACGCTCTGCGGCAGCATTTTCAGGCGGCATGCGGCGCCGTTTAGGGATCGCACAAGCCTTACTGAATGATCCTGATATTTTGGTGGTCGATGAACCTACTGCTGGATTAGACCCAGAAGAACGTTTGCGTTTTCGAAATTTGTTGTCAGACTTGGGTGAGGAAAAGCTCGTTATTATGTCGACGCATATTGTTTCAGACGTTGAGAGTGTGGCGAGCGAATTGGCGATCATGCGGTCTGGAAAATTGATAGGCTTCGAGACGCCAGAAGCGATGATCACCAAAGCACACGGGCAGATTTGGACGGTACTGGTTGAAAATGGCGAAGCCGAAAACCTGCGTCAGCGCTGTCAAGTTCTGCAATCGCAACGCCAGTCAGAATTGACATCTTTGCGCATTGCGCATTCTGTTAGGCCGCACCCTGATGCGCAATTAGTCGTGCCAAACTTAGAGGATGCATTAATGGCACAACGTTATTCTTTGCAAGAGGTGGTGTGATGGCAGGCACTCCTTTTTCGACAGATTCTCAGTTAAGGTCGGGGATGCCCAAGCGCTCAGAGTTCTTGGGAATGGATGCGACTCATGCGGCTGTGGTCGCTGATCATGGGTGGCGGCACACCTTGCACCTAATCCGCGTGCTATCACTTAACGAAGTCAGGCTGCGCATGCGCAGGCTTAGTACCTTGTTTGCTGTCATGGCAATGATAGCGATCAGTTGGGCAATGATCGTTGATCCGCAAACAGGTTCCAGCATGATGGCGATTAACAATGCGCGGGTCTTATACACCAGCTCAGCACTTGCCATGGGAAGTGCGAGCTTGTTGAGTTTTTTATTGGCACTGATAGGCTTTTATCTGGTGCGTGGCCGGATAGTGGAGGACTTGCGTAGTGGCATAGGAAGCGTGATTGCATCAACTTCTGTTAGTAATAGTTTGTTTTTGTTTAGTCGCTGGCTGGGTGGCGCGGCATATATGCTCGCATTGGTGTTGGTTGCGATGTTCTCAATCATTGTGTTACACGCGATCCGTGGTGATGGCCCGATACAATTGTGGGTCTATTTGCAGACTTATCTATTGGTGTTGGGGCCGATGATCGTGTTCGCAGTAGGAGCCGCAATTTTGTTTGATAGTGTTCCAGTGTTAATGGGTAAAGCTGGCGACTTTTTATACTTTATTGCTTGGGTCATGCAAATATCGATTATTTCCAAAATCGAAGAATTGAGTGCAGGCGCGATGTCGCCTTGGTTGTTGCTCGATTTTAGTGGACTGGTGACGACGATATTTACTTTGAAGGCGCATCTGTTCACCAATCATTTTTCTTTGGGGTCCAGTACCTTTGATCCGCAGGTGACACCGATTACTTTGCCTGTGGTGATGTGGTCCATGCAGATGGCACTGATGCGTATTGGTACTGCGGCACTGGCTTTATGCTTGCTACTTCCCGCTGTTCCGCTATTTCACCGATTTTCACCAGATAAAGTCAAACAATCACATGCACGGAAACGTCGCTCACCTTTGGAAATTTTGAATGGCTGGTCGCGTCCTTTGGCTAAACAGGTGCAAGCCTTATTTGTATGGTCTGCGCAGTTTCCGAATTTTTTTGGGCAGGTATTGGCAGATATTGCCTTAACGCTAGTTAATGCACCGTTTGCGATTTTGGTGCTGGTGGTCGTTACCGTCTTTGCCGCACTGATGAAGCTCCAATCTTTGTCTGGATTGACTCTCTTTGCCGTTGCATTTTGGGGCGTATTAATTAGCGATGTTAGTACGCGTGATTTTCAGGCAGCGATCGAAGGCATGACTGCGGCGGTGAATGGCGGCGCAATGAGACGCTACTTGCGGCAATTAAGTGCAACGATGGTGTTGGGATTTTTATTCGTTGGCGTGATCTTGTTTCGTCTCAGTTTTGCTAGTCCGTTTATGGCGCTTGTTTTGGCTATTGGTATTGTCAGCATGAGTGCTTTGGCCACCGCTCTGGGGAAAACCTCGAAAACATCCAAAACGTTTATGTCTTTGTATCTGTTCACACTCTATGTTGCGACTCAAGCGACTAAAGCGCCGATCTTAGATATTTTTGGCTTTAATGGCGTGGCGACTAGTGCGCAAGTATTGATGCACTTAGAGATTGCCGCAGCCGCGATATTCACTGGATATTTTTACACACGCTGGAAGAGCGCTTAATTGTATTTGCTGGTTATTTACCTAGTGTTAGATTAATTTTGACAAACAATTTATTTTTTTGATGGAAAGCTCAGACAAAAAGTATCGTGATATATTGTCTAATATCAATATTATCTCGATACTTTTTGTGATTTGGTAATGCTGATTAGCAAATACTGCTAATGCTGCAATCGCCATACGTCACAAGTACGGTAAAGCTTTCATGATTGAACTACGTCGAAGTCCCCGAATAAATGTCACGTGGCGAGGCCTGATTAAAATGGGCGAGGGCAAAGTTGACCCCATTCGGGTTTTTAATGTGTCTGAAACCGGCATACTCATCATGAGTGAGCAAGCGTTGATCATTGAAAAAGAATACCAAGTAATGCTGGAGATTCCTCATATCGATCAAGAAGCGATGACTCCTTTCAAGGTTCCATGTAAAGTGATCGTTTTGCATTCAATCCTAAGTGGCAATTTTTTTCGGGTTGGTGTCCGCCTAATCGAAATCGCCACCTTGCATCGTGATTTAATTAATGCATGGATTTCACTGTCAAAAAAATTCGACCCTCCAAAAGAACAATGACTTGATGACAGGCAAGAATATGCTTGCCTATTCTTGCTCTGAGTTCGACTTAACTTGTCCTGAATGCAGTAAAAGGCTAAAATGCTCGCGTTTTGGTGCTCGCCGACATAATCATGTTGGCGGTTAAACGGGAAACATAATGCTAAATGCATAAGTGTGCTGCCCCCGCAACGGTGTACAAACGTCTAATTTTGCTTTAACTAATTAGGCCAGCCATCCTTCATTACCACTGTGCTTGCTGCATGGGAAGGTGTGATGGTGATGTTTGTTAGCCCGGATACCGGCCAAGATAAGTGAAGTATTGCGAACGGGGATGTTCTGTAGTGATTTTTTCTTGCGCTGGTTTTCTCTAGAACTATCTCAGTGAATAAGTAATTTCAGTGATGCCGAACCATTAATCAAATTTAATGGCTGGCTTCTACATTTCTATTCGTGTCATATTTTGTATTCGAGCACCTAACGGGGATGAGGGTGGCTTGCGACTTGCTATCTGCGGTTTCATGCAATTTCATGCGGTTTTATGATAATGACTTGCCGATAGCCTATCAATGTGATTTTATAATGATTCAACATTTCAAACCTCTTAGCTTGGGCTTGGCTATTGCCGCCTGTTTTTCTACACCAGTATCTGCACAAAATACTAATTCTCAAGATCAGGTACTGATTACCGCGACACGACAAGTCCAGCTTGCCAAGGATGTATTGGCGGATAATGTCGTTCTCACAGCAGAACAAATTTTAAGATCCGGTGCGACTAGCATCGTTGATCTCTTGCAGCAACAGCGCGGTATTGAGATTTCTCGTACTGGTGGTGCTGGTTCTGTGTCATCCGTATTTATTCGTGGCGCAGCAAATGCGCAAAGCGTTGTGTTTGTGGATGGTGTGCGCATTGGTTCTTCCACTACTGGTGGTGCGACCTGGAGCAGCATTCCTTTATCTCAAATTGAGCGGATTGAGATTGTGTATGGTCCGCTGTCTAGTCTGTATGGTGCGGATGCCATGGGTGGCGTCATTCAATTATTCACGAAGAAATCTGGTCCGCAATCACGTACTAGCTTAAATTTTGGCATGGGCAGTAATCATTTACGTAAATTCGAAGCTGGTGTCTTTGGCTCTTCTGCCAATGATTTTCAATATAGTTTGAACACGGCTAAAGAAAGTACGGACGGATTTTCTGCTTCTAAGCCAGGCGCTGGTGCTTACACTTACAATGCCGACAAAGATGGCTACACGCAAAAAAGTTTTAACGGTAATTTGTCTTGGAAATTGAATCAGGAATTAACAGTCGGCGTGAATTTTGTACAAAGTACGCTGGATGTGGATTTCGATGCAGGCCCATCCTACCGTGATCGCGGTCAGCAAAAATTTGACAACGTTGCGACTTTTGCGAAAGCAAAATTGGCGCAAAACTGGAATTCTAGTTTGCAATTTTCACGCAATACTGATCGCGTATTTAGTGACGCCTCGTATGGCAAAAGCAATGCTGATACAGCGCAGCGCGGTTGGACTTGGCAGAATGATGTGAGCTTTGGTAAAGATGTCTTGCAGTTTGTTGCTGAAAAACGCGAAGAAGATGTGCGTACGAATACCGCGAGCATGAATGGCAAACGTGATACGCAATCTTATGCGGCTGCGTATGTCATGAAACAAGATGCCCATTTGGCGAGTGTGAGTGCGCGTATCGACGATAGCTCACAGTATGGTAAGCACAATACTGGCAGCATCGCGTATGGTTATAAATTGAGTGATGCATTGCGTGTCAACGCTAGCTATGGCACGAGCTTCCGTGCGCCGACATTTAATGAATTGTACTATCCAGGATACGGCGTTAAATCGAATAAACCTGAATTAGGCAAAAATGCTGAAATAGGTGTGTTCTATGATGATAGTTTGGTGCAATTGAGTGCGGTTTACTACCAAAATAAAATCACCGATTTGTTAACCTACACTGATAAAACACATTGCCCAGTCGGTTACACCTATGGCTGCGCTGTAAACATTAACAAGGGAACTTTATCCGGTTTGACGATGGGTGCATCGACCCGCCTCGGTGCTTGGAATTTGCGTACGACTATCGACATTCAAGATCCAAGAGACGACACTACAGACAAGAGCTTGGCACGCCGTGCTAAGCAGCATGCAAGTTTTGGCGTCGATTATCATATTGATGATCTGACATTCGGTATCGAAAACGTTTTGTCCGGTGAGCGTTTTGATGATGCCGCCAATAAAAATCGTTTAGGCGGCTACGGCGTCGTGAATCTGGTGACGACTTATAAGTTCGGCACAAACTGGTCCTTATTGGCACGTTGGAATAACATCGGCAATAAAGACTATGAATTGGCGAAGAATTACCGTACACCTGGTTCTAATGTTTACGTTGGTTTGAGCTACGGCTTTAAATAAATCCTAGAGCAGTAGTGATTTGGAAAAAAGGGTATCGATTATTTTTGAATAGAAAAGCATCGATACCCTTAACTTTAAGTAGACATTGGGTCGTCAATCGGTAGCCACTGAGTAGCAACTATGTAGCAACTAAGTAGCGTAAAGGAAGCATTATCGTGTTAATTAACTCGCAAAAACGTGCAATTCTCCTGATTTTGGGGATGGGTGCACTTGCCTTGTTGAGTTTGTTATTTGCCTGCTTAATTGGTTCCGTTCCCCTGTCTTTGAGTGAGTTGCAACAGGCCTTGCTTGAATTGTTGCATGGTCAGAATTCAACGTTGGCTACTAGCGTACTGGATTTGCGCTTGTCTCGTGCGACCTCTGGTTTTGTTACTGGAGCGACGCTGGCTTTGTCTGGTGTCTTGATGCAAGCCCTATTGCGCAACCCTTTGGCCGATCCATATGTGCTGGGCTTGTCTGGTGGTGCTTCGGTTGGGGCACTTGCGATGATCTTATTTTTTGGTACTGGTGTGATGGTCGATGTCGCTGCATTTGGCGGTTCGCTCTCTGTCGCGGCATTATTATTTTTGTTGGCCTACCGTGATCTGCGTGGCTCTGGCAGCTCAGAAGGTAGTGCGCCTCTTTTATTATTGACTGGTGTGATCGTTGCAGCTGGCTGCGGTGCTATGGTCACCTTATTGTTATCGATTGCGCCTGATACCAGCCTGCGCGGCATGGTGTTTTGGATGATCGGTGATTTGTCGAATACGCAGCCGCGTTACTTGTCTTGGATTATTTTGATCGTGGTACTGATCTTGATGATGAAGAATGCAAGAGCGATCAACGTCGCCGCGATGCATGCTGATAATGCCAGCACTTTAGGGATCAATATTGGTCGTTTGCGACAACTCTTGTTTGTGAGCGCTGCTTTATTGACTGCGAGTGCTGTCAGTGCTGCCGGTAGCATAGGATTTGTCGGGCTCATCATTCCGCATGCTTGCCGTTTTGCCTTGGGGCCAGATCATCGATTATTAATCCCCGTTGCTAGCTTGGCTGGCGGTAGTTTTTTAGTTTGTGCAGACGCGCTTGCGCGCACGGTGGTTGCGCCTCAGCAGTTGCCGGTGGGCGTGATTACGGCCCTGATCGGCGTCCCTGTATTTCTGATTCAATTGCACCAGTTGCGGAGAAATTGATGATGACGCACACGGTATTGAAAACGCTTGATGTAGGTTTGAGTGTGGGCTCAAGCAGCGCCAGTAAAGCATTAGTCAATAATCTGAATTGGCAAGTGCAGAGTGGGGAATGTTGGTGCGTGATTGGTCGCAATGGCGCAGGTAAAAGTACATTGTTACGCAGTCTGGCGCGTTTGCGTGAGACTGATGCTGGAACAATTCAATTGCATGGACGGGATCTGAATGATTGGACCTTAGAAGAACTGGCGCGACAACGAGCCTATTTATCGCAATCTCGGGTTGATGCTTTTGCTTATCGGGTGATCGAAACTGTTTTGAGTGCACGGCATCCTTATCACGACACCCATTTTTGGGAATCAAAACAAGATCATGAAATCGCCTTGAATGCATTGCGTTTATTAGATGTCGCCGAATTTGCACAGCGCGACGTACGTAGTCTTTCTGGCGGAGAGCGACAACGCGTGGCGATCGCCGCTTTACTGGCTCAAGATGCGAGTTTACTTTTATTGGATGAACCTGCGAATGCGCTTGACCTTAGTCATCAGGTAAGCGTGATGCAATTGTTGGCACGTGAATGTGTGAACAAACAGAAAGCCGTGATCATGGTTAGCCATGATTTGAACTTGTCATATGGTATCGCTAGCCATGCTTTGTTGATGATGCCTGATGGATCTTATTTGTGCGGCGACAAAGAACAAGTGATGACCGTTGATAACTTGAGCCGTTGCCTTGCGCATCCGATTGAGCGTTTTGTCCACGGTGAGCAGGTCTTATTTTTGCCGAGTACAAAAGTGACATCGTCTTAGTCGTATCGTCGTTTGTTTCGTCAGTAGCTACGACCCTTTAAGTAGTTATTTAGGTCTTCGCCTGAGTTCAGGCAAGTTTCCCAATTTTTTTAATTAATCAGCGTGCTGAATTGGTTCCAATTTCGATCAGCATTTGATCTGTACACAGGAGATGTTTCGATGTACGAGCAACATACCTCAGCCCCCATTGTAATGATTTCGGCGATAGCGTCAGGGCAGGGTAAAACCACGGTTACTGCGGCACTAGCACGTCATTTCACTCAGGCAGGCAAGAAGGTCCGCGTATTCAAAACGGGTGCAGATTTCATTGATCCCATGATGTTGCAGCAAGCTTGCGGTAGTCCAGTTTTGTCACTGGATTTGTGGTTGTTAGGACTGCCAGCATGCCGTGCTTTATTGGCAGAAGCGGCTCATCAAGCTGATATCGTTTTAATTGAAGGAGTCATGGGTTTGTATGATGGTGCTCCGTCGTCCGCAGATTTGGCAAATGCTTTCGGTGTGCCCGTACTGGCAGTCATTGATGCCTCCTCGATGGCGCAAACTGTGGGGGCGATTGCACTTGGTTTACGTGATTTTGGCCCCGTGCAATTAGCTGGTGTGGTGGCGAACCGGGTCGCATCTGCTGGACACTTGAGTATGATACAAAGCGCATTGCGTGATATTCCTGTTTTGGGAAGTTTGGCACGGCAAGAGCAAGCACTGCCCGAGCGGCATTTGGGTTTGGTATTGCCAGACGAAGTGGCGGATATTGATACGATTTTGAATCAATTGGCGGCAAGCCTCATTATCGATGATGCGGCTTGGCAAGCGATAACTCGCGTTGATTTCTCTGAGCAGGATTTAAATTTGCCCACTGTTCCTCGTTTGTTAGAAGGGCGACATGTTGCCATCGCTAAAGATGCTGCTTTTGCTTTTCTATATCCTGCTAATGTACAAGCATTAATGGATATGGGAGCACAGATTAGCTATTTTTCACCAGTGGCGGATGAGACTATTCCTGACGATGCCGATGCTGTCTATTTGCCTGGCGGTTATCCTGAACTACATGCAGAACAATTAGGTAGAGCTGGCAACTGGCAAGCTTCTTTACAGTCATTTTTAACAGCGCAAAAACCCGTGTATGCAGAGTGCGGCGGCATGATCAGTTTGGTTGATGATTTGATAGATCAACGTGGCGACTCGTGGAAAATGGCTGGAATCTTAAGCGGCACGATCACGATGCAAAAGCGTCTGGCTGCTTTAGGAATGCAAAGCTGGATCTCGTCAGCAGGTGAGTTACGCGGACATACATTTCATTACTCCACTTTTGCCTGCTCCTTGGTTCCAGCGGCACACACACGCAGACAAAAGACGCAAGATCAAGGTGAGGCGATTTATCGGCTAGGTAGTTTGCAGGCAACTTACTTTCACGCCTACTTTCCTTCGAATTATGTGGCGAGCGCAAATTTGTTTTTAACGGCAAGCCAAGACTAAATACAGGACTAGACTGAAGCACACATGAAAATTCAAACTTTGATGGTGCAAGGCACCACTTCTGATGCCGGTAAATCGACAGTGGTTGCGGCATTGTGTCGCCTATTGCAACGTGAAGCGGTGCGCGTGGTGCCGATGAAGCCACAAAATATGGCGTTGAATAGTGCCGTGACTTCAGATGGCGGCGAGATCGGGAGAGCGCAAGCTTTGCAAGCACAAGCTGCTGGCCTTGCGCCACATACCGATATGAATCCGGTCTTGATCAAACCATCCTCCGATACCGGAGCGCAAATTATTGTGCATGGCAAAGTCAGAGCAGATATGGATGCGCGTGATTATGATCAATACAAAACTGTTGCGATGTCCGCGGTGCTGGAGTCGTACGCGCGCTTGCAACAGCAATACGATGCGATAGTTGTGGAAGGCGCGGGAAGTCCGGCTGAAGTAAATCTGCGTGCGCGTGATATTGCGAATATGGGCTTCGCGGAAGCGGTTGATTGCCCAGTGATTTTAGTGGCAGACATTGATCGTGGTGGCGTCTTTGCCCATTTCATCGGCACCTTGGAATGTTTATCCGAATCCGAAAGAGCTCGTATCGTAGGCTTTGTGATCAATCGGTTTCGTGGCGATATTAGTTTGTTAGAGCCAGGCTTAGATTGGTTGGAAGAAAAAACCGGAAAACCCGTGTTGGCAGTTCTTCCATATTTGCATGGCTTAATGTTAGATGCGGAAGACGCAATTCAGGTGAAGCAAAATACTACTGGCAAATTTCGCATTATTGTTCCAGCGATTCCACGCATTGCGAATCACACAGATTTTGATGCTTTACGCGCACATCCCGATGTCGATTTGCAATTCATAGGGCCGGATCATCCGATTCCTGCAGCTGATTTGATTATTCTTCCTGGTAGTAAAAATACGCGTGATGATTTGGCATTTTTACAGCAACGTGGTTGGCAACAAGTCTTAGAAAAACATCTGCGGTATGGTGGCAAAGTGATCGGCATTTGTGGTGGATATCAAATGTTAGGGCAAGTTGTCAGTGATCCGCATGGTGTCGAAGGCCGCGCAGGGGACTCTGATGGATTGGGCTTACTAGACATTACAACGGAACTCACCCAAGAAAAACGTCTGCAACAAGTACAGGGCACCTGTGCTTTTGGCGATAATCTCACCGCCAAAGTCGAAGGCTATGAAATTCATATGGGGATTACGTATGCGAGCAGTGATACTTTGCCCGCCTTTGTGATTGCCAACGGTGCAGCAATAGAAGAAGAGGGAAGTCGTTCGCCCGATGACCAAATATTAGGCACGTATATTCATGGTTTGTTTGATCATCCGGATGCATGTCATTCCCTTTTGCGCTGGGCTGGGCTGCAAAGCGATGTCAAGGTCGATCTAAATTCTTTGCGTGAACAGAGTATTAACCGAGTGGCAGATGCTTGTTTACCTTTGTTGCAAGCTTTGCAGGCAATGTAAGCCTCGTCGTAACTGACATGATTTGAGTGTTCAAACGAAGCAGGGCTGGCACATTGATGCTGTTCAGTCCCTAAAATTGGTGAATCAGTACTGATCTCAGTCTTACTGCCCAGATAAGTAGTAATTCATTACGACCCGCTTTCATCTTGCGGGAGAGTTACAGGAGTATCTCAGGCGGCGTTCTATTGCAAGGTATAATGCGCGCCGGACAATAATTTGTCCGTATTTCGGTGCGCAAGTTTCCTCTTGTCTCCCTATGTTTCACTCTCTGCAGCTTTTGTATCAAAGTGTTTCCTTTTGGGTATTTTGCTGAACTTTATTGAATCAGCCCAAGTCGAAGCTGCATCTTTTAATCACTATTGGTCATACTATGTTTTCAGTTCCATCGCAATTTCGTTTAGCTTTAATCCCTTTGTCTGTCTTGTTAGCCTATAGCGCAACGGCTTCGGCACAACAAACGCAGGAAACCCAACAAACACAGCAAGCGAAAGAAGAAACAGATAAAAAGAAGCCAAAACAAGCAGCACCAGCAAATTTACAAACGCCAGCACCAGCCGTACAAAAAGTACAAGTCAGTGGTGCGAAAGGTTATGACGAGCGTCGTCAAGATACTGCTAGCAAAATTGTGGTGACTCAAGAGGATATCGTTCGCTATGGAGACACCAATATTGGTGACGTGTTGAAGCGTTTGCCAGGTGTGACTATCGGTGGTGTACAAGGTCGTGGCGGCGCGATTCGTATGCGTGGTCTTGGCGCTGGCTACACGCAGATTATGTTGAATGGTGAACCAAGTCCACCAGGATTTTCGCTCGACTCTATATCTCCCGATAATATCGAACGCATAGAAGTGATACGTGCTGCGACTGCGGAATTGAGTACGCAATCCATTGCTGGTGCGATCAATATCGTGTTGAAGAAAGCAATCGTCACTGCGCAGCGCGAAGTGAAATTCGGTATGAGTGAAGAGAATGGTAAATATGGCGTGAATGCTAGTTTGCAATTGTCGGATAAAGTCGGTAAATTATCTTACTCAGTGTCGGGTAATTTGATGCATGGTGAATTTGGGCGTCCTGATTCTAGTACTGAAGTGCGTACGGGCGCAGACCCAAGCACGAATTACGTTCATACAAGTAAAACTGAGAGTGAAGGTAAATTTCAATCCTTAGGTATTTCGCCTCGTATCAATTGGATGTTGGAAAACGGTGATATGTTGACCTCGCAAAGTTTTGCAAATATCAATCGTTTTACTAATCGCAATGTGCAGACGACGCAGACGAATAACGCCAATGATGCCTTGTTGTTTCTGAATGAAACATCAAAAAATGCTTCAGATAGTTCTTCTATCCGCTCCAATTTGACCTACGTGCATAAGTTAGCCGATAGCGCGAAATTGGATATGCGATTTGGGGCGAATTACAATCAACGTGACGGTGAAAATATTCTGATCGCACAAACGACTAAGCAAATTTTGAATCGTAGTTATATTTCAGAAAGTACGGATAACGGTTTTACTTATGGTGGTAAATACACAGCACCATTTGTGGAAGATCATGCTTTGGCAGCGGGCTGGGACGGTGGTTTTAGTAAACGCAGTGATACAGCTAAACGTGACGACGTGCTGACCGATACTAGCAATATTCCTGGCCCAATTCGACCAAATAGTACTGATGAATCTTATGGGGCTAATGTGAATCGTCTGGCTCTATTTGTGCAAGACGAATGGAATTATTCCAAGGCGTTGTCGATCTATGCAGGTGTTCGTTGGGAAGGCATTGACACTAAAAGTTCAGGTAATAAGTATGCTGAAATTAAGAATCGTTCCAGTGTATTGAGTCCGATTTTACAAACCTTGTACAAGATACCTGGCAGTAAGAATGATCAAGTGCGTTTAGGTATTACACGCACCTATAAAGCGCCGGATACTGGACGTTTGATTCCACGCCTATTTACAAGTTCGAATAACAGTGAAACTAATCCTGATAGTATGGGAAATCCGAATTTGAAACCCGAATTAGCATGGGGGTTAGATACCGGTTTTGAGCATTATTTGACGGATGGCGGTATCTTAAGTGTCAACTTTTTTATGCGTAGGATAGAAGACTTCACGCGTATTTCGGTCGAAAAGTACATCGATAAAAATGGAGAGCTTCGTTATGTTTCCATGCCTACCAATTCTGGCCTGGCGAATACTCGTGGCGTAGAATTTGACGCGAAATTTCCATTGCGTACATTGATGGAAGACGCCCCAGCGATCGATTTTCGTGCAAATTTGGCCTTTAACTCATCAACCGTAAATTCTGTGCCGGGCCCGAATAATCGACTCGATTCTCAAACGCCTGTGAGTGCGAACTTCGGTATGGATTATAAGCTTGATGATGTACCGCTGACGTTGGGTGGCAATCTGAGCTTTCAGAATGCTGGTATGGTGCGGATATCTGCTAATCAAAGCTCATATGGCATCCCTAAACGTGTGTTAGATGTGTATGCCCTGTGGAAATTTGGGAACCAAACAAATCTGCGCGTAGCCTTGGGTAATGCTCTGCATCAAGATAACATGTCTTCCAGCACCTACACTGATGCTAGTGGATCCATCGTACGCACAAATATTTCACAAACTCATTTGGCACTGCGTGTGAATTTCGAACATAAGTTTTAAGCGGAATCTGCTGATTGCTTGAATGCACTCAGTCACGTAAATGACAAGGGCGTTGCAATTTTTATTATTGCATCGCCCTTTGTATTTTTGAACTTGTATTGAATCAATGAATTATGCTTTTGCTTTGTCTCGTTGACGGCACATCAAAGGCAAATATTTCAGATCAATATTGGTTCTGTTTGTACCTTTTAATACCATTTTTTCTGGCGCACCAGCATTCGCACAAACCCAGGTAATTGGCACAATTGGTGCATCTTCGACCACTGCGGGACGCAATGTCAAGGTCTTACCTTGCAGGGCATCATGCGCGTGACCACCAAATTTCATATGTATCGCTCCATTTTCCAACGTGACACTTGTGACGAAATTCCCTACGATTTTTTCGGCGGAGGGCAAGCCAGCTGCGATATTATCGGCGGGGAAAATCTGATCTGTTTTCCAGGAAATTGCGACAGGTGTTTTAGCAATTTCGGTTAGAGGAATCGACGTTTCGATTTGTTCACGGACGATTTTGAAAAGATACGAAGGTAAGGCCATTGCCGCCAGAATGGCGATGATGGCAACCGCGACCATGGCCTCCATTAAAGAGAAGCCGAGAACTTTTTTGGTGGTTATTTTCATGTCTGTATCATCGCTAAAATGGTAATTCGATTATCTAAAAATTAAACAGGATTATTCTAACAAGTAATTACGTGGATTTGAGAATTTAAGGCAATTTCCGTGTCGTCTGATCAGTTGGGTTGAATTGATGAGTTTGACTTAATAGCCAATCGCGAAATGCCTGTAAGGTTGGTAATGCGGTATTTTCCTCTGGATACACCAGATAATAGCCAGTTTGTTCCGGTAAGCTCAAGTCGGTAGGAACGACTAGTTTTCCGCTATCTAATTGCGCTTGTATCATATAACGCGGAATTAATGCCGTACCGAGTCCGGCAATCGCGGCTTCTATTAACATGGTAAATAATTCGTAGCGTGCGCCGTTGACTGCATTCACATCGTTATTATGTTGATGCAGTTCAAACCAGCGCCGCCAATCTTCCAAGCGCGTATTCAGATGTAGCAAAGGCATGTTTGCGATATCTTGAATCGTTGCATGTTTTTTGCGGCCCAGATGGCGATGTAATAAAGCAGGGCTGCAGACGGGAACCGCCGGGTCCTCTGCCATCAGATAGTCGCCGCTGGTCCCCGGCCATAGTGTTGTTCCGGAATGAATCGCAGCATGAAATAAAGTGTCTGGAAATAAGAATGCGCTGGTTTTAGTGCTTAAGTTCACGGTGATATCAGGTCGTAAACTTTGAAATTCAGCCAGACGAGGAATCAGCCAGTGTGTGGCAAAGGTCGGGATGACTGCCAATTCCAATACGCCAGCACCTTCTTTGTGCGCCATTAATTCGAGGGTGTCGCGTTCTATTTTGTCTAAATGACGACGGATTTTTTCTGCATAATCGCGCCCGGCACTGCTTAATTGCACCCGTTTTTTGACGCGCGCAAATAAGGCAAGTCCCAACCAATCTTCTAAGTTAGCGATCTGTTTGCACACCGCACTTTGCGTGAGAGCCAATTCGTCAGCGGCTTGTGTGAAGCTCTGCAAGCGGGCAGCAGCTTCAAATACCAACAGGGCATTCAGGCTAGGGACTTTGCGGCGCATCGTATGTATTCCATTTGTTCACTAAGTCTTGATTTTAACTCCTTTGTCTCACTGCGACAAATTGATTACGATAGTGCATCGCTAGATCGATTTCAGTTCACTTTTACCAAAGATAAATTAATGATGAATCACAATATAAAAGCCTTGTTGACACAGGCACTGGGACATGTGCAGTGTCAAGACTTAGTGAATTTGATGCATATATCTCCCCAATTTCGAATGTGGGAAGAAGGCGTGGTTTCTCGCGCTGAATTAGCACAGGCATTAAATATGTTGTTGTTCTCAGGAATTTTGGAGCGGGTACCAACTGGACGTTCTTATACGCAAGAGGTCGTCGCGCGTGGCGAAAAGGTTATGCTGGATCATGGCGCTTTACGCACGGTTCGTTGGTTCGGACTAGGTGCTTTGCCACCTGGAGAAGCGGCGATTACTCGCATCTTAAAACCTCTTGGATATCGCTTAAATGGTGTGTTTCCTTTAGATCGCTTGAAGATGACAGGTCGCTCCTACGTGCATGTTGACGATCCAGATAATATTTCTCAATTTTTCGTCAGTGAATTGCATCCAGAGCGATTTAGTCCTGCATTTCAAGATGCAGTGACGCGAGTTTTAGCCGACTCAATTGATCCTTTAACGCCGGCAGCGCTTAGCATGTTGCATGAATTGGAACGTGATGGTCGTTTGAGTTTGGCACAGGCACAAATTTTGTTGGGCAATATCAAAGAATGTTTTGAGCGTCAACACGGCATCTTCTCTGAAAACGATTACGAGATATTGTTGGCAGAGTCGGCAGAAATGGCGTGGATTGCGACCGAAGGGAACGCATTTAATCACGCCACTGATCGGGTCGCCGATGTATATGCAGTCAGTGATGAACAAAAACGCTTGGGGCGTCCAATCAAAGCAGAAGTAGAAGTCTCGGCTTCTGGGCGAGTGAAGCAAACCGCATTTAAAGCCGATATGGTGGTGCGTCAGATGTTGAACGCAGACGGTAATTTAATAGAGCGACAAGTGCCAGGATCGTTTTATGAATTCATTACGCGTGATGCGGTGACGAGCACTGATGGTGTGAATGGTACTGAAGGTGCTGAAAATAAGTACGCCAATACGCCACGTCTAGATCTGGGTTTTGATACGAGCAATGCCCAAGCTATTTTTAAGATGACAGCCAATGCTTGAGACTACATTCACAGCCACTACGACCACGTCGACTGGCACAGTAGCAACAGCAGCAATAACGATAAACGATTATTCTGCAAATCAAGAAAAGCAAGCGGCATTGTTAGCAGCTTTGCAGAATTTACTCGGCGAACGTGGTGTCTTGCTCGACCCTATTGAGTGTGAAAAGTATTGCAAAGGTGCACGCTATGGCGAAGGTAAGGCCGTTGCCGTATTGCGGCCGAATTCACATGAGCAGGTAGTGGAGCTTGTGCGTTTGTGTGTGGACGCTCAGCAAGCTCTGCTTATGCAAGGGGCGAATACCGGATTGGTTGCTGGCAGTACGCCAGATACTAGTGCGAGCGTATTTGTTGTGAGTCTGGAGCGCTTAAAGCAACATATAGTGATTGATGCTGTTAATCGCTCAGTGGAAGTCGATGCAGGCGTGTGCTTGCAAGAGCTTAATGACGCTTTGTTACCGCATGGCCTGTTTTTTCCTATTGATCTGGCCGCCAATCCTTCTATCGGAGGCATGATTGCAACCAATACTGGTGGCGCTAAATTAATTAAGTACGGCGACGTGCGTCAAAATCTTTTGGGTTTACGAGCGGTGTTGCTAGAGCCTGCGGGCGCGGTACTCGATTTGCAAACCGCCTTGCGCAAGAATAATACGGGTCCTGATCTGAAACAGTTATTTGTTGGTAGTAGCGGTGCATTTGGGATTATCACACGGGCTGTTTTACAGTTGCATCATTTGCCCAAGCAAACGGCGACAGCTTTGATCGTGCCGCGTGATCAGACCGCGGTATTAGAAATTTTACGCATCTTTGAACGTGATTGTGGTGAATTCTTATCCGCATTTGAAGGCATTTCTGGTACTGCTTTGCAAGCCGTATTGCGCCATATCCCGGACATGCAAAATCCATTTGCGCCCGAAGCTTGTCCAGACTATTGCATTTTGTTGGAATTGTGTAGTAGCGCCAGTCAAGACATATCCGGCATTGTTTTAGATGATCTGATGATGCGTATGCTGGAACCCTTATTGGATCAAGAAGTACAGAATGCTGTGATTGGGCGAGGCAAAGATTTGTGGCGTATCCGTCATTCCGTTAGTGAGGCATTGCGGCACGAAGGAAAAATGATTGCCTTTGATATTTCTATGCCACGTTCAGCTTTGGTCGAATTTAGGGTGGAGGCTACCACCTTCCTACAATGCAATTATCCTTGGATTAAATGCATGGACTTTGGGCACTGGGCTGATGGAGGATGTCATTTCAATCTAGTATGGCCAGCGGATGCAAAGATGACTTTTGATGCCTCTGTCGTGCAAGAACTTCGCCAACAGATCTATGATTTGGTTGTGCATAAATATCATGGCAGTTTTAGTGCTGAGCACGGTGTTGGACCTTATAACCGAGATTTTTATCAGCGATATACCAGTGATGTTGCTAAGCATCTGGCGGGTAAGATTCAATTGCTGCTCGATCCTCAGCGACTATCGGGACTTACTTGGTTTGGTGGTGTATGAGCTTGCGATTCAGATTTTAAGATTGCAGCTAGAAATCAGGAAAGCCATGAGTCCTTCATGGCTTTTTTACGTCCCAGCATTTGTTCACTTTGTATTAGTCCGCTTTCTATCAATTCAGTTTTCTGGAACTTCCGCTGTCCGTCCCGGCTCATAGCAGCTATGATGCCGATTTTCGTTTGAATTTGATTTGACTCTGTAACGCTCAAAACTAAGAAAGACAGACATGAAGCTGACAACCATCGCCTTAAGTTCCGCACTCCTATTCACCCCATTGCTGACTAATGCACAGCAAGCGACTATGACTACTCAGGGTGCGGCGAAGAAGGTCTTCACTATTACCAATGAAGCACAGCGCACAGCAGCAAAAAATCAAGCCCGCACCAATACATGCTGGAACTTCGCGACTGCATCTTTCATGGAAAGCGAAGTCGCACGTCAAGGTGGCAAATTGTTAGAGTTGTCAGAAGTGTTTGGTGTGCGTTATGCCTATCCTCTCAAAGCAGATTCTTACATCCGCGCGCAAGGTCGGGCGAATTTTTGGGAAGGTGGCAATAACCATGATGCGATGGAGATGTTACGTCGCTACGGTGCGGTGCCGAAAGTCAATTACACTGGCTTGAAAGAGGGCGAAACAACTTTAGATCACGCTGAACTAGCCGCGGTGACCAAATCTTTCTTAGACGCAGTGATCAAGATTGGACGTCCAAGTAAGTCATGGCGTTCGGCGTTTGACGGAATTTTGGATGCCTATATTGGTACGCCACCAGCGAATTTTATGTTTGAAGGCAAGCTTTACACACCGCAAACATTCCGT
This sequence comes from Affinundibacterium flavidum, assembly GCF_014284175.1. GTDB lineage: Bacteria > Pseudomonadota > Gammaproteobacteria > Burkholderiales > Burkholderiaceae_D > Undibacterium > Undibacterium flavidum. The sequence goes on from NZ_JACOGA010000001.1 coordinate 267,354, forward strand.
GATCAGGTGCTAAAACTTAATCCTGATGATTACGTGGAAATTACCAGCTTTAGTCATCATCCATTCTACCAACGTATGCGCTTAGAGATTCCTGATAATTGGGCGCATGATAGCCGTTATGTAAACGTGCCCTTGGATGATATGGAAAGAATTATGACGAATGCCTTAAGTAAAGGCTACACGATCTCTTGGGGCGGCGATACCAGTGAAAAAGGCTTTAACGTGAAAGAGGGTTACGCCTTACTGGAAGATGAAGCGAAAGAAATCACGCAAGCAAGCCGACAAGATGCTTTTGATGACTGGCGTAGTACCGACGATCACAGTATGCATATCGTGGGTTTGAGTAAGGATGAAAAAGGTAATCAGTTCTTCTTGACCAAGAACAGTTATGGCACGAATAGCGGTCCTTTCGATGGGCATTTGCACATGAGCAAAAACTATATTCGTATGAAGACGATTTATTTCATGGTACATAAAGATGCCATTCCAGCGGATATTCGCAGTAAGGCGGGCATTAAGTAAACTTGCTGAGAGTGCTTGGAAATGTCTGAGAATGTTTGAGAATGTCTGAAAAAAGAGGAATGTCAACCACGTACGTGCCTCGCTCATTGTGGATAAAGATTCGAACTGTTTAATTTGCGCCAGTGTCGAATTGGATTTGCCGAGGTTGCAGCAGTCTTATAGTATGCGGGGCGATCACAATATTGATCATTACGATCTTTGCAAAACATTCATTAATCTCTTTCAGGAATTATTAACATGAAAAAAATCTTTCCCACTCTCGGTATCTTGTTGGTTGCAAGCAGTTTAAGCGCATGTATTTCTGTGAGCGAAAGCAATATGGAAAGCGGCAAGCAAATTGCGATTATGTCGCAGCAGGCGATTGCAACTTGTGGGCAAGGAAATGTCGATAAAGTAACGACCAATTGCTTTAGCTGCAAATCACAAGTTGCAAAGTGAGTCGATAGAAAAGTACACTAAGGGCACCAGAATTCTGGTGCTCTTTTTTTAGGTGTAAGAAAAATGTCAAAGAACTTGATGGTCGATGCGAATTATCGTTTTATCGCCGCATATAACGAGGTCAATGCCCGTATCAGTCAACGTCAACAGGCGCTGGCTCTGTACGTGAGTCTGGTTGTTAGTTTGTTGGCGGCCTTGGTGGCATTGAAGTCGACCGACGGTAAAAGCGAAGCACCGATAGAGTGGCTGATGCTGGGTTTTCCGGTCGCATCATTGAGTTTGGTTTTTCTCAACTATAAAGCGGAGCGGGCGATCACGAACTTACGACGTTTTTTATCGGCGCTAGAGCAACTCGATAATGCGCACGATATTTTACCTAGCTATAACACGCATCAAAAATGGGCTATAGACGCAAACAAAGCCCGTCGCTTTCACGATTATGCAACCGCAGTGCTGATCGCTGGCGGTAATCTGATAGGCCTAGGTGCAGTCGTCAAGATTTACCCGCACCGCTTCGTCGATAGCTCGATTGCTTTGTGGATTTCGATCGCGATTGCCATTATCTCGGTGTTAGCAACGCTACTAAGCCCGCAGTGGGGTTTTACGCCGGAAGATCATAAAGTTTGAGCTTAAGTTGAGCTTATGTTGAGCTCATGTTGATCTTGCGTTGAGCATGCGTTCATTCGGCACTGAGAATTTCCGCGGTTGTACGCACCGTACAAAATTCTCCATCTAAGCTACAGAGATGTATTTGATGAATATCTTCCGCTAAAAATAACTTACCATCTGCGCGTCGCCGGTCAAATGTGGCGCAGGCGTCGCTGACTAGATAAGTCGTAAATCCTAAATTCCCTGCCATGCGTGTTGTGGTTGAAACACAGTGATCGGTACTGATACCAACAATCACCAAACGATCAATTTTCTGTTGATGTAAATAATCTTCCAAGCCCGTGCCGATAAGGGCACTGTTCACGGACTTCGTAAATTCTTTTTCGCCTGTGATCGGCATGGCTTCGGTTTTGTAGGCAACGCCTAGATGACTTGGATGCAAAGTAGAAGCAGCATGTACTGAAAAATGACGTATATGTATGACGGGCATTTGCCGCGCACGCCAATGCCCTAGCAGGCTGGCAATGTTTTGTTCGGCTTGAGGATTATTGCGTGCACCCCAGGATGGATGATCGAAAGCTTGTTGTACGTCGACAAGGAGCAGGGCAGTATGTTTTGTTTGCATGGCGGATGACTCTGAAGGTAGGTGAGTGAGATTGCGGCTGTGGATACGACTAGGATTGAATTAAGTCAGATAGTTAGACGGTGATGAGTGGTAAGTCGCTTGCCAGAGACGTCTAAATTGGCGGCTAGAGCCAAAGCCAGCAGCCTCGGCGATACGCTCTATCGACCAGTTGGTTTGACGCAAAAATTGATCGGCGAGACTTAAGCGCAATCCAGTCAAATAATCGAGTATGGACGTATTCGTATGCAATTTGAACAGGCGCGTCAGGTGACGGGTGCTTGTGCAAGCATGTGCTGCAAGTTCCTCTAGATTCCATGGGTGGGCAGGATTCTTACTGATCAAATCTTGTATCCGGTGCACAATTGGGTGTAGATGATTGCGATGTTGCAACCATGGCGACAACTGCACATCGTTGCCGCTGCGACGAAGGTAGATCACCATCGCACGCGCCACTTCCATCGCAATTTGTGGTGAACATAATTGAGCGATTAAGTACAGACTTAAATCGATACCCGCGGTAACGCCAGCGCTAGTTAAGATTGGGCCGTCTTCTACAAAAATCCGATTATCTTCAACGCGTATGCTGGAATCAATTTTCGCCAGATCAAGGCAATGACTATGATGTGTCGTCGCACTTTTGTTTTTCAATAAGCCAGCGTGTGCGGCAAGTAAAGCGCCAGCGCAAACACAGGCGACGCGTTGATTGCTGATGGTCTTTTTCAACCATCGTATGGACTGAAGTGCCGAAGGTGTATCTGCATCAAATTGATCGCACAGGGTACCAGGGATTACCACCAAAGCGTCGTCTTCTATATTCTCTGGCAACGCGGATAAGTTGTTGAGTGATAGACCAATCGAACTGTTTACGCTGGGCGACGGGCTGATGTAGTGCAGCACAAAATGTGTTTTGCCTAGCCGACGATTTGCGAACAAGAAGGCGTCTGCTGGGCCTGCCAGATCAATTAATAAGGTATCTGGCAGCAGTAGAAAATAGATGACTTGTGTTTTCATATGAAAACTCTTGAAGTGGTGATGCGCTGATGGCTGAATAATTTTTGAAAGCTTTAATTTACAACAGATTTTGTTGTGAGGAGATGTAAGTGTTTTGCGACGTCGACAGGTCGAAACCGGCGTGTCGTACTGGCAGGATAATGATCGAGGTCATTGTCGTTTCTACCGTGTTTTGCAGGCCGAATTGGTCGTTGCGTAAAATGTCCTGCGCAATTGGGGCAAACTGACTGCAGCACATGTTTGACGCAATCGAGACAAAATGTACATTCGAATGAGCAGATCATCGCATCTTCTGCATCGGGTGCTAAGTCTTTATCGCAGTGTTCGCAATTGGGGCGTAGTTCTAGCATGCTTACCTCCTAGAGTTGGAGAAGTCAGCAAAGGTGTGAACTTGTTTGACTTCAGAATAGGTGTAAGCTTACCACGGTGCCTAGGCGTGAAAAGACCTGGATGTGACGAGATTCGGTCATTTCAGGACATTCTAATATTGTGCAATGCTCGGGATTATTTTGGTTTATTTGGGCTTATTCGGGTCTCAAACCAAAACTTTGCGACGAACAGCATCTATCCAGCGCTGGCCAAACACATTAAAAACCAGACCCGCCATCACGACCAGCGCGCCGACGATTTGTGTCGTGTTTAAAGATTCATCCAACAGCAGCCAAGCTGAGGATAGTCCGACCACAGGCACTAATAGCGTTAGAGGCGCAACCACATGGGTGGGGAGCGCTGCTAGCAGTTTCCCCCATAGGGTATAGCCGATCAAACTAGCAGCACCCGATAAATATAAAATCGCTAGCACGGCACTCATACTGATGTGCGTAAGGCTATGCCATACGACTGCCGCGCCATCCAACATGCACGATAAAGCGACAAAGGGAATGATAGGCAGTAGTGCACTCCAAGCGACCAAGCTGAGCATATCGACAGAGCCGATTTTTTTGCTCACCACATTGCCACACGCCCACGACAAGGCCGCACACAAGGTCAATCCAAATCCAGCCAGACTGACTTGGCTAGCACTAGCGCTGATGCTGGCACTACCGAGCAATACCAAACCTAGGCTGGCAATCAGCATGCCGATGACGTTGCTGGTCTTTAACTTGTCGCCAAAGATCAAAGCGGAGAGGCCTACCGTAAAGAAAGCCTGCGCTTGCAATACTAAAGATGCTAAACCTGCAGGCATACCAACCGCGATTGCCGAAAATAAGAAAGCGAACTGACCAAAGCTGATCGTCGCGGCATAAGCGATCAGCCATTTCAATTCGACCTTGGGTTTCGCTAAAAAGAAGATCGCAGGGAAGGCAACAAACATAAAACGTAAAGCCGCTAATAAAAGTGGCGGGATACCTTTTAGGCCAATTTTGATCACCACAAAATTCATGCCCCACAGTACGATGACAATCAGGGCGGTAATGACATGATGTGACTTCATTTGGCTGTGTGACATTTTGCGTGCTTTATCAGTAATGACTTGATGTGCAAGTCAGATTGGTCGGGTCGGTCGAATGGCTAGATTGAAGACTTGCCTACTTACGATGAACGCAGAAAGCTTATCATAGAGTCAGAAATAGCATATTTTGTCAGCGACAAATTGGGTGATGGCTTGTGACCAATGGAACCGTATATTTTATCGCCGTGTTACAGTTAATTGATTTGAAATTGTCAGAGTCATGAAGTGGCGGGACGGTAGTCTTAGAAGATGCGTCTTAGAAGATGCAGCTGATTTCCCAGTTGCCGTTTTTCAATAGAGAGAATCGTGAGATATCAAGTATGTGGATAGATAGTCATTGTCACCTAGATGCTAGTGAATTTGCCGGGCAATCTCTCGCATTGGCGGATGAAGCTGCGCGCATGGGAGTGTCAGCAATTGTGATTCCAGCTGTGCACCGCACTAACTTTGCCGTGGTCGCGCAGCTTGCCGCGCAAAGGACGGATTGTTTCTTTGCGCTGGGAATCCATCCTATGTATGTAGCCACATCACAGGAAGATGATCTAGCCTTCTTAAGAACCGAAATTGGCCGCTTATTGGCCGACCCTGTACACGGGCAGCGCTTGGTTGCAGTAGGTGAAATCGGACTCGATTATTTTGTGCCAGCATTGTGTGAGTCACCGTTGAAAGAAAAGCAGGAATATTTCTACAGTGAACAATTGAAAATCGCGCGCGATTTTGATTTGCCAGTATTGCTGCATGTGCGAAAATCACAAGATAAAATATTAAAACAATTGCGCAGAATAGTTGTGCCTGGTGGAATCGCTCATGCTTTCAATGGCAGCGTACAGCAGGCGCAGCAATTTATTGATTTGGGATTTAAATTGGGATTTGGTGGGGCAATGACATTTACCCGTGCTTTACAGATAAGGCGTTTGGCCAGCGATTTGCCGCTTAGTAGTATCGTGTTGGAAACTGACGCGCCAGATATCGCACCACGTTGGTGTCATCCCGGCATTAATTCCCCGGGTGAATTAGTTCAAATCGGCCATGAACTTGCCAGTCTGCGTGGTTTGGGTCACTCTGATACTGCTTTGCAAACAAGTCAAAATGTGTTGGCTGTCTTGCCGCGCATGCGTGCACACTTAGTGTTGAGATAAATTAGTGCGTACGGCGATTTTCGGTTTGGTGCTCGGCATCGCCTTGCTACAGCAGCAAGCTGCATTATGGGATCTTACTTATTATCTGATCTGCCTCGCCGTACTCGTGAGCGTGAGTGCATTGTTATTCTTTCGGCGTCTCCGTTTTTTTACTCAAGTTCCCGCAATTTGGTCGCTAGCTTGGTCGATAGGTCTGCACTTTATTCTGGCAGCGAGTATTGGATTTTGTTGGGCGGGGATATTTGCTCATCAACATTTACGTCATCAACTGCCAGCCGGATGGGAAGGGCGTGACATTGATGTTATCGGTGTCATTGATAGTTTGCCTGGACAATCTGAGCGCGGTTTACAATTTAATTTTCAGGTTGAGAAATATCTTTTGTCCGATGTGAAGACGGATGCATTCCCTCGACGCCTGGCATTGGCATGGTACGAAGAAGCCGACAAAACGAGCAAACCACCTGCACTAAAACCAGGGCAACGGTGGCAATTGAAGGTGCGCCTAAAACGACCGCATGGTAACGCCAATCCCTATGGTTTTGATTACGAGGTATGGTTATTGGAGCAGGGCTTGCGGGCAACTGGCACCGTTCGTAGTAAGCAAAATGACGACCTCAGTGAGAATCAGAAGCTCGATGATTTCGTGCTCAGCATGAATAATGTGATAGAGCGTACTCGCCATATTTTGCATCAAAGAATATTTCAAGCTTTGCCTGATGCCCATTATGCGGGTGTGTTGAGTGCTTTGGTAGTTGGTGATCAACGCGATATAGCGCCAGCGGATTGGACGGTATTTAATCGTACTGGAATCGGACATTTGATTTCGATCTCAGGCTTACACATCACAATGATCGCTGGATTGTTTGCTGGTTTGCTGCATTTCTTGTGGCGACATTCATTCTTTACAAGTGCACAATTACCTTTGTTGATTCCAGCACAGAAAGTTGCGGTATTGGCGGGAGTGATTGCTGCTGTGATTTATGTTGCACTGGCTGGTTTTGGGGTGCCAGCACAACGCACACTGTGGATGCTGGTCGTGTTGGCAATGGCGCTGTGGACTAACAGGGCGTCTGATAGCCTGCAGGTCTTAAGCTTGGCTCTGGCGGTCGTTGTGTTGATCGACCCGTGGGCAGTGCTATGGCCGGGATTTTGGTTGTCATTTGCGGCGGTCGCATTATTGCTATATGTCAGTGTGGGACGCGGCGTATTGGCGCAAGATGAAGAGATGCAGACAGGTTTTTTTCAGCGACTTCGCTTACAGCTCTACCTCGCGGCGCAAACGCAATATGCGATAACGATAGGCTTAGTGCCGCTGACATTGCTGCTTTTCGCACAGATATCCTTGATTAGCCCATTGGCAAATGCGATTGCCATTCCACTCATTAGTTTTATCGTTACGCCATTGGCGCTTATCGGTAGTGTATTACCGCTGGAACTTGCAGCGCCATGTTTGCGTATCGCCCATGCCTGTGTCAGTTATTTAGCGCAATTTTTGGAATGGCTTAGTCATAGTTCATTCGCTGTGTGGCAAGCGCCCCTACCAAGTTGGTGGATGTTTGTTTTGGCGATACTTGGTGTGGCGATGTTGTTGGCACCTCGTGGTATTCCTTTGCGCTATTTGGGGGCGCTATGCTGTTTGCCTATATTTGTTCAACCTATACAAGCACCAGAACAACATCAGATGCAAGTCACGGTGTTTGATATTGGGCAAGGTGCCGCCGTCTTGATTGAAACGGCCAGGCACAAGATGCTGTATGACACGGGCCCCGGATTTTCACGGGATGTAAATAGCGGCACCAGAATTTTGCTGCCGTATTTTCAAGCGCGTGGCATTGTGCACTTGGATCAATTAATGATTTCACACAGCGACAATGATCATTCTGGTGGTGCGTTGAGCTTGTTGAAAAATCTGAAAATAGATCAATTGTCGTCATCCTTACCAGCCACACATCCCATCGTGCGTGCGGCGTCGAAATCGCAACGATGCGAAGCCGGTCAGCGTTGGGAATGGGATGGAGTGCAGTTTGAAATCTTGCATCCGGTTCCGGTCATTTACACCAGCGATAAATGGAAGACGAATGCCTTAAGTTGCACTTTAAAAATATCAACTAAAACACACTCTTTGTTATTGGCTGGTGATATTGAGGCGATTCAGGAAGATGAGCTGGTGAATAGTATTCCAGATAAACTAGCGGCGAATGTCTTATTGGCACCACATCACGGCAGTGGAACCTCGTCAACCATGCCCTTTCTACTAGCGGTGAAACCCGAGCTGGCTTTGTTTCAAGTTGGCTATTTGAATCGCTATCACCATCCTAAAGCCGAAGTAATGCAGCGTTATTTGGGGATTGGAATAAAACCTCTAAGGACAGACACAAGCGGCGCAATCACATTACAATTTGGCAGCGCGATCAACGTGGAAGAATATCGGCGACAACACGCACGTTATTGGTACCCTTGACCGCACATTTTCATATTGCAACTGCCTTGTCGTGCCGTGCATGATGATCCTTCAGTCTTTGCTTGACTAAACCTAGGTGTTTTCCCGAATTTCATGTCTAAACCCATCGTTCATTTTTGCCACGGTAATAGTTTTCCAGCGGGAAGCTATCGCCAAATGTTTAAAGAACTCGCGCCGCATTACGAGATTCAGGCTTTAGAAATGCACGGACATAATCCAGCTTATCCGGTCACGACAGACTGGCCATTTTTGGTACAGGAATTAATCGATACTTTAGAAGCGCGTTATCAAGAACCCGTCATTTTATTAGGGCATTCTTTGGGTGGCATTTTGTCTTTGATGGCAAGTAGCCTGCGCCCAGATCTGGTGCGCTGTCTGGTGATGATCGATTCACCAGTGGTTACAGGTTGGCGTGCTGGGTTTTTGAAAACTTTTCGTATGTTAGGTTTATTGGAAAAATATTCGCCGGCGCAATTCTCACTCAAGCGCAGAATGATTTGGCGTGATTCGCAAGAAGCTTTTGCGCATTTTTCTTCAAAAGAAAAATTTGCGATCTGGCCACCAGAAGTCTTGCATGACTACATTGATGCTGGCATGCAAGCACATCCAGAAGGTATCTGTTTGAAATTTACGCGTGAAATAGAGAGTGAAATTTATGTGACTCTACCGGGCAACCTCGGTGCGATTGCACGTAAAGGTTTGCAAGTGCCAATCGGATTTGTGGGCGGTACCGAATCTGTCGAATGTCGACAAGGTGGCCTAGGTGCGACTAGAAAACTATGCGGCGAAAATTTTGTGCAACTTCCCGCAGGTCATTTATTGCCTATGGAAATGCCAGAAAAAACCGCACATGCCTGTCATGCCATGATACAAAAATTACTGAGCAAATCTGCCTGAGTTGATCACTTGCGATCCTCGATAGTCGCGTAATATAGTGCATATTTCTAATTGAATTGATTTTGGATGGACTATGAGATTACACATTTATGTGACTGCGGCTGCAACTGCGTTTACTTTTGTTTGTGCCAGTTCAACTATACAAGCACAAGAAAAATTATCAACTGAATTAAAGTCGACGACGGCCATCTTTCCTTCACTGTCTGAATTAGAGCAAGTCAACGCGCAAGGGCGTGCTCATCTGACTATTGATGTCGAAAACGATAGCTTGCTACTCAAAAGGGATGATGGTTTTTACACCAGCGGTAATCATTTTATGGTGGAGAAAACTTTGCGAGCCGCCGATTATGCCGTGACTTATGGCTGGCACGTGGGGCAAGATCTGTACACCGCTTCAGATATTAAAATTAAGCCGCATCAGCTCAATCCCATCGATCATCCCTATGCAGGCTGGTTATATGCAGGCGTTTATCGTGAAGTCCAACAGAATGATGGTAGCGGATTTCGTTTGGGGCTTGATATTGGATGCCTGGGGCCATGTGCTGGCGGCGAATGGACGCAAACGCATTTGCACCAGCTCTTGAATCAACCATTACCGCAAGCATGGAGTACGCAACTGAAGCAGGAGTGGGGCGCTGTCGCCAATGCGGAAATCGCACCGGCTCGTTGGCAACTGAATTCCGACACGGATATTGGTGCGCGTTTTAAGCTGCGCTTAGGGAACATTTTTACGGATGCGAAGGCAGAATTAGTGTGGCGCTATGGACGCTTAAATGTGGTGCGCGATGAACCTGCCAGTTTTGTTTTTGCACGTGTTGAAGCCCGAGCGATTGCGTATAACGCGACTTTGCAAGGCGGATATTTTAATGAGCAGATGTTGGCCGTGCATCCTAAACGTGTCGTCCCAGAAGTTGAATTCGGCTATCAGTATCGCGGTGATGTGTGGGGATTTTATGCATCTGTACTGCGTCGCGGTACAGAAATCAAAGAGCTGTCCAATGCAAAAGCTGCGCAGAATTTTGCCAAATTGCAGTTGATTTATGCGATGTAATTGACTTCAAAAAGATTTCACAAAATTCTCAAAAAGACCTGCGCCAGCAACCCTAATAGATCAATGGATTGCCGGTGCAGGTAAAAAATGTTGTAGTGCAGACGCTTTGCGTAAAGCATGGCGAGCACGATGCACTGTCACCATCAAGTTGTTTTTATTGATGCCCAATTCTGTACAAATTTCCTCCGCGTCGATTTCCAAGCAGTCAACCAAGGTAAATGCCTGCGCACTTTTTTCTGGCAATTGCTTGAGTGCGATTTCCAAATGTTTAAAAAAACTTTTCTGTTCCAACGCAGAGAGCGGATTGAATTCCTCACACAAACTACTATGGGTAATGCCATAGCGCTCAGCACTGTTAGGTGGCGAGATTTCAATGTCATGGTTGACGTAGTGGCCGCTATCGCTGTTGACATGTTGTGCATGTCGTGCGCGACGAAAATTATCGATGATCTTAAACTTCAAAATACCGATCACATACGTCGATAGAGAAGATTTGCCAGCGAAACGTTCAGGTGCTTCTAGCACCGCCAATAAAGATTCTTGCACGACATCTTCCGCAACTGTTTCGTCATGAATCCGCTGACGCGTAAACCGCAATAATTGTGGACGCAAACTACTTAACTGTTCATGTAAGGCGATGTTGTTGCTCATATCGCTTCCTCTGGGATTGGTGATATTTTTGCGAACCCATAGCTGGAGAGTGTAGCGATACATCTACGTAGCAGTATCGCTACGTAGTGGTATCAAAATACAAGCTCAATAGGTGTTTGGCGTTTATTGGCGTTCAGCTTTATTTGCTTACGATAGGGCGTTGCATAGGGGCGAGTTTCGCCACCAGACGATTTGATACTGACGATGGCACATCATTCTTTTCCATCGCGATTTGCAAGTCTTCTGCTAAGGCATTGAAATGGGCATTACTGATTTGCATGCCCTGATGCGCGTCATACATATCTTTGCCTTTGTACTGACAAGGGCCGCCAGCAAGTTCACAAAATTGTGCGATCAGGAGTGCGCCGAATTCTTCTTTTTTGATTTTAGTAAAGAAGCTGCTAATGCGTGGGTCAGCCTGAATGAGTGGAATGAAGTCATTGACGATCTTACTAATGCCTTCGGTTTTTCCTAAGGCTTGATAAATACTGTCGTCGCCTTTCATGTCTTGTGCGTGGGCGGATATGCTGGTGCACAGCGTAAATAAACTGGCAGCGATGAAACCTAGTGTTTGTGCTTTAAAGAAGTTTTTCATGATGATGTACTTTCAAAAAAATTGATGAGATGGAGATGTCTTCGCCTGGCTTAGAAGCCAGCTTGCATGGACAAATACCAGCCGCGTTGTTTGGTCGGGTTGAAGACCGTGATGTCACCTAATTGCACGTAGGCAGCCGTGACTGAGAAATTTTTGGTCGGGAAGTAGGCAACAAATACGTCAGAAAAATCTTTTTCATTATCGACACCCAGATTGCGCGGCTTCATTCGATATTCCGCACCAACGACGAGTTTGCGATTGATCAGGTAAGCCAACGAACCTTCGAGTTGTGCTTGATATTGATCTTTTTTGTCGCCGCCAAAACCTAATAAGCCCATCTGATTAGCCTTGGTCATGCGTATTGTTCCATTGACCAATAAGCTTTGCGCCAGATAAATCTTGGTGGCGGATACGTAGAAGTCGATACCATGATCGTCTTTCGCACCGAGTTGTTTCACGCTGGTCACGCCAAGCGCACCCAGTCCGCCGATGTTGGCATCGCGTTTGTATTGCAGGCCAGCGGCAATTTGTGGCATCCAGCCAGCCTGATCATAGACCGCGTCACCTGCTAGTTTGACTTTGACACCAAAAATATCTTGTTTCAGATTAAGTTTGTTGAGTGGTGCCAGACTGCCAGTAAATTCTTGCTGGGCGATGGAAAACTCAACTTGGTCCGCGATGCCGAACGCAGCGCCAAAAGTCTTGAGACGGTAGTCTTGGGTGTTGGCTTGCGTGTAATGCACGTTTGCGCCGTAGCTATCGCGCGTACCGTAGCCAGTGATCAATGCCCACGGTGTTAATCCGCCACCGCCAGCACCTTCAACCTGACTAACGCCGCCCGTGGCTGTCAATTTGCCCATGTCGGGTAAACGCGAATCTTGGGCATTTGCCGTTAGCGTCACAGAGGCCGCACTGATCGCTAGACTGGCGGCGAGGATGACGCGACCTGGATTGTGGTTGGCGAAGTGATCTGAAAAAATTTGGTACATAGAAGCTCCCTGATTGTTTGAATGACGGGTAGTAGGTACAGCCTTTCACTCGCAAATGATTGGCTGTTACAGGTTTATACGAAGCTAAGTTCAAATCAGATTCAAATTAGATTCAAATTTCTGCAAAAAATGATGAAAAATTTTTTTAAGGAAAAATGAATTGTTGAAGTGCAAAGGCAAAAAAGAACAAAGCCACCTGAATTTCTTGGTGGCTTTGATATAAGTAGCTAAGTGGTAGCTAAGAATTAGCTAGGCAGTTTTTAACCAATTTCCTTTGAATAGGATAGGGCCGCTAGGTTTTTCAGGATCGCCTGAGCCGCCTTTAGGCTCCAGACTGATCGCCAGCAATTGCGGGGTGTCACTCTTAATGTCGGCAGGTAAGCTAATGCGGATGATGTTTTCCTGATTACCCCCACTGACTAAACCCAAAGATCTTACCTTGCCTTCTTTGGAGATCGACCATAATTCTAAGCTCTTGTCGGCAGCTAATTGCGGACGATCAACGAAACGCACTAAGATTTGATGATGCTCAGCGTCGCTGGAAATCACCGCAATCGGACGCGCCTTGTCATCGGACAGAGTGGCTACATATAAATCTGGTGCCAAAATAGGTGATTGCGGTTTAATTACAAAGACCGCGATCAAGATTAAAGCTGTGCTCGCAACCAGACTTAAATTGCGCCAAAAATGTAAACTGTCGAGGAAGCTAAAGAATGCGGTCGAACCGCGAGCTGCGTTAAGCTTGAGCCTCTGTTCAATATTGCGCCAAACCTGTGCTTGCGGCACTTGTTTTCGGCTAAATTCCATCATAGGCATAAGATGTTGCTCCCATTCTCTAACGACTTGCTGTAAGTGGGGATTGATGTTTAACCACGTTTGAAAGCGTCGTCGTGCGCCGCCACGTAAAGTACCGAGCACATATTCAGCGGCCAGTTTGTGTTGGAGGCGTTTGTTGTCGTGGATGTTCATGGTTTCGCCCCAACATTCGCTGTATTGGCTGTATTGGAAGTCCCGGTATTGAGGCAGAGACGTAGTTTCTCCAAGCCGCGTCGTATCCAGGTTTTCACAGTCCCCATCGGTAATTGCATTTGCTCTGCGACTTCACTATGCGATAGATCATGGAAATAGGCCAAGCTCATTGCCTGCCTGTGCAGCCCTTCCAGTTTTGTCATGCAGCGCGCCAGAGAGGCAGCATCTTGGCTGAGTTCCAATGCCTGCGCCGGAGTCAGATCAGGGCTTTCCATCGCATGCCAGACTTCATTTTCAAATTGATCAGTATCGTAACTAACATGTAAATGCTGTCCGTTATTTAGCTTGCGCAATAAATCAAACGCACGGTTACGTACGATAGTTGTCATCCATGTCATCGGTGAAGCCAGACTACTTTGATAGCTGACAGCGTTATTCCATATATTCACAAAGCTTTCTTGTAAGACTTCTTCGGCCAACTCACGATTTTGTAGAATTCGCAAAATAAAGCTAAATAACTTGGGCGAGCTAGATTCATATAAATCTCTGAAAGCCTTGGCATCTTGTTTGGCGATTGCCAATAGGCATAGATGCAAATGTGCGGGATCAGAGGCGGGAGTGTTTGAATATGCATTTGACAAGGGATGTCCTTTATGGAAGGAGGTTGTACTGACGATTCAAAACTGATTCAGTTCACAGCAAGCTTGCTATTTAGTGTCGTGGCCTAGTATTGCCTATTGTTGCTTGTTGCTTGTTGTTTTCGGTTGCTGCTTTAGGACTGCTTACTACTTATACGTCCTCCGATTCGAATCGGATGCAACATTATTGATTTAGTTGCTCACTTTGTTGAAAGCTGAGGTGTTGACTTAGTCCGTGACGATTAAGCTGCATCGTTTAGTGCTGACTTCTTTGTATGTGAAACCGTAAGTCCAAATCTTGATTTTGCACAATTTTGTTGTGCTTTGTTGAGTTCATCCCGGTGCAAAAGCGGTTCAAATCTACGGTGTTGTGGATTTAATATGACTCAAGATCCAGAAGTCACGCGATTGTCCGCGAATTTGTTTGTAACTTCTGAGTAAGCCTTCGCGTTCAAAACCGCTGCGTAGTAGGACTTGAAGCGAGCGTACATTGCTGTCGAGTACACTAGCCTGCACGCGTACGAGTCCCACTTTTTGATGTGCCCAATCGGTCAAGCTTCGACAAGTGGCGCTGGCAATGCCTAAGCCCCAGAACGCAGGTGCCAGATCGTAGGCGATTTCCGCGCTCAAATTTTGCTTGGAAAAGGTATGAAAGCCTATCGTACCTATCAGTTGATCTTTATCATTTGCAATCGCAAACTTGATTTGTGCCAAGGCCTGACTCCAGTCTTGAACCTGAATGAACTGTTGTAAATCTTGCGGAGAATTGACTTGCCAACTCCAGTGTTCAGTTACCTCAGGCTGCCTTAGATAGGCGCACCACGTACTTAAATCTTCGGCGCGAATCGGCCTTAAATGATAGCCACTTATGTCCAGCATCGGTAGCGGATGGGCAGCAAAGGGATTGGGCGACAAAGAACCTGATCCTGTCGGAAGCGTTACATAATGAGAGTTTGCATGACCGTAGTTCACTGGTGGTTGATCCTATTATTTGTACTATGATTTTTAACGAGTATCTTTAGCGAGTTTTTGTTGCCAAAATTGGAGATGCGTCGAGATAGCAAGCAAAACGCACAAGTTTTAATTGTAATTTAAGTAAATCAAATAAAAGAAATTTATTGCTACTTTCTACTCGCCGCTAGCGCAAAAAATCTTATCCTTGGCGTGCGTCCAGGGGCATCATGAGGTATAATTCGAATTTCCCGCTTGTGCCGTTGGGCACCTTCTGCAATGACTAAGTTCGTATTCGTTACCGGGGGCGTCGTCTCCTCTCTAGGCAAAGGCATCGCTGCTGCCTCACTCGCTGCTATTCTTGAATCGCGCGGTCTCAAAGTTACTATGCTCAAACTCGATCCCTACATCAATGTGGATCCGGGTACCATGAGCCCATTCCAACACGGTGAAGTATTCGTCACAGATGACGGAGCTGAAACGGATTTGGATTTGGGTCATTATGAGCGTTTCATTACCGCTAAGATGAAAAAAGTGAATAACTTCACGACGGGCCAGATTTATGAATCCGTGATTCGTAAAGAGCGCCGTGGTGAATATCTGGGCAAGACAGTTCAGGTTATTCCACACATCACTAACGAAATCCAAGAATACATCCATCGTGGCGCGGCTGGTTTTGACGTTGCTTTGGTCGAAATCGGCGGCACGGTTGGCGATATCGAATCCTTGCCTTTCCTCGAAGCCGCACGCCAATTAAGTTTGCGCGCTGGCAAAAATTCTGCCGCCTTCGTTCATTTGACTTTGGTTCCTTACTTGGCATCTGCAGGTGAGTTGAAAACCAAACCTACTCAACACAGCGTACAAAAATTGCGTGAAATCGGTATCTTCCCAGATGCCTTATTGTGTCGCGCTGATCGCCGTATTCCAGATGATGAACGCGCTAAAATTTCGCTGTTCTCTAATGTGGTAGAGGAAGCGGTAATCTCCGTATGGGATGCAGACACAATTTATAAAATTCCACAAATGTTGCATGATCAAGGTTTAGACAAGATCATTTGCGATAAATTAGGTCTGTCACCAAAACCAGCTGATTTGGCGATGTGGGATAAACTCATCTACGCATTAGAAAATCCAAAAGAAGAAATCACCATCGGCATGGTCGGTAAATATGTTGACCTGACTGAGTCGTACAAATCTTTGACAGAAGCATTACGTCATGCAGGTATTCATACCGAAAGCCGCGTCAATATTGAGTATGTCGATTCCGAAGAAATCGAAGCCCACGGCACTAAAGCTTTGGAAAAATACGATGCGATTTTAGTCCCAGGTGGATTCGGTAAGCGCGGTGTGGAAGGCAAGATTTTAGCTGCACGTTATGCCCGCGAAAACAAAATTCCTTACCTCGGTATCTGCTTAGGCATGCAAGTTGCCTTGATTGAATATGCTCGCAATAAAGCAGGTTTGACAATGGCGAACTCGACAGAATTTGATCTGGAAACTGAGCAGCCAGTCGTTGCCCTAATCAATGAATGGCAAAGTCATGATGGAAAAGTCGAGTTGCGTGATGAAAATTCCGATCTCGGCGGCACCATGCGCTTAGGCGCACAAACTTGTGCAGTTCAGTCAAATACTTTGGCATCCGATATCTACGGCAATGTCGTGACTGAGCGTCACCGTCATCGTTATGAAGCGAACAATCATTATTTGAAGCGTGTTGAAGATGCTGGTCTGGTCGTATCAGCGCGTACGCCAACGGAAGATCTGTGCGAAATTATTGAATTGCCGAAGAGCGTGCACCCATTCTACTTAGGTGTGCAATATCACCCTGAGTTCAAATCGACACCACGCGATGGCCATCCGCTGTTCACCGCATTTGCTAAAGCAGCGATTGCACACAAACAAGCGCAGCAAGCATAATCGAGCGATATCAGCTTAAAGGAAAACAGCATGAAATTATGTGGATTTGACGTTGGTCTGGATCAGCCTTTCTTCTTGATCGCTGGCCCTTGTGTGATCGAATCACATCAAATGGCAATGGATACTGCGGGTGCATTGAAAGAAATCACGACTGAACTCGGGATTCCTTTCATTTATAAATCATCGTTCGATAAAGCGAATCGTTCTTCTGGTACGTCTTTCCGTGGCTTGGGTATGGAAAAAGGCTTGGAAATTTTGGCCGACGTGAAGAAACAATTGAATGTCCATGTTCTGACCGATATCCACGCGATTGAAGAAATCAAACCAGTTGCAGCCGTAGTCGATGTTTTGCAAACGCCTGCTTTCTTGTGCCGTCAGACCGATTTCATTCAAGCTTGCGCGCAATCTGGCAAGCCAGTGAATATCAAAAAAGGTCAGTTCTTAGCACCGCACGATATGATCAATGTCATCGCGAAAGCGCGTTTGGCTGCGAAACAAGCTGGTCTGCCAGAAGATAATTTCATGGCTTGCGAACGTGGTGTGTCTTTCGGCTATAACAATCTGGTGTCTGACATGCGTTCATTAGCGATCATGCGTGAAACCAATTGCCCAGTCGTATTTGACGCGACGCATTCAGTGCAGTTACCTGGCGGCCAAGGTACTTCATCAGGCGGTCAACGTGAATTCGTCCCAGTACTGGCGCGTGCCGCGGTCGCGGTGGGTATCTCAGGCTTGTTCATGGAGACGCATCCAAACCCTGCAGAAGCGATGTCCGACGGTCCGAATGCAGTACCACTTGGACGTATGAAGGAACTCTTGGCGACGCTGTTAGATTTAGATCGCATCGTCAAGAAAAACGGATTTTTAGAATCTAGTTTTAATTAAGACTTAATGCCTCGCAGAGCCTAATGACTTTGCGAGGCAAATTTTTTTGGTTGGGATTGTTTCGGTGTTTAAGGGCGGGGAATTGTAGTGCTGGTGCACCCCGCGCCGCCAGACCTTTGAGCACCTAAGCAGCGCGGGTTGCACCAGCCCTACGAGAATGTGCGTGTTGGCTCCTTCCCCTTCAAGGGGAAGGCTGGGATGGGGATGGGTTTCAGTCGTTTAATCTGTAAAATGATCATGCAACCAAAACCCATCCCCACCCTAACCCTCCCCTTGAAGGGGCGGGGATAAAAAACTCAGGGGGCCGAATATGTCAGCCCTTGAACGAATAAGTATTTTAATCACCTGTCTTTCTAAGGTGAATTGTGGAAAAAGATAATCGCTTCAAAACCACACGTGTGTATTGAAGCTGAGAGTGATCGCAGACCCTTGAGAACATCAATGTGTTTGCTGCGTTTTGACAAGCTCGTACCCGAACACTTGTGATTATCTGCACCACGAGCTAGCTCTGTTTTGAGCCTTTGTATTTTGATTGAATTTTGATTGTTTAGGAGAATTTGAATGAGTGCTATCGTTGATATTATCGGTCGTGAAATTATTGATTCACGCGGCAATCCAACTGTGGAATGTGATGTGTTGTTGGAATCTGGCGTGATGGGGCGTGCGGCTGTGCCTTCTGGTGCATCCACTGGTTCCCGCGAAGCGATTGAATTGCGCGATGGCGACAAGTCCCGTTATATGGGCAAGGGCGTTTTGAAAGCCTGTGAAAACATCAACACAGAAATCGCTGAAGCGATCATGGGTCTGGATGCGAATGAACAAGCTTTCTTGGATCGCACATTGATCGATCTCGACGGTACAGAAAACAAAGCACGCTTGGGTGCAAATGCGATGTTGGCAGTATCTATGGCGGTGGCGAAAGCAGCAGCAGAAGAAGCTGGCTTGCCTCTGTATCGTTATTTCGGCGGCTCTGGCGCGATGCAATTGCCAGTACCAATGATGAACGTGATCAATGGCGGCGCACATGCTGACAATAACTTGGATTTGCAAGAATTCATGATCATCCCAGTTGGCGCACCGACATTCCGTGAAGCGATTCGTTACGGTGCAGAAGTATTCCACAGCTTGAAAAAAATCCTGCACGACAAAGGTTTGACGACAGCGGTTGGTGATGAAGGTGGTTTTGCGCCTTCCGTAGAAAACCACGAAGAAGCGATCAAATTGATCATTCAAGCGATCGAGGCAGCTGGCTACACACCAGGCACACAAATCGCGTTGGGCTTAGATTGCGCAGCGAGTGAATTCTACAAAGATGGCAAATACCATTTGGAAGGCGAAGGCTTAACTTTGTCTTCCACAGATTTCACTAACTTGCTGGCAACTTGGTGCGACAAATACCCTATCATCTCCATCGAAGACGGCATGGCCGAAGGCGATTGGGAAGGTTGGGCAATCCTCACAGAAAAACTCGGCAAAAAAGTACAGATCGTCGGCGATGACTTGTTCGTGACGAACACCAAGATTTTGAAAGAAGGCATACAAAAAGGTATCGCCAATTCTATCTTGATCAAAATCAACCAAATTGGTACTTTGACAGAAACCTTCGCTGCCATCGAAATGGCAAAACGCGCTGGCTACACCGCCGTGATTTCACATCGCTCTGGCGAAACAGAAGACAGCACGATTGCCGATATCGCAGTCGGTATGAACGCTTTGCAAATCAAAACCGGCTCTATGTCACGTTCTGACCGTATGGCAAAATACAACCAACTTTTGCGTATAGAAGAAGATTTGGGCGAAATCGCTAGCTACCCAGGCCGTGATGCGTTTTATAATTTGAAGTAATCGCATCAAAAGAAGTCAATTAATGTAGTTAATTAAGGCAGTATAAAAGGGGAAGTCAGCTTCCCCTTTTTATCGTTATGAAATATAGTCAAATTGTTTGCTTTGACCTTCACCTAAGATCACATGCGTCTAATTACCATCGCCTTGCTAGCTTTGTTAGTCCTGATCCAGTATCCACTGTGGTTAGGTAAGGGCGGCTGGCTGCGCGTCTGGGAATTAGATAAACAAGTGACAGCCGCACGCGTCAGTAATGATGGCCTTAAGGCACGCAATGCTAAGCTTGAATCTGAAGTGCAAGATTTGAAAAATGGCACTGCAGCTGTTGAAGAGCGAGCACGTTTTGAACTCGGTATGATCAAAAAGGATGAAATTTTTGTCCAAATACTGGAAGCGGGTAGCCAAGTTGAAAGCAAGCCTTCCGCTATTAAATCCACCGTAAAAAAAGCAAATTAATTGCCATTTAGATGATAAGTTTGCTTTTCAAGCAGATGTAATTCTCGGTGACTCAATACACTTTTTGAGCCACTTTTTTAATAATTTTTAAGCATGTATAATTCATACTTTCCCTCGCAGGAGGTTTTCTAATGGATAAAGTTATGATGCTTAAGAAATTGATTTTGGCTGTTGTCGCGCTTTGTGCAACGAGTGCTTTTGCCGCCAATAATTCGACAAATATTTACGCTGGATTAGATGCCGGAAGTTCTAAGGTAACAGGTTATTCTGGTCGTATGCTGAGTGTTGGTGGGCTTGTCGGTTATCAAATGACAAAGGAATTGGCCATTGAAGGTGGCTATCGCCGCTTGGCAACTTTGGATTTTTTGGCGGAGGATGTGGATTTGACGCAGTCTTCTGTTTCCTTGCTTGGTAAGGCCGAATTGGGTGGCGGTTTTGATATTCTTGGTCGTGTCGGTTATAACAAATTGAGCGCCGATGTTAGTCGCTGGGGACGTAAAAGCTCTGCTTCAGATTCTGGTGCACTGTTTGGCTTGGGCTTTGCATACAATGTGAACTCTTCATTCAATGTTCGTTTCGAAGTACAACGCCCTAGTAAAGATTCGACAAATTTCAGTGCGGCAACGTTATGGAAATTTTGATTTGTGAATTCGGTATTGGGAGAGGCCTGCGCAACTTAATGTGCAATTAAATTTGACTCTGTAGCACAAACAGCACACTATTTGATTGAGGCATCGTTTAGCCATAATCGTTGAATAAATCAGGCTTTGCTTGGGTATCAATGATTGGTCACGCAGTACGAACATCCAAATACTTTTGTATTGGACTCACAGGTATCTATTTCAATATGTGTATGTACAATGAATTTCTCAATGTGCATACATCTTCATTTACTGTGATAGATTTAGTGAAAGTAGTTTTTCAAACGCAATCTCAACTTCTGCCACACTCGGTGGATGACCTTTATCTCCTAAATTGATAATTTTGTCCGACCAATTTCCCTCGGTTTTCCATTTAGGTGAGTCGCAGTAAATTTCTATCGTCGGTGTTTCATAGGCCGCGGCGATGTGGACTAAGCCCGTGTCAACGCCAACCACCAAAGCGGCACGCTGAGCAAGGACAGTCGCTTCTTGCATAGAGAGTTTAGGTAATACGCGAGCGTTGGGCATGTTTTCGGCCATCGCTTCTGCTTCGGATTTTTCTGCGACAGTACCCCATGGAAGTAATATAGGCCAGCCAGTGACTTGCAGATCTCGTGCGGTACTGATCCAGTTATTGCGTGACCATTTTTTGGATTCGCCTGCTGTGCCGTGAAAGAATGCGATGTAGGGTGTCGCAGGCATCCACTCCGGTTGCAAATCCAATTTTTGCAAACCAAAACTGGCGGGTGTATCGACTTGA
The DNA here is from genome assembly GCF_014284175.1 of Affinundibacterium flavidum. GTDB lineage: Bacteria > Pseudomonadota > Gammaproteobacteria > Burkholderiales > Burkholderiaceae_D > Undibacterium > Undibacterium flavidum. The sequence continues at coordinate 288,854 of NZ_JACOGA010000001.1, forward strand.
TAATTTAGCGCGGCTGCAGCTACCAGACGTCCACGTAAAACGGCATGAGTGCGGCGGTCAACAGGAATACTTAAGTCGTGAAAAATTCTTGAAATACCTTCATAGCCTGAGCCTTCAGTGCCATTGGCTAATCCGACTTTACGACCATTCGGCGCTTTGCGTGCCATCCCCATGATGATGCCGGTTTTGAGTAAACCTTGCGTATCAAAAATAAAATCGTAAGCTTCTTCACGTAGCGTACGATAGAAGTGTTTGATCTCAGCGCGGGTTTCTTTGTTGCCTAAACTTTTTCGCCAGCGTCGCTGTGCATAGGCGATGACCTTGTTGACCTTGGGCTGTAACTTGACTAGATTGACGTAGGCTTCTTCTACGACCCAGTCGATTTGTGCGTTGGGGTAGTGGGCTTTGATGTCATCGACCATGGGCATGTTATGGAGGACATCGCCTAGGGAGGAAACGCGGATCAGAAGGATTTTCACGTTGTTGAATTGATTTGATTTATAAAAAAATGACTATCAGCTATTTGAATTTTGCTTGGGTTTACCCCCTTCTCCCGCGAGCAGGAGAAGGGGCGGGGAGTCAAAGCATGCTTTGACGGCGGTTCAGTAATCTTTGTTCTTCGTAGAATACATGCTATGGATTACTGAATCCCCTCACCCTAACCCTCTCCCGCTTGCGGGAGAGGGGATGTTCAGCCTTATTTAATAAGGCAAAACCGCATCTGGCTTAACAGCCAAAATCGCCGCTTTCAACGCTGCTTGAATTCTTATCAAAGCCTTCGGCGTTTCAGCTTCAAAGCGCATCACGATGACTGGTGTCGTATTCGATGAACGTGCTAAACCGAAGCCATCTGGATACTCAACCCGTAAGCCATCGATATTAATGATTTCGGTCGAGCCGGGGAAATTCGCATTTTTTTGCATCTCAGCGATGATGGCAAAATTTTCACCTTCATTCAGTTTTAGTTGCAACTCTGGGGTACTGGTCGATTGCGGCAAGTCATTGAGAATTGCCGTCATGTCCGCGACTTTACTTAGAATTTCTAGCAAGCGTGCGCCAGCATACATACCGTCATCAAAGCCGTACCAGCGATCTTTGAAGAACACGTGTCCACTCATTTCACCGCCTAAAGGAGAGCCAGTTTCTTTCAATTTAGCTTTGACCAATGAGTGACCTGTTTTCCACATCAAGGGTACACCACCGTGGCTTTTGATCCAGCTGGATAAATGGCGTGTGCATTTCACATCATACAAAATTTGTTCGCCTGGATGGCGGCTCAATACATCTGCGGCAAACAACATCAATTGGCGATCCGGGTAAATGATTTGCCCATCTTTCGTCACCACACCGAGGCGGTCGCCATCACCGTCAAAAGCTAAGCCAATTTCTGCATCAGAAGTTTGTAAGCAGCGGATCAGATCTTGCAGGTTTTCTGGATGCGCTGGATCAGGATGGTGGTTCGGGAAATTGCCATCGACTTCGCAAAATAATTCCGTTACTTCGCAACCCATAGCGCGGTACAAATCACCAGCGAATGCACCGGCAACACCATTGCCGCAATCGATTGCAATCTTGATTTTGCGCGTGAGTTTGACATCACTGACGATGCGTTCCAGATAGGCGGTTTTGATATCGTGCGTGTTGTAACTGCCTTCACCAACTGCGAAGTCTTTGGCGACGATTCTGTCGTACAACGAGAGTATGGTATCGCCATAAATCGCTTCACTCGCTAACACCATTTTGAAACCATTGTAGTCAGGTGGATTGTGGCTACCAGTGACCATGATGCCAGATGTCGCACCCAAGACATTGGTGCCGAAATACACCATGGGTGTTGCAACTACGCCGAGGTCAATCACGTTCACGCCAGTGGCTTGCAGACCCATGGCTAAAGCAGCGGTCAGCGAAGGGCCAGACAAACGGCCATCACGACCAATTACGACGGTCTTTTCACCTTTTGCCAATGCGGCGCTACCGAAAGCCTGACCGATGGCATAAGCAACATCGGCATCTAAAGTTTTGCCTATGATGCCGCGAATGTCGTAGGCTTTAAAAATACTTTTGGAAAGGAGGGACATAAAATTCACCTATAAAATAATTTCTTTAAAACCTCTCAACACAGAGGCACAGAGACACTGAGAAAGAGCAGGAGTCAGTGAACAATAACAATATTTTCTCAGTGAATCTCTGTGTCTCTGTGTTGAGGGGTTCTTATGTTTTGTTCTTAATCTGCCAAATAAAATCCTCAATACCGCATTGAGGTTGATACTCAACCACCAACTGCTGTATCAGGCTGCGAACTTTTTCATAATCGAAATTGCTGCATGCCAGGTCTAATTCTTCTAAAGCCGTTTGTAAATCTGCCCAAGCTAATTCTGCTTCTTGGGCGCGCATGATCAGTGGGTGCGTGGTACGTTCTACGTTGTCACCGATCAGTAATTCTTCATATAGTTTTTCGCCCGGACGCAAACCGACTTCACGGATTTCTATCGTGCCTTCTGGGTGATCAATTGACTTCACTTCCAATCCGCATAAGTGCACCATGCGACGTGCTAAATCAATGATGCGCACAGGTTCGCCCATGTCGAGCACAAATACGTCGCCACCTTGACCCATCGCACCAGCTTGCAACACCAATTGCGCGGCTTCGGGGATCGTCATGAAGTAGCGCGTGATTTCTGCATGCGTGAGTGTAATCGGTCCACCTTGCATAATTTGCTTGCGGAATAAAGGGACGACCGATCCCGAAGAACCTAGCACATTGCCAAATCTAACCATGCAAAATCGTGTGGTTTGTTGACGGCGCGCATTGGCTTGTAAGATTAATTCCGCTAAGCGTTTCGTCGCACCCATTACATTGGTAGGGCGCACTGCTTTATCGGTGGAGATCAACACGAATTGTTTGACGCCTGCATCGATCGCAGCTTGTGCTAATTTGAAGGTGCCAAAGACGTTATTGCGTATACCCTCGATAGGATTGTGCTCGACCAGCGGCACATGTTTATAAGCTGCTGCGTGATATACCGTATCGATTTCAAAACCACGGAAAATTTTATCGAGCTTGGTGCTGTCGTGGATAGAACCTAAGAAAGGTTTGATCTGACAGGCTAGTTGTAGTTGATCGCGTAGTACCGACAATTCCTGTTCTATTGAATACAGAGAAAATTCCGACATTTCTAAGAGCATTAGGCTCTTAGGTCTTTGTCGCAAAATCTGACGACATAATTCAGAACCGATAGAGCCGCCAGCACCACTGACCAATACATTTTTATCAGTGATGCAAGTCGCTAATAAAGCTTCATCTGGTTCGACTTGATCGCGGCCTAATAAATCTTCAATTTCAACATCACGAATATCTTGAACCCGTAATTCACCGTTGATCAGACTTTTGATTGATGGCGTGACTTTGACACGGACTTTGTAAGCTTCTAAGTGATCAAGAATTTGTTTTTGTTTGGCTTTGGAAACGCTGGGTAAGGCGAGTAAGACTTCTTTAATACCAAAATTTTTAACTAGTTGAGGAATCGCTTCAACGGGATAGACTTTGATACCAGCAATCGAAGAACCATGCATAGCGCGGTTGTCATCGATAAAGGCAATGCAATCAAGCTCATGTCCAGCACGCAAAGCATTCGCGAGTTGCATACCGGCGGTGCCTGCGCCATAGATCGCGATTTTGACGGCGTTCGGATTGCGTCGCAGGCCACCCAGGTAAGCGCGTGCCGCTAATCGACTTGCGCCTACATATAAAATGGCGCCGGACCAGTAAATCACAAATACTGCACGCGAGATTGCAGTTAACTGCAACATGAAGCTGAGAAATGCCAGCGCCAAAACGGATAGGCTTACTCCAATCACGACCACGCTAACCATCTTTTGATCGATGTAGCGTATTACCGCGCGGTACAAACCGATCTTGATGAAAATGGGGATTGCGAACAAAGGCACTGCGGCAATCAACCAGCCATAGTGTTTGACCAAATCAAAATTAACCGTTTCATAGCGCGTCAAAATCGCCAGAATAAATGCCAGCGGTAAAAAAATAGCATCTACCACACCAGCAATAATTTGCTTATGGAAGCGTGGAAGATTAATTAAGGTATGCATCATAATTGGGTGGTCGGTTCAACTTGTCTGTGCATTATTTTTGTTTGTTGTGCTTCATTGTGCTTTGTTGTGAGTTAGTGGGTGACGCCATCACGCTTAATTACTTTAAAAAAAGTGCGGAACAAAATTTTGATATCCAATATCAGTGACTGATGCTGCAAGTAATAGGCATCCAATTCGACTTTCTGCGGAATCGGCAATTCATCGCGACCATTGATTTGTGCCCAGCCAGTTAAACCAGGGACGATAGTATGAACTTGTTTTTCAGTGCGCAGCGCAATCAAATCGGCCTGGTTGTAGAGTGCAGGCCGCGGACCAACAAAGCTCATATCGCCTTTAATAATGCTCCACAATTGTGGTAATTCATCGAGGCTAGATTTGCGTAAAAAGGAGCCGACGGGCGTTAAGTATTGATCTGGATTTGTCAATAAATGTGTGGCGACAGCGGGCGTGTCGATTAACATGGAGCGGAACTTCGGCATTTTAAAAATTTGATTGTAGCGACCGACGCGATCTGACCAATAGATGATGGGACCTTTTGATGTTAAGCGCACCATCAGAGAAACGATGATGAATGGAAGCAGCAAAATAATTGCAGCGATCAAGGCTAGGACTAAGTCGGCTAATCGTTTCATGATTTCGTTCTTTCTTTTTTATTTTTTATTGTTGTCTTGTGACGCCAAATTGGCAGCGCTTTCGCGCAAGCCCTGTTGTACGGAATACGGCGGCGTCCATTGCATGCGTTGGCGCGCTTTGCTGCTATCGACGCGCAAGGATTGGCATAAACGATCCGCGATATTTTTTTTGCCGGTCAACTTCGCTGCGAAGCTAATGAGTCCCGCAGGGAAGGGCAGTAAACGTGAAGGTACTTCTAATGCCTTCGCTGCCTCGCGTAAGAGTTCCGTGGTCGACAAATCTTGGCCGTCAGAAATCAAAAAGACTTGATTGTAAGCTTGCGGGTTTTGCACACAATGCAGGATGAAATCCGTCAGATTTTTAACGAATACAAAGCTGCGTTGATTGTTGATGCTGGCTAGTGGAAGCGGAATTTGCTTCTTTACCCAAATCAGTAAACTTAAAAAGTTAGCAGCGACACCTTTGCCATACACTAAGGGCGGGCGAATAATCGTGATGGCCATACCAGTACGCTGCCCCAATTCCATTAAAGCCGCTTCCGCTTCTTGTTTAGAAATGCCATAAGGATCGCTGGCCTGTGGTGCATCATTTTCTGTAAATGCCTGCTCTGACTCCGTCATCTCGCCATTCACTTTGACGGAACTCAGGTAAATGAATTGACTGACACCAGCCGCAGCCGCTTGTTCTGCTAAGCGTAGGGTTCCGTGTAAATTGACTTCACGAAAAGCAGCCAGCGGATCGGCTTCGGTATCGTGCATCACATGCACCCGTGCGGCACAATGGATGACGGTATGCACATTACTCAGATGTGCTTGCCATTCTGTATTGCGATCGATGTTGCCGACAACAGGTGTTGTTGAATCCGATGATGAATTTCCACTGCGTATTGGACAAACCACTTCGCGATTTTGCGCCAATACCATTTGCACTAAATGCGATCCGACAAAACCCGTTGCGCCGGTGATGAGAATTTTATTTTTCATGTTGGCGCGACTAGGTTGGAGAGCTGGCAGATTTCTTGCCAGAATAGGCAGAATTCGTGCGTAGGTAACGACGCAACAAGAACTTAGAAAAACTATGGAAGAACCAGAGTGCGTGTTTGGAAAAAATATTGCGGTTCTTATGTGCTGCTGTATGAATCGCTTTTAAGTGCGGATAATAATGTACGGCTTGCTGGTGGAAGCGACGTGCACGATAGCAGATATCGACATCTTCAAAGTACATGAAATAGTCAGGATCAAACCCACCTAATGCTTCGTAAAGTGCTGGCGTAAAAGCCAAAAATGCTCCAGATGCCCATTCCACAGGAATGTCTTCAAGTACCCCAGCAATTCGATCTTTGTCGTAGGTTTCGCTAAACGTATTCACCAGTGGCATTTTGATGATAGATAGCATGCCTGGAAAATGACGGATGTTTTTGTCAGGAACGGTCATCGCCAAATCACGATATAAATTGAGTGTCGCGAGTGCCTGACCAGATTGTTGCATTTTTTCTGTCAGAGCAAAGACAGTTTCTGCAGTCACTGTTATGTCTGGATTCATGACCAAAAAAATATCGTCAGCTTGAAAGCCGGACTTTTTTTGTATTAGATCGAATAAATAATTATTGTTTTCACCGAAACCTAAACCCGCGTCCGCATCTGTATAAAACACTTGATGTTGCGCGCAATACGCTTTTAAATTGGCAGCGGGTTTGTTGTCTTTGATCCAGATAGTTAGGTCTTCGTGCTCTGTAAGTAATCCACCAATTTTACTATCAATTAACAGAGCTTCATGACCATGGCTAATTATTGCAACATGAATCATGTATTTACTTTCATCGTAATCGAGAACCGGTTAATGAATGTCTTGAAATACCTGTAATTATTGCGATCTACATGAATTTCTAGCGAGCTATGAATATTTGTATGAAAGAGCTGATGAATCAGTCCATAGCGTGACTGTATACACATCAAATTTCTCTTCTTATAGCCGTTTTTATGACGCTTTAGACCTCCATTATAAGTCAAACGATTGCAGAGTAAGTCGTGATTTAAACTATTGAATAGATATAGTTGGGTTTGAATTTTTTAGTGTTTCTTTTGTGGGCATATTCTCCGCCATCAGTAGGAAATCGTAAAAGAATCATTGCGGATAATTGCATAGCGAACAGCATCAGTAACAAGTTCTTTGTATTGGTATTCCATTTGTGGCGATTGATAGTGCAACCATGATTATTGATTTATGTTCGTTCTAATGCTTGCTTTGCATGCGAACGTAGGCGTCAGAGAAAAAGCGGAGGCATGCTTTTTAGATTTTGGCTAAATAGTTTTCATCAGGGGACATTGTAGTGTGCTTCTCGTTAGTTTTTGATGCCATCTAATATTCCTCTGACCATCATCAGCATTTGTTTCCAACGATTTTTCTCTAAAAGTAGTGCGAGGAAAAAACGAATGAATAATCCTTTTTTTAAGCGATTAGCCCAAATCTTAGAGACATATGGTTTTCTACAAAAAATTAAGGTATTGCGGAAATTGTAATATTTCCTAGTAGGTGAGGTCTTGAAATAGTGCAGCGAGAATATGCGTCGAGGAGGCGCTTCCGACATTGCATGTCCCATCTCTACTTTTGTTGAACCAAATAAAAGGTAATTTTTTTGACGCACTCTAAAGCACCAATCGTTGTCCGTTAGGTCGATGAATAAACTTTCGTCATAGCTTAGATCGTCCAGCCAAACATCGATAGGCACTAACATTCCCGACGTAATTAATACGTCACTCTGGATGAGTGGTGCTTGAGATTCTGCAGGCTGAATGGTCGAAATACGACCCTGTTCCTCTTTAAAAAAAGGAAAATAAATTTTTGAGATTTCTCTACGGTCGAAGAAGCGAGGGCCAATCGCGCCAACGCGAACCCCTCGCTGACTTAGTTCTTCAGCTTGTTCTACTAAAATTTTAATTAAATCGTCCGGAGGCTGGCTATCCTGATCGAATGTGGCGACATACTTCGCTCCTCGTTTCAGTGCGGCTTCGAAGCCTCGATTTAAGGCATAACCTAAGCCAAAATTTTCCCCCAACCGTAGGTGTTCACAATTGGCTAGCTTGTTTAATTCTATGTCAGAGCAGCCGCCATTATCGACTAAGAATACACTATCAACTTGTTGACTCAAATTGCATAGCAGTGATTCAAGGATCTGTTTGTCCGGAAAGTATCCAACGACGATTGCTGAAATATGCATATAAGTCTGTTAGTTGAAATTAGTTCGCAAAACCTATATTTGCAGTCGCTAAGGCACGCTTTCCTGCGAAATGCAAAAGTATCCAGTCCAAATAAACTCGAATTACCCACGCAATTGCAGCACCATATAATCCAAAATGTATGGTGAGAAAATACATGATCGCGAGGTAAATAAATAATTCTGCGATATGGAATTGTGCTGTCACTTTAGTTTTGCCCAAGGAATGTAATAAGGTATATGGTACAAGTGCAATTCCATTGATAAATGTTCCGAGTATTAAAATAAAGGCAATGATGCTGGCGTTTGCTGCAAATGCCGGAGAAATCCAAATGGACAGAATTGGGACTACTAGAATCGCTGCCAAAACACATAGGCAGCCCATTATTTTTGCCATCCTTAGATAATTAATTTGATAGGTTTCGTATAGCTTATTTTTTGTCTTGGTATTTGTAAGTATAGGTAATAATGCACCGCAGATGGCCGTCGGTACCATCAATACGCGCATCAAACCTTCTTGCGGAATTGCGTAAGTACTAAGTTGATCGGCACCGACCATCGCGCTGATGAAGAAACGATCACCAAATACCATCAATGGACTAATAATTCCCGTAACGGTAACCCAGAAGCCAAAAGAGAATAGCCGTCGAAAATTTTGAGCAATCGTTGATGTCTTGTTGTCGCTTTTTTCATATTGGGCGATTCCGAAATAAAAGCGTAGTTGAACAAAGCATGTGATAGTGATGAGCACTCGCATAAGCACTAAATAGAATGCAATTCTCGATAGACTAGGTCCATGGAAATGTATGGATACCGCGGGAATTGCGAACATCCCAAATCCGAGCAGAGACTTGTAGAGATTTGATTCCTTAAATTGACCCAAACCTTCCATTGCACCGCGCAAACCACTAGTAATTGTTGCTGGAATAATACCGATAGCGGTAATTTGCAGAGCAGTCCTGGTGCTGTCCTGCCAATTTGGGCTAATTTTTAGCCAACTTTCTGCAAGTGGCGCGGACAACGTAAATATGACGACAAAGCCTAGCAGACCCGTTATCAAGGTCAATAATAAGCCCGCTGTCAAGATTGGTCCGACAGGTGTACTGAAATTTTTGTTGTCTTTGCCTTCAGGAAGTATTTTGCTAATTTCATAAGTTAGTGCTCGACCTGTACCGAAATCGAAGAGGCTGAAATAGCCGATCAAAGCCCAAATCAAGGTTAAGACACCGAAGCCTTCAGTACCTAATTGCTTCAATGTGTAAGGAATACAGACTGCCGCCGCGAGCAAGGGTGAACCGCTGCCAACTAAATTCCAGATGGTGTTTTTTTTAAGTGACATATTAGTTGGCTGGGTCTTGCAATTTTACTGACGCCATACCTTGCAGGCAGCTCAGCAATACCTGACCCCAACTTGGTAATTGAATGCCAAATTTTTGATTGAATTTGCTTTTGTCGAGGCAGGAATTTTTAGGTCGTTGTGCAGGCGTTGGGTAGGCTGAGCTTGGAATGCCTTGTATCTTAGGAAGCGGAGCACTTAACAAGTCTAGTTGCTCTGCGTGTTCAACGATGCGCTGGCTGAACTCGCACCAATTGGTCGTTCCTGTTGGCGTTAGGTGATAAATACCTTGATGTTGTTGCCACCAAGTCTCCTTTGCAACTGCATGTGCTTCTGTAGACTGCAATTGCAGAACAACTTGTTTGACTGCGTCACTTAAAAACAAAGTAGAACTAGGTGTGCCCCATTGGTCATTAACGATGTTGAGTTCAGTTTTTTCTTTTGCCAAGCGTAAAATTGTTAACAGAAAATTCTTGCCGAAATCTGAATACACCCAGCTGGTGCGAAAAATTAAATGCGCGCATCCACTATTCACAATCGCTTGTTCGCCTGCTAATTTACTCGCACCATAGACATTCAGTGGCGCGCAAGCATCTTCCTCTGTGTAAGCCACGCGTTCACCATTGGCATCTGACTTGCTACCATCAAACACATAGTCGGTCGAAAAATGGATCAAGCCTATACCTAATTTTTTCGCTTCCTGAGCAAGGATAGTTGGCGCTTCAGCATTGACGAGAAAGGCGAGTTCACTTTCTTTTTCTGCCAGATCAACCGCGGTGTACGCTGCGGGGTTGATGATTAAATCTGGTTTGCACAGCTGAACGTAGTGTGCGATCGAATCAACATCTGACAAATCTAATTCAGCACGTTGTGGCGTAAGCACTTCACCTAAATCTTGCAATGCTTTAGCTAAACTGCGACCAAGCTGACCACTAGTACCCGTTAACAAAATTCTCATGCGAAAACCTCAGCGTCGGCCAATATTTTCCCTAGCTGATCTTTGCCGGATAAAGAAGGTGCTCCATTGAGGATGCCATCAAGCGGCCAGTTGATCGCCAGTGCGGGGTCATTCCAAAGCAGGCAACGTTCATATTCTGGCGCCCAGTAATCGGTCGTTTTGTAAAGAAATTCTGCATACTCGCTGGTGACTATAAAGCCGTGCGCGAAGCCTGGCGGTATCCACATCTGGCGTGAGTTACTAGCGGATAAAACCGCCGATGTCCATTTGCCAAAATTCGGTGAGCTACGGCGTACATCGACAGCGACATCAAATACTTCCCCAGCAATCACACGCACTAGTTTTCCTTGTGCTTGTTGAATTTGATAGTGCAATCCACGCAAAACGCCTTTGGCCGAACGGGAATGATTATCTTGTACAAATTCAGTGTTTACGCCAGTACAAGCCGCAAAAGTTTTTGCATTAAAACTTTCGTAAAAAAAGCCGCGCTCGTCGCCAAATACTTTGGGCTCTAAAATTAAGACTTCGGGTAAATCAGTTTGAATAATATTCATGGCAGGTGTTTAGCGGATCTTTAAAAACTTTTGTGATTCAATAAGCGCAACAAGTATTGGCCGTATTCATTTTTTTTCAACGGCTGCGCTAAGTTTTCTAATTGGGTTGGGCTGATGTAACCCTTGCGGAAGGCGATTTCTTCAGGGCAGGCGACTTTTAAGCCCTGACGTTTTTCTATCGTAGCGATAAATTGCCCCGCTTCTAATAATGAATCGTGCGTGCCCGTATCTAGCCACGCCATGCCGCGCCCCATCAATTCAACTTTGAGTTGCCCTTGCTGTAGATAGACATTATTGACGTCGGTGATTTCCAATTCGCCACGCGCTGATGGTTTGATATTGGCCGCGATTTCGCAAATCTGTTGATCGTAAAAATACAGACCAGTCACCGCGTAATTAGATTTGGGTTTGAGGGGTTTTTCTTCTATGCTCAGCGCATTACGATTATCGTCAAAATCCACTACACCGTAGCGTTCAGGATCATTTACGTGGTAAGCAAAAACGGTCGCACCATCGTGATTGTTGTCTGCACTACGCAGCATCGCTTCAAACTCATGACCATAGTAAATGTTGTCACCTAAAATCAGTGCAGACGGTGAGTTACCAACAAATTCTTTACCAATAATGAAAGCTTGCGCCAAGCCATCTGGTGAAGGTTGCACCGCGTAGCTAAGATTGATACCCCATTGTGAACCGTCACCAAGTAATTCTTGAAAGCGTGGCGTATCTTGAGGTGTTGAGATGATGAGGATATCGCGTATACCAGCTAGCATCAGCGATGTCAGCGGATAGTAAATCATCGGCTTATCGTAAATAGGCAATAACTGCTTAGATACGGATTTTGTTACCGGATACAGGCGAGTGCCAGAGCCGCCTGCCAGAATAATGCCTCTACGTTGTGCTTGTGCCATTGTCGTCTCGTATTCTCGTTTTTGTTCTGATTAGTTTTTTTCTTGGTATTGCAAATTCACCCAGTTTTTATATTCCCCAGACAAAACTTGCGCAGTCCACGCGTCGTTTGCCAGGTACCAACTTACGGTCTTACGCAAGCCAGTTTCAAAAGACTCGGCTGGTTTCCAACCTAACTCTCGTTCAATCTTTCGGGCGTCAATTGCATAGCGCTTATCATGTCCCGGTCTGTCTTTCACATGACGGATCTGGTCGCGATAGCTGCCAGTTGGTTTAGCTTGTAATTCATTGAGCAGATCGCAAATGCTGTGGACGACATTGAGATTGGTTTTCTCATTCCAACCACCGATGTTATAGGTTTCACCTGGGCGACCAGCTTCTAAGACGCGACGTATCGCGGCACAGTGATCGCTGACATAAAGCCAGTCACGTACCTGACTACCATCGCCATAAATAGGCAAATCTTTACCAGCGCGTGCATTGGTGATGACTAAGGGAATAAGTTTTTCAGGGAAGTGCAGAGGGCCATAATTATTCGAACAATTTGTGGTCAGTGTCGGCAGGCCGTAGGTGTGATGATAGGCACGTACCAAATGATCAGATGCCGCTTTCGATGCAGAGTAAGGGCTATTGGGAGCGTAAGCGGTCGTTTCTGTAAACGGCGGGTCATTTGCTTCCAGACTTCCATAGACTTCATCTGTCGACACGTGCAAAAAGCGGAAAGCCGCTTTTTTATCGTCTTCGAGATTCTGCCAATATGCGCGCACCGCTTCTAGTAAGCTGAAAGTACCGTTCACATTGGTCTCGATAAATGCCGCCGGGCCGTGAATAGAGCGATCTACATGGCTTTCTGCTGCAAAATGCACAATGGCTCTGGGCTGATGTGTTTGTAAAAGCTGCTTTAGGATGTCGCCATCATTGATGTCTGCTTGGACAAAAATGTGTCGTGCGTCTTCTCTCAGACTAGTCAGATTATTGAGATTGCCTGCATAGGTCAATTTGTCGAAATTAATGACAGGTTCTTGACTTTGTGCTAACCAATCTAAAACAAAATTTGCGCCTATAAAGCCTGCGCCACCAGTGACTAAAATCATGCGGAGATCCGATCTTGTTGCGGTTGATATTGATGCTATCGATGCTGTCTAGCAAGCTATGAATAGCTATCAACGAAATTTTCAATGAAAACTAGCAATTTTACGCCACTTGCGTCCGATGTCGTCAGTGTTACTACGCTTTTTTGTCATGTAAGCATTAATTTAACGGCAGAAAAGTGCGTATTTGGATTGAGTTTTGATCGAATTTTAATGGTGATAGGCACCTTCTAGCCTTTTTCGGGATTGAAGTGAAAAAAATCAGCATTTCACTCTTGAATTGTGGAATACCCACCTCATTTAAGTGGGCAATGGTTGATTTTTATGGAGATTGTTAATGCAAGAGCAAGATAAACCAGTCGAAAATACTGAAACAATAGCAACTAACCTTGATGCCGAAGCACTGCAAGCAGCAGTTGCTGAAAATCAGGTTGAGCCTGAGGTCGTCATTGAGCCGGGTGTTGCAGCAGATACTCTGGCGCAGTTAGAAGCGAAAGTGTTGGAATTGCAAGATGCATTCCTGCGCGCGAAAGCGGAAGGTGAAAACATCCGCCGGCGTGCGCAGGAAGATATTTCAAAGGCGCATAAGTTTGCGATCGAGAGCTTTGCTGAATCTTTAGTGCCAGTCAAAGATAGCTTGGAAATGGGCTTAAAGATAGAAACCCAAACGGTAGAGGCGATTAAAGAAGGCGTAGAAATGACGCTGAAACAATTGAATTCTGCCTTTGAGAAAAATCGTTTGTTGGAAATTAATCCACAACAAGGCGAAAAACTCGATCCAAGTAAGCATCAAGCTGTTTCTATGGTGCCGGCAGAACAGGATGCGAACACTATCGTGACTGTCTTGCAAAAAGGCTACATGATTGCAGATCGTTTGTTGCGTCCAGCTTTGGTCACTGTTGCACAAGCGAAGTAAAAATACTAAGCGTTTGACAGAAAACTTAGCAAAACAGTAGATAAAGCAGCAGAAAAACAAGATAAAACGCATAAAAACCTAAAGAAACAGCGAAAAGTGTCTTGAAAAACGGGTTTTTTGCCATACATCAGAAACAGACGAGCGCGGTATTGCATTATTTGCTGATCTTTTTCGGAATAATTGCTAAATCAGCGCTCACCAAGTTCAAAAATATAATTTTTAAAGATAGGGAAATATCATGGGAAAAATGATCGGTATTGATTTGGGTACAACCAACTCTTGCGTTGCAGTCATGGAAAATGGCCAGCCAAAAGTAATCGAGAACGTCGAAGGCGCACGTACTACGCCATCGATCATTGCTTACCAAGAGGATGGCGAGATTCTGGTTGGTGCTTCTGCTAAGCGTCAGGCTGTAACCAATCCAAAAAACACTTTATACGCAGTCAAGCGTTTGATCGGCCGTAAGTTTGACGAAAAAGAAGTGCAAAAAGACATCGGCTTGATGCCATACAGCATTTCTAAAGCAGACAACGGCGATGCATGGGTGTCCGTGCGTGACAAAAAACTCGCGCCACCACAAATTTCCGCTGAAGTTTTGCGCAAAATGAAAAAAACGGCTGAGGATTACCTCGGTGAAGAAGTAACAGAGGCGGTTATTACTGTTCCTGCTTATTTCAACGATGCACAACGTCAAGCGACTAAAGATGCTGGTCGTATCGCTGGCTTGGACGTCAAACGTATCATCAACGAACCAACCGCAGCGGCTTTGGCTTTCGGTTTAGATAAAAAAGAAAAAGGCGATCGCAAGATTGCCGTCTACGATTTGGGTGGCGGTACTTTCGACGTATCTATCATTGAAATCGCTGACGTTGATGGCGAAATGCAATTTGAAGTATTGTCCACAAACGGCGATACATTCTTAGGTGGTGAAGATTTCGATCAACGCATCATCGATTACATCATCGACGAATTCAAAAAGATCAATGGCTTGGATTTGTCCAAAGATCCTATCGCTTTGCAACGTATTAAGGCCTCTGCAGAGCGCGCGAAAATTGAATTGTCTAGCTCACAGCAAACAGAAATCAACGAGCCGTACATCGCTATGGCAAATGGCGCACCAACGCATTTGAATTTGAAAATTACACGTGCCAAGTTGGAAGCTTTGGTTGAAGAATTGATCCAGAAGACAATGGAACCATGCCGCATGGCGATCAAAGATGCAGGCGTAAAAACTTCCGACATCGATGACATTATCTTGGTTGGTGGTATGACTCGTATGCCTAAGGTTCAAGAATTGGTCAAAGAATTCTTCGGCAAAGAACCACGTAAAGACGTGAACCCTGATGAAGCGGTGGCGGTTGGTGCAGCGATCCAAGGTTCTGTATTGTCTGGCGATCGTAAAGACGTTTTGTTGTTGGACGTAACACCTTTGTCTTTGGGTATCGAGACTTTGGGCGGCGTGATGACCAAGATGATTCAAAAGAACACAACGATCCCAACCAAGTTCAGCCAAGTATTCTCAACTGCGGATGACAATCAACCTGCGGTAACAATCAAAGTCTACCAAGGTGAACGTGAAATCGCAGCGCGTAATAAAGGTTTGGGCGAATTCAATTTGGAAGGTATTCCACCAGCATCACGTGGTACGCCACAAATTGAAGTGACTTTCGACATCGACGCGAATGGTATTTTGCATGTAGGTGCAAAAGACAAAGCAACGGGTAAAGAAAACAAAATCACCATTAAGGCAAACTCTGGTTTGACTGAAGAAGAAATTCAAAAAATGGTGAAAGACGCTGAATTGAATGCGGAAGAAGACAAAAAAGTCAAAGAATTGGCTGAGTCCCGTAATCAAGGTGACGCCTTAGTTCACTCTACTAAGAAAGCATTGGCAGAGCACGGCGATAAATTAGACGCTGGCGAAAAAGAGAAAATTGAAGCAGCGATCAAAGAGTTAGAAGATGTTTTGAAATCTGGCGATAAAGCAGAAATCGATACAAAACTCGGCAACTTGTCTACCGCTTCACAAAAGTTAGGTGAAAAAGTGTACGCAGACATGCAAGCACAACAAGCCGCTGCTGGCGGTGCCGCAGGTGCAGCACCAGGTGCCGATGCAAAACCACAAGATGATGACGTGGTAGATGCTGACTTTAAAGAAGTCAAAGACGGTAAGTAATCAGTTCGAATCGGCGCTTTAATAAGTGCCGGGACGCCGCCGGGTAGTGCTCGTGTTTTCTGATGCGATGCTCTGCTCGGCGTTTTCGCATAAATTGTATTGATAAAAACAAGGTGTAATCGAGATGGCGAAGCGTGATTTTTACGAAATTCTGGGTATTGCGAAAAATGCCTCAGAAGATGAAATCAAAAAAGCTTATCGCAAGATGGCGATGAAATATCATCCGGATCGTAATCCGGATAGCAAGACCGCGGAAGAAAAATTTAAAGAGGCAAAAGAAGCCTACGAAATGCTTTCGGATGCACAAAAGCGTGAAGCTTATGATCGCTATGGACATGCGGGCGTTGATCCGAATATGGGCGGCGGTGGCGGCGGTGGAGCTGGTTTTGCTGATGCTTTCGGTGATATTTTTGGTGATATCTTCGGTGGTGGACGTGGTCGTAGTGCCGGTCCGCAGGTGTATCGCGGTGCAGATTTGCGCTATAACCTTGAGATCACTTTAGAGCAAGCTGCCAACGGTTTTGATACCACAATACGTGTACCTAGCTATGATGAGTGCGAAACTTGTCATGGTTCTGGCGCAAAACCAGGGACGTCGCCGGTCACTTGTACCACTTGCGGTGGACATGGTCAGGTGCGTATGCAACAGGGCTTGTTCAGTATTCAGCAAACCTGTCCTAAGTGTCACGGCACAGGCAAGATGATTCCTGATCCTTGTAATCCATGTAATGGTACAGGGCGTATCAAACGCAATAAAACTTTGGAAGTGAAGATTCCTGCTGGTATTGATAACGGCATGCGGATTCGCTCCTCAGGCAATGGTGAGCCAGGTATTAATGGCGGTCCACCAGGCGATTTGTATGTGGAAATTCATATTAAACAGCATGCGGTATTCCAGCGTGAAGGCGATGACTTACATTGCGAAATTCCAATTTCCTTCGTAAAAGCGGCTTTGGGTGGTGATATCGAGGTGCCGACTTTAAGTGGTAAGGCAACATTTACGATACCAGAAGGTACGCAGTCGGGTAAAACTTTCCGTTTGCGCAGCAAAGGTGTAAAGGGCGTGCGTTCTGGTTATGCAGGTGATTTATTCTGTCACGTCGTGATAGAAACACCTGTGAAATTGACTGAGAAGCAAAAAGATTTGCTGCGCAGCTTTGAACAACTGACGACAGAAGGTGGTTCTAAACATAGTCCGCAAAGCAAGTCATGGATGGATAAAGTGAAAAAATTCTTTGAATAAGGATAATTTCAGCAGGTAAAAAAAGCGCAGATAATTAATTTTATCAGCGCTTTTTTTTCGAGTAGGCAGCCTTAAGACCTTGATTTAGTAGGGCTAAATTCGATGGTGGACTCTAAAAAAGGTAAAATAGGGTCGTTAAAAATAGTAAAGGAGCAATATGAGAGAAGTTATACGTGGAAGCGTTACACCGGATCAACTATTTGAAAACAATCGCGAGTGGGCTGCGGAGATACTCAGTCGGGATGCCAATTTCTTCAAAAAATTGGCAGAGCAACAAAGCCCTGAATATCTATGGATAGGTTGTGCAGACAGCCGAGTTCCCGCGAATGAATTGTTAGGCTTATTGCCGGGTGAATTATTCGTACATCGCAATATCGCTAATTTGGTTGTGCATTCGGATCTGAATTGCCTGTCCGTGCTGCAATTTGCAGTGGATGTTTTGAAGGTAAAACACATTATCGTGTGCGGCCACTATGGTTGTGGTGGTGTGCAAGCGGCCTTGACTGGTCGCCGTGTTGGTCTTGCAGATAATTGGCTACGCCATGTGCAAGATGTACATCAAAAACACGAAAAATATTTAGGCGAAGTATTGCCAGAGAAAGAGCGCGTTAATCGCCTATGCGAATTGAACGTGATTGAACAAGTGGTCAATGTCTGTCAGACCACAATTATTCAAGATGCGTGGGAACGTGGTCAATCGGTGGAAGTGCATGGCTGGGTTTACGGTATTCAAGATGGCTTGTTGAATGAACTTGGCATGTCTATCAATTCGCCACAAAAGTTGGCACCACATTTGGAACGTAGTTTGGCACGTTATGCTGACTGAGTTTTAAGTGAGTTGCAAGTAAGTTGGTCGATAAGTTGTAGCTTCAAAAGCGAAGCTTTATCAGAAAAAGCGAAGCATCCGAAATAGGGGGCTTCGCTTTTTTGTTGGCCCTGTGATTGCTGATCCGCTAGCAAAAAATATTTTCAAAATGCAGAGACGAATTATCTGCGAATGGTAGACAATAGCGAGCTTTTGTTGATGGCGATAATCGCTATCCTATTGCAATTCTCTTCTATTTTTCTCATGCTATCTCTAGTAAATAATTCCCGTAATAGTTCCCGTAATAGTTCCCGTATTAGTTCCCGTATAAATGGTCTCGATACTCTGCGCGCCTGTGCCATATTGCTAGTCTTGATGTACCACTACATGGTGTTTGTCAGCCATGAACCTAGCTTTGGATTTCTCAGTGAAATTGGCTGGGTCGGGGTCGATTTATTTTTCGTGCTGAGTGGCTACTTAATTGGCAATCAAATTTTTACTGGCTTAAGAAGCACCTCAGGTTTTTCACTAAAAACCTTTTACATACGCCGTGCCCTGCGTACGCTACCGAATTTCTATGTCGTGTTGGCGATCTATTTTTTGTTTCCCATAGAAGCGGGTGGTAAAGCCGTCACGCCGCTGTGGAAGTTCTTGACCTTTACTCAAAATTTTGACTTGAAACCCGGTTCGGCATTTTCACATGCCTGGTCTTTGAGTATAGAAGAGCAGTTTTATGTCGTGTTGCCATTGCTTGCGATAGCGACTATCGCCTTTTTAAAATCAGTACGTGCGATGTGGGTAGTCTTGCTAAGTGCGATGGCGGGCGCTGCGCTAATGCGTTATCTGATGTGGCAACAAGTTGGTGGCGATGGTGTCCAATATTATGTGACGATTTACTACTCAAGCTGGTGTCGTTTCGATGAGTTATTGCCAGGTGTTGCGCTCGCTTTATGGAAGAATTTTCATCCCGCTATTTGGGATCGTGCATTGAAGCGCGGGCATGTAAGTTTGGTGGGCGGAGCGATATTGTCGGGCTTAGCGATGTTCTTATTTACTAGTTTTAACTATAGTGAGGAACAGGGCTTTCTGTGGTACACGACGACATTCGGCTACACCATATTAGCTAGCGGCTTTGCTTTGCTGACCTTGGCAGGACTGAGCCCCAATTCTGCTTTGTATCGCTGGCGAATTCCCGGCGCAGCATCTTTAGCCTTGTGGTCTTATGCTTTATATTTGGTGCATAAACCTCTGATGAATGCTTTGATCCGTCCATTTGAAGCGTGGGGATGGTCTGTGAAATCCTTAGCTGGAATTGGCGCCATGTTTGCCGTGAGTTTTTTTGCTGCTTACGTCCTGTTTCGGGTTGTAGAAACACCGTTCATGCGATTGCGTGATCGCTATTTTCCTTACAAGTAAATGTTTGTCCCGAATCGCTTTGTACAGTGAACCGAGTTTCTGTGGGAAGTCACTTTGATGATCTGGAATACTAAGGCTTTCTTTGTCTTTAGTATTCAATCATGTCTTACAGCGTCGTCTGGTTCAAACGCGATTTACGCTTGTATGATCATGCGGCATTGGTTGCGGCTGCATCACGTGGACCGATTTTGTGTTTGTACGTGGTTGAACCTGATTTGTGGGCGCAAGCCGATGCCGCACGTCAGCACTTCGAATTCATTTTGGAAAGCTTGCGCGACCTATACATCGCATTAAAACAACGCGGTGGTCGTTTGCATGTCGTCACGGGCGATATCACAGAAGTGCTCAACATCTTATACGACAAAGCGCCATTTCACAGTCTGTGCGCTCATGAAGAAACAGGTAATGGTTGGACGTATCAGCGTGATTTAGCGGTAGCACGTTGGTGTCAGTCGCATCAAGTGAACTGGCTAGAGTTTCGCCAGTTTGGCGTGGTGCGTCGATTGGCAGATCGAGATCACTGGAAGGCTAGCTGGGATGCGCATGTTGAACAACTCTGTTTGCCTGTGCCTACACAGATGGCGTTCGTCGATATGCCTTGGCAAGACGCCTTGCCACCGTCAGCATGTCGATTAGATCTAGCGCAGCCTGATCCACCGCGACGGCAACGAGGCGGACGACAGCTTGGCCTCGAAGTCTTATCTTCATTTTTGTATGAACGTAGTGCCTATTATCGTGGTGGCATTTCCTCGCCCTTATCGGCGCCAGGTGCGTGCTCACGGCTTTCTCCTTACCTGACGTTTGGTTGTCTTAGTTTGCGCGAGATTGTGCATGCGACGGTGCAGCGCATGGAGCAATTGCATGAGGATCCGCTCGTTTCAAAACACCCATCAGCCACGCGTATGAAGCAGGGCTTAAACGCCTTCGTCAGTCGCTTGTATTGGCATTGTCACTTCATACAAAAGCTGGAATCCGAACCTGAAATTGAATTTCAAAACATGCATCGCGGTTACGATGGCATGTGTGAAAATGAATTTAACGACGCGCATTTTCAGGCTTTCACACAAGGGCTCACTGGTTGGCCTATGGTCGATGCCTGTATCGCGATGTTGCGTGAAACAGGTTGGATTAATTTCCGTATGCGGGCGATGTTAGTGTCGGTTGCTTCGTATCCGCTATGGCTAGATTGGCGTCCTGTTGGTGTGTGGTTGGCGACCCAGTTTTTAGATTACGAGCCGGGCATTCATTGGAGCCAAATGCAGATGCAAGCTGGTACCACGGGCATTAATGTGCCACGTGTTTATAATCCAATTAAACAGGCGCACGATCACGATCCCAAAGGCGTGTTTGTAAGGCGTTGGTTACCAGCGATGCGCAAGGTGCCCGATCTATTTTTATTTGAACCCTGGACTATGCCGTCCGATGTGCAAGCTGCTTGCGGCATTCGATTGGGACTTGACATTCCTGTGCCTCTGGTTGATTTGGATGCAGCTACCCGCGAAGCTAAAGCGAAGTTGTTTGCGGTGCGAGGATTGGCGGAAGTAAAGGCAGCTAAGTCGGCAGTAGTGAAGAAGCATGGATCGAGAAGTGCTCGTAGCTCAAAACCTGGCAAACGTGATTCAAAGAAATTGAAATCGCCGGAAGTGTCAGTCACTGCAGAGCAAACTCTTGCACCGCAACTTGGTTTCGACTTCTAGCTTTGTTACTCAAAAATCCCGATTCTTCTGATCACTAGACTTAAATCGCGTGACTTGAGTGTCCCGCAAAGCTTGATGCTTAGTCTTGCGACCTGTCACCCGTGCGCGCCACGTTTTAAAGCTTGACGTCTTCATAGCGCTGCGCATCAGCCGAATGACGGCACTTTCATTTAGACCAAACTGACGTTGAATGGCGTCGAAAGTGGTTCGGTCTTCCCACGCCATTTGTATCACTCTGTCGATGATGGCTTGAACGATTTGTTGCGTCATTACTTACGCCTTCTTGGCCCACGCCATGCACCAGCCTTTGGTATTCACTTGCTTGCCACCTAAGGCTGCGCAATTCGCCCAAGCATCTCCAGTTTTACCTTGGAATAGCATGCAGTTGGCGCAGTTTTTACCTGCTGCATAGGCGGGATATTTTTTGCTATCGACTTTGCTTGCATCATGTTTGTAGCCGAGTGCCGTTGCAGCTGGCGCATTTTCATCAACATGATTTGTTTGGGCGTTCGCTTTTAGGATCGTACCCATCGCTAAAGCGGTATGGATGGTCTGAATCAAAAATTGACGGCGTGTTTTCATTTTGTTTCCTTTTAATCGGCTTGATGGAAATGGCGCTTCGATAATCTAAATGGCTTAATTCACGGCACTACTTCAACACTAATAGCTTAGTCTATTGGTGTTTTGTTGTCCAATAAGTGAACCGTAATAAATAGTGATATTATTCGTTTTATCGGTTCAATATCGGTTCTTTTATTGAATTTCCATCAATGTAATGGTGAGCGTGCTATGAATAATGATTCAAAAAAATCCTCAGTGGTTGACCCCAATGCAACTTATCGTAGTGGTGCTGCCGCTCGTTTGTCTGGGGTTCCTGTCGAAACTTTGCGTGTGTGGGAGCGACGTTACAGCGTGACCGACCCCAATCGTTCTGAGCGCGGGCAGCGTCAATATTCGTTTGAAGATGTCCGGCGACTGGGCTTGATTAAGCAATTAGTGGATGCCGGTAATTCTATAGGTGCAGTCGCGCATCTTGATCTGCAACAGCTGCTCGCGATGCTGGGCGCGGTGGCAAATCTTCCGGCAGCGCAGTCACAAACGCAAGTAAATAACGGGCTGTTAAGAATTGCACTAGTAGGCGTGATGTTGCGTCAATCCTTAATCAATCTCGACCCAGAAATGAGTAAATTGAGTCTGGTACAAACTGCGCTGAATTTAAAACAAGCCGAATTGCAATTGAAGGATGTCAGAGTCGATGTGGTCGTGGTTGAGCAGGGCGAATTGACTGCGCCCGAAGAGCAAATTCCGTTATTGAAAGCCGCGCAACAAGCCTGTCAAGCGAACGCGGTGTTGATACTGTATCGATTTGCTTCTAGCGATGCGATTCGACAAATGCGTTTAGCTGGCTTTCATGTGGCGCGTATTCCTAGCGATATGTTGGAGGTCGATCATCTATGCCGCGTTGCGTTGGCAAGAGCGTTGACGATGGCAGAGCAACAAAGTCGTCATGGACGCAATAAAAAAGTCAACGTCAAAGTGCAAGAGAGCGCCCGCAATAATCGACGTGGAGGCATCCCGGCTCGTTTAATCGATGATGAAAGCTTGATGCATATCGCTCGATCAGCGACCAGCATTCATTGCGAATGCCCAAGGCATTTGGTGGATTTATTGCAGATGCTGACCAGCTTTGAACGCTACAGCGCGCAATGTGAAAATCGAAATGAAGATGACGCCAGCCTGCATCGCGACTTGCATCACACGGCGGCGCATGCGCGTTCTGCGTTGGAGCAGGCTTTAGTCAGAGTGGCACAGGCTGAAGGCATTCAATATTGAGATCTCTTCAGAAAAATCACAATGAAAATGCGCAAAAAATCTGATCTGCCAAGCAAGCTCTGCACGTCGTGCGGCTTGCCGTTTAGTTGGCGAAAAAAATGGGAGAAGGATTGGGATTCTGTCAGATATTGTTCCGAGCGCTGCCGTCGCTCGCGAGCTTGTGTATCGGCGAAATTGTCATGAAAAAGCTGATTATTTATTGGTTTAGAAACGATCTCAGGGTAGATGATAATCCCGCCCTAAATCACGCTTGTGCGTTGGCAGAGCGAACTGGCGCTGCCTTATTGACGGTGTTTTGTCACACCTTTGCCTACGGAACACTAGGTGCTAGCCAAACAAAATGGGGCTTTGTTCGATGCTCAGCACACAGGCAAGAATTCTTGCGCGACACCATATTTGACTTGCGTCATCAACTAAATCAATACGATATTGATCTGCTGGAACTTGATGGTGACTTAAGTGCACAGACAGAATTGTGGGCGTATTTGTGGCAGTACTATGAATTGAAAATGATAGTCTGCGAAGAGATTGCTGCGCCCGAAGAAATGGCGCAGATCAAGTCTTTGCAAGCGTTAAAATTGCCAGTGCAATCAATCTGGCAATCGACCATGTACGAATCAGCGGATTTTGATTTTGAACTGACGCAGATGCTAGATCAATTTACGACATTCAGGCACAAGATAGAGAAGGGCGCTTATCAAATTCGACAACCTGCCTTATGTGTACTCTCAAAATCATTTGCCTTACATGATTCAAACCTGCATAAATTTTCGGCACAAGTTCATGTCAATCTAGATGATAATTTCGAGCATCTCGTCCGTGATGAACGCTCATCATTTCCGTATTGGACACCCGCGTTTCGCGGTGGCAGTCAAGCAGCATCTCAACATTTACAGCGCTATTTTTCTGGCGACCTAGCGCATCACTACAAGCAAACGCGCAATCAATTATATGGTGTAGATTTTTCCACGAAATTTTCGCCTTGGCTGGCAAGTGGCGCTTTGTCCGCGCCGCAAATTATCGTAGCACTGCGTCAGTTTGAAGATGCACAAGGTAAGAGCGATAGCAGTTACTGGATTTGGTTTGAACTGTTATGGCGCGATTACTTCCGCTTTTTGCACATCAAATACGGCGCGGAACTCTATCGCGCAAGTGGCTTAGCCAAAACGCCTGTGACTCTACCTGAATTTAATGAGCCACAATTTCAAGCTTGGACACAATCTCAAACCGGTGAGCCGCTGGTCGATGCCGCAATGCGTGAACTTAAGTGCACTGGCTATTTATCGAATCGTCTCAGGCAGCAAGTGATGAGTTATTGGTTGCATGAGCTGAGCGGCGATTGGCGTGTTGCAGCAGTTTGGTTCGAATCGCAATTGCTGGATTACGATGTCTACAGCAATCAGGGCAATTGCCTGTACTTGGCGGGTTTGGGCACTGATCCGCGTGGCTATTTGGGCGGACGTTGGTTTGATCCGCAAAAGCAGGCGAAACAACATGATCCTGACGGCACCTACCGTCAGCTTTGGTCAGCTTTGGAATGCACTCTAAGAATACCATGACAAATGCTATGCAAAAGACGCAGACCTTGCGTTTGATTTTGGGCGACCAACTCAATGCACAACATAGTTGGTTTGCGCACCAACAAGACGATGTGCTGTACGTGATGATGGAAGTGCGGCAAGAGACTGATTATGTGCTGCATCATGCGCAAAAGATTCTCGCTATATTTGCGGCCATGCGCGAGTTTGCGCGGCGCTTGCAGATGGCTGGACATCGCGTGCATTATCTGACGATTGATGATCCCGATAACCTACATGCGATTCCAGCGAATATAGAAAAATTGGCGACGACTTATGGCGCGCAAGAATTTCAATATCAAGCGCCAGATGAATATCGCTTAGATCTCCAATTACAAGTGTTCGCACAAAGCACAGCGCTGCGTTGTCATATGTTTGAGAGTGGGCATTTCTTTACACGAAGAGATGAAGCTGAGAAGATTTTTGACGGTCGTAAGAAGTGGTTGATGGAACATTTTTATAGACAAATGCGGGCGAAGCATCGGGTCTTAATGGATGATCAGGAGCCAGCCGGTGGTGCCTGGAACTTTGATCATGACAACCGCAAAGCCTGGCCTGGTTTGCCTTGGGAGCCGGAAGATTTTCGACCACGCCACGATCATAGCGCGCTGTGGATGACGATACAAAACGCGGGTGTGAAAAGCTTTGGTAGTCCGAATGCAAGTGAGCTCGCCTGGCCTTTGCACAGAGACGAAGCATTGCAGCAATTACAGACCTTTGTCCGTCTGGCTTTGCCGCATTTTGGTGATTTTCAAGACGCGATGAGTAGCAAGGCTTGGCGATTATTTCATTCGCTGTTGTCGTTTGCTTTGAACGTCAAAATGATCAGCCCGCGAGAAGTGGTGGAGGCGGTGGAAGCTGCCTGGACACGCGGCGATGTGCCGATTGCTGCTGCCGAAGGATACATACGGCAAATCCTCGGCTGGCGTGAATATGTGCGCGGCGTATATTGGCATTTCATGCCCGACTATGCACAAGAAAATGTGTTCGATCATCAAACCGAATTGCCTGCATGGTTTTGGACAGGTAAAACCAAGATGCGTTGCTTATCGCATGCCATCGGTCAATCTTTAGAGCAAGCTCATGCGCATCATATTCAGCGCCTAATGGTGATTGGGAATTTTTCACTGCTAGCAGGACTGCATCCACAACGTGTGCATGAATGGTATCTCGGTGTGTATATCGACGCGTTTGAATGGGTGGAATTGCCGAACACTTTAGGCATGAGTCAATATGCGGATGGTGGTGTGCTAGCGACTAAGCCCTATGTGTCGAGTGCCGCGTACATAGACAAGATGAGCGACTATTGCAAAGGCTGTCAATACGATAAGAAGCAACGTACGACAGAGAATGCCTGCCCATTCAATGCGCTGTATTGGGACTTCTTTTCGCGCAACGAAAAACAATTATCAAACAATCCCCGGATAGGCATGGTGTATCCGCAGTTGCGTAAGATGAGCGCGGAAGCACGTCATGATTTGTCGGTGCGCGCGACTTTTTTGCGTGAGAATTTGGATGATTTGTGAGTGAATATGAATCGACAAAATCAAGAGCAGTCGCCTGAGGTTGGCAGGCCGATTAAATTAAATCCCAAAAAACTTCTACTGACCAAATGGTCTGCAGTAGAGGTCATCGCAAAGCAAAAACATTTCTTGGTGAGTCGCGTAGTACAGCCAGACGATCTGAATGCACCGATCATCGAGATAGAGATTGAAGCGGTTTATTCAGGAAATAAGCGAGTCATTTTATGGAGAGAATTGCAGGATAGCTCGCGCTGGAAACAGGGATGGGTGTGATGTTTGGAAATTTGAAGTGCTGGTGTAAGCCGCGCCGCCAAACCGTCGTGCGAGCTTTATGGAATTTGTGCTGTTAACTCCTTCCCCTTCAAGGGGAAGGTTGGGATGGGGATGGGTTTGGTCGAAAACTTGCGGTTTGTTCGGAGAAAGAAAACCCATCCCCACCCTAGCCCTCCCCTTGAAGGGGAGGAATCTGATGCACATTTCAACTGAAATTTCACATATTGAAAACAGGTCCACCACATGTCATTACACTCATTCCCCAAAAACTTCCGCGCATGCGTCATAGGTGCAAGCGGTGCTATCGGCGCAGCATTTGTCCAAGCCCTACAAAATAATCCTCATTGTGCAAGTGTGGTCGTGTTACATAGAAACTCAGTCCCCGCAATCGACTTAACCGACGAGCATAGTATCGAAGTAGCAGCAGAGCAAATTAAATCAACAGGCCCATTTCATCTCATCATTCACGCGGCTGGCATTTTGCATCAACACGATTTCATGCCCGAGAAAAAATTAGGCGATCTGAATATCGCGCAAATGCAAACCACCTTCATGGTCAATACTTTTGGTCCTGCCATGGTGTTACGCCATTTTTCAGCTTTACTCGATAAACAGCGAGGCGTATTCGCCTTGTTATCAGCCAAAGTCGGCAGCATAGAAGATAATCGTTTAGGAGGTTGGTACAGCTATCGCGCATCGAAAGCCGCGTTGAACATGATGATCAAAACCGCAGCGATAGAGATCAAGCGCACGCAACCCAATGCCGTCGTGATCGCTATGCATCCGGGTACCGTCAACTCGGCATTGTCGCGACCATTTCGAGGCGAACAAATTGGCAGGCCACCTGCACAGGCCGCGAGTGAAATGCTGGAAGTCATCGATAGATTGCAAGCCGAAGACAGTGCGAGTTTTATTAGTTACAACGGCGAGCGCTTGCC
This sequence comes from Affinundibacterium flavidum, assembly GCF_014284175.1. Taxonomy (GTDB): domain Bacteria; phylum Pseudomonadota; class Gammaproteobacteria; order Burkholderiales; family Burkholderiaceae_D; genus Undibacterium; species Undibacterium flavidum. The sequence continues at coordinate 316,056 of NZ_JACOGA010000001.1, forward strand.
GTGGTAAATGACGAGGGTAGAATGCAGTCTTGTATGACGATTGTCTTGATCGCCTAATCTGCTCGAAAGAAACCATTCATGAAATTGAATTTGTCCATGCATAAAATAAATCTTCAATCGTGGTTTAAACGTGGTTTGTCGTTGGGCCTGCTGCAACTCTTACTTGCCTGTGCAGCCATAGACCCAAATCATATTTTGACCCGCCGTCTCGGCAATGACGCACCACCGGCTGGCGTCGCGCTTGATACCGATACGCGGCAGCGTGCTTATGATTTTGTTTGGAATCGCGTGAACGAGGCCTATGTCGATCCAAATTTAAATGGCGTCGATTGGAAGAAAGTCGGACAAGAGTATCAACCTAAAGTCTTGAGCGCGCCGACTGATGACGCGTTTTGGAAAAATCTGGATAACATGGTGGGTGAGCTAGGCGATGCCCACACGCGTGTGCTGTCAGCGAAACAATATGCCTACGATAAAGACAAACGTAGTTACACCGTAGGGTTGGGCGTTGCTGATTTGGGCGGCGAACTGATTGTGACCAGCGTTGCAAAAGATTCTCCAGCCGAAAAAGCAGGCATCCTAAAAGGTAATAAAATCGTCAGCGTTGAAGGTATCAAAGCGAACGACTGGTGGCAACTTCAATTGAGCAAGGCACGCAAAAATTCGACAGAACGCGCACGTTTTAAAACCGTAAAACGCATTCTTAACAGTGGCGATCTGGATGCGCCTTCTGACGCCGTCGCATTGCAAATTGAACGCAATGATGGCACACAGATTGATGTCAACTTATTGCGCACAGACTTGCCACGCAAAGACAGTTTGAATAGCAAGATGTTAGCGGATGAAGTTGGCTATCTGCGCTTGACAGGCTTTGACGCTAGTTTAGGCAAAGAGCTAGAAGCGACTTATGACAAAGTCAGAACCGCAAAAGGACTAGTAATAGATCTGCGCGGAAATGGCGGTGGCGCGCTCAACTTATCTTTGGCGATGATGAATCAACTGGTGCAAGGAAAAATTGCAATTGGTAAGCGCATCACACGCACAGGTAAACCCGCCACTTTATTTTTCGGCTTAATTAGTACCGGGAAATTAGAACTAGAGCTACAAGGCGTGAAAAACCCTTATCTGGGGCCTGTAGTGGTTTTGGTTGATAGCGACAGCGCCAGTGCCAGCGAATTTTTTGCAGGAAGCTTGCAAAGCATAGGTCGCGCAAAAATCATCGGTGAAACTAGTTGCGGCTGCCTGCTCGGTTATATGGGCTATGCCAATGTGCCAGGCGGTGGCGCATTAGCCTACAGCGAATTAGATTTCGCACCTGTAAATGGTAGACGTATAGAAGGTGTGGGCGTGATTCCAGATCAAACCGTCAGTGTCACGCGGGCAGATTTGTTATTGAATAAAGACGCGGGATTGGAAGCGGCAGTGCAGATGTTGAAAGGCATGCAGCAGGAGAGTGTGGTGAAATTGGCTGGCTCAGCGCAGAACTAGTTAGTTATTTCGTTAGTTCAGTATTTTATGCTGGTTGAGCCGAATACCATACTTGAAAATTCAATGGTCTTTTCGGTAATCTTATATTCATAAGGAGGATCAACCGACGTTTGACCTACCAGATCGCCATTTAATTTATACAGCCTACACTCAAGCTCTCCCAGCTCCAATATGTGTTGGCCAATTAATTCCCAGCTCCAAAATAGCATTGGGTAGTTACAGTGTTTAATGATTTTATTAATTGGGTCAACAACTGCGGAAACACTGCCACCGCCTAGAAATAGTAGTTGACTATTTTCCTCCCAAAGAATGCAAAGACTTGCCTCATCAGAAAAGTGCGACCACAAAAATAGTATTTCTATGATTTTTCCATTTATTTGAATTGAAATTCTAGATTTTCTATTCGTAGATCCGCATTCAGATACTATCAAGTCTGCATTCGAATCTTGCGTTTCAGATAGTATGGTGTGAACAGTGATTTTCGACGAACTGTATGATATTTCTGTTTTCATGATTATGTCTAAATAGAAATCAATCCTCAAAACTTGCCAAATTTTGACGCTGGCGATTCACCACTAAACGCGTGACATCCGGACGAGAATAATGCCCAGTCACGTCAAAATTTTGTCGTTCACGTCGAACCTGATTTCTATCCAGTGTAGCAATCAACAAACATTCCTGATCAATCACAGGTTCAATAATCCAGCTACCATCCGGCGCGGCGATGCAAGAACCGCCATTTGCTAACATATCAGGACAACGCGCCAAAATTTTATCCAGATGCGGCGTATCAGCCGGAATATCTTGTTTGCGCATCAGACCCGACACCGCAATACTAAAACTACGACCTTCCTTCGCAATGAATCGCGTTAAATCCTCAGTATTACGCAGATTGCCAGGCCAAATTCCCACATGCAAATCTTCACCTTGCGCATACAAAGCAGCACGCGACAAAGGCATCCAGTTTTCCCAGCAATTCAAACCACCCACGGTAAAACCATCCAGTGCATGCGTACGCAAACCATGTCCATCACCCGCCGCCCAAGTTAGACGCTCTTCGTAGGTCGGCATCAGTTTGCGATGCACAGAACCAATCACGCCATCCGCACCGATATACACACAAGAACAATACACGCTATAGCCAGTGCGATCCTTCGGACGCTCCAAACAACCGAGCATGACAGCGATCTGATGCGTTTTCGCAGCCAGACAAATACTATCCAAATCACCAGCCTCAATATCTACACCTTGCTGCACATAATAAGCATGCAAATCCTTTTGCACATCATCATTAAAACGCGCCCCATCGGTGAGATCGAGCCAGAATGGATAACCAGGCAATAAGGTTTCACCAAAACAAACCAGCCGCGCACCTTGTTTTGCTGCTTGTTGAATGTAATCGATGATCTTGGTGGTAGTAGCGAGACGGTTTAGCCAGACTGGTGCGATTTGGGCTAGGGCGACGGTGATGTGGTCTTGGTTAATTGTTGACATGGAATTTTCTAAGTAGTGGATTATTCGTTCTTGGCTTACTAATTGAAGAGGCTAGTTTTCATAGCCAGCTTCGCGTTGATGCCGTATTCCAAGAATCAGAACAGCATCTTCAAATTCTTCAAAACTATATAAACCGATATAGCCCGTATTGCCACGCGAGATCACTAATTCGCGTAATTCTTCTTTGACAGATCGGCCAATCAGCGGATGATGTTCAAGCAGAGAAATTGCCTCTTGAATTAAATCTAGGGTTGTTAAAGCGATGTTGGGATCGTAGTCGAATAAAAAATCGACCAGCCGTTCCAAATCACTCAGCGCTTGTTGCGAATAAATTATGCGCGCCATGGTTTCGCTACGAGCTTGCTTGGCGTGGATACCTTTTTCTTTTTCCCAGCATCTATTTTCTCACTGATGCGCTTGCGCAAATGTGAGTGGACATCAGCTGCGGCAAATCCTAACCCTGATTGTAGTGTTGCTGCACGAGCCGCTTGCGCGTCAGCGATAAAAGCAGCTTGCTTTTCTGCAGCCAGTGTCGCTTTACGAATCGCTTCGACCATAAATGCATGTGGCGTAATGCCTAAGTCTAGCGCTGCTGCATTGGCTTTTTGCTTGATATCGTCAGGTAGTTTGATTGAGGTTGTGGACATGATGATCAACATTAGTTGCAAAATGAGAGGTAACACTAAAGTAGCACCTTTTATTTTTTTTTGCAATATTTCTCTTCGTGAACTGAATTTGGAGAACAGAAGATTCTTGCTTTTTACAGAGTAATCTGCCACATACTTATCTGGAAAAGTTGTAGATTAAGTTCGTTTTGATATGGAATCCACAAGGGATGCGGCAGTTTGATCGGGTTCTTCTTTATGTGGCTAACTGCCATGAAACTTGCAACGGAAAAGAAACAAATTGTCTCTTTTTTGATGTTCGGGTATCGTTGTATTTTGAAAATTAAATCACATTATGCAAAAGGACTAGATTTGGTTGTGCCCAATAAGATTTTCCATAGAATCATAAGTTAACAGTTGCCGTTGAACTCGGTGACACATCAGTAGGCTCAATACCATGACAAGAAAAAAAGGCTCAAAAAATAATATTCCCTTTTTCGAAAGAGAAAAAGTTGGGACTACTGATGCTAAAGATATTAGGCATTTATCTAGGCAGACAGGCGATTCGCCACTAGCATCTTTCCTTTCGATTATGTTGCATCAAGTGAATTATTTGGTATGGATTGATAGTCGTCATAAAGAACTTATTGATCTTAAAAAACAGGGTGGTGCTCGAGGTCCCAAAGATGCTATTTTTAAGAAGTACAAATGGTATGCTGAACAATCCACGCTTTTGGAAGCAATAAATGCTTTTGAACTTTTTTATAAAAACACATTCATTTCCTTGGCCTCAGCGTTACGTTCAGTCATTCCAACAGATCAAATAAAAGGCAATATTGACTCAAAAGTTTTATGGTCTCTTCGAGGGAGATTTTCAATATCATCAGTGATATTTGAACATCAAATTTTTCATGATCTTACAAAAATTGACGAATGCTCAAATATGCTGGTGAAAGCTAAAATGTATAATCCGAATAATATAAATTCGCCGATGAGAAAAAGAATTTTAGCTATTCAGGCTGCGTTTCAAATTCGACATACCTTATCGCACAATCAGGGCAAAGTTACACAAAGTGATCGAGCAAAATTAGTAGCTTTGGGTATGGAGGTTGAGCACGGGGAGGTAATTGATCCAACGAAAGAATATTTGGGAAAGTCAATCAGAGATTTTTTAGAAGTAGAGGCAAAGTCCTATACTGAGTGGCTGCTCAGTGAAACTGCGAAGTATATAAAGAACAGATCAGATTCAAATGAAATTACATTGAATATAAAGCTCAAAGAGCGTATTGAAAAATATATAGGTTCCCACGCAGATTTAGATGCTCTTGCTTGGAGCTAAAATAATGTAGCAGGTTGATGCAGTCTTCTTCGGTGCTAATCAGCGATTTTTTGTTGACCGTTGGTGAGTTGTTGATATTCCTTGATGCTTAGAAGATCATGCGTAGTACATTCTCGGTCAGTAATGAATACCGGTCCATTGCTGGCAGCCTTCCTAGCTTGATTTGGGTGGTGAATAAACTCACTGCTAGTTAGTCTAGTAATCATCATGGTATTTTCTCCTTACCGAATTGGTAGAGATGTTGCTAAAAATATTTTATTGCACAAGAAGACGACTGAAAGTTAGGTTAATTACGAGCAAAACTCTTAAAAACAATGCTCAGCAGCAGGAAAACTTTTATCCTTAACAGCCGCCACATAAGCCATAATCGCCGCATCAATATTCGTCTGCCCCTCCATAAAATTTTTCACAAAGCGCGCTTTGCGGCCTGGGAAAACGCCGAGTAAATCGTGCATGACTAATACTTGACCAGAGCAATCAGGGCCAGCGCCTATGCCTATGGTAGGGATGTGTAATAAGTCGGTGACTTCTTTTGCTAGTCCAGCGGGGATTGCTTCTAATACCAATAACGCCGCGCCAGCTTCTTGTAATAATTGTGCGTCGGCTTTGAGTAAGTCGGCTGCGGCAGTGGTTTTACCTTGTACTTTGTAGCCGCCTAATTGATGTACTGATTGCGGTGTTAATCCAAGGTGGGCGCACACTGGGATCGAGCGTTCGGTGAGGAATTTGATGATAGGGGCGATCCATGCGCCACCTTCTACTTTGACCATTTGCGCGCCAGCTTGTATTAGTTGTACTGCGTTGGCAAAAGCGGTTTCTGGTGTTGGGTAGGTGCCAAACGGCATATCGGCAACCACGAAAGCTTTGTCATTGCCGCGTACTACGCTGGCGGTGTGGTACGCGACGTCGGCGTTAGTAACGGGCAGGGTGGAGCTGTGTCCTTGGCAGACCATGCCGAGTGAATCTCCGATCAATAAAACCTCGACACCACAGCGATCCATCATCGCCGCAAAGCTGGCGTCATAGCAGGTCAACATAGTGATTTTTTCACCTTGTTCACGCAGAGTATTGAGTGTCGTGATGGTGACCGCTTTGCGGTCTTGTAAGTATTCAGCCACGATGTTTCCTTTGGTGTGAAGTTCACATGTTACTTATAAAGCGACATGATTTGTTTATCTGGGGATGGTCGAAAATTTGTCCCAGCTAGGCGTGGCGTCGCTGACAGTATTTAAGTACGGCAAGACGCTACAACAACGCTGGGGCAGTTTTTCGGGCATCCTAACTTCTAAAAATAAAATACACAGCGCCCACTAAACATAATCCCGCCCACACATAGTCTAACTTAAACGGCTGATTCATATAGATCATCGAAAACGGAACGAAGACCAACAGCGTTAAGACTTCTTGCAGGATTTTGAGTTGCGCCAAACTGTATTGAGTGTAACCGATACGATTCGCGGGAACCTGGAGTAAATATTCAAAAAGGGCAATGCCCCAACTGATAAAAGCAGCGATATACCAGGCTTTGCTATTGAGATTTTTGAGGTGCCCGTACCAGGCGAAAGTCATGAAGACGTTCGAGAGTATCAATAGTCCGGTGGTTTGAATGATGATGGGGATTTGCATAGCGGTTTTGGCTCGTACTAGAAAGTATTGCCTAAAGTTTCCGGATGCTCTGATCCGCAACTATGGGTGCGAATTCATGTGCAGGGCCTTTACCGGGAACATTGATGAAGGGATCGAGCTGTAACAAGGGAATCAAGACGAAGGCACGCTCTGTCATACGTGGATGTGGCACAGTCAAGTGTTCAGTATTGATCGTTTGTTGACCGTATAGCAGCAAATCAAGATCTAAGGTGCGCGGTGCGTTCCGATACGGGCGTTCACGACCGCAGGCTAGTTCTAATACTTGCAAATGTTCCAGTAAAACCTGCGCATCTAAATCAGTTTCTAAGGCCGCGACAGCATTGATATAGTCATCACCGCTGGAATCTATCGGTGCGGTGATGAACAGCGAGGAAGCTTGCTTGAATTGTGTTTGCGGCAAACTGCGCAGCTTTTCAATTGCGTATTCAACCATCGCACGAGCATCGCCGAGATTGGCACCGATACCTATGTAAGCACTGATAGCCATGGATTTATTCGGCAGAATCTGCTTTAGGTTTTGCGCTTGAATTTCGGTTCGGACTGCGGCGCGGGCGGCGTTTTTTTGCTGGTGCGCTTTCTGCTGTTTTCGCCTTTGGTTTGATGCTCAATAAGCGTACGCGGTCTTGTTCATCGCCATTGATAAAGTCGGTCCACCATTCGCCGAGCTCGGCATCGATTTCACCGGAAGCACAACGCAGTAATAGAAAATCGTAACCAGCGCGCAGGCGATTATTTTCTAAGAGTTTGTAAGGTGCTTTACCTATGCGTTTTTCAAAGCGCGGTTGCATCGCCCAAATATCGCGCATGTCGGTACCAATTTTGCGTTGCAGAGCGAGCGCATCGGTTTGCGTATTCAATACGTCATCGGCGGCTAAATGCAAAGCAGGGATAGGCAATTCGCCCGACACTTTGTAGGCTTCCCATTTTTCTACGACTTGATGCCAAAGCAGTGAGGCAAATAAGAATCCAGGAGAAACTGTTTTACCTTGTTGTACGCGTTCGTCCGTATTCGCCAAAGCTAAGGTGACAAAGCGTTCGCCCAAAGGCTGTTCAAGCACGACATCGAGTAAAGGCATCAAACCGTGATGCAAGCCTTCTTTGCGTAATTGCTGTAAACATGCCATCGCATGTCCGCTCATTAAGAGCTTAAGCATTTCATCAAACACGCGAGCGCTGGGCACATTGTTGATTAAGGCCGCCATTACTTTGATCGGCGCGCGGGTTTCGGCATCGATGGTGAATTTGAGTTTGGCGGCAAAGCGCACGACGCGCAACATGCGGATAGGATCTTCACGATAGCGCAGTTCAGGCACGCCTATGATGCGCAAAGTCTTTTTACGGATATCGGCAATGCCGCCGTGGTAATCCAACACCGTTTGACTGGCTGGGTCGTAATACATGGCATTGATAGTGAAGTCGCGTCTTACCGCATCTTCATGTTGCTCACCAAAGGTATTGTCGCGCAACACGCGTCCGTGCTCATCTTTAGGCGCTTCGTTCTTGGCGGCGCCACGGAAAGTCGTGACTTCGATTAAGTCTTGCCCGAACATCACGTGCACGATCTGAAAGCGGCGACCGATTATAAAAGCGCGGCGGAAGAGGCGTTTGACTTGTTCTGGCGTCGCATTGGTCGCCACGTCAAAATCTTTGGGTTTTACGCCTAACAATAAATCACGTACTGCGCCGCCGACGATGAAAGCTTTAAAGCCATTGTCCTGCAAAGTTTGCGTCACACGGATCGCGTTATTCGATACTAAGTCAGGATCGATGCCGTGTTCTTTTGCGCTCAAGACTTTTGGCTTGTTTTTCTTTGCGCTCGCTTTGCCTTGATCGATGGTGTCGTCAGGGTTCTTAACGCCTAAGATTTTGCGGATAAATTTCTTAATCATGCTTTTTGTGCAGCTCAGTTGTGTAATTCAAACAGTTGTAAGGTCGGCCAGCCATGTGCCTGTGCATGGGCTTGCAATAGTTTATTCGGATTGGTCGCTATTGGGTGAGTCACGATAGAGAGCAAGGGAATATCGTTTTGTGAATCGCTGTAAAAATAACTCTTAGTAAAATCACTCAATTGCTTACCTTGTTGCGCCAGCCATGCGTTTAAGTGCGTGACTTTGCCGGGGCCCGAAGTCGGTACACCGCGCAGTTTACCAGTCAAATTGCCTAGTTCGTCTAAATGTGGTTCTGCTGCCAACAAATGTTCTACGCCTAAGGCTTGTGCAATCGGTTGCGTCACGAAGCGATTGGTGGCGGTAATGATGGCGATCAAGTCGTTTTGGTCTTGATGCCGCTTGAGCAGGTCACGTGCTGCTGGTAAGAGGGCGGGATTGATGACTTCGTGCATGAATTGCGCGTGATAATCGTCTAATTGCTGACGTGGAAATTGCGCCAAGGTTCCTAGCGCAAATTCCAGATACTCGACCGGATCTAAGCTGCCCGCTTGGTATTGGGCAAAGAATTCTGCATTGCGACGACCAAATTCTTCAGCATTGACCGCACCGATGCGACATAGGAATTGACCCCATTCGTAATCGGAATCGATGGGTAGTAAGGTGTGGTCAAGATCAAATAGGGCGATGTTTTGCGTGGATTGTTTATTCATAAGCATGTTCAAATTGTTCGCTATATAGGCCAAGCCAGGCAAGGCAAGAAATTATTCCGCATGATCTCTTTGTAATAATTCACGCAACAAGGGAAGCGTAATCGGGCGCTTGGTTTCCAACGAATAGTGATCAAGTTCGCTTAACATAGACGTTAATGAGCGCATGTCGCGGCGGTAGTGCGTAATCAGATAGGGTAACACGCCCTGTGCTAATCCTATGCCTTTTGCCTGTGCCGCGCGTTCTAAGGCATCAATTTTGTCTTCATCAGACAAACCGATTACTTGATAAATCAAACCCCAGCCAAGCCGGGTGCGCAGATCGTCACGCACGTTCAAAATCATCGGTGGGTGGTTGCCTGCGGCGACAAAAAACGCCCCATTTGCACGCGCTTCATTAAATAAAGCAAAGGCATCGATCTGCGCTGCAGCTGACAACTGATCACAATCGTCGAGCAAATACAGATCCACCTCTGGGCTATACCAAAATTGCTCTTCGGGTGCGTCGGCGTTGATGTAGCGGGTGTTGGGCGCTTGTGCAATTGCGTGCAGCAGATGCGTTTTTCCAGCACCAGCTTCGCCCCACAAATACACGGAGCGCTCTCCATATTGGCTGGCGGTGCGCTCGGAGAATAGGCACAAAATCTGCGCCAATTCTGCATTTTGTCCCACTACAAAAGTATCTAAAGACGGAAGACTTTCCGCATCCAGATCAAGTAAAAGCTGTCTCATTGTCATGAATATCGTCAAAAAACTAATTTCGTACCGCTGAACATATTGCCAACTAAGTCATTGCTGACTGAGCTAACTAAGACTGACGATAAAAGGAACTATTTAAATAAGAAAGTCGCAAATTCTTCGCTGCAACCGAGATAACGGCAGAAGCAGGTAAGGCGACTAGAATACCGATAAAACCAAATAATTGACCAAAGGCCATTAAGGCAAAAATGACAGTCAGTGGATGCAATCCGATGCGTTCGCCCACCAACTTCGGAGTCAAGATGAAAGATTCTAATGCTTGGCCAATCCCATACACGATACCGACCGCCACCAATCCATGCAAATCATTAAATTGCAGGACTGCACTGACCAAAGCTAAAAATAGCCCTAAACCATAACCTAGGTAAGGGATAAATACCAATAAGCCCGTCAATATGCCGACCGGCAACGCTAAATCAAAGCCAGCGATGGCCAAACCCAAGGAATAGTAGATCGCCAAAATCACCATCACCATGATTTGACCGCGCAGGTATTGCGCCAGTAATTCGTCTACTTCTTTAAACCATGTTTGCGTCTGTTTTAACCAACGACGAGGGATGAAGTTACGCAGGCGTCCAATGAGTGCGTGCCAATCCACCAGAAGGTAAAACAGCACAATAGGAATCAAAATAAAGTTGGCGAGCATACCCAAAACTGCAGTGCCGCCAACGCGAATAGAGGACAGCACGGCTTTGCCGATCACGTCGCCACTGCTAGCTAAATGATCGCTGATAATGGCTTTGATGCCTTCGCTGTCGATATTGGCTTGAATACCAAAATCGCGCAAAATGGGGCCAAGCATGGTGTTAAATCTATCCAAAAATTGCGGGATTTGATTATGAAGAAGCGGAATTTGCTTTTGTAAGATGGGCACCATGATCAAAACAATTGCCAAAATACAGGCGACGACCAGTAAGATCATCAGGGTTGCGGCGATTGGTCGCGGCATGTGAAAGCCTTTTATTCTTAGCTTACACAGCTTATCTAGCCAAGGATTAAGTACATACGCCAAGATCGCCGCAACAATAAATGGCATCAGAATCGGGCCAAGTAAAGATAGCAAAAGTATAAAGGCGAGTGCGACACTCAGCCATGTAATAGTTTGCTTTTGATTGCTGGTCAGATTAAAAGGCATAGTCTTTTCTTAGTTAAGCAAATATTGAAACCGCTAGTTTGCCTAAAAACTAGGTAAAACCTAGGTCAATTTGTTAAAATAGCGGTTTTGGATGTGCTGAAAATCGTTTTTTCTGGAATTTAAACTAATTTCAGTTGAAAAATAGATGTTGAACATCCTAAGTTTCTGGCAATTCCGCTATTTTACCGCCTCAAGCCCCTACTGACGAATATCCTATGAGCACAAATACTCCTGTTTCTCTTTCTTATGCCGACGCTGGTGTCGATATGGTTGCTGGCGACGCGCTGGTCGATGCGATTAAGCCATTCGCAAAACGCACGATGCGCGAAGGCGTGATGGCTGGTATCGGTGGCTTTGGCGCGATGTTTGAAGTCAGCAAAAAATATAAAGAACCAGTGTTGGTTTCTGGTACAGATGGCGTTGGTACTAAGCTGAAATTGGCTTTTCACTTGAATCGTCACGATACAGTTGGTATCGATTTGGTCGCCATGAGCGTTAATGACATCTTGGTGCAAGGCGCAGAACCATTGTTTTTCCTCGACTATTTTGCCTGTGGCAAATTAGACGTGGCAACGGCGACCGATGTGATCAAAGGCGTGGCATTTGGCTGCGAACAAGCAGGGTGCGCATTGATCGGTGGTGAAACCGCTGAAATGCCGTCTATGTATCCAGAAGGCGAATACGATTTAGCTGGTTTCGCAGTTGGCGCCGTAGAAAAATCTAAGATCATCGACGGTAGCAAAATTGTTCCAGGTGATGTGATCTTGGGCTTGGCTTCTTCCGGTATTCATTCCAACGGTTTTTCTTTAGTGCGTAAAATCATCGAAGTCGCGAATCCAGATTTGAACGCGGATTTCCATGGTCGTAGCTTAGCAGATGCCCTGATTGCACCAACGCGTATCTACGTCAAACCTTTGCTGGCTTTGATGGCGAGCATGGAAGTCAAAGGTATGGCGCATATTACTGGTGGTGGTTTGGTAGAAAACGTACCACGCGTATTGGGCGACAAGTTGACCGCGATATTGGACAGCAAATCTTGGGAAATGCCACCGTTGTTCAAATGGTTGCAACAACATGGTGGCGTAGCCGATGCAGAAATGCACCGTGTATTCAACTGCGGTATTGGTATGGTTGTGATTATGGCAGCAGACCAAGCGGATGCAGCGATGGCGCAATTGGCAGCAGCCGGTGAGACCGTATTTAAGATTGGTACTATCCGTGCTCGTGAAGGTGATGAGCATCAAACGATAGTGGTATAAGCGGATAGTCGAAAAGCTCTTAGTGCATCAGAACTTTGTTTAAGGACAAAACGCACGTTCAATCGATGAACGTGCGTTTTTTATTGTGCAATCTGTTTGATTTTCGAAAATTAGTGGTGATGCGTTAAATGTCTAAATTTGGCATTTACTGATGCAGTGATTCCCACAAACTATCCCAATCTTCTGCTTTGAACGTGCCTTCGCGTTTCAAGCTGATTTGCCCATCTGGGCTTATAAGGAAGTGACTAGGGTCAGCATTCATCTGACCAAATCCAGTAATTGCTTCCGCGTTGCCGCGCCAGATTAAGGGAAACTGCTGATTCTTAGGAATGCTTGCCGCCAATATTTGGGTGTATAAATTAAAGTCAGCTCTCGTCTTATCGGTATTGACGCCTATCAAAACAAAATTCTTGGCATTATTGTCGCGATAGAATTCACGCATTAATTTCAAATCGCGAGCGCAGACACTACAGCCAGCACTATAAAAGCTGACCAAAACTGTTTTGCCTGCATAATTTCTCAAATCAATTTTCTTGCCGGTGTAATCAGTACCAATTAATCCCAGCTTTGCTGTTGCTTTGATTTGTTGGGCGAAATTTGGCGTGCTAAAGCCAATCGCAAAAACAAACCAGCTCATTCTAAATATAAATTTGTACATAATCGCCATGATGGAAGGGTTAGAAGTGTTTGAGGAGTTAATGGCGATTAGTCGTGGGGCGGAGCAAGAAATTACACGATAGGATGAAAAAATAAATTTGCGGCAATTTTGACTTGTCGAAAATCGAAATATTATTTGCGCGTAAATGGTTTTCCCCAATTAGGAACTCCATGAATCAAAACGCAAAAATGATCGATGATCAAATAAATCTAGCGTTTATTCACTTTTTATCAGAAAAAAGTCTAATTTAATATCAATAGTGCATTAAAGGTGACATCCTACGTCTGCAAGATCCTTCAAATACTTTAGAATAGAGGGCTACGTTAAAAATACAGTGAATAGCCAGCTAGAAAGCGACTATTGACGCAGGAAAAACTCATGAAACTATCGAATACCCAAGAAATCGTTGAAGAATTACGTGCTGGTCGTATGGTGATTTTGGTTGATGAAGAAGATAGAGAGAATGAAGGTGATTTGGTCTTAGCAGCCGAATTCGTCACACCCGAGGCGATTAATTTTATGGCTAAGTATGGCCGCGGATTAATTTGTCTCACCCTGACAGAAGAGCGATGCGAGCAACTTAATTTGCCGATGATGTCGAGTCGAAATGGTACGGCTTATGGCACAAATTTTACAGTATCGATAGAAGCTGCTGAAGGCGTAACGACTGGTATTTCTGCGGCAGATCGTGCGCGGACTATACAGGTTGCTGTCGATCCGAAAATGACAGCGGACGATATTGTGCAACCCGGACATATTTTTCCTTTGAAAGCGCAAAAAGGCGGTGTCTTGATGCGTGCGGGTCACACCGAAGCAGGATGTGATTTCGCAGAATTAGCTGGATTGAATCCATCCTCCGTGATCTGTGAAATCATGAAAGATGACGGTACGATGGCGCGCCTGCCAGACCTTTTAGAGTTTGCGGCGACACATGGTTTGAAGATAGGCACGATTGCTGACTTAATTCGCTATCGCAGCCAAAATGAGAGTATGGTGCAGCGTGTAGCAGAGCGGGAAATGAATACCGCGCATGGCATGTTTAAGGCGATTGTCTATCGCGACTTACCAAGTAATTCTGCGCATTTGGCTTTGGTGCATGGCACCGTTAGCGCAGATCAAGAAGCATTGGTGCGCGTGCATCAACCAGTTTCTATTTTGGACCTATTAGAAAGTCAGGTTTCTACCCACTCTTGGAATATTGCAAGCGCCTTGGCCGCGATTAAAGCGTCAAACAATGGCGTGATGGTTTTGTTGAATTGCGAAGAAACGGCTGAGCAATTGTTTGCGCAATTTAATGCTTTAAATACGCCTGAAAAACGTCCGCAAGGCCGCGCTGCGCGTATGGATTTAAGAACCTACGGAATTGGCGCTCAGATTTTGAAGGATGTTGGCGTTGGGCGTATGCGTTTATTGGCAAATCCGCGAAAAATGCCTTCTATGACAGGCTTTAATTTGGAAGTGACGGGTTACCTGGATTGTCCAAAAGATTGTTAGACTTGGCGATAATTGTGGTGCTTTCGAAATAATCTATTAGTGATGTATATGGTCAGAATTGACCTGAAGGGAAATAAAATGACAGTTGGACATTACGAATCAAATTTGGATGGCGCAGGTGTACGTGTTGGCATCGTTCAAGCGCGCTTTAATGAAAATATTGGTGCTGGCTTATTGAACGCGTGTTTGCAAGAGTTGAAAAACCTTGGTGTGATGAATGAGGATATTCTTCACGTAACCGTACCAGGCGCCTTGGAAGTTCCTCTAGCCTTGCAAAAAATGGCTGCGACCAATCAATTTGATGCATTGATTGCCTTAGGTGCTGTGATTCGTGGCGAAACTTATCATTTTGAATTGGTTTCAAATGAATCGGGTGCAGGCATTACGCGTGTTGGACTCGATGCAGGTATTCCGATTGCGAACGCTATTTTGACGACAGAAACTGACGAGCAAGCGGAAGTTCGTATGCAAGAAAAGGGTGCGGATGCGGCGCGTGTTGCCGTTGAAATGGCTAATTTGGCCTTGGCCTTAGAAGAACTGGCAGAAGCGACAGAAGATATTGATTACGATGACGAGTAGTCTGTAGCCGAATCATTTTTAGTAATACAGATAGAGCGACAAAAAATTAGTAGGGCTAGCAGAAGAGTCTGCAAAGTCAGAAAGCAAAGATAGGAAAAAGAATGACATCAAGTACCCAACACGCAAATCCAAGCAAAAGTCGATCACCACGCCATCGCGCTCGTGAATTCGCCTTGCAAGGCATCTATCAATGGCTTTTGAATAATGAAGACTCCGGTGTTATTGATGCTCATATCCGCGAGGCGCACGGCTTTGATAAAGCGGACAGAGAGCATTTTGACGCTTTGTTGCATGGAGCAATTAATCAATCTATCGAATTGCGCGAAGCGTTTATGCCATTTATTGATCGCGGCATCGCTGAATTGTCACCGATCGAGCATGCAGCATTGCTGATTGGCGCATATGAAATGAAAAATCATATCGAAATTCCTTATCGCGTAATTATTAATGAGGCGGTGGAATTGACCAAGTCATTTGGCGGTCAAGACGGTCATAAATATGTGAACGGCGTACTCGATAAATTGGCGACGCGCTTACGCACAGCAGAGGTTGATGCGAAGAAGTAAGTTTAAGATTTTTTCGCTTATTCTGATTATTTTACTATTTAGAAATTTAGCGATTGTTTATTGATTGTTCAGCAATTACTTATTGATTGCTCAGTGATTAAGTAAAAAAGCCCCGACTCAGCGAATGTGTCGGGGCTTTTTTGTGAGCTTACTCAAAACTATATTCTAGTAATACCTGCGAAGCATCGTTTCCTGTGGTGCTCCAAGTAGTGCGACCATGGCCTTTGATGCCCGTGAAATCTCCTGTGCCAGATCCATAAATAACATTGAGGGTGCTGATTGACTGCCCCGACTTCATTGAGCCTATATGTTGCAGGATAAAGCCGCCAACGCGATCCCCGATTCTTCCTGTTAAATATTCAAGTCCGACAAAATTAGAAGTGCCTGGTGCACCAGCAAAGGCCAGGCATTCAAAGCGCGACTCGGCTTCAATGTCGCCGAGATAGAGATGGGTTAATTTTGAACGTCTTAAACCCGTAGTCAGGTCTAACTTCTCGTCCATACCAAACAGTTTTACTGTGCCACATGCCAACATTTCGCTCTCCCCCAAGGCGTTTCAAAAGATGAATTACAGCTTTCCATTACTTCGTATTGCAAACTTGACTTGGAAAGTGAAGGTCTCTTCTGAATGTTTATTTATTGCGTTATTTTTATTTTGAAGACATATCGGACTTATTGTCTCTTCTTGTCTCTTATTTGTATTTCTTGTCGAGTATTTCAAAAAACGCATATCATGTCTAGTCACAAATTCACATGCTCTATGTTATTTTGTTATAGCGTGGGTGTTATGCAAAAAATATTTTAACTTAAAAAATAGTAAACTATGATGAAATTTAGACAAATCGAGGCGTTTCGTTGTCTTATGGTCGCAGGGACCAGCATCGGTGCCGCCAGAAAGATGAATATTACACAGCCAGCGATTAGTCGTCTGGTTTCTGACTTAGAAGACTCTCTCGGTTTTCGGCTTTTTAATCGATCAAAAGGGCGACTGGAGCCAACCACAGCGGGAGTGCGTTTTTATCGTGCTGTTGAAGAAAATTTTCTTGGATTAGAACGCTTGACACAGGTCGCTAGTAATATTCGTAACGATGCCCCAGAAGGTATTTCCGTCGCTTGTCTATTCGTGCTCTCGACGACATTAATGCCCTTGGTTTTGAAGGAGTTTTTCAAATATCATCCTGACGTGCCAGTCACCGTTGATACATGTAACGGGCCCGAAATTCTGGTCAGACTGCAAGACATGAAAGTGGATATGGCAATAGCCTTGGATTTTCCGGCATTTGCGGGTGTAGAAATAGAAAAGATCTTAAAAGTGAATGTCATGTGTGCGATGCCCGAGGGGCATCACTTGAGCTCAAGAGAATTGATTTATCCTAGCGATTTGGACGGCGAGGACATGATAGGTTGGGTGCCAATTATTTCGCAAAACTATGAAAAAGAGCGTCAGAGTCTAGTCGATGCAGGAAGCGTGCCTCGGAACGTCGTGAAAACACATACTTCACATACGCGTTATGCGATGGTTGCCAATGGATTGGGTCTATCAATTGTCGAACCATTTGCCGCGAAAATTTGGAAGACAAATGGCGTTGTCGTCCGTCCCTTTGCCGGCAATATCAGCTACGAATACGTGTTGGCCTATCCGGGTGGGGGAATACGTTCGGAATTAATGCATGACTTTCGTGACGCGGTGATGAAAGTCGCTAAAGAATATGACTTTGGTTTTGATGCTCGTGCGGAAGCAGATGCTGACTGATTCAGATTTAGCTTAATAGGAATCTGAAGTGCAAAGAGCATTCAATAAACCCGTGTCCCGAGTTTAAAGAATGCTCTTTTTTCTTTGAATTTTGCCTGTGTAAGAAGCTATCAGTTAGACTATTCAGACAGAATTAGCCTATATTAGTTCGTATTAAATACCCGCTAATTGTTCCGCTTTGATAGAGGAGTGCTGAGTAATTTCGTCGCTGCGTTTTTCAACAACAGGCTCTTGTGGTCGTGAAATCATCGTTGGTTTTGCGGTGGTTGAAAAAATAGAGACCGTTTTTCCAGCTGCGACATCTTTCAAACGCTTGTATTCAGCCATCACTAAGCTGCCGTAGCCGCCGTCTGTTTCGTTGTCGGCAGCGCCAACATAACGTTTCAAGCCTGCCTCAATAGATCCTGTGCTGGCAACATACTCTTTCAGAATCATCGCGCCAACTTTGATATTGGCTACAGGATTAAGTGCAGCTTTGATGCCGCCCAATTCGGCAAATTTGTCGTGGTGAACTTTAGACATAACTTGCATCAAACCTTGCGCGCCAACAGGGCTTTCAGAAAATGGGTTAAAGCGTGATTCAATTGCGATCACGGATAAGATAAGCAAAGGATCTAATTTGGTTTCTTTGGCCGTCAAGTAGGTTGCAGATACCAGCATATTGATCGCTTCGTCAGCAACACGATAGCGTTTTGAAAGCCAATTGGTGACAAGTTGCTGTTGACGTTGATTGCCAATCAGGTTCTTGTAGTTATTATTCACCGCAGTTTCGACGTGCGCCTCGGATTCGTCGTTGACATTGGCAACCAATTGCGGTGTCGCCATCAGCATCGATAAATCAGGTTCTGCAACTTTGCTTTCAGTGTTGCTTGCTACGTCATCGCTGAATGGCGAGAGTGCACGAAATTTATCTGCTAATCCTGGGCTGAAGAACATGCTGGCAAGTACCAGCAAAGCTAACAGGCCGAGGCCAGATGTGATGTGTAAAACTGTCGTCAGTGTGCTGACTTTCGTTTTGCTGGCTATTAAGCGTGCCATCTCTTTTTCAGCCGATAGACACTTGCTCGGTGAACGAGCTGTTAAAATCAAATTTTGAAGCATACAACCTCCTGAAATTTCGAGAAGTGTCACGCATGTAAAGTCAGTGAATGAGCTTACATGCCATCTGCGAATCAGAAACATCATCTTGGTATCTAAAATGCGATACTAAGACGCCGGAGTTCCTCATTCTTTTCGGTCTTGCTATGGCATGGCAGAAAAGAATGAATAACGAAATTCGGGTTGAGGCTTTCGCCTGGATTGACGTAAGGAGATTTCTTGTCCTTAGGTTTTGATGGGAACCCGATTCCCAAAACTTTAGTCGTTCAAATTCTGAATCGATCGAGAATTTGAATAAAACTCTAAAATATTACTGTAAATCAATTCAGTGGTTTTTGAAGTTGGGCGAATTGTAGGGGGGCATTTATATCGAGTCAATACTATAGATTCAATTCTTAATTACTTTTGAGTCTTACTTTTTGTGCTGCAACGCAGCAAAACCTAATAAAATCAACTACTTGCCGCTGAATTTTAAGTAAAATTGTTGACCATTTGAATTCGTAAAAATAGATGAAATATTCTGACCTAAGGGATTTTATTTCCCAATTGCAGCAACAAAATGAATTAAAACATATAGTTACGTCGGTATCGCCGAATCTGGAAATGACGGAGATATGTGACCGAACCTTGCGTGCAGAAGGCCCTGCTTTGCTATTCATGAATCCCACCGGGCATTCCATTCCAGTACTGGGTAACTTATTTGGAACTCCCAAACGTGTCGCGATGGGAATGGGGGCAAGCGACATTAGTGAACTGCGAAAAATTGGTCACGTCCTCTCGTCATTAAAAGAACCAGAACCTCCAAAAGGATTTAAAGATATTCTCGGCCTAGGTTCTTTAGTCAAAGCAGTCTGGGATATGGCTCCAAAAGAGTTGCGCAGTGCGCCGTGCCAAGAAATTATATGGGAGGGTGATGATGTGGATTTGGCGCGTCTGCCGATTCAGCATTGTTGGCCAGGCGATATAGCACCACTGATTACCTGGGGTTTGGTGATCACGAAAGGGCCGCATAAAAAGCGTCAAAATTTAGGAATTTACCGGCAGCAGGTTTTGGGACGAAATAAAGTGATCATGCGTTGGTTAGCGCATCGCGGTGGTGCTTTAGATTTTAGAGAGCATACGCTGGTGAATAAAGGTCAACCCTATCCGATTGCGGTCGCATTGGGAGCTGATCCCGCGACAATTTTAGGCGCGGTAACACCAGTGCCGGATAGTTTGTCGGAGTATCAGTTTGCAGGATTGTTGCGAGGTAGTCGAACAGAATTGGTAAAAGCCATCGGTAGTGAATTGCGCGTGCCGGCTTCTGCCGAGATCGTATTGGAAGGACATATCTACCCTGATGCATCTCATCCTAGTGGATATGAGCACGCGTTGGAGGGGCCGTACGGTGATCACACTGGGTATTACAACGAGCAAGATAGCTTCCCGGTTTTTACGATTGATAGAATCACGATGCGGCAGAATCCTATTTATCACTCTACTTATACTGGTAAGCCGCCTGACGAACCCGCGGTCTTAGGTGTTGCCTTAAACGAGGTGTTCATTCCTCTTTTGCAAAAACAATTTCCAGAGATTACTGATTTTTATTTACCGCCTGAAGGTTGTAGTTACCGCATGGCAGTGGTGCAGATGAAAAAGTCATATGCTGGGCATGCTAAGAGAGTGATGTTCGGGGTCTGGAGTTTCTTGCGTCAATTCATGTATACCAAATTTATTATCGTGGTTGATGAGGACGTCAATATTCGTGATTGGAAAGAAGTGATTTGGGCGATCACCACGCGGGTTGATCCGATTCGTGACACGACGATGGTCGACAACACTCCGATTGATTATTTGGATTTCGCATCACCGGTCAGTGGACTGGGAAGTAAGATGGGTTTGGATGCGACGAATAAGTGGCCAGGTGAAACCACGCGGGAGTGGGGGACGACAATTCAAATGTCGGCTGACGTGAAAAAACGGATAGACGGTATTTGGCAAGAGTTGGGGCTGTGAAAATCAACTTCTTGAAGTTAGGTTGATGCTCGCCATTGTCGCCTTGCTAGTTTTGATTCTCATTCACGAATAACTGGCAATGTGCGACAACAATCGGCTATAATGCGAGCTGGCGGGCCCCTGCGCATTGCGGCGTGACCAATCTGGTCAGGTCGGGAACGAAGCAGCCACAGTCATTTCCCGTAAGTGCCGCAGATCAGGCTCGCCTCTTTTCTCCTCTATCGATTCTCTACTGATTCTCCTTTGGACTAGCTCCAAACCTATTCCTTTCATGTGTTTCCCCAAAAAATGCAAGGCATGCTGAGGTACTTCTTCGTGTTTGTATAGCAACAGCAATTGTTTTGGCTGGTGAATGATCACACGATTGATGCAAACATATTTTCCATGCGTATCGTGTATGCAGCGCACTTGTGATTTGCGTGGCAACGCAATACGTTTGTGTAAAAACTAAATGTGTGTATTGTTTGGAATGAAAAGCTTAATGTCGCAATCAATGTTGACGTTAGGCGGATTATCGATTGTAACGAAGTTATTTTTCAGGATTTGCGAGGCCAATTTTTATTGTTCGGTTTAGGCTTTCAATTCCTGCTGATAATTCGTCAAAATAGCTACTGCATGTTTATCTAAAACTCTTTAAAATGCAGCAGCCCAAACGCAGATGCATTTTGAGTGCTGTGATAACTTTGCAAACAAGTGGGTTAATTTTTTGTTGGTCTTGAAGTGCAAATGAAGTGCAAATGAAGTGCAAATGAAGTGCAAATGAAGTGCAAATGAAGTGCAAATGAAGTGCAAATGAAGTGCATATGACGTACAAATTAATACGCGAATTTTCGCGCGCAAGAATAAGGTAAAATTCTAAGATGTCCTATCAAGTCCTCGCCCGAAAATATCGCCCTAAGAATTTTGAAACTCTGGTTGGTCAAGAGCACGTAGTGCGTGCTCTTACACATGCCCTAGAGCAGCAACGTCTGCATCATGCCTACTTATTCACTGGAACACGTGGGGTCGGTAAAACCACCTTATCACGTATCTTGGCAAAATCGTTCAATTGTGAAAAAGGAATTACTGCACAAGCTTGTGGCGTATGCGATGCCTGTTCAGCGATCGATGCCGGACGTTTCGTGGATTACATAGAAATGGATGCTGCGTCAAATCGTGGTGTCGATGAAATGGCCTCTCTGCTTGAGCAAGCGATTTATGCGCCATCGAATGCACGTTTTAAAGTGTATATGATTGATGAGGTGCACATGCTGACCAATCATGCCTTTAATTCGATGTTAAAGACTTTGGAAGAGCCGCCTGAGCACGTCAAATTTATTCTGGCGACCACAGATCCACAAAAAATCCCTGTGACGGTATTGTCACGTTGCTTGCAGTTTAATCTCAAGCAAATGCCGCCGGGGCATATCGTCGGCCATCTGGAAAATATTCTGGGACAAGAGCGAATTGACTTCGATGTACCTGCTCTGCGCTTGTTGGCACAAGGTGCGCATGGCTCAATGCGAGATGCATTGTCATTGACTGATCAGGCAATCGCTTACGCTGCAGGTAAAGTCAGTTTAGATGCCGTGCAAAGCATGTTGGGAGCCTTGGATCAATCTTATCTGATTCGCTTGCTTGATGCTTTAGCGCAGCAAGATGGTGCTGCTTTGCTCGCCGTCGCTGATGATATGTCAGCACGAAGCTTGTCCTACAAAGCGGCCTTGCAGGATTTGGGAAGTATGTTGCACCAGATCGCTATCGCACAAATTGCGCCCGCTGCTTTAGCGGAGGATTTGCCCGAGCGAGTTGAGTTATTGCGGTTGGCACAAATTTTTCATAAAGAAGAAGTGCAGTTGTTTTATCAAATCGCGGTGCATGGTCGTAACGAAATAGGACTTGCCCCTGATGAGTATGCCGGTTTTAGTATGACCTTATTGCGTATGCTGGCATTTCGACCAGCATCGGCGAATATAAGTGCCGCCAGTGCTGGAGTTGGCGGCAGTGGTGTGAGTCCGGCGGTAAATAGGTTGGCGGCTAGTCCGGCGCGCCCAGTGATCTCGTCAACATCGGTAGCGTCGATCAATTCAGCACCGTCAGTTGCTACACCGAAAGCTACGTCAGTTACCTCGTCGTTCGTAGAGACCAGTGCTGCACAAGTTCCGGGGCAGGGGGCGGAATTGGCACCGACACCAGTGCTTGCGACGCCATCTGGAAATACGGCGTCGCAAACTCCGGCAGTTGCAGAGACTTCGATTCCAATTAATGCCGTCGCTCCGGCAAAACCAATGAGTCCAGCAATGGCAGCACTGGCTGCTGCACGCGCTGCTAGTGGTAAGCAGGGGGCGAATTCTGCATCTAGGCCTGCGCCTGCAGCGCTTCCGGCTTCGACGACTGGCGCAGCTACAGTCGCAACTGGAGTTTCAACTACATTGGTAACCTCGGTTGCTGCAGCACCTCCAATAGCTGCACCAGCTGGCGTATCAGCGACACCGCCTGTACAGGTTGTGAATCAAGCGCCAGTCTTGACGCCTATAGTTCAATCTAAGGAAAATGAATCAAGGTCTGCTTATCTTGATGAAGCTCAGATGCCACCACCATGGGACGATATCGATTTTGAGCAGCAGGCAATGCCACCTCAAACGGGGCGTCATAAAGAAATTCAGGAAGCTGATTATTGGCCAGATGACAGTTCGGCTGAACTACCATTGGAGCCCGCAACGCCTGCAGTGAAAGCGCTGGCTCCAACTGTCATTGGCTCGGAGCAGGAAGGTGTTTCGACTAGTGCCGTGATGGCTACGAGTAATGCGAAAGTAGAAACTGAGCAAGAGTCACAAGCCAGCAATTTGCTAGAAAATCGGACAAATGCTTCGGTAGTAGAAAATCTCGCGTCTGTCAGTAAACCTTTGCAATTAATGCCGATGTCCGAAATTAGTTGGGACGGACACTGGCCGAATTTGGCGGCTTCTTTGCCCGTGCGTGGAGTGGCACAGCAGTTGGCGCAACAGAGTGAACTGCGTCAATGCGTGCTCAATGGTAATGCGATTTTATTTAAGTTATGCGTACCCTTGCAAACCTTGTTATCTGCAGGTAGCGGTGAAAAATTAACTGCGGCGTTAAATGATCGCTTTGGTGAATTCGGTCGTGAGATTCGAATTGATTTTGAAATTGGTGCGGTTGAGCAAACTGCGAACGCGCAAGCGCTAGCCGAGCGTGCCGAGCGTCAAGTTCAAGCTGAGCAAGCGATTCAATCTGATAGCTTTGTTCAAACTTTGATACGTGAATTTGGTGCCAGTATTTTGACGGGTAGCGTGCGTCCGATTTAGTACATGCGTATGTTTTTTTGCACTTCAGCAAGCCGTGAATGATAAGCATTGAATGGCGTGCTAAGCAAAGTGCAAAAACATTCTTTATTTATTTTGTTTAGGAGAAATGAGTATGATGAAAAATCAATTAGCAGGTTTGATGAAGCAAGCACAAGCCATGCAAGACAATATGAAAAAAGCCCAAGATCAATTGGCATTGGTTGAAGTCGAAGGTCAATCAGGTGCTGGTTTGGTTCGTGTGGTAATGACCTGCAAGAATGATGTGAAGCGTGTGACTATTGATCCATCATTACTGGCAGATGATAAAGATATGTTGGAAGATTTGGTCGCTGCGGCATTTAATGATGCTGTTCGTAAAGCGGAAGCAACTAGTCAAGAAAAAATGGCAGGATTGACCGCTGGCATGCCTTTGCCTCCAGGATTTAAGATGCCTTTCTAATTGATAGGCTGAGTAAATTTTTTTGAAATTTGTCTGCATTATTTTGAAGCGCATCACTCCTTGATGCGCTTCTTTCATTGAGATTCCCGCGTGAAATCATTAAGTAGTCTGGAACAATTGGCCGAGGCGTTGCGCCGTTTGCCCGGGGTCGGGCCGAAGTCGGCATTGCGCATGACTTATCATCTCTTGCAACACGATAGAGAGGGGGCGGAGCAAATCGGCAAGGCAATGTTAAATGCGCTGAATATGGTGCATAACTGCCGTTCATGTAACACCTTCACTGAAAATGAATTGTGTGACACCTGTGTTGATGTGCAGCGTGATGTGAGCATGCTATGTGTCGTCGAATCTCCTAGTGATCAATTGATGATAGAACAGACCATGACGTTTAAAGGTTTGTATTTCGTCTTGATGGGGCGTTTATCTCCTCTCGATGGTGTTGGTCCACAAGATATTCATTTGGAAAAATTAATTCAACGTGCGACTGACGGCGTAGTGAAAGAAGTCGTGCTCGCGACAAATTTCAATAATGAAGGCGAGGCTACCGCGCATTACATTAGTGAAACCCTGAAAGTGCGCGGTTTGCATGTGAGTCGATTGGCACGCGGAGTGCCGGTTGGCGGCGAATTGGAATACGTTGATCCAGGCACGATTGCACGTGCTATGTTAGATCGCAGAGTGACATAATGAGTAATTCAACGGTTGAAAAATCTGGTCCTTTGGCGGGAATTAAGGTGCTCGAACTAGGGACTTTGATTGCGGGGCCATTTTGTGCACGCATGCTGGCTGAATTCGGAGCAGAAGTAATCAAGATTGAGGCGCCGGATGGTGGCGATCCCTTACGTCATTGGCGTGTATTGAAAGATGGCACATCCTTATGGTGGAGTGTGCAGGCGCGCAATAAGAAAAGCGTGACCTTGAATATGAAGTCAGAGCAAGCGCAAAAAATCGCACGTGAATTAGCGCTCGACGCCGACATCATCATAGAAAATTATCGCCCCGGTGTATTGGAAAAATGGCAGCTCGGCTATGAGCAATTAAAAACAATTAATCCTGCGCTCATCATGGTTCGCTTGTCGGGCTATGGACAGACAGGTCCCATGCGTGACTTACCTGGATTTGGTGCGATTGGCGAATCTATGGGTGGTTTGCGTTATGTGTCTGGTCATCCAGATCGGCCTCCTGTAAGGGTTGGTATTTCAATAGGTGATTCAGTTGCAGCTTTGCATGGTGTGATTGGAGCGATGATGGCTTTGCGGCATCGTGATGTCACTGGTGGGCGCTGGAATGGCAAAGCGGGAAATGACTTGATCGCCGGGCAGGGGCAGATGGTGGATGTTGCACTGTACGAATCTGTATTTAATCTGATGGAATCACTAGTGCCAGAATTTGATTTTGCTGGTGTAGTGCGTGAACGTACTGGCGGTGCTTTGCCCGGCATTGTTCCGTCCAATACTTATACCACCAGCGAAGGTGAAAATATTGTGATCGCTGGCAATGGTGATGCGATTTTTCATCGCTTGATGCTGGCAATAGATCGCGTTGACCTTGCGCATGATGTGAGCTTACAGCGTAATGATGGACGTGTGCCACGTACTGCAGAGATTGATGCTGCGATTCAAACCTGGTGTGATACTCAGACGATAGATACTGCTTTGGCTTGTTTGCGTAAGGCTGATGTTCCTGTTGGGAAAATTTATTCAGTGCGGGACATGATGAGTGATGCACAGTTTCAAGCGCGTGACATGTTTGAGCAACATCAATTTGCGGACGGCACGCCAGTGAAATTGCCGGCGATCAGCCCTAAGCTGTCTGCTACGCCAGGTCAGACTTTATGGTTGGGGCCTGAGTTGGGCGCTCATACAGAGGAGGTTTTGAAGGGAATAGGTTATACGGAGGAGCAGATACGAGGTATGAAAGAGCAGCACATAATTTGAATGTGCCGCTCTTTTTGGGATGTGCTTACGCCAAAATTCTAAGTCAAGGTTTTTAAGTAATCACGAATGCCAGCCAGCAACATTTCAACTGCCATTGCCGTCAAAATTAAGCCCATTAATCGTTCAACCGCTGTCATTGTGCGCTCACCCAAAGCTCGCTGCATACGTTCTGCGCCAAGTAAGACGACTAACCAAACTAATGCAACAGCAATGAGTGCGCCGACATGAATCATGACGTCAGAACGACTGTCTGATGAAAATAATAAAACAGTTGCGAGCGATGAAGGGCCTGCCAGGGCGGGGATGGCAAGTGGCACAATGAAAGGCTCGCTATCGCTTTCTGTACCACCAAAGACGCCGCCTTCTTGCGGAAATACCATACGTAAGGCAATTAGAAACAGAATCACGCCGCCACCTATACGCAAAGCAACTTCGGATAATTGCAATGCATGTAGAAAATGTTTGCCAAAGAACATAAATAGCAAAAGTAAGATAAAGGCAATTGCACATTCTCGGACAACGACTCGCCAACGTCGGGCAGGTGTAACATTGGCTAATGCACTAACAAAAATGGGGATATTCCCAAAAGGGTCGGTGACGAGGATCAGTAGTATGAAAGCTTGAAAGAAGTCTTGAGTCATATTGGTATACTCTTTTGAGTGATGAGTTGAGATTTGTTTTTTGAATGAAATGATTTTCTCGCTAAGTTTGATTTTGCGGATGATTTCCTATTAGGTCAATCGGCATGTCGCATTCTGTTAGATTATGAAGCGATTGCTGTATTATTGGTTTGTTGGTGGCTCTGAATTTCTATGCTAAAAGTGTGGAAAATACGTTTGAGTAAGAATTTGAATGAAAAGAAATTGATGGAAAAAAACAATCGACCTGATACCCCATGTGTTGCTGTATGCTCGACGACGTTTGATGATGTTTGTCGTGGCTGTGGGCGAACGGTGGCAGAGGTGGCTGACTGGGTATTTATGACGCAGGAGCAAAAAGATTTGGTATGGGAGCGCATACTGAAAGAAGGGTATCCGCGTCGCAACTAACATTGAGATTCACATGACGTAAATCTTACGGATTGTCAAATCAAGTGTCGCTGAATGTGCAGTGAATAGAATAATTGCTTTGTTAGTAAGCGAAACGCGATATTTTTGATTAATTCATGTTAGGATTTCTAACGTAAGTTTTTGCTATTGTTTAGATCTTATGTGGGTAAAAATCTTATTAAGGCGATTGCATTGATTTTGTTTTTTGAGAATCGTTTTTATAGATGTTTAATATGAATTAGTAATTCAACGTAATGAGAATGTGATGAAGACTTCAGGCATTAAGAATTTGCAGGGAAATCAACAAACTAAGACTGGCATTTTCGCTAAAGGTTTTACCTTGATCGAAATTATGATTGTGTTAGTTATTATGGGTATTTTGGCGGGCTTGGTCGTGCCAAAACTGATGGGGCGTACTGACGATGCTCGTGTGCTGCAGGCTAAGCAAGATATCTCAACCATGTTGGGTGCGCTTAAAATGTATAAGCTGGATAATTTGCGTTATCCAACGACCGAGCAAGGATTGCAAGCTTTGATTACGAAACCGACATCAGGTCCTGCAGCGAATGGTTATAAAGCTGACGGCTATATTTCTAAGTTGGCGAAAGATCCTTGGGGTAATCCATATCAATATGCGTCCCCTGGTTTGAAATCGGATGTTGAGATCTTTTCCTATGGGCAAGATGGCAAACCGGGCGGTGTCGGTTATGACGCTGATATCGGTTCGTGGGACTTGTAACTTCTCATCCTGTGGCGGTTCAGTTTAAACCGAGAGACTACCAACGTTCTGGCTTCACTTTGCTAGAACTTTTGGTAGTCTTGGTGATCATGGGTATTATGCTAGGCGCTGTATCTTTAAATGCAGTGCAGAGCGTGCATCAGCGTCTACAAACAGATGCTCAGCGTATTTCACTATTGCTGCAATTGGCGAGAGAAGAGGCAATCGTGCGTAATCGCCAAACCGCGTTCGAGGTATTTGAACAGGGCTATCAGTTCCTTGTTTTGAATGAAAATAAATGGGAACGGATCGAAGACTTGGATACTTTGCGTGGTCGCCCATTTACTTTTCCAGAAACGAAACTGAGCATCATCTCTAACGATGTCGCTGCTGCAGAAAAACTGCGAATTGTATTTGGTCGCGAGCCAGTTAGTCGGCCATTTACGATGATCTTGCGCGTTGGTGCGGATCAAGTTTCCATTGACGCCGATGGCGTTGGTCATTTCGTTGTGGAATGAAGAGAATTATCCATGACAAAACGCATCAATTTCCCAAAGAAAATAGACGGCTTCACCTTGTTAGAGGTGTTGGTTGCATTGGTTATTGTTGGTACTGTGTTGGGTGCAAGCTTGCGGGCGGTTGCGAGCTTGGCGCAAAACAGCAGCGGATTGCGGGCGACGATGATGGCCAGTTGGTCAGCTGAGAATCGCCTGGCGCAGATTCGCCTTGGTAAGGAATGGCCAGAAATAGGCGAACGTAGTTTTCCTTGCCCACAAGGTGAATTGAATTTGCTTTGTGAAGAGCACGTGTTATCGACGCCCAATCCTTCTTTTAGGCGCGTCGAAGTCTTAGTCTTTGATGCCAGCAATTTGCAAAGACGTTTAGCTAAATTGACTCAGGTGGTCCCCAATGCGCCACAATAAATTTTCACAGCAGGGCGGTTTTACGCTCATCGAGTTATTGGTTGCCATTGCCATTTTGGCGATTATTGCTGTGATGGGCTGGAGTGGTTTGGATAGTATTATCCGCGCCCGTCAAACCTTAAATCGCGAATTAGAGCAAAGCCGGGGCACGCAGATTAGTTTCGTGCAGTTGGAGAATGATTGCGCGCATCTGGTCAGCGAGGCTGCACTACCAAAACGGGAGAACTTACGTGCAATCGATACACAACTGATCTTAATTCGTACTGTGTACGAAGATAATCGAGCACCACAATTGCAGGTCGTTGCGTACAAAATGCAAAATGGCGTATTTACTAGACGAGAATCAGTTGCGACGCGTGATTTGAAAATTCTCGATTCTTTCTGGCAAAGTGCGATCAATGGCAGCGATAATATGCCCATCGTTAAGTTGCAGACCGACGTTAGCACTTTTCAAATGCGGACTTGGAATAGTGATGAAAATAGCTGGCGCGTTGCAGGTACAGATATCTCAACGGTAACGCCGAGTGTTGGGGTGTCGACTCCAGGTAAAGGCGTTCCGCGAAAAACAGGCTTAGAAGTGACTATGCAATTAGTCGGGCAGCAAAATCCCATGTTGAAGATTTTCTTACTGGGAGCCGCATAATGCAATCCGTGGTTCTTCGCCGGCAATCTGGAGTTGCGGTCGTCACAGCATTGCTCTTAACAACCCTCGCCATTACCATTGTTGCGAGCCTCTTCTGGCAACAGCAAGTGCAAGTTCGCTCGATAGAAAATCAGCGATTTCAATTGCAAAAAAAATGGGTACTGCGCGGTGCTCTCGATTGGGCTGGGCTGATATTGCGGGAAGATCGGCGCATCAGTAAAGTTGATCATTTGGGTGAGCCGTGGGCAGTTAATCTGGGTGATACCCGCTTGGATCAATATGTTGAAAATGGCAGAACCGAGGTTGAAGATAGTGACGCTACTTTGTCGGGTCAAATTAGTGATGCGCAAGCAAAGTTCAATTTGACGAATTTAGCCGTAAATGGAAAAGTTGATGTGCGGGAGCTTGCCGTTTTTTCCAAATTGTTGAGTAATCTGCATTTGGATCCCGGATTGGCGCAGCAAGTGGCAGTGCAGGTGGCGATGACCCAAGAGCGCTTGTTGGTAGGGCCGGAAAACCCAGGTGCTCCCGATACTGGGCAAAATCCGACTGGTTCGAAAGGAAGTCAGACTAGTAGTGGCACTGGCGTTGGCGGATCAAAAACAACGCCTGGAGGGGGAGATTCAACTGTTGGTCTATCGACAAGTTCCAATTCCGAAGTACAATTCTTGAAATTTAGTCAAATTGAAGATCTGCTGGCGGTACCCGGCTTTAACCCTGTAACAATAGTACGATTGCGAAATTTTGTTACTGTGTTACCGATATTGACAAAGATTAATGTCAATACAACGACTGCAGAGGTGCTGTCCGCGAGTTTGGAGAACGTCAGCATGACTGATGCGGCTTTAATGATAGCGACACGAGATCGCGCTTATTTTCTGAATTTTGCGCAGTTTAAATTGAATTTTCCCGACAAGGTAAAAGATACGGATAGCAATTTTTTAGATTTTCAAACTAATTTTTTTGTGGTCAATGGAAAAGTGAAGTTGAATCGATCTTTATTGGAGGTCGATGCCTTGTTGCAGCGGGATGACGTTGGAACACGAATTTTGTGGATAAAAGAAAATTGAGTCTACGTGAAAATTAAAGAATTAAAAAATATGAGAACTCAATTCGGTAAGAAGGTGTAGGAGAACATGGCAAGTACGCTTTATATACAATTACCTCCACGTACAGTCGCAGATAAACTGGGGGCATGGAGCGAGCAGACATTTTCATATTGTCTTGCTTCCGCTGAAAAAAACATACTGCAGCAAGGTCGTAACGCATTCGCAAATTTGCAGACTCTGGTACAGCAGGCAGGTCAAACGGTATTGCTAGTTTCGGCCAGTGATGTCAATTTTTTGCAAGTGGCAGTACCGCCCATGCCGTTTGCTAAATTGAAGGCTGCCATTCCTAATTTGTTGGAAGAGCAATTGCTGACAGATCCTGCGGACTTAGTATTCGTTCCAAGTCCACCCGTTAAAGGGCAATGCTATGTTGCGGTGGTAGCACGAGTTTGGATTGAGCAGGTGTTGGGATTAGGCGTGCAACTTGGTGCCGCCAGAGTTTCGGCGATTGCTTTATCTGATAGTTTGAATCAGCACGCCGACATGGCAACAGTCTTGGTTGAATCAGTACAAACTGAGCGTCAAATTTTTGAAATTGCTGTGAAAAGTCCGGAGCAGATCGCTTCAGGTTTGAGTATTGATGTTCCTGGCACCGTCACTGATCATACACAAGTGGTTCAGCAGATTTTTGCAGCGGTTAATATTTTGGC
Source organism: Affinundibacterium flavidum (assembly GCF_014284175.1). Taxonomy (GTDB): domain Bacteria; phylum Pseudomonadota; class Gammaproteobacteria; order Burkholderiales; family Burkholderiaceae_D; genus Undibacterium; species Undibacterium flavidum. The sequence continues at coordinate 347,294 of NZ_JACOGA010000001.1, forward strand.
TCCGCAGGCAAGTTTGCAGGTTTATGCCGAACCAAGTTTGGAAGCCACTTTGCGCCAATTATTCGTGGAGCATGACAGTGAAACCAGACAAGTGCAGGTCGCGCCACTTGATTGGAAAAGTAAAATTGGTGGTGTTTCCAACCAGAGTATCGACTTATTGGCATTCCTAAACTCGGATGGCAAACAAAGCTTTGATTGGCTTAAATGGCGTTGGTCCATTTCGCTCATCGCCTTCATGATCTTGATTAGTTTGTTTGCCTTAAATTGGAAATGGTGGAGCTTGCGGCGCGAAGCTAATACTATTCGCGATTCAATTCAGGCCACTTATCAATCTGCATTTCCTAAAGAACCTGCTTCACGCGACCCCTTGTTTCAGATGCAGCAAAAAATTAATGCAGCTAAGAAGTTGGCGGGACAATCCAGCAATGATGACTTCTTGGTGTTAAGCGCACAGTTCGCACAAGCCTGGGATCAGTTAGTGCCTGCGCAGGCCACAGCAACGGTGACATCGATCGAATATCGTGAGCGTAGTTTGTTCGTGACGCCAAAAAATTTGGCCGAGGTGCCTGTTGAGAAATTGCGTGCATTATTAAAAGAGCGCAATCTTAAACTTGAAGTCAAAGATGGTTTGTTGAAAGTTTTTGCAGATGTGGGTGGTGTGTGATGAAAGCGATGGAAACCCTGAATAATTTACGCGACGATTGGAATAAGAGAGAGTTGCGCGAGCGCCGGATTTTAATTGGAGTTGCTGTCTTAGTAGTAGCGAGTTTATTGTATCTGTTTGGTATTCAGCCAGCTCAAAGCAATATCAAAGATCTGGAAAACTCCACACCTGCACTTAAGTTGCAAGCAGCAACGATGGCGAATATGGCGGCTCAATATGGTACTTTGTCAAAAACAATGGCGGAAAATATTCCGCCAGTGACACGTGAAGCAATCGAATCGACCTTGACGCGACGTAATATCAAAACCCAATCATTAACGGTATCGAATGACATAGTACGGTTTCAAGTGAACGTGGTGGCTTATGCTAATTTGATGGAGTGGATTTTGGAAATGCAAAAAGCTGCGAGGCTTGGTGTTGACGAAGTGAAACTCACTTCACTTGCTGAGCCAGGTCAAGTGGGGGCGGTTATCACTTTGCGTCAACAAAGGGCTGGAAATTAGTATGCAAAGAAAAACGATACTTGGATTGCTGTTTGTTGGTATTGTTAGTGTCTTCGGTACGGTATTGTATTTTTTACCCGCAAGTTGGGTTGGGTCGCTCATAGAAAAGCAAACAATGGGGCGGGTGAGCTTAGGTGATATTCAAGGAAGTTTTTGGCGCGGATCGGCATTTGTTGGCGTTGCTGTTGATAATAAGTCTGCGGTAACACCTTTGTTTCCTGGACGGTTTAATTGGCAAATTTCTCCAGCGATTTTGTTAGGCCAGGTCGCAGTGGTATTGGAAAATACATCAGTGATGTCAGCACCATTGAAAATTGATGGTAATTTTCAACAATGGCAGATTAGCCCAAATAGTTTGAGTCTCCCACCAGAACGACTAGAGGGCTTGGGGGCACCGTTGAACACTATAGGGCCGAGTGGAAAGATTAATTTGCGCTGGGGGCAGTTAGAGGCAAGTTTGATCAATGGGCAAACTTTGTTGAATGGTCATATGCAGTTGGAAATGAATGAAATGGCGTCACGCGCATCGTCTATAAAGCCTTTGGGCAGTTATGCGATGGAATTTGATTGGCGTGGCGACACGGCGAACCTAGTTTTAAGTACTAGCAAGGGGCCAATGATGTTGGAAGGAACTGGTGCTCTTCAACATGGACGGTTTCAGTTTTCTGGCAAGGCTTATGCCGAAGCTGGGCAAGAAGAAAAAATGGCAAATTTATTGAATTTGCTAGGGAGACGTCGTCAAGAAGGCGACAAACAGATCATCGCGTTAGAATATAAATGAGACAATTGGCATGAAGAATATTATCAACACTTCGACAAAATCTAAACACACCATAGGTCCAAAAAAATGGCTGAGTTTAGCGATACACGCAGCATTTATCGGTGCAATTGGCACCGTTGGCGTTGTTGGTGTCGTTACTCCACATTTCGTCTTCGCTCAAGAAGCAAATCAAAATGCAGCGGGATTGAATTTTGTCAATGCTGATATCGAATCCGTGATCAAAGCCGTTGGCCATTACACTGGTACGACTTTTGTGATTGATCCACGGGTAAAAGGACAACTAACATTGGTTGCGGAAAAGCCCTTGACTAAAGATCAGGCTTTTAAATTATTGACGTCGAATTTGCGTATGCAAGGTTTTGCCGTCGTCACTTCTGATGGATTTTCAAAAGTTGTGCCAGAAGCCGATGCTAAGTTACAAGGCGGCCCTACGCAGGTAAAAAGCATTAAAGGCGATCAAATAATCACGCAAGTATTTAGAGTGAATTATGAAGCCGCGAACAATATCGTCACCGCATTGCGCCCGTTGATATCGCCGAATAATGTGATCAACGTGAATCCTGGAAATAATTCCATTGTGATCACCGACTATGCCGACAATATGCGACGTATGGCTGAAGTGATTGCTTTGCTGGACGTGCCATCAAATCCTGAGTTAGAAATTATTCCCATTAAACATTCGATTGCGGCTGATGTGGCGACCATGGTCACGCGTCTAAGCGAAGGCAATCAAGCTAGTGCCGATGCTGGTCGCGCCATTGTATTGGCTGATTCTCGAACCAATTCTGTGTTGATTAAAGCGCCGACTGTTGCGCGTGCAAATTTGATTAAGGCACTGGTTGCAAAACTAGATCAAGCGACAGATTTGCCTGGCAATATACATGTAGTTTATTTGAAGAATGCTGAGGCAGTAAAACTAGCGGCAACTTTGCGTTCCATACTAAGTGGTGAAAGCTCGTCGCCGTCAAATTCCTCAAGTTCGAATAGTAATTCAGGTTTTGGGGGAACATCTCCAAATAACCCAGGTGCAGGTATAACACAGGGTAATAATTCAGCTTTAAGTTCATCTGGATCGACTTTGAGTCTGCCAATTAGTAGCAATAGTAATAGTCAAGGTCAGAGTGGTGGTGGCGGAGGATTTATTCAGGCCGATCAAGCTACCAATACATTGATCATTACTGCGAGTGACGCGGTGTACAGAAACCTACGTGGTGTGATTGATCAATTAGACGCACGGCGTGCTCAAGTGTATATTGAAACCATCATTGTCGAAGTTTCAGAAGAAAAATCTGCTGAATTGGGCGTTGAATGGGCCGGTGCAACTGGAGACAGTACAAGCAATTACCGGTTGGGTGCCGTCAGTTCGAATCAGGGAAATTTGGTGAACCTCGCCGATCCTACTAAGAGGTTGGGAGCACTCACAACAGGATTTAACATAGGTTTATTTCGTCAAATTGGCGGTCAGCTAGGAATCGGAGCTATCGCTAAAGCAATAGCAAATGATACTGGTTCAAATTTGTTGTCTATGCCAAATTTGGTGACTCTAGACAATGAAGAAGCGACTATTGTTGATGGGCAAACTGTTGGGATCGTGACTGGTCAATATACTGGAGCCACGACTGGCGCTGCGGCAACCAACCCATTTCAAACCATCGAGCGTAAAGAGATTGGTATCAAACTCAAAGTAAAGCCGCAAATCTCTGAAGGCGGAACGGTTAAGCTGTCAATTGCTCAGGAAGTTTCTAGTGTTGCGAAGCCTGTTCCAGGAAGCTCTGGTATTACAACTAGCTTACGTTCGATTGCAACCAATGTTTTGGTCGAAGATGGTCAGATAATTGCTTTAGGGGGCTTGATTCGTGATGACAATACTGGAGCAGAGGCGAAAGTTCCATTTCTCGGTGACATTCCATTAATAGGTAATTTGTTTAAATACAAAGAGAAAAATCGGAAAAAAGTGAATTTAATGGTGTTCTTACGTCCAACCGTTATTCGTAACGCTGAAGATAGTAAAAACGTCTCCTTGGATCGTTATGATTATTTGCGCACCCAGTATTTACGTAGCACAGAAAATGAAACCGACATCCCATTTTTGAAGATGGAAAAAGGAAGAATGATCACGCCTGTAGAAGCTGCTGGCGCTGACAAAAACAAACCCGCCAAAAAAGAAGGTCAGTAAATCGTATGTCAGAAAATCGATTATTGCCTTTCGCCTTCGCGCGTGATTTCTCTATCCTTGCGAATCGTCGCGATGATTTAGAAGGTGCTCCGGTAGAATTAAAAGTGTCCAGCGAGACTCGTCAAGCTGCGATCTTGGAAGCTGGACGTCGCTTTGGGCGCGTACATCTGGATGTACTGCCGCATACGGAATTACTGCAAGAAATTGCACGAGCGTATGCGGGTTCAGGTGGCGATGCGGCAGACGTTGTGGGTGAAGTTGAATCCGATATGGATTTGGCGAAACTAATGCAAGACATGCCAGCGATCGAAGATTTGCTGGAGTCGGCTGACGATGCTCCTGTGATTCGGATGATTAATGCATTGTTGACGCAGGCTTTGCGTGAAGGTGCATCCGATATTCATATCGAGCCATTTGAACAAATTTCAGTCGTACGTTTCCGTGTTGACGGTGCTTTACGTGATGTGATTCGCCCTAAAAAAGCGATCCACGCTTCCTTAGTGTCGCGCATCAAAATTATGGCGCAACTCGATATCGCGGAAAAACGTTTGCCACAAGACGGTCGGATTACTTTGCGTATTGGCGGCAAGCCAGTCGATGTGCGTGTCTCGACTTTGCCGACTGGTCACGGTGAGCGCGCAGTATTGCGTTTGCTCGATAAAGAAGCTGGTAAGCTTGATTTGACGCATCTGGGCATGAGTACTGAAGTGTTGACGCAGTTCGATCAATTAATTGCGCAGCCACACGGAATTGTATTGGTAACCGGACCAACTGGTTCTGGTAAAACGACGACTTTGTATGCAGCTTTATCGCGGGTGAATGCGGGAACTACGAATATTTTGACGGTTGAAGATCCGATTGAATATGAGTTGGCTGGGATCGGTCAGACACAGGTGAATGCCAAGATTGACATGAGCTTTGCCAAAGCATTGCGTGCCATATTACGGCAAGATCCGGATGTCATCATGATCGGTGAGATCCGTGATTTAGAAACAGCTCAAATTGCGGTGCAGGCGTCATTGACTGGTCACTTGGTATTGGCAACTTTGCATACCAATGATGCTGCGGCTGCGGTTACGCGCTTGTTGGATATGGGGATTGAGCCTTTCTTGCTTTCTTCTTCATTATTAGGTGTCGTAGCGCAGCGCTTGGTGCGCAAACTATGTACCCACTGTAAGGTTCATGACGGTGAGGTATGGAAGTCAGTTGGCTGCGAACATTGTGGTCATACCGGCTATCAAGGGCGAGTTGGTGTCTACGAATTATTGCTCACGACAGAAGCGATTTCTGCGCAAATTCATCATCAAGCTTCCGAAGCAGAAATTCGTTTGGCGGCACAAGGTGATGGTATGAAAACCATGCGTGAGGATGGACAGCGTTGGTTGGATGCGGGTGTCACGACTAGAGAAGAGCTGTTGCGTGTGACCAAAGAGTAATTGAAAAGTAAGACAAGAATAATTCTAGAATTCATCAAGAGAGACACTGACTGTGCCTGCATTCCGATATGAAGCCGTAGATTCTCATGGCTCAACAAAAAAAGGTGTACTGACCGCAGATAGCGCACGTGCAGCACGTTCTGATTTGAGGGCGCAACATCTGGTACCCGTGATGGTCGAGCAAATTGCCAACCAAACAGGTGAAGGTCGTCGCGGTAAATCACTGTTTAGCGAGCATTTGTCTACAGTTGAATTGGCATTGTTTACGCGCCAATTGTCGAGTCTGTTAGATGCAGGTCTACCTTTGGAACAAGCTTTTTCGGCTTTATTAGAACAGGCTGAGCGGGTTTATATTCGTGATCTGATCGCATCTATACGTTCAGAAATTTTGGCGGGTTCGGCTTTGTCCGATGCGTTGAAGCAGCATCAAAACGATTTCACAGATATCTATTGCGCATTGGTTGCATCGGGCGAGCAGATTGGACAATTGTCTAAGGTTTTGTCGCGCTTGGCGGATTATATAGAACGACGCAATGCTTTGACTCAAAAAGTGAAACTGGCGTTTACTTATCCCGCTATCGTGACCATTGTGGCGTTTGCGATTGTGATTTTCTTGTTGACCTATGTCGTACCGCAAATCGTATCGGTGTTTGCTAATACTAAGCAAAAATTGCCAATTTTGACCGTGGTGATGCTGGCGATATCAGACTTTGTGCGCGCTTACGGTTGGTTAGTGGCGATCGTTGTTGTGGCAATTACTTTCGCTTGTCGGCGTGCGTTGAAAGATCCTCAAATCAAAATGCGCTGGCATACTTGGTTGTTAGATGCGCCTATGTATGGAAAATTTGAGCGTAGTCTAAATACAGCGCGCTTCTCCAGTACGCTGTCAATTACGACTGGTTCGGGTGTTCCTATTCTGAAGGCATTGCAGACCAGTCGAGAAACTTTGTCGAACGTCGCAATGCGAGAGCAGGTCGAGGATGCAACCAATAGCGTGAGAGAAGGCGTTAGCTTGGCACGTGCTTTGTCTGCACATAAACATTTTCCACCGATGTTGATTCATATGATACGAGCAGGTGAAGTGACGGGCGAGTTACCAGCAATGTTAGAGCGCGCCTCTTCTGCTCAGGAGCAAGATCTTGAACGTCGTGCGTTGACGATAGCAGGTTTACTTGAGCCACTATTGATTTTGGCAATGGGTGTGGTGGTGTTATTGATCGTGTTGGCAGTATTGATGCCTATCATTGAAATTAACCAATTGGTTCGATAATTCGATGAACATCATCTATCGATCATCTATCGGTCATCTGCAAATATTCAACAATAAGAAAATAAGAAATACAGTGAGAACATCATGAAGCGTCTTCCATTAATCATCAATATTATTTTGTTTGCCTTAGTTTGCATGCTACTTAGTTATTGGGGATTGCAAATATTTAAGCCGACTATCCGACCAATACAGGCGCCTGTGAGTGTCAATAGTTATGAACCCAATGTTGGACAATGGGGTAATGTCTTTGGTGTGGCTGCAAGAACTGAAGTTGCACCTAGTAGCTATCAATTGAAGGGGGTAATCGTTGCTCCCAGAGCAAAAGATAGTGTGGCAATTATTGTCATTGAAGGTAAGCCAAACTTTACCATTGGTACCGGTAAAGAGTTGATACCTGGAGTGAGCTTGAAAGAAGTGCATGCGGATCATGTCATTGTGAGTGAGTCTGGCATTGCTCGTCGTATCGACTTACCAGTCCCTGCCCCAAATGCAGGCATAGTCCAGATGCAAGCTAATGATCCTGCAAGCTTTAGATCCCAAGGTATGCCAGCTCCAATGCCGCCGCCAGCGCCAGTTTCACCTATGGTACCGGGGCGTTAGTTTCGACTTTTCCCATTTTTATTCATGCGCTTTCCGGATTTTTTTCTAATAGATATTCAGCTGGCGCATCCATCTTGGCATGAGATTTTGCGTCAAGGCTTAGAAGCGGTACATCAGCAAAATCCTGACTATCTCCGGCAATTGGCACAGTCACATTTTCTGCCTAATTCGCATCGATTGTTTGCAGCATTTTCCATTCCTTTATCCGATGTCCACTATGTACTGGTCGGGGAAGGACCGTATCCACGCGAAGAGAGTGCGACTGGTTATTGTTTTATGGATGGTGCTGTCGATGAAATTTGGTCTCAAGATGTGAACGGCGGTTTGAGTAAATCTGTCAATCGTGCGACCTCATTGCGTAATTTTGTAAAAATGTTGCTGGTGGCGGACGGGCAACTTGCACAGGCAGATACTGGTAGTGCCGCAATTGCGCCCATCGCACAAAGATTGCGTTCCGAGCCTTCTCGTTACGTGCAAACCATGGGGCAATTGCAATCCAATTTCTTGCGACAAGGTTTCTTGATGTTGAATGCCTCATTGGTATTTCGTGCAGATGTCGCACCGGCGGTGGATGCGAGAGCCTGGCTGCCTTTTTTGCAGGTAGTATTTCAATCTTTGACCTTGCAGAAAACTCGACCAGAGTTAATTTTATGGGGAAAAATTGCGGATCGCTTGGGGCAGATTTCTGTCGTCGGTGAATTTGTAAACCTTAAGTCAGAACATCCCTATAACTTAAGCTTTATTTCAAATGCGACTATGCAAAACCTTTTCGCCTCGCTGAACTTACTGCATAGATGAGTTTCGTCTTTCATTCAATAGAAATATTGTTCTTTATTTCTATCTTAATGAGTAACTGTTGGTAATTATTGGGTGTGCCTGAATTAATAATTGACCACACTATAAGTTAAGACCAAGTTAGTTTCGCAAATTTGCCTCAAATCAATAAAAATCATCATTGGCTTAGGTACTCCTGCTTGTTTGCTCGTGTAGAATGAAATTGAAATTCCGCACGAGAACTTTCCATGGTGACTGTGATAGTGCTTCAGTTTGATCGACTTGGATGACTGACTAGAAGTCCTTGAATGAATGGATGTTGATTGCATATGTTGAAAAAAATTAAATCCACACAACTTCGTCAGGGTATGTTTGTTCATGAGTTATGCGCATCGTGGATGAGCTCGCCATTCTGGCAAAAATCGTTTCCAATTGACAGCATCGCAGTCGTCAATAAAATCAAAGAAGCGGGCATACGAGAAGCATGGATTGATACTGATAAAGGTATCGATGTCCTACCAGAAAATCCGCAATCTGAAGCTCAGCAAGAAATTCAGAGCCTTGCCGAACCGAGTGAGTCCCCCACTGTTCCTGATTCAAACGAGCCACGTGTTTCGTACTCAGATGTGCAATCAGTTTCTATGGATGCTGAAATAGGGAGAGCCGCCAAGATTGTAGATAAATCTAAGGGGGCGGTTTTTTCCATGTTTAGTGAAGCTCGCATGGGGAAGGCTATCGAAGCGGAGCAGGCAATGCCCTTGGTTGAAGAAATTGCCCTTTCTGTCATGCGAAACCCAGGTGCGCTGATTGGATTGGCAAGACTGAAAACAGCAGATGACTACACTTACATGCATTCAGTTGCGGTATGCGCATTAATGATAGCCTTGGCGCGGCAATTGCGCTTAAGTGATGACGAAGCACGTGAAGCTGGATTGGCGGGATTATTGCACGACATAGGTAAGATGGCCGTGCCTCCTGGAATTCTCAATAAGCCTGGTCGTCTTACCGATGAAGAATTTGTGTCGATCAAAGAACATCCTAGCGCTGGTCATGCGATGTTATTGGAGTCAAAAGGTGTCGGGCAAATTGCATTGGATGTTTGCTTGCATCATCATGAAAAAGTTGACGGCAGTGGCTACCCAAAAGGGCTGAAAGGTGATCAGATTAGCCTATATGCAAAAATGGGCGCGGTGTGCGATGTGTATGATGCGATTACTTCAAATCGCCCGTATAAAGTAGGCTGGTGCCCTGCCGAGTCTTTAAAGAAAATGTCAGAGTGGAGTAGGGGGCATTTTGATGAAGCGGTATTTCAAGCATTTGTACGCAGCATCGGTATTTATCCAGTTGGTACTTTGGTGAAGATGCAATCGGGGCGATTGGGTGTTGTGGTGGAGCAGCAGGTTGGTAAGTCATTGCTGTTACCTAAAGTCAGAGTGTTTTTTTCGACAAAATCGATGACTTATATTTCGCCGGCTTTGTTAGATCTGGCCGCTGCGGGCATGCAAGATAAAATTGTCTCACGCGAAGATGCAAGTACCTGGGGATTGAAAGACATTGATCGCTATTGGCTTGGAGATGCTGTCGGCTGAGATCGTTTTGAAGTGACGAGTTTGGGTGGACTGGGACTACCCTGAATATAGGTAATTTTGCTCGAACTTTGCTGCAAATCCAACGCTCTGAAATAAATCGCCAGCTTGGCGATTTTCATTATCGGCATCAGGTAAAATGCGTGCATGAGAATTTTGATTAGCAATGATGACGGATACTTAGCACCGGGCCTAGTGGCTCTGGCCAATGCTTTGCGTCCCTACGCCGACATCACAGTCGTGGCTCCTGATAGCAATCGTTCTGGTGCTTCGAATGCCCTGACACTTGATCGGCCCTTATCATTATTTCGTGCTGAAAACGGATTTTATTTCGTCAATGGAACCCCGTCAGATTGCGTGCATGTCGCCTTGACTGCATTGATGAAGGAGCCTCCAGATTTGGTTGTTTCAGGTATCAACCAGGGACAAAATATGGGGGACGATACTTTGTATTCAGGAACAGTTGCTGCCGCAACTGAAGCCTTTTTATTCGGAATACCTGCAATTGCATTTTCACAGGTTAATAAAGGCTGGGGTGAACTACAATCTGCAGCGAAAATTGCCGCCGAAATTGCCGTACGGGGTTTTCCATCCTTAGATCAACCCTACCTATTAAACGTTAATATTCCCAATTTGGCGTATGAGCAAATATTGGGCATACGTGCCGCACGACTTGGTAAACGACATAGTTCCGAACCTGTGATTCAGACGCAAGATCCTGCAGGAAGAAGTATTTATTGGATAGGTCCGGCAGGTGCTGCAAAAGATGCAAGTGAGGGAACCGATTTTGATACAACTTCAAAAGCCTATGTTGCCGTTACGCCATTGCAGATAGATCTGACAAATAGGAAACAAATGCAGGCATTAGCAGTGGATTTGGCATGAGTACAAATGAAAAGCGGTTTCCTCTCAGTTTGGCATCGGTAGTTGATCAACGTGGAAGTGCAGGTAAGCGTTCGACCGCAATGCCACAAACAGCAGTGAAAAATGCCGCGAACAATGTGAAACCAGCGCAAACATTTCGTTCCTCCGATAATCGATTAACACAAACATCTCCACATCCACATCAACCAACTTTGCCTGGTGTTGGAATGGTTTCGGACAAGTTTCGACAAGCAATGGTCTCACGCGTAGCGCAACAAGGCGTGAAAGATGATTTAGTACTAGCTGCATTGGAAGCTATCCCCCGTCATTTATTTGTTGAGTCTGGTTTGGCTAGTCAAGCCTATATTGATGCTTCTTTACCGATAGGGCATCATCAAACCATTTCTCAGCCATATATTGTTGCCAGAATGACTGAGATTTTGCGCAATGGTAAAAATTTAAATAAAGTATTGGAAATTGGTACCGGTTGTGGGTACCAAGCCGCTGTGTTATCTCTGGTGGCGAAAGAAGTCTATTCGATTGAACGAATTAAAGCCTTGCACGAATTGGCGAAGACGAATTTACGCCCAATGCGGATTGCCAATATTCGTTTGCATTATGGAGATGGCATGCTAGGTTTGCCACAAGTTGCACCATTTGACGGTATTATATTAGCAGCAGCAGGATTAGAAGTTCCTCATGCATTGCTCGATCAATTGGCTGTAGGCGGGCGTTTGATTGCACCGGTTGGTGGACGGCATCAAGTCTTGCAGTTAATCGAGCGGGTGGGTCAGCAAGAATGGAATAGTACGATCATGGAGCAATGCCATTTTGTACCCTTGCATCAAGGCGTTATTTAGTTTTCGAATTTAGTTCTCAACTTGAGAATAGCGAAGTTTTTTTGATGATTGTAGTTAACAAATTAAGATATATTTATGAAGCAAAGTTGGATCTTTAGTGTGAAACATCGCTTATTTTTGTTGTCTTTGGTGTTGCTTAGCGCCTGTAGCAGCGTGCCAAATAATGCGCCTGTTGTGGAGCGAAGCAAAGATGTGCCGGCAGAAGTAATTAAAGCTGTGCCTGAAGTGTCTGCAAAAAATGTAGAGCCACGTCCAAGTTATATTGTTAAACGTGGGGATACTCTATCGCGAATAGCGATTGACCAAGGTGTTAATGTTAACGATTTGATCGCATGGAATAATTTGAAGAATCCTAGCGATATCAAAGTTGACCAAGTTTTATGGGTGGGGTCACCAGATGGAAGTGGGGTTAAAATTTCACCAGTTACGAATAATTCAGGTATTGAAGTTCGTAATTTAAATCCGATAAATCCTGCGACAAATAAGACTGCACCGAAGGGGGAAAAACGTCCTTACTCGGAAGCGAATCTGGCCGAATTGCAGAAAGCAGACAATAGTGCTGGGGTCGTGCTTGCCGCCAAATCTGATATGCCGGCCGCAAAACCTCTTGAGAAAGTAACTGCGACAGCAGCACCTACAGTAGAAACTATCGAGTGGATCTGGCCAGCCAATGGTAAGGTGCTCGCGACCTTTGATGACCCGAAAAATAAAGGTATAGATATTGGTGGTAAATTGGGGCAAGACGTCGTTGCTGTCGCTCCAGGTAAGGTGATTTATGAAGTGGGTGCGGTGCGTGGTTATGGCAATATGTTGGTGATCACACATGCTAATAATTATCTATCCGTATATGCGCACAATAAGGCAAATTTGGTGAAAAAAGGGCAGACCGTCAGTAAAGGGCAGAAAATCGCCGAAATGGGAAATTCTGATAGCGAGACCGTGAAATTACACTTCGAGATTCGTCAAGCTGGAAAACCTGTTGACCCCTTAAAACTTTTGCCAACACGTTAGAATTTGGTTAACGCCCTGCAAATTTTTTTGTGATGTATAGTGCTCTCTTCGGTAGTGTCGAAGTAACTTAAATTTGTTTCACTTAAACTTGGTTCAAAGTTCAGATTATGCATAAATATTCTCAACAAGAAGTACAAGCCGATACATTAGATAGTGATGTGGTGGCTTTGTCGTCGGAACTGAATGTCGAGAATTTGGACGTGTCGCCAGATGAAGATGGGGCAGATGAACGCGACGACGATGAGAAAATGGATGAAGTACCGTCCGTTGCCATTGCCCCTATAGATGAAATTAAGACTATTCTGGCGGCCGAGTTATCGACCGACACCACTCAGCATTATCTCAACCAAATTGGTACCAGACCCCTATTTTGCGCTTCCGAAGAGCTGCATTTTGCTACCTTAGCAAAACAAGGTGATTTTGAAGCACGCCAAAAAATGATTGAGCACAATTTGCGCTTGGTAGTATCGATTGCCAAGCACTATATTAATCGCGGCGTTGCTTTGCTCGATATGATAGAAGAAGGTAATCTGGGATTGATGCATGCCATCGACAAATTCGAGCCTGAACGTGGTTTCCGATTTTCTACCTATGCTACTTGGTGGATACGCCAGAGCATAGAGCGCGCGATTATGAATCAAGCGAGAACGATACGTTTACCCGTGCATGTGGTTCGAGAACTGAACCAAATTTTGCGCGCCAAATACCATCTGGAATCGCAACAGCGCGACGGTAAGGATGCTACGGTCGATGATATTGCGCACTTGGTTAGCCGCCCATTAGATGAAGTACAGGATATTCTTGCTTTGTCTGAACACGCGATGTCGCTCGATACGCCCCTTGATGGCGACCCCCAGAGTAGTTTGTTAGATATGTTGCCGGGCGACAGTGATCATGCGCCTGATACGCAAGCGGAACACCACGAAGTGACAGTGCTCGTGCGTGACTGGCTATCCAAGCTACCTGACAAGCAAAGGATCGTTATCATGCGCCGGTTTGGCCTTGATAATGATGATCCGGTCACCTTGGAAACCTTGGCAGAAGAAATGGGAATTACCCGTGAACGGGTTCGTCAAATTCAACAAGAAGCCTTGATCAAGTTAAAACGTAGCTTTGCTTCACGTGGTGTTGGTCGCGATGCTTTGTTATAGGTCGCAATAGACGACAACTCACACTATGAACTGAGTCAATTCGCTTGAGTTGATTGACTTGGTTTGATCGCTGGTTCGGATTTAAGCAATTATCGAAAGAACGGATCACATCGACCACGACGCTTCCGTTTTGATCTGTTGATTAAGACTGTATAATCTCGGATTCTTGAAATCCTTACCCCACATGGCGCCTTCGCGCCCTCATTTGCTTATCATGAATACAATTAATATCCGTTCCTTAGATATGGACGCGCGTGGCGTTGGTCATCTGCTCAATGAAGATGGTAGCCAAGGAAAAGTCGTTTTTGTCGAAGGTGCCTTACCTGGTGAGGTTGTTGGTTTCAATAGCTACCGCAAGAAACCAAGTTGGGAGGCGGCAACGCTAGGTCCTATCGTAAAAGAATCTTCGCAGAGGATCACGCCAAAATGTCCTCATTATGGTGTCTGCGGCGGTTGTTCTATGCAGCATTTAGAGCCGAATGCGCAAGTTGCAATGAAGCAGCGCGTATTGGAAGACAACTTGGCGCACATAGGCAAGGTCAAGCCAGAAATGGTGATGCGTCCGATTTATGGCCCGACCTGGGGTTACCGTTATCGTGCGCGTTTGTCAGTTCGTAACGTGCATAAAAAAGGCATCGTTTTAGTAGGGTTCCATGAGAAGAAATCTCGTTACGTCGCGAATATGGAAACATGTGAAATCTTGCCTCCGCATATTTCTAACATGTTGATGCCTTTACGCGATTTGATCACCTCATTAACAATCATTGAGGCTTTGCCGCAAATCGAACTAGCAATTGGTGAAAATGTGACGGCGATGGTGCTGCGTATCATGCAGCCCTTGGGCGCTGGCGATGCTGAGAAATTAAAGGCATTTGCTGATCAGCATCAGGTTCAGTGGTGGTTGCAGACCGCGGGCCCTGACAGTGCCGAACCATATTATCCAGCGCACTCAGATTTGCATTATTTGTTGCCCGAGTTTGGCGTCAAAATGCCGTTTAAGCCGACTGATTTTACCCAAGTAAATCATCATATTAATCGTGTTCTGGTGGCTCGCGCTTTAGGTTTATTAGACGTGCAAAAAGATGAACGCATTTTGGATTTGTTCTGTGGCCTAGGTAACTTCACTTTGCCAATTGCCACGCAAGCACGAGAAGTTGTCGGGATCGAAGGCAGCACGGCTTTGACCGAACGAGCCTTAGACAATGCAAAAGCGAATGGCTTAGCCGCAAAAACCTCATTTGCAACTCGTAACCTATTTGAAGCAAAAGCGGAGGATTTAGTCGCGCTGGGCAAATTTGATCGATTCTTAGTTGATCCACCACGTGATGGTGCCATGGCAGTATGTCAAGCACTGATCGATCTAGCGACTTTGGCGCCCGAGCTACGGCCTAAGCGTATTGTTTATGTATCTTGCAGCCCGTCGACCCTAGCCCGCGATGCAGGTATGCTGGTCAACGAAGCGGGTTACACAATGACGAAAGCGGGTGTGGTGAATATGTTCCCGCATACCTCACATGTGGAATCGATGGCGGTATTTGATTTGCGTTAATTTATTCTGTTTTCGTTTTTTCGAAAAAGCCGGCCTCGTGTCGGCTTTTTTTATGCAACACTTTTTAAGTTGCCACCTTGAAAGTTTTGACAATTGCGTGGATACTCAATATCGGAATATACGAAAAACAATAGTGAGGAAAATAGTTTATGGAATTCGAAGTAATGGATACGCAAATTGCCCCAGATGGGCACTTAGAGGTTTTGTCGAAAGCGGAAGTAGCAAGATTATGGGATACCAGTCACGGCGGTTTGTATCAATTGTTCCGTAGTTGTGCATTGGCGGTTCTCAATTGTGGTAGCGGCCTGGATGATGGCAAAGAATTGTTAGAGCGTTATAAGAGTTTTGATATCAGCATCGTTCAGCGTGAACGTGGCATCAAATTAGATGTTAAGGCGGCACCTGCGAGCGCTTTTGTTGATGGCGTGATGATCAAAGGTATTCAAGAACATTTATTTGCGGTACTACGCGATATTTTATTTATTGATGGCGAGATTTTAAAGAATGCCCATATTGATTTGGAGACCACTGAAGGCGTGACCGATGCGGTTTTTCATATACTGCGCAACGCCAACTTATTGCAACCGCAGATTAGTCCAAATTTAGTCGTATGCTGGGGCGGTCACTCGATTTCAGGGCATGAATATGATTATACGAAGCTAGTTGGGTATCATCTCGGCTTAAGAGCGATGGATATTTGTACTGGCTGTGGTCCTGGTGCAATGAAAGGGCCAATGAAAGGGGCAACGATAGGCCATGCTAAGCAGAGGATAGAAAATGGTCGATATCTTGGGGTTTCCGAACCAGGAATCATCGCCGCTGAAGCTCCGAATCCTATCGTCAATGACTTGGTTATTTTGCCGGATATTGAGAAGCGCCTTGAAGCCTTCGTCCGCATGGCACATGCAATCGTTGTATTCCCTGGCGGCGCTGGTACTGCTGAAGAGATCCTGTATTTACTCGGTATCTTACTGCATCCTGATAATGCGCAATTGCCATTTCCGGTGATCTTCACGGGGCCTGCTTCAGCAGAAGAATATTTCCAGCAAATAGATCAATTCATCGCGACTACTTTGGGTGCTGAAGCGCAGAGTAAATATAAGATTATTATTGACGATCCGGTGGCAGTTGCACGTGAAGTGCAAGCAGGTATCAAAACCGTACGAGCCTATCGGAAGTTGCATGGTGATGCGTATTATTACAACTGGTTATTAAAAATTGACCGTGAATTTCAACATCCTTTTGCACCAACACATGCCAATATGCGTGGCTTAGCATTACATAAGAATCAGCCTGCGCATTTGTTGGCAGCTAATTTGCGACGAGCATTTTCTGGTGTCGTTGCCGGCAATGTTAAAGATCAGGGTATCCGCGCTATCGAGCAATTTGGTCACTTTGAAATTTGCGGCGATCCAGACATCATGCACGCAATGGACGTCTTGTTGAATTCATTTGTTCAGCAGACACGCATGAAACTGCCTGGAAAAGCGTATATTCCCTGCTATAAAGTTATTAAATGAAAAACACTTAATTGGTGAAGGTGGGCGATTCTTTCAGGCGCCCACAATCTCGGCGAGCAATTTTGTTGCTTCTGAAAAAAAATCAAATATTTCAGATAGGAAATTAGTGTTTATTGGGAAAAAAGTAGCATAATAAGAAGAGCGTATGACTTAAGATTCACGTGTAGCGACATAAATAAAAAGGTGATAAACATGAGTACTGTACAACATGAGGTTGATGAACGTACCAACTTGATCAGTTCAAATAAATTTGAATTGTTGTTGTTCAGATTAGGTAATGATGCAGTCAATCAACGCTCAGAATTATTTGGCATTAACGTGTTTAAAGTGCGTGAAATTGTTGCGATGCCTGAGATTACCGCAGTTGCGGGAGCTTTGCCGCATAACTTGGGCGTTGTGAATTTGCGTGGGCAAATTATTCCAGTAATCGATTTGCCATCCGTGGTTGGCCGTACGCCTGTCACCGGATTAAATATCATGTTGGTGACCGAATTTGCGCGTTCCACACAGGGGTTTGCTGTAGAGTCGGTTGAGGAAATAGTGCGCTTAGACTGGAGTCAGGTTCTCTCTGCTGAATCTAGTGCAGCAGGCGGCATGGTCACTAGTATTGCTCGTTTAGATGGTGATGCAGAAGATACAAGGCTGGCGCAAGTATTGGATGTCGAACAAATTTTGCGTCAAATTGCACCGAGTGGCAACAAAGATGTTGATTCAGAAACCATTGGTGCTAAGTTGAAGATTAAACCTGGCGCAGTTATTTTGGCGGCGGATGATTCAGCTATTGCGCGGGCATTGATTGGCCAAGCGCTTGATGCAATCGGCGCGCCATACATCATGTGCAAAACCGGTAAAGAAGCTTGGGATAAATTACAGGCATTAAATGCTACTGCCCTTACAGAAGGTAAGACTTTGCGAGATAAAGTGGCATTGATGTTGACGGATTTGGAAATGCCAGAAATGGACGGTTTTACTCTTACGCGTAACATTAAACAAGATGATCGATTTAAAGGCTTGCCTGTGATTATCCATTCTTCCTTATCTGGCACGACGAATGAAGATCATGTACGCAGTGTTGGTGCCGATGCTTATGTTGCTAAATTTGTTGCGGAAGAGCTAGCGGCAACTATCCGCGAGGTAATTACGCATTAATTCAGATTGAATATGTGATTGAAAACGCTGATACAGCAGATTGCTGTTATCGGCGTTTTTTTATGGTGAATTCAAAGAATTACTTCAAATCAGAGTAAGATTCAGCCCTCACTCATTTACACAGCGTTAAAAGGAATAAAGCGATGGAAAAGTTCATGACCTACGAAGAATATTTGGACGAAGTCACAACCCTTTTGACTGAGATGTACAAACTTAATGATGAAGCCGCGATTAAATACGTGATGCGAGCACAGGCCGCAGATTACTTCAGTCAACACGATGATCACGAAGAAATGCGAACATTAGACCGGGCGATGAAAGATGCGAAAATCGTGTATGAAACTCGAAACAAATCTCGCCCTGAAATTTATCGAAAATAATGTGTCGGAAAATGTAGTCGAAAAAAAGTCTAATATTTTTGTATAAAGAGCCGAACTACACGAAGTCACGGTGTCTAGATGAATGAATGTAAGGTAGTGTGGGGAAATGAAGAGCACTCTAGTATATAAGAATGCTCCCATTTGAATGTGAGTAGGTGTTACTTCTCGAGATTCATCATTGAAAAGATGATTTTTTTGTCACTGTATTCGAAAAAAATGCTATTTGCTATCGAATGAATTTGAAAGGATCTCAAGCTCGAATTTTGTTCGCTACACAAATTTCCTGAAATAACTGAATTTACTTGAATGGCATCGAAATTTTTGTCATTGAAGTCTGGATTTCCATACTTTAGTGACAAAGTAGAGTGGTCTTCGTGTCTATAACTAGATGAGTTTTATTTCACGTTAGATCTTAATGATCAACATTGGTGGAGTTCGCTGACAGAATGGCAGTATTGCTTCAAATGTGGTCAGCCTCAAAGTTCCTTCCAAGAAAAAACTCCCATTAACAGATTGAATAAATTTTCAGATAAATTCCTTCTATGGGAGGAGGTTCTTGCAAAAATTTCGCCACCAAAAGAGCACAATTGGGTTTAACATTATCCAGCCAAATTAACTCACATAAATTTGAAGCGATATTTGTGAGTTACACTATTTAGGCTTTTAATTATTGATCGAGATATCAGAAGATTTCACATTGAGAAATCTTCTTGACCTCAGTCTTTGCAAATGCGAGAGATTGTGTTCTCCGTGATGCCAAATAACTACTTGCGAATTCGATTATTTCGCCATGCATGAGGCTCACGATCTGCAATAGTCGAGCTGCCAATCACTGCGGGTGGCGGGGTGTAACCACTAGGACCACAAATACCAGATTTGCTGTAAGTCGCAGCACTTGCAAGCAGGCGTTCGCTGAGTGAGCCTAAATCATGTTCAAGGTCGTCTGTGGCTGGGCAGGTCGGGGCAAATCCATTCACATAACCGCCGTTGCCAGCATTGTTGACGCCATCAAATTCAATCGCGAAATACGCTGTATTGCAATTGTCAGTTTGACTAAAACCGTAAGGTTTGCCGCAAGTTGTGCCGCCTATCGTAATGACTTGTACGAATGGGGATAATCCGTTGATGATAGATTCACTCGCGGAGCAAGTGCGTGCACTGGTTAACACGAACACACGTGTCAAATTGAGTTGTGGTAAGACCATGCCGGAGCGTGATTTATCGGTGAACATGAATTTACTCTGCGCGGTCCAGTCGGCATGTTTATCGTTGTATTGCAATTGTTCAAAAACATGGCCTTGTGCCTTAGTGCCGGCAATCATAGAAGCTACCTCGTTGGCGATATAAATATAACCGCCACCGTTATAGCGGACATCCAATACGAGATCATTAATCCCTTGCTCTTTAAATTCGCGCAGACTGTTGACTAAAGGGTCTGATGCAGTCGCAATATGGTCAGTGAAAACCAAGTAGCCTAAACGACGGTTGTCTGTCGTGGTGATGATTTTGTTTTGCAGCACTGGCTTTGTGATTACGGTGGTAGCTTTTAAGTCCACACTGCGGGTTGTGCTGGCACCGACATCTTTGATTTCAAAGCGAGTCGTGGTTTGCGAACTGCTTGGATAAAGTGCTGCGATTTGGTTGTCGTAACTGACTTGTCCAATGGGTGTGCCGTTTAAACCTATGATTTGCGCGCCGCGTTTAATTTGTTGCAAATCGGCGGGTGATCCAGGCTGTACATAGGCGACGCGTAATTGATTGTTTTGATTGACGAGCTTATAGCCGAATCCTACATCTTCGCCGGCTTCGAAATAGCCATCTATTTCATCTTTGTCCGCAGTAAAACTAAAACGGTCATTTTGTTTGACTAGTAGGGCGTCAAAGTAACTTTGTGGTGTGTTGTAATTGGCCGCTGGTACATCGACAATTAGCTTGTACCAAAGGTAGACGTCATTTAAATGTGCTCTAACCCAGGACTTCTCTACACTTGGAGTGCAAATATTCGCATATACACCTGGTAGACCAATTTCCGAATTGCTGCCACTTGAATTGTTGTTTCCAGTATTAGTGTTATCTGTTGTGCCGACTGAGCAAACGCCAGTGCCATTTCCGCACAGCTTTAAACTAGTATTCGAATTCCCACCGCCACCACAGCTACTTAATGATAGCGACAATAGAATGCACGTAAGTGCGGTTGTTGTGTTTGAGAATTTGTTAAGCATTTTTTTTACCTCAGTTGTTATTGTCCCGTTCGAATTCATTTAGATGATTCTGTCGACGTTCGATATTGGTACGACGGGATTTTATTCTTTGTTCTGATATTTGAGCTCAGTCGCTGAGCAGTATAATCTAAGTTGTTTAATAAAAAAATAAACGTATCTAAAAAATAAATCTATCTTAAGAAATAGAGATAAGGTTTGCATGACGATTTGACTGAAGGCGGGCTATGCAATCTATTTTGGCATAAATTTATTTAAATTTTATGGGGCAGTTATGTCACTACAACGTTGTGGGTGGGCAAACCCGGCTAATCCTTTGTACTTGGAATATCACGACTATGAATGGGGTGTGCCATGTCATGATGAATTGCGTTTGTTTGAAATGCTCAATTTGGAAGGCGCGCAAGCAGGTTTGAGCTGGGAAACGGTGCTAAATAAACGTGAGAATTATCGTCAAGCTTTTGACGCATGGGATGCCAAGAAAATTGCTTTGTATGATGAAGCAAAGATAGATGAGTTAATGCAAAACGCCGGAATTATCCGGAATCGATTAAAAATTCAGGCGGCAATTTCGAATGCTAAAGCCTACTTGCAATTGTGTGTAGATGCAGGTGGTTTGGATAACTATTTGTGGCAGCATGTGCAGGGAACGCCGATAGTCAATCATCGTGAACGTATTGTGACAACAGACTTGTCTGATCAAATTTCGAAGGATTTGAAGAAGCGCGGATTTAAGTTTGTCGGCTCCACGATTATTTACGCCTATATGCAAGCAATCGGTATGGTGAGTGATCATGCACATGACTGTGCTTGGCGACAGTCCTGAGTTGCATAATGATGAAAAAGAAGAACAAACTAGATGTACTGATCAACGAACATCCCGACGTATTTGTTTCCGAATTTAGGGGAGTGCGCTCTTTGCATTTGGCTAGCACGATTAATTCTGATACAAGTTGTGCGCCGATTCAAGGATCGATGCGATTGGCAGTTCCTGATCAAATTGAACTTGAATATGTACAGCAAATGAATCTGTGGATGTTGTTCAATATGGTGCCTAAACATATTGTGCAACTCGGTTTGGGCGCCGCATCGTTGACGAAATTTTGCTATCGACATTTTCCTAATGCAGTAGTGACGGCGGTAGATCTAAATCCAAAAGTCATTGCTATGTGTCGTGAGCAATTTAAATTGCCCGCCGATGATGAGCGCTTGCATGTACTTGAAATGGATGCCTTCGATTTCGTGCGCAGTCCGGCGCGTCACGGGAAAATTGATGTGATTCAGGTGGACTTATATGATGCTGAGGCTGAAGGCCCGGTATTGGATAGTGCTGAATTTTATGAAGCATGTGCAGCTTGTTTGACGTCGGAAGGCATGATGACGGTCAACTTATTTGCAAATGATGTGCAACGTCAAAAAAATATAGAGGCGATGCAGGCATTTTTTGATGTTGTCGTGTGGCTGCCCGAGGTGCATGACGCCAATGTGGTGGCGATCGCATTTAAGGCTGCGCCAGAAATTGATTTTGAAATTTTGTATCAGCGCGCTGCAATTTTACGAGTCAATTACAAATTGCAGGCGCCAGTTTGGGTCAATGGATTGAAAGCCTGGATGTTACGTGAGGATGATTAAATAAATTTGAATTGGATTTGGCTGAATTTGGTTGCATTTGTGAATCAAATCAAGTCCCATCAAATTCATCATCTCTTAACACTTCCGCCTGCAAAGTAATATGATCGATGCCATGCTTCTCCAATAGCATTTTTTTGATGCTTTCTAAAATACGTGGCCAGGCACTCAAGTCATCAATTTCTAGATGGCCAATAAGTGCAGGTTGACCTGGCGACATGTCCCAAATATGCAAATCATGGACAGAGGCGACGCCGGGTGTATCTTCCAGATCACTGCCAATTTGTACATAGTCAATATGGTGTGGTACACCTTTCATCAAAAAATGAAATGATTCTCTGAGCACGCCTATGGTCGATTTGAGGATGAGCAAAGAAACGAAAATAGATAATATAGGGTCAATTGGCATCCAGCCGGTGTAATAGATGATGCCGCCGGAAACAATTGCCGCAACGGAGCCCAGTAGGTCCCCCATCACATGTATCAGCGCTGCACGCGTATTCATACTGTCTTTATCGTGAGATAAAACCCAAGCGACGATGATGTTAATCGCTAAGCCAATTGCGGCAACGATCATAACCATGCCACCCTGTACCTTCTCAGGTGTTGCTAGTCTCTGTAAAGCCTCGAAGCTAATCCATGCGACGACACCTAACATGACGAGTCCATTGACAAATGCGGCTAATGCTTCAGATCGACCAAAGCCAAATGTATGTTTGGCAGTTGGCGGGCGTTTTGCAATAATTTGTGCGAGTAGAGCTAGTCCAAGCGCCGCAGAGTCAGTCACCATATGGCCTGCATCAGAAATCAGCGCCAAAGAATTTGATAAGAATCCAAAAACAACTTCGACACCTGCAAAGAATAAAGTCAGACCCAATGCCCATGCCAAAATGGATTGGCTGCGGTCGGCGAAATAGTGCTGATGTTCGGCGTCACCATGACGATGGGCGTGAAGATGGGCGCTTTTGTCGAGATTGCTGTGGGTGTGCGAGTCGTGAGGCATATGCAATGGAAGTCATGTTATTGATCTCGCATTGTAAGTGATTTACGCCTACTTGAATGCATAAACTAACCTGTGTTGACGTCCGGCTTAACAAGAAATTCAATACGAAATTTCGTGCGGTATGGAGTTCTATGTATATGGATGCAGATAGCGCTTACAGGCCATTTCGCAAGAAATTACCAAAAAGAACTTTACGATTGCCTAGTTGTTTGCTATAGTCTCGGCTCTTCGGGCGGTTAGTTCAGCTGGTTAGAATACTTGGTCGACATCCAAGGGGTCGCAGATTCGAATTCTGCACCGCCCACCAGAATTTAGTAAAAATGTAGTATTTTGTAAGAGCGAGAAAGGTACCATGGTTATGACACCGCGAACTACGATCACATTCCTTTGTGAGCGACGCTAGTCGAGGTGTTTTTTCGTCTTTGAGGTATTCAGAAAAACGCGGCTAGTCCGCGTTTTTTTTCGTCTAAAGATTTGTTCCAATTTTAAACTTGTAATTTTTTGGCTTAGGCCCGTATGGAGATGAATATGATTTCAATTCGATTGCCCGATGGTTCGCAACGACAATTCGAGTCCGCTGTCACAGTGGCACAAGTTGCTGCCAGTATCGGTACGGGTTTAGCGAAAGCTGCGCTGGCCGGTAAGGTCAATGGCAAGTTGGTCGATACCTCACATCTGATTGAAGTGGATGCTGATTTGGCGATCGTTACGGATAAAGATGCTGATGGATTGGAAGTCATTCGACATTCGACTGCGCATTTATTGGCGTACGCAGTCAAGGAATTGTTTCCTGAGGCGCAAGTCACTATTGGCCCTGTGATTGAAAATGGTTTCTACTACGATTTTTCTTACAAACGCCCATTTACACCGGATGATCTGGTGGCAATTGAAAAGAAAATGACGGAATTGGCGAAGAAGGATGAGCCAGTCACGCGCAAAGTCTTGCCGCGTGATGAGGCTGTTGCTTACTTTAAGTCTATCGGTGAAGCTTACAAAGCTGAAATCATAGAATCGATTCCTGCGGATCAGGATGTCTCTCTTTACACAGAAGGTAATTTCACGGATTTGTGCCGCGGCCCTCACGTTCCGTCGACTGGCAAACTTAAAGTATTTAAGTTGATGAAATTGGCTGGAGCTTATTGGCGCGGTGACTCTAAAAACGAAATGCTGCAACGTGTGTACGGTACCGCATTTGCGAAGAAAGAAGATCAAGAGCAATACCTGCATATGTTGGAAGAGGCAGAAAAACGCGATCATCGTAAATTAGGCAAAACTCTAGATTTGTTCCACTTTCAAGACGAAGCGCCAGGTTTGATTTTCTGGCATCCAAAGGGCTGGACAATCTGGCAGCAAGTTGAGCAATACATGCGAAAGGTGTATCAAGATTGTGGCTATCAAGAAGTGAAAGCGCCGCAGATTTTGGATCGTACTTTGTGGGAAAAAACTGGCCACTGGGAAAACTATCGCGAGAACATGTTCAGTACAGAATCTGAAAATCGCAACTACGCATTAAAACCGATGAATTGCCCGGGTCATGTGCAGATTTTTAATTCAAATATGCGCAGTTATCGTGAATTGCCGTTGCGCTACGGTGAATTCGGTCAATGCCATCGCAACGAACCATCTGGTGCTTTGCATGGCATTATGCGTGTGCGCGGTTTTACCCAAGATGATGGTCATATTTTCTGTACCGAAGATCAGATTCAAGATGAAGTGATGGCCTTCCATCCGCAAGCGATGAAGGTGTATGACGATTTTGGCTTTGAAAATATTCAAATTAAGTTGGCCTTGCGTCCTGAAAATCGTATCGGCTCTGAAGAAATTTGGGATAAGGCTGAAGATACTTTGCGCGCTGCTTTGCGTAATTGCGGCATGACTTGGGAAGAGTTGCCAGGTGAGGGTGCTTTCTACGGTCCGAAAATTGAATACCATTTGAAAGACAGTCTGGGTCGTCCATGGCAAGTCGGTACCATGCAGGTCGATTTCTCGATGCCAGGTCGTTTGAGCGCAGAATATGTATCAGATGATAATTCGCGCAAAGTGCCAGTCATGTTGCATAGAGCAATTGTTGGTTCTATGGAAAGATTTATTGGTATTTTGATTGAAAATCATGCTGGCGCTTTGCCAACATGGTTGGCTCCAGTGCAAGTTGCGGTCTTGAATATTTCTGAATCTCAGGCCGAATATGCTAAATCTGTCGCAGAAAACCTGAAAAAACAAGGCTTTAGAGTGCATACAGATTTGCGTAATGAGAAGATTACCTATAAAATACGCGAACATTCCATGCAAAAATTGCCTTATATCATCGTAGTCGGTGATAAAGAACGGGATGCAAATACAGTGGCTGTGCGTACGCGCGGTAATCTGGACTTGGGTGTAATGACTCAGGAAGCCTTCTTGGATCGCCTCAAAAACGACTTGGAAACCAAGGCTTAACCAGCTTTTGCCCGCGAAAAAGCACAGCCTGTTTATTTAAATTTTTGAAGGAAACTAAGATAGCTACCGATAAGTCACATCGCATCAACGGCGAGATTACAG
Source organism: Affinundibacterium flavidum (assembly GCF_014284175.1). Classification (GTDB taxonomy): domain Bacteria; phylum Pseudomonadota; class Gammaproteobacteria; order Burkholderiales; family Burkholderiaceae_D; genus Undibacterium; species Undibacterium flavidum. The sequence goes on from NZ_JACOGA010000001.1 coordinate 372,957, forward strand.
CGATAGAAGTGCGTCTGTCCGGCGTTGAGAACGAGCCTTTAGGCATTGTTAAATTAAGTGAAGCATTTCGCTTAGCCGAAGAGGCCGAAGTAGATTTGGTGGAAATCGCGCCAACCGCGCAGCCACCTGTTTGCCGATTGATGGATTACGGCAAATTTAAGTATCAAGAGCAGAAGAAGGCGCACGAAGCTAAGCTGAAGCAAAAGGTTATTTTGGTCAAGGAAGTGAAATTCCGTCCAGGTACAGATGATGGTGATTACAACATTAAGTTGCGTAATTTGACTAAATTCTTGGATGACGGCGATAAGACAAAAATTACTTTGCGTTTCCGTGGACGTGAAATGGCACATCAAGAAATTGGTATGCGCATGTTAGAGCGTTTGAAACTCGATCTTGAGCCTTACGGTCAGGTTGAACAGTTTCCGAAGATGGAAGGACGTCAAATGGTTATGATCCTTTCACCGAAAAAGAAAAAATAAGTCGGTGAGCCCATAAATTCAATTGTAGGGCGCATTACTTCGTTGTTTGTCCTCGCAATACCTTAGTATTGCTGCGGGAAACGCCTAGTACTGCATCCCTAAAATTGAATTTCTGAACCCACCTTGCGATCTCGAAGTTGGAGCGCAAAATAAAGAATTTGTAGTGATGGCGATTCGCAAGCATCACCATTACAACAAAGGGCATTGAACTCGATTTCAAGCCCAAGCTAAGTGAGAAGTAGGCATCCAAGAGTGACGTCATTGTCACCACCTACCATCATATAAAAAGGAGCTGTCGTAAAAGACAGAGATGTTATGCCTAAAATGAAAACAAAGAGCTCTGCAAAGAAGCGCTTTCGTGTACGCCCAGGTGGAACAGTTAAGAGTGGTCACGCTTTCAAGCGTCATATCTTGACTAAGAAAACCACTAAGAACAAACGCCAATTGCGTGGCACCCGTAACATCAACGCGTCTGACGTAACATCAGTCATGCGCATGATGCCAACAGCTTAACCTCTACTCACTATTTTAAGGAGTTATCATGCCTAGAGTAAAACGTGGGGTTACCGCTCGTGCCCGTCATAAGAAAGTTCTCGATTTAGCCAAAGGCTATCGTGGTCGTCGTAGTAAGGTATTCCGTATTGCTAAGCAAGCAGTTATGCGCGCTGGTCAATATGCATACCGTGATCGTCGTAACAAAAAACGTGTATTCCGCGCATTGTGGATTACTCGTATCAATGCTGCATCCCGTCAACATGGTTTGACTTACAGCGTGTTCATGAACGGCTTGAAAAAAGCGAACATCGAACTCGACCGTAAAGTGTTGGCCGATATGGCTGTGATGGACAAACCAGCATTTGCTGCGATTGTTAATCAAGTAAAAACGACTTTGGCTGCTTAATTAGTCATAGTCTGTAGTTTCGCTGCAGGCGAAGCTGCAATATGAGCGGGGCAGAGGTTTAATCCTGTGCCCCGTTTGTTTTTCTGAAGGGCTTATACAAAATAATCTATCTTCGTTCAGTTTATTTTGTGTGAGTCTTTTGTGTTGTAGGGCGGGTGCAACCCGCGCTGCTCAGGTGCTCGATGGCTTGGCGGCGCGGGTTGCACCCGCCCTACGAGACTGCGGTATTCAAGCTGTACAAGTCAAAAGCTTGAACCGCAGAGGCGCAGAGTACGCAGAGAAAGATAATGGTTTTCTCTGTGTACTCTGCGCCTCTGCGGTTAGGTTTTTTGTTTTGCATGTGGATACTTTAGTTAAATGTAGAGACTTTATTTTCTATCATCCACACGAAGTGGGAAAAAATCGCATGAATCCCTTAGATCAAATTGTCACCCAAGCTATCGCTGATTTTGCAGCGGCACCAGATGCTGCTGCTTTGGAAAATGCCAAGGCTTTGTACCTAGGTAAATCCGGCCAAATTACTGAACAAATGAAAAGCCTGGGCAAACTAGCTCCAGACGAACGTAAAGTTCAGGGAGCGGTAATTAATGTCGCCAAAGAAAAAATCGAAAATGCTTTAACCGCTCGCCGTGAAGCTTTGGCCAATGCGCAAATGGAAGCACGCTTAAACGCAGAAGCCATCGACGTGACTTTGCCCGGTCGTGGTCGTGGCATGGGCGGTATCCATCCAGTAATGCGTACTTGGCAGCGCGTTGAAGAAATCTTCCGTTCGATAGGTTTTGATGTTGCAGATGGCCCAGAAATTGAAAATGACTGGACTAACTTCACCGCTCTGAACAGCCCAGAGAATCATCCTGCGCGTTCTATGCAAGATACTTTCTACGTTGAGGGCAACGATACTTCTGGTAAGCCTTTGTTACTGCGTACGCACACCAGCCCTATGCAGGTACGTTATGCACGCATGAACAAGCCACCGATTAAAGTGATCGCGCCGGGACGTACATATCGTGTCGATAGCGATGCTACGCATTCACCGATGTTTCATCAAGTCGAAGGTTTGTGGATTGCGGAGGACATCAGCTTCGCGGATCTGAAAGGCGTGTATCTGAATTTCGTTAAAGCCTTCTTTGAAACAGATGATTTGCAAGTGCGTTTCCGTCCTTCGTATTTTCCGTTCACTGAACCATCGGCAGAGATCGATATCGCGTTTGGCAGTGGTCCTTTAAAAGGGCGTTGGTTAGAAATTTCTGGCTCAGGGCAGGTGCATCCATCTGTCATTAAAAACATGGGACTCGATCCTGAACAATATATTGGTTTTGCATTTGGCTCAGGCTTAGAGCGACTGACAATGCTGCGTTACGGCGTGAGCGATTTGCGCCTGTTTTACGAAGGTGATTTACGATTCTTGAAGCAGTTTAATTAATGGAGACATCTATAAATCCAATTCTCGGGCGACTATTTTCGTTGCAAAGCCACACAATATTGAATACCGACGTATTGCTACGTTTTGCGCCTCAATCTGCATCCCGATAATTGAATTTCTAGAAGCTCCATTCGTAAGAATAAATAAGACTATATTTTTTGTACTGCAAAGTACACCATCAACATCACGGTTGAATTATGCAATTTTCTGAAAACTGGTTACGTACCATGGTTGATCCGAACATGACTTCGGACGAGTTGTCTCATCTTCTGACGATGGCAGGTTTGGAAGTAGAGGAAGTGGAGGCTGTTGCGCCGCCTTTTAGCAATGTGGTTGTCGCTGAGATTCGCGAAATCGCTAAGCATCCCGATGCGGATCGCTTAAATGTGTGTCAGGTCGATGTTGGTACTGGCACTTTGTTGAATATCGTTTGCGGCGCGCCAAATGTGCGCGTCGGTATGAAGGTTCCTTGTGCTACTGCTGGTGCAGTGTTGCCACCGGGTGCTGACGGTAAACCATTTTTGATTAAAGTGGGCAAGCTGCGCGGCGTTGAGTCGCAAGGTATGTTGTGCTCGGCGCGTGAATTGAAATTATCCGAAGACGGCGGCGGTTTGATGGATTTGCCAGCCGATGCGCAAGTTGGTCAAAATTTCCGTGATTATTATCAATTAAACGATTTGAAATTCACGATCAAATTGACGCCAAATAAGGCCGATTGCTTATCCGTACTGGGTGTGGCTCGCGAAGTGTCTGCATTGACTGGCACGCCTATGCATTTGCCAGAAGCACATATTGTGCCAGTGAGTTTGACGGAAAAATTGCCAGTCAAAATCAGCGCGCCGGATTTGTGCGGACGTTTCGTAGGTCGCGTGATTCGTGGTGTGAATGCGAAAGCACCAACGCCAGATTGGATGAAGCAACGCTTGGAGCGCAGTGGTCAGCGACCAATATCTGCGCTGGTCGATATCTCTAATTACGTGATGTTAGAGCTTGGTCGCCCTAGCCATGTTTTTGACTTGGATAAAATTCATGGTGGCCTAGATGTACGTTGGGGCAAAACGGGTGAGTCCTTAAAACTGTTGAATGGCAACACAGTGGCGGTCGATGAGTGGGTCGGCGTAATTGCTGATCATCAGGAAATTGAGTCTTTGGCCGGCATCATGGGCGGCGACTCTACTGCAGTGACATTAGAAACAGAAAACATCTATCTCGAATCTGCTTTCTGGTGGCCGCAGGCGATACAAGGTCGTGCTCGTAAGTATAATTTCTCAACAGATGCGGCGCACCGCTATGAACGTGGCGTGGATTTCGCATCCATCGTTGAACACGTGGAGCGCATCACTGCATTGATCGTGGAAATCTGTGGTGGTACTGAGCATGTTAAAGTTGGCCCGGTAGATGACCTGGTCGTGAATTTGCCAAAACGCCTTCCTGTGAAATTACGTACAGCACGCGCCAACAAAGTGATTGGTGTGCCATTCACTGACGCACAAATTGCTGATATTTTTACTCGCCTTGGTTTGCAGTTCACGCAAGAGCCCGGCTTGTTCTCAGTAACACCGCCATCCTATCGTTTCGATATTGAAATTGAAGAAGATTTGATCGAAGAAGTCGTGCGTGTATATGGATTTGAGAATATTCCTTCTCTGCCGCCAGTTGCGCCGAACGCGATGTTGATCGCGCCAGAAAATACGCGTTCTGCATTCACTTTGCGTCGTCAGATCGCTGATTTGGATTTCCAAGAAGTCGTCAACTATAGCTTCGTAGAAGAAGCCTGGGAAAAAGACTTTTGCGGTAACGATAACCCGATCAAACTGCAAAACCCTATCGCTAGCCAAATGAGCGTAATGCGTACCAGCCTGATAGCAAGCCTGGTAGCGAACACACGATACAACCTCAATCGCAAACTGAATCGTGTGCGTATTTTTGAATTGGCAGCGGTGTATTTGCGCGACGAATCTGTTGTCGATGACGCATTAACGCTAGCGGGCTACGATCAACCTAAACGTTTGGCGGCTTTAGCGTATGGGCCGGTTGCGGCGGAGCAATGGGGGCAGGCGACACGCAATGTTGATTTCTTTGATCTGAAGTCAGATCTGGAAAATCTATTTGCACCTAAAGTTTTGCGTTTCAATAAAGTTGACCATCCCGCTTTGCATCCTGGCCGTTCTGCACAAGTAGAGTGCGATGGCAAGGTCATTGGCTTAATTGGTGAACTCCATCCACGTTTGCAACAAAAGTATGACTTGCCATTGGCACCAGTCGTGTTTGAGGTCGAATTGAGCGCTTTGCAGTCAGTTAGCTTACCTGGTCATCGTGATATTTCTAAATTCCAGGCGGTCACGCGTGACCTTGCATTAGTGGTCAAACAATCGGTTGCTGCACAAGATTTAGTCGATGTGTTCCGTGCAGAAATAAATAAAGCAGAATCTTGCAAAATCGTGCAAGACATTGTTTTATTTGATGAATATCGTGGTAAAGGTTTAGAAAATGACGAGAAAAGTCTTGCTTTCCGCTTTAGCTTGCAAGATACTCAGAATACCCTGCAAGACGAAACCGTAGACTTGGCAATAGCAGCTTTGGTAGCTGCTGCGAGTGTCGGTGTTTCCGCAAGACTTCGTTAAAACTGCGCATCTTTTGACGCCTTGAGTGCCAATCATTTTTGGCAGGTAGGGGCGTCAAAGCATTTAAGCTTGCTGGGAATGTTGTGCAAATTGGAAAATCTGTATGAACAACAGAGTGCTGTACAGTAGACAGTTTGTAATGTGCCACTTCGCAGATAAAAAGAATATCTCATCTGTAGCAGAAATGCATGGTGTGAAAATTGGATAATAATAGGTAAATAATGATGAATGATGTAACTTCTGCCGATCTTCATACTCTGTTAGACGAAGATTTAAAACGTGCTATGCGAGAAGCGCAGGCACGTTCAAAAGCGGAAAAAGATTTACCGACATTGACTAAAGCGGAACTGGCAGAGCTTCTATTTGAACAAGTAGGTTTGAATAAGCGTGAAGCAAAAGATATGGTTGAAACTTTCTTCGGCGAGATTCGTGATGCTTTGGAGCGAGGCGCCGAGGTTAAGCTTTCGGGTTTTGGTAATTTTCAATTGCGGGATAAGCCACAACGCCCTGGACGTAACCCAAAAACTGGAGAGGAGATCCCCATCACGGCACGTCGGGTGGTGACTTTTCATGCTAGCCAAAAGCTAAAAGGTATGGTTGATGATCTGCATTCCCCTAACCAATTCACTGGTGTTAATGCAGCGTAAGGTCTTTTATGATTGAAGCCACTATGGAAAATTTCGTATTACCTCCAATTCCTGCGAAGCGCTATTTTACGATAGGCGAGGTGAGTGATTTGTGTGGCGTCAAGCCGCATGTATTGCGCTATTGGGAACAGGAGTTTGCGCAGCTTAAACCAGTGAAGCGCCGCGGCAATCGACGTTACTATCAACACCACGAAGTACTCCTAATTCGTCGTATTCGTGAGCTGCTATACGAGCATGGATTTACGATTAATGGTGCACGTAATAAATTGAATAATCAGTCGACGCACGATGAAGTTGTTGTAGACAATAAACCATCGACGCCACTGAGTTCTGTGCAGATTCGTAGTCAGTTACAGGCGGTGTTGAACTTGTTGAAGCTTTGATGGACTTGTGATGAGAGATAGCGAGGCTAGTTTTTTGTGACGCTGAATATCGCTTAACTTTGAGTTGTGATTAGTTACTCTTCATACTTGCAGCTTGTTAGTTAGCTCGTTGTTGGCAGCGTGGTTGATAGCATGGTGGCCGCTTGTTCAACTAATTCAACCATTGACCTTGCTCTTTGCGACCTACAATTCGCGCACTTCGAATTCTTATAGTGTTCCCCCCGATTTAGTCAGTTTATTTAATGCCGAGCGAATTGCTGGGATTAGCTCATTTGCTGTCAGTCCAATCGGGCCTATTTCTTCTAATATGCAATCGTCGGCGCCCTTGCCATGTAAATAGACGGCAAGGCAGGCAGCATGTGTTGCCCCTAATCCTTGTGCTAATAAAGCCGCGCAAACACCAGTTAAAACGTCGCCAGTGCCTGCGGTTGCCAATGCCGGATTGCCACTACTATTGATCCATAAATAATCTGCATCGGCGATGATGCTTCCCGCACCTTTGAGGATCACGCAAGCTTGAAAAATGTCGACTAGCTTTTTAGCCGCGGTACACCGGTCTGCCTGAATTTGGGGTACGGTAGTTTTGAGTAAACGCGCAACTTCTAAAGGGTGTGGTGTGATGATAGTGCGTAGATCTTGCTGACTTCGACGTTTTACTAATTCTTGTAAATATTCATGAGATGCAATTAGATTCAGCGCATCGGCGTCAATCACCAAAGCGGTACTTTCTTGTAAGGCACGTTGTAATTGCAGTTTTGCATTGTCAGTCGAACCCAGCCCCGGTCCTATTGCCACTATCGCAGAAATATAATCAGAATCCTCCGCGCTTCTACACATGAGCTCCGGATGTAAATGATCAACGGGATTGAAGTTGCCGAGAAATCCCAGATGAACTCGACCTGCACCACAGTACAAAGCTGCGCGGCCTGCGAGTAATGGTGCACCGGTCATGCCATTATTTCCACCAACCACCAATACAGTCCCATAAGTTCCTTTGTGGCTATCATGCTGACGTTTGGGCATGCTGTTAATGAAGGTTTTTTCTGTCAATAAATGGGCATAGGCAGGTGGATAAATTGTAGGTGCCAGACCTAGGCCATCAATGTGAACTTGGCCCGCATAGTCTTTACCTTGCGCCGTGTGCAGACCAACTTTATTCGCTATGAAACTGATGGTATGGGTTGCTTGTAAAGCTTTATGTTGATCACCAGGAATGGTGCCGGTATCAACATTTAATCCGCTAGGAATATCGAGTGCCAGTATCGGAGTTTGATGATTGGGATTGTTATTGTTGATATGGGTAATTAAGCTGGCAATTGCACCTTCAAGAGGGCGTTTGAGCCCGATTCCAAATAAACCATCAATCACTAAATCCCAATGCTTAATGGAAAGGCTCTCGACTTCAGCTTGTGATATCCATCGTAGTTGGCTATGTTGAGCCCGGTGTAGGCTTTGTCTTGCGTCTCTTGAATAGTGTTGTTCGGTACCGAGTAAAAGCACATGGATCTCCAAGCCTTCTTCGGCTAAGAGATGTGCGACTTCTAAGGCGTCACCACCATTGTCACCGGGACCAGCGAGTATCAATACTTTGCCGCGTGCTTTTGGGAGTAGGCTCAGTGCTAATTTTGCAGCCGCAATTCCAGCGGCTCGCATGAGTGCACCAACAGGAAGCGTCTTTTTTGCCGTTGCTTCAATCGCTTGTATTTGCTGAGCTTGATACAAGCCTTGAGAAGCAATCTGCGGTGCCGGAAGATGCGCTTTCGAAGATACAGACATGTCGAAAATGATCCTTAAGGTTGCTTGGTCGGACTAAGTGGCAGTGGCGAGCCTAAGTTATTAATGGCATCCAGGCTATGCTGGAATATGTTCTCTAATGGTAGTAAAAGATAGGGCAAAATCAAACTCAACATGAGAAAGCCGACAGCGATGGTGATGGGAAAGCCAATACCAAACAAGTTAAGTTGCGGTGCTGCACGTGTCAATATTCCTAAAGCGATATTGGTAATCAGGAGTGCGGCCACGATAGGCATGGAAATGAGCATACCAACTTTAAAAATTTCTTCTCCCCAAATAGCTAATCGTTGTACGCTAAAGCCCATGTGTAGGGAAGTTGAAATTGGTATGGATTTAAAGCTGTTAATCAAGGCTTCGAACATCGCCAGATGGATGTTTAAACTCAAAAAAACCAAGGTGGCGATAATCACTAGAAACTGTGAAATGGCGGACGATCTACCACGTGTCTGCGGATCAAAAAATGTCGCAAAACCCAGGCCCATGGTTAAGCCAATTACTTCGCCAGCCATTTCAACGCCAGCAAACATCACCCTGACCACAAATCCCATCGCCAAGCCGATAATTAATTGCTGCATTAACACCGCAATACCAGCGATGGAAATGAGATCGACATGGCTTAACGGTGGAATAGTCGGTGCAACTATCAGTGCTAAGAAGACGCCTAGAGTCAGTTTTACCTGCACAGGAACGCCGTTATTTCCAATCGGTGGGGCAATAGCAATAAAGCCGAGAATGCGCGTTAATGGCCACATGAAAGAGGCAATTAAGGCAATGAGCTCATTGCTATTTATTGAAACCATAATATTGAAACCATAGCGCTTTAGCCATTCATGAAGGCAATACTGGTGAAAACTTCACGCATATAATCACCAAGCACGCCCAGCATCCATGGACCGGCGACGATTAAAGTGACAAAAATGCCGACCAGTTTCGGGATGAATGACAAAGTTGTTTCGTTAATTTGCGTTGCTGCTTGAAAGATACTGACGATTAAACCTACTCCCAGCGCCACCAGCAGTAATGGAGCAGCAACCATTAAAGTCACTTCCATCGCGTGACGCCCCATCGTCATAACACTATCTGGATTCATTTTTGTCTCCTAATCTTGATCTCTAATAGAAGCTGCGTGCTAAGGAGCCAATTAATAATTGCCAACCATCGACCAATACGAAGAGCATTAGCTTAAACGGCAGAGAGACAATCGAGGGGGATACCATCATCATACCCATTGCCATCAAGACGCTGGCAACCACCATATCGATAATCAAAAAAGGAATAAAAATCGCAAAACTAATTTGGAAAGCAGTCTTTAATTCACTTGTGATAAATGCGGGGATCAATACCCGCAGAGGAATGTCTTCAGGCCCTTGCAAAGCAGGGGTGTTGGATAATTTTACATACAGCGCGATATCTGATTCGCGCGTCTGTTTGAGCATAAATCCTTTGAGCGGCTCAACTCCTTTTTCCATCGCCTTCTGCATTGTGATTTTGTTTTCAGAAAATGGCAGATAGGCATCTTCATAAATTTTATCGAATGCCGGGCCCATCACAAATAAAGTCAAAAATAAGGATAAGCCGATCAATACTTGATTTGGTGGTGCGGATTGAGTACCCAGAGCTTGACGTAACAGGGATAACACAATGATGATGCGGGTGAAGCTGGTCATCATTAATAAGGCCGCAGGGATAAACGCCAGCGAGCTTAAAAAAATCAGAGTTTGAATACTGAGCGAGTAATTTTGGCCACCGCCGGAAGCTGGTGAACTGTTAATCGCTGGTAAGCCACCACCTTGTGCCAATGCAAATTGTGACATGCCGGCTAATAGCATCACCACCGCAAAGGGAAGGAGAGGGCGAAGAATCTTGCGCAAGTTTTTCATAAGTACTTAGTTCTTTGGTGTATTGCGCTTTTCTATGGTCTTCTTGAGCCAATCAGAAAATGGAGCTGCTAACGGACCGGTATTGGATTCATTGACTGGCAATTCTTGTTTAGGCATGGTGGCAAGCGTATTAATTTGCTGAGCTGTGACCCCGAGAACTAACCATTGATCTGCGACTTCTATCACCATCACGCGTTCACGATTACCAATGCTGATACCACCGATGATATTAACTGGTAGCTTGTTGTGATTGTTGATTGGGCCTACACGTTTAAATAGCCATGCCATCAACAACATCAGCGCAATGACAAAGCTGAGCGCCAAAAAAATTTGTAATAAACCTGTGCTGGCGGACACCGTATTTGATTGCGCAAACGCCTGTAGTGGAAACAGTAATGGAAACAGCAAACCAAGCGAGAATAAAAACGGTAGTAAGAATGATTTACGCATTATTGTGGCATCACTTATTTAACTTACGGATACGCTCAGCCGGCGTAACAATATCTGTTAAGCGAATACCGAATTTATCATTAACCACCACCACCTCACCTTGCGCAATCAAGCAACCATTGACCAGAACATCCATAGGTTCACCCGCCAGGCCATCGAGTTCGACGACAGAGCCCTGCGCTAATTGCAGTAAGTTTTTAATCGCAATTTTGGTACGACCGAGTTCTACTGTTAGTTGAACTGGGATGTCGAGAATAAAGTCGATGTCATTGTGCGTTTGGGTTGGAGGGCTTTTGCCAAACTCCTGGAACATACTTGCACCAGATTGGACAGCAGGCGCTGCTGCCGCTCTCGCCGCTGCTTCAGCGTCGGCTTTTTCTTGTTCGGCAATCGCTGCACCCCAATCGTCTTCACTGATAGGGCTGTCGTTATTGTCATCCATTGTTTTCTCCATGTAGCGACTCATGCGCTATTTCATTGACGCTTGATCCAAGCATTTTGTCGACACGTAAGGCGTATTGTCCGTTAAAAACGCCATATTTACATTCCATTACAGGAGTGCCATCTACTTTTGCCGAGACGATTTCTGGAACTGAAATCGGAATAATGTCGCCGACCTTCATGTTCAAAATATCACCCAGGCTCATTTTTGTGGTTCCCAAATCTGCCACGATTTCTACTTCGGCAATTTGAATTTGTTGCGTCATTAAACGCACCCAACGTTTGTCAATTTCCAGCGTTTCACCTTGCAAACTACTAGTCAGCAAATCGCGAATTGGCTCTATCATTGAGTACGGCATGCACATATGCATTTCGCCACTGACAGGCCCAAGTTCTATCGTAAAGGTGGTTGAGACTACGACTTCATTTGGTGTCGCAATATTCGCAAATTGTGTGTTCATTTCAGAGCGAATATATTCAAACTGAACTGGATACACCGGCTCCCAAGATTTAGCGTAGGTTTCGTAAATGATTTCTAGAATTCTCTGAATAATTCTTTGTTCGGTTTGGGTGAAATCACGCCCTTCAACCCGGGTATGAAATCGTCCATCGCCACCAAACAAATTATCCACCAATAAGAATACCAAACCTGGATCTAACACAATTAATGAAGTACCTCGCAGAGGCTTCATGTGGGTTAAATTCAAATTGGTCGGCACCACCAGATTACGGATGAATTCACTATATTTCGAGACCTTAACAGTACCGACAGATACCTCAGCGCTGCGACGTAAGAAATTGAACAAGCCTATACGTAACAAGCGCGCAAAACGTTCATTGATAATTTCCAGCGTTGGCATACGCCCACGAACGATACGTTCTTGGGTCGCCAAATTATAGGGCCGGACACCCGAGGTCTCTTCCAGCGATTCAGAATCATCCTGATCGCCTGTGACCCCTTTTAAAAGGGCATCGACCTCTTCCTGTGATAGAAAATTATCAGACACGGTATTTATTGAACGACAAATGACGTGAAGAAAACACCACTAACTTTCTGTGGTTCGCCTTTGGCAGCAAATGGTAAGTTAATTTGTGTTGTGATCTCTTGGATCAAGGTATCTTTGCCCTCAGGGGTCAGTAGACCCTCGGCGCTCTTGCTGGACAATAGCATGATCAGGCGACTTTTTACTTGTGGCATATTGGCTTTGATCAAGTTTGATTGAACTTCATCAGGCACTTGCAAGGTCATTTGAACTTGTAGGTATTTCTCGCCAAATTCAGACTGCAGATTGACCACAAATGGTTCTAAAGCCAAAAATACCGGCGCTTTTGCTTCTTCTTTATGTTCTTTATCAGGTGCTTTTTTCTTTGACATGAAAAAGACCGCGCCACCACCAACGCCAGCAAGTACAAGTACAGCCGCAGCAATGATCACGAGCAGTTTTCTTTTTGACTTCCCAGCAGGGGGCGTCGTCGCTGGATTTTCTGGAGCTTTAGACATTTTGATTTTTCACCGATGTTAAGCGTTTATCTGATTAAGAGAGATTATCCAACATTTTGTATCATCTCTATCTTTGAAAAAGAGGGGAGATTATCGTTTAGCTCTGCTGATAAGGCGGCATTTGCTACTGAGCTTATCCCTTTTTTCAGTCAATTCTTTGTCATGGATTAGTCGATACACTTTCTCGATATGAGTTTCCAGAAAGAAATCGAAAAGTTCCACTACGGAATTCTTTTGCGGCTTCAATTATAGTATCGTTTTTAGGAAAGCAAGCCCGATTACTGAGCGCGCGTTGAAAAACGGTGACTTTCATCACGCATTCACAACACGGGCGAGCTTTAGCGCCTAAATTAAGCGAAGGTGTCGACCAGTCCCGAATCTCGAGAATTGGTTTGAGTCGGTACCGAGAGTGCAGTATTGATCTCATTAGCAGCAGAATTTCCGACAAATCCACGTCCATTGTTGCTTGCGCGATTCTCGGCATAAGATGAATTGAACGACTGGCTTGATTGTGAGGAATCTGCACTCACAGAAAATCCCGAAAGAGAAATTCCAGCGTTGTCCATCATTTCTCGCAATTTTGGAGCTGCCGCTTCAATGGCTTCCCGTACATCCAAATGGGATGAAACGAAACTCGCATCGACAAAATTATCGCTAATACTCAACACCACCTGCACAGGTCCTAGATCTGGTGGATTCAAAGTGAGCTGAGCAGTTTGTTCGCCCCCTGCAACCATCCAGACAATTTTTTGACCAAGAGCCTGATCCCAGCCCTTGCTCGCAACGCGCGGTGCAATGTGTTCAGACATTACTGTGCTTATAACTTCTGCGGGTGCTGGTGCGGTAGGTGTGGTTGCTAGCGGTTTGATTGCTAATTCGTTTTGAGATTCTGTGCTAGTGAACTTAACAATGTCCTGACGCTCCCGTGTTAACTGAGTGCTTAAATCTTTAGCAAATTGTGCGTTATCCGCACTGTTCGACGTTGCGAAATCTTGTGATTTTTGACTGACTTCTGCAATTTTATGTTGGTTACTTAGATCTTTGCTACCTTCGGTCGCTGCGATAGACATGTTATTTACTGCTTTTTCAGTGCTTGGTTTTTCGCCCATTGTGGACAGTATTGGCGCAATCGTCGTGTTGCTCAATTTGCTCTCAGTAACTGGATTGTCTGATTGGGAGTTGTCAGCACTTACGCGTGACGTATTCGTGGTATTGCTCGTTTTGTTTTCTGCAGTAGGTTTATTGAATTGAGATTTGTCCGCGCTTAAGTTTGATATCGACGTATTTTGCAGATTTGCTGGCGGCATTTGAGCTTGAGATCCATTGCTTGTTGAAGCACTGACTGAATTTTTTATCGCACTTGAAGTCGCGGATTCGGCGGCAATCCGATTTGATTTTGCTAGATCAGACGTGTCCTTGTTTTTCACTGTAGACAGATCAGAATCGGTCACGTTAGATTTCACTGGTGCTGAATTAGCCGAGACTTCGGTATCACTTGATGCCATGACTGTGAAATCTGATTGTGGCAATTCCAAACGATCATTGGTTTCGTCCGCTGGCATGCCAAATTGTTCAATTTTTGGCAAACCCGTCAGATTGTCGCGCTCGTCAATACGGCGTGCGAGTGAGGATGCTGTAGCACTGAAATCTGAAATTGTTTGTCCCGTAAGCAAAGTGTTGTCAGTGCCACGGTGGTAATTTAATACTTCCGACGTTGCAGGTGCTGCGCCATTTATTTGATTCGATAGCGCATTATTTTCGCGTTGATTTGTCGAAGCCGACAGAATTTGTTGGCCCATTTGTTGACTCAATTGGCTACGCAATTGGGCGGTCAAATTCAAACTTGCGTTTTCAATAGTTAGTTTGCTATGTCCACTAGTGATCGGCACTGTTGGAGCTTGGATAGTCATTGCTGCAGTCGTTAGCATGTCATTCTTAGCCCGCGAATTTGGCTGCAGACTCGAAGTGATTTTGCCATCCTTGCTGATCGAAGACTTTTCTTGCAGTGCAGAAGTATTACTCAGTGCATTCACCGTCTTGTCCGCATTTACCATAGGTGGCGCTTGCTCGCCAGTGCTGCTAGTTGCGACTATCTGCTTACCATCGTCAGAAGCATGGTCACCGCTCTCTTTGATGTCCTGACCAATGTCAATATTGGACGATGTAGTGGCGGCGATTTCCGTTTTCGATGTGAGTTCAGAACTTGCGGAGTCGTAGATGCTCTTGTCATTCGTGACGCCTTGTGAAACTGTTTGTGCTGATCCTGTTGTGAGTTCAGAAATTGCAGAGTCGTACGAGCTCTTGTCGTTCGCTGGATCTTGTGTGGCGGATTGCGCCAAGGCAGAAATATTGCCGACAAATGCAAGTAATGAGCTTGGGTCACTCAAATTGCCCAATGTTAACTCTGTCGATTTTGGTGCGTCTTCACTTTCGCTATCGTTGACCTCAGTGTCACTGTCGTGATTGATTGGTTTTACAGATTCGTGCGGTGCTGGGCTAGCCTTAACACTCTGAGGCGGATTATTCTTGGCTGTCTCGACATTCAGCTTCTTGCTTTTGTTCACGACTTCATTCTTTAATACTTGATTAAAGCTAGGCGCGTTCGTTTTTAACTCAGTTATTGGTGCTGAGACGGGCGCTGAAGTTTTTGCTGCTGCGAAAATAGGGAGCGATTGATGAATAGTTTGTGAATTGGGCATTTTATTTCACCTGCTTTAATTAAATGTCGCAAGCAATCTGCGATTTATTTTTTGTAGAATAATGTGCGACCAGCACGTTCATCAGTCTGTTTTTGATCCCGTTTATTTTCTTTTATTACTTCTGCTGCTGCGTTTCTATCAATCAATGTTTTATAAGATAAGCGCTTTTTCTCACATTCTTGCCAATTCTTTCTCGCTAGTTCAATTTTATATTCCGCATCGGCGACGATCTTTTTTTGACCTTCTATTGCCTGATCCAGCTTATTGATAAAACCTTGAAAATTAGTGAATTGGGTAACGTTTAGTCCTGTTTGTGCATTGGCTTGAAATCTATTGACGTAGTCGTTACGGTATTGGTGAAGCAAATTTAACTGTGTGTTCGCGTCATCGCGTGCTTTGATGCATCTGCCTAGATTTTTTGCCGCATTTTCGACATCATTGATCGCTAGTTCTATGAGTGTAAGTAGTGCTGAGCTTGCCATGATGTTCTCAATTGACTTCTATTTTACGGAAAAGCTCTTTTTTCTAAGCGTCGAATAGAGCGGAAAGTCCCTCTAAGCTCTCGGTTATGGAAGATTTTTCAAAGATTTCTTGTTGTAGAAAAGCTTGTATTTGTGGATATTTTCGAATTGCTTCATCTAGAACTGGATCAGAGCCCGCCGAATACGCGCCAACATTGATTAAGTCACGACTGCGCTCATAGCGCGAATAGAGCTGTTTTAGCTTGCGTGATAGGCGTTGATGTTCTGGTGAGGTAATTCCATGCATGGCACGGCTAATCGATTGTTCAATATCGATCGCTGGGTAATGCCCACTTTCTGCCAGAACTCGATTTAGTACGATGTGCCCATCCAAGATGGCGCGTGCGGCATCAGCAATGGGGTCTTGTTGATCGTCACCCTCAGTTAACACAGTATAAAAGGCGGTGATTGATCCGCCACCAAGACGCCCATTCCCAGCACGTTCCACTAAGATTGGTAGTTTGGCAAAGACGGAAGGAGGGTAACCTTTTGTCGCAGGCGGTTCGCCAATCGCTAGTGCAATTTCACGTTGTGCCATTGCGTAACGGGTGAGTGAATCCATAATGAGTAAGACGTTTTTGTCTTGGTCACGAAAATACTCTGCAATGGTGGTTGCATAAGCCGCACCTTGCATACGCATTAGGGGCGGCGCATCTGCCGGTGCCGCGACCACAACCGATCGTGCTAAGCCGTCTTCACCGAGGATTTCTTCAATAAATTCTTTGACTTCACGACCCCGTTCGCCGATTAAGCCAACGACGATCACATCCGCGGTGGTGTACCGTGCCATCATGCCCAACAACACACTTTTACCAACGCCAGAACCTGCGAACAAACCCAGTCGTTGCCCACGTCCTACCGTCAACATACTATTGATGGCACGCACGCCGACATCTAATTTCTCTTTGATGGGAGCGCGTGACAATGGATTGTAAATACGCGCTCCGAGTGGAGCACTAGCACGACTATTGAGTGGCCCTAGTGAATCTAACGGGCGTCCGTTTGCATCCAGGACACGCCCCAGCAGCTCTTCGCCGACAGGCAAGTGTTTGGTGCGATCCGCATTGCGTCTATGGGGTAAATCGCTACCCGCATGTGAGGGTGCGGCGACAGGGAATACTGCCGCACCGGGAATGACACCATCTAAATCACTCTGAGGCATCAGAAATAGACGATCACCGTCGAAGCCGACCACTTCAGCTTCAATTTTGACTTCGTTTTGCAAATGAATGATGCAACTACTTCCAACCGGCAGTTTGATGCCGACCGCTTCCATCACCAAACCTGTTACTTTGACGATGCGTCCGGAAATGCTTTCACTCTGCGCATGCTTTAATGTTTGCGTGCTTTTGGCGAATTGGTCTTTCCAAAGCTGAGGCGAGAGCGAATCGTTCATGATGTGTGTTTGGCATGTCCGCTTCGTTGATGCATGGTTAGCGCAGCGCTTAGTCGCGCCCAACGAGTCTCATACGTAGCATCAATCAAATTTTGAGCAGTCTCGATGCGGCATCCGCCACGAGTAAGGTGGGAATCTTGGTTCAAGCGCCAACCATCTTTTTCTAATGCATCACCCAATAGATTTTTTATTAGTTGCAAATCTTCAGGGTGCAAAAAAATTTGTGCTGGCTGGTGGATTACCGGAAGTAGTTCAATTGATTCCTTCACGATTGCTGTGATTGATTCTGCATCGTATTCGAACTGGTGTTTAGTCATGGCACTGGCTAAATCAACTGCCAGGGCTATAAGGTCTTGCCCGATGTCATTATGTGCCTGTGCCAATTGATGTTTGAAATTTTCTTTCAATACTTCGAGAGTTTCAAGTGCGTCCCTTAACTGTGATTGCATCTCTAGCGCACCAGCTTGTTGTCCCTCTTGATAACCAAGTGCATAGGCTTCTTTGTAGGCGGTCGTGTAAGCCTCATTGCGTGCTTGCTCTTTAATTGCAGCAATTTCTGCCAAGCTTACTTTGGCCGCCTGAGACGCACGTTCAATTTGCGCTGGACGTGCATCGCCAAACGAGGTCATCTCCCATCGTTGGAAAGCGGTTTGTTGCTCTTTTGGTAGAGCACTAGACATAAGAATCCTCGCCTTTTGCGCCTAACATGATTTGACCTTCATCTGCCAAACGTCGTACGATCAATAGAATTTGTTTTTGCTGAGCTTCAACTTCGGATAAACGCACCGGACCTTTTGATTCAAGATCTTCGCGCATCATTTCAGCAGCACGTTGTGACATATTTTTGAAGATCTTTTCACGCATATCGGCATTCGCACCTTTGAGCGCAATGATCAGTGAATCGGATTGAACTTCGCGTAAGAGTAATTGAATACCGCGATCATCAATTTCGAGGATGTTGTCGAATACAAACATTTCATCCATGATTTTCTCTGCCATATCACCATCATACTTGCGCAGATTTTCCATAATCGATGCTTCGTTTTCGCCACTCATGAAGTTAAGAATTTCAGCCGCGGCACGAACGCCACCGATAGATTTTTTCTTCAGGCTTTCATTACCTGTCAGTAGCTTGGTCAGTACATCATTTAACTCGCGTAAAGCGGTTGGTTGAATACCATCCAAAGTCGCAATACGTAATACGGCGTCATTGCGCAAGCGTTCGCTGAAGTGGTTCAAAATTTCACTTGCCTGATCACTTTCAAGATGGACAAGAATGGTGGCGATAATTTGCGGATGTTCATTTTTAATCAATTCAGCGACTGAAGCCGAATCCATCCATTTCAGGCTTTCTATACCGCTTGCATCTTTTCCACCCAGAATGCGATTGAGTAATGAGGACGCTTTGTCGTCTCCTAGAGCTTTGGTTAACACATTGCGAATATACTCATCGGAATCAAGTCCGACTGAGGAACTGAGATCCGCTTCTGAGCGAAACTCTTCAAGTACCTTGGCAATTGCTTCGTGCGGAATGGCACCTATCGCTGCCATCGCAGCACCAATTTTTTGAACTTCGCGTGGGCCGAGATGCTTCATCACCTCAGCCGCGCCATCTTCCCCAAGTGCGAGCATCAGGGTTGCCGCTTTTTGTATGCCGTCTTCACTCATTGCTAACCCAAGATTTAATAACATTGGCTACGATTTTTGGATCGCTGGAGGCGAGTTGTTTCGCCATATCCATATTGGTTTCGTAGCTTGAATGTTGATGTTTATGATGTGTTTCTGCTGCGTGATTGAGATTGACAATCGCAGCTTCTTCCTCTTCTACGCGTTTTCTTTCCTCTTCTTCCTCTTCTTTACGCAGGCGCTCTTTTTCTTTCTTTATCGACGCGGCATCTTTGCCCGTCAATTTGTTGAGCGTCGGTTTTAAGTAGCCGAAGAACAGATACATTAACAGTAAACCACCGACCACATATTTTCCAACTTCTTTTACCGTTTGTAGCACATCGGCTTGCTTCCATAGTGGAATATCTTCGGCCTGTACTTTTTCTGGTGCCGCGAACGGGCTATTGACCACATTTAAAGTGTCGCCACGTTCTTTGCTAAATCCCATTGCCTCTCGGGCGAGGTCGGTAATTTGCGTTTTTTCAATTTCGGTCAGAGGACGTGTAATCGTCTTGCCAGACTTATCGACTTCGGTTTTGTAATTCACCACCACCGCAACCGATAAACGCTTTAGTCCACCCATGGCCTGTTGGGTATAACGAATGGTTTTATCGACTTCAAAATTCACTGTGGAATCTTTTTGCGACAAACCACTCGCACCACCATTGGCATTCGCTGTTGTCGCGGTGTTCGCTGCGCCAGTAATAGGCGCTGTAGCGGGTGCTGGTGGTTGGTTGCTCAAGGCACCCGGAACACCAGATGCTGCGGCGGACTTGCCATAACTTTCGCTGGTCTGTTGACTACGGATAGAACTTGTTTCTGGTGGTGAATTCGGGCGATAGCTTTCTGCGGCTTGTTCGCTACGAGAGAAATCAATATCTGCACTCGCTTCAGCACGCACGTTTTGCAAACCAACAATAGGTGAAATAATCGATTCAACCTTTTTGACGACGCTCTGCTGAAACTCTTGTACATACTTTAATTGCGAAGGATCCAAGTTATTGTTCGCGGCTTGTTTGCTAGGGTCGGACAGCAAATTGCCGTTTTGATCAACAATCGTGACGTTTTTTGCAGATAACTCAGGAATGCTGCTGGCGACTAAATGCAATATGGCGCTAACTTGCTGTTGATCTAAGACTCGGCTTGGATAGAGATTCAATAATACTGATGCCGTAGGTTTTTGTTGTTCGCGAATGAACACAGATGCTTTAGGAATTGCCAGGTGAACACGCGCAGTTTGAACTGCCGAAACTGCCTGGATAGAGCGCGCCAATTCGCCTTCCAATGCCCGTTGAAAATTAACTTGTTCCAAAAATTGTGAGATGCCAAGCTTTTGGTTTTCCATCAGTTCAAAGCCGACATTGCCACCTTTAGGCAAGCCTTGTGCGGCAAGTTTCAGGCGTACATCATGGACTTGATCAGCTGGTACCAAAATGGCACTACCACCTTCAGAATACTTATAGGGGATATTTAATTGTTGAAGCGAGGCGACGATGGCGCCACCATCCCGGTCATTAAAATTTGAAAATAGCACGCGATAATCGGGCGCTTGGCTCCACATCCAGACGCCTACCATGACTGCAATCGTCATGGCGGCACCGACCGCTAAAATGATATTGCGCACGCCAGGTGTCTGTGGGATGCCAAATAATCCAGGTGCTGGCGGTGTTAATGTTGCGTCATTTGCCGTTGCCATGTGCACTCCTGATGAATTGCGATTCGAATTGCGATTTGAATTTCATTTGCTGCATGATGTTTTCCGTAAAGGTTTTTTCCTTGGTACAGATTGTGTTCCTTTTTCTCTTATTTAAAGGGCAGAAAAACCATAGTTTCACCCGTCTTATTCGGTTTAAGCAATTTTTTTCCGATGATAAGCTTCTTACATCTGAAAAAAGCGGAGAGCTAAAGTGAATATCGGTGGTATAGATAAAAGCCGGATTGATGCGATGGTGGCACAATTAAAGGCGGCGGCAACCAAGATGGAGGCTGGCACGGGCGAATTGTCGCGAGCTGGTGCGACCGCAGCACCTAAGTTAGACTTTGCAGATGCCTTAAAGTCATCTTTAGATCAAGTCAATGCAGCGCAATTGTCATCGCAGCAGATGGGGCAAAAGTTTGCAATGGGAGATGATAGCGTCAGCATGTCAGACATGATGATCTCTATGCAAAAAGCCAGCATCTCTTTTCAAACCACGGTGCAAGTTAGAAATAAACTGGTAAGTGCATATCATGACATTATGAATATGCAGATTTAGTGAAAGTAAGTTTAATTTAATTTAAATTAAACTTACTAGCGTTGATTGACCAAAATAGAGGTCAACCAAGCTTAGCTAATACCAGTCATTTTAGCATTGCGTTCGCGCTCTAAGTTCATGATGTAGCGCTGTACATTCGTTAATGCTTTGCTCGATAGATTGACAAATTCACAGCCGATGCGACGCGTGGTTCGTCCATTGAGTAAAGTCAGATCTTGCGAATTGCGAATTTCAAGCATGGTGTCAAGAACACCAATTCCAGCGATGCTTATTTGGCACTCTGCGTAACGAGTACCAATCGAGATATTCAACAATCGCTGGTCATCTAATATCGCGATTCCTCCGCAGCTGATATCAACCAAAGAAAACTTTCCTGTTTGCATGCTTGAATCCACCTCAAGTGGGATTTGGCATTTGATAGGATTGGAAATTGGCGTATTGATGCGATAGTTCTCACGCCTTTGGAGGCGAATCAAACTAACGGGAATCGGCATCAGAAGTGCTGGGCGCTTTTCAAATATGGACTTTTGCAGCTTGGAAGAGGAAAACTGAATACTGATTTTATCCAACAAACCATCAAAAAAGACTTGTGAAGCTTCGACTATCCTTTGGTTCGCTTCGTTGCTAGCAGCACTGTCAATCGTGACCGTATTATTGGTGTCATCAACATCAAGTATCGACGTAATAAAAGCTTCGGCGCCATTATTGATGTACATACTGATTAGTTGATTTTTTTCTTTGAATCCACGCAGCAAAGCGATAATTTCTCGTCTTGATTCTACTTGGTATGGACTTTGGTTTTCTGTTCCTAATGACGGGAATGTAGCTTGCATAGCACTTCTTATCTTGTGATTATTGTAGTGGAGGGGGGCGGAGGCATCTTAGTTGCGCTTAGCTCGTTCTCAATATGGTATAGCCAAGCGAGTAGTTCTGCAACAACTCGATACAGGGCAGGCGGGATGTTGTCATCTAAATCAACTTTCATCAACAAATTGACTAATTCTTGTGATTGATGAATAAATACACCATGCTCGTTGGCACGGGCGATGATTTCATCCGCAATCAAGCCTTTTCCTTTAGCGACGACTTTCGGCGCCTTGTCCTCTTGTCTATAGCTCAGTGCAACGGCACTGTTGACTGGTTGATCAGAGTTTTTCATGATGCTGCACCGAAATGGATTGTATGTGCGTTCCAGTATTTTCAACTGCCTCTTTAAGCAATTGGAAACGCGATTTCAAGAGAGGAATCGTCGTGAGGTTCTCACCTTGTATATTGAGTTGTAGCTGTCCAGCAGCCAAATTCACATGGACCGCGACGGTACCGAGATTAGGTAATTCAACTCGTAAATAACTATGCCATTTCTGTTGCTCATTTGGATTTTCTGCAACGGACGATTGAGAATCTGGTGGGGATTCTTCTATGCTCCATTGCATAGCTATACCTGACGCCAGTTCACCAGTCCAATAGAGCTTTTGGTGTTCAAGGACATCCAACTGCTGATGAATTAATTGTGCCAACTGCGCGTGATCGCTATTGTTGCTATCCGTTAAGATTGATGCTTCTGATTTCAGTGCAATTTGTGCTTGTGGCTCAGTCTTGAGCTCTTCAATACTTTTCTTACCCAACACCCAATCGATCACATGTGATTCATAAAACAATCCACTCTGTTGCACATTCTGACGTAGCTGCGTTTCCAATATCTGTGCTGGCAGTGTTGATTGTGTTGATTTTGGTGTGCTGGCAATGGCCTCGGCCGATAGCAATGGCATCTTGCCCTTAATGCTGAGTTCTTTTGTCGTTTGGCTGGTTTCTTGCAGCAATTTGTTGATTATTTGACCTGCGGTGCTGAGGTCTGTTTTTGAGCTGGCATTATCTGCTGCTGAAAATGCATTAGCAGCATCGCTGCCAAAGGATTTTTTTGGATCGATGAAATTTGATGTGACATCAAGTGGCAATGATGCTTGCAGATCAGATTTCGCAGAATTTGTTTGTGATGAGAAATTTCTTGTGACCGGTACACCCGGTTGTCGTCCTGAATTTGTATTTGACTCCAGTAAATTGTCAGAGCCAGCTTCTAGTATTCCGCCAGGGAAGTTCTGCTGCTTAGCGTTATTTGATTTTGTCGGTAGGTCGGTGCCGAGTAGCGCAACTTGATGTTGGCCATTGAGTAAGAAAACAGGTCGTGGTGTCAAATGTAATAGTGTGAGCGATAGTCTCGCACCAATTTGTGTTTCAGCTGGGAGTGCCAAGCGCATTGGCGTGCCATTCACATGTGCTATGAAGCTTCCGTCGCGTAATTTCGCTAACACCTCGCCCTGAATCTGTTTTCCTATGCCAATTTGACGAAGATTGTGTATCGTATCTTGTTTAATTGCCTCGATTGGCCTGATAGTGGTTGGACCCTCAACACCCGTAGTGATAATCAGGTTTGGATCTAAGCGCGGAAAATTAATGGACATGCACTATCTCATTTGATTGGCACCATAGCTTTGCGAAAGTTTGCGACTAGTACTTGAACTCTTCATTAAATTGGCAAGATTTTGCATCCATGGTTCAGTGATTTCACGAATGGCACGATCATCTGCAAGAATCTGTTTAATGATGGCGATTTTTTTTGTTTTTAATTCTAGAGGTAATTCAGTCGGCCCCTCAAATTCTTTTAGTGTGCTGACGTGACCGCTGCAATTGTTCTCTAATTGGCTTAACAATTCCCAATCGTTGGCACGTGCGGCTATCAGCATATCTGCGGTGATCTGAGCGACTTTTTCGTAGACAACGATCAATTCAAAACTATTCATGGTTTATGCCTTAAAAAGAGTTGCACTGCGCGGCGCGAGTGGATCAATAGGAGGTGGCGGTACTTCTGCGCTCATTTGATTGGTGACTGGCGCAATGGCTTCCCACGAGAACTTCAAATCGCGAAGCAAGTTTTGAACTTCAATCAATCCTTCTGGTTGATTATTCAGATTGGCTTGCAGTAGACGGTTGCTCATATATTCGTATAGCGCATCGAGACTCGCAGCGATATCGCCACCAGCTTTCTTATCGAGGCTTGCACGTAAGCCCGTCTCAATGATGGCGATGGCCTTAGAAATCGAGTGGCCTTTCGCTGGTATGTCATTGTCTTTCATGAATTGTGTTGCATTGGTCAGTGAGGTTATTGCACCGTCGTACAACATAATAATTAACTTGTGCGGACTAGCGGATATAACACCAGTTTCAATACCAACTTTTGCGTAGGCATTTGCGCCATGTGAATTAGAAGAGCCAAACATATCTATCCTTTTTTATTTGCTGCTACTGCCAGTTAATGCCGAAAGTTGCTGAGTGAGAAAAGTACTAGTGTTGTTGAGTCCACTCACGATTCTATCGAGCGCCGTAAATTGCGCGCGATAGCGTGCCTCAGTATCAATCAGGCGACTGTTTAATATGTCACGTTGCTTGCCTATATCTTTAATGCTGCGATTCACGCCATCGGTAGTGCTGGCGATGCTGCCGCCACTACCGACGATAGAACTAAATAAACTACTTAATTGGCTAGCGTAACCTTTGGAAAAATGAACCGTGCCCCGGTCTCCCGTAGATCCACCAGCAATCACTACTTTTAAGCCATCTGCTGCGGATCCCGCTGTGCCTGTAAGGAATTGTCCAGCACCTACTGCAGAAACACCATTGAATGACCCCGTAACATTGGTGCCAGCATTGCCACTAAAGATGGTGCCAGTCAGCGCAGAAATGGTGGTCCCCGTTCCGTTCGTTAATGCAATATTTGAGGTGCTGCCATAGCTATTGGATGTTAATTTCAAAAAACCACCACCCGTGGTCGCTGCAGAAATTTTGATTCCAGCATTGGAAAACGCAGTGGTTCCGTTAATAGAAGTTTGCAACAAAGTCGTTAGTTGACTTGAGGTGTAAGTGCCAGCGGCCAGCGATACCGCAGCGGAAGTGCCATCGATGGTGACGTTAATGCTGGTGCTAGGATCAATCGTTGTGCTCCCAGCCGTCAGATCGAGATCGCCAGTGAGACTGCCTTGGGTTGCTAAAGCAGATACGTTGAGAGCGTAGCTGCCCTGTGTCGTCGCGGAGGTCGCGGTGCTATAGCTGACCAAGCTGTCCGTCGCTTTGCCTATGGTGGCGAACAAGCCGCTGATTTCTTTGAAGTTATTATTGATGGCGGCTTGCAATTTTGTTGAGTCAACGCTTAATGTGCCGTCTTTTTGAAAACTGATGCCGATCGACGATAGTGTCGTAATATTCCCACCTAAACCATTTACTGCGGACGATAAGGCATTTCGCACCTGAGTCTGTGCGCCGCGCGCAGCTGCATCGCCAGTGAGTACGCCACCTTTTTTTGTCGATGAATCAAAACCTGTGAGTGACTTGAAGGTCGACTGAAGATCATTGTAACCTTTGACAAAAGTGCTGATCGCATTTTGCACACCTGCTGTGTTATTGCTCAGCGCCAGAGTCGTGCTGCCAACTTTTGCTAAGGTAATGGCAGTGCCTTGTACCGCATCATTCACCGTATTCGACGTACTTGTAATGCTAATGCCATTAATCGTCAGATTGGCGTTTTGACCTGTTGTTGTTTCGGTGAGATTTTGTGTGCCGGCTGGATTGTAATTGAGCAAAGACTGTAATGTGGCATCGCCTGTAACATCGATTTTTAGGCTTGAGGTTAAGCCAGTCTTGTTCGAGCTTAAAACGAGGTGATAGGGAGTCGCTGATCCATCTCCAACGATTGATGCAGTAACGCCTTTCGCAGCGGCATTGATCGCGTCGCGAATACCTTGCAATGAATTGTTAGAGCTGTCGATGGTAACTGTGCCGATCGCTTGATTGGCGTCTTGCGTAAAAGTGGCTCCAGAATAGACTCCACTGCTAAGTGTGCCTCCACTGATGGTGCCAAATTGAAATGAAATTGTACTTGTTGCACCAGTGCCGATCGTATTTGTGGTGCTGACTTGGCCTGCGCTTGAAATTGTCTGCGCTTTTGCCAGTTGTGTGACATTAATATTGTAATTGCCAGCCGTCGCAACACTGGTCGTGCTTGCGCTCAAGATAGTTGCATCTCCAACATTAGCTGTGAGATTTTGAAATGCTGCAGTACTATTTAATCCAACAAAACTACTTTGAAACGAGCTGAGCGCACCATTTAATGTGCCATAAGCAGTTAATTTTGCAAGATAACTCGCTTCTTTCTTAGCAAGGGACGTTAACGGCTGACTTTCCACCTGCATCAGCTTAGTGATGATGTCATTGACATTTAGGTTGGAGCCAACTCCGGTTGATTGTATGCCCACCACGTTCCCCTTTTGTAAGTATCGTTACTATACAAGTTAACGGCAAAAGCAAATCAGACTTTAGAGGGGCATTTACCTATCTATTTTCATCTTGCATGATTGAGATGCTATTAACTACAGTTGTTAGCGCTAACTATTGTTGACTATTGCTGATTTTTGCTAATTATTAGCTGCGACTGTCAACGATAACTATCAAAGCTAACTATCCAAGGTAGCTATCAACGGAAACATCAACCGTGAGCATGGATGAGTTTGATCTGGTAGTTCAGGCTTCCTGCTTGATGAGAAGACCCTGTAACTTGTCCAGTGATTTCGCAATTTCCAGCGCTTCCTCGGTAGGAATCTGCCGTAACACTTCTTTTGTCTGTTGATCGACAACCTTGACGACGACTTCGTTGGCTTCACTATCTACCGTGAATTCAAGATTCTGTGAGCTTGCCTGTACGATCTTATTGATATCGCTTACAGCTTTGTTGATTTCACTTGCAGTTGGAGATCTCGCAGCTTGAGTTACTGCAGTTGTTGTTTCTGTTGCAGTCGCATTTTGCGTACTGGCGATTGCTGTGGAAGGCGGGGGCGGAAGTTTATCTGCGATCAGTGATCCGGATGGCGAATTTCTGCCTATCGATTGAATGTCCATGATCTTTTCCTTTAAGTAAAATTCCCCTGACCAAAAAAACTTGGGCAGGGGACAGTCTACATCAATGAATAATGTGTTGAACTACATTATTTCTTAACCTCTCAACAGAGCCAATACGCCTTGTGGTAACGCATTTGCTTGTGCCAAGATCGCTGTACCTGCTTGTTGTAACACTTGACCACGAGTCAATGTTGCAGTTTCTGATGCGAAGTCTGCGTCACGGATACGGCTACGTGATGCTGACAAGTTTTCAGAGTTCGTTTGCAAGCTTGCAACAGCTGATGAGAAGCGGTTTTGGTAAGCACCTAAAGACGCACGTGAGCTATTGATTGATTGCAACGCTGCATCAATGGTGGTTAATGCCGCGGTCGCCCCTGCTGCGGTACCCAAGTTCAGTGAGGATACACCTGCACCTACTGTAACCGTGGCAGAAGTGAAGCCACCAGTTAAGTTAGCAGCAGTCAAACCAGTACCTGTACCGTTTGCCAAAGTAATACCAGCAGAGCTAGTAGATGTCAGGCTCAACGTTGAAGTAGATACGTCTGTTGCGCCAGTTGCAGATACCGTGATACCTGTGTTTGCAGCGGCAGCGGCAGCATTAGTGCTTGCAGTGATTGTGATGTTGCGACCGTCAGCAGCAGCCAGCGCAACTGCACCAGTTGTTGTATTGAAAGTTGCAGAAACACCCGTTTGTGAGCTAATTGCATTTACCGCAGCAGCAACTTGAGCACCACGTTGTGCGCCAGATGTAGATGCAGACAATGCACCCAAATTTACGCCGTTGATAGTGATGTCGCCAGAAGCGATAGCGGTTGCAGATGTTGATGCAGTACCTGCGACTGCGGTCGAGCCAACAGTCGCTGTCACGCCTGTGCTACCACTAATTGCGTTAATTGCAGCAGCTTTGGAGATACCGCTACCTGTGGAATTTGAGAAAGAAACACCGTCTGCAGCAGATGCGCCAACTTGGAAACCGTTAATAGAGAGGTCGCCAGCAGCCAAAGCTGTCGTGGTTACTGCACCAGCACCGGCAACCGTGGTTGCGTAGCTAGAAGATGCACCTACACCTAAAGCAGATGATTTTGCGCTAGCGATAGAAGCGATACTGATTTGATCGTTTGCTGTACCGTCAGCACCAACTTGGAAAGTTTGAGCAGAGAAAGAACCATCCAACAGATTAACACCGTTGAAGTTAGTGTTGCTAGCAACGCGGTTAATCTCAGAGATCAACTGGGAAGCTTCGTTATTCAAGGCTGCACGGTCAGAAACGCTGTTTGAACCGTTGGCAGATTGAACTGCCAAGTCACGAATACGTTGTAAGTTAGAACCGATTTGGCTTAACGCACCCTCAGCTGTTTGAGCGAGAGAGATACCGTCGTTTGCATTACGAGCAGCTTGATTCAAGCCGCCGATTTGTGAAGTCATACGTTCAGAAATCGCCAAACCTGCCGCATCGTCTTTTGCGCTATTGATACGCAAGCCAGAAGACAAACGTTGCAAGGATGTGTTTAATGAACTTTGTGATGTCGATAAATTGCGTTGTGCATTTAAAGACGCGATATTGGTATTGATATATGAAGCCATGATGGTTCTCCTAACTTGGTTAATTCAACTCGACGTTTAGCTTGAACTTCGGTCTGTCTTATTGACCATTGCACCGTCGTTGAATCAGGTAACGGGCGGTATTTTAAAAAATTGAGGAAATTGCTCAAAATAAATATTATTTTTTGTGCTTAAGTTTTTTTTGTTGTTCCGTTAGACGACAGCTTTTAAAAATACTTAAGCCCTGATTTGAACAATTTTTTCACTTCTTTTTAGGCGATTCGGCTCGAATATTTGTTTGTAAAATACTAAAAAATCGATAATTTCTGTTTTTGAAGGTTTATTTTGGAAGGTTGATTGTGTATCTGTATGTTGTTCAGATTGTCTCGTGAATTGTGATTTTGAAGATTAACTGGTAAAAGATAGCTAAGTCTTTATGACCAAGCCTCTATAACTAACCCAAAAGCGAAAGTATCTGCGATGAGTAAATCTGGTTTTGATCCGAAGGCAGTGATGCGTGAAGCACAGTCTTTCGTAAAGGCGGGCAAATTGGAAGACGCCAGGCAAGCCGCTTTGCGCGTGATTCAACGCTTTCCTCTCAATGAAGAAGCACACCTGCTATTGTCCAAAATCTATTTTAATTGCGACCAGGACGAAGATGCGATCGCGCATTTGCAAAAGGCTTTTTCAATTTCGCACAAGATGGTGATTGATTCGAAGGCGTATTACACCATCTTGAATCGATTCGTTACCCGCAAATCGTATGCGCTTCTAGAGCAAGCAAGTCGTTGGTTGGTCAATTTACGTCCCAAAGACGGGATCGCTTGGGATTACTTGTCGATTGCGTATTTGGAACAGCAGAAGTATGAGGCAGCATACGACGCGGCTTCACACGCAGCAAAAATTCTGCCGAATAATCCGCACGTATTAAATAACCTGGCCTGTTCGTTAACTTCCTTGGAGCGTTGTGCTGAGTCATTGGAGATTTTGCAGCGTACTGTTGCATTAGCCCCAGACATGGCAACTGCCTATAACAATCTCGGCAATGCGTATCGCTTTCTAGGTAGATATGAAGAAGCAATTGAGAGTTTTTCTAAGGCGATAAAATTAGCGCCGGAGATGGCCTATTTATATAACAACTTGGGGTTGACGTACCGATCCTTGGATCGATGTGAGTCGGCGATTGAGGTTTATCAACAGGCTTTACAGATTCAACCCGATTTGCATCAGGTTTACCCTAATCTCATTGAAGCATATCGACATGCTGGGCAAATCCGGCAAGCAATCGACTGTAGTAATAGTGCACTTCAATTAAATGACCAAATTCCAGAGATTTGGGCGGCTTATGGTGACGCGCTACGAGATGGCGGATATCTTGATGCTGCTATTGAGACTTATATACAGGCGGTATCCTTTAGAACCGACGAACATTCGACTTTCAATCGAAAAGTCTATACCAACATTTTATTTTGTCTAAATTATCATCCTGATTTGTCGGCAGAAGTGATTTTCAATGCGTATCGTGAATTTGATCAACGGTTTGCGATTCAACTAAAAGACAAGTGGCTGCCTTTTAGTAATGATAAAACACCGGGGCGAAAGTTGAAGATCGGCTATGTTTGCCAGTCTTTCTATAATCAAGTTTGCAAATACTTCTTGATTCCCTTGCTGGAAAAACATGATCGAAGTCAGGTCGAGATCTTTGCCTATGCGCAAATTCCATTTGAAGATGAAGTGACCGGACACTATAAGAAAATTGTCGACCATTGGATACCTATTCGCAGTATGACCGATGACGAGGCGGCGGAAAGAATTCGTGCCGATGGAATTGATATTTTGATAGACGTATCAGGGCATACTAACTCTAATCGTCTGATGATTTTTGCGCAGAAACCAGCGCCTGTTTCTTTGCACTGGCTAGAATATGGTTACACCACTGGATTGAGTGCAGTTGACTACTTTATGACCGATAGCCCAAGCGTCACTGATGATTGTGATCATTTGTTTTCAGAAAAAATCTGGCGCTTGGACGGACCAGCCTATGTCTACCGACCCGATACGCGTTTGGCTGTGTTAAATGATTCACCTGTTAGTCAAACCGGTATTGTCACGTTTGGTAGTTTGTCGCGAACTACCAGGATTAATCATCGGGTCGTGCGAATTTGGGCGGCGATTTTAGATGCGATGCCCAATTCGCGTTTGGTCATTAACAGCGGTGACTTTAAAGACCCACTGGTGCAAGATGAGATGGCATCTCGTTTTATGCAATATGGTATTGAACGCTCGCGTCTGGATATTGGATTTAGTTCGCCGTCGTGGGAAGTCTTAAAGCGTATTGATATAGGGTTGGATTGTTTCCCGCATAATTCGGGGACGACTTTGTTGGAAACCTTGTATATGGGTATTCCATTCGTCACCTTACAGGACAGGCCGCCTGTCGGACGTATCGGTTCTAGCGTCTTAATGGGAATGGGACGACCGGAATGGATTGCAACAACTGAAGAAGAGTATGCGCAAAAAGCGATTATCTTGGCGCATGATGTCGATGGCTTGATCCAAATGCGCAAAACCATGCGGCAAGAAATGGAAGCATCGATGTTAATGAATGAAGATGCGTTTGCACGATCTGTGGAAAAAGCCTATCGTCAAATGTGGCAAATCTATTGTGAGAAAGGTGCAGCATGAAAGCAGTGATCTTAGCAGGTGGATTGGGAACCCGGATTTCCGAAGAGACGCATTTGAAACCTAAGCCTATGATCGACATTGGCGGACATCCTATCCTTTGGCACATCATGAAGACCTATTCCGCGCATGGCGTAAATGAGTTTGTGATTTGTTGCGGTTACAAGGGTTATCTGATCAAAGAATATTTTGCGAATTATTTCTTGCACATGTCAGATGTCACTTTTGATATGAAAACCAATCAGGTTGAGGTGCATGAACATCACGCCGAACCTTGGCGCGTCACTTTGGTAGACACTGGTGAAGATACGATGACAGGTGGACGCTTAAAGCGCGTGGCACAGTATTTGAAAGACGAAGAAGCGTTTTGCTTCACCTACGGTGATGGTTTGTCGGATGTGAATATTACGGAGCAATTAGCATTCCATAAACAACACGGAAAGTTAGCGACCGTGACGGCGGTATTGCCGCCTGGGCGCTTTGGTGCGCTGGAACGTGATGGCGACTTCGTAAAAGGTTTTATCGAAAAACCGCGTGGCGATGGTGGCTGGATCAATGGCGGTTTCTTTGTATTGTCGCCTAAAGTGATTGATTTAATTGCAGAAGATTCGACTAGCTGGGAATCTGAACCTTTAGCTAGTCTCGCCAGCAGTCAGGAATTGATGGCATTTGAGCATTCAGGTTTTTGGCAGCCTATGGATACGTTGCGCGAGAAAAATATGCTGGAAGATTTGTGGCAAAGTGGGAGAGCGCCGTGGAAATGCTGGTGAATTCCGAATTCGTCAATCCCGATCCAGAGTTTTGGCGCGGGCGCCGTGTGGCGCTGACGGGGCATACTGGCTTCAAAGGAAGTTGGATGGCCTTATTGCTCACGCAGCTAGGTGCGCAGGTGTATGGC
The DNA here is from genome assembly GCF_014284175.1 of Affinundibacterium flavidum. Taxonomy (GTDB): domain Bacteria; phylum Pseudomonadota; class Gammaproteobacteria; order Burkholderiales; family Burkholderiaceae_D; genus Undibacterium; species Undibacterium flavidum. The sequence continues at coordinate 405,081 of NZ_JACOGA010000001.1, forward strand.
TATGCCTTGGCACCTACAACGACGCCCGATTTGTTTTCTGGTGCGAAAGTCGCAGACCTTATTGATAGTCAGATTGGTGACGTTCGCGATGTCGAAGCATTGAAAGTATGGCTGCAAAGAGCGCAGCCAGAGATCGTTTTACATTTTGCAGCTCAAGCTTTGGTCAGGCAAAGTTATGCTGATCCTGTCGGCACCATGACGAGTAATTTTGTCGGAACTTTGAATTTATTAGAAGCTGCCAGAACGCAAGCCTCAATCAAATCGATGGTGATCGTGACGACGGATAAAGTGTATAAAAATAATGAGACCGGGCACTCATATCAAGAAGGTGATCATTTAGGTGGTCATGATCCCTATAGCGCGAGTAAGGCTGCATGCGAAATTTTGGTGTCTAGTTATAGGCAATGTTTTTTGCAGCACCTTGGTGTTGCGACTGCGAGAGCTGGTAATGTCATCGGTGGCGGTGATTGGTCTGCAGATCGCTTAATTCCCGACGCGGTACGCGCGTGGAAAAATAATCAAACTTTAGAGATTCGACGACCAGATGCGGTTCGGCCTTGGCAGCATGTGTTGGAGCCCTTGTGCGCTTACCTGATTTTGGCACAAAAGATGTGTGCACAAACTGAGTTAGGGCAAGCTTACAATTTTGGCCCCGATGCCGCCGATGCAGTAAGTGTGCGCGAAGTCATTGAACATGCACAAACGGCGTTTGGATATGGCACTACAGATTTTGCTGAGTTAATTGAAGGGCCGCATGAAGCAAACTTATTGCATCTTGATACTGGCTTAGCCCAAACTCAATTAGGTATACGCCCGCGCTGGCAATTGGCACAAGCGATTAATAAGAGTATGCAATGGTATAAGGCTTATTTGGATGGTGCCGATGCACGCGCCTTGTGCGTAGCAGATATACAGGCCTATTTAGCCACTATATAGAGATTAGTGAGTCGCTAAAAGTCGTTGAATAATCTACTTAAAGCGATGAAATCTTGATTGAATGAAGCAAAGGGAATTAATGTGACCCCAAGTAGCGGATTACAGAGTCAGGCAACTACCATTCAGGGCTTATACGTGATTGAGCGTATTCAACGTGGAGACACACGAGGTTTTTTTGAACGCATGTATTGCACTGAGACGGTTCAAGACTTAGGTTGGCGTAATGGCATCGCACAAGTAAATCACAGCTTTACCGCGCAGCAGGGGGTGGTGCGGGGTTTGCATTATCAATTGCCACCATTTGCTGAGAGTAAATTGGTGTCATGTTTTCGTGGCGCAGTGTGGGACGTCGTGGTCGATTTACGACATGGATCACCGAGCTTCTTGCAGCATGTTACGATCGAATTGTCAGAGCAAAATCATCGTAGTGTATTAATTCCTCCGGGATGCGCACATGGATTTCAAACATTAAGCGACAACGTCGATATGTTTTATTGCCACAGTGCGGTCTATGCGCCACAGAGTGAAGCAGGTTTAAATATTGTAGATCCGTGTTTGCAGTTACAGTGGCCATTGCCGATTATGCAAAGATCAGAACGTGATCTTGCCTTTGCTTTTCTCACAGAAGATTTTGAAGGAGTTAAACTTTGAAATGTCGCCATTGCTCAAGTCAGCTTGATGTTGCCTGTTTGGATCTAGGCACTGCGCCGCCTTCTAATTCGTATTTAACACAAGCGCAACTCTCTTTACCTGAATCTTATTTCCCGTTGCGACTGTTATTGTGTGAGTCGTGTTTCTTGGTGCAAACGGAAGATTTCGCGCAACGCGAATCTTTGTTCACCGAAGACTACGCCTACTTTAGTTCGTATTCCAGTTCCTGGCTGGCGCATGCGCAAACCTATGTGCAGGCAATGCAGGAGCGTTTCTCATTGAACGCTGAAAGTTTGGTGGTAGAAATTGCGGCTAACGATGGTTATCTTCTTCAGTATGTAAGGGCAAGGGGCATCCCTTGCTACGGTATTGAACCAACGACCAGCACTGCGGCTGTGGCGAAGCAGCGCGGCATAGAAATTATCGAAGAATTTTTCGGAGAAGCACTGGGAAGTCATTTACGTGAGCAAGGGAAACAAGCCGATTTGATCGCCGCAAATAATGTGCTTGCGCATGTGCCAGATATTAATGATTTTGTGCGTGGGTTTGCTTGCCTATTAAAACCGACTGGGGTTGCGACTTTTGAATTCCCGCATTTATTGAATATGGTGCAGTTGAACCAATTTGACACGGCTTACCATGAGCATTATTCGTATTTGTCTCTGACGGCAGTGAAAAAGATTTTTGAAGCGAATGGTTTGCGTGTGTTCGATGTCGAGCAATTAAATACACATGGCGGCAGCTTACGCGTCTATGCTCAAACCGGCACGCACCATACAATGTCTGAACGCGTTGCAGACTGCTTGGAGCAAGAGAAAAAGGCTGGCATGTTAGGTCGAGATTTTTATTTGGGATTTCAAAGTAATGCTGAGCGCGCTAAATATGCTTTGTTGGAGCAATTGATTCAATTTAAGCGCGATGGTTTGACGGTTGCGGCCTATGGTGCGGCAGCGAAAGGAAATACCTTTTTAAATTTTGCAGGCATACGCACAGATCTAATGCAATTTGTGGTTGATAAAAATCCACAAAAGCAGGGTAAATACTTACCAGGTAGTCGAGCGCCTATCGTTGATATCGCGCATTTAAAGCAACAGCGTCCGGATCGAATTATTATTTTTCCGTGGAATTTGGAACGGGAAATCACGCAAGAATTATCTTTTGTACGTGAGTGGGGTGCGCAGTTTGTGATTGCGATTCCGCAATTGAGAATTTTTTGAAGATGGATAGGGAGTATGCGCCTTGATTGTCATTCATCCACTTGCTAAAGTATCCAAACTAGCCGATATCGAAGATTCGATACGTGGCACTCGTATCGTGATTGCGGCGTATGCTAGCTTGGATAGTTTTGTGAAGATCAAACCTGCCGGTGGAAGTGGGGACTTAATCATTGGTGAGCGAACTGTGATTAATTCTGGTTGTGTTCTGTACACAGGGAACGGCATACAGATTGGCAATGATGTTGCGATTGCAGCTAATTGTACGTTCGCACCTGTGAACCATGCGTATAAAGATAAATCGCGTCGAATTAATCAGCAAGGCTTCTTGCCAAGTCGTGGCGGTATCGTGATCGAAGATGATGTGTGGATAGGGGCGAATGTGGTGATTCTTGACGGCGCGATATTGCGAACTGGTTGTGTGATTGGCGCCGGATCGTTGGTGCGAGGTGAAATTCCCGCTTACTCGATTCAGGCCGGTAATCCACTAAAACGGATAGGGTGGAGAGAATGAGTGTGCAGCGGCAAGCGACGTTGGTCGGCGGACATGGGTTCGTCGGACGTCACTTGGATGCTTATTTGCGCGCCGCTGCTTGGTCTTGCGAGCTGATTCCTAGAACAGATAAAGAGATACCTACGCGACATTTAGGGCATGTTTTTTATTGTGCAGGTTTAACCGCTGATTTTCGCGAACGCCCATTTGATACGGTGGAAGCGCATGTCAGTTACTTAGGGCAGTGGTTAAAGTCTGCCAAGTTTGATTCATTGACTTATTTATCTAGTACGCGGGTTTATGCAGATGCAGCGTCGACTTCTGAAAGTGCATCATTATTAGTAAATCCTGGCGTTGCGGGAGATCTTTACAATCTCTCTAAATTAATGGGCGAGAGCTTGTGTCTGCAGAGTGGACGCTCAGTGCGTATCGTCCGATTGTCCAACGTTTATGGTTTGCAGATGCCCGAACAAAATTTTTTGGCCGAAATATTAAGCGCCGCAACTCGAGATAAACATGTGCGATTTCGTAGCGCACCAGAATCTGAAAAAGATTATATTTCTGTGCGTGATGTCGTTGCCGCCTTACCCCGTATTGCCTTAGACAGTTGTAATGGTATTTTTAATCTGGCTTCAGGTGTGAATGTTTCGAATCGAATGATCGCCGATTCTTTGATGAAAGTTGGTGTGACTTGTGAATTTGAAGCGAACGCTCCCTTAATAAAATTTCCGCGCATAGAGACACAAAAATTAGAAGCAAAATTTGGCAACAGAACTTGTGATTTGGTACAGGACTTACCAAGTCTCCTTCAACATTATGGCGAGGCAATATGAATTCGAAGATGAATCCAATACAGCAGTTCGAAAAAGAGCGAGAAGCACGCGTAGAGGCTTTGGCACAAGATGTCGAATTTCAAAAACAATCGAGAGATTGGTTAGAGCAAAGCATGCGCCGCCAATACGTCTACAATTTTTCGTGGTTAGGTCGGCCGATTATTCAAAACCCTATCGACATGATGGCGATGCAAGAACTGATTTGGACGGTGCAACCTGATGTCATTATTGAGACTGGCATTGCGCATGGTGGATCGATTATTTATTCCGCCTCTTTGCTGGAATTGAATGCTGCTTGCGGCGGAAACACAGAAGCTTTTGTGATCGGGATTGATATCGATATCCGTGAACATAATCGCGAAGCGATATTACAGCATCCTATGTCCAAACGGATCACGATGCTGCAAGGGTCTAGCGTGGCAGATGATATCGTCGCAAAGGTGCGTGATTTGGTCAAAGATAAAAAGAAAGTCTTAGTCTTTTTGGATTCAAATCATACGCACGAGCACGTGCTGGCAGAATTGAATGCCTACGCGGGTTTAGTCAGTAAGGATAGCTACTGCGTTGTGTTTGATACCTTTGTTGAGGATGTTCCCGCAGACGTATTCGATAATCGTCCGTGGAGCCCGGGTAATAGCCCAAAGACAGCGGTGCATACCTATTTGGAATCGCACTCAGAGTTTGTGATTGATAAAAACATGCATCACAAGTTACAGATTACTGTCGCACCGGATGGTTTTTTGAAGCGCATAGCTTAATATAAATAAAAAGATGATTAGGTGTGTAGTTTGATAGTTAAAAAGCGGCAGTGATGCCGCTTTTTTTGTGGAGTTCGTCGTCAACTTACTTTGAGTTGAATCGTGATGAAGTCGAAATAGAGTTGAATTACTTCGCAGTAATCACCCGATTTTTCCCAGATTTCTTCGCTTCATACATCGCCTTATCTGCACGTTTCACAACCGATTCTTGTTCCTCATGCGGAGCGCGCAGCGCAACACCAGCGCTGAATGTGATGAACAAGCGTTGATCATTTGCGGTGAAGAAGTGCGTCGTCAATTCTCGCTGCACCCGTGTCATTGCGCGGGCGGCTTCTTCCAGGCTAGTTTCTGGCATGACAATCAAAAACTCCTCGCCACCATAACGTGCAATGACGTCGATGGATCTTAAGGTTTGCTTGACGATACGGACGACATGGATGAGCGCCTCGTCACCAGCGGCGTGACCATGGGTATCATTTAATTTTTTGAAATTGTCGAGATCTAACATGGCTGCGCACATAGGCGTGCCGCGGCGATCTGCACGATCTGCTTCACGTTCAAATACGTCATCTAAACCGCGACGATTTAAGCTGCCGGTGAGTTGATCTTCTCTCACCAATTCACTCATTTGCGCTAATTTATCTTCCAATTCCTTAATTCTTACTTCCGCTTCTTTTACTTCCTTTTGCGCTGCCAACATGATCTGTTGTGATCTACTTGCTTCGCTTTGAATAGTTTGTGTCTCATTCAAGATGCCGTGAATAATATTTTCAACTTCATTCAAATCACGGGTATTGCTAATTCTGAGTGAGTATTGATCGATTTTTTGTTGATAGTTAGATGTGGAACTAGTCATCACATCCAAGCGATCAATAAATGTCGCCATCATATTTTTAACCGATGTTTTAGATTCGGCCAAGCTATGTTTTAGCACACCTTGTTTATAAATGACGTCTTTCAAACTACGCGTGGCTTCCTGTAGCGCACGATGGTCGATGGGGCCTGCGATCAGGTTTTGTACAACTTCAATTTGCCCACGCAACCAGTTGTCATCGTCGAGCAGTTCCCTGACGTTTTCTAACAAGAGCGCAAAAAGGCGAAGTAGTAGCTCTTGTTGTTCGGCAGTATCGCCGCTTTTTAACTCAATTTGAAAGCACAGCTGTTTGAGCCGTGCTCCTATATGATTAAGCTCTGATTCATTCGCCGCGACTTTAATTGCCTGGCTAATAGACTCGGATTCTTCAGCTAGTTGAGGTGTCGTTTTAAGCAATGATGCCAGCGCCATACTCAATGTTCTAAAGAGAAGATCTTTCAGTATTGCTTCTTTTTGACTTGGACTGCCTTCATCGTCTACTAGTGAGATTTTTTTCGCTGGGGCAGGTGCTGCCGCTGGCAGAGGGTCGACCAAATTGATGGAATTTGCTGGGCTCGGTTTTGCAGTCACTTTGTCAGCAAGTTCATTGAGTGCTTTTGCGTAATCACCCCAATTTTTTGTACTGGATGCACGCCCGAATCGGTGTCCAAAGCTTGCTAATTCACCACTTGATTTTTGTAATGATTTAGCGAAATCGATCAACAAATTTTCCGCTTCTGAGGGCGAGATTTGTTCTGCCGTTGGTAGTTGTGGAACTTCAACTCTCGCGGTTTCATCCCCTGCATCGCCAGAGATTTCTACATAGATTTTTCGATAAGCTTCAGGTGTTGGGGCGACACGTTCTAATGCGAGGCGTTTAAAAGTTTCACGAGCAATGTCGGTGGGAGACTTAGGTGGCGTCGTGTTTTGCTTATCGGACATGATACGCTTTCAGCAAAAATCAATGAAATAGAGACGTTTGATCAAGCATGGCTTTTAGCATTATTCTGTGTAGGCGACCATGCTTGAAAACTTATTCTACCAGTTCGTTCTTAATTGCATAATGAGTTAGTTCTGCGTTGTGGCGTAATTTCATCTTCAATAAGATTCTGGAGCGATATTCGCTAATTGTCTTGACGGATAAAGATAGTTCTTTCGCAATATCGCTAACACTTTTACCCGAGGCGATCATGATCATCGTTTGATATTCACGGTCGGACAAGGTCTTGTGAGGTTCGTTTGCATGCTCATTATTGAGATTGTTTGCCATCTCCTGCGCAAGTTCCGGGCTGATAAATTTGAGTCCTGAAGCGACCTGTTTGATCGCATTAATCAGTTCCGTTTCGCTAGCATGCTTGTTGAGAAAACCCGCTGCGCCAGCCTTCAGCGCACGAATGGCGTATTGGTCTTCGCGATGAGAGGAATAGACGATGACTGCGATGTCAGGAAATTCACGTTTTATCTGCTTTAAGATATCGATACCATTACGATCATTTAACGCAATTTCAATGAGTATCATACTAACTTCAATTTGACGTGCAATTTTTAGTGCTTCTTGACCACTGTTTGCTTCGGCAACTACTTGTATGTCCATTGCATCTCGTAAAAAATGCTGTATCCCCGCACGGACTACAGGATGATTATCTACTAGGAGTAATTTGATGCGGGCTTCTTCAGTCATTCCAGGTCTTTCTGACTATTCAATTCAAGGATGGGCGGGCAGGTTGGTGCGCCCTTAGCGAGTCATTATTGCATGATGCACCAAGGAAATAAAGTGCCTGGCATGATGTGTCTGTAATTTTCTCTAGTGAGATTTTCATTTGGAACATTGATGTTGGTTAGCGGACCGAGAATAAGCGAATGAGGATCTGCTTTTTGTATTGGTGATAGCACTACAGTTGCCAGATCATCGATCTTTCTCTAGCTCGCGCACGAAGAGAGTAAAATCAAACTCTAATTTGATTTTTTGTTTGGGATGTGCGCACAAGATGAGTAAAGCATTTGTAAAAGAGAGCGATCAAGATGATGAAGAGGAGTTCGGTGCGCCACCAATTCCTGCTGGCGTGAAGAATTATTTGACGCCCGAAGGTCATCACCGCATGAAAACTGAACTACTGAATTTGATCGATAACGACCGCCCGGAAGTTGTCAAAATCGTGTCATGGGCGGCATCGAATGGTGACCGCTCCGAAAATGGTGATTACATTTATGGTAAGCGACGTTTGCGTGAAATTGATAGACGAATTCGCTTCTTGACGAAGCGATTAGACTTGGCGGAAATCGTTGATCCTAGCGTACATCATGGTTCGGATCAGGTATTTTTTGGTGCAACTGTTGAATATGAAAATCAGGATGGTGAAGTGACGACCATCAGGATAGTCGGCGTCGATGAATTTGATCCATTGAATGGCAAGATTAGTTGGATTTCACCAGTCGCCCGCGCATTAACCAAAGCCAGAGTGGGGGATGCGGTTACCTTAAGAACGCCGCACGGTAGTGATGAGTTGGTGATTCTCGATGTGCAATATCCGTCGAAGACCTAAACGAATTAATCCAACGAGTATTAGGCGTTTGAGGCGTACTCACGGCGAATTTTGCTGACGCCATTTAAGTGTTTTACATTGCGGATGATGCGCGCCAAATGGATGCGGTCATCGATCTGTATGGTGAAGTGTAACTTCGTCATGTCTTTGGATTCGCCATCTTCCATATTGACGTGAATAATATTTGCATCGGCTTCACCGATCTCTGCGGCAATGCGTGCCAGTGCTCCACGTTCATTATTGACCAAGACGGAAATGCGGCAATCGAAGCGGCGGTTCAAGTCTTCGCCCCAAGTCACGTCAATCCAACGATCTGGCTCTTTTACCTGCATGCGTTTGGCGTTCTTGCAATCGCTGCTGTGTACGACCAAACCTTGATCTCGTTTGAGTTGACCAACAATATTGTCACCCGGAATTGGTAGACAACATGGCGATAATTGAACAGAGACGCCTTCGCTGCCATAAATGATGACGGGGTCAGGTTTACTTAACTTTTCGTCGCCGATATGTTGGAAAGGAATCGACGGAGAATCGTTTTCGACCAGGTCGAGAATATGACGTGCCACCAAGGCCGCCATGCGCTTGCCGATGCCTATGTCGGTATGCAATTCTTCCAAGGTATTAGCGCTCGATTCATTGAGTAGCTTGTCAACCAGTGTTTCTGGAAGATCTGGATTCAAATGTAATGACACTAAGGCTTGCGCTAATAACTGTTTTCCTAATTCAGTTGATTCGTTCAAATTGATCGTACGCAGGTAGTGACGAATCGCCGAGCGTGCTTTACCGGTTCTGACGTAGGTCAGCCAATTTGGTGTTGGGCGTGAGTTAGGCGAGGTGATGATCTCAATGATATCGCCATTTTTTAACTCAGTACGCAAAGGTACAGGTTCATTGTTGATACGTGTGGCAATTGCTTGATCGCCGATATCGGTATGAATATTGTAGGCAAAATCGAGCGCCGTCGCGCCGCGTGGCAATGCAAAAATCTTTGATTTCGGCGTGAACACGTAGACTGAATCGGGGAATAAATCGATTTTGACGTGTTCTAAAAATTCAGCCGAGTCACCCGTTTGTTTTTGAATATCGAGCAGTGATTGCAACCATGCATGAGTGCGTTGTTGTAAGTCGGTCAGGCTCGCATCTTCGTTCTTGTAGAGCCAGTGAGCCGCAACACCTGATTCTGCAACCCTGTGCATTTCTGTGGTGCGGATCTGGAATTCAACTGGCGTACCATAGGGGCCAATTAAAGTGGTGTGCAAAGACTGATAGCCGTTGGACTTAGGAATAGCAATATAGTCCTTGAACTTGCCTGGCATCGGTTTGTATAGCGCATGTAAAACGCCTAGCGCGTAATAACTATTCTGGAAATTGTCGACTACGACGCGAAAGCCATAGATGTCTAAGACCTGCGAGAAACTCAATTGTTTATCTCGCATTTTGCAGTAGATGCCGAACAGTGTTTTTTCTCTGCCATCAACCTGCGCTTGAAGGCCTGCTTCGCCCAAAGTAGTCTTTACCGCCGCCATAATTTTGTTCACTACTTCGCGGCGATTTCCACGTGCAGCCTTAATCGCCTTCGCGAGAGTGCGATAACGCATAGGGTAAATATGCGCAAACGATAAATCTTGTAGTTCGCGATAAATATTATTCAATCCTAGTCGATGCGCGATCGGCACATACACTTCCATCGTTTCACTGGCAATACGACGCTGCTTCTCAGGCGACATCACGCCTAGTGTGCGCATATTGTGTAGACGATCCGCTAGCTTGACCAAAATGACGCGGACATCGCGTGCCATCGCCAGCAGCATTTTGCGGAAATTCTCGGCTTGTGCTTCTATATGGCTTTGAAATTCAATCTTTTCGAGCTTGGATAATCCATCGACCAAGGCTGCGACTGGTGCGCCAAATCGTTCTATTAGTTCTTCTTTTTTGACGTCCTGGTCTTCCATCACATCGTGTAGCAATGCGGCCATAATGGCTTGCACATCGAGCTTCCATTCGGCACAAATTTCGGCGACAGCGATAGGATGAGAAATGTACGGCTCCCCAGATTTACGTACTTGACCCAGATGCATCTCGTCAGAAAAGCGATAGGCTTCTTTAACTTGTTTCAGGTCAGCGGGGGAAAGGTATTCTGCAAGTCGGGTGGTCAATGCGGTGATCGAGGCGACTGCGGTATTTTGGATGGGTAAAGCGGGGGAGTGACTATTGATGCGGGATTTCTTACTGTGTTGCGAAGTATTGGCGGCAGGATCAATCGCTGCCGCAGCAGCAATCGCGGCTGGCGTGGAAGTAGCACTGGATAATTTGTCGTCTTGCAAATTCATAACTGGTTATCCCTAGCCGTTTCACGTTAGCCGCGCAATTCGAAATTAAAATGGGACTTTTTTCAACATTTCGATACCGATTTTGCCTTCGGCGATTTCGCGCAATGCAACAACCGTAGGTTTATTTTTTGCTTCTACTTTTGGTGTGTGACCTTGCAACAACTGACGTGCACGATAAGTTGCGCACAGAGTCAATTGGAAGCGATTTGGAATTTGTTTGAGAGAGTCTTCAACGGTGATGCGAGCCATGATATTTCCTTAGAACGTGGTATTGATTTGTATGCCTAATTGCGCAAAAAGTGCCGTGTTACGCACAGTTTGTTGAGAGGTTCGGCAGCGAGTGGCTTTAACGATAGCACTCAATTCTGATAGCGCTAAATCAAAATCTTGGTTGATGATAACATATTCGAACTCTGGAGCGTGCGCCATTTCACCTCCCGCTGCCAAAATCCTTCGGGTAATGACCTCTTTTGAGTCCTGTCCGCGCTTGTTCAAGCGTTCTTCTAAAGCTTCTATTGACGGTGGCAGGATAAAGATACTGGCAACATAGGAAAACTGCTTCTTCACTTGTTGCGCGCCTTGCCAGTCAATTTCGAGCAAGATATCGGTTCCAGCCTGCATCGCTTCTTGAATTAAAACCTTAGAAGTGCCGTAGTAATTGCCATGAACTTCGGCAAACTCGAGAAATTCACCCCGATTTTTGCGCTGTAAGAATTCATCAGCCGAAATGAAGTGGTATTCACGACCATTCTCTTCGCCTGGGCGTGGTGGGCGGGTGGTGAATGAAATTGATAATTTAAGCCTGGGTTCGAGCTTTAAAAGTCCATTTACCAGAGAGGATTTACCCGCGCCAGAAGGCGCAGAAACCATAAACAGACTGCCGGAAGTAGAGGTGCTGGTAGGCATATCAACTCGCTAATAAAATAGTTAAGAAATTGTTGGGAAATAGTAAAAGATTAAAATCTTATTCGAGATTTTGTACTTGCTCACGCATTTGTTCTATCAATAACTTTAATTCCATCGATGCATCGGCCAATTCTTTCAACGCAGCTTTAGAGCCCAAAGTATTTGCTTCGCGATTCAGTTCTTGCATCATGAAATCCAAGCGTTTGCCGACTTGACCGCCTTTTTTCAAGATTTGACGGGTTTCCGCTAAATGACCCGATAATCTTGCCAATTCTTCGTTCACATCAATACGAATGCCATACATAGTGACTTCTTGACGAATTCTATCTAAGACCTCATCGCGTGAAATACTTGGTGCGTTGGTCAACTCAGGCTTATCTAAGGCTAAACCCAGCGCTTCTTCAAGTCGATTAATGGATTTTTGTTGAAATTGTTGTAGCACCATCGGTAATAAGGGGGTGATTCTTAATACAATCGCATCCATTTCATCCACGCATCGCAATAGGACGCCTGCCAGTGCCGCTCCTTCACGCTCTCTGCTGGCAATAAATTCTTGTATAGTGCTGTCAATGACCGCGCTAATTGTTTCTTGTAAATGCTCTGAACTGATTTCAGACTCTTCTATCACTCCTGGCCAACGCAATAGATCGTTGACACTGAAATCAGCCGCACTCGGGAAATGCGCCTTTAAGTTGCTTTGAAATTCTTTCAACTGCGCTAGCACATTTTGATTCAGGCTCTTTGGTTTGTCGTCACCGTTTTTTTTGCCAAAGCTAAAACGACATTCAACCTTGCCGCGGGCTAGCTTTTTGGTCAGTGCATCACGAAATAATGGTTCAATTGCTCGGAATTCATCATTGATGCGAAATTGCAGATCGAGAAAGCGTGAATTGACACTCTTAACTTCTATCGTTATTGTGCCATTGTCTGTCTCTTTGGTGCTGGTAGCGTAGCCAGTCATGCTAAAAATGCTCAATTGAATTCCTTTGTTTCGTGTTGCGATTATGCGAATCGTTGATTGTTTGATTAACTATTTGCTTGGCAAATCTCTATGCTACAAAAGTGACACTGTACAATGCATAAAATAATTCTTCAGCTATTTTACTAAGTGGGACCACAATTATTATGGCAGCACAAAATAACGCACCATTGCCCGACGGCCTGGAAATAGCCGGATACCGTATTGTAAAGAAAATTGCCTCTGGTGGCTTTAGTATTGTTTATCTGGCGTCGGATGAAGATGGCAATGCAGTCGCTATTAAAGAGTATTTGCCAAGTTCTTTAGCTTTACGTCAAACGGGTGAGTTGGTTCCGGCAATTTCTGCAGAAAATTTCCCTGTGTATCGTATAGGTTTGAAGTGCTTCTTCGAGGAAGGTAGGGCATTGGCTCGCATTTCTCATCCTAACGTCGTCAGTGTTATCAATTTTTTCCGCGCGAATGAAACCGTTTACATGGTGATGGCTTACGAATCTGGGCGGTCATTGCAAGAACATATTTTGCGTCGTCGCGATAAAGGCGAGAAGCCTCTGGTGTCAGAGCGCTTTATACGGAAAATGTTTAACTTAGTGATGAACGGATTGCGTGAAGTACATACCAACAAATTATTACACTTGGACTTGAAGCCAGCGAATATTTATCTGCGCTTAGATGGCACACCAATCCTATTAGATTTCGGTGCCGCCAGACAAACTTTGAAGACCGATATGCCTAAGCTCTATCCTATGTACACACCGGGTTTTGCAGCACCTGAACTCTATGTGAAAAATAGTAATCTCGGACCTTGGACTGATATTTATAGCATCGGTGCCTCGATGTTTGCGTGTATGGTCGGTGCGCCGCCACAACCAGCAGATCAGCGCAAAACTAACGACAAGATGGAAGCGCATTACAAGAAATTAGAGGGAACATATTCAGCAGAGTTGATTGATGTTGTGCGTATGTGCTTAAAACTTGACCCGATGGAGCGACCACAAAGTGTGTTCGCTTTGCAAAAAGCGCTGACAGTCAAAGCACAGCCACAACGTGAACTTGGATTTATTGAGCGTGCCAAGTTGAAAATCTCTGCATTGGTTGGCAAAAATACGAAGGATGCAGAAGACAAAGACTTCACGACGATACAAGAAGACACGATTTCTTGAACAATTTTGAGGGATATTTTTCTCAAATTTCCTGCATTTTTTGAAGTTAATTTATTCTTGAAATAATAAAATTTATGCGCTTTTCAGTCTATCAAGAAAGTCATATCGGCGGACGTAAAGTCAACCAGGATCGCATGGGCTACAGCTTCACCCGTGATGCCATTTTATTGCTACTGGCCGATGGTATGGGCGGTCACATTATGGGTGAGATGGCCGCAACAATTGCGATGCAAACCATAGGTAGCCTATTTCAAAAACAAGCACATCCCATGATTGATAAGCCGGAGCGTTTTTTGGAAAAAGGCTTTTTATCTGCGCATAACGAAATACATCGTTTTCGCGAATTAAAGAATCTACCAGAAACGCCTCGTACTACGATCGTTGCCTGCTTAATTCAAAATGGCAGTGCCTATTGGGCGCACTGTGGCGATTCACGTTTGTATTGGATGCGCGATGGTCAAATTCTATTACGCACCAAAGATCATTCGCGTTTGGAAACATTGATTGAGCAAGGTAAGGTTGACCCATCTGAGCGCAATACGCATCCGGATCGAAACAAGTTGTTTAATTGCTTGGGTGCGCCAAATGCACCAATTGTTGAACTATCGCGTCGGGCATCATTGCAAGCCGGTGATTTGATTTTGATGTGCTCTGATGGCCTGTGGGGCGTGTTGCCTGATCACATGCTTGCCCAACGATTGCATGAACAAACAATCGTACGCGCGATTCCTGAACTCGTACGTTCGGCCGTAGAAATCGCTGGTCGCCAAGGTGATAATGCCACCGCTTTAGCGATGATGTGGGAAGGCAATGATATTCTGGAAAACTCATCCATCGTGTCAACTAACACCTTGCCGATAGGCTCAATCGCCACCACGATACAAGTCCCCATGGACGGCGACGATGAAGCTGCCGAAGCGGATATTTTCAATGATGAAGAAATCGAAAAAGCCATCGATGAAATTCGCAATGCGATTCACAATTCAACCAAATTAACTAACAAGAGCTAAATTTATGTCTGATGTATCAGTTATATCTGCTGGAAAACGTCCAAGTGGGCGTGCTGCAAATGCTTTGCGCGAAATTACTTTCACCCGTCAATTCACCAAGCATGCAGAAGGATCTGTCTTGGTCGAATTTGGCGATACTAAAGTAATTTGTACGGCATCGATTGAAGAGAAGGTTCCAGGTTTTTTGAAGGGTAAAGGGCAAGGTTGGTTGACCGCTGAGTACGGCATGTTGCCACGCTCTACTCACACCAGAATGGATAGGGAAGCCGCTAAAGGTAAGCAATCCGGTCGCACTCAAGAAATTCAACGATTGATCGGCCGCTCTTTGCGCGCTGCGTTTGATTTGGAAAGTTTCGGCGAACGTACTTTGCATTTAGATTGCGATGTCATCCAGGCTGATGGTGGTACTCGTACTGCGGCGATTTCAGGAGCGATGGTGGCTGCGTATGATGCGTTTTCAAAATTGCAGGCGCAAGGTGTTATTGCCGCAATTCCGGTAAAACAATTCTTAGCGGCGATTTCAGTGGGTGTCTTTAAAGGCGTTCCCGTACTAGATTTAGATTACCTGGAAGATTCAGACTGCGATACTGATATGAATGTGGTAATGGATCAAAACGGACACTTCATTGAAGTGCAGGGTACGGCCGAGGGTGTGGCATTTGACCGTAGCACGTTAAATCAATTATTGGATTTGGCGCAGGACGGCATTCAAGACATTATCGCGAAACAAAAACAAGTGTTAGGTTTGACTGCGGCTTGATTTTAGGCTGACTCATACTTGAAGCACATTAGATTTGAAGCACATTAGATATTTTTAACAAAACACATGAAGCAAAAGATAGTTTTAGCCTCCAATAACGCTGGTAAGCTCAGAGAATTTCAGCAGCTATTTTCACCACTTGGTATGGATTTACATGCCCAAGCTGAATTGGGTGTACCAGACGCACCAGAGCCATTTTTTACCTTTGTAGAAAATGCATTAACGAAGGCTCGTCACGCAGCAAGCCTGACAGGTTTGCCAGCGATTGCGGATGATTCGGGTATTTGTGTTAACGCTTTGGGCGGCGCGCCTGGCGTTTTCTCGGCACGTTATGCAGGAGAACCAAAATCGGATCAGCGCAACAATGAAAAATTAATTGCATCATTGGCAGATAAAGCTGATCGTTCCGCCTATTATTATTGTGTGTTGGTGTATGTACGTTCTGCTAACGACCCGCAGCCGGTCATTGCTGATGGTCGCTGGCAGGGTGAAATTATCGATCGTGCTAGAGGTGAGGGCGGCTTTGGTTATGATCCTTATTTTTATTTACCTGAACTCAATAAAACTGTTGCAGAGTTAAATTCTGAGCAGAAGAATTCCTTGTCACACCGCGCACAAGCCCTACAAGAATTACTCAAGAAATTAAGATGATCCCAATTAAGCCTATACCTGCCACTTCCAATGCTTCAGATGCGGTCGGGCAAAACAGGCAGAACAAACCGACTGCACTCAGTGAGATGCCTGCACTGGTGCAGCAGAATTATCTCAGCCCGGGTGCGATCAATTTGCAGTCTTTGCCGCCATTGTCTTTGTATATCCATTTTCCATGGTGCGTGAAGAAGTGCCCCTATTGCGATTTTAATTCGCATGAGGTCAAAAATCAGTTTGACGAAAGCGCCTATCTAGACGCGGTCAGGACGGATTTGGAAGCCGCATTGCCGATGATTTGGGGCAGAAAAATTTATACGATTTTTATCGGTGGTGGTACCCCGAGCTTGATGTCTGCCGCGGGACTGGATCGCCTGTTGTCCGATGTACGTACCTTGTTGCCTATAGATTCTGCGGCAGAAATTACGATGGAAGCCAATCCAGGAACTTTTGAAGCAGAGAAGTTTAAGCAGTATCGTTTGAGTGGCATTAATCGATTGTCGATTGGTATCCAGAGTTTTAATTCGCGTCATCTGTCGGCTTTAGGCCGCATTCATAATGGTGATGAAGCACAACGCGCGATTGCCATTGCTCAAGAGAATTTCGATAACTTTAATCTCGATTTGATGTTTGCGTTACCGGAGCAGACATTGGCAGAAGCAATGTCTGATGTGGAAACTGCATTGCGATTTGACCCCAATCATTTATCGTTGTATCACTTAACGCTGGAACCAAATACTTATTTCGCAAAGTTTCCACCAGCGATTCCTGACGACGATTTAAGCGCTGAGATGCAAGATCAAATTCAAGCCAGAATGGCGTCGGCTGGCTATGAACATTATGAGGTGTCTGCCTTTGCCAAGCCGGGTAAAGCATCGCGCCATAATTTGAATTATTGGAACTTCGGCGACTATTTGGGTATCGGTGCCGGGGCACATTCTAAATTATCCTTCCCGAATCGAATTATTCGACAAGTGCGTCACAAGCAACCAAAGATGTATATGGATGCAGCTAAATCAGGAAATGTGATTCAAGAAAGTCATGAAATCGCAAAAGACGAATTGGCGTTTGAATTCATGTTGAATGCATTGCGCTTGAATCAGGGTTTTGATACTTCGCTTTTTTATGAGCGTACTGGATTATTACTTAACTCAATTGAGACCGCTTTGAACCAAGCCGAGGCGCGCAAGTTGATATTTAGAGATCATTTGAAAATCCAACCGACTGAGTTGGGGCGTCGATTTTTGAACGATCTGCAACAGATGTTTTTATAATCTTGAATTGGGTGAATTTTTCACGTTTTTTCTTAGTATTCGCCTTACATTAGTTAGGATCATGTCTTGCATATCCCACATGATCAGCATTTCTATCTTTATGTTAAAAATGCACTTGCAATTGTGTAATTTTCAACTTACTATCAAGCTATAAATTGCTCTAAAGCACTTGATTATAAAAAACTTAGATGACGGGGAATGTGAATCGCATGATTCCAATTGCTACTTTATTGCCGATAGTAAATGGGCAGCAGAAAATACTTGGTCTCATGCCAAGTTTCATCGAGAGTGATGATGAGCAATGCCTGAGCTTGCTGGCCTATTTGAGTCAAATAGATTTTTTCCAAAAGCTTTCGCCCCTCTTATTTTTCACTCCTGTCAATAATCTCACAAGTTTGCCGCTCGATTTTGAAACGCGCGATTATGCGAAGTCCTTAGTCTTGTGTATTCGAGAATCTAATTGTGAATCCAAAGAAGTGCAGCAAAGGCTGAAGCATTTACATCAGTCAGGCGTGCGCCTAGTGATGGATGATTTCAATTCTAAAGCGCAGTTATTGTGGCCAGACACGCGTGGAATTGCTGTCAATTGTGAACTTGGTGTGCCCTCATATGTGCAGCCGTGGATATTTAGTTTGCAGCATAGCCAACACTTGGCAAAAAATTTGAATTCGGTACAGAGTTTCGAGCAAGCACATAATGCGGGTTTCAGCTTGTTTTCTGGCGATTTTGCTTTTTCTCCCTCGAATCAAGCGCGTACGGCGGATCCAACGGCAAGATCTCGATTGTTGAAATTATTAGGATTGGTGTCTAAGGACGCTGATGCGAAAGAGTTGGAAAACTTATTCAAGCAAGATCCTGCCTTGTCGTTCATGTTGTTCAAACTAGTTAGTTCTGCCGCATTTGCACAAACCGTGAAAGTGAATAGTTTTGTGCAAGCGATTAATTTGCTAGGGCGACGTCAATTGCAGCGGTGGTTGCAGCTCTTGCTTTATGCGCGCCAAACGGGGCAGGGAACTAGTCTCAATCCCTTGATGCTCAGAGCCGCTTTCAGAGCCAGCATGATGGAAGAAATTTGCCGCCAGCATGGCGGTGATCGAGATGCGCAAGATTCTGCATTCATGGTGGGCATGTTTTCCCTACTTGATTTGCTGTTTGCCTGTCCATTATGGGAAATATTGAAACCTTTGAGTCTTACAGATGAAGTACGCGATGCCTTGTTGGACAAGCGCGGCTCGCTGGGTGACTATTTGCGTTTAGTAGAGCTATCAGATAGGTCCAATAGATCGGATAGACCTGTTTCAGGTGATTCGAAAGCTACTTTGCAAGCTGCTATACAAACCGCAGGATTAAGCACTGAGTCCTATTTTGAGACGATGGTTCAGGCCTATTGTTGGGTCAATCAAGTTTGTCAGGATATGTAATGCAGTCGCTACCTGAATTGCAACATCATGTTTCTCTTGGTGCGGAGCTATCCGAAGCAATTTTTTGCCGTAGTGATAGCGATTTGGTGCAAACATTAAATCGCGTGGTGAAACTGATATTCGCTGAGAGTAACATTGAATTTACTCAACAGTTGCCACCTCTTACAGAGGGAGTGATTTGTCAGCAAATTTGTGCGGAAAATTATTACCTGCTCTCTGGGAAGCAGGGGCAAATTTCTGAATCGGATTTGGGAAAGCTTAATTTCCTGACTTCTATCACCGCTAAATTATTTTCTTCCCGATTAGCGTTGTATTCGCGCTTCGATGCGGCGATTCGTGCTCAATCTATCCATTCTCAGATACTTGATCAAATTCACGAATCCGTTATTACGATGGATTTGGCAGGATTTATTCTGAGTTGGAATTTAGGCGCGGAGAAATTATTTGGTTACTCCGCGAACGAGGCAATTGGTCAAAATATTTTATTCCTATATGAGAGTGATGACGCTGTTGACGAGTTGACACGTGATGTGTTTCTCGAGCAAGGTGGACGAGAGATGGAAGTTCGTCGTCGGAAAAAAAATGGTGAAATATTTTGGGCTAGTTTGAGTCTGTCTACACTCTGCGATGAGATGTCTCAACCGATTGGGATGATAGGTTATTTGAGTGATATTACCGATCGTAAGCGATCAGAAGAAAAAATTAATCACCTGGCTTATTACGATCCTTTGACAGATTTGCCGAACCGGACTTTGTTTAAGAAATTGCTTGATAATAGCCTGCAGCAAAGTCATAGAAACGAAGCGTCGATTTCAGTGATGTTTATTGACCTCAATCGCTTTAAGCCCATTAATGACTCATTGGGCCACAGAGTCGGTGACCTCCTATTGCAGCAGGTGGCGGAACGTTTCCGATCAAGCTTGCGAGACAACGACGTCATTGCCCGATTGGGAAGTGATGAATTTGCGGTTGCTTTGCATGACGTCAAGCAGCATTTTCACACGGGCATGGTTGCACAAAAAATGTTGGCGACTCTTGAGCCAGTTTTTCAGATTGATGAACACGAACTCAGACTTGGCGCGAGTATAGGTATCAGCATTTATCCACAAGATGGTAATGATGCTGAAGCCTTATTGCAAAAAGCTGATATCGCGATGTTTAAAGCGAAGCGGCAAAGTGAAAAAATTAGCGGCAATTATGCATTCTATGACGTAGAAATGAATCGCATGATTTCCGGACGTTTGTACTTGGAATCTGGCATGCGCAGGGCGCTGCAAAAGAATGAATTTTTTCTCTTGTATCAACCCAAAGTGGATATTTATACCGGTGAAGTAGTCGGCGCGGAAGCGCTGATTCGGTGGGCGCATCCGCAAGATGGGGTGATCTCACCATTAGAATTCATTCCCGTCGCGGAAGAGACGAATTTAATTTTACAAATTGATGCGTGGGTGTTGGACATGGCTTGTGCGCAGGCCAAGATTTGGCAGGATGCAGGTATTGAACCGTTTAGAATTGCAGTGAATGTTTCAGCCAAAGAATTTACGGTATCTTTGCCCGAGCGAGTAGAGCAAGCATTGCTAAAACATCAGATTTCCGCAGCTTGGCTGGAACTCGAAATCACCGAAAGTATGCTGATGCAAAATGCCGATGGCGTCGTCAAGATCATGGCGGAAATCACTGCACAAGGCGTGAAATTGGCTTTGGATGATTTTGGTACGGGATTTTCTAGTTTGTCTTATCTGAAGCGATTCCCGATTGATACCTTGAAAATTGATCGATCTTTCATTCAAGGAATCCCAGATGATGTTGATGATTGTGCGATTGCCAGTGCGATCATCAGCATGGCGAAGCAGATGAAACACAGAGTGATTGCCGAAGGTGTGGAGAATCGCGAGCAATTCGCATTTTTACAAAAGATGGGATGCGATGAGATTCAAGGCTATTTATTCTCGAGGCCACTAGAAGTCGAAAAATTTTCTGCTTTGATTTCTAAGAAATTTAGTCTTCCCACATTCGGTGATTAAAAATCGTGCCCTTCCAATATTTTTAATAAGATCATCAAAAACCTCACCAAAAATTTTAAAAGTCAGATATAATTTCGGGCTTAGAAGATTGATTGCGAAAGTAATCGGTTTTTTATGAAAAGCTAAAGACGGAAGTGTGGCCGAGCGGTTGAAGGCACTAGTCTTGAAAACTAGCGAGGGTGAGAGCCCTTCGTGAGTTCGAATCTCACCGCTTCCGCCAATTTAGCGATTTTTCTCAAATGAGAATCCTTTCTTTCCCTAGTGCAGTCTGTGCTGGAAACGACCAATATTAATTTCCCAATTTTAAAAAGCTATGCGTACTTTGTTCGCTGATTTTTCACGCCCATTTTCTTTGGTGCTAATTTGTGCTGCCTCTTTATTTGGTTGTGCCAGTCCCTCTCCTGTTAGTCAGCCAGTTGTCAAGACTGCAGCCAAAGTAGATTTGCCAGTAGTACAAAAAACCATCCGCCCAGTCAAAATTGGTTTGGCCTTGGGCGGAGGTGCTGCTAGAGGTTTTGCGCACATTGGCGTTATAAAGGTACTTGAGGCGCAAGGTATCGTGCCTGATTTGGTCGTTGGTACTAGTGCAGGTAGTGTGGTTGGTGCCATGTATGCGGCTGGCAATAATGGCTTTACATTGCAAAAAATGGCTTTGGAAATGGATGAGGCTACTATTTCAGATTGGTCTTTGCCTTTTTTCTCTAAAAGTAGTGGTGTCTTAAAAGGCGAAGCTCTGCAAAATTACGTCAATAAAATGGTAGGGCAGTCTTCGATTGAAAAGCTTAAGAAACCTTTTGGCGCGGTCGCCACGGATTTAAATACCGGTACACCGATTCTTTTTCAACGAGGGAATACAGGTTTGGCTGTGCGCGCTTCTTCCTCCGTGCCAGGGGTATTTCAGCCTGTGAAAATCAATGAGCGTTATTACGTCGATGGTGGACTGGTATCACCTGTTCCTGTGCGTTTTGCACGAGAAATGGGCGCGGATATTGTGATCGCGGTTAATATTTCTTCCGCGCCGGAAGGGCAGTCTGCCACGAGTTCATTGGAAGTGTTGATGCAAACATTCACCATCATGGGTCAAAGCTTGAATCAATTTGAATTGAAGAATGCTGATGTGGTGATTAAGCCGGATCTCCCAACCATGAAGGGGAGTGATTTTAATGGTCGCAATTTGGCCATTTTGGCAGGGGAAAAAGCTGCGTTGGCGCTGATTCCAGAACTCAAAGAAAAGATTCGTGCTTTTCAGGAAAAATGAGTTTTAGTTTTTGGTTTCTTCTTCGTTGATTCGGCGTGCGCCGTTGAAGCGTTTTTTCCAATAAGCGACATTCATACTTTCTATCCTGACTTTGCCGCCAGCCGATGGGGCATGGATAAATTTACTGTCACCTAGATAGATCCCCACGTGGGAAAAGCTCTTCTTGAGCGTATTAAAAAACACTAAATCGCCTGGTTTGATATCTTTTCCATCAATGCGATCGCCTTTACCGCTAATTTCTTTAGCGGTTCTGGGTAGTTCAGTTTCATTCGAATTTTTGAAGACGAATCTGACAAAGCCGCTGCAATCTAGTCCATTTTCCGGGGTGTCACCGCCGCGTTTGTACTTAATTCCGAGCAAACTCATGGCATTAATCGTGAGATCAGATGTGCGATCTCGTAATTCTTTCAGTGCGGAGAAGGTCTTTGAGTTTTCTGTATTTGTTTCAGCTTGTGCGAGCGCTAATTGCCAACAAAAACATAGTCCTAAAAATACTAAAACAGGCCTGATTTTTTTCATGAATTGTCAAAAATTGATCTGACCCATTCATCAGCACCGACGAATATTCTTGTCTGTGTTGGTGACCGATCTTACCCAATCTTGTTTTATGGAAAGGGTCGAGTATAACTTAATTAGATCGAGCAGCCAATTTTCACGACCGAAAAACAAAAAAGAGCGGGCTTAGCCGCTCTTTTAATGCTTTATTGCTATGAAATATGTGGGTGATTATGCACCCAATTAGGCATGTTTTTCCATAAAGGCAATTACCTTCGGACAAACAATATCACGCCATTTACGACCGGAAAAGATGCCATAATGCCCACAACCCGGTGCGACAAAATCCTGTTTCATAGAAGCTGGGATGTTCGCGCAGAGATCGTGAGCGGCTTGCGTTTGGCCAGGGCCAGAAATGTCATCAAGCTCACCTTCTACCGTGAATAACGCGACTGTCTTGATGTCTTGTGGGCGGACTAATTTTCCTTGAACTTCCCAGGTACCTCGCGGTAGGCTGAACTCTTGAAATACCGTTTTAATGGTTTCGAGATAAAACTCTGCCGGTAAGTCTAAGACCGCATTGTATTCGTCATAGAATTTACGATGTTGTTCTGCAGATTCATCGTCACCTTGTATCAGATGTTGATAGAAGTCCCAATGACTTTGCGCATGGCGATCTGGATTCATCGCGACAAAGCCCGCGTGTTGCAAAAAGCCAGGATAGACTTTGCGACCAAATCCAGGGTAATTGGCTGGTACGTTGTAGATTACTGAATTTTCAAACCAAGAGAATTTTTTCTCGGTTGCAAGCGTATTGACTTGCGTTGGTGATTTACGACCATCAATCGGTCCACCCATCATCGTCATCGTTTTTGGCAAAGCCGGATCATTATCACTTGCCATCAAAGAAATCGCCGCCAAAACTGGAACAGTCGGTTGGCAGACAGAAATAACGTGTAAGTTTGGTGCTAAATGACGGATAAATTCCTGCACGTAGTAGATGTAATCGTGCAGGTGAAATGGACCCGCTGACAGTGGTACCATGCGAGCATCAATCCAGTCGGTAATGTAGACGTCATGGGTTGGAAGCAAACTACGTATGGTGTCGCGTAAGAGCGTCGCGTGATGACCTGACAATGGGGCAACAATCAAAACACGTGGTTGCTCCAATTTTGTCGATTTTCTCTTGGACTCAGGTAAATTTTTCTTGAAATTAATCAACTTACAAAATGGTTTGGAAACAGTAATTTCTTCAACAATTTCAATTGTTTCTTCGCCGATTTTGGTGAATTGAATATTAAATTCAGGTTTTTCGTATTCTTTTCCTAAACGATATACCAATTCGTAGGCTGCGGCGATACGCTGAGAGTAAGGCGTGTAGGCTAATGGTGAAATCGGGTTCGCAAACAGTTTGGACGAAGCTTCTGCCCATTTGGTGAGCGGGGTCAAAAACGAGCGATTTAATTCATGAAATTGATAAAGCATGTTCGCATTTTCCTGGTGATTTACGGAATTGCTTTCCGATTGCTAGGATTTTTTGGATACCTACAATGGACAACGATATATCCTAGTATAACGCTAAATTATTGCAGTGCGTCATAAATATATTTTTTGATGAGGTGATTAATAAATAGATTAGCCAGGTAGGCTAGCTAAATTGACTGGTTATATGTATTGCTTGTTATCCTATTTAGGTCATTCATGAGAGCGTAAATGGCTAATTGCCTGTTCGAATTCATACTGATCTATGCAGGCCGACAGTTGTGCGTAGTCCTGATGTGTGAATGCGCGTTGGAATGCTGAGGCGTGTTGGTGAAAAAAATCAATGGCATCACTACTGGAGGCTTCAAGTAGAGAAATCAATGCTTCAATTAATCCATCAATGATCATTGGAATTTCTTTAGTCTGATCGGCCGCGGATGTTGTTTCTACGATTACTGGGTTGAGCTTGGCAAAGTAAAGCTGGATTTCGGTAATTGACAAGCTCAAAAGATCGGCGATGGCCTGCAAATAAGTATTGGCTGTTGTCATTGACATTGCTTGAGCGTTTGCAGCATTTAAATACGCTTCGAATCCTTCAATGATATTAGCTAATTGCGTTCCTCCTATAGTGGCGCTAACGCCTTTAAGCGTGTGAATCATTCGCTTAAATTCTAATGTCTGTAAGTCAGATTCTTTTACCGCTTTGAGGATAATTAAATTGTTGACTTGAGACGTTTGAAAGCGCTTAAGCAATTGCAGATAGAGAGCAATATTATTACCGGATAGTTGCAAGCCACGTTGACTATCAATGGTGTTGAAGTGGAACTGCAATGATTGCTCACTGTGATCTCTATGAGCACTTTGTTCATCGTCTATTGCTATAGAAATAGCGGGCGCTCGATCAGGTGTCGCTGAGTTCCATTTATTGATAATCGCGAATAGCTCGGTGGGATTGAAAGGTTTACTAATAAAGTCTTGCATGCCTTCTTGTAAGCAGCGAATTTTGGTGTCTTCCTGCGTGTGCGCGGTCATGGCGATAATCGGGATTTGGTCGAAACGAGATTCTTTTCGAATGGCTATTGTCGCTTGATGTCCATCGAGTACAGGCATCTCGAGATCCATCAAAATCAATTGATAGTAATCATCAGTCTTCGTTAGTAGCTCGTCGAGAAGTTCTTTTCCATTGTCTTTGGCCGTGACTCGGTAACCGGCTTCTGTGAGAAGATCGACTACAATTTCTTGGTTGAAATCATTGTCTTCAGCCAGAAGTATGTTGTGCGTTGTGTGAACTGTAGTCAATTTATTTGCGCACGATCAGCGTGGCCTAAGGATGGATGAAGTTGAACTTGATTATGCATTCGTGGCTGTATTCGTAACTGCATTTTCGATTGCATTTTCGATTGTATTTTCGGTTGTATTTAGGGCCGTAAACAAGTACACAATTACGTTCGATCATGAAATTGAGTTTGGTCTGCTAATTATCTACTCATTTATTTTGGAAATGAAATAGGGCAGATGCTAATTCTCCGTGCAAATATTGAACGTAATCCGTATTTTAATTTGATTACGTATTTAAATGCTAATTGAATGTTGTATTAGCGAATTCTTATTTCTGTATTTTTATTGTTCATAGTGTGATCAATGTATTTCTTGCTTCTTTCAAGATAGAATCAAGTGCAAATTTGCACACTTATAGTCCTTAATTCGATACCTATAATCTGACTTCACTACGTTATGCACGGATTTTCTTCTGATACAAATAATAATTGGATAGAGCGATCTCTAGATGGCGTTGACTTGCTGAGAGATTCTATTTCCGATGGATGCGCTATGGCGAGTCAGATGCGGTCTGAAGGGGAGCAAAATAACGATCAAATGTTGGTCGCGGGTGCAGACATTATTTTTGCCTTTGCTGATTATTTTCAAAATAACTTGGATAGCGCGATCGCTTCTTTCGAACGTTTGTCTGGAATATTTACTCAGCTAAATATTCCCCAAGGTGTTTTTTTTGCTGACACCGGACGGGTCATTGTTTTTAGAAAAAAAGGAAGTGTGCTCGCAGCCTATGATTTGTCGGAACAAGAGTTACGCCCGAAGCTCGATGCGGTACCTCCTCGTCTATTGATTCTCGCGTTGAATATCATTGCGATTGTTTGTCAGGAGCGCGGTGAAACAGTTCAGGCGATACGGTGTTTTTATTGGGCTTTGGACGAAGCCAGAAAAATCAATTCAGCTAGCCGAATCGCGCAAATAACCGCGAATTTGGGCGAGGTTTTATATGTGACGGGAAATCCTCTCGATGCTGAAGAATTCTTGCAAATCGCTTGCGATGTTGCACCGTCTTCTTTAGAAAAATGGTTGTTACCTTTTAGTTCGACCATGCTGGCTCTTTGCAAAATAGCGCTCGGTAAATTTGACGAAGCCTATAAAGTAATTGCACCCTATATCGAAAATGGGACTATCGACGCGGTACATATCAATTCGTATCGATCTTTTTATTTGTCCGTCGCCGCCTATACCTTGGCCATGCGCGGTAAACTTCAAGAGGCAACTGATTTCAGTGAACAAGCGCTGACTTCGATTGATGCGATTGAAGATCCACACTTAAAGCCATACATTTGGTGGGTGCGTGGTTATTTGCATCGCCAATGTGGCCAATATGACCCGGCGATTGCCCAATTGCGGCACGCGATTGATGAGTTGGGTGAAAGTGGTTATAACCATTTACCGCTTTGTGCGATTAATGAGTTGTCTGAAATTTATGCGGAATTAGGGCGTTGGCAAGAAGCTTATGTAGAACAAAAACGTCATCAGGCGCTTTTTTTGCGCGTGCAAGAGCAAGCTAGCAAAATTCAAAGTGAGAATCTCAAAATTCGTAGTGAATTCAAAGAGGCCGAACACGACAGACGCATGAATGAGCGCATGACGATAGAGCGTAAAACTCTGGCGGATGAGTTGCAGCGCATGTTAACTGAGCGCGAAACGATCTTAGAAAACTCTATCGTTGGCATGATTTTCTTAAATAGCCAAGGTCGCGTGCAATGGGTCAATACGCCGCTATGTCAAATTTTTGGTGTTGAGCGTGAACAGGTTCTAGGTGCCTCACTTGAACCATTTTATACCTCGCGAGATAGTTATCTGGAGAGCGGTGCCGCGGTTAGTCAGGCAGTCTTGCGCGGTGAGGCATTTGAAACTGAACTAAAAATGCGGCGTAGTGATGGCACCATTTTTTGGGTGCAATTTTCGGGGCGTGCTGTCAATAAAAATGACTTGTCTTATGGCACTGTATGGGTGGTCATGGATATTTCTGCACGTCGTCAATTAGAAGATGATTTGCACAAGTCGGAATATAACTATCGCCTGCTGATTGATAATGTGACCGAGGGCATTATCGTCGTACAAAATGCTCAAATTGCCTTTGCGAATCGCATCATTCAAACACTGACCGGTTATAGCCATGATGAATTGATAGGCATGGCATTCACTTCTTCGATATATAGCGAAGACGTACCTGTGGTGGTCGAGCGTCATACGCGCCGCTTGCGGGGTGAACCAGTCGAACAATATTATCAAATTCGTTTGCAGCATCGGATTAGCCATCAATTGATTTGGGTAGAGATTTCTTCGGTATTGATTGAGTGGGAAGGCCAAGCCGCAACCTTGTCATTCGTTTCTGATTTAACGCAAAGAAAATTACTCGAATCTCAGCTCAAAGAAAGTATGGATGAACAGATGCGCCTGCAGACATTGCAGATGCAAAACGAGTTGAAGGTTTCTGAGTTGGCGCGACGTCATGCGGAAGAAACCACCGAAGCGAAATCCCTGTTCTTAGCAAATATGAGTCATGAAATCCGCACCCCTATGAACGCGATCATCGGGATGGCACATTTGGCGCTGAAGACTGAATTGACCGTGAAGCAAAAAGACTACGTGGAAAAAATTCATAAGGCGGGTTTGTCCTTGATGGGCATTATTAATGACATTTTAGATTTTTCAAAAATCGAAGCAGGTAAACTTGATATTGAAGAAGTCGAATTTGACCTTGATGAAGTTTTTAATAGTGTTGCCGTAGTCACCAGTGAGAAGGCTGAGCAAAAGGGATTGGAATACCTGTTTGATATTCAATCGGATGTGCCAAAGCGACTGAAAGGTGATCCGCTCAGACTGGGACAAGTATTGATTAACTTAATCAATAATGCGATCAAATTTACGGAAGAGGGTGAGGTTTGTGTCCTGTGTAGCGTCAGCGCTAGTGCTAGTGAGTTCGGACAAGTACGATTACGGTTCGAAGTACGTGATACTGGATTAGGGATGAGCGAAGCGCAATCATCTAAATTATTTATGCCCTTTAGTCAGGGCGATGAATCCACTACACGCAAATTTGGCGGTACTGGTTTAGGTTTGTCGATTTCTAAAGGTATGGTTAACTTGATGTCAGGAGAAATCGCCTTGCGTAGCGAGCCTGGGCAAGGAACTATCGTCAGTTTTGAAATTCCTTTTGCAAACGTCGAAGTGATTTCAAATGAAGTGAATCGCGAATTATTCGATCAACTAAATATGTTGATAGTTGATGATCACCCGCATGCTGCGAAATTATTAGGGGCAAAATTAGCGCAGTATGGAATTCGCAGTATTTTGACTTATTCGGGGCAGGAAGCATTGACAGTGTTGTCCGAGGCTGAAGGGGAAAATCGACAATTTGATGCGGTCTTTGTTGATTTACACATGCCATATATGGATGGCGCGGAGTTGATCGCTCGCATACGACAGGCATCGTTGCGCATGCTACCGAAAATTGCATTGGTTGGCGCGACAGCACGTGAAAGCCTGAACTATCGCGAAGAGGCGACGATGACCGATGCCTATTTGGATAAGCCGTTTAATTCATCAAATGTGTTTGATTGCCTCGTGAATATGTTTTCCTTTCACCGCCATTTTAATTCTGCCAGCTCATTGCACGGCGCGTTTAAGTGTAGAAATCTGCAGGTGTTATTGGTAGAAGATAATTTGGTTAATCAACAGATCGCCAAAGAACTACTCGAGGCTGCGGAGATTGTTGTGGATGTTGCTATGAACGGACGGGCAGCAGTCGAGCGACTATTTTCTTTTCCTGCCAATCATTATGGTTTGGTCTTGATGGACGTACAAATGCCCGAAATGGATGGGCATGAGGCAACAAAATTAATTCGACAAAATCCTCAATTTCAAGAGCTGCCCATAGTAGCGATGACCGCTCACGCCTTGTTAATTGAGCGAGAAAAGTGTTTTGATTCGGGAATGAACGCACATATTGCGAAACCTATCAATCCCAATGAGCTGTATCAAACCGTTGCTGAATGGTGTAGTTCCTATGTGGTTGCGAGTACCGATCATAGGATCACGTTAGCGACAACGACGGTTGATAAATCGCTGAGCATACAAGGCGTTGATACGCGTTTGGGACTCAGTCGCACGATGGGGGATCGTCAACTGTATTTTAAATTGCTTAAATTATTTGTACTCGATCAACGTACTGCGATTAGCAAAATTCGTGAGGCATTACGCGAGTCCAATCACAAGACAGCGGAAATGATTGCGCATACGCTGAAAGGCGTAGCTGGCTTAATCGGTGCCGATGTTCAGTTACTTGCTGCTAGAATTGAATCGCAAATTGAGGGTGCCGTACCATTTGAGCAAATTGAGCTTTTATTAGACAGTGCGGAACGGCAATTGCAGTCTACGATCCAGGCAATAGAAGCAAGTATCGCGATTGAACAAGGTTCGGTCGATTTCAATTCTGATTCGACTGATGCACGAACGCTATCAACCGACGATGTCTATGCCAAATTGCGAGCTTGCTACAAACTAGTCGCCAATTATGATGGTGAGGCTTTAGAGTTGCTTGGTGATGCGGTTGAGGAATTAAATATTGCCTTTGGTTCTGATGTGCAAAAACAGATTATGCGCGCTGCTTCGCAGTACGATTTTGACGTAATTCAATCGATTATGAAAGGGAATGCCCACATGATAGGCTTGAACCTTGAAACTTAGGTGGCGATCATACTGATCAAAAAAAGTAAAACTGCTCGCTAATTTCAACAAATGCATACGGGCAAATTATCGTCCTTCATTGAGATCCTTCAGTGAGATCATTTAATGAGATCTTGCAACGAGCGGTGCTTTATTTCAGCAATTGATATTTTTTATAAAATGTTAGACGATGTTTTGTAGTGATGATTTTCAATCGAACATCCCATTCTTTCAAGGTGCGCTATGAGTGAAACTCACGATCAAGATGCGAAGCAGGTAATTTTAATTGTCGACGATACGCCCGATAACATTACCTTGCTTTCAGCATTGTTGAAGGATAAATACAAGATTAAAATTGCGACCAATGGACTCAAAGCGCTGCATATTGCATCTATCGATCCTAGTCCCGATTTGATTCTGCTCGATGTCATGATGCCTGAAATGGATGGCTATGAAACTTGCCGTCGCCTGAAAGACAATCCGCAAACGAATCAAATTCCTATTATTTTTCTCACCGCCAAAAGTCAGGTTTCTGATGAAGAAATGGGCTTGAAATTGGGCGCTGTTGATTACATCAGTAAGCCAGTCAGTCCGCCGATTGTGTTGGCGAGGGTTGCAACACAACTAAATTTAGTGCGCGCTCGCAATCTGTTGCAGGATCAAAATAAAAGCTTAGAAGGTTTGGTGAAAGACCGAACCCGAAAACTAGCAAAGATGCAGGATGCGATTATTATGGCGATGGCATCGCTCGCAGAGACGCGCGATAATGAAACGGGAAATCATATTCGACGCACGCAGAATTATGTTGCAGCACTCGCACGTCAATTGAAACATTTACCGCGTTTTTCGTCTGAATTGACCGATGAAAATATTGAATTGTTATATAAATCTGCCCCTTTACATGACATTGGTAAAGTGGGCATCCCCGATAATATTCTGTTGAAACCGGGAAAATTGACCTCAGAAGAATTTGAAGTGATGAAGTTGCACACGAATTATGGTCGTGAAACAATTTTGTCGGTCGAACGCTATCTCGGTGAGAGTAACGAATTTCTCCGATTTGCTCGTGAGATCACCTATTCACATCAGGAGAAATGGGATGGCTCTGGTTATCCGGAAAACTTATCTGGCGATGCGATTCCTATTTCCGCTCGTTTAATGGCGGTGGCAGACGTCTATGATGCTTTGATTTCGAGAAGAGTTTATAAGCCCGCATTCAGTCACGAAGAAGCCATCGACATTATGCGTAAAGGGCGTGGCACTCATTTTGATCCAGACATCTTGGATGTGTTTCTGAAAATTACTGACGAATTCAAAGAGATAGCGATGCGTTTTCAAGAAAGTGAAGCGGGTGAAACTGAAGTGTTTTAGTACTGAAATTAATCAACTGAGTCTTAGTTTTAGTTTTTGTTTTAGTCTTAAATGCAAAAAAGCGCAAAGAGTAATGAACTGACCCCAAAAAGTTGGACAGTTTGTTAGTTAGGCATTCAAGGGCTGATTTCTGTATTGCACAGGACTCAGCCCTTTTAGTTTAAGTTTGATTCGGTCTTGATTATAGTAGCGAATGTATT
>NZ_JACOGA010000010.1 GCF_014284175.1 Affinundibacterium flavidum
TCTACCTGATCAACCACTGACAATTTAAAGGCTAAGGTGTAATCTCTTTGACTCCTGCGTTCTGTCGATTTCATTGACGTTCCTTTCCATTACGAAGAAAACTGTCAATCTATTTCAGGACGGGTCAACCGTCGAAAAAAAGCCGCACTTTAGATTGAGTGCGGCTTTTTTCCGATAAGCGGTCTTGCTTGTGGGTTTATTACTCTACATTTATTACTCTACATTTTCTGCGCCCTTGGGGACGCAGTCAACAAAGTAGCCACGCTTACCGTCGACTTCTGCTTTGACCAAACCATGACAATCGGTTTCAAAACCAGGGAATTGGTCGTTAAACGCTCGCACAAATTTGAGGTAATCAACGATCGTTTTATTAAAACGTTCACCTGGAATCAATAAAGGAATACCCGGTGGATATGGTGTCAACAAAATCGCTGTGACGCGACCTTCCAGATCATCGATCGATACGCGTTCGATTTCACGATGCGCCATTTTCGCAAAGGCGTCGGAAGGCTTCATCGCTGGCTGCATGTCGGATAAATACATTTCTGTCGTTAAACGGGCGACATCATGTACTTTGTAAACTTCGTGAATGCTTTGACATAAATCACGCAAGCCTGCACCTTCATAGCGCGGGTTTGCAGCTGCAAACTCGGGCAAGATACGCCACATCGGTTGATTCTTGTCGTAGTCATCTTTGAACTGCTGTAACGCGGTCAACAATGTGTTCCAACGACCTTTGGTAATGCCGATCGTGAACATGATGAAGAATGAATACAATCCGCATTTTTCGATGATAACGCCGTGTTCTGCCAAATACTTAGTGACGATAGAAGCTGGAATACCGGTTTCGCCAAATTTACCTTCGAGTGATAAACCTGGGGTAACGATAGTGGCTTTGATCGGATCGAGCATGTTGAAGCCCGGTGCGAGTTTGCCGAAACCATGCCAGTCATCTTCAGCATGGATCATCCAATCTTCTTGCGTACCTACACCGTTTTCGGAAAGGTCTTCCGGTCCCCAAACCTGGAACCACCAGTCTTGCCCCCATTCTTGGTCAACTTTACGCATCGCACGGCGGAAGTCCAGCGCTTCCAAAATAGATTCTTCAACTAGTGCTGTTCCGCCTGGGGCTTCCATCATCGCCGCCGCGATATCGCAAGAAGCGATAATCGAATATTGTGGTGAAGTTGATGTATGCATCAGATAGGCTTCGTTGAAACTGTCTTTGTCCAACTTGACGGTCTCAGATTCACGCACCAAGATTTGTGAAGCTTGTGAAATACCTGCCAGCAATTTGTGTGTCGATTGCGTTGAGAAAATCATCGACTTCTTCGCACGTGGGCGTTCTTTGCCAATCGCGTGCATGTCTTGATAAAAGTTGTGGAAGGTTGCATGTGGCAACCAAGCTTCATCGAAGTGCAGCGTGTCGATTTCGCCGTCCAGTAGTTCTTTTAGCGTTTCGACGTTGTACAAGACGCCATCATAAGTTGATTGGGTAATCGTCAAGATACGTGGTTTCTTGTTTTTTGCTTTTCTGGCGAAAGGGTTTGCTTCAATTTTCTTGCGTATGCTTTCCATGGAAAATTCTTCCAATGGAATCGGACCGATAATGCCGAGGTGATTGCGGGTCGGCATCAAGAAGACGGGAATAGCGCCGCACATGATGATGGAGTGTAAAATCGATTTGTGACAGTTACGATCCACCACGACGATGTCGCCAGGTGCAACGGTTGAATGCCACACCATCTTGTTCGAAGTCGACGTGCCGTTGGTGACAAAATAGCAGTGGTCCGCATTGAAAATACGCGCAGCATTACGCTCAGATGCCGCGACGGGACCTGTATGGTCAAGCAATTGACCGAGTTCTTCCACCGCATTACAGACGTCAGCACGCAACATGTTTTCACCAAAGAATTGGTGGAACATTTGACCAATTGGTGATTTTAAAAACGCTACACCACCGGAATGACCTGGGCAATGCCAAGAGTAAGAACCATCGTTTGCATAATGAACTAGGGCGCGGAAGAATGGCGGTGCCAAGCCATCTAAGTAAGATTTAGCTTCGCGAATAATATGGCGTGCTACAAACTCAGGTGTGTCCTCAAACATGTGAATAAAGCCATGCAATTCACGCAAAATATCATTCGGGATATGGCGCGAGGTGCGCGTTTCACCGTAGAGATAAATTGGGATATCGGCATTTTTGTAGCGAATTTCTTCGACGAAAGCGCGCAAAGGTTTCAGGGCGAAATCACTTTCTTCATCGGTACCTTCGCCGAACTCTTCATCGTCGATAGACAGAATAAAAGCAGAAGCGCGCGATTGCTGTTGGGCGAATTGAGATAAGTCGCCATAACTGGTCACACCCAGAACTTCCATACCTTCTTTTTCCATGGCATCGGCAAGTGCACGAATACCAAGACCAGAAGTGTTTTCAGAACGGAAATCTTCGTCAATGATGACGATGGGGAAGCGGAATTTCATTTAGGTCTCCAAAAAGCCTGTTACGGGAGACGCCTGGGCCAGTGTGTTAAACCGCTTGCGCGCCGAAAAAATAAAGATGCGAATTTTCGCAGAAATGCAGGTTCAGATGTCAAAAATATTGCCCTATTTTGTGCAGATTGCCTTGAAAGCCAACAAATTTCATCAGACTGTCATGGAATGCCCAAATATGCGCTTAATTTTGCTGTTCGAAATGCAAGATTTAATTCGCCGTAGCCTTAT
Source organism: Affinundibacterium flavidum (assembly GCF_014284175.1). GTDB lineage: Bacteria > Pseudomonadota > Gammaproteobacteria > Burkholderiales > Burkholderiaceae_D > Undibacterium > Undibacterium flavidum. The sequence goes on from NZ_JACOGA010000010.1 coordinate 2,725, forward strand.
TCATGAAGCTAAATCGCAGGCTATCGACTGAGTAAATGAGTAAACCCGACCAAATTCCCAGAAAACCTAATAGGCGTTCTTGGCTAAATTGTTCGTGATAAAGCCATACACCAATCAGTAATTGTATTGTTGGTGAGATGTATTGCATTAATCCTAAAGTTGCTAATGGTATGCGACGCGCTGCGGCGGCGAACATGAGTAAGGGAATCGCGGTGATTGGGCCAACTGCTACTAACAATATCTGGGTGCCAGTTGCAGCCTGCAAAAACACACTTTGATTATTCAGGGCTAAATAAGTGAGATAGGCGAGCGCGAAGGGAAACAAAATCATGGTTTCCAGTGACAAGCCTTCCAATGCCCCCAAGGCCGCGGTTTTTCTGAGCAAGCCATACATCCCAAAAGTTGAGGCCAGCACCAAAGCAATCCAGGGTGGATGGCCAGTTTGCAAGCTTAACCACAGTACTCCCAGACCCGCACAGGTAATCGCGCCCCATTGGACGGTTCGTAAGCGTTCTTTGAGTAGAATAAAACCGAGAAAAACATTCACCAAGGGTGTCATGAAATATCCCAGGCTGGCATCGACAATGCGATCATTGTTGATCGCCCAAATATACAAAAACCAATTTGCCAAGAGTAAAACGGCGCTCGCAGCAAAGCCAGCAAGTAACTTGGGCTGACGAAATACGTCCACCAGCCAAGCCCATTGCTTACGTACACTTAATACCAATAATAGGAAGGCGAATGCCCACACCATACGATGTAGCAAAATTTCCACCGAAGGAACGCTGTGCAGCGCTTTGAAATAAATGGGAAATAAACCCCAAGCCGAATAGCAGGCCGCGGCGTAAATGATGCCTTTGCGCATAGTGAGACTGGATGTGAAATTGGCGGAAGCACTGATTATCGCAGCTTATGAATTTGCATGCTGATGGTGCGCAGAATATTGGTGATTTGCTGATAAATAAGAAGGCGCTATTGAGTTCAAGCATCTGATGCCCAATTGAAGATGATAGATCGCTGTATTTAGATCGCTGTATTGGCAATTTCTCTTCCCATAAGGAAAAACATGTGGTTACTCGCGTTGATTGTTCTCGCACTTATTTTCGGTTTTTTTGTATTGCCTAAGTTACGTTTGCGCTATGTACTAGCAAAAGCGTTTCCACCTGCATATTCCAAAATTTTGCGTCAAAATGTACCAGGCTACAGTCGTATGCCCACGCATTTACAAATGCAATTAAAGCGTCGCATTCGTCAGTTTTTATATGAGAAGACTTTTGTCGGTTGTGGTGGTTTGGAGATTGATGATGAGATCCGATTGACGATTGCTGCGCGAGCCTGTTTGCTACTGTTAAATCGTGAAATAGAAGTGTATCCAAAGCTCACGCATGTGTTGGTTTATCCTAGCGCGTTTATCGCGCCGCGCCAGCAAATGGCAGCAGGTGGTATCGTCACCCACACCAATCAAACTTTGAGCGGAGAGTCTTGGAGTGATGGCCGTGTCATTTTGGCATGGGATCAAGTGGCGCATAATCCGCACACGGAAGAAATGGGGCAAGACGTCGTGATTCATGAGTTTGCACATCAGTTAGACAGCGAAGATGGCAATGTGAATGGCGCACCAATTTTGCCAACGACAGCAGCTTATCGTAGTTGGTCGCAAGTCATGGCGCAAGAATTTGAGCGCTTGCAAAGCGCGCTTGCGCAGCATGAAGAGACATTAATTGACCCTTATGGCGCAACTAATCCAGCAGAATTTTTTGCGGTATCGAGTGAAGCATTTTTCAAGAAAAGTCATGAACTCGCGTACTACCATGCGGCTTTATTTGAGCTCTTAAAAACTTACTATCGCGTGGACCCTAGAGAGTGGACATAGTTGTTTAAAATCAGCTTGTGAGCTTGTGATTTTCCGGCGCAATTCGCATAATGTGTGTTCTGCGCATGTTCTGTGTATGACTGTTTAGGTGAGTAGATTTCCGTCAGAGCAGTAAATGGTTCTGAACAGTCAATCAATGCTTTGGAAAAACATAGGGTGATATGTTGATAAATGCTATCAAAAAAATAGACAAAGTATTGGCGTGTGCATTGCTGTGCGCGGGCTTGTTGTTATCGGCTGCGACGCTGCATGCAGAAGAAGTAAAATGCCCGAAAACACTAGCATGGAAAGACGCCACGCATTTGCAAAGAACATCGTATAACGGCAATCTTGCAGCGAAAGCTGAATGGAGACTATATAGCGATGCGACCTATTCGATGCTAGAAGTCGATGGAAACATTAGTCAATTATTGCAATTGTCTAATGGTTTGAGCCTTACTTTTGGTAAGCAGCGCCCCAATCCTAAAGATTTTGCTGAAATTTCAAATGCGGTTGCTACTCCCATGTGGGATGCCGGTATCGCGAATCTCTTACGTTTTCCTACGCCATGCGTCTTGAAAGCTGGCGAAAGCTTGCCTTTTAATGAGCGTGATTTTATTTATTGGAAAGCAAGCGATCCGCAGGCACAAAGGCAGATTTTTGGTTCATTAAAACGGCAAGGTTTGGTCGTTACTTATGCGATGGAAATCAAACGAGGAAAGTCGGATGAGCAGCTTGATAGTTTGTATGGGACTTGGGAGTATCAAACTAAGCTGGAGACATTTCCGGAGAATACTGAGATTCAAGGTTGGCATGTGTTTCGAGGGAATGATTATCTCAAAACGGTGACTACGGCAAGCCGACTTACTTTGCGTGAATTCTTGTTGCAATTGCAGAATTGATTTGTGAATTAAATTCGAAGTTTTTTAAAAATTATTCTAAAAATTATTCTAAAAATTATTTCGAAAATTTGATTAAAAACGAAGTCGTGAAGTACGACTTCGTTTCTGCGTGCCTGTGCTTTATTTTGCTTTGTTTTGTACTTCATCTTGAGCTTCGTTTTGGGCGTTGAACACGTCTTATTCTTGCTTCGCTAATGCTTTCAACTTGTACAAAGCGTCCAATGCCTCTCGTGGCGTCATCGCGTCAGGATCGATTTCATCCATCGCTAACAACAATGCTGAATCTTGAATGATGTCGACTTGCTCAGACGGCGTAAGATCTTCGGGGCTGCTATTCCCTGAGCTGCTGGAAAATAAATCAAACTGCGGCGTACTCTGTAAAGATTGTGCTTCTAAATCCGCTAAATGTTTACGTGCTGCGCGGATTACTGGTTGCGGAATGCCTGCTAACTGCGCAACTTGTAGACCATAACTTTGGGATGCAGGGCCAGCTTGTACCGCATGTAAAAACACGATATTTTCTTTGTGCTCAATTGCTGACAAATGCACGTTTTCAGCGCTTGGATGAATATCGGGTAACTGCGTCAATTCAAAATAATGGGTCGCAAACAGCGTGTAACTTTTTGAAGTCATGATCAGATGTCGCGCGATCGCCCATGCCAATGCAAGACCATCAAAGGTCGACGTACCACGGCCGACTTCATCCATCAAAACTAAAGAATTTTCTGTCGCGCCATGCAAAATTGCCGCGGATTCTGTCATCTCCACCATGAAGGTAGAACGTCCGCCTGCAAGATCATCGGCCGCACCAATACGTGTGAAAATACGATCAATGGGTCCAATAGTCGCTTGGGTCGCTGGGACATAACTACCGATATAAGCGAGTAAAGTGATTAGCGCAGTTTGGCGCATAAAGGTCGATTTACCGCCCATGTTCGGACCGGTGATCAATAACAGTTTGCGCTCGGCAGATAGCTGGCAATCATTCGCAATAAAGCGTTCGATCTGATTTTCAACGACAGGATGGCGACCTTGCACGATATCTAAAGTTGGTTCGCTGACTAACTGCGGTGCGCACCAATTATTTTTCATCGCATGATCGGCCAGGCTGACCAAGGCATCTAATTGCGCGATTGCATGTGCAATGGTTTGCAAGGTTTGAATATGCGGCAACAAATCTTGTAGCAGTTTTTCATACAAGATTTTTTCACGCACCAGGGCACGCTCTTGCGCAGACAACGCCTTGTCTTCAAATGCTTTCAGTTCAGGTGTGATGTAACGCTCGGCATTTTTTAAAGTTTGACGACGGCGATAATTATCGGGCACTTTATCGGCTTGACCGTTCGTGACTTCAATGTAAAAACCGTGCACTTTATTGTATTCAACACGCAAATTCGCGATGCCAGTACGCGCGCGCTCTGAGGTTTCCAGATCGATCAAAAATTGACCTGCGTTTTCTGAGAGCGAGCGCAATTCGTCGAGTTCAGCATCAAAGCCTGTCGCTATCACGCCACCATCGCGCACCATCGTTGCTGGTTGTGGCATCAGCGAGCGTTCTAATAAATCTAAACACTCGTTCGGTGTCGCCAGATTGCTCAATGACTGCGTCAATAATTGTGGTTCATTATTTTTCAAACACATAGACACATAAGTACGCACTGTGCCCAGATGTTGTACACCATCACGTAAGGCCGCAAGATCGCGCGGACGTGCAGAAAGCAGGGCGATGCGTGTGGTGATGCGTTCTATGTCTGGTATTGACGTTAAGGTGTTCGATAAGCCTGTCGTCGCATCGGCTTGCAATAAGGCATCGATAGCCTGATGCCTGCTGCGCGCGATTTGCTGGTCGCGTCGTGCATGATGTAACCAATGGCGCAGTAAACGTGAGCCCATCGCAGTACGACAGTGGTCAAGCAAAGAAAATAAAGTCGGTGATTCTTGACCGCGTAAAGTTTCGGTTAATTCCAGGTTGCGACGTGTTGCAGTATCGAGTCCGATAAACTCGTTTTCAGACTCTACGCTGAGCGAATTGACGTGTTTTAATCCGCGCCCTTGAGTCGATTCGGCATAACGTAATAATGCGCCAGCAGCACCCAAAGCTGCGCCAAAATTCTCAACACCAAAACCTGTCAATGTGGAAGTCGCGAGTTGATCTTGTAAAGACTTTTGACCTTGCTTCAAGTCGAAATGCCAGTCAGGTACTTCAGAAAATTTGCCCGGCAATTCATGACGAAATTCTTCCAACATTAAACCACCAGCGGAGACTAAAACTTCGGCAGGCGAGATTCGTTCTAATTCTTGTTGCAGGCGCGCTTGTAGCGATTTTTCATCGGTACTAAATTCCATCAACTTCAATGCGCCGCTTGCTAGAGACAACCAGGCTAAGCCAATGTTGACAGTCTTGCGTTGGCTCAACAAACACATCGCCAATAAAGGACGTTCTGCTTTTTCAGGTAGTAAATCAGTATCGGTTAAAGTACCTGGTGTGATTACGCGCATGACCTTGCGTTCTACTGGACCTTTGCTCGTCGCAGGATCTCCAATTTGCTCACAAATTGCCGCTGATTCACCTATCTTTACCAACTTGGCCAGGTAAGGTTCTATAGAATGAAAAGGAATGCCCGCCATCTTAATCGGTGCACCATTCGACGTTCCGCGTTGCGTTAAGGTGATGCCCAAAATGCGCGAAACTTTTTCAGCATCTTCAAAAAACAATTCATAAAAATCGCCCATGCGATAGAACACCAAGGTATCGGGATAATCCGCTTTGATACCTAGGTATTGCTTCATCATTGGGGTGTGGGTTTCGGTGGTAGCCATATTTTTATTAATATTTTGTAAGTTGAATGCGAGAAAAATCGAATTCTTTTTGAAATTTCTTGAGGTGCGAAATCATAGCGCAAATACGCTCGAAGGCAGTGTAATTGCTATGGTTTTTTAAGCTTTGGCTTTATTAATGAAAAACGGGCAATGCTCGCACATTTGCCCGTTTTGTCTTACTAATTACTGCAACACCGCTACCAATTAAGCGCCGCCGCGACCACCTGAACGACGTGGTGTGCTTTGCTTAAATGCAGGCTTTGCGCCTGCAGGTTTTGGACCTGCATTGCGTGCGACATTGCTGCCAGCGGCCTTCGGCGCGCCTTGTGGACGGCTTGGTGCTTTGCTGCGATTGCCTCCACCATTACCCCCGCCATTACCACCACTACGGCCACGACCCTGCGCAGGATTTGGAAAACTGCGCAATTGTATTGGTTGTGCTTTTGCGTGTGGATCGGGAATGAAACCGTCAATAATTTCTTGCGGAATTTGGCGTTTAATAAATTTCTCAATATCGGCCAAGAGTTTGAATTCATCGACGCAGACTAAGGACACGGCTTCACCAGTAGCACCTGCGCGACCTGTACGGCCGATACGGTGTACATAATCTTCGGCGACGTTTGGCAAGTCGTAATTGACAACGTGTGGCAATTGATCGATGTCGATACCACGGGCGGCGATGTCGGTTGCGACTAAGACGGTTAAGCTACCATCTTTGAATTCTGCCAAAGCTTTGGTGCGCGCGGATTGACTCTTATTGCCGTGAATTGCCATCGCATTAATTTCGTCGCGGATTAATTGTTCCACCAATTTATTCGCACCATGTTTGGTGCGGGTGAAAACTAAAACTTGCGACCATTTATGCGTCTTGATTAAGTGCGCCAGCATCGCTTGTTTTTTATCACGATCAACCGGATGTACTTTTTGTGCAATCACTTCGACGGTGGAGTTGCGGCGAGCAACTTCTATCATTGCTGGGTTATTTAACAATTTATCGGCGAGCGTTTTGATATCGTCCGAGAAGGTGGCAGAGAACAATAAATTCTGACGCTTCGCAGGAAGTATCGCCAATACTTTTTTGATGTCATGGATGAAGCCCATGTCGAGCATGCGATCTGCTTCGTCCAATACCAAGATTTCGATATGGCGTAAATCGATGGTGCCTTGTTGATGATGATCGAGCAAGCGACCAGGTGTTGCGACCAAAACGTCTACGCCAGTTTTAAGTAATTTGACTTGCGGATTGATGCCAACGCCACCAAAAATGACGCCAGAATTGAGAGGTGTATGTTTGCCGTAGGTGGAAACGCTTTCTTCCACTTGCGCCGCTAATTCACGGGTAGGTGTTAGGACTAAAACACGAATATTGCGGCGATCTGTTTTGTTTTTTGGAACAGGTGTGCTGCGCAACAGGCGTTCTAAGATCGGCAGGGTAAAACCCGCAGTTTTGCCTGTGCCAGTTTGTGCGCCAGCCAGTAAGTCGCCGCCTTTGATCACAGCAGGAATTGCCTGCGCTTGTATCGGTGTAGGGGTGGTGTAGCCGTGTTCGCTAACTGCGCGAACGATGGACTCGGAAAGACCGAGATCTGAAAATGTGGTCATGCTAATTTCTATATGAAACAAACTTCCCGCAGGGAGCGGGAAAGGTTTGGGTGCTGCTTGTTATGGCTTTTTTTGTACTGTGTGGCTATGCGCATCGCTTACTGTTTGAAAGCGATGCGCCAAAAAAACGTTTTATTTTGCGAAGGCTTGTAGAGCGTTGACCATTTGACCGAATACTTTTGGTGTGCCTGCTAATACGTCGCCTTTGTACAGATAATCTGATTCACCAGAAAACGTACCGACAATGCCACCGGCTTCAGTCACGACCAAAGAACCTGCAGCGATATCCCATGGCGCTAAACCTTTTTCAAAGAAACCATCTAAGCGACCCATGGCGACGTAGGCCAAATCTAAAGCGGCAGCACCTGGACGACGCAAGCCTTGGCATTTTTGCGTCATGATTTTGTACATTTCCATGTATTCATCAAGACCCGCCATGTCGCGACCAGAGAAGCCTGTGCCGATTAAGGCATCAGCAATTTTGTCGCATTTCGTCACGCGGATACGTTTGTCATTTAAAAATGCGCCGCCGCCTTTGGATGCAGTGAACATTTCATTGCGGCTAGGGTCATAGATAACAGCTTGTGTGATGACGCCTTTTTGTTGCAGGGCGATGGAAACGCAATATTGTGGAAAACCGTGAATGAAATTAGTCGTGCCATCGAGCGGGTCGATGATCCAGACATTTTCATTGTCGTCATGCAGATTTTTAGATGCGCCGGATTCTTCAGCAAGAATCGCGTGATCTGGATAAGCGGAAGTCAGCACCTCAATAATCGCAGCTTCGGCAGCGCGATCAACTTCAGTTACGAAATCGTTGTATTGCTTTTCGCTGACTTGGACGCGGTCCACATCAAAAGAAGCACGATTAATAATAGTCGCGGCACGACGAGCGGCTTTAATTGCCGTATTGAGCATTGGGTGCATAGAGTTTCCGTTAAAATGGCGGCAGCTCAGCCTTGAGTCTGGACTAGACCAAGGTCGTAAAGTTGTCGCACAAAGATGAATTAAAGAGCGGGGCGCTGTGAATTATGATTGAATCATTGCAGAATTGATTACATAAGCAAATCACATCGGCAACACAAACAACAAAAATTAACGCGCAATCGCGCTATTTTAAATGAACTTAGCTATTTCTGATACATCTGTTTTTGGTCGCCTGCGAATTATCCTGGTCGATACTAGTCATCCCGGCAATATTGGTGCAGTAGCCCGCGCTATGAAAACGATGGGATTTTCTGATTTGTACTTGGTCAACCCACGCTTTGACGATGCCCTAACGCATCCAGATGCAATCGCATTTGCCAGCGGTGCGCAAGATATTTTGGCGTCGGCAAAGGTCGTTGAAAAGATAGAAGATGCTTTAGTGGGTTGCCATTTTGTTGCTGCAGTAAGTGCGCGTTTGCGTGAATTTTCACCGCCTGTTATAGCGCCGCGCGAATTTGCCGATAAGGTAGTTAATCAATTAAAGCAACCAGTTGCCTTGGTTTTCGGTAGTGAACGTTTCGGTTTGCCTAACGACATTGTGTTAAATAGTAATGTACTGATTAATGTCGCTGCCAATCCCGACTATTCGTCATTGAATCTTGCGCAAGCGGTGCAGATTTTGGTGTATGAGTGTCGTATGAGCGCTTTAGCAACGCGATCTAATTCCATGCCGCAGTCAGAAATTGGCTTTCAAGGTGAACTTGCTTCGATGGAACAAATAGATGGCATGTATAAGCATCTGGAGGAATCACTTGTTAAAATTAATTTCCTAGATCCTCAGAGTCCCAAGAAGCTCATGCCAAGATTGAAACGTCTCTTTTCAAGAGCTCAACTAGAAGTTGAGGAAGTGAATATAATACGCGGAATTTCAAAGAGAATTTTGGATTTGACTAGGAAGTAAACTTGCCTATTTGATTGTGCTTGAGCGTTGATAAAAGCGCTTGAAACTTCGAATTTCTTTGAATTGCTTCTGTTTCTTGTTTTTAAAATTAGCTTATTTGATTAATTACTGCTTACTTGCGGATTTAAGTCAGTTTTTTATTTGGCAATTAGTGATTTTCAGACACAAAAATAGGTAATTTACTTTGTTTCTTCATGTAAAAGAAGTAACATTCATGATAGTCAACTTCAATAGTGGCTAGGTTCGCTGAATTGAAATTACATTGAATTTTGACCAGCATGTAAATATGTAAAGGGATTTATTATTCGTCATTTGCGTCGATTCTTACTTTTTGTTTTGCCTGTCTCCTACTTGATATTGGCGATGGCGCCGGCGTTCGCGCTGGGCTTAGGCGAGATGAGAGTTCGTTCTTCTCTTGGACAATCCTTGTTGGTGCATGCCGACGTGGTGGGCGGCGAATCTGAGTTGATAAATCCAAGTTGTTTGCGTGCGCGGGTTGTCACAATGGACGGCATATTTATTGCCAGCGCGAACATTGTTATTCAGCAAAATCAAAAGCGACGTGTTTTGAGTTTTTCGACCAGGCAGGTGATAAACGAGCCTGCGATCAATTTGATTATTGATATCAATTGCGAAACTCAGTTGCACAGAGAATTTTCCGTGTTGCTTGATCCACCAGAAGCTTTAATTGGTGCAGGAGCATTTAGTCGTGACGAGTCGCCGTTCGGTAAGAACAATCAAGATGGCGTAAATCCAGCAGCCACAAACGTTACAGAGACATCCGTCAAGACAGAGCCCAAAATTAATCCTAGAAAGAAAAAGCAGACGAGACCTGAATTCGCGCGTGATCCAGTTGAGGTGATTCCTGCGGCTGCGTCCAAAAGCGAGCCCAAGAAAAAGAAAGTCGCCGCGGTGCCAGTGAAAGATGTGTTGCGATTGTCGGACGATATTGTGATGCCAGGGGCACCCCAAGGCTTGCGAATGAGCGATGTACTGAGCACAGAAACAGGTCAAAAGTTGGTTGAAAACATGCAGGAGCTAAAAGCAGCACAAGCTCGTATGGCTGCCATATTGCGTGATGAAAGTGTATCTGCTGAAGCGTCAGTTTCGGTCGCGTCAAAATTAGAAGATAGTGTTGAAATTGCTAATTTGAAGCGTGAGACAGAGCAGTTGCGGAAACAAAATCAGTTAGATAAGTCTGCATTGACATTATTGCAAAATAAGACTGGCTTCGATTATTGGCTGTTGGCTTTGGCGGTCATTGCGATTTTGGCGATTGTTGTGATCTTGTTCTTACTCCTGTACATACGACGAAATTTGGCGGGACAAAAGGCCACTTGGTGGGAGGGCGAGGAGGAACTTCACGGAGCTCAGCCAGAAAAAATCGAAGATGTGATCAATAACTTGCAAGCGAGTTATGACACCAAATCGACTGAGTCAACTGTTGGATCCGGGCCGCTTGAAAAGCGTAATTCGACTGTAAAACCGACTGGAGAATTCAAGTCCGCTGCAGATGATTTCAGTCCAAGTCAGGCTTTGTCGGATCATAGTAATTTCCATCGGACGCCTAGTTTGGAAGAAACTAATAGCAGTATCTTTAATTTCTTCGCTCCGCGTGGGGGCTCTGTCAAAGTCGAAGAAATTTCTGACGTGACTCAAGAAGCTGAGTTTTGGATTTCGATGAATGATCCTCAACGCGCAATCGAAATTTTATCTGCGCAAGAGCAGTTAGAACATCCAGATTCACCTGTACCTTGGTTGTTCTTGCTCGACTTGTATCGGACTGTGAATGACCGGGCAAAGTACGATCAATTACGAGATCGCTTTATAGTGTTCTTCAATGCCAATATTCCAGAATTCGATGCAGATCTGTCTCAAATTCCAAGTCGGCACTTAGAAGACTTTCCTCATTTAATGCAAAAAATCTGTGACGTATGGGGAGAGAATAATATTATTCCTTACTTGGAAGCGTTATTGGTGGACGATAGAGAGGGAAAGCGTGCAGGATTTGACTTGCCAGTGTATCGCGATATCTTATTGCTATTGGGAATCGCGCATGAATTAGATAGAATTAAAGCAATTGAAGGGCCTGTACAAGATACGCGAGAACCAGTTGCACCTGAGCCTGAATCTAGGCCTGAACCAGTCAACGGGGGAGCGAAAGATCACTTGGCTGATGCTGAATTTGGAACCATAGAATTTGAAAGTATTGACTTTCCTATCGAACTAGGCAAAAAATAGAATGATTGATAAATTCTTATTGTCATAACAGCAGGCGTTAGATTAACCTGAGTTAGACCAATTTGAGAGACTGAGCATCATTTGTATTTGTGTAAAGAAAGCGGCCGGTATGGTCGCTTTTTTATTATTGGAGTCGTGATTGATTTCTATCTCCAGCCATTCGGTGTATAGATGAGAAATTCGGTGGACATTCAAGATCGGGCTGGAGAGAAAACCGACATCAAGGTATAATCTCGCTTTCCGTTCCAACCCGCGATGTGTTTGTGCTCTCTCGTGATATTGCCAGCGCGAGCCTCAGAAAACAGCCACTTTGCCTCAACTACATTCACGCCATGTTGATATTGCCAGGCTCTAACGCCCTGTCTGCCTTCCGCACTAAGAATTTATTGTCCCGCTTGCAAGCCGTCGATGCCAACATCGTTGGGGTTACTGCGCGCTACGCTCATTTCGTCGATACATCTGCACCTTTGAGTGAGATTGATGTCAATCGCCTCAAGGCACTTTTGGTTTACGGTGACGCATTTACGAGCAGTGAAGAGGGCGATAGTTTTGTTGTGATCCCGCGCTTTGGCACGATTTCACCTTGGGCGTCAAAAGCAACCGACATTACGCATAATTGCGGTATGCAGCAAATCAAACGCTTAGAGCGTGGTGTACAGTATTTTGTACAAGTTAAATCTGGTTTGTTAGGTGGTGCAAAAAAACTCGCCGCTGATTCTAAGCAAGGTGTGATCGCTTTATTGCATGATCGTATGACCGAAATGGTATTGGAAGATTTGAATGCTGCCAAAGGCTTGTTCACGGAATTAGAAGCTAAGCCTTTAGAGCATGTCGATGTTTTAGGTGGTGGTAAAGCAGCTTTGGTCGATGCCAACAGCACATTAGGTTTGGCGTTGTCGGATGATGAGGTTGATTATCTGGTTGACGCATTTACGACTGCAAAGCGCAATCCTACTGACGTTGAGCTGATGATGTTTGCGCAGGCGAATAGTGAGCACTGTCGCCATAAAATCTTCAATGCCGACTGGACTATCGACGGCGAGAAAAAAGATATCTCGCTATTCGGCATGATCAAGAACACGCATTTACTGCAACCCAAAGGTACTATCGTTGCCTACAGCGATAACTCTTCCATCATGGAAGGCGCGACGGTTACACGCTTCTATCCAAACGGTGCGGCGAACGGGAATGAATACCAAGCTTCCACTGAGTTGACGCATACTTTGATGAAGGTGGAAACACATAATCACCCGACGGCAATTTCACCATTCCCAGGCGCATCGACTGGTGCTGGCGGTGAGATTCGTGATGAAGGTGCGACTGGTCGTGGTGCAAAACCAAAGGCTGGCTTAACTGGCTTTACCGTTTCCAATTTGAATTTGCCTGGCAATGTGCAAGCATGGGAAAACGCTAGCGATGTGCTGAGCAGCAATGCGACGACACAGCAATACGGCAAACCAGACCGTATCGCTTCACCTTTGCAAATTATGATAGAAGGCCCGATCGGTGGCGCGGCGTTTAGTAATGAATTTGGCCGCCCAGTTTTGGGTGGCTATTTCCGTACTTACGAACAAAATGTTGGTGGTACCGTCCATGGCTACCACAAGCCCATTATGATCGCTGGCGGTATCGGTAGCATCAACGACAAGCATACGAAAAAGTTTGATTTGCCTGTCGGTAGTTTGTTGATTCAACTCGGTGGCCCAGGCATGCGCATCGGTATGGGCGGTAGTGCTGCTTCATCGATGGCGACAGGTACTAACACCGCTGATTTAGATTTTGATTCTGTGCAGCGTGGCAATCCAGAAATGGAACGTCGTGCGCAAGAAGTGATTAACTCTTGCTGGCAATTGGGCGACAATAATCCTATCTTGTCAATTCATGATGTGGGTGCGGGTGGTTTGTCTAATGCCTTCCCAGAAATCACGAATGATGCAAAACGCGGTGCGATTTTTGACTTACGCAAAGTGCCCTTGGAAGAAAGCGGCATGGCACCGAAGGAAATCTGGAGTAACGAATCGCAAGAGCGTTATGTGTTAGCGATTGCGCCAGAAAGCCTGCCTTTGTTCCAGTATTTCTGTGAGCGTGAGCGTTGCTTATTCGCTGTCGTCGGCACTGCAACCGAAGAGCGTCAATTAAAAGTCATTGATCCTCTGAATGACAATGCACCAGTCGATATGCCGATGAATGTTTTGCTCGGCAAGCCACCAAAAATGCATCGCGAAGTTGAGCACGTCAAGCGTGATTTCCCAGCGATAGATTTAACGGGTATGGATTTGAAAGTCGTCGGCGAGCGCGTGTTGAGTTTGCCAACGGTCGGCGATAAATCTTTCCTGGTTACAATCGGTGACCGTTCTGTTGGTGCGATGTCGGTACGTGATCAAATGGTTGGCCCATGGCAAGTGCCAGTCGCTGATTGTGCTGTAACAGCGATGAGCTTAGACGGTCATCTCGGCGAAGCAATGTCAATGGGTGAACGTACTCCATTGGCGGTCATCAATGCTGCTGCATCGGGTCGTATGGCGGTCGGTGAGTCGATCACTAATATTGCTGCAGCACCTATTTCCAGCATTGAAAGCATCAAGCTCTCAGCAAACTGGATGGCAGCTTGTGGTCAGCCTGGCCAAGATGCGGCTTTGTTTGATACGGTCAAAGCCATCGGTATGGACCTGTGCCCGGCGCTGGGTATCAGCATTCCGGTTGGTAAAGATTCTTTGTCCATGCGTACCACATGGAAAGATGAGGGCGCTGATAAGTCAGTAACATCCCCTGTGTCTTTGATTATCTCCGCATTTGCGCCCGTGTATGACATCCGTAAATGTTTGACGCCACAAATCAAATTGGACGCAGGCGATACTAGCCTGATTTTGATTGATCTTGGTCGCGGCAAGAATCGTTTGGGTGCATCGGCCTTTGCACAAGTTATGCAAAAGCTCGGTGATCAGACTCCGGATGTGGATAGTGCAGAGGATTTGAAAGGCTTCTTCGCAGCGATTCAAACTTTAAATCAAGACGGTAAAATCTTGTCTTACCATGATCGTTCTGACGGCGGTCTGTATGGCACATTGTGCGAAATGGCGTTTGCTGGTCGTAGCGGTTTAGCGATTAATCTCGACATGTTGACGATGGAAAGTGAGCACGCGGCAGATCAGGGTGATGCGAAAAATTGGGCAGGGCAGGTTGCTGAACGTCGCAATGAATTAACTTTGCGCGCACTGTTTAATGAAGAGCTGGGTGCAGTCATTCAAGTACGTACTGAACAGCGCAGCGAAGTGATGGACGTGTTACGTGCACATAATCTGGGGGCATGCAGTCACGAAATTGGTAAGCCAAATAATAGCGGCGTCATTTCTTTCATGCGCGACGCGAAAGAAATCTACAAAGAATCTCGCAGTGCTCTGCATCAAATCTGGAGCAAAACCAGCTGGCAAATCGCCCGCATGCGTGACAATCCAGATTGCGCTGACGCTGAGTTTGCACGTTTGGCGGATGAGTCCGATCCAGGTATGCAACCGAAAGTTACTTTCGATGCGCAAGCAGACGTGGCAGCACCGTTTATCGCAACAGGCGTACGTCCGAAAGTTGCAATCTTGCGTGAACAAGGTGTGAACTCACATATTGAAACGGCGTATGTGATGCATAAGGCAGGCTTTACTGCGGTTGACGTTCACATGAGTGATCTGATCGCCGGCCGTGCTAAATTGGCTGACTACAAGGGCTTGATCGCTGTCGGTGGCTTCTCTTACGGTGACGTGTTAGGTGCTGGTGAAGGTTGGGCGAAAACGATTTTGTTCAACGCTATGATGTCCGAGCAATTCTCTGAATTCTTCCATCGTAACGATACCTTTGGTATGGGTATCTGCAACGGCTGCCAGATGATGAGTAATTTGAAGTCCATCATTCCAGGCGCGACAGCTTGGCCGAAATTCACCAAGAATAAATCTGAACAATTCGAAGGTCGCTTCTCTATGGTGGAAATTCTCGAATCCAAATCGATTTTCTTCCAAGGTATGACGGGTACGCAAACGCCAATCGCGGTGGCGCATGGCGAAGGTTTTGCCGACTTCTCAACTACTGGCGATATTAATGCGGTACAAGCGGCGATGCGCTTTGTTGATCATCATGGTCTGGCAACGGAAGCTTATCCTTACAATCCGAATGGCTCACCACGCGGCTTGACTTCCGTAACCAATGATGACGGACGCTTTACTGTGATGATGCCGCATGCTGAGCGTGTATTCCGCAGCGTGTTACATTCTTGGGCACCTGAATCCTTTGGTGACGATTCTCCTTGGATGCGCATGTTTAGAAATGCAAGAGTTTGGGTGGGGTAATTTGATCGCACACAAAAAACGCAGAGTTAAGCCGATGGCGCTCTGCGTTTTTTGGGTTTGTCACGCACCATCGGTTTTTCTTCGGACGCAAGCACCAAGCAATATTGTGGTGAAAATGCGCAACAAGATTTTTATCACAATTTAGATCTTGCCTGAGTACTTCGGAATTCGAAACGGGGCAATCATGCCTATGATTTGTGATTGCCCCTAACAAAGAATTGGGTTTAAGCGTGCGTGCCTAGTTCTCTCCTTCTGTCGATGAATAAGCTATTGCCCAGCATGCGTTTGGCTTGTTTTTTTGCATCGGTTGCCGCTACCGAAATTTGGTGATGTGAAGTGTAGTTTTGGGAGTCCGCACGAATAATACCGAGTGACAGGCTAATGAGTGGATAGAAAACTTTCTTGCCTTGTCGGTCTTCGCTAATGTACCCACCTCTTTCTCGATCTTCGTTGCTATAGAAGTCCGCAATTGCGGTCTCGAATGATCGCAAGATGGCTTGGCAGCGTAGTTCCCAATCTGAACTTTGAAACAAGACAATGAAGTCGTCGCCGCCAATGTGCCCGATAAAGTCATCATGCGGATCGCAGTGTTGCGCAATAATTTGGCTGGTCAGTTGTATGACTTCATCACCTCGTTGGTAGCCATAGACGTCATTAAATGGTTTGAAGTGATCAAGATCGCAGTAGCATGCTGCGAACTGAAGTTCTTGCAAAATTAGCTGATCAATGTGCTGGTTGATGGCCACATTGCCTGGCAATTGCGTCAAGGGATTCGCATAGCGAGCTGCCTCAATTTGCATCTTGGTGATTTCTCGCATCAGGTCCGGCCCAGTAGCGATGCCAAGATAGCGCCCCTGTTCGACTACAATAATGCCATTGATTAAGTGCTCAGGGTCAGCTTCGACCACCATATGACTGACTTGCTGCAGGTTAGTATCATGCTCCACCAATAGAGGATTGGGATCCATAAAAACCTTGCAGGATTTTTTGCCATATAATTCGCGTTGAAATGGCCTTGAAAATCTATCGATCATGTTGTGGCGATTGATGATTCCGACTGGAATGTGCGCATCTACCACAGGAATAATTTTCAATTTGGGATCTGCCAAGAACAAATTCTCTACTTCATTATTAAGTGTTGATGAGCTGATCGTTGGCGGTGTCTTCATTAAATTGTTAATGGTCACGGTTTTTTTATTTTGCACAATTAAATACGCATGCTTAGTTTTTCTCTTGGATGAAAGCGCTTTCGCGACTTCGGCTGAAATCGATTTTGCGGGATTGGCGTGAGGTTTTGCTATGTGGTAGCCCTGACCGCATGCAACACCTAAATCAAGCAAAGTAGCGAGTTCTGCGGACGTCTCGATGCCTTCAGCGACTACGCGAGAACCTGACTTCTCAGCAATGCTCTGTATCGAGCGGACGAATTGTCGTTTGACGGCGTCTTTGTCAATTCCCTGAATAAAATGCATGTCGATTTTGACGAATTCTGGCTGCAATTCTGACCACAGCCGCAGACTAGAAAATCCCTCTCCCAGATCGTCGATGGCAATCTCAAAGCCCATCTCCCTGTAATGCAGCACGGCTTCGTATAACAAACTGTAATCGTGTGTAGGTTGGTATTCAGTAAGTTCGATAATGACGCGTTCAGGATTTATACCAATTTCGTGAATGTAGTCCAAAGTCTCTCCGTGTCTGGCATCACGTTTGAGTAGACATTCCGGACTGACATTGAGAAAGAGCTTGCCCGGTAGTTGAAGCGCCTTAAATTGCTCCAGCACAATTCGCCGGCACAAATGTTCAATAGTGACCCGTAAGCCATGTTCTTCAGCCGCTTGAAATAGATTAAGTGGCGAATGTAGCGGGCTATCGGATGGTCCTCTTATCAGGCCTTCATAACCGAGTATTTGACCATCCTCCATGTGAATAATTGGTTGAAATCGCGCTGTGAGCAAGCGCTCTTGGATGATTTTGCAGAGGTGTGAATAGGAATTTTGTTCGTGCGAATCGATAAATAATGCGGTTTTTGTTGCGCTAGGGCAACAAATTTCATTTGAGTTTGACAGTAACCCGTGATCCATAGAGTGATTTTAAGCTTTATCGAAATTGCCGAGTCGAAGTTAACTTTCGGTTTTTTAAGCTTAATGCCGGAATGTGACGTAGATATTTCACAAAGTCTCATCAAACTTTGTTTGACGAAATTTTCGTTAAATATATCTGGGTTTTAGCTCTAATATTTGCATCTAGAGCTATTTATGCAAATAGCAATTTCTTAGCTTAAATTGGATATTAGGTAATTTCCTCTAATATTGAAATAATATATTGTTTTTGTATGGAAATATTCTTTATAGCCTTATATATCCAAGATATAAACTGAAATCTCTAATGAATTCGCGGCTTTTGAGAGGGAAATTGCCAAAAAAACAGGCTACCAAACGGTTTTGAACTTTGCTACAATCGCACGCTTGACTGTATTTGGTAGTTTGGAAAGATGGCAGAGTGGTCGAATGCACCGGACTCGAAATCCGGCATACGTTTATGACGTATCCAGGGTTCAAATCCCTGTCTTTCCGCCAGCATGCAATTCAACGATTATTTGGCAAAGATCAAAAATCGTTTGAACAAGTCAAGCTAGAATGGTTTTTGTGTTTATTGATCATCGGAAACGATAAATGTGGATGCAATCTTGCATATCAGATTGATGATGAACTTGCTGTTTGACACGAAATCTGTTTGAAGTACGGCGTTTTTGTGATGATCATATTGTAAAAGCGAAATTAAAAATAGCAACCAAACCGATTTGGTCTTGGTACATACAGATAATCTTTAACTGTATTTTGTGAAGAGTGAGAAAAATGGCAAACCTTTTAGACTTAAAGTCAGATGATTTTGACTACAATCCTAACAATCTCTTGGATACATTGATCAAGCAACTGCATTTAAAAAATGACGCGGCTTTATCAAGAGCATTAGAAGTTGCTCCTCCAGTAATCAGTAAAATCCGTCATCATCATTTGCCAGTTGGTGCTTCATTGCTAATTCGTATGCACGAAATAAGTGATTTAAGTATCAAAGAATTGCGTGCCTTGATGGGAGACCGTCGGGAAAAGTTCCGTATCGGCGATCAGGTTATTCGCGTCGATTAATTCGAATGCGCTGTCGCCAGCACAGGGTTAAATCAGGAATGATTTAACCCTGTTTTATTTTGTGCCTGAGGCATAACTACTTGTGCGAAAAAGAGCATAATGTCAGTGTATACAACAGTAATGTACAAGAACATTGAACAAGAGCAATGCGTTGTTTCTGATTTGCAATCTGCTGTGTTAGCATGTACTTATCTATCGATGTGAATTTTCGGTTGAGGTAATCATGTCAGTTCAAGTTACTGGTGCTTCGCGCCTTGGTCACGACCAGAAGATGCGACTTTATCCCACAAAAATTATTAATATTATTGGTGGGCCAGGTTGTGACAAATCTCTTTTTTCTTCCGCCATTATCCTCAACTTAAATTTGCGTCATAAGTCTGTCGAGCAAATTCCAGACTATGCAAAATCTTTGGTATGGCAAAAGAATTTTGATGCGTTAAAAAATCAATATCAAGTCGCGCAACGCCAATTTGAAATGTTGGAGTTATTGGATGGACAGGTGCAATACTTGGTCACCGAATGTGCGCTGATGCAGGTACTGTATTACAACGAATCGTATAGTGAAAATATTTGTGACGTTGCAAAAACTCGGCAGCAGATCTTGAATTGGTACAACCAACACGACAATATCAATATTCTGGTGGAGCGCGGTGACAAGAAGTACGTGCAAACTGGACGATTTCAAAGTGAAGATGACGCCAGAAAAATTGATGTCGCTTTGCGCGAAGTCCTAGTTCGTGAAAATATTCCATTTATTTCTATGGCGCCGGATGTCGCGATTATCAATAATTTCGCAAGAGCTCTGCCGTAAATAATCGCAAGTAAAGTCAGTTTTTAACCGCAAATTGAAGCGTTGAAATTAGCTGCAATCGAATGATACGAAGATTTTTATAGAAGTTGGTCGGGACGGCAAGATTCGAACTTGCGACCCCATGCACCCCATGCATGTACGCTACCAGGCTGCGCTACGCCCCGACACTGAGGGTGCAATTATAGGGTATTTGTAAGTCATTTGCCATTGTTTTGCTCAAGAAACCTGCTACCAAAAAATTTATTTTTTGATTTTGTTAAGAGCTCTCTGCGCAGAAACAACGAGATCAAGAGCATGCGCAGAGGCACAGAGTTTTTAGAGCGTATGGATACTAATTCTGTGAAACTGATGATTCGCTATTGAGTGCAAGGCGGATCAAATTTTGATCCGACTGATTTTGAACTTGAAAATTAATTATAAGGAAGTGACTAATTTGTTTTGGAGAAAATAGTCATTCTTAATTCACTTAAAAGATTGTCAGAGTGCGCGAAAAACGGTCACAATATCGGGTTGGAGCATTTCGTATGCTCAAGGTAATTGATCATGTTCTTACCGAACATTTATTTTAAAGAGATGACTATGTCGATAAAAATTAGCCAAAATTTTGACGCAGGTGCGATTGAAGTTGTGCAGGCTGTGAGCGCAGAGAATATTGAATTGAAATTGCGCCAAGATTCCAATGCAGAATTTATGCAATGGTTTTATTTCCGCTTGCAAGGTGCACGCGATCAGGATGCGACGATTCGTATCGTCAATGCTGGTGACGCGACTTACCCTGATGGGTGGAACAATTATCGTGCAGTCGCAAGTTACGATCGTGAAAATTGGTTCAGGGTTGAAACTGAATTCGACGGTAAAGTGATGACGATCAAGCATACCCCTGATACAGATAGCGTGTACTACGCCTATTTTGAACCGTATAGCTGGGAACGGCATCTGGCGTTGCTCGGTAGCGTAGAGCAATCAGACCAGGTTCGTGTTGAGGATTTGGGTAATACAGTGGATGGTCGTGATTTAAACTTGGTGATAGTCGGCAATCCATCTGCAAAGAAAAAAGTATGGATTATTGCGCGCCAACATCCGGGTGAAACAATGGCAGAGTGGTTGGTCGAAGGCACATTGAACGCATTACTCGATTTGGCTAATCCTATTGCCCGTGCAATTTTGGATGAGGCGGTGCTATACGTCGTGCCAAATATGAACCCTGACGGTTCTGTGCGCGGCAATTTGCGTACCAACGCAGCGGGTGCCAACTTGAATCGTGAATGGATGACGCCATCCTTAGAAACTAGTCCTGAAGTTTATTATGTGAAGAAAAAAATCGAAGAAATCGGTTGCGATTTGTTCCTCGATATTCATGGCGACGAAGGCTTGCCTTATGTGTTTGTGGCGGGTAGCGAAATGTTGGAAGGATTTAGCGATAAGCAAATGCAAGAGCAAACTGCTTTCGTCGATAGTTTTTGCGCTGCCAGCCCAGATTTTCAGACAAAATTTGGCTACGAAGCGAGCAAGTATAACGAGGACTTGTTAAAGTTGGCGTCGAAGTTTGTTGGTCATACTTTCAAATGTGTTTCTCTCACCTTAGAGTTACCGTTTAAAGACAATGCGAACATGCCTGACCTTGAAGTTGGCTGGGATGGTGCACGTAGCATGAAATTGGGTGAAGCGATGTTGCAACCTATTTTAACTGCTTTGAAAAACTAATCTTGTGGCGATCGAAATTGAACGTAAGTTTCTGGTCGTCGCCGACGACTGGAAACAATTAGCACTACCTGTTTTTATGCGGCAAGGCTATCTCAGTTCGCAACCCGGAAGAGTGGTGCGGGTGCGTATTGAAGATCAATCTGCGGTGTTGACTATCAAGGGTAAGACAACCGGCATTTCTCGCGGCGAATGGGAATATCCTATTCCATTGGCTGACGCCAAAGAATTGCTGGATGGTCTATGTGAACAGCCATTGATTGAGAAAAATCGTTACCGTATCGCGATTGATGATGTGATATGGGAAGTCGACGAATTCTTTGGTGAAAATGCTGGATTGGTGGTTGCTGAGGTGGAGTTATATGACGCTGAGCAGGCATTTGTAAAACCTGCTTGGGTTGGCGTAGAAGTTAGTCATGATCATCGCTATGCGAATGCCAATCTATTTAAGCATCCTTATTCGCATTGGTAAGTCTGAGGTAATACATTGAAGCGCTAGTCTTTCGCCTTCGATTTAATATGTATCAAGTCATCGTGAGGTGACTCGATACATGCTCAATACATACTCGATACATGCTCCATAAAATACTCAATAGATTACCGCTTTAAATTTCACTTGGTTTCAGCTTGTTCCCGAATCGCTTCGCTAATTTGAGCAAATAATTGATCTATCTGTGCTTCGTTAATAATGAGCGGTGGCGAGAGTGCAATGATGTCGCCAGTCGTACGAATCAACACATTTTTTTCCCAGAAACACTTCTCAAAAATATCGTAAGCACGAGTAGTCGTTTTGCCAGATTGTGGCATTAATTCAATGCCACAAACCATGCCCAAATTGCGAATATCTTTCACGTTTGGTAGTTCGCGTAGCTGATGTGCAGCAGCTTCAAAATAGGGCGCTGATTGTGCCGCACGTTCAAATAATTTCTCTTCCTGATAGACTTCCAAGGTCGCAATCGCTGCCGCACATGCCAAGGGGTGCGCACTGTAAGTGTAACCATGAAAGAGCTCTATCGCATCTGTTGGCGCCGCATGCATAAAGGCATCGTAGATAGATTCCGTGACGATCACAGCGCCCATCGGTACAGCGGCATTTGTCAGGCCTTTTGCACAAATGATCATATCTGGGATAACGCCGAAGTAATCAGCGCCAAATGGCTTTCCTAAACGGCCAAAACCCGTAATGACTTCATCAAAAATCAGAAGAATGCCGTACTTGTCGCATATCGCGCGTAAGGTTTGCAAATAGCCCTGAGGAGGCACGATCACGCCGGTGGATCCTTGTACCGGTTCGACAATCACTGCGGCGACTGTTGTAGGATCATGCAAGGCTAAAAGCCGTTGTTCTAATACTGCGGCAAGCTCTGCGCCGTGTGGCGGTAAGCCTTTACTGAAAGCATTTCTTGAAATATCTAAGGGATGTGGCAGATGATCAACGCCGGATAGAGCAGGACCGAATTGTTTGCGATTGCCCGCTATTCCGCCGACCGAAATCCCCCCAAACCCAACGCCATGATAGCCGCGTTCGCGTCCAATTAAACGATATCGTCCAGCATCTCCGCGAATCCGATGATAAGCGAGTGCGATTTTTAATGCGGTATCAACTCCTTCTGAACCATCATTGCAAAAAAATACGCGGTTCAAACCAGCCGGCGCCATCTCCGCCAATTTGCTCGCTGCTTTGAAGGCTAATGGATGTCCCATCTGGAATGTCGGCGCGAAATCCAGTGTGGCCGCTTGTTGCTGAATTGCTGCCACAATTTTGGGATGATTGTGGCCTGCATTAACACACCATAAGCCAGCAGTTCCATCCAAGATTTGCCGCCCGTCTGTACTTTGATAAAACATACCTTCTGCCTTATCGAGTAGTCGGGGATGAGCCTTAAATTGACGGTTTGCGGTAAAAGGCATCCACAAATGTTCGGTTTGTAGCGGTGAATTCATAATACTGTTTCTTTAAGGTCGAGAAAAAATTGAGGTATGAAAGGTGTTCACCAAGTGTAGCTTACTTAAAGTATTGCAAAAAGAATTTTTAATCATTCCTGGTAATTGGTTTAGTGCCCATCTTCTTTCGGGTGTGCGTTGCTTTTTACCACTACTTATTGTGATTTACATTGGAATAGATCAAGCTCACGAGATGTTGGTAGTCGCGTTTTCTGTAAAAAGTTCTAAGATTAATTTAGGAGTGATGAGATTTCATCTGCGTGCGAAGAAGTGAACGAATAAGTGAGCGAAGAAGTGAGTGAAAAAGTGAGCCAAAACAGGCTTAACTTCTCGATGTAGATTTGGATGCCCAAACGAAGAAGGCGCTGGCGATATGATGCCACTTGATAATACCAATAGCCGAACAAGTAACCTGCGGGTCAATCGGAATATCCTGTTAATTGCAATTGTGGTTGCGATTATTTCCGTATCTGGCTTGACTTATTTTGCCGCGCTCTATTTGTACCAGCAAGCGCAGGTGCAGACGGAGGTGACGACCAGAAATCTGGCGAGGTCAATAGAGCAAAATATTTCCGAAGTGGTTGGATCAATAGATCAGGCTTTGCTTAACACTAGCGATGAGTTCGCACGCCAGCAAAGTACAGGAAAAATTAACGATCATCAGTTAAATTTGTTTATGCAGCGTCAATTGCGCCGACACGAACACCTAGCTTACATATTGGCGACCAACGAGCGAGGTGATGTAGTGTATGGATCTGACGTGTTGACGACTCGAAATAATATAGCCGATCGCGATTATTTCATTGCTTTGCGCGACAACTCGGATGCAGATGTTTTGTTAACGCGCTTATTGCTTGGACGAATTTATAAAAAATGGGTATGGATTTTTGTCCGCAGATTAAACAAGCAAGATGGCAGGTTTGCAGGAGTTGTTTTTGCTGGAATTTTTGCCGATAAATTAGGTGAGAGCTTTTCTAAATATCAACTCGATCGCGGGGACTCTATCGTATTGCGAGACGCAGATTTGGGCATCATTGCACGCCAAGTTTTTGGTCGAGATAATACCTTCTTGCCGACTGACAAGACGATTTCCGAGGCATTTCGTCAGGCATTAAAGTCATCCCCCATGGGTGCCACGTATGCGAGCGGCGCAAGCAGTATCGATGGCGTAAATCGCACGCATAGTTTTCGGCGTAACGAAAAATATGGGTTTATCGTTAATGTCGGCGTGTCGGGCGAGCACGAGTTCTTACAGTGGCGCCGCTTAGCTTTAATCGGCCTAGTATTAGTTGGATTCTTTGTGATCGCTGCGAGCGCTTTCGCATGGTTATTATTACGTTCTTGGTATGCACATGAACGTAATCTTGATGGGGTTTTGGTCAGTCAGCGCGCTTTGGCGGAAAGCGAGGAAAAATTCCATTCGTTGTTTTGCAGTATGTCGGAAGGTGTGGCATTACATCGCCTTATCCGAAACTTAGATGGTAAAGCGATTGACTATGAAATCATTGAAGTGAATCCATCATTTGTTGCTCAAACAGGCTTAAGCCGCGAATTGGTCGTTGGTAAATCGGCCAGTCAAGTATATAACTTAGAAGTTGCACCTTTCCTGGATAAATATGTTCGTGTGGCGGAAGGCGGAGAGGCAATTCAGTTTGAAGAGTGTTTTGAACAGTTGGAGAAAGATTTTCTGATCCACGTGTCCTCTCCCAAATTGGATCATTTTGCAACGGTTTTTGAAGATATTACTGAGCGCAAAAAATGGCAAAAGAGTCAGAGTGAAAACCTACAAAAATTAGAGCTTCAGTATCAGCAAATTGTGAAATTGCAGGAGCAATTAATGCTGCAAGTCTTACGCGATCCGCTCACAGGCCTGCATAATCGGCGCTTTATGGATGAGGCATTGATGAAGGAGTTAGCACGTGCAAAACGTGAGAATTATTCCTTATCTTTAATTATGCTTGATTTGGATTTCTTTAAGCGAGTCAATGATACCTATGGCCACGCTGTCGGTGATCAAGTGTTGATCACATTGTCTAAGCATCTCAGGGCACATGCACGAGAAAGTGATATTGTCTGTCGTTATGGTGGTGAAGAGTTTCTGGTCGCCATGCCACATATGACGCCAGAGCAGGCATTTAGGAAGATTGATAGTTTGCGTCAAATTATTGCGCAAACTCCAGTGATGTATGGAAGTATTCCAATATCGATTACCATCTCCGCAGGTGTAGCGAGTTTTCCAGAAAATGGTGACGATATAGATGCTTTGCTCAGGCTTGCTGATAATGCGATGTATCAATCCAAGCATGACGGGCGCAATCGCGTCTCCTTGTCTAAATAGGAATGCCGGAAACGACGTGATTTGAGCTTTGTGTAGCGTGCATTTGCTGCACACATTCTTAGGTCGGGGCGCTATTTATTCCATTTAATTGTGCGCGATAAAGACCAGAGATTAAATCTGACTGAGTCACCATACCAATCAAATGATTGTTTTCATCGACGATGGGAATGTGATGCATGCCGGCATCTGATAGGAGTGGAACTAATTCGACAATGTGCCCATCAGCAAATGCGGTAAAGACCGAAGTCGTCATGATCTGACCGACAACCTTGATATGGCCGGAAGTGGCTTCTCTTGCCCCTTGAATTAAGTGCCTCAGCTTCATCTCGTATTCGTCGTAGACATCCAGATTGGCATGCTTCATGAAGTCAATTAGCGTCAGTATTCCTATAACTTTGTGTGCATCATCAATGACAGGCAGCGCTTTTATTTTATGTTTGCGCAGCAAATTCCATGCTTCTTCCAACGATGTTTCGTAAGTGATGCTGACTGTGTCGCGCGACATAATATCGGCACAAGTTAATTGTTGAAAGTTACGGCGATAGGCATGCATCTGTGTCTGTTTGAACAGGAACTCCAGATCATCGCGACTGATGTCCAGTACTTCATTGTATTGCTTGATGACTGTGTCCAAATCCCTTGAGGCGAAACCCAGACGTCCGCCAGGCAGTAAGTCGTTTGTTTGGTGCAAATTCTTTCGTTCCGCAGGTAAGTGCGGATAATCATGACGAGTCAGATTATTAAAAATAATCGCCAAGAATAGAAGTGCTAGGGAATTAATTCCAACCGGTGAAATGATAAATAGAAATCCTTGAGCATGAATTGCCGGGCCTCCAATGACAGCCGACAGGGCAATAGCGCCACCTGGCGGATGCAGGCTACGGGTAGCAAACATGGCTGCGGTGGCAATCGCAACGGCAATCGCAGCAGCCAAAGGTGTGCTTCCGAGAAGAGTTACACTCAACACTCCCACCGCGGCTGAAATAGAATTGCCAACCAAAATCGCCCATGGTTGCGCTAATGGACTGGATGGAAGGGCAAACAAAAGAACGGCGGATGCTCCCATTGGCGCGATGAGAAAAGGTAGTTCAGTTGTGTCTCCGAGAATTTGATGACTGATCGTCGCCGTGAGCAAAATTCCCAGCAACGCGCCAACGCTGGCACGAAGGCGCTCCATCGGATTGGTGATCACGGTGCCAGGCAAAAAGCTTTTTAACCAACGCCCAAGAGTCGATTTTGACAATAAAGATTTCACACAATGCTTTCAGGAAGTAACTTGTGTTTGATAGACGCGTCCTAGTACGCTCTGCAGTTGGCTCAATTGGTCTTTGTGAAGCAGCGCAATTTGATTAAGAAGTGTTTCGCCTTTGCTGCTCAATCGCACTTCAACGCAGCGCTTGTCGCTTCTTCCGGCACTACGCAAAATTAATTCCGCTTTTTCGCAACGTGACACCAATGACACAACACCATGATGATGAGACTGTAGGCGCTCAGCTAGCTCGGCGATGGTTGCCCACTCTTTGCCGGGATAGCCTTTCACTTGCAACAATAGTAGGTATTGCAAAACAGTGATGCCGTGTCGTTGCGTAACTTCTTCGCTAAAACGTAGAAAGATTCTCAGTTGATAACGAAAGTCTGCGATTTGTTCAAAATCCTGCTTACTTAGTGCTGAGCTTAGTTGTGAGCTTGATGTCAAGGTAGGTGGCGAGGTATTCAATGTTGTTGTGCTCGGCAAGGTTTAAAAGTCATTCTTGGTAGTTGCGTTACTGTTAAGAGCGATGATACCTATCCTTCAAATGCGTAGTGCTCAACATCGGATGTGGGGTATAGAAATTTCTATTTCCTTGTCGGCGGACAATTTTAATCGCTTGATCTTGGGATTTTATATCATACGATGATATAAATTTGTGTGGAATTTCTTTCGCGGGCGAGAGTTGTTTTATTTGAACCCCCATTGAAAGTCATGCCAATTTGTTGTTTGCAGAACTGACTCTGAATTGTTTCTATGGGAGGTGCCATGAATATCTTTCATTTTGCCAAAATGCCATTCTCATTTCACGATGGATGGGATTTAGTCGTGGAGGTTCACCCATCAATAATGCGTAGCTTTTTTGCATTGGTGCTGCCGTTTTCGCTAATTGCTCCTGCAAGCTTGTTTTATGCAGGCAGCTTGCATTCGGCGGCTCTAGGTGTCGTCGTCAGCGAAGCTCGTTGGTTAGAGCTTGCCATCGTTTTTTTTGTTGCCGAGCTAATCACTGTTCCGATAATGGGAGCGATGATTAAGAGTGTTGCCGACAAAGGCGGACTGGACATGGCATTTGAGGATGCATTCTTGCTTGCTGCAATATCTGCAGTTCCAATGTGGCTTTCTAGCCTTGGTTTATTCCTCCCTGAATTGTGGATCGCTATTGGATCTGCATTTATAGGTCTCGGGCTTGCTGCTAGCGTTTTGTATCATGGTGCGTATAGCATATTGCGGTTAGAGGATAAAATTGAAGCTCAATTACTGAGTTATCAAGTGTTCTCGGTAGGTGCGATGGTGTGGTTGATACTTTGTACTTATGTGATCCTGATGGTCTTAACCTGAATTCGATGCATGACCATTTCCAATCAAATATTAATGAATAACTTGACGAAAAAATTCCCTCTGCATCCCAAGAATCCGGAGAGAATCTGTTGGGGCTGTGATCGTTATTGTCCCGCAGACTCGATGGCATGCGGCAACGGAGCAGATCGGACAGCGCACCCTGTAGAGTTATTTGGAGATGATTGGGCAGATTGGGGACAAGATTTCCTTCAGTCTGAAGCCGACGCCGAAAAACGATCATAAGGTCTGCATAGGCAAAGCCCTTAGACAAACGGTACAATACGGCCTGTTTGATTTTTGCCGCTAATATTGTGAACGCTCCCGTTTTACCCTCTCGCCGCCTATCTGTGGCACCTATGATGGATTGGTCCGATCGTCATTGCCGCTTATTTCATCGTCATATTTCTCGTCACACTTGGTTGTACACCGAGATGGTTACAACTGGTGCAATTTTGTACGGTGATGTAGCTCGTCATCTGGATTTTAATCAGGAAGAACATCCAGTTGCTTTGCAATTGGGCGGAAGTGAACCCGCAGATTTGGCGCTGGCTGCCAAACGTGGCGAAGAGTGGGGTTATGACGAGATCAATCTCAATTGTGGCTGTCCTTCAGAGCGTGTACAAAAAGGCGCATTTGGCGCTTGCCTGATGGCGGAGCCTGCACTGGTTGCCGATTGCGTCAAAGCGATGCGCGATGTCGTGGATATCGATGTCACTGTTAAACATCGCATCGGTATTAATGATGTTGATTCCTATGCATTCGTGCGCGATTTTGTCGGGCAGATTGCAGATGCTGGTTGTAAGACTTTTGTTGTGCATGCGCGTAATGCCGTCTTAAAAGGTTTGTCCCCCAAAGAGAATCGTGAAGTACCACCGCTTAAATATGATTATGCTTATCAGTTAAAGAAAGACTTTCCTGAATTGGAAGTCATCATCAATGGTGGAATTAAAACGTTGGAAGAAATTGACTTGCATTTGCAAAACGTTGATGGCGTGATGCTCGGACGTGAGGCATATCACAACCCTTACATTATGAGTAGTTTTGATGCCCGCTATTATGGCGACAATACTTCAGTGAAAACACGTGAAGAAGTAGTGAAAGCGATGCTACCTTACATAGCTCAGCAGCTAGCCAAATTTGGTGACAATGGAAAAGGTCTAAAGTTGAACAGCATCACGCGGCACATGTTGGGCTTGACCTTCGGCTTAGTTGGCGCTCGCGCATTTCGTCAGACTCTGTCGGATACAAAGAAACTTGCTTCTGGCGATCCAGAGTTGTTATTGGAGGCGTTACTTAAAGTACAGGCAGTCAATGCTGCTTAGCAATGTATCGAATTGGCTGAACTCGTAAGAAATTGTAATAAATTGGATTGAGTCGTTCAGGATTATCTATATTGAACATGTTTGTTGAGTTTGTTGTAATCCTGTCCTCAATAGGATATTAACCCGCTAAATTTTAGCGGGTTTTTTTTGCCTTAAATTTGCTTCCGTTGGTACTTGCAGAAATTGACTGTTCGGACTAGGGCCTATTGACATATATTTTAGTTAAGCGTTTCACTCAAAACGCAGGATGGCAAGGCGCATCTCGCCGCTGCGGCTGGCCGCCCCAGCAAGAGATGCAACGCTGTCCATCGTGCGTTTTGAATGAAACCCTCCGGGAATGGCTCAAATGGGCACATGGCGTTGTTGCAATCTGCTTATAGTGCTCGCACTACAGCGCAGCTTGCGCCTAGCCCTGTGCCCATTTGCGCGCATTCGCTTATCTAAAATATATGTCAACAGGCCCTAAGTCTTAAGCCTTCGTAGATTGAATTTTGAAAACATTTGCCTGAAATGACAAATCCTCGTATAATGCGAGGCTCACTTGATGGCAATGTCATTAAGTTGAATTCAGTGGTGGTCGTAGCTCAGTTGGTAGAGTCCAGGATTGTGATTCCTGTTGTCGTGGGTTCGAGCCCCATCGTCCACCCCACAGAATATGTAGTAAAAACAAAGGGTTACAAGTTTGGGCTTGTAACCCTTTTTGTTTGGTTGAAAAAATTTCTCGCTCATGTAACCGCCATGTAACCCGATTCAGGGAATACATGGCGGCTTCGGCAATTCACTTTACTTTCCCAAGTATCACCTTTATTCAAAATAGTTGATTTCATTAAATCGAAATTAAAATATATAAATCTTCTCGTGTGGTCTGAAGGGTTTGCTATTATTTGTAGCTAATATTTTCTTCAAGTCAATTCATCGCTACTGACACATGGCTCACACACAAATTTCAAACACCCAAGCTATTTGCGACGCCGCAGAACTGATATCTGACGCTGATGCACTAGTCATTACTTCTGGGGGCTGGAATAGGAATCGACTCTGGACTGCCGGATTTCCGTGGTGAAAACGGTTTTTGGAGGGCATATCCAGCACTTGGAAGGCTCGGTATCAACTTCATTGAGATTGCAAATCCTAAAGCATTTCAAGTACACCCAACACTAGCTTGGGGATTTTATGGGCATCGTTTAAATCTTTATCGCGACACAATACCGCACACAGGCTTTCAAACTCTTTTAGAACTTGCGCAACAAATGCCGTTTGGTGCACGTGTATTTACAAGCAATGTCGATGGACAATTTCAAAAGGCAGGATTTGCACAGCATCATGTAACGGAATGCCACGGCTCAATTCACGCCTTGCAATGTTTTGATCAATGCGGGCAGGAACCATGGTCTGCTGCCGATTTCCGACCAAGTATTGATGAAGAAAGTTCGTTGCTAATATCTGAATTGCCTTGTTGCCCGGCTTGTGGTGGACTAGCGCGACCTAATATTCTGATGTTCGGTGACTGGAATTTTGAAGGGCGTAAGTATGAGCAATCTGAATCTAGTCTTAAGACTTGGTTGGCGCGTACTTCTCGACCTGTCGTCATTGAACTTGGTGCTGGCACTGCAATCCCAAGTGCGCGTCATTTTGGAGAGGAATTGGGGTGTCCTCTGATTCGTGTCAATCCCACCGAGAGTGATGTAGGGTTACATCGGGACATCTCTATTCCGTTGGGCGCAAAAGATGCGCTTCAAGCAATCTCAAGCACACTAAGGTTTGGTAGTTGATTATGAGGGTGTAGCTAGCAATCAAAATTCTAATCTCAAATCTCAAAGTCGCAAAGCTTATGAAAAAACGTACCTTTATCTGCTGGCAACGCACCAAGTCCAATCAGGATAAAACTGATTTTGCTACTATGCGTAACTTCTTGGAGCCTCCCCCATATATTTGTGTTGCTTGGAAGCCTATCAACAAGATGGATAGTAAATCCAACCGGAAATTACGCTTTAAATGGTTGTGTAGCATCTTCTATTTCCTGAGAAGCCGCTTAAAAAAGTAATTAGCCAGCCTTCGGCATTTCGTTCAAAGTCGTGTTAATTTAAATATGAGTAAATCAGTTTTACCTATTGGTGTGCTCCTGCAGTTTGCCAACATGTAGACGTCGATTGAGAGTTTTTTTGTGGCGGATTATGTTGAGTGTGGGGCTAGGTTGAAGGAGTTTTTTTGGGGATTGTATGCGTGCAAATTTACTTGCTTCAAATTCGGGCGATAAAAAAGCCAATGTTTTCAACGAGACAACGGAAACCCTTCTCGACACACTCAAATCGTGTAAAGGAAAAATATGTATACGTCGCAGCAAGCAGTGATGGCGTTGCTAGATGAATTGGGTGCACAGGACTTTGCAACCATCGTACTCGAATGCAAAATTCAGGCAACAGACTCTCCAGATGAAAATGCGATTCGCAGGTTGTTAGCCAATCTATTGGATGAGGGTGTGTTGTTCAGTGATGGGGTGGTTTTTTCTAGTCATTCCGATGAAATAGCTCACGGCAATCTCGTACATTGCGTTGATTTTTTGAAAAAAGCATTCGAATAGGAGGAATCGTGCCAGGCAACAGTGAGCGAAGCAGGCAAGTTGGAAACACAGACGAAGTCAATGATAGGATAAAGGCGTGCTGTCAAAAGCTGGTATTCCGGTGAAACAACTTTAGGTAATGCAATTTCAGTTTGTGCGAGTAATACAGACAAAACTAAATTGAACTTACTATCCCTATTCATTGTTTGTATGTAACAAAATAATTGTTAAAATTGGTGGTGTTTGTGATATTTTACTCAATTTCTTGCTGTTTTATGATGCATCGGATATTAACGGTGCCGCGCTGTCAACGTTCTCAGATTTGATTAATCAACCTGAAAAGAATCAATATGCCTAAAGACAATCAAGTGGACTCTTCCCGGTTCATTCCTGTCGGGATAATTAGAACAAAGGAACAGATTGACATTCAAACCAATAGGCGCAAAGTTCTTCTGATTGAAGCGAATGCAGGGGCGGCAAAAACCACAACTCTCGCGTTGCGAGTTGGGGAGGCATTGGCAAATGGGATGGCTCCCGAATGCATTTTAATCTTAGTGTTCACTGAGACTGCGCGAGATGTGATGTTCAGGCGTTTGATCGAAATTGGCGTGCACCACACGATTGTCAAGCAACTTAAAATTCAGACCTTTGAAGATTTCTCTCGAGATCGCTTGGCGTTAATCGAAGATAAGGGGGTGGCGTCATATCCGAACATACGGCAACAATTCCCGCCCATGCTGGCTGCAGTAGATAAGGCGTACGTCAAATACAGTGAATCAGTTGAAAACCTTCAGTTCAGTACTAATGGGCTGGCATTAACCCAGTATTTGGATGCGCAACTTAAGCTCAAGGCTAATATGGTGTTGTGCGAAGAATTTTCGATCGATGACCTATCCACGGTTTTCGAGCGTTACGGTGTAACTGAGGCGGAATTCCTTGTCGCTGTAGAGTACGAACGAATCAGACTGGGGCTCCGCAATCAGCCCAATTTTCGCGGGTCTTTTGATTCGACTTACGATCTGGCAAGAGATATCAATCGAGACCCAGATCGCTTTTCGGAATTCTCCGACTACCGCCTTGTGATTTGTGATGAGCTTCATGATCTTAACGAGGCGGCATTTCGAATAGTGTGCGCGCTGATTGACCGACCGCGATGCTTTTTTGTAGGTGCTGGTGATTGCGACCAAGTCATCCATGCGACCTTAGGTGCTCGCCACGAATACTTGAGTACCCGATTCAAAGAACGCTTTATAGAAACACAACGACTTCCCCTCACAATCACGCACAGGTACGGGTCGCACTTAGCATTTTGTATGCAGGCTTTCAAGGGGAAGCCGGTTGAATCCAATGTTGCCGACAAACTTGAAATTAAGGTAGAAACTTATACTGGCGGGTTGGAGGAGGGGGCGAAGTGCGTTGTCGAATCAATTAAGAAGTGGGAACGTAATGGCTCAGGTGTAGATGCTTGCGCAGTATTGATTCGGGATCGCCACCATTCGGTCGTGATAGAAAATGCTCTTCGTGCGGGGGGTATTGGATATCGCACACCCCCTATGGGCTCATACTTGCAGCGTGAAGAGATACTCTTTCTCAGGGGTATTATGGCTATAGCACTTCGTGATTTTGGGGCTGTGAAAAGCAAAGAGGTTAAGGAAAGTATTGTGGAAGCGCTTGATCTCTATGGCAACCTTCGGATTCCTCCAGATGAGTTGCAGGCGGTTAAAGTTGGTATGGCGAAGCATTCGCAACTGCACTGGTTTTATGAAAAATATATCCAGAGCAAGGACGAAACCAAGGCACCTACCGTTCTGGATTCGACGATTCGCTTTGTTATTGACGCTTCACCTGACGCTTTGGCAGTTGATATCCTTCGTAAGGTTTGTGATCGAATGCACCTCAAAAGGATCGCGGAGAAATTATATGTTCGACAGTATGATGCTAGTGTGGTCATTAGGTCGATTGAGGGATTTCTTTCGATAGCCGGTGAGCAAACCTTGTCGCAATTTTGGAGCGACCTAAGTGCGGCCGAGCAGTTTGCAATTAAGTATCGTGATAAGGATGTTTTGACCTTGGACTGCGTTGCAAATTCCAAAGGTAAGGAATTTGACCATGTCATCCTCCCGTTCGTTGAGGTTGGGGAATATCCTAGCCCCATGTTCCCGTTAAAGGACGAAGAAAACCTTTTTTATGTTGGCGCCACTCGAGCGAAACTTCGACTCACTCTGGTGACTCCTTTAGACGGTGAAAAAAGGAGTACCTTTATTAAACGAATGAATATTACAGGTACGAATGCGGCTGCAAATATAGCACAGACACGCAACGAAAATATTTTTAGAGTCACACCGGCGTCGCGCCACTACCTACGGTCGAGTTATTCTGATAAGGATCGTTTGAAAGCACTGGGTGCTCGTTGGGATCAGACAAGGAAAAAGTGGTATGTACCAATTGGAATGGATTTGGAAGCGTTTGCGGAGTGGATGTAGTCAAGTCTGTTCGTATCAAATTGATCGCATTACACGGATATTCAAATCTTGACTTTTACGTTTATTGCCGATTTGACCCAACGTAGTGTTCTCAATAGACACCAGTATTGCCAAGTTTGATCCAAACGCCTTCTCAAATTAAAATTAAGCGACCCATAGAAAAACATATTGATAATCTCGCCCATATTTCCGAAAGACCGAAAGAATATGAAAATTTCTCTATTCCAGTTAGCGCCGCTGCGCTGGCCACTAGGCTTTACTGTCAGATCAATGGAGGCAATGCTGTCAACTATGTTTATCGTTACAGTCGCTTTGAATGGCTGAATAAGCTGATTCACTTTATCGATAATCGTTGCGACTAACCATAGTGCCTTTGGCGGTCATAAACGATGGCTGTCAAATCTTCCACGCTCTATCGCCGTGCAGCGAGGCAAACTATTACTAAGTTCAAAGTTCGCACGTGAAGGTTCGCGCAAAGTTCTTTCAGCGAACCTTCAACTTTCAATGATAAAAGCTCTACCGCTAGACAGTCGTCAAACTTTATTCGTTCATCAATCTAAAATCATCTCAAACTGTAGCGCATCGGAACTCCATCTAGTCTTTCTAGATATTGCATCGATTCTAGGTGAAACCAAAATCCAAGGGAGCCTTCCCATTCACCGTTGCGTTGCTTGTCGCATTTGAGTATCGCTGTTGGATCGTTGCTCTTTGCTCGTTCCGCTTTTTTGTTGCGCCAGACGATAAATGCGTTATCAACTTGGTCGGTGATTGCGCCAGCGCCTTTAATATCAAATTTGTTTGGTGCTTTGTCTTCGCTTTCGCCTTTTCTGACATGATGCACCAAGTGAACATGTACTTGCCTTGCTTGAGCAAAGGCGCATAGTTCATTGACGAAATCTTTTTGGGCATTGTAATCATCGTCACCTTTGACGCACTTCATCAAGCTATCAACAACAAACTGAGTGATGCCGAAATGTTGCTCAGCGTAGCGCATTACTGCCATCACTTGCTGCCATTTAATCGCACCATTATGGTCGTATATCCATAACTTTTCATCTGACCATTTATGAAAAACCGTTAGAAATTCTTTTGGAGGTACGTCACCTGCATAGGCTTGACGACTCATCCTTTGCATTTGGCGAGCGGGTTTCATTTCAAATGAAAGAATAAGCAGCTTTTCACCCTGGATCATCAAATCCAAAGCCACTTGTGACAACATCATGGATTTGCCGTGACCGTTAATGCCTGCCCATAGTGATACTTCGCCACGTCGAAAAGCAATTTTTCCGTTAGCTTTGTCCCATAGTGGCCTTGGCGGAAGCGTTGCGTTAGGTGCTGGGTAGAATGCTGAAATTGTCTCTTCAAGAAATTCAACAGCAGAACGTACTTTGTGACTTTCTGGCTCAGTTTGATATGCATTAAAGTCGATGGTATCCCTGATTAGTTGCATATAACATCTCCTAATGCGAATGCTTTATTTTGAAATGGTAGCCACGGCATTGGATCTACTAGCCAATTCCATTGTGCTTGAGGTCTCTCAATGCTTTCCAGCGTTGGTATTACGAATATGTCATAGCCTTTCTGGTTGGCGCTATCCCAAAGGTACAGCCATCCCGGCATGGCTTTGGCAGCGTCAATGATGTGCTTTGCTTGATAGGTTTCAGGCGTTGTCCAAAAGCATGCGGCTAGCCCCCTAAGCCAACTCCAGTCGTACTGAATTGATGGTTTGATTTGAACCACAGGGTTTGCTTCATTGGGTAAATCTCCCACCATAGATAAGAGAATTAAATCGGCGGGCTTTTTGCCTTGTTTTCTTGCTGCTAGAATTGGTGTAGCACCAGAAGGAATTATTCCCATGATTGGACCTCGCTGGCATTGCTTTCTAGTTCGCCTGCATACTGTGCGAAATTGGTAGCGTTGAATAAGGTCTTTGGACGTAAGTAAGCAGACATTTTTTCGTCATGTGCCCATGTCTTTATTTTTGTGTCAATGACAGCCTTACATTGATCTACTGTGAAGCCTTCTTTTAATCGAGCTTCAATCAAGGAGAGATTAGCTTTTACAGCTTGGTAGTTTTTACCAGTTTGCTCGTTAAGATGATTTAACACCGACGTGGCGTTAGGCTTGCCTGACAATTTAACTTCCTTTCCTTTCCTTTCCTTTCAATTCCGTAGTCGATTGCTCGACAGCCTCTTGCTGAATAATCGACGAGTGTTCGACGAATCCTCGTTGAATAGTCGTTGATTGCTCGTCGAGTAGTGGGATTCTTTCGGGTGTTTCTTTTATCTTTGGTTCTGGAAACTTGTAGGTTGGTCGATCAATTCTTTGGTGGTTATGCCAGCCTGTAACCTGCCAGTAGCGTTTGTCAGCTACTTCGTATTCATACAATAAACCGCTTGTAATTAATTCCTGAACCGCGTTTTGTAGTTCACTTCCGGAAATTGCATCCGAGGGAAATATTTCCATCTTTATGCGCTTGAAAGATGCAGGGTGTATGCCGTTGTCGTCACAGAATGACCACAGGCCAATAAATAGCAAGCGAGTTGTCGGTGAGCATTCGGCGACTTGTTCAGAAGTCCAAAATTCAGGTTTGATTGTTCGGATTCTAGCCATGTTAAACCCCGCATTCTCTCGCTATGCGAGTCATGGCCGCATCGCGTTGTTCAGGCTTTGCATCAGGGTGCTGCTGATCCCATTGTTTTTTACGTTCTTC
The DNA here is from genome assembly GCF_014284175.1 of Affinundibacterium flavidum. Taxonomy (GTDB): domain Bacteria; phylum Pseudomonadota; class Gammaproteobacteria; order Burkholderiales; family Burkholderiaceae_D; genus Undibacterium; species Undibacterium flavidum. Next base: position 39,969 of record NZ_JACOGA010000010.1, read on the forward strand.
ATACACTACGTATGGGTTACGATTGGGTTTGCCGAGCTGATACTTTGCAATATTTTCGTCACACTTTTTGGCTTGGGCATCGATGTAGCTACGAGAGAATATTTTTTTACTACTTGGTATTGAAGCTTTTGCGTTAGCCATACGTAATGTATTGCGACGTAGTTTGGCTACTATCTCTAGCGCTTTTGAACAATTAGTAACTACGTTTGATGTCTGACTAACGCTTGATCTTGAAAATACAGAGTGAACGATACGCAGGTTCCGTGACTTTGCGCTTCCCACGTCTATTTGTGGCTTTCTCTTTGAGGTAGGCTGCCCACGGTTGGCTTTATTCAGTTCTACTATCAGATTAAGTTGGACACTTCTCATCTCACCCCCAAATTGCAAAATATGGTGATCAATGTCAGTGCATAACTGATGAATGTAAGCGTATGTAAGTTGGGTGCAAGACGCACGAGGAATAGTGTGTAATATTTTTTCATTACACGCTCCCGTTCAAGAGTGCTGCAATGTCAGCAACAGGCCACATAAGTCTATTGCCTAGTTTGAGTGGGCGAATACCTAAGTAGTGTCCAGTCAAGCAGTAACTTTTGCGGATTGTTTGTGCTGCACGGCTAAATACTCGGGCAAATTCAAATGTTTGGATGTGGTCGCGGCCTGCTGCGATTTGTTTAAGTTCTAAAGTATGTTGATGTGCCATTTTTCGTATCCTGTTTAAGGTTTTCGCCTCTGTCGAATAACAGTTCAGCGAGTGGAATACGAATGATCTAATTTGCACTATCCTACTACGCAACCCTCCCACTATCCCCTATTTTGTAGGAGGGTTGCATTGGCTATTTTCTGTCGATTATTTGTCCTTTCGCCCTTAATATGTCCCAAGCAGTTTTGAATGTGCTATCGGTAAATAGTTGTTTGCTTTTTAGTGCTTCGGCGCAAATTTCCGCTTTTATCCCAGATTTGCCAGGTTGCGGTTTAGGTAATGATGTTGGGTTGTGTCCTTTCGATTCGATCAACCTGATAATTTCGGACTGTCGCAAAATCAATTTAGAAACGTACTTTGGCGTACCGTCTTTTGAGATCGACTCAATGCCTTCTGTTTCTTTGATTGAGGTAAAACTCATTAAAGCATTTCTAAATCCACCGACTGGACAAAATTTATTCATTTCCCCCCATCGCAGCCAATCCCTCGAACTTAGATTGTTTATTTGTTTTGCCTCTGCCATCTTGATAAATTCCATGATATTTACAGTCAAGTCCTCTGGGGTGCTTTTCCTTTCCACACGAATTGGACATACTCCGAAAAACAAATATGCTGCATCCTCACGTGTCCAAGCTGGCATAGTGAACCAATATTCCCATTTGATCGGTTTAATTTCACTCCATGCATCTTCCCAAGTTAGTGCATCATTTAGCCACTTCTCTGGCAAACTATCATTTTGATTTATTGCTGGGTTGGTAGATGGATCTTCTAGATACTGAAGTATGGCAAACTTTGTGGGGAAATCTGTGATACTAGACAAGATGTGCTCCTTATGAGTTTCATTTGGCTGCATTGACTTGCAATGAAGCGTGTGGAGCCATTATGTAGGGGACTTTGAAAAAACTTAGAATTTATGTGCTACAGCATTCAAATTGTTGATGTTAATTATGCGATTTCTATATTTGTGCAGATTTTCTCGAATCAGTTTCTTTATCGTGGCTTCAATATTCTCTGCTTGCTATGCTTGTTTGAATACATTTATCAATATTAGAGAAAGGCACTCAATCACAAACAAAGAGTTCTTCATTTCTTATTAGGGCGCTATTTGCTTCTTAGCGATGGCTGCGCGTACATGTATCTCAGGCTCTACCTGTACGACAAATCTTCCCGAGTACGTTTTTGCGGTTTTCTGCTTAGCTTCTTGCAGGTGTCGAGATAATCCTCCACCGATTCAATAAAGTTGGTTTGTAGCTGGTTAACAGACTTTCCATGAAAACCAATCACATCATCGATACCTGCAAGTCTGCCAATCAATAGTGCGTCATCGTCTGAGTATTGAATTTTGGCTGTATAGCCTTTATGCGTCATGTTGTGCATGTTATTTTCATTGTTTGACCGTGATTTAGTGTTTGCGCAGTTCTTCACGAATCGTTTTTTTTATCGTGGCCTCAATGCTCTCTGCCTGTAATGCTTGTTTTAGAGCGTCGTTTATCAAAGTTTGATAACCACGCTCGCCTGCCATCGCTTTAAAATGTTCAATGATGGCGCTGTCCAAATAGATATTGACGCGCTGTTTGTTGGATAAAATCACGCCATTGGTGGCACGCTTGCGCAAGACAAGCTTACCGCTTTTGATGTCTGATTGCGTAATCGGTGCGTCATCATCAAAGGTTTTCGAAGTAGATTTTTTGTTCATTTTTTTCTGCCTTTCGCATGGAAATAATGCGTATATTGGTATCTGATTCTGTCGTCACGATAACGACTACTGAACCCCTTAACATTCCCATCGTGATAAAGCGTGGTTCATCATAATTAAAGCGCTTGTCTTCAAATGTGACGGTTTGTTCGCTCTCTATAACTTGTCTCGCATCATCAAAATCAAGACCATGTTTTTCAAGGTTGCTTGCTTTTTTTGATCGGTCGTAGTTGTATCGCATAAGGTTTATTATATGTATATTTATGTGTATGTCAAAGGGTATTTACACCACGACTCGCAAACCTGCTTGTGTTGGCGTGAACTTAATTTGCGCTTGCTCTAATATCCAAGTCTCTAGCTTGATGTGCCACATCCTCAGCAAGTCTATAGGACGGTCGCGGTAGTGTTTTTCAGCGGTGGCGCTTGGTTTGTGTCCCATGATTTGAGCGACGATGCCAGCGGGGGTTTCTGTCCATTCTGCAAGTGAACCAAATGAACGGCGCAAGCCATGTAAGGTGATGTCCGGTAGTCCAGCGGCTATTAATGCTTTTTTGTGAGCAGGTGAAGGTTCCACAAGTTGTCCATTCTTGGCGGCGGGTGAACTAAAGACCCATTCATTTCGGCGGGGCAGGGCGGCTAAGAGCTGCGAAACAAACGGGGTAAGTGGAATTGTTCGTTCGCCTTCTACTTTGTCGCGTATGGTTAATGTGTTCCACTGAAAATCAATGTCTTCCCACTCTAGTGCTCCAAGTTCACGACGACGCGCACCAGTAAGTAAAAGGGATTGCAAATAGGCAGCTTGAACAGGGTTTGCGATTTGTTGAACGGCTTTAAACCACATCGGCAATTGTTCACGTTGTAGGCTGTCTCCTGATTTAGAGTTCTTGGCGGGTAGTTCGTTTTTGACTTTATCGGCCTTGCACGCGCCATCAGGTACTAACCCTTTATATTCATCGTGCGAATTACACCAATTGATAAACACCGATAACAGGCGAAACGCTAGGGCGGTGCGTGTTGGTCTGGTGATGGTTTCTTTTGCCAGCCATGCCGCTATACGTGCCCCTGTAAGGTCGGTAAGGCGAACATCTAGTAATGGAGCAAGTACACCAGCCTCCGTTAAGCCTTTCCCCCTTACTTTTTTTGCACCGCCAAGACTTACAACATTTTCATGGTCGCGTATGTGCCACTCACTCCAGCCAACTTTTCCACCTTTGCGTTTGGCGTTCCGTTTTGCTGCGATATAAATAGGCCAAGCCATGCCAAGAGTGACAGAATCGCGTACTAATTGGCGTTCGGCTTCAATTCTCTTAGTTTCTGCGGCTTCAATGGCGGCTTGTCGTGCTTGTTCTTCGTCTTTGGCGACTTGGCGCGGGTCTATGCCTTTGTCGGTATCTGCCTTGAGGTCGGTCGCAATCTTTTGTGCGGCCGCAATGGTGTAGGTAGAGACATCGCCAATCGTCATTCGAATGGTCTTGTTATTTAGGCTAGTTTCGAAAATATAAGATTTCGCTCCAGCGGTTGTTACACGCAAACCCAAACCCGATACTTTGCCATCCCAAAATATACTTTGCTTCTTGCCTTCGGCACATTTAAAGCCAGCAACACGGCCAGCGGTGAAATTTTCCCATTTCATAACTTTTATTCTCCGTGTAGGGGCTGTGTAGGATTTTTAATTATATATGAATCAATCTTCATCAACACAGATATGCGCGTGAAAAATATTAAGTCATTGATTTTTATATGATTGTGTGTTTTTGTGAATATTAATCAACGGCAATAAATGCCATTTATTCAGGATTGTGATTCCTGTTGTCGTGGGTTCGAGCCCCATCGTCCACCCCACTCAATTTCAGTAAAAAAGCCCGCTTCTGCGGGCTTTTTTATTTTCTATATTTTCTGCATCACCGTTATTTTTTGTACATGAGCCGTCAAGAATATATCGCTGGCAGTGAATTTTTACTCTCCCTACAATAAAAAAAGAAAATACCGAATTGATAAGCAAGATACGCTTTCTCTGAATTACGTTGAATGGATAGTTCAGTTTGCTTTTGAATTCTATTTTCATATTTAGAAAACCATAGGGAGACGACAATGAACAAAAGCAAAAAAATGGGTGCCATAGCTTTGATGGCGATGGCAATGCTTGGATGTGGTGGGCAGACAGACGCGCAAAAAATGAGCGCTAGTGACAACATGGCACCACCAGCCACAACCTATAACGCAACAGTTAATTTGGCTGGTAATGCCTTTATTACTAGTGCGGCGCCTGGTGCGGGAGAAATCATCAATGACAGTGGTTTGGCGAATTGGACAAGTTCATCGACGATCACTAGCATGTATTTTCGATTGGCGCAAACAGGGCAATTGAAGCTAGGACTGGTTGCGCGTTTGTCTGGCTCAACCGCAAGCACGGTGAAAGTAAGTATTAATGGCACCGCTTACAATGTGAATTTAAGCGGTTCTAGCTCTAAGACTTATGATGTCGGAACCATCAACATCACCGCGCCAGGCTATGTGAAGGTGGACCTGCAGGGTGTCAGTAAAAACGGTGGATATTTCGGTGATGTATCTGCAGTAAAAATCGCAGGAACAGCAGCGACAAGCGGTATGAATTTCGCCGATGATGCTGCGAATTATTATTGGTCACGCCGTGGACCATCAGTTAATTTTGGCTACAGCACGCCGGCGAATACCGAGTATTTCTATAACGAGATGACAGTGCCAACAGGTGAAGATAAGATTGGCTCTTATTTCATGGCAAATGGCTTTTCGCAGGGCTATATGGGTATACAAGTGAAGTCCACGACTGAGCGCTGGATATTGTTTTCAGTTTGGGATGCTGATAATGGCGGCAAAACGACTTTGGTGAGAAAAGGTGCAGGTGTCGTTGATAATAGTTTTGGTGGTGAAGGAACTGGCGGACAAAGCTACCTGGTGTACAACTGGTTAGCTGGGAATACCTACAAATTCATTACTCGCGCTATTCCCGATGGTGCTGGTAGCACCTTATATTCCGCTTGGTTTTATGCTCCAGAGACTGCAACTTGGCGCTTTATCGCGACATGGAAACGTCCTAGTACAACGACTTATTTGACAGGCAATCATTCCTTCCTTGAAAATTTTATTGATACGAATGGCTACTTGGGGCGCAAGGTCTTGGTTGGAAATCAGTGGGCGCGCAACACTTCTGGTGTGTGGAGTGAAGTCACACAAGGCCAATTCAATGGTGATGCAACGGCGGCAAACAAGCAACGTATGGACTTTGCTGGTGGCTTGGAAAATGGCAAATTCTATATGCGAAATGGTGGATTCTTCGCAAATTATGTTGCATTGGGGCAGACGTTTAATCGTCCTGCAACGGGGATTGCGCCAAGCGTAAATGTCACCACATTGCCGTAAGTTCCAGCGAACGAATAAGCGGTCTATTCGTTCGCTCTTATGTCATACACGCGTCATACTGAAATACTAAAATATCGATATCTGCTGTACATGCAACCGATATGTATGACGGCAGGCAGGTGTGCATTGTCAGGCTTGTTCCGGGCAGCACACCGATGTCTTGTACGCACACCTTCGAATACGCATTTCGAATTAACTTCCTGATCTTTTCTCTATATTTTATTGTCTTGCGGTAATAAATTGGCTGCGATATAGTGATTTTTTCGTTTTGGAAGATGACTATGCGTACTAATTTTTCGTCGATGCTTTTTATTGTTTGCTTGCCTTTCTTAGCGCAAGCGCAAGACAATTTACCTTCACAACATCCTTTGCAGGGGAAAATTGTCAACGCGCACAATGGTTTTGTGACTGAGCAGCGAGCTTTTGATTTAGTGCGTCAACATAGATATGTTTTTGTCGGCGAGAAGCACGATAATCCGGAACATCATCAACTCGAACAACGCTTAATACAAGAACGATTCAAAACCGAAAAGCAAACGTCGCAAGGGCGTGTCGTGTTTGAAATGTTGGATAGCAGTCACGATAGTGGGATTGCCAAACTTCGACCTAGCGATACTTTGGAACAAATGAAAGCGACACTTAATTGGCCAGCAAAAGGTGGTTGGGATTGGAACGCTTATTCATTGTCATTTCAAGAAGCATTAAAAAATTCCGCCTTGGCAGCAGGGAATATTGACCGACCATTTATCACTAGCGTATATAAAAATGGCGAGAAGAATTTTGTTGATGTTCCCAGATTTTCTAGCGCGTTGAATCCACCAGAGACGCTGAAAAACTATTTGCTTGATCAAATATTTGCCTCGCATTGCGGGATGCAAAGCCGGGAAACTTTGACGCCCATGTTACACATACAATTAGCGAAAGACGCGAGTATGGCTTCGGCAATGTCGGAGACGCCAGCGGCGATGTTAATCGCGGGGGGCGAACATGTGCGAGCTGAAACTGGGGCTCCTTGGCATTTACGGAAAAAAATACCGGATGCTGAAATGATGGTAATTCAAATTGTGGAAGTGCAGGCTGGTAATGTTGACGTCGCTAGCTATATTAAGAAAGCTGGCACAGCAGATCTATATTGGTTCACAGGAGCTACAGAGGCGAAAGATTATTGTGCTGGTGTGAAGGGGAAGGCAGCGCAGTAATTTATGTTGTTTCGAAGTAGAATTTAAAACAAAAAATGGCGTGCAATTTAATTTGCACGCCATTTTTTTGAATCAAACTGAGCAAGTAAATTAGCCCAGTTAATCAAATTAATTTAGCTAAGTTGACTAACTAAGTTGATTAACTAAGTTGATTAACTGAATAGATTAATTCACGCGACGCTCGAAAGTCATTTGTTCGATTTCTACGCGGCGATTTGGTTCTAAACATTTAATCAAATCTGCGCGTTTTTTGTTGGTGCAAGTAACGACTGGATTCGCTTCACCTTTGCCTACCGCATTTAAGCGGTTCGCAGCGATGCCGCTATTGATCAAATAGTCACGTACAGCATTTGCGCGTTTTTCAGATAATTTCAAATTGTACTTATCTGAACCTAAACGATCGGTGAAACCTGAAATCACGACATTTGAAACATTTGGAGTCTCTTTCAATGCTTGTGAGATCTGATCCAGTTTTGGTTGATAGCTAGCCAATACCGCACTGTCAAATGCAAACAACTCAGTCGATGACAAAGTATATTTTTCAAATTTCGGTGCAGGTGCTGGTGGCGGTGGTGGAAGCTCTTTTTTGACTTCGACGATAGGTTCTGGTTTTGGTTCTTCTTTAATTACGACTGGTGCAGGTTTTGCAACTTTGTCGAAAAAGTAGTTCAGGCCAACTGAGGCGTAAGTTGTATAAGCACGTTTGAAATTGAATTCATGGCCACTGAGGTAAGCCATATTACGACGTACATCTGCTTGCAGACTTAATTGCTCAGTCAATTGAGCTTGCAAACCTATACCGGCTCCTAGGAATGGAGAAGTTTTGGATTTGTCAGAAGAGCCTTTTGAAAATTTGTCTTGTTGACCACCTGCACTGAATAACAAGAATGGATGAACCGCTTCACGTGATTGCATGTACAAAGCGTCAACGCTTAACAAATTTTGCTTATATGTTGTACCGGCTTCTTTGGTGCGCGCGGTGATGCCGCCTAATTGTATATCCCAGCTCGGATTGATTGCTTTACCAAAACGCAGGCCTAAGCCTTGACCATCTTTCGTTAGTCCAAAACGATTATCAGTATTCGTGTAGTTAATACTTGGCGCAACATACCAAGAAGGATTGAGATCGAGATTTTGTGCCATTACCTGCGCGCTGCTCGCTGTGCCGATAAGTGCCAATGCTAGAGCGATTTTTTTCATAGAATTCCTCATGAATAGTTGGAAAAAGGGTCGGAAATTTGAACAGGCGAATTGTATCTGGAATAAGCAAAACTGAAGGTCAAAAATTGTTACAGCTTCGACAATGATGTGCCGACTCTTATGTATGTTCTCGCTCAAAATTTGTTATGCTGCGGCACGCATACATTTAGTCACTATAGACGATTAATTTCTTTATGAACCAAAGTTTCTCTTTAATGTGGGGTTGGACAACCACACCGTTGGAATTAATTTCATTCCTGTTATCGATTATCACAGTCGCCTTAAATATTCGGCGAATTCATTGGGCTTGGTTGTTTTCAATTTTGTCTTCTGCTTTATATGGCGTAGTATTTTTTGATGCCAAACTTTATGGCGATAGCGGCCTGCAAGTAGTGTTTGTTTTAGTTTCCATTTGGGGGTGGTCACAATGGTTGCGCCATGGTGACGATGTTCAGACATTTCAGATTTCGCGCTTACAGTCTTTAGAAAAAATAATCTCTGTAGTCGGTTGCGGCGTGATGTTTGTTGTCCTGTATTTCTTCTTGAAATTAGCGACCGACACCGATGTTCCTTTGGCTGACGGTTTTCTCACTGCCGGTAGTTTGTTAGGGCAAATTCTTTTGTCGAGAAAGAAATTGGAAAACTGGTACGTGTGGATAATTGTCGATGTTTTATATGTGGCACTTTATGTGTATAAGAGCCTGATGTTGACCGCTGTGTTGTACGCTATTTTTGTGGTGATGGCGATCATTGGCGCACGCACCTGGAGAGCTTTATGTCCAAAGTGATGTCCGAAAAAAACGTGCAAAAAATAGTGATCTTGGGAGCGGAATCATCTGGTAAATCGCAATTGGCAGAAGCTTTGGCACGACATTATCAAACGGTATGGGTGCCAGAGTATTTGCGAGAATTTGTGGAGGCTAAGCAGCGTGTGCCATTAGAAGAGGAGCAATTGCATATCGCGCTGACGCAGCTTGAGCGTGAGCGTGTCTTATTGCCAGGTGCGAACAATTGGCTGTTCTGTGACACTTCTCCAATGATGATTGCGCTCTATAGCCGATATTATTTCAAGCAAATTCCTGCAAAGTTGGAAGATTTAGAGCTGCTGCATGATTATGATTTCACTATCGTAACTGCACCTGATATCCCTTGGATCGCAGATGGTCTGCAAAGAGAATCACCAGCGGTCCGGCAACAAATACATGCACAATTAGTCGAGACTTTAGATGAGCGCGACATTCCATTTTTGCTGGTAGAAGGTGGTTTGGACGAGCGCCTTCGACAAGTCATTTTTACTTTAGATTTTTTGAGTTGAGCTGAGTTGAGTCAAGCTGAGCTGCGTTGATCTCAGTGTAGTTTGCGATTGATCCTTCTATTGTCGTAATAGCGTAAATAGAAGGATCAATGCAGTAAAGAGTTCGCTGAAATCTACTTGTATCAGCTATTTTCCAGCAAGCTCTTTAATTGCTCGAGGCGAGATGGATGACGCAGTTTTTTCATTGCTTTCGCTTCGATCTGACGAATCCGCTCACGTGTCACGTCGAATTGATTGCCGACTTCTTCCAAAGTATGATCGCTTGCCATTTCCAAGCCAAAACGCATGCGCAAAACTTTCGCTTCACGTGGGCTTAAAGCATCTAAAATTTCTTTCAGTTTGCCTTGCACGGAAGCTTGCATTGCGGCCTGCATAGGAGACAGCGTGATGTTGTCTTCGATGAAGTCACCCAATTGAGAATCGCCATCGTCACCGATAGGCACATCAAGTGATACAGGTTCTTTGGCGATCTTTAAAATTTCACGGACTTTGATTTCTGGTAAGTCCATTTTCTCCGCTATCAAAGCCGGGTCGGGCTCAGTACCATTTTGTTGCAAGCATTGACGCTTAATCCGATTGAGTTTGTTGATAGTTTCTATCATGTGCACAGGCACCCGGATCGTACGTGCCTGATCCGCGATCGCGCGGGAAATCGCTTGGCGTATCCACCATGTTGCGTAAGTCGAAAACTTGTAACCACGACGATACTCAAACTTATCGACTGCCTTAAGCAAACCAATATTGCCTTCCTGAATTAAGTCCAGGAACTGCATGCCGCGATTAATGTATTTCTTCGCGATGGAAATCACCAAACGCAGATTGGCCTCGGTCATTGCCGCTTTCGCATCGCGCGTACGTTTTTCCGCCGAGATCATTTTTTTATGAATCGCACGTAAATCTGTCAGCGGAACTTTGGCGGTTTGCTCAAGTACAATGAGACGGCCTTGTAGTTCGCGCGCTGCGTGAATGTGACGTTTAAGTACGGCGCCATAGGCTTCACGCGATTCCATTTCTTGCTCTAACCAATCGCGATTGGTTGCATTTTTCATGAAATGATTAATGAAGTAGGCGCGTGGCATACCACAACGATCTACCAATAATTCCAGCATGCGTTTTTCAGTCTGGCGTAATTCTGTCATTTGCTTACGCAAAATGTCGCACCATTTTTCTGTTGTCTTAACGCTGAAACGGATGCTTTCCATTTCTTTGGCGACGTTTTCTTGTGCGTCTTGATAGCTTGGCGATTGATACGCATTTTTCTCAATTTGCGCAAACATGTCGTCAAAACTTGTTTTGATCGCCGCGAATTTCTCTAAGGCTGTGGCCTTCATTTGCGCTAGTTGTTCTGCGCTTAAGGTGTTGCTGCTTTCTGCTGCTCCACCTTCGTCATCGTCGTCCTCATCTTCATCATCTTCTGCATTCGCCAAAATGGCTGGCGCAGGAATATCTAAGCTGTCAGGAACGTGGAAACCGTCGATGATGTCATCAATAATGACGTCATCTGATTTCACTTTTTCAGCGGTGATCAAAACCTCTTGAATGACAGATGGACAAGCTGAAATTGCTTGCAGCATATCTTTTAAGCCAGACTCGATACGTTTGGCGATTTCAATTTCGCCGCTGCGCGTCAATAATTCTGCGCCACCCATTTCACGCATATACATACGGACAGGATCGGTGGTGCGACCAAAGTCGGAATCGACGGTAGACAATGCGACCGCTGCAGTGGCTTCAGCATCGTCGTCACTGACGGATGTTGCGACATTGTCAGACAATAGTAACATCGTTGCGTCTGGGGCTTGATCGTAAACGGCAATACCGACGTCATTGAGGGTGCTGATGATGCCCTGAATCATTTCTGGATCATCGACATTTTCAGGCAAATGATCGTTGATTTCTGCGTGGGTTAAATAGCTACGATCTTTACCGAGTTGAATCAACTTAGTTAAGCGCTGGCGGTATTCTTCTAATTGTTCTTTGCTGGCGGTGCTGGTGCTGACCTTGCCAGACTTAACGCGCGCTGCACGTTTTAATTCTGCTGATTCCAGGGCATTAAATGCGTGAATCTCTTCATTATAAATTTGAGGAGAAGAGGGCTTGCGACCACGACGCGCCGCTTCTTTTACCGTCGGGAATGCATACGCGGAAGTATCAACTTCAGCACTGCTAGTCGTTGTGACTGTGCTGACGATCGGTGCTTTTGCGATGCGTGCTTTGGCGACAGTTTTTTCTTGCGCTGGCAACTCTGTATTCGTTATGTTCGCTGTGCTTGCTACTGCGGGCGCAGGAACCAAGTCAGTCACTTCGCTTACATCCGAGTCGACTAGTTTTGCGATGATTTTCTTTTTCTTGACTTTGATGACCGGCGCTGGGCCTGTTGGCACATTCGATAACATATTGTCGTATTCGTTACCAATGTCGATAGACGATTCAATCTCAGTTGGTGTGCTTGGTTCAGATGTGGCGAGGGCGGCTGAACTAATCTCTGTCACTGTGTCATTTTGATTGATGTCAGCGACCGCATTACTACCTACGCTTTCCACGTTAGACTCTGGGTTATCTATAGCTTTGACTTCAGTATTGTCAGTGCTGGTATTTTCAGTGTCAGTACTTTCCGTGTTGCTGACCACCGCCAAGCGCGAACGTCGTTTTGTGACGACAGTGACGGATTGAACTTGCGTCTTGATAACCTCACCGGAGTCTAATTCTGGTGACTCAGTCAGTACCGGCATAGCAAAAGTCCGCGTTTCTGCCAGAACTGCAGGAGCCTTGGATTTTGAAATGGAGAGAGGTTTGCCTAATTTGAGTGTCTTGGAAGCTGGAGCGACAGTCGTAGTGCTATTGTGCGATTCGGATGGTGTTAAGCTGTTTTTCATGTAACAAATCAAGTGCGACAACAAATGCCAATCAAATTTGGATGGCAACAACAAAAGCAAAAGTATGAAACCTGGCAAGTACAGTGTTCGAATCGAGTAACAATCTTTGAATAAACTTCAAAGTATTTCAAAGCTCAATAGACACTCACTGATCAATTAAATAAAAAACCCGCGATTGCGGGCGAGAGTATTAAATTGATTTTTTTTTGCGTATTTTTATGCGAGGTCGGGATTATCCACGGCTTACCTGTTCTTGACAAGTATTACCGACATTTTGTTTGAAGAGTTTCGTCTAATTTTTACTCAGCTTTTGTAGAAACATTGGGAAAAACGCAAGGAACAATAATTTTCTTATAAATTCTCTGCGATTTTCTGTGCGATCTTGTGAACTCAATTCGTCTATATTGTATTTGCGTAGGCGATTCAAAATGAAATCATAGAGGAAATGCATGAGCCTTGTTACAATACGTGTTTTGCATGTGTCGTCGTAACTTCTATCGCGCAACAATCTAAGTGTCGTGTGAGATGCTCAAAGATGAGTTTGATTCATCTGTATGGAGCATAGAAGTTGGATTCACAGTTCACTACTTTTTTTCTTAGATCATGATTGATATTCAACTACTCCGTAAAGACATCGACGCCGTTGCTGCGCGTTTAGCAACGCGTAAATTTGTGCTAGATGTGTCGACTTTTTCTACTTGGGAAAATGAGCGCAAACAGATTCAAATGCGTACCGAAGAATTGCAAGGGAAGCGTAACTCCTTGTCCAAGCAAGTTGGTATGTTAAAGGGCAAAGGCGAAGATGCGTCTGCGGTCATGGCCGAAGTTGCGGCAATCGCGGATGAACTTAAAGCTTCTGAAGTGCGCCTTGGAGAAGTGCAGAATGCGTTAAGCAATTTTATGCTGACGATTCCTAATTTGCCGGATGAATCTGTGCCCGTTGGGACGGATGAGGCGGGCAACGTCGTTGTTCGTACTTTCGGCACGCCAGCGAGCTTTTCATTTACTGTAAAAGATCACGTTGATGTCGGTGCTAATTTAGGCTTGGAATTTGATGTGGCGGTGAAATTGACTGGCTCACGTTTTGCCGTGTTAAAGGGTGGAATCGCACGCCTGCATCGCGCTCTGGCACAGTTCATGTTAGATACGCAAACCATGGAAAACGGCTACACCGAACATTACACGCCATATATGGTGAACGCGGATTCCATGCGTGGGACGGGGCAATTACCTAAATTTGAAGAAGATTTATTTGCGGTAAAAAAAGGCGGCCAAGATGGTGAAGGTGAATCACTGTATCTGATCCCTACCGCAGAGGTGACGTTGACCAATACAGTGCGTGATGAAATTCTTCCTTTGGAAAGTTTGCCACTGAAAATGACGGCGCATACACCGTGCTTCCGCTCTGAAGCTGGTAGTTATGGTCGTGATACGCGCGGCATGATACGTCAGCATCAGTTCGATAAAGTAGAGTTGGTGCAAATCGCTCATCCAGAACAATCATTTGAAGCCTTAGAGCAGATGGTTGGACACGCTGAAATGATTTTGCAAAAACTTGGTTTGCCATATCGTGTGATGAGTTTGTGTACTGGCGATATGGGTTTTGGCGCTGCGAAAACTTATGATTTAGAAGTGTGGTTACCTGCGCAAAATACCTATCGCGAAATCTCATCTATTTCGAATATGGGCGCATTCCAAGCGCGTCGTATGCAAGCACGCTTCCGTAATGCGCAGGGTAAGACTGAATTCGTACATACCTTGAATGGTTCTGCACTAGCCGTTGGTAGAACGCTGGTGGCGGTGCTGGAGAACTATCAGCAAGAAGATGGTAGTGTAATCGTACCTGAGGCTTTGCGTCCGTATATGGGCGGTATTGAGCGTTTGTTGCCTAAGGCTTAAGTGCTAGAAATGGGCTGAAAAATATTCAGCTTGAATATTAAGCTTTGAAAATAAGTTTGAAAATAAGTTTGAAAAGTAAGCTTGAAATAAAAAACCCATCAAGATGATGGGGTTTTTTGTGGTCTGGCAATTTGCAACGCTTGCCAAGTTTGCCGATTAGGCTGGCAATGCAACTTCGTTATTGACGCTAAATTGATAGTCGCGGAAGACGTGTTCAGCAGTTAATAATTCATAACTACCATCAGGCAATTGGCGAGCCGTATCTTTGAGTCGATAGGTTGTTTGACCACAAGTCCAGCATTTGAAGTTGCGCATGTGTGTGCACAAGCAGGTTTTGTCCATGACTTTAAAATCTTTACTGTCAGGATTTGCTTCCACTTCGCGGTTATAGGCATCAATATACGAGCAATTGCCATTGCCATCTAACAAGTAACCGTAAGCTTCGCAGCCAGGTCGAATATTCGAACCGATTGCAGGCGTATTATTTAACATGCGCATCGGGTAGCCAGTCGGAGAGATCGTATTCACGATGATTTGCTCTTCTTGCGCTTTAAAATATTCTTGCTTGACGTCGTCCGGTAAGCCGCACTCTTTGGTGACTGTAAAACGAGTCGCCACCTGCACGCCTCCCGCGCCAGCTTCTAAAAAAGAAACGGCATCGCTGCCAGTGAAAATGCCGCCCGCTGCGATCACCGGTATCGCCAGATTTTCATCTTTCAAATATTGCAGAACTTCCGCAACAATCGTGTGCAAATCGTATTTTGCCCAATCCAGGCCGAATCCTAAGTGACCACCAGCCAGCGGCCCTTCTACAATCACGTAATCAGGTAAGCGATTCAGCTTGGCATTTTTGCGCAAGAATAATTGCAGGGCACGTACTGAGGAAACGATAATTCCTAACTTCGCATCGCGGAAGCGCGGATGATCTTCCATCAGACCAAAGGAGCCCAAGTGTAAGCCGGCGCTTAAGGTGATTCCATCAATTCCTGCATCCAAGGCGGACGCTAAGCGCACACGTAAGGTGTCACGTGGGCCATTCATGGTCAGTTTTTCCATGCAGTTGACGAAAATCATACCGTCACCTTGCTTGGCTTCCATGGTGCGACCTATATGGAGCTTCGTCGCTTCTGCCAATAAATCTAAATCAAATTTGATATCTGTTTTGTCAGAATTGTTGATGTTGTATTTGTAGAGTTTGGTTTTATCTTTGATGAAACTCGTATCGAAACGGCGATCAGAAACGTCATGAACCAAGGCGTCGGAAATGTGCCCGATACCATTTAAACGTGCTGCAACTAAAGCTAATTCTGCGGTTGAAATATCCACGCCCATGCCGCCGATCATAATCGGGACAAGTTCATGTTTGCCTAGACGCAGGCGAAAATCATCTACACGTTTCATTGTTTTCCTTGGACAACTTGGTATTTAAATTATGTCGCGGCGCATTTATTTTTCTTAAGCTACTGATTTGCGCACTGTCTGGTATTTATGCTGTTTTATGCAGTTTCGTTGATAAAGGTATCTTTGTTGAGATTCTTAACTAGAATTCGATTTCTAATCGTGCTTTTTATTTATCCTTAACTCGACGCTGCACGGCACTGCAAAATTTCTACAAGCGCAATTCTACCCTAGGTGCTCTTTTTTGGGCTTGTCATGATTGAAAAACCCAAGATTATTAAGGTTTTCTGGGCTTTTCTTTAATGCAGATCAGTTTTGCTGCGTAATTTTTGCTAGGGAAGAGCGGCTCACGCTCTGTTACAATGCACACTTTGGTGAAACAGTATTCGACTGTACGTCACCGCAATTCTCACCGGTTTATTATTTTTTAATTTATTTTCTATGCAAATTTCTCAAGATTCCGTAGTCACATTGAACTACACCATGTTCGATGAACAAGGCAATATCATCGACAAAAATCATGATCCTATCGTGTATTTACATGGTGGCTATGACAATATCTTGCCTGCTGTGGAAGCAGCCTTAGATGGTCAGGTCGCCGGTAAAACCATTACCGTTACGATGGAAGCAGATGAGGCATTCGGTGAAATTGATCCAAGTCTGGTGCATGAAGAAGACGTGGGATTATTTCCACCAGATCTTGAAGTTGGCATGATGTTTGAAACACGAGATCCTGAGACGGGCGAAGCTGCCCAATTTCGTGTGACCGCGATCGATGCCGGATTAGTGACTGTTGATGGAAATCATCCTTTAGCAGGTATGAAATTGCGATTTGACGCTGAAATATTATCGGTTCGTACTGCCACGGAAGAAGAAATTGCACATGGACACGTTCATGGCGAGCATGGTCATCATCACGACTAAGTAGTTGTTGGATACTACGGGCACCACCATATTTCAATGCGCTCATGCGTATGATGTGCTTGAAACCTTGTGTCTTGTAATTGCCTTGTAAATGACATATTCCGTGGGACGAGAGTTTGCTCAATGTCGACTCGCTTTGTTTGCTGAACGTTTCATATCGATTTTCTGCAGTTCAATTTGACAGTAGTGTTTGTTTGGAGAGAAAACACGAGCTGTTACTCGAGTGACTTTCATTGTGAATAGATGAGACATGAAAGACTATTACTTTATTCTGGGCGTAGCGACCAATGCGTCGTTGGCCGATATCAAAAAAGCTTATCGGGTCAAGGCGGCTGAATTTCACCCCGACCGCAACAGCTCGGAGTTAGCACCAGTCAAATTTCATGCCGTAAAAGAAGCCTATGACGTGCTCTCAGATGAGGGCGCCCGTGCTTCCTACGATGAAAACCGTCGTCGTAATTTGTTAGAGTCGCCGTTAGAAACCGCGACCGAAATTTGGAAAAATTATTTGTCAGGAGTACTGCAGTGAAATTTTCACGCTATTTTCAAGAATTGATGTTGGCCTATAAGGCAGAGTTAGATGATTTGCGTTCTGATTCTGAGGGAAAAGACGTCATGCGTCATCGCCTGAAGGAAAAACGTGAGCAGTTGAGCTTCTTGTTGCCAATGATGGCAAGTAATCCTGAAATGTTAGCACCGGCATTTCATGATGCGTTTTTGTTCATGAATCCATTGAATTTCGAAGCATTGGCATCGAAGGAGGCGAATAAATTGCCGAGCTGGAAGAGTTTATCTGGCGCGGTGAAGTTGGAGCCATGGGCAGAAAAAATGGCGCAGATGGTATTGGCCGAAGAGGCTGGTGATACGTTCATGGTGACGGCTGCATGTCTCGAATACCTGAGTCGTAGTCATCATACGCGCGCTTCTGCTGTGAGTAGTGCTGAGGACGATGCTGAAGAGCAAGATCACGATGGCGATGCAGACCTGCATGAAAATGGCGATCTGGATGGTAATTATGGACGCCATGGTCGCGACGATGGCGATGATGGTGACGATGTTGATCTGGAAGAAGCTGGCGCAGATTGGTTAGCGGAACAAGGATTTGATCGTAAGGACTGAGATCCCTAGATCGCTCAGTAATTCAAGTCAGTTTGATTTCTATCTGAGTAGATATTCACATAGAATTTCGACAAAAAAATTAAGACAGAAGGAATAAAAAATGAATCTTCCAGCTCTGGTAGAAGCGCAGCATTTAATTCAAGTTGGTGACATCGCAGGCGCTGAGCATGCATTGGCGACATTGGCTGAAACAGAAGGCGACCAGGCATTGGTTGCGGCATTAGATGAATTCCCAGCGAAAGATTTATTGGCGATTATTCGCGAATACGACGCATCTAAAGAGTCTTTAGTAAATTTATTGGTGACCCCAGAACAATTCGCGCAAGCGGTTGTGTTGGAGAAGCGTTACGCAGATCTTACGCATGAACAATTGCGCGGCATGATCAATTCTGTGATTTTTCGCGATGGTGCGGATGCGGCCGAATTTCTATATGAGATTGCAGAAGTCGAAGGTGGTTATGATGCACTCGCAGATTATTTGCAAGATCGTACCCAAATGGTGGAACACTTTTATCGTTATGCGACCTTTGATTTGTATGAGTATGGCGATGACAATAAAACCCAGGCAATAGATGATGACCTCCTGAGTCTCACGCGTGACACAGAAACGCGTGCTTCAGCCATTGATAGAGCCAGTGTGGAAGATCATGACTGGATGGAAGTAACGTATTTGCTGCGCTACGAATTGCCAGAAATTTTCCGTGAAGTGTTGATGAAATTGCGTGCCCGCTATCAAGTGTATTTGCGTAATCTGCAAAACGATGAATTTGCTGAAACAGTCGCAACGGAAGAAAGTGAAGATGAAGACGCTGGAGCGCCGAAGAAAAACAACGATGACGGCGATGATGACGACGATGAAGAATCTGCTTTGTAAGCGATAGAGTCATTATGTCTGAAACACTACAAGCAATTGCACTTTACGACGACCGGCCGTTTTTTGAAACGGCGTTGCGTCATGGATTGCGCTTTGCCATCATTACGCGCGCTAAAATTGAAGCGATAGAAGCCGAAGCGCCCAAGGGATTGGTGCAAATCGCCGATACTTTTGGCAGTAAATACTTGCGCCCTGAGATAGAAACGGCACGCAAGCGTATCGTGAATCTCGCGAGTTTGTACTTGCTAGAAACGTCTCAGGGAGATTTAGATATCGCTGCGAAATTAATTCGCGATAACACCTTTTTGACGCTGTCTCGTGGCGGCTCTGGTTTGCTCAAGGCGCTCCATGCACTACCTGAATATGCCTTGTTAGGGCGCGAGCAAAAAACGCCGATAGAAGAGTTTCTTGAGGTTTGGTCTTTGAAAGAAAAGCCGCAAGAGTATAGAAATTTATTAGCACATAGAAAAAATAATGCCTTAGAAATTGAGGCTGGTTTGTGGTTTGGTCGTGGCATGGATTTGACGCAGACCGAATTGCAAGAAGAAGATGTTGAGGCAAATGCTGTTGTCCGCACGGCGATCTTAAAGCGCTTGATGGATGAAGGTGATGCGCCGATAGAAAATCAAATTGAATTTGCGATGATCATCGAAGCATTTCGCACACAAGCAAAATCTAAAACCAAGGGTAAAAAGAGTGCGATTTTTGACGTTGAAAAAGCACAGGCTTTGATCGTTGCAGACGATATTCCAGAGAAATTTCATGAGCTGAGTTTGCAAATTCTTGATGAGATTTTGAAACGTGATTTGCCATTGATTGTAGATGCAAAAAATTCTTTAGATCGCTTAGTCTTTGAACTCAAAGAGCGCTATTTTATTTGTGCGCACGAAATTGAAGATACTTCAGATTATGATGCTTTGGTGTCGAAAGAGTGGTCTAAACTTACCAAAGGTAAGACAGATATCGATTCTTTATTGACTTTGTTTCTATGCATCGCAATGGATGTACCTGCTAAGACTAGTTTGCCTGAAAAAACAGCAAAGTCTATTGTGAAAAAAATTCGTGAGCAGGGCTTGGATAGCCAGAAAACGATAGCATGGATTAAGACAACTGCCCCGCATGAAAAGCAAGAAGGTTTGCTGGAAGATTGGCAAGAGTTTGCGGAGGAAGCGCAAACCTATTTGCTTGATGATTGGGATACGAATTACAGCGGCGCTTTGCGATTCTTGCAGGAAAACTGCCACATAGAAAAAGCGATGAAAAAGTAAGCTGTTGTGGTAGTGAAAAACGCATAAAAAAACTGCTGCCAACATCATGTATGTTGGCAGCAGTATTAATCACAACAAATCACAATAAATCACAACGAATCAATATACTAAACTTACCAAGCAGCTTGCAAAGTGTATTTGCCATTGGTTGCGCCAGTTCCGCCAGCATAGTAGATCACTTTTGCATAAACAACTTTTGCAGTAGTGCCCGTGTTGGCATTGCTAATCGTATCAGTCGCCCCTGTGCCATTGGTGCTAGAAGTGATTTTTGTACCGGTGCTGCTATACAGTTCCAAATCGTAGTCTGAAGTTGCATTCGGTTTCATTGTCAGTGTTAATGTTTTTCCAGCTGGAATGCTGACTTTGAAATAATCCACATCTGTTTTTGCACTCATCGTGGCATTGACCAAGGTATTCGCTGTTGCGATATTATTGGCTGTTGCTGTGGTGTTGTTGCTTTCCGTTTCGCTGATCGTCGTGCCAGGTGGAACGGATGTTGAAAGGATATTTTGTGCTTCAAACTTTGCTTTGAAAGTGTTCGCGTAAGTAGGATCTGATGGGAACAAACTAGTCGCGGCATTCACAATCGCAGTAGCCATAGCTGGCATCTTAATGTTGGAGCCTAAGCCGAAATGCGCTTCCAAAATAATTTTATCGACGTTATCTCTAGGTTTACCCGCGGCGACCAATGAAACAAGTGATTGGAACAGTGGTGTAGACCACAATTCATCTGATTGGAATGTCGCGCTACCTTCAGTAACTGATTGATGTGCACCGTAGGTTTTGCTGCTATTGTATTTTGCGTCGGTGCGATTGAGCATACGTCCACCCCAGCATGCGCCATGACCATCCCAGCTAAATGCCCATTCTGGATGATAAGTTTTTCCATTTGGTGTGCTGTATGAGTAAGACGCAGCCCAGTAATCGCCGAAACCTTCGCCCATGCCACCGGTATCGCCGCCACTCCAGCCAGAGTTGATATTGGCTTGAATGCCGTGACCATATTCATGCAAGATCACATCCGCGTCTTCAGAATCGTTCACACAGCCGTGGCCAAAAGCCAAATAGTCATTGGAGCCACCGCTGTAGTGGGAATTGTCGTCGCCGTTCACGCCATCCGTATCAACATTCAACGGACGATTGATGATGGATTTTGTTCCAGTGAATCCTAAAGTCTGAATGTAGCGTTGATTTTGATCGATATGGAAGTAAACATTGGTATCGTCAAAAGCATTGTTGCCACGCTTTGCTGTCCATACACCGTTGGCGGTTGTGCTTGGCGCGGTGTTTGGTGCTTCAATATTTTTAATGTTGATGTAAGGGCCGGATAAGCTGTATACGCCGCCACTAACCGTTAAATCACGTAAAGTTTTTGTGCTGTAAGCAGCATCAAATGCGCTGGCGGCCGAGGTATCAGTCAATGCATCAGTATTGAGTACGGTACGTGGATCAGGATCAAATACCAGGCCAGAACCATTGATGCCTGAGGCGACAGTAGTAACTGTATTGGCAGCGCCAGTTGTACTAGATGGTGCAATTCCTTTTGCGCCTAATTCTTGCAATGCCTGCTGTAGGTTAATGCTTTGACCTACAAGTAAGCTTCGGCTAGCTAATTGGCGGTCAGAGTTTTTGCCAACGCGCGGTAATGATGTTGAATATGAATCCAATAGCTCGCCGTTATGAGCGTTAATATATTGTACGAAGCCACCGGTTGGCATTTGTGCAGCGATATTGACTTTATGTGCTAATTGCACACCATCTTTTGTAGGAACCCAGACCATTTGATTGGAAGGATTTGCAACCAGCGGATGTTGAACTTTCATATTGCCCCAAGCTTTGTTTAAAGCTTCATTAGGGGACATTTTTTTCTGTACAAATAATTGATTGATTGCATTTGCCTCCATTTTTTCGGAGATGTGCTTGGTTTCATTGAAGATTTTCAGTAACTCGCCATTTTTACTAATGGAAACAATGATCTCCGCGCGGTCAACTGGCAGACCACGCAGCATTTGTTGATAGTAGTAGTGCTTGCCAAGCAAGGAGTCTTGAACCTTGGTTAAAACGAGATTGTTCAGGTTGGCGGGCAGGCCGTATTCTTCGGCATTTTGACGCAGTACTTCAGTCGCTGATGCGACCTTTAAACCGTTAAAGAATGTGATGTTATCTTTTGTTACTTTGTCCGCGGCATAGGCGCCTTGAGCAAATGTTAAGGCCAGAAGTGAGGCTAAGATGTTGCGTGCTGGATGCTGCATTGTTTTGTCTCCCTAAGAATAGTTATGTTGCTTTCTGATGCGCTTCCGCAGGCTCTTTGTGGCCTTGTATTTCGGATAACGCTTAAGAAGTATAGTTGCATTTTTTGTCTGAAAATAGACGTCAAAAGTCGCTATAAACAACACTCGATAATACAAATTGACGAAACTTTTGTTCAATATGATGAAATTAATTTTTCAAAAGAAATGTTTGGAGGAGATTTCATTTTGATATTTTGATCTGAAAGGAGTTCTGATGTTTGACCGATGGAGTTGAACACTTTGAGGTCTATATCGAAAAGTGTGGAGGCGAGAGGTGGGAAATGCTTGGCAGAGTTGAATAAGAGAATATGCATCTTCTCTTATTCATTCTTGAAATCTTTTTCGGAAATTTTAACTATGCCAGAAATAGAAAAACAGTCGGTTTTTTGTGAAAATCTGGCCCGGCATTGGATAAGATTTTTTTCTTCCATTCCGCCGCTGTTTTGGTCTGTATCGACTCAGTCTCTAACGTGAGGTCGGTCGCAACGCAGATTAGTGTGTGCGGAGTGCATGTGCTAGCGAGAGCTTCAAGCATGGCAGTATTGCGGTAGGGTGTTTCTATCAAGAGTTGCGTTTGTTTTTCTTTGCGAGATCGGTCTTCCAGTTCTTTCACGCGTTTGGCGCGCGCAGCGGCATCGGTCGGTAAATAGCCGTGAAAAGCAAAACTTTGCCCATTTAATCCGCTGCCCATTAATGCGAGTAGTAAAGACGAAGGGCCAACCAAAGGGCGTACCTTAATATGGTGCTGATGCGCCAGGCGTACCAAATTAGCACCAGGATCCGCCACTGCAGGTACCCCCGCTTCTGAAATCAATCCAACATCGTTTCCATCAAGTAGTGGTTGAAGCAAAGCCTGAAGAGCGTCATTCGGCGTATTGACGTTTAATTCTGCAATCTGCAATTCTTGCATAGGTTTTGCAAGAGGATGATATTGACCGAGTAGTTTTAAGTATGCACGAGTGGTCTTCGCATTTTCAGCAACAAAGTGATGCAATTGGGCGCTCATCGCTTGTACGGTCTCTGGGATAATATGTGTCAATACATTTGTTTGTGTCGTATCTGATTGTCCCAAAGTGTTTGGAATTAGATAGAGAGTTCCGCTCATAAAAATATCCTGAATTTTGATTTGTTTTAGTTGGAATTTGAAATTGCACTGAATCTAGGCAAAAAATTTGACACCGAGATTGCGAAGCATGGTGGTCAAGGCAATCAGAGGCAAGCCCGTGAGTGCAGTTGGATCATCATTTTCTATTGATTCCAGGAGCGCAATTCCCAAGCCTTCATTTTTTGCACTGCCGGCGCAATCATAGGGTTTTTCTATGTGCAGGTAAGCATCGAGTTCTATGTCACTGAGGTCGCGAAAGCGCACAATGGTTTGGCAGTTTTGCAATTGCGTAGCGTAATTTTGGGTCTGTGGCAGCTTACTGATCACACACAGAGCGGTATGAAAAATGACGGTCTTTCCGCGCATGGCTTGCAGTTGTTGTAAAGCGCGGACGTGATTGCCCGGCTTTCCTATTTGCATTCCCTCTAAAGTGGCAACTTGATCTGAACCAATGATGATCGCTTCGGGATATTGCAAGGCGATTTCTTCCGCTTTCTCCTGTGCTAGTCGCATTGCTGTTTGGTCGGGACTTTCCATAGCCTTTGGGTTTTCATCGATTTCGGGGCTGATAGTAATGAATGGCAAGCAAAGGCGAGCTAGTAGCTCTTTGCGGTAGGCGGAGCTTGAAGCAAGTATGATCTGTTGATGAGGATTATTTGCTAAATTTTTAAGCATTGAGAACTTCTTTTGGTATGAAACAATCAATTTTTTACGAAACTTGAAGGAGATTTTTACTTTCCTCTGTGCCTAAATGCGCTAAGGCTTTGACTATTAAGGTGCAATCCTGTTATTATCGCAGGTTTTCTGGGTCTAGAAATCCTATGCAAGCATTTGTCATCGACGCTTTTACGTTTTGTCAGCACCGTGAACAACGTGAAGGTAGTACAAAAGTTGCCGATTTTCCTCGCTTAGCCGTGGAATGCGCGAATGGTGATGGTGTATTGAACTGGTCTTTGCAAGGCAGTATGAATCAATTAGGTTTTCCTCAATTGACACTGATTGTAGATGGACAATTTCAATTGATGTGCCAGCGTTGCTTAACGCCGTATAATTTCGCAATAGATTCACAATCAGAATTAATTCTCGCCAAAAACGATGATCATGCCGATGAAATTGAAGGCATGCTTGAAGATGACGAGATTGATGTAGTAGTAGGCAGCAAGACATTCAATGTCATGGAATTGATAGAGGATGAGGCGTTGCTGGCAATACCCCAATCGCCCAAACATGCAGTATGCCCTGATGTAGTTGGTTCATTCAATCAATCAGAGGCAGCGAACGATGTAAATGCGTTAGATACAGCGAGCACAAGTACCAAAGTGTCTCCATTCGCTGTGCTGAAGAAGTTGCAATGAGAAGTCTGTGGGCGTACCTAGTGGCATTATTCTGAAAAAAACACTCAGGTCGAAGTATTGTTAGGGATTCTTGAGCGGCAAGAAAGATTTGATTGTCGATTCAAGTGTGTTAAATTTTAGAAACATTTTTTGAAGTATTAGGAGTTATCATGGCCGTTCAGCAAAACAAAAAATCACCATCCAAACGTGGTATGCACCGTTCACACGATTTCTTGACTGCACCACAGTTAGGTATCGAGCCAACAACTGGTGAAACACATCTGCGTCACCACATCAGCCCAAATGGCTTTTACCGTGGTCGTAAAGTATTGAAAACTAAGAACGACGAGTAATTTGTTCTTGGTGATAAAGCGGCGTTGCGAGTCTCGTACTTGACGCCGCTTTTTTTTATTCTGAAAAATGTTCAAAAGCGTCTTTTGTTTTTGTTCATTGACTTTTTCATTTTTCACCATCGAACTTAAAACGGATGATTCTTTGCGTCATTCTTGTTAAGATAGTTCTCTTGGGGTGAAAAAATAGTAACAAATACATGACAATAAAAATTTCAATTGATTGTATGGGTGGCGATTTTGGCCCTTCAGTCACTGTAGCTGCAGCAGTTTCATTTGCGACGCGCGAACCGGATGTTGAGTTTCTTTTGGTAGGTCAAGAGGCAATTTTGCAGTCCGAACTAAAAAAGCTAGGCGCGCAAAATCATCCACGATTATCCATCGTGCATGCGAGTGAAATGGTCGAGATGGATGATCCCATCGAAGTTGCATTGCGCAGAAAAAAGGATTCTTCTATGCGTGTCGCTTTAACGCAAGTTAAAGATGGCTTAGCGCAAGCTTGTGTTTCCGCAGGTAATACCGGAGCTTTGATGGCGGTGTCGCGTTACGTGCTGAAAACCATGCCGGGAGTTGATCGTCCCGCAATTTGCAGTATTTTGCCAAATCAAAATAAGCAACCAACCTATATGCTCGACTTGGGTGCAAATGTCGATTGTGAGCCTTTGCACTTGCATCAGTTTGCGATTATGGGATCGGCTTTAGTCGCAGCACTTGAGAATAAACCACGTCCTACGGTAGGTTTGTTGAATGTGGGTGAAGAGGATATTAAGGGTAATGACGTCGTAAAACGTACTGCACAATTATTACGTGCAGATCATGAGCGCGGCCTTTTGAATTTCTACGGTAACGTTGAAGGCAATGATATTTTTAAAGGAACGACCGACATTGTTGTCTGTGATGGTTTTGTCGGTAACGTGACGTTGAAAGCAGTGGAAGGTTTGGGACGTTTCGTCAAAACGACGATGACGGATGCATTTAAGAGTAATCCCTTGAATATGCTAGGTGCATTGATAGGGCGGGGCGCTTTAAAGCAAATCTCCAAAACGATGAATCCATCTAATTACAACGGCGGCAGCTTATTGGGCTTGCGTGGTGTTGTCATTAAGAGCCACGGTGGTGCAGATAAATATAGTTACGAATGGGCGATTCAACGCGCATTTGATGCAGTAAAAAATGATGTGCTTGCGCGCATCACAACATCCTTGGCGGAATTAATGCCAGTGCCCGCAGAGGCAAGTACAACTAGTTCCGGTTCGACTGAACAATAATACAGATAAAGACGCATGACTTTCTATAGCAAAATTATAGGCACAGGAAGCTACCTGCCACCGAGAAAAGTAACAAATCACGAATTGGCAGCGCAGTTGGCTGCAAAAGGAATTGAAACTTCTGATGAATGGATCGTGTCGCGCAGCGGTATTTCGGCGCGTCATTATGCCGAGTCGAACGTCACCTCCAGTGATATGGCGGTTGAGGCTGCAAAGCGCGCGCTTGAGGCGGCTAATTTGCAAGCGAATGATATTGACCTGATTATTTTGGCCACCTCGACGCCAGATTTTTTTGGCGGCTTCCCAAGCACGGCTTGTGTCGTTCAAAACAAATTGGGCATCACTAACGGTGCTGCGGCTGTGGATGTCCAGGCTGTATGTAGTGGATTTATTTATGCGATGGCGATGGCTGATAGCATGATCAAATCTGGCTCGCATAAAAAAGCTTTAATCATCGGTTCCGAAGTGTTTTCGCGCATTCTCAATTTTGAAGATCGCACTACCTGTGTGTTGTTCGGTGATGGTGCCGGTGCGATCATCATGGAACGATCAGAAGAACCGGGTGTATTGGCGACAAAGTTGCACGCCGATGGTAGTCATGGACATATTTTGTGTGTGCCCGGAAGTGTTAACGCTGGCGTGATTGCTGGTAGTGCTTTCCTGTATATGGATGGTCAGGCAGTTTTTAAATTGGCTGTCAACGTACTGGAAAAAGTCGCTAACGAAGCATTGGAAATCGCTGGCATGGACGCGAGTCAAATCGACTGGTTGATTCCGCATCAGGCAAATATTCGTATCATGCAAAGTACTGCAAAAAAATTGAAACTGCCTTTGGAAAAAGTAGTTGTGACTGTGGATCAGCATGGCAATACTTCGGCTGCTTCGATCCCGCTTGCTTTGGATGCGGCAGTGCGTGATGGTCGCGTCAAAAAAGGTCAGATTGTGATGTTGGAAGGCGTTGGCGGAGGCTTCACGTGGGGTGCCGCTTTGGTCAAGATGTAATGCTGATGGCATTGTTGTTTTCATTTAAAAACACCTAGAGTAAAAATATTATGGCGCAATTTGCATTTGTATTTCCAGGTCAAGGCTCGCAAGCAATTGGCATGTTAAATGGCTTTGCTGGTAACCCAGTTGTTCAAGAAACGATTGCAGAAGCTTCTGACGCTTTGCAAATGGATTTGGGAAAATTGATTTCCGAAGGTCCGAAAGAAGATTTAGATTTAACGACAAATACCCAACCCGTGATGTTGACTGCAGCTGTCGCGACATATCGCGCATGGATCGCTGCTGGCGGTAAGCAGCCATCGATTGTTGCAGGTCATAGCTTGGGTGAATATTCTGCGTTGGTTGCAGCGGGTGTGATTGCCTTTAAAGATGCTGTGCCTTTGGTGCGTTTTCGCGCGCAGGCGATGCAAAGCGCTGTGCCAGTGGGGCAAGGCGGTATGGCAGCTATTTTGGGTTTGAGTGATGCTGATGTAATCGCTGCATGTGTAGAGGCTGCTGCGGCAACTTCTGAAGTAGTTGAGGCCGTCAACTTCAATGCGCCAGCTCAAGTGGTCATTGCTGGTAGTAAAGCAGCGGTTGAACGAGCATGTGAATTGGCTAAAGCAAAAGGCGCTAAACGTGCCTTGCCTTTGCCAGTATCTGCACCATTTCATTCTTCGTTGTTGAAGCCAGCGTCTGACCAATTACGCGAATATTTGGCAAACGTGTCATTTTCCGCACCCGCGATTGCTTTGATTAATAATGTAGATGTCGCCATTGTTACTGACCCGGCTTTGATAAAAGATGCTTTGGTGCGTCAAGCAGCAAGTCCAGTTCGCTGGGTTGAGACGGTGAATGCAATTGCTGCATCTGGCATTACTCAGCTAATCGAATGTGGTCCGGGTAAGGTGTTGGCAGGTTTGACTAAGCGCATTAATGGCGATTTGCTTGGTGATGCGATTTATGATCAAGAAACACTGGAAAAAGTGTTGGCATCGCTGGGCTGAAATTAAATTTAGATTAATTTTTAAAATAAGTTCAAAACAAGTTAAAATTATTAATTAAGCTAATTAAATAATAAATTATGTCAATTTGATAATTGTGTAAATTGTCAAGATAGTGAGGAAATATGACGCAACAACTGGTAAATCAGGTGGCATTGGTCACTGGTGCTTCTCGTGGAATTGGTAAAGCAATCGCTATCGCCTTAGCGCAAGCGGGTGCGAAAGTCATTGGCACTGCGACTTCTGAGTCTGGTGCGCAAGCCATTACAGCGTATTTGCAAGAAGTGAATCCCGAGGCCGGTAAGGGCGTGGCATTTAATGTCAACGATGTAGAGCGTTGTAGTTCTCTGGTTGATGAAATTCAAAAAGAATTCGGTTCTTTGTCTATATTGGTAAACAATGCGGGCATCACCCAGGACCAATTGGCGATGCGCATGAAAGAGGATGATTGGGATAGTGTTATCTCTACCAATTTGAATTCTGTTGCACGCTTATCTCGTGCTGTTTTGCGCGGCATGATGAAAGCTAAGCATGGGCGTATCATTAATATTACTTCCGTGGTCGGTTCTTCCGGTAATCCTGGGCAAATGAATTATGCTGCAGCAAAAGCTGGTGTTGCAGGGATGAGTCGTGCGTTGGCATTGGAGATTGGTAGTCGTAACATCACGGTCAATTGTATTGCGCCAGGCTTTATTGACACGGACATGACCAAAGCGCTAACAGATGATCAAAAGAATGCAATTTTGACACAAATTCCTATGGGCAAATTAGGGCAGCCGGAAGATATTGCTGCGGCAACTGTCTTTTTGGCATCGTCAGGTGCCGGATATGTCACGGGAACAACAATCCACGTGAATGGTGGCATGTATTTGTGTTAATATGGTTGTTGTAAATTAAGCGAATTTCGCTGAAATTAAGCGGAGTTAAAGGTGAGGCATCTAAAAATGCTCTTTTCGCGCGCAAACCTGCTAAAATGCGCGCACTTTCTGTAACCACTAATGGAGACCACATGTCTGATATCGAACAACGCGTTAGAAAAATCGTCGCTGAACAATTAGGCGTCGCTGAAGCTGACATCAAAATTGAATCTTCCTTCGTAGATGATTTGGGCGCAGACTCACTCGACACAGTTGAGTTGGTCATGGCTTTGGAAGACGAGTTCGAAATGGAAATCCCTGACGAACAAGCAGAAAAAATCACGACTGTTAAACAAGCGATCGACTACGCAACTGCGCACGTCAAAGCTTAATTCTGTCGGATTGCTTTATTAATTCCAGGAGAGACGCTTGAGCCTCACGAGTAAACGTCGAGTTGTAATTACTGGCCTTGGTTGTGTGTCTCCTGTCGGCAATAATATTGCTGACACATGGGCAGCCATCCTCGCTGGTAAATCTGGTATCGCAACTATTACCAAGTTTGATGCTACGCCATTCACGACCCACTTCGCTGGTGAAGTGAAGGGTTTTAATATCGAAGACTATATTCCAGCTAAAGAAGCACGCAATATGGATACTTTTATCCATTTTGGTATTGCGGCTGGTGTGCAGGCTTTTCAAGACAGTGGGATCACAGTCACTGAAGAAAATGCAGAGCGTATAGGTGTGATTGTTGGTTCGGGTATTGGTGGCTTGCCATTGATCGAAGAAACTAAGGAAGTTTTGATTGCGCGTGGACCACGTCGCATTACACCTTTCTTTGTGCCAGCTTCCATTATCAATATGATCTCTGGTAATTTGTCGATCAAATACGGATTGAAAGGTCCTAATTTGGCGATAGTTACTGCTTGTACGACTGGTTTGCATTGCATCGGTAACGCTGCCCGTATGATTGAGTACGGTGATGCGGATGTAATGATTGCTGGTGGCGCGGAATCAACGATTTCTCCTTTGGGCTTGGGCGGCTTTGCATCTGCTCGTGCTTTGTCTTCCCGCAATGATGACCCTGCGACAGCTTCGCGTCCTTGGGATAAAGACCGTGACGGTTTTGTCTTGGGTGAAGGTGCTGGGGTTATGGTGTTAGAAGAATATGAGCACGCAAAAGCACGAGGCGCTAAGATCTATGCGGAAGTGTTAGGCTTTGGTATGAGCGGCGACGCCTACCATATCACCACGCCGACGGTTGATGGTCCGCGTCGTAGTATGCTCAATGCATTGAAAAATGCAGGATTAAATACAGATCAGATCAGCTACTTGAATGCGCATGGTACTTCTACGCCTTTAGGTGATAAGAATGAAACTGACGCAATTAAGTCGGCGTTCGGTGATCACGCTTACAAGATGACTATCAATTCGACTAAATCGATGACCGGTCATTTGTTGGGTGGGGCCGGTGGTTTGGAATCTGTACTGTCCGTATTAGCTGTGCACAATCAAGTTTCTCCACCGACGATCAATATCATTAATCAAGATCCAGAATGTGACCTCGATTATTGTGCGAATACTGCTCGCGATATGAATATTCAATATGCGATGAAGAATTCGTTTGGTTTTGGCGGTACTAATGGAACATTGATTTTTGCGAAAGCTTAATTCAGGAGTTTAAAAATTCTTGGTTTTAAACTGGATCATATTAAAAAAACACCACATAATGTATGTGGTGTTTTTTTTTGTTTTTTGTTTTTTGTTTTTTTGTTTTCTTATGAATAGGATCTGTATGAACTTGGCTGTGTCAATGTTTGTTAAGTCATCGCAGAGATTAAAGTTGTATTTGTTGGTAGTGTCAGTGCTGGTCTTCTGCGCATTGTCGTATGTAGCAATGGTGCTGTATGAAGAAGTAGGAATCTATGGCCTATTGGTCATGGCAGCAGGTTTGTTTTTCATTGCGTGCTTGGTTCGACGTCAGTTGGTTGATACAGTGCCGTATCAGTTAGAAATAGATTCTGATGGGAACATGGCTGTACGTGATATGCGACCAAGCTTGAACGAGCAAAGTTTTCGCGCAATGTCAGTAAGATCGCCCATAGTAGTGTGGTCTCAATTGATCGTGATGCGCGTTCAAGATGAGACTGGAATGCAGCGTCGACTATTGATTTTTCGCGATGCAGTGAGCATCAATGAGTTTCGCCGCTTGAGCGTTGCTTTAACATATTTGTCTCAGAGGCGGCAGCGCTCTTTGATTGATGGGAATCAAATGTCTGAAGGGAACTTTTAAGGCCTGATAGCGTCAAACGACTAGTTACAATAAATTTCTAAACAAAAAATAATTAAGAACTCAGCAAAATGGGAATGTTTGTGTGACAAACGAACGCGATATAGATCAACTATTGGTTGAGCGCGTTCAGCGTGGTGATAAAAAAGCATTTGAGCTTCTAGTTTCTAAATATCAAAGGAAACTATATAGGCTCGTGTCCAGACTCGTCCATGATCATGCAGAGGCAGAAGATGTAGTGCAAGAAGCGTTTATTAAGGCATATCGCGCTTTAGCGAATTTTCGGGGTGACTCAGCGTTTTATACCTGGTTATATCGAATAGGAATTAATACGGCAAAAAATTATCTTGTGACGCAAGGGCGGCGCGCACCAACATCGACGGATGCGGATGTCTCAGAAGCGGAAACTTTTCACGATGCCGATGGACTAAGAGATATCAATACGCCAGAGTCATTGATGGCGAGTAAACAGATTGCAGCAACAGTAAACGCAGTGATGTTGTCGTTACCTGAAGAATTGAGGAATGCAATTACCTTGCGCGAAATAGAAGGATTAAGTTATGACGAAATTGCAGAAGTCATGCTTTGTCCGATAGGAACAGTGCGTAGCCGGATTTTTAGGGCACGTGAGGCCATAGCCGAAAAATTGAGGCCATTAATTGGTACATCAATTGATCAGAGATGGTAAGCAGCAGCGATGGTAAGTAAGATTGTTAGTAAAAGAAAATAGTAGAAAAAATAAATGAAGTTGAACCGGGAAGAAGCGATGAATAAGAGTAACCATGACGAACTAATTTCTAGCGTGCTAGATGGCGAGCTATCGGATGCTCAGCTAGATGCATTGTTGGATCGTTTGAAGGGGCAAGACGGTCAACAAGTGATGCAAACCTGGACTCAATATCATGAGCTTGGCGATGTGTTGCGTTCTGATGATTTGGCTGTGGCACTTAGCCCGAATTTTTCTGCAAAAATGTCTGCTTTGCTAGATGCTGAACCAGTCATTCTGGCACCGCAAAACACAATGAAAAGTAACAAAAGAAATGCCGCCAAAAAGTCAGCCTATTGGGCTGTGACGAGCGTCGCAGCAACCGTAATACTGGCATTTTTGATGGCGCCACAAATCATTCCATTACTGAAGTCGCCAAGTAATATGGATGGAACAATAGCCAAAGTGGAATCCGCAGATCCTTTCTCTGCACCTGGCGTAAAGTTGGCATCGAATACTGGAGCATCTGCAAGTGCATCGTCGTCCGGATCAGCCGCTAACCATGTCAATAAGGAGGCTGAATTCGCTCCTAAATTGGAAAATCAGGTCGAAATGTTGCGTGATCCACGCTTGGATAGTTATCTGTTGGCACATCAGAAAGTGTCGCCAAGCTTGGATAACAGTGCGCGTTACGTTCAACGTGCGAATGTTGTTTCTCCTACAGAATCCAATAAATAATCTTATGTGGTTTAAACACGCTTTCTTAGCAATTTTTTCGTTGGCTATTGTGTCAATATCGGGCAATGTTGACGCGCAATCCAATGAAGATCGTGATCTTCTGAAGATGCTGCAATCGGTGCAGAATGCGGCCAAGAAAACGAGTTACTCAGGAACTTTTGTTTATCAGCAAGGAAATCAAACCAGAACTTCTAAAATAACGCATGGTTTTGACGGCGATACCGAAGTCGAAAAACTCGAAATCTTAGATGCGAAGCCACGTGAGTATATTCGCCGCAATGGAGAGGTTTCTTGTTATTTACCTGAAAGTAAAGTCATTCAAGTTGAACAGAATTTGAGTCAAGAAGAATTCCCTGCTTTACTTAATCAAAATGCCCATTTATTGCCTGAATCTTATTTGATTAAGAAGGCGCAAATGAGTCGCGTTGCAGGTACTGAGTGTCAAGTCCTGAATTTTCAACCAAAAGATGCGTTGCGTTATGGATTTCGCCTGTGCATAGAAAAAAACTCAGGACTCTTGCTAGGTATTCAAACATTGAATCCGCGCAACGAAGTGATTGAGCAAATTGCATTCACACAGATTTCACTTGGTGAAGTAGATAAGACAAAACTGAAGCCGAGCTTTGCCAATGTCGCACAGTGGAAAACTGAAAATATGACAGTGCAAGCGAATGTACATTCTGGTTGGACAGTCAAAAATTTACCAAATGGCTTCAAAAAAACTCTTGAAACTAAACGATTCATTCCTATCTCAGGCAATGCATCGGGCACAGATGCAAATCAAACAAAATCACATCAAGTTGTTCAAATGATGTTTTCTGATGGATTGTCGACAATTTCGGTTTTTGTAGAACCTAATACGGGCAGTCGGACTGAAGGCAGCTTGCAACAGGGCGCGATGACTATCATGGGCAAACGTCAGGGTGATAATTGGTTGACGGTGGTCGGCGAAGTGCCAAATGCGGCAATTAAACAAGTAATCAATTCCATTCAATTTAAAAAATAGTCCAACACAATTCAGATTCATGGTGGCAATATGAAAAATGTACGCTCTTTTCCTGTTGAAAAACATATCTCTATTCTTATTTCCTCGGTATTAATCAGCGCATCGGTATTTTCTGCAGTGAGTTTTTTCGGCACTGCAAATGACGCGAATGCACAAGCATCTTCACCAGCTCAATCTAATCCGGTAACAACAAGCGCAACGCCAGCGCCTTTGTTGGTAAGCGGTTTGCCTGATTTCACACAGTTGGTTGAGAAAACGAGCCCTTCGGTGGTGAATATTCGCACCACACAAAAAATCACTCAGGTTCAAGGTGATCCATTCAGTGACGATGAGCAGGCGCAAGAGCTTTTTCGTCGTTTTTTTGGCATTCCTGCACCTCAACAAGCGCCTAAGAATCGTCGCCAAGCACCAAGACAACAACAAGAGCAAGAGGTACCACGCGGCGTGGGCTCCGGTTTCATCGTCAGCCAAGATGGTTATGTGTTGACCAATGCCCATGTGGTTGAAGATGCGTCTGAAGTGTACGTTAAACTGACTGACAAACGAGAATTCAAAGCCAAAGTCGTTGGCAGTGATAGACGTACCGATGTCGCCGTATTGAAGATTGATGGTAGTAAGTTGCCAAAAATAGCCATTGGTGACTCTGATAAGATCAAAGCAGGTGAATGGGTCATTGCTATCGGCTCACCATTTAATTTGGATAATACGGTCACCTCAGGGATCATTTCATCCAAGGCGCGTGATACTGGCGATTACTTGCCATTGATACAAACTGATGTGGCTGTGAATCCAGGTAATTCAGGTGGTCCGCTGATCAATATGCGGGGCGAAGTCATCGGTATTAACTCTCAAATTTATAGCCGCTCCGGTGGTTACATGGGAATTTCTTTTGCGATCCCGATTGACGAAGCGATGCGCGTAGTTGAGCAATTGAAAAGCTCCGGTGTCGTGTCGCGTGGTCGTATGGGGGTTGAAATTGGGGATTTGAGTAAAGAGGTTGCGGAGAGTTTGGGACTGAGCAAAGCGCAAGGCGCCCTCGTTGCAAGAGTGGAAGCAAGTGGTCCAGCGGATAAAGCAGGGATACAAGAAGGGGATGTCATCCTCAAATTTAATGGTAACCCGATAGAAAAACGTAGCGACTTACCTCGCATGGTTGGTGCAACTAAGCCTGGTAGTAAAGTAGTCGTTTCTGTATGGCGTAAAGGTTCTGCTAAAGACATCACGATGACGGTTGGTGAGGCAGATGCCGATAAACCAATTCAGAAAAATGACAAGAAGAGTAAAAAAGAGAAGGCAGAAAACCATCTCGGGATTACGGTGTCTGATTTGAGCGATGCGCAAAAACGCAGTATGCCAAATGGCAATGGTGTCGTGATTGACAACGTTGATGGACTGGCAGCGGGTAGTGGATTACGTCCAGGCGACATTATCTTGATGATGAATAATGTTGATATTAAAGATGTAAAGCAATTTGATGCGATGTTAGCTAAATTAGATACCAAGAAATCAGTTGTCTTATTAGTGCGTCGTGGTGAGGCATCGCAGTTCTTAGTGATTCGTCCAGCTGGATAGACTTTTTGTAAGTAGGTGTAATTTAAGCCGCACAGGGCAACTTGTGCGGCTTTGTCTTTTGGGAGAATTCAATCGGAAAGCAGTTGAGAGGCGATATAATCACTGCATTCTCAATTTGTCGTAATTTATTCTGCCTTATGTCTGAAATTTCATCTGATTTTCCGATCAAATTCACGCTTTATTCACGCACTTATTGTCATTTGTGTGACGACATGCTGGACCAGCTCAAGGCTAGCTTGGACGATACAAGTATTGATATTGATGTCGTCGATGTCGATGCTGATGAGACTTTAGTAGCCAGATTCGATGAATTGGTCCCCGTTCTATTTGGGCAAAAAGAAGGTCAAGAGGCACAACAAATCTGCCATTATTTTTTGGATGTAGAAAAACTGAGAGCCTTCTTGCATGATTAAGAAAACGAAAGAAAAAACGGATCAAGCGCAAGAAAATCTGTCCTTGTTTGCCTTGTTCGACTACGAA
Source organism: Affinundibacterium flavidum (assembly GCF_014284175.1). Taxonomy (GTDB): domain Bacteria; phylum Pseudomonadota; class Gammaproteobacteria; order Burkholderiales; family Burkholderiaceae_D; genus Undibacterium; species Undibacterium flavidum. The sequence goes on from NZ_JACOGA010000010.1 coordinate 75,821, forward strand.
GGTGAAGTAATCTGTGGTGTCGATGAAGCTGGACGCGGCCCTTTAGCAGGGCCAGTGACTGCCGCTGCAGTGATACTCGACCCTGCGCGTCCGATTTCTGGCTTGCGAGACTCTAAAAAGCTGAGTGAAGCTCAACGTGATGTTTTAGCGATAGAAATCAAAGAAAAAGCATTAGCCTGGGCAATAGCAGAATGTTCTGAGCAAGAAATTGATACGCTGAATATTTTGCAGGCAACCATGCTGGCCATGCGACGGGCAGTTGAGGCCTTAAAAGTGACGCCGACTTTGGCCTTGATCGATGGTAATCGTTGTCCAGTGATGTCCGTGCGTTCTGAGGCGATCGTTAAAGGTGACGATAAAGTTCCTGCGATTTCTGCTGCGTCAATTTTAGCCAAAACGGCACGAGATCATTTATTGGCACAGCTGCATTTACAATATCCAGAATACGCTTTAGATCAACACAAAGGTTACCCAACTGCTTTGCACTTAGAGCGACTCAAACTACATGGCGTGTCACCGATTCATAGAAAATCTTATGCGCCGGTGAAAGCGCTCTTGAAAGATCAGTGACTATGAAACAGATTACTTCACGTGACAATGCTTCATATAAAGAGCTTAAGCATTTAGCCAGCAGTGCCAGTGCACGAAAAAAATCTGCTAAAACGATGCTGGATGGTGTGCATCTCTGTCAGGCATTTTTACAGCATCGCGGCAGCCCTGAGTTATGTGTTGTCTCAGCCAGCTGTGTCGATCATCATGAGGTAGTTGGCATACTCGCACAGTGCGAAGAAGACGGTGCGGATTGCATAGTGTTACCTGATAATTTATATCAGGCCTTAAGTCAGGTTGAAAATGGTATCGGTATTTTGTTTGTGATCGCTGCGAATCAGGAACAAGCGCCACAGCAATTGTCGTTGAACGCAGTTTTGCTCGATAATTTACAAGACCCAGGTAATCTTGGTTCTATCTTGCGTAGTGCCGCAGCCGCAGGTATTCAGCAAGTATTTTGCAGCCCTGGCAGTGCTTCTGCATGGTCACCTAAAGTCTTACGCGCTGGGATGGGCGCGCACTTTTTATTGGATATTTTCGAAAATGTCGATTTACATGCATTGATCAGTGCGTCGACTATTCCCGTCTTGGCAACTAGTTCGCACACCAAGACGACGATTTATCAAATCAACTTAAATCGACCATTGGCATGGTTGTTTGGACATGAAGGGCAGGGCGTTGATCCCGAATTGATGGCATTGGCGACTGATACGGTAACGATTCCACAGAAACCAGAGATCGAATCGATGAACGTGGCGGCAAGTGCAGCGATTTGTTTTTTTGAGCAAGTTCGGCAGCAGATTGCTGGCGCTTCCAAATAAGTTTTTGGAGTAGCTCTGAGGATTTTCTGCAAAAAAGCTTGAGGTCGTGAAAATGACTTCAAGCTTTTTTGTTCTTACAGGCGGGAGTCAGGCTTTACTTCTTGCAAAATTGTCGTGGCGATTTCTTCGATGGATTTTGCGGTAGATGATAACCAGCGTATCCCTTCTCGTTTCATCATCGCTTCTGCTTCATTCACCTCATAGCGGCAGTTTTCCAAAGATGCGTATTTACTGCCTGGGCGGCGCTCATTGCGAATCTCGGATAAGCGCTCTGGGGCGATGCTGAGGCCAAATATTTTTCCTTTGAATTCAGGTAAAGCAGACGGTAGCTTACCGCGTTCAAAATCATCCGGAATTAAAGGATAGTTGGCTGCTTTAATTCCATACTGCATTGCTAAATACAGCGTGGTTGGCGTTTTACCTGAACGTGACACGCCGACCAAAATGACATCGGCCAGTGAGAGATTTTTATTCGATTGCCCATCGTCGTGCGCCAGCGAAAAATTGATAGCTTCAATCCGATTCTTATATTCTTCGGTATCTGCAATATTGTGGCTGCGACCGACTGTATGTGTCGACTTAATACCGAGCTCTTCTTCTAACGGTGCTACAAAGGTTTGAATTAAATCCATATGCAAGCCCTTGGATTTGAAAATCACACTGGCTAAATCAGGTTTTACCAAAGTGGAAAAAACAATAGGTCGATTGCCGGTCAATTCAAAAGCTTCATTGATACGTCTTACCGCATCTTCTGCTTTTTCAATATCGTCAATAAACGGCAAGCGGACTTGCTTAAATTTAAGATCGAATTGCGTGATGACCGAGTGTCCAAATGCTTCCGCCGTAATGCCAGTGCCATCAGAGACAAAAAAGACAGTGCGATTGGCAATGGGCAGAGCGGGGGCGTGATGATCGGACATAGGGAATAATGGTTAAATGGGTAGTCAAATATTGAGGGAAATTGTACAGTAAACCGTCCAGGCTCAGTTTATCGTATGGTGAATTTGACAGAATAAATATATCAACTAAAAAATTCACAAATTCCGATAAATTTTAAAAGCCAAATGTAATTTTTGCAGCGCACAAGGTAAAATGCCGCTCAATAGCAATTCAATAGTAAAGTTGACGCTGGCAACAGAATAACAAGAAAGCCTGTAGGCGTGCGACGAAGCAGTGCGAAAGATTTCTTATCATCAAAAAAGAGGTTGTTATGTCTAACGCAGCAAATATCGAGGCGCGCAGTGAATCTGTGTATGTTGCCTCGTTCGAAAACTTACGGATGACCGATGTTGATTCCGTTGGCGGTAAAAATGCTTCACTTGGCGAAATGATTAGCCAGCTTGCTTCTGCTGGCGTGCGTGTTCCGGGTGGTTTTGCCACTACAGCACAAGCATTTCGTGATTTTCTTTCCTATAGCGAAAACGGCGGTTTGCCTTTAGCTCAACGTATCGCAGATCGCCTCGCGACACTCGATATCGAAGACGTTAAAGAGTTAGCGCGAGCTGGCGCGGAAATTCGTCAATGGATTATTGATACACCTTTTCAGCCACGCCTGCAAAAAGAAATTGAAGAGTTTTATAACAAACTCGTTGCAGATTCAACAGCGGAAATGTCGTTCGCGGTGCGTTCTTCTGCAACCGCTGAAGATTTGCCAGATGCCTCTTTCGCAGGTCAACAAGAAACATTCCTGAACGTCGTTGGTATCGACAATGTATTAGAAGCGATGAAGCATGTGTTCGCCTCTTTATACAATGACCGTGCGATCTCTTATCGCGTACATAAAGGTTTCACTCACGCTGAAGTCGCATTGTCTGCTGGTGTGCAACGCATGGTGCGCTCGGATCTCGGCGCAGCTGGTGTGATGTTCACGATTGATACTGAGTCTGGTTTTAAAGACGTGGTGTTCATTACTTCTAGCTACGGTCTTGGTGAAACGGTAGTACAAGGCGCGGTGAATCCGGATGAATTCTATGTGCATAAACCGATGTTGGAATTAGGTAAGCTGCCAGTAATTCGCCGTAATATTGGTTCCAAATTGATCAAAATGGAATTTACCGGCGAAGCCAAAGCGGGTCGTTCTGTGAAGACTGTCGATGTACCTATCGAACTGCGTAATCGTTATTCGTTGGACGATACAGAGGTTGTTGAATTAGCTAAGTACGCTGTGATCATCGAGAAACACTATGGTCGTCCTATGGACATCGAGTGGGGCAAAGACGGTCGCGATGGCAAACTCTATATTTTGCAAGCACGCCCAGAAACGGTGAAGTCGCAGCAAAAAGCAAGCGACGCACAGCAACGCTTTAAACTCAAAGGTACGGGCGCAGTATTGGTATCAGGCCGTGCGATTGGTCAAAAAATTGGCGCTGGTCGCGTACGCGTCATTCACGACCCATCCGAAATGGAACGCGTACAACCAGGCGATGTACTGGTCGCGGATATGACCGATCCCAACTGGGAACCAGTCATGAAGCGTGCCGCCGCCATCGTCACTAATCGTGGTGGTCGTACTTGTCACGCGGCGATTATCGCGCGTGAACTCGGTGTGCCAGCGGTAGTTGGTTGCGGTGATGCGACGGATCTTTTGAAAGACGGCACATTAGTCACGGTGTCTTGCGCTGAAGGTGATGAAGGTAAAATTTACGACGGCTTGATTGAAACTGAAGTGACCGAAGAAGTTCGTGGTGAATTGCCGAAGTTGCCATTGAAAATTATGCTGAACGTCGGTAACCCGCAATTGGCATTTGATTTCCAATCAGTACCGAACGAAGGCGTGGGCTTGGCGCGTTTGGAATTTATTATCAATAACAATATCGGCGTACATCCAAAAGCGATTTTGGAATATCCGAATATTGATCCTGATTTGAAAAAAGCGGTGGAATCGGTGGCGCGTGGTCATGCATCGCCAAAGGCCTTTTACGTCGATAAATTAGCTGAAGGTGTTGCGACGATTGCCGCAGCGTTCTGGCCTAAAAAAGTCATCGTGCGCCTATCTGATTTTAAATCGAACGAGTACAAAAAACTCATCGGTGGTACACGCTACGAACCGGACGAAGAAAATCCAATGTTAGGCTTCCGCGGTGCTGCACGTTATTTGGCCAGCGATTTCGCCGAGTCTTTCGAGATGGAATGCACGGCAATGAAACGCGTGCGTAACGACATGGGTTTGACTAATGTCGAAATCATGGTGCCTTTCGTACGTACTTTAGGTCAAGCAGAAAAAGTCGTGAATTTGCTCGGTAAAAATGGTTTGAAGCGCGGCGAAAATGGTTTGCGTTTGATCATGATGTGCGAAGTGCCTTCAAATGCGATTCTGGCTGATGAATTCTTAGAGTTCTTTGATGGTTTCTCTATTGGTTCTAATGACTTGACACAATTAACTTTGGGCCTGGATCGTGACTCTGGTATGGAACTGCTAGCGGCAGATTTTGATGAACGCGACCCTGCGGTAAAAGCGATGTTGTCACGCGCGATTTCTGCGTGTCTTAAAGCGGGCAAATATGTCGGCATTTGCGGCCAGGGACCTTCCGATCATCCTGACTTTGCAGAATGGTTGATGCAACAAGGTATTGAATCGATTTCCTTGAACCCAGATTCAGTGATCGATACATGGAAGCAGTTGGCTGCCGTTGCTAAGTAAAGTGCCGTTGTAAATTCTCGGTAAATGAGAGCGCGAAGATTCAATTGAGTCTTCGCGCTTTTTTGCTGGATAATCTCAGAGAGAGAACTATGACACTAAAAAATGCTTCGAAATTCGTACTCAAGTCAGGAACCGTGACGGACTGTATCGAGATATCGCTCACCGAATTCATCGATGCCAAGCAAGCTTATGTTATTAACCAAAGGTGTTTGGCACTTGAAGAGAAGTACTCGTTAATCTTGCAGAACTATGCAGACTTCGAAAGTCAATTGCATTCAATTGCGTTATCGACACTCCTTTTTGGCGTCAAAGAATGGGCTGAGTACATGAATGAGATTCAGTTGGTTAATGGAAAACTTCTTAACCTCCTTTCTTCAACTAAAGCATACCTTGATCAAGTTCCCCAGAATCTAAATGACATCTTCGGCGATAGCTGTTCACAGTCTGAGTTGTTCGAAAAGAATACCAATAAAGAGTTCGATGACTTTTACTCGTACCGTATTATGAGTGCAGTGCGAAATCATGTGCAGCACAGTGATTTCCCAATTCAACTCATGCAACATGGCAATCAATGGAAAAATGAGGAAAGAACTCAGTGTAGTCATCACGCAACCGCTTACATTAGTACTCGTGAATTGTCCGAAAATAAGAAGATCAGGTCGAAAACAAGAGAGGAGCTTGTAGCTCGTGATGAAGATAAGTTAGATGTAAAACCATTGGTAAGGGAATACCTCTCCAGCATGGCTCGACTTCATCGCGAGGTTCGACAAAGTGTCAATGAAGTTGCAATGAGGAGCGAAGCAATCGTTCGCCAGTTGACTAGTCGATTTGCGGAAGTAAATGGCGAGCGCGTCTTCGGGTTAGCTGTTGTCGCTATTAGTGACGAGGGTAGGGAGCTGGAGCGAGTTCCCTTGTTCTCTGAAAATGTAGACCGTCGGAATTATCTAATTAAGCATAATGCCGTACTCACCAATATGGAAAAGCATTTCATATCGGGTGAAATATAGTTTTCAATTTTTGTTAATTGCGGTTATGTGTACTAACCAGGCTCGATCTGATCGTTACCAGTTTTTCTAGGGTGACTGAGATTGGGTTTGAGTCAATTTAAGTCGTTTCTCCATCACGCAAAATATCTATTGGGATTCTGTCATAGCACATTTTGTATAGATGAGTTCTTTCATAGTCCTAGGAGTTTGGGTATACAACCAAAAATCGGTGAACTAATAAATGCTAAGAAACTTGAAGAAATCACTAATCTGTTAGCACTTCGCGAAGACTTTGGTTTGGATGAGTAAAGCGACGTTTATGGGGACTTACTTTTTGTGTTGTGTACAAATCTTTTCATCGCCTTGTCACAATCAACTTGTACATTAAGCGTATCAAAAACAAGAAAAAACATAGAATTAGTAATCCCTCAAATTACCTGCAAAAAAACCCTCCACATCATCGGTGTCGAGGGTTTTTTTGTTTGTAGAATACCGATGACAATTTATTAGTTATCGGGCAGACTGTTGTAATTCTTTATAAGGAGAATAATAAATGGAAGCATGGACTTGGTGGTTAGTGTTAGCTGGAGTGGTCGTTATTTGTGAGTTGTTCACTGGTACGTTTTATTTGTTGATGTTTGCACTTGGTTTAGCAAGTGCCGCTGCCGCATCTTTATTCATCGGCTCGGTGCAATTGCAAATGTTGATCGCTGCGGTGATCGGTAGTGCCGCAACTCTGGCTCTGCATCATAGTAAATATGGTTGGAAAGAGAGGGGCGAAGCAGCACGCGATCCAAACGTGAATATCGACATCGGCCAGCAATTAAAGGTCGACGAATGGGAAGATCAAGGCAATGGCGTGTTTGTCGCAAGGACCAAGTACCGTGGCGCTATGTGGGATGTGGAATTACGTCATGCAAATGGCAGCTCAGGTTTATTTGTGATCGAGGCAGTAGAAGGTAGTCGATTAATTGTTCGCCCCGCTTAGTCAAACTCAGTTCAAGTAGTTTTTAAATCGGTTTAAACAAAATAATAAAGGAAATCAAAATGGAAAATTCTGGCTTTGTCGTACTCGTATTATTTGTGTTGGCGCTCGTTTTTATTATGAAAACGATTAAAGTTGTGCCACAGCAGGATGCGTGGGTTGTTGAGCGCCTCGGTAAGTATCATGCGACTTTGGCACCGGGGCTCAACATCGTGGTTCCATTCGTTGATCGCGTCGCTTACAAGCATGTGTTAAAAGAGATCCCGCTGGATGTACCGCCACAAGTTTGTATCACCAAAGATAATACGCAGTTGCAAGTGGATGGTATCTTGTATTTTCAAATTACCGATGCGATGCGTGCCTCTTACGGTTCGTCTAATTACATTGCAGCCATTACGCAATTAGCACAAACCACACTGCGTTCAGTGATCGGTAAGATGGAGCTCGATAAAACTTTTGAAGAGCGCGATCATATCAACACGACGATCGTCAATGCGATTGATGAGTCCGCTGCAAACTGGGGTGTAAAAGTATTACGTTACGAGATTAAAGACTTGACGCCACCAAAAGAAATTCTGCATGCGATGCAAGCACAGATCACGGCAGAGCGTGAAAAACGCGCCTTGATTGCGGCATCGGAAGGGCGCAAACAGGAGCAAATCAACATCGCAACCGGTGAGCGTGAAGCATCTATTGCGAAATCTGAAGGTGAGAAGCAGGCATCGATTAATCGTGCGGAAGGTCAAGCTGGTGCGATTCGCGCCATTGCCGAAGCGAGTGCAGACGCGATTCGTCAAACAGCAGCAGCGATTCGTGAGCCAGGTGGCGCGGATGCGGTGAATTTGAAAGTAGCTGAGCAATATGTTGCTGCGTTTGCGAATTTGGCGAAGACGAATAATTCCATCATCGTGCCTGCGAATATGAGTGATATGAGTGGATTGATTGCAAGCGCGATGCAAGTTGTGAAAGCACAGAAATAAGTTCTCGCGCTTGAGGTTCTAACACATTAGTTCTTGTTCGACTGTCGTCATCAACAAAGCCACCGATTCTTCCGCGAACGGTGGTTTTGTTTTTTTGCTACATAGTTAATTTATTTAATTGTAATTTAATATAAATGTTTTTATACTTTTAATCTTTCTATCACTTAAATGGTGCAGAGATGAAAAAGATTAAGAACGACTCGCTTATGGAGTTTCGTAACGAGCTCCGCAGTGAGTTCGGTAATGAGTTCAGCAGTGAGCCCACTACTGAACTTTCTCAAGATCTGAATAACCGCGGTAAAGCGCGCAGACAGATCTTATTTTATTCTCTGCTTCCTTTGAATTTTTTAGCGCTATCGGTGAGTGCCAAGTCTTTCATTGCAGCAGAAAGATCGGCTGCCAGACCTGCAGATTTTTCGATAGCGGAACCAGACAACCACCTTGGTTTAGCCTTGGTTTTACCACTAGCGCTGAGAGACGCGAGTCAATTACTTAGTTCGAATCTCACCGACTATCTGATGAGTGAAAAATTAGATGGCGTGCGAGCCTATTGGGATGGTAAGAAATTGTATTTTCGAAGCGGCCGTGTGATTAATGCGCCAGCGTGGTTCACCGAAAAATTTCCTACACATCCTATGGATGGCGAATTATGGATGGGACGTGCGCAATTTGAACGCTTATCTGGTGCGGTACGGCGACAGCAAGCCAATGACCAAGAGTGGCGACAAATTCAATATTGCTTGTTTGAATATCCTTTGGCTAAAGGTGAATTTCGTCAGCGTTTGCAAGATTTGCAAAATACGGTGGACAAACTACATATTCCTTGGCTGCGTATCATCCCACAAGAATCGGTGAAGTCCGTAGAACAAATCGAAGCAAAGCTCAAACAACTGAGCTTGCAGAAAGCGGAAGGATTGGTTTTACACCTGGCGAGTGCAGAATTTCAGGCGGGGCGCAGTGAGTTCGTTTATAAATTGAAACCACAACATGATGCAGAAGCGAAAGTAATCGCTATACAAGCTGGTCAAGGAAAATATCAAGGCATGATGGGGGCTTTACTGCTTGAGACTTCAGAAGGCAAACGCTTCAAGCTTGGTACAGGTTTTGACGACGAACAAAGAAGAAATCCACCACAGGTCGGCTCTTTGATTACCTATCGTTATCGTGATTGGACTGCTAGCGGATTACCCAAATTTGCTAGTTTTGTGCGTGTGTATCGACCTGAATAAATTAAGAAAAAGATGAAAAAGGAGATATGGGAAACAGGTGGAAAATTAGGGTCTGTTGACATATATTTTAGGCAAGTGAATGCGCGCAAATGAGCACAGGGCTAGGCTATCGCTATAGGAAAGTTCCCTTGCAAGGGAACTCCGTTACGTCAGCGGACAGCATGCTGTCCGAAACCCTGACTACACCGCAAGCTGCGCGGTAGCGGGTTTTAAACAACATGCACTATAAGCAGATTGCAACACCGCCATGTGCCCATTTGAGCCATTCCCGGAGGGTTTCACTCAAAACGCACGATGAACAGCGTTGCATCTCTTGCTGGGGCGGCCAGCCGCAGCGGCGAGATGCGCCTTGCCATCCTGCGTTTTGAATGAAACGCTTGCCTAAAATATATGTCAGCAGACCCTAGTCGATCATATACTTTTTCTTGAGTGTTTCGATGAGACCTGAGGCTCTTACTTTTTCAAATGCGTGACGAATTTTTTCTATGATCACTGGTTCAGTTTTTTTGTTAATGGCAAAGTAGAACAGGAATTCATCGTTTAGTAGATACACGGGTTCCATAGCATCTTTGGGGTAAGGTAACTGACTCAATTCGTAATTCGCACCACCATTCGTCGCCAAAATAAGATCAACTCGCTTGAAGAAGAGCTTCTTAACATTCGATGCTGTGGTCGGCGCCTCATCAATTTGTTCTCGCGGGAAAAATCCGCGCTCCATCACCAATTTGAGACTAGAGGTATCGCGTACGATACTCACTTTATATTTTTTTAAGTCTTCTTTATCTTTGATCTGTATGTCAGTGCGTTCTTTTAATTTGAATAGCCATAATTTTCTGATGCCAATCGGGCCTATCCATTCAAATAAATTCTCACGATCGGGGGTTCTGGTCGTCGTATAAAGCAAGGTGTTTGCTTCAGTGCTGGCGTGTTGATAGGCACGATTCCAACTTATGAGCGTGTAATTAGCGTCTAGGGCGGCTTCCTGTAATACAGCCTGCAGCAATTCAGTCGAATAGCCAGTGAGTTTGCCTTCAATATAGTAGCTATAAGGTGGCCAGGCCTGGGTGTACACCTGCAAAGTTTGTGCTTGAAGAAGCGAGACAGGCGTCATCAGTGATAACACCAAACACGCTTGAGACAGTAGCAAACAAGATGTACGCATGTTGCTCTCGATATCAGGAGAGATGATGCTTTATGGTAATGCTGAACCGATAGATACGCAAGGACTGCGCCATTTGGTACAAATTCGTACAACAGAAATGAAATGAGGGGCGTAAATCCCCTCATTTTGTTGACGATATGCGATGTTCTTAGCTTGCAGCTTCTAGAAATTCCTGTTGTTCCAGCCAGTCGGCCTCTAGCTGATCCAATTCTTTCACGACATAAGCTTGATCTAATAGGAGATTTTTTAATTTCTCTTTATTGGCATCATCATAAATGGCGCCATCTTCGAGTTGCTTACTGTAGTCATCCTTTTTCAGATTCAGCTTCGCCATTTGCTCTTCCAGACGTTTGATTCTGGTTTCTATCGGCTTACGTAAAGCGGCGATACGTTGACGCTCTTCGGCATCGCGGCGTTTGCGTTCTTTTTCATCGACGGGTGCACTCGGAACTGGTTGTGCCTGAGGTAATGCAGCTGCCTTTTCTTTGGATTTTACTGGCAGAGCGGCAGCGTTGGCTGCAGCAGCGGCTTGTTCTAACTTAGTTTTGTAGAGCCAGTCTTTGTAATCGTCGAGATCACCATCGAAAGGCAAAAGCTTACCATCGGCAACGATGATGAACTGATCTGTCGTTGCGCGTAATAAATGACGGTCATGGGAGACGACCACCAATGTGCCTTCGAATTGTGCCAAGGCTTCAGTTAAGGCTTCACGCGTTTCTAAATCTAAGTGATTGGTCGGTTCGTCGAGCAGCAATAGGTTAGGGCGTTGCCAGACAATCATCGCCAATGCTAAACGCGCCTTTTCACCACCAGAGAACGGCGCAATCGGGCTAGTCACCATACTGCCGGGGAAGTTGAAGCCACCGAGGAAATTACGTAATTCTTGCTCACGTACATCGGGCGCAATGTGTGCCAAATGCCAGAGCGGCGATTCATCGTGACGCAACATTTCTACCTGATGCTGAGCGAAATAACCTACTGATAAACCTTTACCTGTGGTGATCGTACCTGTCAGTGGAGGTAATTCACCCATGATCGTTTTGATCAAGGTTGATTTACCTGCACCGTTAATTCCCAATAAACCTATGCGCTGGCCGATTTGCAAAGAGAACTTTACGTCACCGACAATTTTCTTTTCGGTAAAACTATGGTCGGTTTGCGATTCAATACGGTAGCCGCAATCGACATCGTCCATCACCAACATAGGATTGGGCGCGCTCAGTGGCTCGCGGAATTCAAATGAGAACTCCGCAGCAGCCCGCAAAGGTGCCAATTCTTCCATTTTCTCCAAGGCTTTAATCCGACTTTGCGCTTGTTTTGCTTTGGAGGCTTTTGCCGCAAAGCGATCAATAAAGGATTGTAAATGGGCGCGTTTGCGGCTTTGTTTTTCGATAGAACTTTGGGCGAGAATTAACTGCGCTGCACGTTGACGTTCAAACGCGGAATAGTTGCCAGAATAACGTTTAAGTTTACGTTCATCGATATGCACGACGACGTTGACTACACCATCCAAAAAATCCCTATCATGCGAAATGATGATCAGCGTACCCGCATAGCGTTTGAGCCAGTCTTCTAGCCAAATAATTGCATCGAGATCCAAGTGATTGGTTGGTTCATCAAGCAGCAGTAAATCGGATTTGCACATCAATGCTTGTGCCAGATTTAAACGCATACGCCAACCACCAGAGAAGCTCGCGACCGATTGTTCCATCTGTTCAATCGTGAAGCCCAAACCCAGCAATAATTGCTCGCCACGCGAACGTACGGTATACGCATCGGCATCGGCCAGCGCACCGTAGACTTCACCAATCGCGATACCGTTGTCGTGAGATTCAGGTTGTGCTTCGAGTTCTGCTAATTGCGCTTCTAGCTTACGTAGGGTGACATCACCATCAATGGCATATTCAATCGCACTGCGTTCGAGAGGTGGCGTTTCTTGTGCGACGTGCGCTAATTGCCATTTGGCGGGGAATTCTATGCTCCCTTGATCAGGATGTAATTCACCACGCAACATGGCAAATAAGCTTGATTTGCCTGCGCCGTTAGAACCAATCAGACCGATCTTATCGCCCGGATTAAGTGTGACATCGACGCTGTCGAAAAGGGGTTTAGTACCACGGGCGAGGATGACCTGTTGAAGACGTATCATTATTGACTAACAAAAAATAGAGGCGTAGTGAACTACAAAAATAAAATGCTCAAAACGCTTTTTCACAAGTGTTTTGAGCGATAAAACTAAAGAGTAAAAAAAGTCTGTTGATGCTTTTACTGCAAATTAATTACCTTCCTGCAGTTGTTCAGCCGTGAGCAGAAATACCATGTCATCACCAGCACTCGTTGACAACCAGGTTAAGCCAAATTCAGCAAAGGCTTCTTCGGCGAATACGCGTTCGTTGCCGATTTCCACCATCAAAATACCATTTGGCTTGAGGCGTGATGCAGCACCAGCGACAATCTTGCGCACCAGATCCATGCCATCGTCACCACCCGCTAATGCAATTTGCGGTTCATGCAAATATTCTTTCGGCAATTTGTTCATGGAGTTCGAATTCACGTAAGGTGGATTCGTAATGATCATGTCGTAGAGTTTGTCTGGCACATTGCTATACAAGTCTGACTCAATCAGCGTGATGCGATCTTCTAATTCATAGGTAGCGACATTTTTTGCGGCAACAGCGAGTGCGTCTTTAGAAATATCGACCGTATCTACGTGGGCATTTTCAAAGGCATCTGCCAACATGATAGGCAGGCAACCAGAACCTGTGCAGAGTTCCAAAATATCGGTCACCTCTTCTGGATCTTGTACCCAAGGTGTGAAGCGTTCTGGAATTAATTCTGCAATAAATGAGCGAGGTACGATGACGCGTTCATCAACATAAAAATTATACGTGCCTAACCAAGCTTCATTCGTAATATACGATGCCGGAATTCTATCGGTAGCGCGACGTTCAATGACGGCAATCGCCGCATCGATTTCATGTGGTAACAGGCGGGCATCTAAAAATGGTTCGATTTTATCGAGCGGCAATTTCAAAGTATGCAGCAACAGATAGGCGGCTTCGTCTAAAGCATTCGCACTGCCATGACCAAAGAACAGTTGCGCCGTATTGAAACGAGTTACGGCATAGCGCAACAGGTCACGTAAGGTTTGAAACGGGAGTGTGTTTGAGCTCGTCATAATAATTCTAGTTTAGTAAAAGATTTTCCAGCGCACGGCGGTAGATGTTTTTGAGTGGATCGATGTAGCGCACTTCGATATGTTCATCAATTTTATGGATACTGCCATTCGGAGGGCCGAACTCCACAACTTGCGGACAGATCTTGGCGATGAAGCGACCATCGGAGGTACCTCCGGTTGTTGACAATTCTGTAGTAACGCCAGTTTCATCCAAGATTGCTTTGGCGAGAGCATCACTCAAATTACCTTTTGGAGTTAAGAAAGGATGCCCGCCTATGGTCCATTTTAGATCGTACTTGAGTTGATGCTTGTCGAGGATCTCGTGCACGCGTTGTTGCAAACCTTCCGCTGTGCTAGCTGTCGAAAAACGGAAATTAAAATCAATCACCACTTCACCAGGAATGACATTTGATGCTCCAGTGCCACCATGAATATTGGAGATTTGCCAGGAAGTTGGCAAATAATAGTCGTTACCCATATCCCAAACTTCACTGACTAATTCATTTAATGCAGGTGTGGCTGTATGAATCGGATTTTCAGCCAACTGTGGATAGGCGATGTGACCTTGTATACCTTTAACAGTAAGTTTACCTGACATCGTGCCACGACGACCATTCTTAATCGTGTCACCAAGCACTTCACTAGAAGTTGGTTCTCCGACGATACAGTAGTCCAGTTGTTCGCCGCGCGCTTTTAACTGATTGCACACGACGACCGTACCATCGGTGGCAGGACCTTCTTCATCACTGGTAATTAAAAAACCAATAGAGCCAGCATGATCCGGATGCGCAGCGACAAATTCTTCAGTTGCTACGACAAAAGCTGCAATCGAGGTTTTCATGTCTGCTGCGCCACGACCATACAGTTTTCCATCTCTGTGCGTAGGTGCAAATGGTTCAGATTGCCATTGAGTGACTGGGCCAGTTGGAACTACATCGGTATGTCCAGCGAAAACTACCAAGGGTTGGCTCGTGCCGCGGCGCGCCCATAGATTGGTGACATCACCGGATTGGATAGTTTCGCAATGGAAGCCTAATGGTTTCAATAAGTTGATTAAAGTATTTTGGCAGCCTTTATCTTCGGGTGTAACAGAATCCAATGCGATTAGTTGCTCAGTGAGTGTGAGAGTTTTGCTCATGAAAACTTAGATTTCTTTAAAAATAGTTTGGTATTGTTGTTCGTTGAAACCAACGCCAACGTGTGTCAATTTGTCGTCATTGATTTGTAAAACCGGACGCTTGATGACGGACGGATTTTCTAACATCAATGCGATCGCATTTGCTCTGTTATTCGCTTCAGATTTTTGAATTTCTGAGAGTGCGCGCCAAGTCGTACCTTTGCGATTGATTAAAGTATCGAGCTCGATTCTTTGTAGCCAGATTTCGATTTGCTCTGCAGTCAATCCATCCTTTTTGAAATTGTGAAATGCGAAAGGAATCGATTGTTGCTCCAACCATGTGCGGGCTTTCTTTACCGTGTCGCAATTGGGGATGCCAAATAGGGTGATGCTAGTTGTTGCGCTCATTGCACTCATAATTACATGTTCAAATTAAATTCAGTAAAGGTCGCTTCGGTGTGATGTTCTGGCTCAGGCTCTTCTTTGGCTTTTTGCGCAAGCGCTGTGTCATTGTTGAGTAACCACAGTAAATTGTTCGCAGAATCCGCATTCGCTAAGCCTTCTTCTTGCGTAATTAAGCCATCTTTAATCAATTGTAAGAGCGCACGTTCAAATGTTTGTGAGCCAGGCGCCAGACTTTTTTCGATGGCCTCTTTGATTTGGAAAATATTTCCTTGTTCAATTAATTCGCCTACATAGCGTGTATTCAACATGATTTCGACTGCAGGGCAGCGACCACCATTCACTGCTTTGATCAAGCGTTGTGAAATGACGGCCTTAATAGCAGACGCCAAATCTAAGAGTAGGGCGCTACGGTTTTCAATTGGGAAGAAGCTGATGATGCGATTCAAGGCTTGATAACTATTATTCGCATGCAGGGTTGCAACGACCAAGTGACCAGACTGTGCATAAGCAATGGCCGCCATCATGGTTTCCAGATCGCGAATTTCACCAATCAAAATAACATCAGGCGCTTGACGCAGTGAGTTGCGCAATGCCGTTTTCAAGCTATCAGCATCTGTGCCAACTTCTCGTTGATTGACGATAGATTTCTTACTTCTGAATAAATATTCAATTGGATCTTCGATCGTCAATATATGGCCAGTCTTGGTTTCATTGCGATAGTCGAGCATCGAGGCAATTGATGTCGATTTACCCGAGCCCGTTGCACCGACAACCAAAATCAAACCGCGTTTTTCCATGATCAACTCAGACAACACCGGCGGCAAATGCAGTGTCGAAAATGATGGAATATGCCCAGGTACAAAACGAAACACTGCAGAAGTAGAGCCACGTTGTCTAAACGCAGAAAGACGGAAACGACCAACACCCGCCATACCAATACCAATGTTGAGTTCATTCTCACGCTTGTACTGCGCTAACTGTTCCGTAGAAAGAACTTCTGCCAGCAAAGCCATAATATTGTCTTCATCCATCTTTTGTTGATTGATGGGAAGGAGATTGCCATTAATCTTTAAATGTATTGGTGAATTGATCGCGAAAAACATATCCGACGCGTTTTTTTCTTTCATCAACTGAAACAAACGATCCATTGCCATGATAATTCCCCTATAAAGATAAAGCCTGTTGTTCTATGTTATGACTTTGCTTGATTTTGTTGCGTAAACCTGCGGAATTAAGCGCCGCGTAATAATTCATTGATACTGGTTTTAGAGCGTGTTTGTGCATCAACGCGTTTCACGATGACAGCGCAATACAAACTATATTTGCCACATGCCGATGGCAAATTACCAGATACCACGACAGAACCTGCTGGGATACGACCATAAGTAACTTCGCCAGTCGCACGGTCATAAATCTTAGTGGATTGGCCGATATACACACCCATAGAAATCACAGAATTTTCTTCGACGATGACGCCTTCGACGACTTCGGAGCGGGCGCCGATGAAGCAATTGTCTTCGATGATGGTTGGATTTGCTTGCATAGGTTCTAATACGCCACCGATGCCAACGCCGCCAGATAAATGCACGTTCTTACCGATTTGCGCGCAAGAGCCAACCGTTGCCCATGTATCAACCATCGCACCTTCATCGACATACGCGCCGATGTTGACGTAAGAAGGCATCAACACGACGTTTTTGCCGATGAAACTACCGCGACGTGCAACTGCTGGTGGGACTACACGGAAGCCGCCTTTAGCGAAATCTTCTGCGGTGTAATTCGCAAACTTCGTCGGCACTTTATCGAAAAATTGCATGTGCTCGCCAGATGGCATCACGATATTGTCTTCCAGACGGAAAGACAGTAATACGGCTTTCTTTACCCATTGATTGACATGCCATGCACCGTCAATTTTTTGCGCTACGCGTAAGCTACCGGAATCAAGTTGTTCCAATACGTGCGCAACCGCTTCACGTAATTCTGCTGGTGCATTTTTCGGTGAAAAACTAGCGCGGTCTTCCCATGCCTGATCGATGATGTTTTGTAATTGCTGTGTCATGACGTTATTTGAGTAAAGTGAAAGTAAAAAATTGAATACGAAAATGATGATCTGGAGCTATCCAGTGTGATTAAGCTCCATTAATTGTTTTGTGTAAGCAGTGATTCTTTGCGCGGCTTCCATGCATTCCTCAACTTCGGCGACCAAGGCCATGCGAATGCGATTACTACCCGGGTTGATGCCATGTGCTTCTCGAGCTAAAAAGCTCCCCGGTAATACTGTCACATTATAGTCTCGGTAAAGACCTTGCGCGAACTCTGTGTCAGAGATTTGAATGTGCTTATCAACGCCTGCCCATAGGTAAAATGCGGCGTCAGGTAGAGCAACATCGAGAACTTCTTGTAGAACAGGGGTGACCTGTGCAAATTTCTTTACGTATAAAGCACGATTTTCTATCACGTGTTGTTCATCATTCCACGCAGCGATCGATGCTGCTTGTATGCTAGGCGACATGGCGCCACCGTGATAGGTGCGATATAGCAAAAATTGTTTGATGATATTGGCATCACCGGCAACAAAGCCTGAGCGCATGCCTGGAACGTTAGAGCGTTTGGAGAGACTGGATAAGGTGATTAAACGCGGATAATCATCGCGACCTAATGCACGTGCTGCAGCCAAACTACCTAGCGGTGCTGTTTCACCAAAGTAGATTTCTGAATAACATTCATCGGCAGCAATCACAAAATTATAGCGATCCGATAAATCAAATAATTCTTTCCAGTCATTCAGCGTTAACACTGCGCCGGTTGGATTGCCTGGTGAACAGACAAAAAGCAATTGTGTGCGTTGCCAGATAGATTCAGGAATTTGGCTAAAGTCCGGGGCGAAATTTTTTGCCGGATTCGCATTCGCAAAATAGGGCTCCGCACCAGCCAAGTAGGCCGCACCTTCATAAATTTGATAGAAGGGATTTGGGCACATCACGATGGGTGCACCGCGGCTATTCTTGCTTGGATCAATCACCGCTTGGGCCAATGAGAATAGTGCTTCACGTGAGCCATTGACGGGCAAAATCTGCGTTGCAGCATCTAAAGCCGGAATGTCATAGCGTTGCGCTAACCAATTGCTGATCGCGATGCGCAATCCTTCGATGCCATTAGTCGATGGATAATTGGCTAAACCATTCAAATTGGCGATTAAGGCATCTTTAATCAATTGAGGCGTAGCATGTTTAGGTTCGCCTAGACCAAGACTGATAGGAGGGTAATCGGGATTGGGAGTAATGCCAGCAAACAGGCGTTTTAATTTTTCAAACGGATAAGCTTGTAGTTTTTCTAAATTGGGATTCACGGAGAAATTCACTTAAAAATACGGAGAAAATAGGATTTCAAATTAAAACGATAAAAATGTGGCAAGCTAATTAAGAGTTTCCAGCTTTGAACATCCAGCTTTGAGCGACGGATGCCTATGCATTTTCAGATTGCAGCAGAGACGTATTATAGCCGCGCTTGGCTTATGCTAAGCGGGCAAGTTCAAGGAAGTTTTGCCATTCCTTCACTTAAAGTGTCAAGGCCGAAGTTTTTTAGCGTCGCCTACTTGCCAAAATCTGCAAAACTAGGCCGTCAGAATGTTATGATGTGCAGCCTTACTTGTTTGAACAATAAGTAAATCGTCATCTATTATGATGTTTTTTGTAAAAGCAAAAGACGAGTTGATAGCGTGTCAGAAGCGGATTGAATTTGTGCATCTTGGTCTAAAATTGGTCTAAAATTGGTCTAAAATTGGTCTAAAATTGGTCTAAAAATCGATAAATAAAAATAACGTGCGCTTAACTTCTATTAAATTAGCTGGATTTAAATCCTTCGTAGATCCCACTCACTTTCATGTTCCTGGCCAATTAGTCGGCGTGGTTGGTCCGAATGGCTGCGGCAAATCGAATATTATCGATGCCGTGCGCTGGGTCTTGGGCGAATCGAAAGCCTCTGAATTGCGTGGTGAATCCATGCAAGACGTTATTTTTAATGGTTCAACGCATCGTAAGCCTGCCGGGCGTTCCTCGGTCGAACTGATTTTTGACAACAGTTTAGGTAAAGCCGCCGGACAGTGGAGCCAATACGCCGAGATCGCGGTCAAACGGACATTGACGCGTGACGGTACGTCAACCTATTACATCAACGGTCAGCCAGTACGCCGCCGTGATATTCAGGATATTTTCTTAGGAACTGGTCTGGGGCCTCGCGCTTACGCGATTATCGGTCAGGGTATGATTTCCCGCATTATCGAATCGCGTCCAGAAGAATTGCGCGTGTTCTTGGAGGAAGCTGCGGGTGTATCACGATATAAAGAGCGTCGCCGCGAAACCGAAAATCGCATTCACGATACGCACGAAAATTTGGTGCGGGTTGAAGATATTCTGCGCGAGTTAAATAATAATTTAGAAAAACTTGAAGCGCAGGCTGTTGTCGCCAACAAATATCATTCTTTACAGGCAGATCAAGAAGAGAAACAAAAATTATTGTGGATGTTGCGTAAGCGCGAAGCTGCAACTGAGCAAAAAAAGCATTTCGCTGAAATTGAGAAATGCCAGCTTGATCTGGAAGAACAAACGGCCAAGTTACGCCATGTCGAATTAGAACTCGATCAAATGCGTCAGGCGCATTATGCCGTCGGCGACAAGATGCATCAGGCGCAGGGTAATTTGTATCAAACTAATGCTGAAATTGGCAGTCTTGAAGCGCAGATTAAATTCGTTATTGAATCACGTGCACGTTTGCAATCACAATTAAATTCCCTGTCAGCGCAACGCGATCAATGGCAGCGCCAAGGTCAGCAATTCCAAGATGATTTATCTGATGCAGAAATGCACGTTGAAGAATTGGCGATGCGTAGCGAACAAGCACAAGAGACAGTAGCGCAACAAAACGAAAAAATTCCAGCGTTAGAGCAAGTCTGGCGTGATGCACAACTCAAATCGACCGAGTCGCGCGCCAAAATTATGCAGATGCAACAGCAGATAGAACTCGAATCTGCACATCAACGCAATGCTTCGAATATTCTGAATACCTTAGCAGTACGTCGTGAACGTCTGAACCAAGAGAAGCAAGGTTTGGTTATCCCGGACTCTTCTCATTTACAAAATCTGGCTCTGCAACTTGAAGAAAAAAAGCAGATGTTAGAAGAAACGACGATGCAACTGGAAGAAGCGCAAGAACGTTTGCCGCGGTTGGAAGAAGAACGTCGTTCCGCCCAAGAACAAGTCAATAAAGACACAACGCAATCAGCCCAACTCGATGCGCGTTTGGCGGCCTTGAAATCGCTACAAGAAAAAGTAGAAAGCCAAGGCAAGGTTCAACCGTGGTTGGCGAAACATGAATTAGAAAAATTGCCGAAGTTATGGCAAAAAGTGCAGATAGAAAACGGCTGGCAAACCGCGCTCGAATCTATCCTGCGTGAGCGCACTTCCGCCTTGGAAATGTCGAATTTGGAATGGGCGAAAGCATTTTTTAATGATGCTCCACCAGCGAAATTGGCACTGTATGCACCACAAGTCATCGCCCCCGTAGCTGTGGTGGAAGGTTTGAAGCCTTTACTCAGTCTATTGCAACTCAATGACGCGGGTGTGCGCAGCGTGATGCAAGATTGGTTGCACAATGTCTATATCGCACCAGATGCACCAACCGCATTTGCCGAACGTGCGAAGTTGCCAGCCGGCGCTAGTTTCATTACCAAAGAAGGGCATTTGATCAGCGCGAACAGCGTACGATTTTACGCTGCAGATTCTGAGCAAGATGGCGTGCTCGCGCGCCAGCAAGAAATTGAAAATATTACCAAGCAAGCCCGCGCTCAACACTTGTTGGCCGACGAAGGCAAAACCCGTGCAGTGCGCGCCGAAGCCTTATTAAGCCAGGCGACTCAGGCATTGCAAGAGTTGCGCGTACGCGTCGCTGGTTTAACGCAGGCGGTGCATGGTCTGCAAATTGAGTACATGAAGTTGGCTGAAGTCCAAGAGCGTTTTAATCAGCGTAGCACGCAGATTCATTCAGACTTGGCAGAGATTGCCGAGCAAGAGCAAGAGCAACAAACAGCACGCGCAGAATCGGAAGCGAAATTCGAAGAGCTCGATATCGCCCTGGCGGAAATGCAGGAAACGCACGAAGATGGACAGACCGCCTTTCTTGAAAAAGAACAGCAACTAAATGACGCACGTTCTCGTCTGCGTGATCTGGAATTGGCGGCGCAAGAAGCAAGTTTTGCCGAGAAAACCCATCGCGTCAAAATGGAAGAACTCAAGCGTAGTATTGCCACTGCCTTGGAGCAATCTTCGCAATTGTTCGCGAACATGCAGCAAGGCCAGCTCGAACTAGAAAGCATGGATGAGCAAACCGCGCATGCTGGTTTGCAAACTCTGCTGGAAAAACGTAGCGATCAAGAACGTGTCTTGGCTGATGCACGGCATGAGCTCGATCAATTAACACAAAAATTGCGGCACGCAGAAGAATCGAAAATGCAAGTCGAACGCAGCCTGCAACCGCAGCGTGATCGCATCGTAGAACTACAATTGAAAGAGCAAGCGGCACGCCTGAATCAAGAGCAGTACGAAGAACAATTGCGTAATTTTGAAGTCGATGAAGCTGCCCTTGAAGAGAAGTTACATGACGATTTGAAGCCATCTTATTTACAAGGTGAGGTCACGCGTTTAACCAATGCGATCGCAGCACTTGGTGCAGTCAATCTGGCGGCGTTAGACGAGTTGGCGCAAGCAACTGAACGCAAGACTTTCCTCGATGCGCAGTATGCCGATTTGACCGAAGCGATCACGACTTTGCAAGATGCAATTCACAAAATCGACATAGAAACACGAGATTTGTTGCAAGATACTTTCAATCGCGTGAATCATCATTTTGCCGAATTGTTCCCGATTTTGTTTGGTGGCGGTCAGGCAAAATTGATTATGACGGGCGACGAAATTCTCGATTCTGGTGTGCAGGTAATGGCGCAACCGCCAGGTAAAAAGAACGCGACGATTCATCTGTTATCGGGTGGTGAAAAAGCATTGACGGCGACCGCATTGGTGTTCTCGATGTTCCAATTAAATCCAGCCCCATTCTGCTTACTCGATGAGGTCGATGCGCCACTGGATGACTCAAACACGGAACGTTTCTGTAATATGGTGAAACGTATGTCTAGCAATACACAATTTTTATTTATCTCCCACAATAAGATTGCAATGGAAATGGCACAACAATTAATTGGTGTCACTATGCAAGAGCAGGGGGTTTCTCGAATCGTTGCGGTCGATATGGAATCGGCGGCAAGTTTAGTTGGTGAGGGTTAAGCGGTATGTCAGAGTTAACGATGAGTTTGATCATTGCAGGTGTTGCATTTGTAGTGGTGGTTTATATTTATAGTAAATGGCAGGAATATCGTGCACGGAAAAGCGTCGACCGCGCCTTTTCTGGCGGACATGATGATGTCTTAATGAGTGCGCGTGATGACGCGGATTTGATTCGTCAGGAACCACAATTTGATCAAGACGATTTGAGTGGCATTGGCGACATGGACGAAGACGCAACTGCTGACACTTCCAACGCCGATCAGGTTTATAACAGTAAGCCGGACTTTGATGCCACGATGTATGGTAAAGAATTATCGGTGGATGATTTGATCGATTGCGTTATTCCACTCGAATTCGAAGCACCGATTCGTGGTGAAAAATTACTTAAAGAAATCAGTGATTTGAAATACGTGGGACGTAAGCCTGTGCACTTCATTGGTTTAACGCATGATGGAAAACGTGATGAAATCGCCCATGGCGGTGTTTACACTGCGCTGTTCGCTGGCGTACAAATGGTCAGTCGTAGCGGTCCTTTGAATGAATTAGAGTATTCCGAATTCGTCAGTAAACTGCGCGAGATCGCTGATCGCTTCAATGCGCATTCTGATGTGCCAGACATGAATCGTGTGATGTCGAATGCGCGTGAATTACATCAATTTGTTGCGGAACACGATGCACAACTGAGTGTCAATGTTTTATCCAATGGTGCACCTTGGGATATCACGACTTTATTGGGAGCCTTGGAGAAACAGGGCTTTGATGTACGTCCAGATGGTCGCTTAGTAATGCCGGATGGTGATGTCGGTAACTTGTTTACGCTGTCGACCAATGTTAGTGCCAGCGAAACTGTGACCTCTAAATTGACCTTGTTACTGGATGTGCCTTGTGTATCGCCAGATTTAGAAGGTTTTGGCGTGATGGCAAAATGCGCACGATCCTTAGCGTCACGTCTGGGTGGAACAGTCGTTGACGATGGAAATAACCCAATTTCTGATCAAGCCTTAGCGGAAATCGCCGATCAAGTGCGCGACTTTTGTAATGCGATGGCGGTGGCTGAGATCCCGGCTGGGTCACGTCGCGCCAAGCGCCTGTTTAGTTAATTGAGTAGTTAATTAGTAGAGCGCTTCATCATGCAAAATGATTTATTTGCTGGCAATGCAGGTCCGCAAGCCGGACGAGAACAAGAGTCATTGCCAGACTTGGCACAGCGTTTACGTCGCGAGTTGACGCAACATGGTTATAACTATTACACCCTCGATGCGCCCACCATACCCGATGCGGAATACGACAAACTCTTTCAGCAATTGCAAGCGCTAGAGGCACAATATCCTGAATTAAAAACGACAGATAGCCCTACGTTAAGAGTGGGCGGCATGATACTGCCGGAATTCTCCCAGGTTCAACATGCAGTAGCTATGCTGTCTTTGAATAATGGTTTCGAAGACGACGATGTGATCGCGTTTGATCGTCGTGCGCGCGAGGGATTAGAAATCATCGATCAAGATATCGAATATGCGATAGATCTAAAGTTTGATGGCTTAGCGATTAATCTGCGTTACGTGAATGGCGTATTTACGCAGGCAGCGACGCGCGGTGATGGTTATACTGGTGAGGATGTTACCGAAAATATCCGCACAATTCGTAGTTTGCCTTTACGCCTGCGTTGTGAGAAGCCACCGGCAATTCTGGATGTGCGCGGTGAAGTTCTCATGTTTAAGGCTGATTTTGATAAATTAAATCAACGTCAACGCGACCTCGGTGCAAAAGAATTTGCCAATCCACGTAATGCGGCGGCTGGTAGTTTGCGTCAACTCGATTCAAAAATTACCGCACAACGAAGTTTGCGGTTTTTTGCGTATGGCATTGGTCTGTTAGAGGATGCCGATTTGCCCACTTCACATCGTGCTTTGCTCGATTGGTATCAGAGCATGGGCATTCCGACGTGCGAAGAAAAAGCCGTTGTTAATGGCGCGCCAGCATTGTTAGATTTTTATCGCCGCATACAAGAGAAGCGTGCGCAATTACCGTATGAAATTGATGGCGTTGTATACAAAGTCAATCGCTTCGATCAGCAAGCAACATTGGGATTTGTGTCCCGCGCACCGCGTTTTGCGATTGCGCATAAATTTCCCGCAGAAGAAGCTTTAACCACGGTACTCGATATTGAAGTGCAAGTTGGACGCACGGGGGCGATTACGCCAGTTGCGCGTTTAGCGCCGGTTTTTGTGGGTGGCGTGACGGTAACGAATGCGACGCTGCACAATGAAGAAGAAATTCAACGCAAAGATGTACGCGTTGGCGATACGGTGATTGTGCGTCGTGCTGGCGATGTGATTCCCGAAGTCGTTGCCAGTGTTCTAGAAAAACGCCCAGAACAAACTAGTGTGTTTGTGTTGCCGAAACAATGTCCGATTTGCGGCTCTGATATCGTCAAGTTAGAAGATGAAGCGATTGCCCGTTGCTCCGGTGGTTGGATCAAATGTGCGGCACAGCGCAAAGGCGGCTTGTTTCATTTCGCCTCACGTAAGGCCTTGAATATCGAAGGCTTGGGCGAGCAATTGATTGAGCAGTTGGTCGACAAAAACGTGGTGACGACCGCGGCCGATTTTTATAAATTGGGTTTGATGGCTTTGGCTGAGCTTGACCGCATGGCAGAGAAATCGGCGCAGAACGTGTTGGATGCATTAGAGGCCTCCAAATCGACGACTTTGCCGCGCTTCATTTATGCGCTAGGTATACGCCATGTCGGTGAATCGACCGCGAAAGATCTAGCCCTCACATTCGCTGATATGGAAGCATTGATGGCTGCAACAGAAGAGCAACTATTGCAGGTTAATGATGTAGGTCCTGTCGTTGCGCAATCGATCATCCGTTTTTTTGCCGATCCCTTTAATGTCGAGTTGGTGCGTCAGCTGATTGCTTCGGGAATACACTGGCCCGTGATAGAAAAAATGGATTTGAGCACAGCCATATTTGCAGGTAAAACTTTGGTGCTGACTGGAACCTTACCGACTTTGAGTCGAGAACAAGCAGGTGCCTTGATCGAAAAGAATGGTGGCAAAGTGGCTGGCTCGGTTTCCAAGAAAACCAGTTATGTCGTAGCGGGTGAAGACGCTGGTAGCAAGTTATTAAAAGCTCGTGAATTGGGTGTGACGGTTTTATCTGAGGAAGAATTGCTTGCGCTTTGTAATGCGCAATAAGTGGTAGGTTGGCGCTGAACGAAGTGAAGCCCAACAAGGTTCCACAGAAAATTACGCAAACAAGATAAAAAGTAAAAAAATTGGTGAGAGATATCCATGCAAAAAATTAAAAAAGCTGTTTTCCCCGTAGCCGGATTTGGTAGCCGCTTTCTCCCAGCGACGAAAGCACAGCCCAAAGAAATGTTGTCGGTCGTTGATAAACCCTTGATTCAATACGCGGTGGAAGAGGCGGTAGAAGCCGGTATTACCGAAATGGTGTTCATCACAGGACGCAATAAGCGCGCGATTGAAGATCACTTTGATACGGCCTACGAATTGGAAAGCGAACTTGAAGCTGCAGGCAAACACGCTTTATTGGAAATTGTTCGTAGCGTCATTCCGAATAACATTAATTGCATCTACATCCGCCAGCCAGCCGCTTTAGGTTTGGGGCATGCCGTTTTGTGTGCTCGCCCCGTGGTCGGCGATGAGCCATTTGCGGTCTTATTAGCCGATGATTTAATGGACGTACGTCCCGGTCAAAAAAGTGTTACCGCGCAAATGGCAGATTTGTATGGGCAAGAAGGCGGCAGTATCGTCGCGGTGCAAGATGTTTTGCGCGAATTCACCAATCAATACGGTATCGTTAGCGGCACAGCTTATAAGCCGAATTTGGAACGTATGCACGGCATCGTTGAAAAACCCAAACCAGAAGATGCGCCTTCAACGCTGGCAGTAGCGGGGCGCTATGTGTTGTCAGGGAAAATCTTTAATTATTTAGAGAATCTAGGCAAGGGTTCTGGCGGTGAAATTCAATTAACCGATGGTATCGCGGCAATGCTCAAGGATGAACCCGTGTTCGCCTATCGCTGCGACGCGAAACGTTACGATTGCGGCTCTAAACTAGGTTACCTTAAAGCCAGCGTTGCGCTCGGCTTAAAACATCCTGACGTGGGTGAAGAGTTTGCAAAATATCTGCATGAATTGATGAATGCGAAGTAATTGTGATTGATGCTAACTGGAGATAGGAAGCCATGATCTATCCAATTTTAAAAATGGGTGACCCGCGCTTACTCAAGGTGTCGGATGTTATTCAAGAATTTGATACGCCTGCCTTACATCAGCTAATTGCGGACATGTTTGAAACCATGCAGCACGCTAATGGCGCAGGTTTAGCCGCACCGCAAATTGGCATCAATTTACAATTAGTGATCTTCGGTTTTAAACAAAATCCACGTTATCCCGATGCACCGAATGTGCCTGAAACGGTTTTGATCAATCCTGTATTGACGCCCTTATCGGATGAAACTGATGATGCCTGGGAAGGGTGTTTGTCTGTGCCAGGCATGCGTGGTTTGGTACCACGTTGGAGTCGTTTGCGGTACGAGGGTTTTGATCAGTATGGTCAGAAGATTAGTCGTGATGTGGATGGTTTCCATGCGCGGGTTGTGCAGCATGAGACCGATCATTTGAATGGGGTTTTGTATACTATGCGGATTAAGGATTTGACTAAATTTGGGTTTACTGAGGTTTTGTTTCCTGAGTTGGATCCTGGTGAGGATGATTGAGTTTGAGTGAGTGGTACGTATGGCTTAACTGATTTTGAGATTTGAGGAATTTGCTTTTCAAATGTATTAATGTCAGAACTGATCTCTTTTTTTTGTTTCAGCCATGCAATTTCAATGTACTTAAAACGTTAAGTTTGGGGTACTTAAAATGGAAACCGTGGTAAAGCCAAAATGTTCAAATTAATATGTATTTTTACCGCAATTTTTTTGTTGAGTACTCCTGCGCTTGCAACAGCACCAAATTCTGAAGCATGTCATCAATCGTCAAATTGGACTGCAATCAAAATTGCATTACATGATAAAAAAATATCTCCTAAATGGCGAGATGGGTGTGGTAGGTCTCTTATTTTGTTAAATGTATTGTATGGCTCGGAGAGTGCAGCAATCAAACATTTTTATCGAGCAAAAAAACTCAATATTTTTGTTGATAATGAGCAGATCATAATGAAAATGGCGATAAAGCAAAACCTCCAACGTTTTGTGTCAGTTATATTGAAAAATGGTGAGTCCTCAAACAGTATTGATAAAAAAGATTACTCACCGTTGATGGTCGCAGCGAGCGTCGGTAATCTAGAAATGATGAGGTTATTGATAAATTCGGGGGCTAAGTTGTATTACGAACCGTATGAAAATCAAAATGCAATAAATTTTGCATTGAAAAATGGTTCCCCGTATGCATTTGATTTATTAGTTGATTCTGGTGTTAAATTAAGTTATCACAGACAACAAAAAAATGAAGGGGAGTTAATTTTTTCTGCTATTAACGGTAATAATTTGTCGGCACTTAATGTCCTGCTAAAACATGGTTTTAATTTGAATATTAAAAATAATGATGGTGATACGCCACTTTTATTTGCTATAGGAAATTCAGCATCTCGATCAATCGTAGAGCAACTATTGAATCTAGGAGCGGATGAATGCTTGAAAAATTTAAAAGAAGAGACTGCAAAACAAATAAATGATCGGCTTGCTCAAATATTGCCTGCATGGAAATTGGATTATGACGGACTATTTATAAAAGAATGTCAATAACGAGACTTGGGTGTCAGATTTAAAAGGAAGGATGTCTCTTCCTTAGAATATAAATGGAGTCAGCTTTCTTAAGAAACAATTCTAATTCTTTGATTTGTACAGCTTGTAGCTTTTCCGGTGCAGGGCAGGATAAAAAGGTTTTTGGCCGTAGCCAAAATCAATAGCAGAAACAAAAAAAAGGAGCCAGCAATGTAAGCCAGCTCCTTCATAAAAAATCCAAAAAAACAAAAAATCAAAACGGCTCATCATCCCGCAAATACCGCCATTGCCCCTCAGGCAAATGCCCCAAGCGCACTTTGCCGATACGCACACGCTTCAGACCAACCACCCGCAATCCCACCATCTCACACATGCGGCGGATCTGGCGTTTTTTGCCTTCTTTGAGGATGAACTGTAATTGGTCTTCATTCATCCAACGTACCTTCGCGGGAATTAGTTTCTTCCCATCTAAGCTTAAGCCGTGATTCAGCAAGCGCAAATCGCCAGCAGGTAATTTGCCTGGTTTGGTGTACTCAACGCGTACCAAGTATTCTTTTTCAACATCGGTATTTTCACCAATCAAGGTCTTGGCAACGCGGCCATCTTGCGTCAACACCAGTAATCCAACTGAATCAATATCTAAACGCCCAGCCGGCACTAAACTGCGCAATTGTGTTGGGTGAAATTCGTTTTCGACTTTGCATTCGCTCCAGCGATTTTCTGCTTTGACTAAAGCAATCGCAGGCTCATAGCCGTCTTCTGCTTGTCCACTGACATAGCCAACTGGTTTGTTGATGAGTATGGTGACGCGCTTAGATTGCTCTGCGGCGGCTTGGCGTTCTACTGTGACTTTTTGATCCGGAAAGACTTTGCTGCCAAGTTCGGATACTACCTTGCCATCAACGCGCACCCAACCTTTTGCGATCCATTCATCGGCTTCGCGGCGTGAGCACAGTCCTAATTCGGACATGCGTTTGGAGAGTCTTAATTGTTCTGTCATAGCTAATATTTCTTTTTATTGAATTTGAGTGTTCATTTAGATGCGTAGTGCATCTAGTAATTCAGATTCAAATTGAATTTGATTTTTCGGATTGTGTAAAGCTGCGCCATCGACCAGAAATACATCTTCCACACGTTCGCCTAGAGTCATTACCTTGGCTGTGTGTAGGTTAATTTTGTATTTGGCGAGGACGCCAGCGACTGAATACAGTAAGCCATTTCTATCGTTTGCAGAAATCGATAAAAGGAAGTATTGCCCTTTGTCGTCGGGGCGCAATTCTACCGTTGGCACCAAAGGAAAATTGCGTGACAAACGTGATAATCGACCTTGATTCGGTGTGCTCAATGGAACCTGCTTTGCCAATACTTCTGCCAATTCATGTTCGATCAAATTAATGATGTCGCGATAATTACTGGCGAAAGCGGGCTCGGTCACCAAAAAGGTATCGAGTGCATAGCCACTTTTTGTTGTATGAATTTTTGCATCGAGAATCGCAAAATTTTTGCAGTCAAAATAATTGCAAATACGCGCAAATAAATCGGCCTGATCTGGCAAATAAACCGTGACTTGCAAACCTTCACCGATAGGTGCAACACGGCACTTGACGATGGGTGTCGGGCTGCTGATTTTGTCGTGTAATACGCGCGTTTGCCAAGCGATATCAGACGCGTCGTGACGCAGGAAGTAGACGATATCTAGTTCATTCCACAGTTTGGTATGCGCATTGTTTTCTATCCCAACTAAGCGCAGTGCTTTGAGAGCTTCTTCTTGACGGTTTTTTAGCTCACGGTCGGCCGAAGGTGTTTCTCCACCAAGTACGCGTAGCGTAATTTTATACAAATCCTCTAGTAACTTGCCTTTCCAGGCATTCCATACTTTTGGACTGGTGCCGCGAATATCGCATACTGTGAGTAAGTACAGAGCGGTCAAATGACGTTCATCTTTGACCAAATTCGCAAAGGCCTGAATCACATCGGGATCGGAAAGATCTTGTTTTTGTGCGACTTGCGACATCGTTAAATGCTGCTGTACTAAAAAAATCACTAGCTCAGTATTGTCTTTGGAAATGCCATGATCAAAGCAAAATTTACGCGCATCGCTCATACCTAAAACAGAGTGATCGCCATTTCTTCCCTTGGCGATATCGTGAAATAGTGCTGCGATATACAAGACCCAAGGCTGATTAAAATTCGCCATTAATTGACTGCAAAACGGATACTCGTGCGCATGCTCGGTCATGGTGAAACGACGCAGATTACGCACGACCATCAGAATATGCTGATCAACGGTATAGGCATGAAATAAATCATGTTGCATTTGGCCGACTATGCGGCGGAAGTTGGGCAAATAGCGACCAAGAATACTAGTTTGATTCATGCTACGCAGTACGTGCGTAATGCCACGTGGCGATTGCAGAATTTGTAAGAACGTGCCGCGATTGAAAATATCGTGACGGAATTCTGCATCGATCAGATTGCGTGCATGCCATAAAGCGCGTAGTGTCTTTGCGGTCATGCCTTTCAGGTTGGCGTTTTGTGATAACAGCAAAAACACTTCCAGCATGGCGGACGGTGTTTGTTCAAACACATTTTCTTCGACGATATCGATTAAGCCGTTGACTTCGTTAAAGCGTTCGTTAATGACTTGCGCCTGGTGCGGCAAGGGGAATAGTACCGCCTCAATATTTTGCAATAAGATGGTGTTGAGTTGCGTGACTGCCTTGGCTGCCCAGTAATAGCGTTGCATCAAATATTCACTGGCGCGGCGCGATTCAGTGGTTTCAAAACCAAAGGTGGCGGCGATCGCGTTTTGCAGATCGAAAACCAAACGATCTTCACGACGACCAGCTTGTATGTGCAAGCGCACGCGAATATCTTTGAATGCGCGTTCATTGCGTTTGAGTTGATGCGCTTCCGTCGCGGTGATCAAGCCATGCGCGGCGAGTTCAGCCCATGAGTCACCGAGTTTAGCGGCTTTTGCTACCCATAAAATGACTTGTAAGTCGCGCAGGCCGCCCGGACTTTCTTTGCAGTTCGGTTCCAGACTGTATGGTGTGTCTTCGTATTTGACGTGACGCTGATGTAATTCCAGTAGTTTGGCTTGGAAAAACTGTTGAGGATTCATTGCCTCATCGTAGCGATTTTTCAGTTCACGAAAACTATTGCGGCTGCCTGCCAAAAGACGTGCTTCGAGCAGCGCTGTTTTGACGGTGATGTCGGCGGCAGCTTCCGTCATGCATTCGTCTATCGTGCGTATGCTATGGCCGATGTCTAGTCCGATGTCCCAGAATATTTGCACTAAGCTTTCGAGTTTTTCTTTGAGGGCTTTGTCCGGATGATCGGCTAGTAAAATTAAGACATCGACGTCCGAATAGGGAAATAACTCGCCGCGACCATAGCCGCCGACTGCCACCAAGGCGAGCTCTTTCGGAAAATTAAAACTTTTCCAAATTTCACCTAAGTTAGCATCGACGCAGCGACACAAATCTTTGAGCAGAGTTTCAGCCTTCGGTTTATCTTTGAAGGATTGAATAATGACTTGCTGTTCAGCCTTGAGCTTTGCTTTGAAAGCCATGGCATTCGCGATGGCTGTTTTCATCAGGCTGTGGCTTGTGCTGTAGCCTGCTTGCTAATGAAGGCAGGCGGAGGTGGCGAACCAGCGGATAAGGTCAATACTTCATAACCAGTTTCCGTCACCAAGATCATATGTTCCCATTGTGCTGACAGACTGCGATCTTTGGTTTTAATCGTCCAACCATCATCCATTGTACGAATCTTGCGGCTACCTGCGTTGATCATCGGTTCTATGGTAAAGATCATGCCTGGTTTCAATTCATCTAGTGTGCCAGGGCGGCCATAATGCAGAATTTGTGGCTCTTCATGGAAAACCTTACCTATACCATGGCCGCAAAATTCGCGTACTACGCTGTAGCCAGCTTTTTCTGCATGTTGTTGGATGGCATGACCAATATCGCCTAAATGATTGCCGGGTTTGACTTGTTGTATACCCAGCCACATGCATTCGTAAGTAATTTCGCTCAGGCGTTTCGCTAAAATGGATGGCTCACCGATGAAAAACATGCGGCTATTGTCACCGTGGTAGCCATCTTTGATAACCGTAATATCCAGATTAACGACGTCGCCATTTTTTAATACTTTATCGCCCGGAATGCCGTGGCAGATCACATCGTTGACGGAGGTGCAAATCGCTTTTGGATAAGGTGTGTAGCCAGGAGGGCAATAATTTAAAGGTGCCGGAATAGATCCTTGTACATTCGTCATGTATTCATGGCACAAGCGATCAAGTTCACCAGTGGTGACGCCCGCTTTGACGAAGGGCGTGATGTAATCAAGTACTTCAGATCCTAAACGACCGGCAATGCGCATGCCAGCGATATCTTCAGCGGTTTTAATAGAAATAGATGACATGCGTTCTCTGCAATCAGAAGGTAAATAGGGGAATTAGTGGAATTTAAGAGTGAATTATAGACGAGGAGTAACAAGCGCGCTGTGATGGCCCTAGAATAATCCTTACTTTTTGTGAATTTATTTCTCGTGTTTTTGAATGCGTGGTGTGTTTATGAGCCCGAGTGAAGCTGGAGTTTATTGCCAGACTTGATTAATGTCGGCATTTCGAGTTACAATAGATGGTTAGCTTGATCAAATTGCATGCTAATTAGAAGTAAAGGCGAGTAGTAGTAAATAAGTTTGTTTCTTAAAGAACGAATCTGGTCGAAAAGGGTGTTTCTCACTCGATATAAAAAGTTGAGGAATCACTGACTCGGTTCAAGACCTAACCCTGGAGTTATTATGTCTGTAACAATGCGTGAAATGCTAGAAGCTGGTGTTCATTTCGGTCACCAAACCCGTTTTTGGAATCCAAAAATGGCACCGTACATCTTCGGTCATCGCAATAAAATCCATATCATGAATTTGGAAAAAACATTGGCGATGTATCAAGAAGCGATGAAATTCATCCGCCAATTGTCCTCTAACCGTGGTACGGTTTTGATGGTTGGTACTAAGCGCCAAGCACGCGAATTGATCGCTGCAGAAGCAAACCGTGCTGGTATGCCTTTCGTTGATCAACGTTGGCTGGGTGGTATGTTGACTAACTTTAAAACAGTTAAAACATCTATCAAACGTTTGAAAGATATGGAAGCATCTGTGCAAGATGGTTCTGTAGAAAAATTGTCGAAAAAAGAAGGCTTGATGTTCCAACGTGAAATGATCAAGTTGCAAAAATCTATCGGCGGTATTAAAGATATGGGCGGCGTTCCTGATGCAATTTTCGTGGTTGACGTTGGTTACCACAAAGGCGCGATCACTGAGGCAGCTAAATTGGGTATCCCAGTGATTGGCGTAGTTGATACTAACCATTCTCCAGCTGGCGTTACTTACATCATTCCTGGTAATGATGACTCTTCTAAAGCGATTGCTTTGTACGCTCGTGGCGTAGCAGATGCAATTTTGGAAGGCCGTGCAAATGCAGTGAATGAAGTGCTTGAAGCTATTAAGCCAAGCGATGAGTTTGTTGAAGTAGAACAGGCTTAATTTCACGCCGTAGCTTTTTCGAAGTTTTTTGAAAATTAAGCGCGGTGTTTGAAAAAGTAAAAAGGGGCCAACGCGTGTTTGCCCCTTTTTTTAAATCGAATTTATATTGAAATGTGCATCTTGTGATGCAATGAATTAGGAGAGAAACATGGCAGCAATTACAGCAGCGATGGTAGGCGAATTACGTGCAAAGACAGACGCGCCAATGATGGAATGCAAAAAAGCATTGACGGAAGCTGAAGGTGATATGGAACGTGCGGAAGAGATTTTGCGCGTTAAATTGGGTAGCAAAGCTTCTAAAGCGGCTTCCCGTATTACAGCTGAAGGTGTAGTGGCATCTTTCATCTCTGGTGGTGTTGGTTCATTGGTTGAAGTTAACTGTGAAACTGACTTCGTGACTAAGAATGATGATTTCATCGCTTTCGCAAATAAAGTAGCGAAATTGATCGCTGAAGCAAATCCAGCGGATTTGGCAGCATTGGCAGCATTGCCATTGGAAGATGGTACAGTAGAAAGCATTCGTGCTGGTTTGATCGGTAAGATCGGTGAAAACATGTCTATCCGCCGTTTCCAACGTTTTGAATCTGCAGCTAAAGTGACTTCATACCTGCACGGTACACGTATCGGCGTAGTTGTTGAATTTGACGCGGCTGATGAGCAAATCGGTAAAGACGTAGCGATGCACATCGCAGCGATGAAGCCAGTATCTTTGTCTATCGAACAAGTTCCTGCAGAATTGATCGAAAAAGAGCGTTCAGTTGCTTCTTTGAAGGCAGCCGAATCTGGTAAGCCAGCTGACATCGTTACGAAGATGGTAGAAGGTTCTATCCAGAAGTTCTTGAAAGAAGTTTCTTTGTTGAATCAACCATTCGTCAAAAACGACAAGCAAACAGTTGAGCAAATGTTGCAAGCTGCTGGCGCATCTGTAAAAGCATTTACGATGTTCGTCGTTGGTGAAGGCATTGAGAAGAAGCAAGATGACTTCGCTGCTGAAGTGGCGGCGCAAGTTGCTGCTGCTAAACAAGCGTAAGCAGACTCAAAAAGAAAACGGGCCGCAAGGCCCGTTTTTTTAAGAGCCGTGTTTGTAATGCTATAAATAAAGAATCTTGCCAGTGCAAGCGATTATCGCAAGTGTTTTACACCGAGACTTTTCTTTGGTTTTTAGAATCAGAGTTGACCTCACAGAATTTTTGCAATAATGTCTTCCCAACTTTAAAGGAGCCCAGATCGTGACTAAACCAGCTTATAAGCGTGTGCTTTTAAAACTCTCTGGTGAGGCTTTAATGGGTGATGATGCCTACGGCATCAATCGCGCTACCATTGAGCGTATGGTGGCTGATGTCGCCGAAATTTCCCGTATGGGTGTTGAATTAGCCATCGTAATTGGCGGTGGTAATATTTTCCGCGGCGTTGCGCCTGGCGCGCAAGGCATGGATAGGGCGACAGCTGATTACATGGGGATGCTGGCCACGGTGATGAATTCCCTTGCTTTGGGCGATGCTATGCGTCAGGTTGGTATCACTGCGCGCGTCATGTCTGCTATCGCGATTGAACAAGTGGTTGAGCCTTATGTACGTCCTAAAGCTTTGCAATATTTGGAGGAAGGGAAGGTTGTCATTTTTGCTGCTGGCACAGGCAACCCCTTCTTCACTACGGACACTGCGGCCGCCTTACGTGGCTCGGAAATCGGTGCTGAATTAGTCTTGAAAGCCACCAAAGTTGACGGCGTCTATACAGCAGACCCGAAAAAAGACCCAACCGCGACTCGTTACACAACTATTTCTTTCGACGAAGCGATTTCGCGTCATTTGCAAGTCATGGACGCAACAGCCTTCGCTTTATGTCGTGATCAGAAGTTGCCGATTAAAGTATTCTCTATCGTTAAGCCGGGTGCTTTGAAAAATCTGATTATGGGTGGAGACGAAGGTACCTTAGTCCACGTATAATGCGCGGTTTCGGATTGCAAGGTGATCTTTACTGATTCACCAAACTTAATTTGTTTTGAGGTCAATGAGAGCGTAAGCTCTCATTCTCATTTAGTTCAGGAGTAAATCATGACAGTTGCCAGTGTTAAAAGTAGCGCCGATCAGCGCATGCAAAAATCTATTGAAACCTTGAAAGCGGATTTATCCAAGGTTCGTACCGGCCGTGCTCATCCAGGTATTCTGGATCACGTGATGGTGGATTACTACGGTTCACCGACGAATATCTCGCAAGTCGCCAACATCACTTTGATCGATTCTCGTACCATCGGTGTACAGCCGTGGGAAAAGAAAATGTTAAACGTGATCGAAAAAGCGATCCGTGAATCTGATTTGGGTTTAAACCCAGCGTCACAAGGCGATTTGATTCGTGTGCCAACGCCACCGCTGACTGAAGAACGTCGTAAAGAAATGGTGAAGCTGGTTAAGACGGAAGGTGAAGACGCTAAAATCGCTGTGCGTAATATCCGCCGTGATGCGAATGAGTCATTGAAAAAACTTTTGAAAGATAAAGATATTTCTGAAGATGATGAGCGTCGTGCGCAAGATGATATTCAAAAATTGACAGATAAGTTTGTTGCAGAAGTGGACAAGCTTTTGGCTGAAAAAGAAAAAGAAGTGTTGACCGTTTAAGCTTCGGCATCTTCTCTTCTTTTTTATCCAATCCCGGAGTTTCATGAATCATTCAAGCTCAACGAAAACAGTCCCTGATGCGGGACTGATGCCGAAACACATTGCCATTATTATGGATGGCAATGGGCGTTGGGCTACCAAGCGCTTCTTACCACGTGTTGCAGGTCATGTTAAAGGCGTTGATGCAGTGCGTGGCATCGTTGAAGCCTGTATCAAACGCGATATTAAATTTTTGACTTTGTTCGCCTTTAGTTCTGAGAACTGGCGACGTCCTGCTGACGAAGTGTCCTTGTTGATGCGTCTGTTTGTCACTGCTTTGGAAAAAGAAGTTAAAAAGATGCATGACAATAATATTCGTTTGAAAATTGTCGGCGACCTGTCACGTTTTGATCTTCCGTTGCAAGAAGCCATACAGCAGGCGCAAGAATTGACTGCGGAGAATACTCGCTTAACGGTGACAATCTGCGCTAATTACGGTGGTCGCTGGGATATCGTTCAGGCTGTGAATAAATTGACTTCTGACGGGCTAGCTGCAGCAGAAATTACCGAAGAAATGCTGGAGTCACAATTGTCGATGGCGTATGCGCCTGAACCAGATTTGTTTATTCGTACTGGTGGCGAAACACGTATTTCCAATTTCTTGTTGTGGCAATTGGCTTATACGGAGCTGTTTTTTACAGATACGTTTTGGCCCGACTTTAATGGCAAATCTTTGGATGAAGCAATTGCGTCTTATCAATCGCGTGAACGGCGATTCGGCAGAACCAGCGCGCAGTTACTCGACAATACGCAAGCTTAATCAGATTTCTGAATTAGTTTGCTGAAATGCCGCCTGACTCATTAACGTACTCTTGGCACTTTTAGATTTCTTTTCGACTCGCATATCGATCTACTCACCACGGATAACTCTCATGCTTAAAACAAGAATTATTACAGCCATCGTGTTGTTGTCTATTTTGGTGCCCATCGTATTTTCTGGGTCGAGTTTGGCTTTTGCCGCTGCTGCGGCACTTTTTCTGGGTGCTGCAATGTGGGAAAGTCAGCGCCTATTTAATAAGCCTGGTGCGATCATTATTTCCGCAGTGTGGGCTTTGGCGTTTGCGTATTTGACGCTACAAAATACCAGTTTCTCATTGCAAACTTTGTTTACGCTGTGTGTACTGTTTTGGATCTTTGGCTTAATTCCTAGTCTAAAGTTTGGTTTGCCAAGTCTTACTAGCTTTGCCAGTGGCTTGATTAGTGGCGTGTATGCAGTTGCGATCTTTGGTTGCTTTGTCGCTATGAGTTATTTGTTTGGAAAATCTGCGAAGCTCTTGTTGTCGGTGTTGGTGTTGGTGTGGATTGCCGATATTGGAGCCTATTTCGTTGGTAAAGCGATAGGGAAAAGAAAATTAGCGCCTACGATCTCTCCTGGGAAATCATGGGAAGGTGCTATTGGCGGTGGCGTATTGGTGCTGTTGTTCGGTGTGGCATGCGCTTTGACGCCTACGCTTGCCGATACATTGCCCGCTAAAATTTATGCGCATCAAGGCCCGATAGGCTTGGCTTTGGTCATGCTCTTGATTTCCGCCGCAAGCGTGATTGGTGACTTGTTCGAGTCTTTGCTCAAACGTCGTATCGGTATGAAAGACAGTAGCAATCTTTTGCCCGGTCACGGCGGTGTCTTAGATAGAATCGACGCGTTGATTCCCGTGTTGCCCTTGGCCGCGATGTTTGTCGCTATCTGGAATCTGGCATAAGTTTTCCTAGCATCATCAGACGCTTAATCAAGCGCTTAATCACACGCACAATCAGACTTGTCGAATCGTATGCAAAAACAAAGAATCTGTATTTTAGGATCGACCGGGTCTATCGGTGTCTCGACGTTGGATGTGCTTGCGCGCCATCCCGAGCGTTATCAAGTTTTTGCATTGACTGCCCATACACAAATCCGTAAGTTAGCATCGCAATGCCAGCAATTCGAGCCGCAGTTTGCGGTGGTGGCTAATGCTCCACTGGCGCAGGAGTTGCGTGACTTGTTGGCGCAGTTTTCTTCAAAAACGCAAGTCTTACATGGTGCATCGGCTTTATGTGAAGTCGCAAGCGCCAACGATTGTGATGTCGTGATGGCCGCGATCGTCGGTGCGGCTGGTCTGCCTGCATCGCTCGCGGCTGCTCAGTCCGGTAAGCGTATCTTATTGGCGAACAAAGAAGCCTTGGTGATGTCAGGGCAATTGTTTATCGATGCGGTGGCGAAGAGTGGTGCGACCTTATTGCCGATTGATAGCGAGCACAATGCCATTTTTCAATGCTTGCCACATGGATATCAGAGAAATTTGGATGCAGGGGGGATAGCTAAGATTGTCTTAACTGCTTCTGGCGGCCCTTTCCTGAAACGTGATATTTCTACCTTAGCGCAAGTAACGGCAGCAGAAGCGATTGCGCATCCGAATTGGGTGATGGGACGTAAAATCTCCGTTGACTCCGCCACGATGATGAACAAAGGCTTAGAGGTTATCGAAGCCCATTGGTTGTTTGGTGCGCCAGCCGATAAAATCGATGTTCTGATTCATCCGCAAAGTTTGATTCATTCCATGGTCTCGTATGTGGACGGTTCATTGTTAGCGCAATTAGGTAATCCTGATATGCGTACGCCAATTGCCTACGGCTTGGCGTATCCAGAGCGCATCGCTTCTGGAGTTGAAGCATTGGACCTGAGTCAGTTCTTGCAATTAAATTTCTTTAAACCCGACTTTGAACGCTTCCCTTGTTTGCGTCTGGCTTATGACGCTCTGCGGGCTGGCGGTTCGGCCCCGACGATTTTGAATGCTGCCAATGAAATTGCAGTTGAAGCCTTCTTGAACGCGCAATTGGGATTTATGGACATAGAAAAAGTGGTCGCCGATACTTTAGGGAAGATTGCATCGCAAGCTTTGAATGCGCTTGACTCTATTCTTGAAATCGATCAGCAAGCGCGACGTGTCGCTTCGGATTTTGTCGCTAAGCGTGAGGTTTGAGATGGGCGGACACTTCTTGCAAACCATGCTGTCATTTGTATTCGCCCTCGGCATCCTGATTATCTTTCATGAGCTCGGTCATTTCTGGGTGGCACGACTATGCGGTGTGCGCGTGCTGCGCTTTTCAGTTGGTATTGGCAAACCATTGTGGATCAAAAAATTTGGTAATAGCGAAACTGAATGGACACTTTCGGCTATTCCATTAGGTGGTTACGTGAAGTTTTATGATTCGCGCGAAATCGACAATGCCACGCCAAGCGCGGCAGATCTTGCGGGAGACTTTTCCAAAAAGTCTGTCTGGCGAAGAATAGCCATCGTTGCCGCGGGGCCAGTTTTTAATTTTGTGTTGGCGATCATTTTGTTTTCTGCTTTGTTCATGCACGGTACTCCTGATCCAATTGCTAAGATTCGTGTAGCGTCGGACTCGTCAATCGCTTATCAAGCCGGTTTGCGTCATGGAGACACGATACAGACGATTAATGGTGAGACAGTGCAATCTTGGTCAGACATGCATTGGAAACTGCTGCAAGCAGGTATGGATAAGCAAGATGTACGAGTACAAGTGGCGCGCAAAAATACTGATCGTAGTACAAGCGAAGATCATTTGGAATTCAAGCTGCCTTTGACAAGGCTTAATCAGGCAGATTTCGAAGCGAATTTTTTGCAAAAAATGGGCATGGAATTTTTTCGCCCAGCGGCGATTTTAAAAGAAGTTGTACAAGGTGGACCTGCGAGTAAAGCAGGTTTGAAAGCGGGCGATCAGATTGTTCAAATTGATCAGCAACCGGTGTTGGATAGTCAGGCTTTCCGCGACATCGTCAACGCATCTCCGAATAAACCGTTGACGATGTTAGTGCACGGTTCAGGGCAAGAATTTGAAGTACTGGTGACTCCCGAAGCTGTGAGTGAAAATGGCAAGACGATAGGGCGCGTGCAGGTAGCGCCGCAATCAGATTTACAGATGACTAGCTTATCGTATTCAGCCCCGGAATCACTTTATCGTGGCGTGATTCGTACTTGGGATACCAGTGTATTAACCGTAAAAATGATAGGCAAGATATTAATTGGTGAAGTATCTTGGCGCAATATTACGGGGCCAATTACGATTGCGGATTTTGCAGGACAAACTGCTAGAGCTGGCTGGCTCACCTACTTACAATTCATTGCTTTGATTAGTATTAGTCTGGG
This sequence comes from Affinundibacterium flavidum, assembly GCF_014284175.1. Lineage (GTDB taxonomy): Bacteria > Pseudomonadota > Gammaproteobacteria > Burkholderiales > Burkholderiaceae_D > Undibacterium > Undibacterium flavidum. Next base: position 116,317 of record NZ_JACOGA010000010.1, read on the forward strand.
AGTGATGAATTTGCTGCCTATACCTGTGTTAGATGGGGGGCATTTGTTGTATTATTCGCTGGAAGTTTTAATTGGGAAACCAATCCCGGAGAAATATGTAGAGATGGCGCAGCGAGGAGGGCTAACTGTGCTGTTGTGTTTAATGCTTGTTGCTTTTTTTAATGATATCGTCCGACAGATGTCATAATACGCAAGTTAACTATAGTTGTATTGTAGAAATTGCAATCAAGTAGAAATATTGAGACTGAAAAAACCCCAATGAAATTACCATTAGAGAATTTAACTTTGCCAGCATTTCCTCGCCACCTCCTCGCCACAGCCGCTTTAGCTTTGTGTTCCGGTCATGCTTTTGCAATAGAACCTTTTACGGTTAAAGAAATTCGTGTTGAAGGCTTACAAAGAACAGAAGCTGGTACAGTATTTAGTTATTTACCAGTACGCGTCGGTGAAGTATTTAACGATGCAAAAAGTATCGCTGCGATCAAAGCATTGTTTGCGACTGGTTTCTTTAAAGACGTACAAATTGAAGTCGAAGATGGTGTACTCGTTGTCTTGTTGGATGAGCGTCCAACTATTTCAACAGTGGATTTCACTGGCACCAAAGAATTTGAAAAAGATCAATTGGTCAAAGCCTTAAAAGATATCGGTGTTGGTGAAACCCGTATTTTTGATAAGGCGACAGTCGATCGTGCTGAACAAGAATTAAAAAAACAATATTTGTCACGTGGCCTATACGGCGCACAAATCACGACTACGATTACTCCTATTGAACGTAATCGTGTGAATGTGACTTTCGCTGTGGATGAAGGCGATGTTGCGAAGATCGCGCAAATTAATATTATCGGCAATAAAGCATTTTCTGACGGTGAATTGAAAGAAATGCTGGCCTTGAGTACACCAACCTGGTTTAGCTGGTATTCCAAAGCTGATCAGTATTCAAAGCAAAAATTGTCCGGTGACGTGGAAACGATACGTTCGTTTTATCAAAATCGTGGCTATCTGGAAATGCAGGTAACATCAACGCAAATCTCGATTACGCCAGATAAAAAACAAGTTTATATCACGCTGAATATTGATGAAGGTGACAAATATAAAGTCACGGACGTCAAAATTGAAGGTGACACTTTTGGACGTGAAGAAGAACTCGCTTCTCTCATGTTACTCAAGAAAAATGAAACCTATAACGCTGGTTTGCTGACCGCAAGTACGAAACGTATCTCTGATCGCATGGGCAATTTCGGTTACGCATTTGCGAATGTGGTAGCGAATCCTTTAGTGGACAAAGAAAAGAAAGAAGTCGCCTTCACAATTTTTGTTGATCCGGGTAAACGCGTTTATGTACGCCGTATTAATCTGGCGGGCAATACACGTACTCGTGATGAAGTTATTCGTCGCGAATTCAGACAGTTTGAAGGCTCATGGTATGACGGTGAAAAAATCAAAGTCTCACGTGATCGCGTTGAGTATTTAGGTTTCTTTAAAGAAGTTACGGTCGATACACCAGAGGTGCCCACGAGTATCGATCAGGTTGATGTCAATTTAACGGTGACCGAAAAGCCGACTGGTAACATCATGATTGGTGCTGGTTACTCCAGCGCCGAGAAAATTACGATTACAGGCTCGATTCAGCAAGTCAATGCCTTCGGTAGTGGCGATACTATTGGTCTTGACATCAATACCAGTAAGTACAATCGTACGATTGCCTTAACCCACGTTGATCCTTACGTAACCGATGATGGTATTAGCCGTAGTATTGACGCTTATATTCGTACCTCATTGCCACCGATAGGTTCGTATGGTTACTACCGTATTCAATCTTCTGGCGGCAATATTCGTTACGGTATTCCGTTTTCTGAATTAGATACAGTATTTTTTGGTATTGGTTTAGAACGTTCTAAAATTGATACTTATACCGATAGTCCGTATCGTTACTTGAAGTATGTTGCTGACTTTGGCGGTAAAGATATCATCAAAGATCCGACTAATGCTTTGTGGGGTGTGGGTACTGCTACCAACGATTCAATTCCTTTATCAGTGGCATGGCAACGTGACAGTCGTGATAATGTCATGACGCCATCGATTGGTCGTTATCAAAGGATTAATTTTGAACTATCTGCCTATGGCGAGTTCAAGTATTACCGCGCTATCTATAAACACGAGTACTTTAAGCCTATCTATCGCTCAGTAATTTTGGCGATGAATGGTGAGATTAACTATGGTCATGGTTTAGCTGGCAAACCATATCCGGTATTTAAAAACTTTTATGCTGGTGGCATTGGTTCTGTTCGCGGCTATGAACCTGGCTCTTTAGGAACAAAAGACCCACGTGGCGATACGCTGGGTGGCTCTACCCGCGTGGTAGGTAATGTAGAATTACAGATTCCATTCCCAGGTGCCGATAAATCCTTACGTTGGTTCACTTTCTTCGACGTTGGTAATGTGTTTGATGAAGGTCAGAAGATTCGTGCGCAAGATATGCGAACATCTGTTGGTATGGGTATTAGCTGGATTTCCCCAATGGGACCGCTGAAGTTGAGTTTCGGTAAGGCCTTAAACGCTAAGCCAGAAGATCGACGTCAGGGCTTCCAGTTCACCATGGGAACAGGGTTCTAAATTTGTCTATATTTTTGTTTCCGATGTGCTTGTCAGTTGCTTGTAGTTGCTTGTTGGTAAGTTGAAGTTTGTAATCTGGAGAATATTTTGAGTCAGCTATCTAATCCGTCCAAATTCATGCGCAATTTTTTGCTAGGCGCAGCTTCTTTGTTTGCTTTTGCACAAGTTCAAGCGCAGGATTTTAAAATTGCATTTTTTAACGGACAGCGTGTCTTAGATGAGTCCGTGCCTGCGAAGATAGCCTCTTCACGCATAGAGCAAGAGTTCTCTAAGCGTAAAAAGGAACTCGACGAAGTCAATGATCGTTTCCGTACTGCCTATCGTAAATACGAAAAAGATGCGCCATCCTTATCCGAAAGCGAACGTTTGCGTCGTCAGCGTGAACTGACTGAAATGGATCAAGATTTCAATCGTAAGCAACGTATTTACAATGAAGATTTGGCACAACGTCGTCAAGAAGAAGCGATTGCTTTAGGTGAGCGCGCTTTGAAAATCGTTCGTCAAATTGCCGAAGCAGAAAAAATTGATATCGTGGTCCAAGACGCCTCTTACGTGAATCCACGCATCGACATTACAGATAAAGTACTGAAAGCACTTTCCAAATAAAAATGACAAATAAAAGCATTCGACTAGGGGAGTTAGTCGATCGCTTCGGTGGTCAGTTAATTGGTAATCCTGATATTCAGGTCGTCGGCATTGCCCCATTAAGTGATGCGAGCGATCGTCATATCACCTTCCTCTCAAATTCCAAATTCAGATCGCAAGCGGAGAAAACGCAGGCGATCGCTTTGATTTTGTCTGAACAAGATCATCAGCAGATCGCTGACGCCTATCAAGGCGCGCGCATTATCACAGCAAACCCTTATGTGTATTTTGCCAAAGCTGCACAGTATTTTTTTGATTTAAATTCTGTCGCCGCCCCACAAGGTATTCATCCGTCAGCATGGGTCAGTTCGCAAGCAGAAGTTGCAGCGACTGCGAGTATTGCTGCGCATGTATCGATTGAGGCTGGTGCGCTTATTGGTGAACACGTAGTCATCGCTGCGGGTGTTTCAGTCGGTCGTGGTGTGGTGATTGGTGAAGACAGTCAAATCAATGCGAATGTCAGTATTTATAATGATTGCATTATCGGACAGCGTTGCATCATTCATTCTGGTGCAGTGATTGGTGCGGATGGTTTTGGTTTCGCGAATGAAAAAGGCAAGTGGATTAAAATCCCACAAACTGGTCGTGTAGTGATCGGTGATGATGTTGAGATCGGTGCGAATACCAGTATAGATCGCGGTGCCTTGGCCGATACCATTATCGAAAATGGTGTCAAACTCGACAATCAAATTCAAATCGGTCACAACTGCCATATTGGTGAAAATACCGCAATGGCGGGTTGCGTTGGCGTAGCCGGTAGTGCCAAGATCGGCAAGAATTGCACTTTTGGAGGTGCTGCCATGGTCTTGGGTCATTTGACCATCGCCGATAATGTGCATATCTCTTCCGGCAGTATGGTGTCTCGTTCAATTCATGAACCAGGACAATACACAGGTTTTTATCCTTTGGCGAAGAATGCTGATTGGGAAAAAACAGCCGTCATTGTACGCAATCTCGACAGTATGCGCGATAAGCTTAAGCAACTAGAGAAGACAGTTAAAGCACAGGTGTCTACTACATTAATTCAAGATTTAAATACCTCTAACTCAGAAGAATAGTATGGAAAATATCGACAAAACCCTAGACATTAATCAGATCAAACAATATCTGCCACATCGCTATCCGATGTTGTTGGTTGATCGTGTGTTGACTTGGGAAAGTGGTAAAACAATTACCGCTATCAAGAATGTCACAGCTAATGAAGAATTCTTCAATGGACACTTCCCGAATAAACCTGTGATGCCTGGTGTTTTGATGGTTGAGGCGATGGCGCAGACTGCGGCGATTTTGTCATTTCTGACGATGGGCAAAAAGCCAGATGAAAATACGATTGTGTATTTTGTCGGTATTGATAATGTTCGCTTCAAGCGTCCAGTGGGTCCTGGCGATCAGTTAAAAATGGACGTAGAAATTTTGCGTGTGGCACGTGGCATTTGGAAATACAAAGCGGTAGCAACAGTCGATGGTCAATTGGCGGTAGAAGCCGAATTGATGTGTACTTTACGCAGTACTGGCGACGACGTAAAGCCAGCAGCGGCAACTTCTGGCGAAACTCCTACAGGAGCATAATCATGGCTATTCATTCCACCGCAATCATTGATCCAAAAGCACAACTCGATTCCAGTGTCGAAGTCGGTGCCTATTCAATTATTGGTCCAAATGTGCGTATCGATGCCGGTACCAAGATAGGTCCACATGTGGTGATTGAAGGCCATACGACCATCGGTAAAGATAATCAGTTCTTTCAATTTTCATCGATAGGGGCGGCTCCGCAAGACAAGAAATATGCGGGCGAGCCAACGCTGCTAGAAATCGGTGACCGCAATGTCGTGCGTGAATTTTGTACCTTCAATCTGGGTACCGTGCAGGACGGTGGTGTTACGCGGGTCGGTAGCGATAACTGGATTATGGCTTATGTGCATATCGCCCATGATTGCCACGTCGGTAATCGCACGATTTTTGCCAACAATGCGGCCTTGGCGGGGCATGTCCATATCGGCGATTGGGTGATTCTCGGTGGCTTTTCGAATGTGCATCAATTCTGCAAAATCGGAGCACATGCGATGGTCGGTATGAGCACTAGCTTGACGCAAGATGTGCCGCCGTTTGTGATCTTGAATGGCAATCCTGCGGCAGCGCACGGTATCAATATCGAAGGCTTGAAGCGTCGTGGCTTTAGCCGCGAGCAAATTTCTGCGATACGTCAGGCGTACAAAACTTTATACAAATCGGGTTTGACTTTGGACGAAGCAAAAGCTGAGCTGGATAAGGAAATAGCAGCGCAAACGGCTGAAATCGCTGAACACATTTCTTCGTTCCGCCAATTCCTTGATACGTCTACGCGCGGTATTGTGCGTTAATCACCGTGTATCAATTATTGTGACTCGACCCATCATCTCTATGGTCGCCGGAGAAACCTCTGGCGATATGTTAGCAGCCCGTTTGTTATCGGGCTTGCGTCCGCAATTGCCTGAGTCTTTGATGCACGGGATAGGTGGTAAGCACATGGCGGAATATGGATTTCAGAGCGATTTTCCTATGGAAAAACTCTCGGTCCGTGGCCTGTTTGAAGTCTTGCGGCATTATCGTGAGATCTCTGGCATTCGTAAACAATTGATGGCGCAATTATTGGATGAAAAGCCTGATGTGTTTATTGGTGTCGATGCGCCTGATTTTAATTTGGCTTTGGAAGTTCAACTCAAGCGCGCAGGCATTCCGACTATGCATTACATTAGCCCGTCCATTTGGGCATGGCGTGGTGGCAGGATCAAGAAGATTGCTGAAGCGGTTTCGCACATGTTGGTGATCTTTCCTTTTGAAGAAGAAATTTATCGTAAAGCAGGCATTCCTGCGACCTATGTTGGCCACCCTTTAGCGCAAGTGATTGCTATGGAGCCAGATGTTGAGGCAGCGCGAGAAGAGCTCGGTTTAGAGTTAGATGCTCGCGTTGTGACGATACTGCCGGGCAGTCGCATGTCGGAGATTAAATACAATACGGCTGCGTTTATCGCAACCGCTAAATTGCTCTTGCAACGCGACCCACATCTGCAGTTTTTGGTGCCTATGGTCGGAACCAAACAACGTGCTTACTATTCGGAATTAGTCTTGGCAGCGCAGTTAGATGAAGTGCCAATTTTACTGATGGAAGGCAAATCACACACCGCGATTGCGGCTGCAGATGTCGTATTGGTGGCATCGGGAACGGCATCGCTGGAAGTAGCATTATTTAAGAAACCGATGGTCATCGCTTACAAAATGATGGCGGCATCCTGGCATGTTTTAAAGCACATGGGCTATCAGCCATGGATAGGTTTGCCAAATATTATGGCAGAAGATTTTTTGGTGCCGGAATTTTTGCAATCCGCAGCGACGCCGCAAAATATGGCAGATGCGCTTTGGCAGCAACTCAATGATGTAGCATTGCAAAAGCGTTTAAAGCAGCGATTTACCGACATGCATCACGAATTGCTGCGTGACACCGCTGGCATCTCTGCGCAGGCGGTACTCAATCTTATTCACCATCGCTAAGTTATTCGCTTAAGCACGCTTAAGCGTTTTTCACATTGTTGAACATAACATTTTAATTGGTGTTCAAATTCAGCTGGAAGTTTTTCATCATGTATATCGACTCACACTGTCATATTAATTTTCCCGAGTTGGCAGCACGTATGCCTGAATTGTTGCAACGCATGGAAGACAATGGTGTGACTTATGCGCTGTGCGTTTCAGTCGATTTGCCTGATTTTCCGCAGGTTTTGGCTTTGGCTGAACAGTATCCGCATATTTACGCTTCAGTTGGGGTGCATCCTGATTATGAAGATACAGAAGATCCTAGTGCTGAGCGTTTGGTCGAATTATCGCAACATCCTAAGATCATCGCGATTGGCGAAACAGGCTTAGATTATTTTCGACTTAAGGGCGATTTGGAATGGCAGCGTGAACGTTTTCGCCAACATATCCGGGCATCGCGTTTGAGTCGCAAACCCTTGATTATTCATACCCGTGCGGCGTCGGAAGATACGATACGAATTATGCGGGAAGAGGGCGCGGGTACCGATCAAGGCGGCGTCGCGGGCGTCATGCATTGCTTTACTGAGTCTTTGGAAGTTGCGCAGGCAGCGGTTGAGATGGGCTTTTATATTTCCTTCTCTGGTATTTTGACATTCAAAAGCGCGAAAGATTTACAGGCTGTGGCGAAAGCCTTGCCAATCGAGCGTATCTTGATAGAAACTGATTCGCCGTATCTCGCGCCGGCTCCACATCGCGGCAAAATGAATGAACCGAGTTTTGTGAAACATGTCGGTGAATTTTTAGCGGACCTAAAACAATTGCCGTTGGCGCAGGTGCAGGAACAAACGACGAAAAATTTTTTCGATCTCTTTCAGTTTGCACAAAAAAATTAAGGCAGAAGAAAAATCCATGCGCTACTTGAGCTTCTTTACGGTTTGGATTTCATTACTGCTCTTCGCGCCAATGTCATGGGCGCAATCGTCATCATTTTCTGTCGCAGAACAAATTATTCGCGCTGCCAGATTTGACGATGTCAGTGCCATCAAAAAACACGCAGAGCAGCAAGGCGATATTAATCTCGCAGAAACAGATCGTGGCGAAACTTTATTGATGATCAGCGTACGAGAAAACTCACAACGAGTTTTTGAGTACTTGCTACAGCATCCAAAAATTCAACTCGATCAACGCGCAAAGAATGGCGATACAGCGATTATGTTGGCTGCCTACCTCGAACAAAAAGACACGGTACAGCGCCTCATTGATGCCGGTGCGCAAGTCAATCAACAAGGTTGGACCGCATTGCATTATGCAGCGGTTGTCGGCAATCTTGATATCGTCGAATTACTGATAGCGCACTATGCCTACATAGATGCTGAGACGCCAAATAAGACCACGCCCATCATGCTAGCAGCGCGCCGAGGCGAAATGAGCATGGTTAGATTTCTGATTGCTGAAGGTGCGGATATTTCTTTAAAAAATATGCTGGGCTGGACTGCTTACGATTTCGCAGTGGAATCTGAACGGCGTGAGATTGCCGCGATGTTAAAAGAATTGATGCAGGCAAGAGCAACGGAACGCAAATAAATTTGTGGATTGCGATGAACTCTAAATTGCGCCGATTTCTGTTGATTCTAAGCTTGTTATCGACAGCTTGTGGTGCTCCTAAGACCGATACATTGAAGTCTGATACTTCGATCGACAAGCTAAAAGCGCTAGGAAAAATAGATAGTAACTCTGATCAACCGGCGATAGTGAAGCCCAATGTGAAATCCAATGCAAAAACCTTAGTTGCCTACCAACTTGAATTTGCCACACATCTGTCCCGTGTCAATGCGGCGAAGATCTATACCGGCAATCCACAAGCCTTGTTACGTTCGGTGATCGTGTTGAGATTTACTTTGGATGCACATGGGCATTTACTTAGTAAAGCCATCGTACGAAGCAATAAGGACAGGGAAACGGAAACAAGCGCTTTATCCAGCTTAGTCAATGCACAGCCATTTCCAATGCCGTCAGCACTACTCTTGAAACAGGGTAAGCTCGATATGGTTGAAACTTGGTTGTTTAATTCGGATGGACGTTTTCAATTAAGGACTATCGCTTTGCCACAAGCAAATCAGTGAGTGACTAGACTTGTATTTCCATCAAATCACTTCCGACTAGGATTTCGCCGTCGAAATAAGGACGCACCGCATTGAGCCACACGCTATCATCCAAATAAGGGTAGCCGCCGGGAACAAAATGCGATAACACGAGTTTCTTTACCTTCGCTGCGGTCGCAACACGTCCAACTTGTTCTGCTGTGCTATGACTGGCAAGCAAATGTTCTTTCAAGCGCGTCGCATTGGGTTCGGTAGCGAGTAGTTGATCTAGGGATGGTGTATGCATAATTTCATGCACTAATACGTCAGCACCTTGTGCCAAGCGCACCAGATTTTCTGAATAACTAGTATCGCCAGAAATTACAATAGATTTTCCCTGATGCTCAAACCGGTAAGCAAATGCAGGCGTCACTGGTGGATGTACGACTTGCGCTGCAGTGACTTTTACCTGTTGATTTTGCATAACAAGACCTCCGTCCTTGAGCTCGTGCGGAACAATCAAAGACTTGAGTGGGTGTCGACCTTCATCCTGTATGCGAGTCTTAATGTCAAATTCATTCAACGCTAAGAATTGCTGTGTCATGCGTTTTATCGGCGCAGGTCCGTAAGTATCGATACGATGGTCGAGATCTGCTGCCCATGCTAGCAGCATCAAATTGCCATAGTCGGCATTGTGATCGGAGTGATGATGGGTCAAAAATACATGGCGTATCGCAGATAACTTGATGCCTGCTTTGATGATTTGTTGCGCAAGGCCGTTGCCACAGTCGATCACGTAAGCTTCGCCATCGATGAGTATCATCTGTGCGGGTGCAGCACGATTTTTCTTAGGAGTTGGTCCGCCCGCAGTTCCCAATAGTATTAATCGCATTCCCGGTGCCGCTGGGGCGTTGGCGAATCCGGCTTGAGACAGCAAAGTCATGCCGGTTGCAAGGGCTGTGTGCTGCAAAAATTGACGGCGTGATTTCATAGCGAAGAAAGTAATTAAATTGCGGTAAAGATAACTTGCATCATGCCATAGATTATCTGTATGAAATATGCTCTGACAATCTGAATGTCGCAGTAATTCAATTGCGCATTTTTACTCCAGAAATCACAGGTTTTGTCTCTATTTTTTGTCTTTCATCGGATAATACGCGAACTTTATTGGATGCTTGCTTATGCTGAGCAACATCTAATCCACGGAGAATAAAATGTTAACCAGTCTTTTCTTTATTGCGCGCATCACTTTCGGTTGGGGCTTCGCGGTTTTCTTTGTACTAATGTCCTTGATGGAGTTGCTGTTCAGAGTCAATCATATTCGTGGTGTCGAATTACTACCTATCGGTGCTGGTTTGTTTGCGATGATAGGCGCGTTTTCGCATATACGTCGGGTACGCCTGATTACGATGGATGTGAACGCCAGCACTTTATCGAATCGTCAACGACGCCAGATTGAAATCCCATTAGACGCAAATGCTGCGTTTGCGTTGATCGAAGCGGCGATTAAAGAACTGCCGGGCGTAGAACGCGTAGAAAGTGCGGCTGATAGCTTGCAACTGCGCGCTAAGGTCAAGCGCATTCATCCATATCATAGTGATTTCTTGAGTGAATCGAGGCTGTTTAGTTGGTTAGAGAGTGGTAATAATCAAATTTTAGCAACGGTCTCACCAGGTACGGATATTTGCAGCGTCACGATGATTTGTGAGCCTGATCGTGCGGCTTGGACTGATTGGTTTTTGGTCGATAACGGTACCAATCTCGAGAATGCAGAAGCCTTGGGGCGCGCGATTTCACGTCGTATCGCCGATAGTCGCAAACAAGAAAAAGCGAGCGCTCAACAAACGGTGACTGAGAAAGAACTTACTGTCGCCAAACTGAATCTCTTACATGCACAGGTTGAGCCGCATTTTTTGTATAACACCTTGGCGAGCGCACAATTATTGACGCGCTCCGATCCTGCCAGTGCCGATATCATGTTGGGCAATTTGATCACCTATTTGCGTCATTCCTTACCCAAAACCGAAGACGCACCATCGACGATCGGTGCTGAGTTAGAGCGTGCCAAAGCTTACCTCGACATCATGAAGATTCGTATGGGCTCACGTTTGAATTTTCAGATTGAAGTGCCTGATTATTTGAAGCCAGTTTTATTCCCAACTATGATGATGCAAACCTTGGTCGAGAATGCGATTAAGCATGGTTTGGAACCGAAGACCGGCGGCGGTACGATTTGGATCTTGGCACGTGCGCATGAAAACAATGTGGCCGTGACAATTGCCGACGATGGTCGTGGATTTAGTGCTGAAGGTGCTGGAACTGGTATAGGTTTAAGGAACGTACGTGAACGCTTGCGCCTGGCTTATGGGAATAACGCTAACTTCCATATCGTCGCGAATTTCCCTAGTGGCGTGGCTGCGACGATTACCGTCCCAACTAGTTTTTTGCAGGGAGAATAAGATGCCTAAATGTGTCGTAGCCGAAGACGAAAGTCTGTTGCGCGAAGCCTTGCTTGAACAATTGAATAAAGCTTGGCCGAATTTAGAAATTGTCGCCGCCTGTGACGACGGTGCCAGCGCACTTGAAGCGATCATCGAAAATCAACCTGATGTCGCTTTCCTTGATATTCGCATGCCGGGTTTGACGGGGATAGAAATTGCCGAAGCCATGAAAGAAAGTAGTCCGCATACGCAGATTGTTTTCGTGACGGCATATGACCAATATGCGATAGATGCGTTCGATAAGGGTGCGGTGGATTACCTGCTTAAACCTGTGACTTATGATCGCTTGTCTGCCACTGTGCAACGTTTGCAAAATCGGGCGATGAAAGACCTCAATGCGGTTTCGAGTTTGCTGCAACAATTAAATTTGGGTGGCGCCAAGAATTTACAAACGGCATTTCAAGGTACTCAGAAAAACGAGCCCTTGGTGTGGTTGACCGCCAGCTCAGGAGCAGAAACCAAATTGATTATGGTCGATGACGTTGCTTATTTTAAAGCCGACAATAAATACACAGTTGTCATGACGGCGGAAGGTGAATCCCTGTTACGCAAACCCATACGTGAATTACTAGAATTACTCGATTCGAATATCTTCAAACAAATTCACCGATCCACCATCGTCAATCTGAAAGCGATCGCTTCGATTGCGCGCGACGATACAGGTAAGGGCATCGTCAAATTAAAAACACGACCAGAGACCTTAACAGTCAGCCAGCCCTTTATGGTTTTATTCCGCAATATGTGAGGTCATCATGCTTGTTTCAGCAAATTCTGCCAAAGAATCTCACTGGCAGTGGCGGCGTGCCGCCTTGAGTTTTCTGGCGCTATCCGCTGCGGTGCCAGTTGACGTCTTAGAGGAGCGTGATCAACATGGTACATATCGATTTACGCGCGGCCGTCATAAATATTATGGTATTGGATCCTTGGTAATCTTCTTCGCGATTTTTTCTGGGTATGGCATGGGACACATGCTCGCGACTATGAGTACGATCTCGGCGTGGGGTGCTGTTTTTGCAGGAGTTATTTGGGCGGCATTTCAATGGTGTTTAGAACGGCAAATGCTCATTAGCATCCGTGCCGATGCTGCGTGGTGGAAGAAGTTATTCGGCTTAAGCTGGCGCGGATTGCTGGCATTGTTATCTGCATCGACGATGGTGTATCCCTTCTTTGTTGAAAGTAATCGCGCTGAAATTGATGTCAAAGTAGGTGAGATGGCGCGGACGCGTTTGATTGATAATATGCAGTCTGCGCAATTAGCCGTTGGTTTGCCAGCATTGCGTAATGATGCGACCCGTGTGGATGGTGCAATTAAACAAGTTGATTTGCTGCTTGCCGGTGAACCACCTGATTTGGCCGCGTATCGACAAAGAGCCAAAGTGTGCTGGCAAGCTTTTGCTAAAACAGATATTGCCTTGCAGCGCCAATTGCGCCCCTTATTGGCGCAGAAAAATAGCAACACGCCAGACGCCTTATTAGATGCGAAGATAGCCGCATTAAATCAAAAGCTGAATGCGGCAAAAGCGCCATGTCAAAGCGCCGACAGTGTTGTGATGAATAAGCTGCTGGAATGGAAACAACAGAAAAACGCCGAGAAGAAAGTGCTACTCGCTGAGCAAAAACAAGTGCAAACGCATATTGGCGAAGCAAAGCAAAAAGAGATCGCGCTGAGCGAATCGCAAGAGAAAAAAATTACTCTCGCTGCACAATCAGGTTTTGCTGCTGATTTTGCCGCCGTGGCCGATTTAGTTCGTAATGATGCGAATCGACGTTTTCAATTGATCTGGTGGTTGACTTGGTTTTTTGCGATTGAAATGGTAGCGATTTTAGTGAAATTTACATCGACGACCGATGTTGATTTGAAATTCAATAGTATGGAAATTGCCACGCAAGATCAGATTGCTGAACAACTACAAACACAACAAGAGCAAATCGCAATCAGACGCTTGCAAGCGAGTATGCAAGCAAAAGGTGAGCAAGCGGTGTGGCTTGCAGATGATGGTCAATTGGCGCAAACACGTGTTCGTTTGGAGCAAGTGCTTGAGACGCAGTTGCATCAGCAACTAAAAGAAATGGATGCTGAGTTGCGTTTGAATGTCGAAGCATTGAAATTACATCTGTTACAGCTCGAAGCGATTCAGCAATTGAAGAATGCGTCTGGTGTTTTGAACGCGGGAAGTGTTGATCCGCGTATTGAGAATATGGTGCAAGAAACGATTACGAAGATATTGGATAGCCTATCTGGTTTGCAGCGATCAGCAGTCAAGGTTTGATGGTGCTTGACTGTCTGGTTTGTCATATCCGCGAAGAACTTGCCATCGAATGTTTAAGTCGGGAACAGGCTCTTCGCGGGAACAGCAGGAAAATTCAATCTGAGATTTGTATTGAGTCAGGATTCAATTCTTCATAAACCCAAGCAAAGCATCCAACACCGCATCAGCTTGTTCACTCATCATAGAGTGCCCACAATTTTCAATGATGTGAATCTGTTTGTTATTGATTGCGTTGGATAACAAAGAACTTGCTTTGACCGGCGTCATCATGTCCTGGCGCGCCAGCAAAAACAGCGTCGGGCATTGCACGTTTTTCGCAGCTTCTTCGCCATTCAAATAGGTATTGCAAGCAGTGAAGTCATTGAAAAAAACTTGGTCGGGATTGATAGAGGAAATTCTTTGCATCAGGCGCATGCTGCCGTTCATCACCGAGAAACCAGGGCCTGGGCAAGATGGTTTATGTGCCATGCTGCTGTGGGAAAAAATATTCACCATATCAATTGCCGATTGTTCATCGTGCTGTGCTGAAAATAGCAAGGCGTCTGATACTTTCATAGGGAAAGCGGTGCCGAGTAGAGCGAGTTTTTGTATGCGCTCTGGTGCCATGCTGGCGGCTTCCAATGCGACTAAGGAGCCCATGCTGTGACCAGCGACATAGGCTTGTTGTACACCGCTGAGTTCTATTAATTCCAGCAACCAACGTGCTAGTTTTTCTACGCTGCTTAAGGCTGGCCCGGCACTGCGACCATGGCCTGGCAAATCCAGCGCTAACACGCTAAATCCATGATGTGCCAAATAACGTGATTGCATTGCCCAGACTGAATGATCATTCTGCGCGCCGTGCACTAAGATGACAGTAGGCAGATTAGGATTAAAGGCCTTGCCTCCAGTGTACGCGTAGACTTCTTTATTTTGTATCGTTAGGTACATCTTATTTGCCTTTCTGCGCCATTTTCAAACCACGTGTCAAGTCTTCAATCAAATCATCGACACTCTCCAAACCAACTGAAAGGCGAATCGTGCCTTCGCTGATACCTGATGCCGCTAATTGTTCGGCGGGCACGCGGAAGTGCGTCGTGGAAGCGGGATGAATGACCAGCGACTTGGCGTCACCGACATTAGCGAGATGGGAAAAGACTTTCAAGGATTCGACAAAACGTTGGCCTGCAGCGCGATCACCTTTGATATTGAAAGAGAAGACCGAGCCACAGCCTTTTGGTAGTAATGTCTTCGCCAGTTCGTAATCGGGATGCGATTCTAATTCTGGAAAAGCGATGGATTCTACCGCAGCATGTGAAGACAAGAACTCAACGACTTTGCGTGCGTTCGCAACGTGCCTATCCATACGCAGAGCCAGAGTTTCTATTCCTTGCAAAATGGCGAAAGCATTGTGCGGACTCATGCAGGCGCCGAAGTCGCGCAAACCTTCGCGACGAGCGCGTAATGAGAAGGCACCGACAGTTGATTCTTCACTAAACACCATGCCGTGAAAACCTTCATATGGTTCACAAAGCTCGGCGAAACGTCCGGTTTTCTCATAAGCCGCTTGCCAGTCAAACGTACCGCCATCGACTAAGACGCCGCCAATTGCTGTCCCGTGTCCGCACAAGAACTTGGTTGCAGAGTGATACACCAGATCTGCGCCGTGTTCAAAAGGGCGTAACAGATAAGGTGTCGTGAAAGTGGAATCGAGCATTAAAGGCAAATGATGGTCATGCGCGATCTCTGCGATGGCGGGAATATTAAAGACATCTAGGCCAGGATTGCCTAAACTTTCGCCGAACAACACCTTTGTATTTGGACGTATTGCGTTGCGCCAGGCATCGAGGTCACGTGGGTCAACGAATGTGGTTTCAATCCCAAAACGTTTCATGGTGTAGGCTAGCAAGTTATGCGAGCCACCATATAAGGCACGCGAAGCGACGATGTGCGAGCCCGCGCCTGCAATCGTTGACAAGCCAAGGTGCAGGGCGGCCTGTCCGCTTGCAACGGCGATGCTAGCTACGCCGCCTTCCAGCGCAGCCATTCGTTCTTCTAATACTGCATTGGTCGGATTCGTAATACGGCTATAGACGTGGCCAGCACGTTCCATATTGAAAAGGGACGCTGCATGATCAGAGTCTTTGAATTCGAACGAGGATGTGAAATAAATCGGAGTCGCTCGTGCACCGGTAGCTGGATCAGCTACGGCACCGGCATGCAATGACAAAGTGTCAAAGCCTGGGTATTTTGGACCGCTCATAAACTGGTATTCTCCTTATTTGGATGCCGACATCCTACGCACTTGCCAAGTTTTTGAAAAGACTTGACGTAGCATTCATTTTCAGCAAACCACAGATAGGGCGAGATCTTGCAATAAATCAAAAATACTTGTTCTTAATCACTAGATTTTTCCGGATGCTTGCGATACATTAGATGAAAGAAAGCAAAGACCGCGACGCTTCTCGTTAAGTGTTTGACAGCAAGTTGGGCTTGATGCCTTATCAGATCGGAGGAATAAAATGAAAGTTTCTGAAATTCTGCAAGTGAAGGGGAATATTCTCTTTACGATTACGCCAGATACTCCAATGACTGAGGCGGTCGCCTTTATGGAAGAAAAAGACATAGGTTCCCTTATTGTGATGGAGTTTGGTGATCTGGTTGGTATTCTGACTTTTCGTGAAGTGATCCGCGCCGTACACAAAAACAGTGGCTCTTTGGGCGATGGAACCGTTCGTAAGTATATGGATGATCATCCGATGACGGTCACGCCCGAAACTGAGGTGAATGAAGTGCGCCGTATGATGTTAGAAAAACACTCGCGCTATTTACCGGTGATGGATGCAAAAACATTGATGGGCGTGATTTCATTCTATGACGTTGCCCGTGCAGTATTGGAAGCACAAAGTTTTGAGAATAAGATGTTGAAGGCTTACATCCGCGACTGGCCAGTTGAAGATGAAAAAGAACAATCATAAGAATAGTGCGAAACCCACGATGTGAATTGTGGGTTTTTTTTCGTCCGAGGTTTTTGAATTTGTTGAAGTGTAATTCCTGTCATGTGAAGTTTGTGTTTGATATTGTGTTTGATATTTGTGTTGGATGAAAGTTAGATTGAAGTTCGATAAAAATAAGGAGAAGAGTATGCAGGTAGCCATCATCGGTGCAGGTTTAGCTGGATTAACCGCAGCCCGTCAATGTCAGGCGCAGGGGCATCATGTCACTGTGTATGAGAAAAGTAGCGGCGTCAGCGGACGTATGAGTACACGACAAACCGAACTCGGTGGCTTTGATCACGGCGCGCAATATTTTACGGCGAGCTCAGATCGATTCAAGAAAGAGGTCGCGGATTGGCGTAAATTGGAATGGGTAGTGCCTTGGGATAGCAAGTTGGTCAATCTTGATCACGGTACAACCAGTGCGGCAGGCGCAAGTACGCAGCGTTACGTACCAGTGCCAGGTATGAGTTCATTAGGGAAGCAATTAGCGCACGGTTTGGACGTGCGTTTAGAGCAGCAAGTAGTTGCTCTGGAAGCGCATGGTGAACAATGGATATTGTCTGTGAAAACGGATGATGTTCCGGTCGCGGCATCTGCAGGACCATTCGATGCCGTCATTATGGCGATTCCACCGGAACAAGCTTCTGCACTCTTAAAAACGCATGCAAGTTTTAGCAAAAAAGTTGCGGATGTACGTTTGCAGCCATGTTGGGTATTGATGCTGGGTTTTCAGCATCCACTGAACCTTGATTACGACGGCGCATGGGTCGCGAACTCACGATTAGGTTGGATTGCCCGCGATACTTCCAAGCCCGATCATCGTGCGGGAGAGCGCTGGGTCTGTCATGCGACAGCGGCATGGAGCGTTGAGCATTTAGAAGATGATCATGAACGAGCCAAGGAGAAGCTATCTAAAGCATTTCATGAAGCGACCGGTTCACCAATTCAAGCGATTCATTCGGTGACACATCGCTGGCGTTATGCGCAAGCTGATACGCCACTTGCTGAATCGTTTTTGTGGGATTCTAAGGCGAAAATTGGTGTGTGTGGCGATTGGTTTGCGACTGGATTGGATGGCGGCGGGCGCGTGGAGAATGCGTTTTTGAGTGGCTTGGGGTTGGCGCAGGAAATTGGGTAAATTGTTAGTGGATGGTTGATGGTTTTGTAGGGTGGGCAGGATTTTTCTGCCCACGCGTGATTTGTCTATTTGCTTGGCTTTTCTCTCGTCTCTTGATGAAGTGTTTTGGTGATTTTTGGGTCTGTAGGTCGGGGGTAGCCCGACAGCTACTCACTTTCTTTGCTTCGCCAAAGAAAGTAAGCAAAGAAAGGCGACCACGCCGCCACTGGCCTTCGGCTCCCCAATTGTGCAAGACAAAAAATGGGAAAGTGTCGAAACTCGCTACGCTCAAACAACGCCACTTTCTTTATCCATTTTCTGTCCTGCACAATTGGCAGTGTCAGAAGTGGATGAAGGTCAAAATCAACAACAAGATCAAAACAATCAGTTTCGACGGACATTCATTTTTTCCAATAGCCGTTGTAGGTCGTTGTTTTTGAATTTGCCTTTGACTTACCCCCGTTTGAGACGATGTAATTTGTGCGTCACAGAAAATGGATAAGAAAGTGTTGTTGTTTGAGCGTAGCGAGTTTCAACACTTTCCCATTTTTTGTGATGCACAAATTATGCTGAAGCGTAGCGTAAGCACCCGCAGGGCGAGTCTACGGTCGTCTTTTTTGGATTACCTTTTTTGACGAAGCAAAAAAGGTAATTGGCTGTCGGGCCACACCCGACCTGTGAACGTAAATCAACAACAGAAACAAAAAAAGAGGAAACCTTAAAGCTTCCTCTTCTACAAAACTTCAATTTCGAATCAAAGAAATCTTATTCCTCACGACGCAAATGCGGGAACAAAATTACATCACGAATATTTGGTGAGTCTGTAATCAACATCATCAAACGATCAATACCAATACCGCAACCACCGGTTGGAGGCAAACCGTATTCCAAAGCGCGGATATAGTCCGCGTCGTAATACATTGCTTCTTCATCGCCAGCATCTTTGGCGGCAACTTGCGCCATGAAACGAGCTGCCTGATCTTCTGCATCGTTTAATTCTGAAAAACCATTGGCGATTTCACGACCTGTCATGAACAGTTCAAAACGCTCTGTAATGCCTGCAACCGTATCAGAAGCACGTGCTAATGGAGAGACTTCAGCCGGGTAGTCGATGATGTAAGTCGGTTCCCATAACTGCGCTTCGGCTGTTTCTTCAAACAAGGCTAATTGCAATGCGCCCAAGCCTGCAGTGGCAAATGGTTTTACACCAAATTTTTTCAATTCTGCTTTGATAAATTCTGCGTCGCCCAATTGCTCGGTTGTGTAGTGCGGCGCGTATTTATTGATGGCGCCAACAATGGTCAAGCGTTGGAATGGTTTGGACAAATCCAGTTCTTTGCCTTGGTAAGTCAAGACAGCAGTACCGTGTGCATCGATGGCGGCTTTGCGAATGACGGACTCGGTAAAGTCCATCAACCATTTGTAATCAACGTACGCCGCATAAAATTCCATCATCGTGAATTCTGGATTGTGACGTGGCGATACACCTTCGTTACGGAAGTTACGATTGACTTCAAATACGCGATCAAAACCGCCGACTACTAATCGTTTCAAATACAGTTCTGGTGCGATACGCAGATACATTTCCATGTCCAACGCATTGTGATGCGTGATGAAGGGTTTTGCCGCAGCACCACCTGGAATCACGTGCAACATTGGTGTTTCCACTTCCATAAAATCATGGCTATTCATGAAGCTACGGATGGAATTCATTGCCGCAGTACGCGCTTTGAATGTGCGACGTGTTTCTTCGCTCATAATCAAATCGACGTAGCGCTGACGGTATTTTGTTTCTTGATTGGATAAACCGTGGAACTTATCAGGAAGAGGGCGCAAAGACTTGGTCAGCAAACGCAACTTCGTTACTTTGACGGTCAATTCGTCAGTCTTAGTCTTAAATAAAACACCTTCAATACCAAGAATGTCGCCCAAGTCATAATGACGGAAGGCTTCCATTTCTGCTTCGCCCGTTTTATCCGTCGTGACGTATAACTGAATACGTCCATCGGCTTTGAGGCCTGACGCATCTTGCAGTGTTGCGAACGCTGCTTTTTTACCAGCTTCACGCTTGAGCATCATACGACCAGCTACAACAACTTCCACGTTTTGCACTTCTAAGTCTTCACGACTAATGTCGCCATACTGAGCTTGCAAGTCAGCGGCCTTATGTTTAGGACGAAAATCGTTAGGGAAGGCGACACCCTTCGCGCGAATCGCATCGAGCTTGGCACGACGCTCAGCGATAATCGAATTTTCGTCTTGTGGCAATTCTGCTGCTGTATTTTGTTGGTCGGACATGATTTTCTCTAAAATGAAATTTTGTTTCTTTAATAATGCAATCGGAAATGTGAGTTTAGAAATTCAATTATAGGGATGCAGTACAAGGCGACAAGCACAGCAATACGTCGGTATTGCGAGCATTGGCAACGCCGTAATGCGTCCTAGAATTGGATTTGTGCGCGCACATTTTTACACACCTTGCTTGAGTGAGGCCGCGATAAATCCGTCTAAATCGCCATCCAATACTGCTTTGGTATTACCCATTTCGTAATTGGTGCGCAAGTCTTTGATACGCGATTGATCCAGTACATAGGAGCGAATTTGATGACCCCAGCCGACATCGGTCTTAGTGTCTTCCAGATTTTGCTTTTCACTCATGCGCTTGCGTAATTCCAATTCAAACAATTTTGCTTTTAACATTTCCCATGCTTCAGCACGGTTGCGATGTTGACTGCGATCGTTTTGACATTGAACGACGATGCCGGAAGGTGCATGGGTTAAACGAACCGCAGAATCAGTTTTATTGATATGCTGACCACCGGCACCAGAAGCACGATAGGTATCAACGCGCACGTCAGCAGGATTGATGTCGATTTCAAACGATTCATCGACTTCTGGATAGACGAACAAACTAGAGAATGAGGTGTGACGGCCATTTGCAGAATCAAATGGTGACTTACGCACTAAGCGATGTACGCCAGTTTCTGTGCGCAAAAAGCCGTAAGCGTATTCACCTTCAACCTTGAGTGTTGCAGTCTTAATACCAGCAACCTCGCCATCAGATTGTTCGAGGATGTCAACTTTAAAACCTTTACGTTCGCAATAACGTAAATATTGGCGTAACAGCATCGATGCCCAGTCTTGCGCCTCAGTGCCGCCAGCGCCAGCCTGAATATCAATAAAGCAGTTGTTTGGATCCATGGGATTATTAAACATCCGGCGGAATTCCATGCCTTCAACTAATTCTTTCAGATGCGCAGCGTCGGCTTCAATCGCTTCTAGCGTGTCTTCGTCGTCTTCTTCACGCGCCATCGCGAAAATTTCGTTGGCGTCTTTCAGATCGGCATCAATCTTGATGAGGGTATGAACAATGGCTTCTAAGGATTTTTTTTCTTTGCCAAGTTCTTGTGCGCGTTTAGGTTCTTCCCAAACTTTAGGATCTTCTAATTCACCGTTAACTTGTTCGAGTTTCTCTGACTTGATATCGAAGTCAAAGATACCTCCGAAGTTCGGCTTCACGACTAGTTAAGTCGATAAGCAGGTTGGCAATGCTATTGAGGCGTTCGGCTTCCATTTGGGCTTCTTTTAGGTGAGATAAATAAACCCTTAATTATACCTGAGTGGGTTGGCATCTTGCGTAATTGGGCTTCAATTTAAGCTTGAATTGGGGTTAATTTAGCTTAATTTCAGGGCTTTCAGCGTTTTTCTGTCAAGCACCTTTCATCGCATTGGTCTTGAATTTTCAGTTGATAGAACCTTCATCATTGCTTACATACTCAGCTAAGGGCCCAGTATCTTGAAGCTCTTGCGTCGCTAGATTCCCGCTTTCGCGGGATCGACTGGGCAGATATAGGTGGGTAACTGAACGGCCTTGTGAGCCATGTTGGTATCTTTTTTACCAGACGGATTTTGTTATGGTGGGTTGGGCTTGGCGATGACTTTCAAACCATGTACTGAGTTTGGTTTGAAAGCAAGTCGGGCAAATGTGATATTGGGTCTGTGTTGATTGTCCACCATTTGGAAAAGATTCTTCCTCGTCTAATTGTATGGTTGTTATCTTCTTTTCTGGCTCCGCACTTGACCAGTTTTCATCCCAATGAGATTCAGCACCGCAAACATCGCAAGTCAATTTATCAAATACTTCTTCGGTATGTTCTAGAATTAACACCGTTTTCATATGTTTCATTGCGACTCTCCTTGGGCGTGAGACTGCTGAGACTTGTGAGGTTGTAAATAGTGCTGGAAGTGGGCGGGGTTGATTTTCCGCAGGGAAATTGTAACGCGAGATGCTAGTGGGACGCAGGGAATATGATTAAGTTGTTGTTTGTTGCGATTGGTGCTCGATGTTGTGGTTCAGCTTGTTTGTAAGATGAACTACAACGTCGAGCATTAGATGGATTATATAGATTAGCGTCGGCCTGATTTAACGGGCGCTTTTTTGGGTTTGGCCGGATTGTAGGCTAGGCCAGATTTGGAAATGGCTGGCGCTACTTTCGCTGCAAGACGTGTTGCCGAGCTCTTGCCGAAGGTGTTTAGTTTTGGCGCTATACCGCGTTTGACAGGTACCACGCCAGCATTCACTAAGCTTGCCACAACAGGTGCGCGCGACGGAATCAAATGGCGCTCACTACTACCAATCAAGTCTCCGCGTCCTATGCGCAACAAACCTTCTTTGACAATCTCATAATTTTCCGGTGCATGATAGCGCAATAAGGCTTTATGGAATTTGCGAATCTTGCCTGAGCGCGCAGTTTCCACGACTTCAGAATCGGCGGTGATTTTTTTTAACGGGTTTTTACGCGTGTGGTACATCGTAGTTGCCAAAGCCATAGGTGTAGGCATAAAGGTCTGCACCTGATCTAGTTTGAAGTCATTTTTCTTCAGCCACAAAGCAAGGTTCACCATGTCGTCATCGGTCGTTCCCGGATGTGCAGCAATGAAGTAGGGAATTAAATATTGCTCTTTGCCCGCTTCTTTAGAATACTTGTGAAACATCGCTTTGAATTCATCATAAGCACCAATACCAGGCTTCATCATTTTGGATAAAGTATTGGTTTCAGTATGTTCGGGGGCGATTTTCAACAAACCACCAACGTGGTGTGTGACCAATTCTTTGACATACTCTGGTGAGCGTACGGCGAGGTCGTAACGTAAGCCTGAACTGATCAGGATTTTTTTTACGCCAGGAATCGCACGCGCTTTGCGATATAGCGAAATCAGTTTGCTATGATCAGTATTTAAATTGCTGCATATGCCAGGGTAAACGCAGGATAAGCGACGGCAAGATTCTTCGATCTTTTTGTCTTTACAGGCGAGTCTATACATATTTGCAGTTGGCCCACCCAAGTCGGAAATAGTTCCAGTGAAGCCCTTAGTTTTGTCACGAATTTCTTCGATCTCACGCAAGATGGATGGCTCAGAGCGGCTCTGAATAATCCGGCCTTCGTGTTCAGTGATTGAGCAGAAAGTACAACCGCCAAAACAACCACGCATGATGTTGACGGAGAAACGTATCATTTCCCATGCAGGGATACGCGCTTTGCCATAACTAGGGTGCGGTGCACGTGCATAAGCACGGTCATACACGCCATCCATTTCGTCCATGGCGAGTGGTAATGGTGGCGGATTAATCCAGACATCTCGGTCACCATGTGCTTGCGATAGTGCTTTAGCGTTGCCGGGATTTGCTTCTAAATGGAATACCCGAGACGCGTGAGCGTACATCACCGGATCATCTTTGATGGCTTCAAAAGAAGGTAGGCGAATCACTGTATTATTGTGTTTGTTGCGCAGCATTGCTTGTCGTTCTTCGCGACTCATAATGCGTATGGCTTGCTGTTTGATGACATCGGGTTCGACAGCGGGCGAAGGCGTTGAACCGTCACCTGTAGTGCATTTCGCGTCTTTTTCCGGCATCATTTCATACGGATTGGTATGTGCTTCGACCTTGCCTGGTGTATCGATCTTGATAGATTGAATCTCTGCCCAATCTTCATTGGGTAACCAATTTGACGACGTCATGAATGCCGTGCCACGCAAATCGCGTATCGATTTGATAGGTTCACCTGCCGCGAGTCTGTGCGTTAAGTCGACAATTGCACGTTCAGCGTTTCCGAATAAAAGCAGGTCAGCTTTCGAATCTGGTAATACGGAACGCTTTACTTTATCTGACCAGTAATCGTAATGCGCGATACGGCGTAAGCTAGCTTCAATACTGCCAATCACCACGTTCACTTCAGGAAAGGCTTCGCGGGCTCGTTGGGCGTAGACTACGACCGCACGATCTGGACGTTTATTTGGATCGCCATCGGGTGTATAGGCATCTTCAGAACGAATCTTACGATCTGCCGTGTAGCGATTGACCATGGAATCCATATTGCCAGCGGTGATGCCGAAATACAAATTGGGACGTCCTAATGCGCGAAAATCTTCCGCAGAATGCCAATCAGGCTGGCTGATAATGCCGACTCGGAATCCTTGTTGCTCTAATAAACGACCAACTAAGGCCATACCAAAACTGGGATGATCGATATAGGCGTCGCCAGTGATTAAGATAACGTCGCAGCTATCCCAACCTAGTACGTCCATTTCGGCGCGTGACATAGGGAGGAAAGGGGCGGCATGTTTGCCACCAACATCGGGGCGATAGCGCGGTGAGGCGAAGAGATTTTTCGGTGCAGGATTCATGGGCGTGATTTTACCTGAATCTGCAAGTCTTCGCCCATATTCTGTGAATCTGAGTGATTGTAAGCCTTTGTTTTTGTTAGTGATTGTGTGAATTGGCTATTTTCTCGCCAAAGTCGGATCCCTAAAACGTGAAAGCGGATTCGGCTTTGGCGTGATTGCGACTAACTTGCGACTAACTATCGTTAGACGTTGATCAAACCTAACCCTCGACATAGCGTGCTATGACCTGTGTTGTTCTGCCATCCATTGCAGGCGTGAATTTGAGTTGAATTGACTTATCACTAGAGACAAAAGTGGTGGCGCTAATGGGAATAAGTTGAATCAGAGATTGACCAGGAATTTCAACATAATAGCGATTTTGTTTTTGTGTCATGTTGAGTGTTTTGCCGTTATCGAGTACGTAACGGCCAACAATTTCTCTTGCTTCGTCTGGCGAGACATATACTGGGGCGATTCTTGCCGCACCCTTGATTGTTACTGAGGTGTTGACATCCGGATCTGCGGCTAGCGCATTTGCTGAAATCATCAAAGTGACGATGGCGAGGCTGGCATAGAGGGTTTTCATGGTAGCTCCTTATTTTGTCTATATAGATTAAAAACACTGTTTTTCGATTTTATCAATCCCAAAAGGCGCGATTGACTTCTCCAATCTAGGCGCTTTAATGAAAAGTGACAGATGGCATTAGATAGAACGCAAAAACAGCAGGATTAAACGCAAAAATCGGCGATCAAGGTAAGTTGTTATTTGAGGAGACGGTAGTAAATAAATTTCTATAAAGACAAACTGTAGGTAGCAACAGCAGGTAAAATCTTTTTTGTTGAAAAAATATTAGCATCGTCTCTGGTGCATGGAGAAAGAAAGTTGAGGGCATTATGAAATCGCAAATTTTCATCGGCATACGTTTGCGTTTGTTTATGCTGGGTATGATTTTATTGAGTTTAGCCGCTTGTTCAACGGCCAGCAAAAATGAACAGAAAAATACCAATAAGGGAAATTCTGAACCAGCGTTTGATACGCGAGTGGGTTCTGCAATGACTTCTCCTCTAAGTGACTTAAATATAGTAAGAACCGAAATTCCAGAAGTTTTAATCAGCGCTCGAAAAGCTCCGTACTTGATCGTGCCTGGTGCTGATTGCGCATGGTACGAGCGAGAAATACAGAACTTGAATGCCGTATTGGGACCCGATGTTGACGCAGCACAAGTAGACGAACATGGCAACATTGTCGAGAGAGAATTGGGAAATGCCACCATTAATGCATTAAGAAGTTTTACGGAAGGGTTCGTGCCATTTCGTTCTTGGGTGCGGCGACTTACCGGAGCGGATAGTCATGCGCGTGAAGTGGCTGCAGCAAGTATTGCCGGAATCGTTCGACGTTCTTATCTAAAAGGTGTTGTTAGTGGAAAATCATGCGCCACTACCTCTAATGATCCCAGTAAGTTAGATGCCGAGTCGCGATCGCAAAAGCAGTAAGTGGTGATGTGAAAAATCGCCAGTTCATATAGAGTGTTATTTATGCGGATTATGGAGTAGGAATTTACTTTGTTTTTTGATTGTAATTATTTGTTATTGTTTGAATTTGTTTGTATCAGCTGTTGGTTGTGTGTCATTCTTCACTATTTTTATTAGAAATTAATTTATGCAAAGAGACTCTCAGATGTTTAAAAAGTTTTTCTTGGGTTTGAATCTGGTTTTGGTTGGAGTGATGATTTCAGCGTTGCCAGCGCAAGCGCTGAGTACTAAAGCGGTAGCGACACCCGCTGTAGCGCATTTAGAGAAATCTGTCGTAAAAGTATTTTCTACGTTAAGGGGCCCTGATCCGTTTAAACCCTGGGGCAAGTCTTCTCCGCAAGAAGTCACAGGTTCGGGCGTCGTCATTGAAGGACGCCGAATTCTAACCAATGCACACGTGGTTGAGTATGCCAGTCAGGTGCAAATTCAAACCGGGCAAGAGGGCGATAAAGTATCGGCGACTGTTGTTGCGATTTCGCGTGGTATGGATTTGGCGGTCTTAAAATTAGATGACGAGAAGTTTTTCGATACACATGCAGCGGTTGTGCGTAGTAATAAATTACCGGAAGTGACGGATGCCGTGTTTGCTTATGGTTATCCGACCGGGGGAAACTCGCTCTCCATTACTAAAGGGATAGTCTCGCGCATTGAATTTGTTGATTATGACGGCAGTACGGGCGGATTACGAATACAAATTGATGCAGCGATTAACCCAGGCAATAGCGGCGGGCCGGTGATCGCTGGCGACAAGATGATAGGACTCGCATTTTCAGGTTTAATGAACGCGCAAAATATCGGATACATTATTCCGAATGAAGAGATAGAAATTTTCTTAAAAGATGTTGTAGATAATAAGTATGACGGCAAACCGTCGTTGTTAGATGTGACGCAAACTTTAGAAAATCCAACCGTGCGTGAGTACCTGAAGTTAGATAAAAATGTTGAAGGCTGTATTGTGCATAAACCTTATGAAGGTGCTGCGAATAATGGTTTGCAGGAGTGGGATGTGATTACGCATATTGGCGATACGCCGATTGATAATCAGTGCATGGTTAAGCTTAAACCTAGCGTCAGAGTGATGTTTAAGTACAAAGTGCAACAAGTTACGGCGAGCGGTAGAGTTCCCTTGGGTATTATTCGCTCAGGCAAAGTAATGCAAGTACAAGCCCCGGTCTACACGTCACGACCACACCTCATAGGCGATTTGCAAGGTGGTTATCCTTCTTATTTTATTTGGGGGCCAATCGTGTTTTCGCGCGCTACAGTCGAATATCTGAGCTTTCTCAGTAACAATGCACCAGCTTTGAATGGCTACGCTTACAATGCAAGCCCTTTGGTGACTTTGCGTGGCGAAATGCCGTCGAAGGATCGAGAAGAATTGGTGGTTGTGAGCTCTCCATTTTTTCCACATAAATTGGTGACTGGCTATAGCAATCGTTTCGGTTCTGTGATCTATTCAATCAACGGCATTCCTGTCAAAAGCCTGAAGCATCTGGTTGGTTTGTTACGCGATATGCAGGACGATTTGATTGTAATTCACTATGATCAACGTTACGGCGAAACGATGGTTCTGCCGCGTAAAGCAATGTTGGCAGCGACTGAAGGTGTCTTATCTGATAACGGAATACGCTCGCAAGGGTCGGTCGATATGATGGCGATTTGGGATGCGAAGTAAATTGTTGGCACGGTAACGAAGGACGAAAAAAGCGCATCAGGTAAATTTGACGCGCTTTTTTGTTCGCTTTAATTTTTGAAAATTAAATGTTTGTGATTCAGCATGAACTGAAATTCGTTGACGATGCTTGCTTCTAAGCAAAGTCATCCAAGTTCAATTTATGAAAGTAGAAAAGACATATGGTTCAGACGCAAATAACAGAATCCAAATACCTTTCCAGCTTTAGTGTTCTGGTCAAAGTCATAGTGTGTCTATTAGCCTTGAACCTGCTAGTAGAGCGAGTTTTGCAATTGCTGCCCATCTATACCCTAGGCGATAATTTTAGCCTCAGTAACACACTAATGATGTCTTTGAAATTGCCATTTTTTTGGACCGGCTTGTTGGTGCCAGTAGTGTATTTATGCGCTTTATGGACGGCCGCAAATGTATTGAAAAAGTATGCGTTAAGCATGTCATTTGATTTGGCCTTACTTCAAGATTTGCGAGCGCTGGGTGATTACCTGATGTACGCCGCAATGGCTGCAATATTATTTGTACCAAGCATAGAAGCATGGATTAACCAAGGCTCACGTCATATTAAATGGAACTGGAATATTGATGCAGTGAGTGTTGGTATGATAGGTATGATTTTGAAATTTATTGCACAGAATGCGCAAAATTCAAAAGTGAAAAACGATTCGATACCCGAGTAGGTAACCTTCAGGTACAGGTCTTTATCTCAGATATTGATCAAGCCTGCTCAACATGCTCAACCAATAGCTGTACTTTGGTGACGCCATTGTATTCATTAGCATCTAGTCTGAACGCTACTTTGACTCGCTCGCCAAAACTGTCGGTATGCCCAAACCAGATGGCATCGTAACGCATTCCATTTTTTTCTAGCAGCATTTTTAAATGCCGTTCTTTAAGAATTCTTTGCGATACTAATTTGAATTCATCGCAGAATATGGGCGGTGCAAAACCTTGCCCCCACACTTGGCTGTCCAAGAGTTCAATAAAATCGGTGGAGTAATAGGCTTCTTCCAGTACGCCGTCAGTTTCGATAATACGTTCTAATTGCTCTTGTCTTAACCATGATTTACCGACAGCTTCAAAGGCAATTTGAAACGCTTCAAAGTCTTCAGCACGTATGGTTAAGCCCGCCGCCATCGCATGGCCGCCAAATTTTTGTATCAAACTCGGGGCATGTTTAGAAACCAAATCTAAGGCATCGCGTAAATGGAAACCGGGAATTGATCGGCCTGAACCTTTGATCAAACCTTCGTCACCCGGAGCGAAAGTAATTGTCGGGCGATAAAATTTGTCTTTTAAACGTGAAGCGACAATCCCGATTACACCCTGGTGCCAAGAGGCGTCGAATACGGTAATAGTGTGTGTGTCTTGCGCTTGAAAATCATCTAAATGGAGTAGTGCTACATCTTGCATTTCGCGTTCTATATCTTTGCGATCAGCGTTGATGCTATTGAGTTCTTGTGCAATCTGCCAAGCGCGCCCTTCATCGTCTGTGGTTAAACACTCGATGCCGAGTGACATGTCTGCCAAACGACCAGCTGCATTTAGTCTGGGGCCGACCGCAAAGCCTAAATCGAAAGGACTGGCTAAACGGGGTTCACGACCAGCGACGCGAAAGATCGCGGCAATCCCAGCATGCATGCGACCAGCGCGCATACGCTTAAGACCCTGAGCAACCAGAATTCGATTGTTGGGATCGAGTTTTACGACGTCTGCTACTGTTCCCAACGCGACCAGATCGAGCAAGGTATCTAGTTTTGGTTGATTTTGTTGATCGAATGCACCACGTTGACGTAGCTCTGCGCGTAATGCTAACAATACATAAAACATGACGCCGACACCCGCCAAGTTTTTACTAGGGAAGTCGCAAAATGGCTGATTAGGATTAACAATGACGCTCGCTTGCGGCAAGCTATCTGCAGGCAAATGATGATCGGTGACCAGTACTTGTATGCCACGCGCATTCGCGGCAGCGACTCCATCTATGCTGGCAATGCCGTTATCGACAGTAACGATGATATCGGGTGATTTTTCGCGCGCGGTGAGTTCGACAATTTCCGGTGTTAAGCCATAGCCATATTCAAATCGATTCGGCACGATGTAATCAACTGTTGCACCTAACATTCTTAAACCACGCAAACCAACCGCACAGGCGGTAGCACCATCACAGTCATAATCCGCCACGATTACCAGTTTCTTGTTGGCGGCAATCGCATCGGCTAAGAATTTTGCCGCTTTTTCGCTATTCAGTAATTGATTGGGCGGGATCAATGCAGGCAGATCCGTCAATAATTCTTCTGCAGTAACGATACCACGCGCCGCAAAAAGCCTCGCCAATACGGGATGCAAACCACTTTGCTTGAGTAATTCTGCCTGGCGAAATGGGTAAGGGCGGATGCTGATGCGTGTCATAGAATAAGAATGCTGAGTGATGAAAATCTTTAAAATTGGTGCGGAATGTTTTTTACTGCTGCTTGCTGCTAGATTTTAGCGGGTGAATTCGCTAATGCTAATAAAGTTTGAAGACTAGGTTGCCGCCAAAATTTCCATGCTTGTGGCGCCCGACAAGAAATTTGACACAAGCGTTGACCATCACTCAATACCAGGTGCAAAGTCTTAATCTGCTTATTCTGTAAGGCACCTAAGGCAGGTTCAAACCAGTTTTTTTCTAGCTGATTCATGCGTGCCAGCCAATTTCCCCAGTCGCTATTGAGTGCGGGTTCTAATAAGTCCTCAACTAAAATGCTAGTTGAATCAGTTTGATCTTTGATGACATTAAAATGCGGCGTATTCGTTTGATGAATGGTGGCGTGCATTTCTGCACTTCCACTATGCAGCCAAACCGAGTTAATGGTAGTGCGGCCTTGCTCTTCGCGCGCTTGATTGACAGGATGAATATGCCACAGCATTTGAATTTCATTTTGTAGTTTGCGCCAGGCCACTTCGTGTTCACCTTTGGCAATCCAAATTTCCATATTGTGACCGGCGGCGGCATCGAGACTTGCTGTGTGCATGGCGTGCCACTCGTCGGCATGTAAGAACCAGGTTTTGGCATCACCATAGAGCAGAGGCTTGCCCAATTCTTCGCAGATTTCTTGTGCGGCATCAAAAAGTGCGCGTGATTCTTTATCATCGATCTCTAAGCGGCGCTGATCCGTCATCACCATGTGGTCGCGTGCAATGTGGATATGGATGGGGCTTAATGTGAACCAAAATCCGTGCGCTGGCTGTAATCCAAAAGCTTGCATGCGTTGATGCGTCAATGGCGAGCTATTTGCAATATTTGTTGGCGTCTTGAATGCGCGTGTCAGCCACGCTTCGTGAGGCAATTGTCTGGCGAACTCATCATGTTCATGTATATTCTTGCCTCGCGCATAGCCCAATAGGCTTGCCAGCGAAGGCGTTTTCATTTGCTTGACTAACTCTTTAGCCAAAGCTGCGGGGGGAATGCCAAAAGGCACAATAATTTCTAAATGGCTCATAGTGTCATTGTATGGCAAACTACGGGCTCTTGAAGATTTGCCAGCTTTTTTTCATCGATTTAACTTAATCAGGCTTGATGTGACCGTGTTGTTGAGCATCAATGGGGGAAATAGCTTGCTGCTTCTGGCAAGAGTAGTTTTATGTTCGTAATTAATTTCTTTGGAATACCAACTTTGTGAAAAACCTCTCTTTTGAATGGTTAGTCGGCTTACGCTACACCCGCGCCGGGCGTCGCAGTAGTCGCAATAGCTTTATTTCTTTTATTTCCCTTATTTCTATGGCCGGCATCGCGCTTGGTGTCGCGGCCTTAATCATTGTTTTGTCGGTCATGAATGGATTTCAGAAGGAAGTCCGTGACCGCATGCTTTCTGTGTTGCCTCACATAGAAGTATTTGATGCCAGTGGTGTGATCCCAGATTGGCAAGCGACCGCGCAGCAAACTTTGAAGCATCCAGCAGTCCTTGCTGCAGCGCCGTATGTCGACGCGCAAAGTATGATCGTGAATGATGGCGTGATGCGTGGTGCCATGTTACGCGGTATTCTGCCAGAAGATGAACCTAAAGTTTCTATCATTGCGACTAAGGTCAAAGCAGGTAAATTAACGGATCTGAAAGAAGGCGCTTTCAATATAATTTTGGGTGTTGATTTGGCGCGAGCCATGCATGTAGGCATAGGCGATAAAGTTACATTAGCCGCGCCTGAAGGTCAACTTACACCAGCGGGCACCATCCCGCGTTTAAAAGGCTTTACTGTCGTAGCAGTGTTCGAGGCAGGGCATTACGAATTCGACTCTGGCATGGCGTTTATTCATATCGCGGATGCGCAAAAATTCTTTCGTCAGGAAGCACCGACCGGCGTACGTCTAAAAATCAAAGACATGTTAAAAGCGCCGCAAGTCGCATTTGAATTGAGTCGAACATTGGGTGGTAGTTTAATTGCACGTGACTGGTCACAACAGAACAGCAATTATTTCGCGGCAGTAAAAACTGAGAAAACCATGATGTTCATCATTCTCACTTTGATTATTGCTGTGGCGGCTTTTAATCTGGTCTCGACTTTGGTCATGACTGTCACGGAAAAACAAGCGGATATCGCGATCTTGCGTACTTTGGGCGCATCGCCTATGTCGATCATGAAAATTTTTATGGTGCAGGGCGGTTTAGTGGGATTGTTTGGCACTGCACTTGGTGTGCTGTCAGGAATAATTGTCGCTCTGAATATCGATGTCATCGTACCGTTTATTGAGAAAATACTCGGCATACAATTTCTTTCAAAAGAAGTCTATGTAATCAGTACCTTGCCTTCCGATTTGCATTGGTCAGATGTCTGGACTATCGGCGGTATTGCGATTGTATTGGCATTTTTAGCGACAATTTATCCTAGCTGGCGAGCTGCCCGCGTTAAACCTGCGGAGGCTCTGCGTTATGAGTAAAGTTCAAACAGTTTTGTCTTGTAAAAATCTGGCAAAAACCTTTGGTCAAGGCGAACAGGCAGTGAAAGTGCTGGAGTCGGTTGAGTTCTCAATACAAGCTGGCGAGCGGGTCGCCATCGTTGGAGCCTCAGGTTCTGGTAAATCGACCTTATTGCATTTATTGGGCGGATTAGATACGCCGAGTCGAGGTATCGTTAATTTATTAGGCTATGATTTTGCGAATATGAACGAATCTGCGCGCGGTGATTTGCGCAATAAATCCTTAGGCTTTGTGTACCAGTTTCATCATCTCTTGCCGGAATTTTCAGCGCTCGATAATGTCGCTATGCCTTTGCTAATTCGCCGTATGCCGCGAGCAGAAGCACAAGCAATTGCGAAGACAATGTTAAGTAAAGTGGGTTTGGAACATCGTATTACTCATGTCCCAGGTGAGCTTTCTGGTGGTGAGCGTCAACGCGTTGCATTGGCGCGTGCTCTGGTGACGAATCCTGCTTGTGTATTAGCCGATGAACCAACTGGGAATCTTGATCGTGGTATTGCAGATCAAGTATTTGCTTTGATGCTGGAGTTATCGAAAACGTTGGGAACAGCGTTTGTCATCGTTACGCATGATGCAGACTTGGCGAAACGTTGTGATCGAATCTTGCGATTGACATCGAATGGATTAACCGCGGGTTGATGCTTTGAACCCTAAAAATGCTGATGCGAAAAAAATGAAATTGTGGAGACAAAGATGAAAAAAATTGTACGCACTTATTTATGGATATGTTTGACCAGTGTGATGGTTGGCCACTTGGCGCATGCGCAGTCGAATGTGCAAGCGAATCCTCCAGTATTGACGACGGCACAAATTGATGCCGTAGTTGAGTCGGCGATGAAAACTTTTAACGTGCCTGGTATTTCGGTTGCCGTGATTAAAGATGACCAAGTCGTGCATAGCAAAGGCTACGGTGTTCGTTCGATTAAATCGAAACTGGCGATGGATGAACATACGTTAGTAGGAATTGCATCGAACTCAAAAGCCTTTACTGCGGCAGCGCTGGCAATCTTAGTCGATGAGAAAAAGCTGAAATGGAATGAAAAAGTTACCAATATTATTCCTGAGTTCAAACTTTATAACCCCTATGTTACCGATGAATTTACAGTGTTAGATTTGATGACGCATCGTAGCGGATTGGGTCTTGGGGCGGGCGACTTAATGTTTTTTCCGGATGGCAGCGATTTTACTCTTAAAGACGTGATTCATAATTTACGGTTTTTGAAACCGGTTTCCAGTTTCCGGGCTAAGTACGATTACGACAATAATTTGTATATTGTCGCTGGTGAAGTGATTAAACGTGTTTCTGGAATGAGCTGGGAAGACTTTATTGAACAGCGCATCATGAAGCCGCTAGCCATGAATGAAAGTGCGGCATCAATTACACGTTTAAAGCACGGTGAAAATCAGGTTGACCCTCATGTGCCAGTAAACGGCGCGTTACAAACGGTACCCTTCAGACCAAATGAAGTGATCAATGCGGCAGGGGGAATTTACAGCAATATTCATGATATGAGCCTATGGGTTCGAATGCAGTTAAATAAGGGAACTTATGGCACAGAAAATAAGCAAAGGCTCTTCAGCGAAAAGGTACAACACGAGATGTGGTCGCCACAAACCATATTGCAAACAGGCACCAATACAGGAACTTACAACACCCATTTTGCCTCGTACGGTATTGGGTGGGGGTTGAGTGACGTAAAAGGATATAAGCAAGTGGCGCATACCGGTGGGCTGTTAGGAATGGTCACGCAAGTAACATTAATTCCAGAACTTAAATTAGGAATTATTGTGTTAACGAATCAAGAGTCCGGTGCCGCATTTACGTCGATTACGAATACGATTAAAGACAGCTATTTGGGCATGCCAACGATTGACAGAGTAAAAGAAAATCACGAGCGTCAATTAAAGCGTGATGCCGAAAACGATAAAGAAGTGGCTGATGTATGGAAGGCAATTGAGACGCAACAAAAAAATAAGGCGAATAATAAGATCGACCAGTCGATTTACTTAGGGACTTACAGAGATAATTGGTTCGGCGATATCAGTATTCGTGCGGAAAATGGAAAAATGATTTTTAGTGCGAAACGCTCGCCCGCATTAACCGGTGAAATGCATTTTTACAAGGGAAATACCTTCATTGTGAAATGGAATGATAGAACGCTTAATGCAGATGCCTATGCTAATTTTGCTTTAGATGTTGAAGGAAAACCTGTGTCTATGTCGATGAAAGCAATTTCACCTGCAACCGATTTTAGCTTCGATTTTCATGATTTAGATTTCCGCCTTGTAAAACCATAATTGGGTATTAGTTAAAATAAAGAATTCCTTATTTTGTAATAAATCGAGATAAAACAACAGCTTACAAATACTGATTGCATGATCAGGTGTTTTCATTTACAGTACCAATCACTGGATATGCATACAGTTATTTGAATGTTTGATCGCTGTGTTCAGTTTTAGCAGTTTCGATAATTATTTATGGGGAATTCGCCAAATGACTAACTTAGAACAATCTTTTGATACACGCTTTGCTGTGCAATTTTCACCAAGCACATTCTTAATGCGTTTTGGACGTCGCGAAATTTTTGTATGCAAAGATTTTAGAAATCGCCAATATCAAGTGAACCCTGTGATCGAATGTTCGACTGGCGTTCAGGCTGGGCACTTGGAAATTCTATTGTTTCGTAAATGGTTGGTGATTTTGTCAAAGGCAAGATGATTGCGTGTTTGGCTTTGGTAATTTCAGGATTGTTTTATTGTTGTAGGGGGGCACCCCTAATTAAACTTACCTCATAAGCCTAAAGCCGATCAGAACATACTATTGGGTCTGTTGTATTAAAAGCCGAGATCTGACAATAAATCATCTACATTTTCCTGATTAAGTTGCACGCCTCCAACAGCTCCTGGGCCGGCTAGCAGATCTTCTTTTTTCATTGCAGAAATAGTGCCCGCTGGCGCTCCGCTGATAAGTAATTCAAGCAGATCAGTTTCAGTTCTTTCAAGCAGATTCACCACTTTTTTTATGAGTTGACCCGTCAGATCTTGAAAATCCTGTGCCATCATAATCTCGGACAAAGCCTTTTCCATCGTCATACTATTGCTCTTGGATACGGTAATAAAGCTGTGAGCTTGATTTGCTATTGCCAATAACTCTTCTTTAGATAAATTTTCTAGCGGGACACGATTGAATTGAGACAGCAATTCTTCAGCATTTTTAGTCGCAGCATGCTGTAAAGGCAAAGTGTCTTCGACAGTGGATAAAACAGTGTTGGCAGCTTTTTCTGTTAAGACACCTATGTGATTAAGTCTCTCTCGTGCAGAGGGAAATTCATTCGATGCTTCAGCTAATATATCGTTGGCGCCAACCCAGGTTAGAGCATCATGTAAAGCCCTAACGACATGCCCTAATCCCTTGTACATCAATTCAGGATTATCATCTACAGTCCCATTAACTGCCGGTGGTGTTTGATTCATATCAGGCCTTTTGAGCATTTATTGATGAATCCATACTAAATCAGAAAAATTAATCCTTCAATATAAAAGATTGTTTTGGGAAAAAATACATCATAAATGGAATTCTCCTTTTTACTTCTTACTGAATTTATATCTCAGAGAGATGTGAAACCATGTGGTAAAGTGTTGGAAAAATTAAAGGATCATTGTGGCCACTCCAAATTACGGATATGAGAAACGTCAAAAAGAATTGGCGAAGAAGCGAAAAAAGGAAGAGAAATTAAAAAATCGGGCAGAGCGCGGAAGCGTTGACGCAGATGACAATGAGCCTGCCGAAGTGGAGACTACTGACGACTATATTAATCAGAAAAATGAACCCGCTTAGCTGATTTCAGCGGACGCGAACAAATATCAAGGAAGGAAATGCAGTGATTCGCATTTCCTTTTTATTTTTGCTGATTTAGTCGTGATTGTAATAATGCAGCTTAGTTCGAGAGGGGGGAGAGTTCGCCATCCATTGTTTTTGTGATGTGTACCTATTTTCTTACGTCGATAAGATAAAATAAAACATTGCGCACGGGTGCTTAAAGTCAGATTTTTTCGACTTATTTAGCGACTGCTTAGTACTGAATTTTTTTAGCGCTGAATTTTTTTGCGTGTTTCAGCAATGTCTTTACATAATTGTTCGGTCGCATCTAATACGCGTGGCCCAGCACGGTGCAACCAATCACCGGGTATGCTGTACAAGTTTTGTTTTTTGACAGCCTGTAGGGTCGGGAAACCTTCCCAGTCTTTCAGTAACTTGAGATTGTCCTTGCCGCTGCTGAAAATAAGTTCGGGGTTAGCTGCCAATAGCGCTTCCACCGTAATAGTGGAACTAATATCTTTCAATTCCGCGAATACGTTACGGCCTCCGCAGAGTGTGATCATTTTCGAGATGAAATGTTCTTGATTCACCGTCATCAGCGGACTTTTGACCATTTGATGGAAGACGCTGATAGCGGTTTCTTTATCTTTTAAGCGATAGTTGCTACTTAAGCTTTGCAGACGTTCTCTAAATTGTTTGGCCGCGATATTGCCAATCGCTTCAGTGCCACTTAGGACGGCAATCCGTTCTAATGAACTCGCTATATCTTCAAAAGTGTGAGGTTCACTTTCAAAAACTGTGACTTTGTTATCGCGTAATTTTTTTGCCAAGTGCTTCGCGTTGCCAGTGCCCCAAATAATCACTAAGTCCGGTTTCAGAGCTAGTAAACGCTCCAGATCCAGCGCGAATATATTACCAACAGATGGGATCTTTTTGGCTTGCTCTGGATAGTCACTATAGTCACTGACGCCAATTAAGAATTGCCCGGCACCAGCCGCAAAAATCATTTCAGTGACGTGTGGCGCTAAGCTGATGATACGTTTTGCTGGTTGCGCCAGACTGACTGTGCGTTGCCCGTCATCGATGACTTTTACATCTGCTTGCGCTACAAAAGCACAAGAAAAATTCAAGCTGGCGGCAATAAGGCTGGCACCAATGTTGACACTAATGATGTGACGCAGAGCAGGCGATAGTATGGACATCGTGATTGACCTATATTTCTAAATTATCGATCAAACGAGTATTGCCTAACTTAGCCGCACTTAATACGACAAGCGCTTCTTTGTTCGCCAGATCTTCAGCGCTTGGAGCCTGCAAATTGGATTGCTTACGAATAGCAACGTAGTCAGGTTTCCATGCACGTTGGGTTAATTCTTGCATTGCTTGCTGCTCAATAGTCGCTAAGTTTTGGTCACCACTGCGAACTTGATCCGCCACTTGATTGAGAATTTTATAAAGTGTCGGCGCCTCGTCACGTTCACTACTGCTCAAATAACCATTGCGGGACGACAATGCTAATCCATCTTCTGCGCGCCATGTTTCTGCCGCGATGATTTCGGTAGGTAGCGCAAATTGCTTCGCCATATTACGAATAATCATCAGTTGTTGATAATCCTTTTTTCCGAAAACTGCAACTCTAGGTTGTACGCACGAAAAAAGTTTTAAGACGACGGTGCTCACGCCGTTGAAAAAACCAGGGCGGAATTCACCTTCAAGAATATCGCCCAAGTCATTTGGCGGTTGTACACGATATTCTTGTGGTTCCGGATAGAGATCTTTCTCGCTTGGTGCAAATAAAACATACACACCTTCTTTTTCTAGCTTTTCAATATCCGCTTGAAATGTTCTAGGATATTTATCGAAATCTTCATTGGGACCGAATTGCAGACGATTGACGAAAATTGACGCGACAACCGGGTCTCCATGTCGACGTGCCAAACGCATCAGGGACAAATGACCTTCATGCAGATTTCCCATTGTCGGAACAAAAGCTGTGCGTAATTGTCCGCGTAATTGATCGCGTAGCTCTTCAATGGAGGAAATAATTTTCATGTGATTAAGATCGTAATATGAGGTAAGGCAATGAGGGAATGATCAAACCGGCGCGTAGGCCAGCCTGACATAAATAGGCGCGTAGGCTTCGGCTTGTGTGATTTCGATTAAAGTTTCTTTCGCCAATTCGAGTAGGGCGACGAAGTTAACTACCAGAACAGGGGCGCCACGACTAGGGTCGAATAAATCGGCAAATTCAACGAATTTGTTGGATTGTAGTCGGCGCAAAATACTGCTCATGTGTTCACGCACCGACAATTCTTCGCGACTAATTTTGTGATGGGCTACCAATTTTGCTCTGCCCAAAACATCTGCCCAGGCTTGTTGTAAGTCGGCGACTCTTACTTCTGGCCAATGCAAAATAGTATTCTGTTCGATAAATACTTGGGCATGCAAGAAGTCACGGCCTAGCTGCGGAATGGTGTTTAAATCATATGCCGCCAACTTCATTTGCTCATACTCAAGCAAGCGGCGCACTAAGGCCGCGCGCGGATCATCCGCTTCTTCGCCTTCTTGTGCTTTATTGCTAGGTACCAGCATGCGCGATTTGATTTCAATCAGCATCGCTGCCATTAGCAGATATTCAGCAGCTAACTCTAAGTTGTGTTTGCGAATTTGATCGACATAAAGCAAGTATTGTTGCGTCACCTGCGCCATGGGAATATCAAGAATATTGAAATTCTGTTTGCGAATCAGATAAAGCAGCAAATCCAAAGGTCCCTCAAACGCCTCTAGAAATATCTCTAAGGCATCTGGTGGGATATATAAGTCGTTAGGAAGCTTGAATAAAGGCTCGCCATATAGCTTTGCAAAAGCCAAGCCGTCCACGACATCGGGTGTGCTGTCAGTGGCACCGATGAGAGGCAATTCTGTCGTGGATAAATTTTGTGTAGACATGCGCGGAAGCTTTCGTCGCTAACGATTTATTTCAGTTAGCTGAGACCGTGCTTAATTTTTATTTTGATAGACGTAAGGCTGCTGATCTACGCGCGCTTCTGCTGTGCGGCGTTGTGTATCAAGATCAATTGGCGCTTTATCCCAAAGTAGGGCGCGACCGTCACGTTGACCTTGTTCTAATTGTGGATTTGCTGATTTTAAGCCGTTGAGAAATTGCGTGGCTTCAGATTGATAGAGAGAAAATTGTTTGGAAAATTTCATGGGTTTTCAATCGAAAGGTAAGGGTCGGTGACTGCGCCAACATTTTTATGATGGATTCAGGTTAGCCTCGCATTTTACCTCGTAAATGTAAGCTTTCCTGTGATTAGAGCGCTTATTCCTGGAAAATATTGTGTCTGAAATGCGAAATTCTTAATCAAATCAAACTCTCAAGCTAGTTGCAGTCAGCTAGTTTGATCTTTCTGAAGGTGATTTCAGTTGAATTTAAATTATTTAGAGCTTTATTTAGTCTTATTTAGCGTTAATAGCATCTTCAAAATGGTGCATACGATTCAGTAATAGCGAAGGATCGATCTCTTTGATCAATAAGGCGTTGTGTTCGGGTTTTAAAAAGCCAGAAAATACCGCGTG
Organism: Affinundibacterium flavidum; assembly: GCF_014284175.1. Classification (GTDB taxonomy): domain Bacteria; phylum Pseudomonadota; class Gammaproteobacteria; order Burkholderiales; family Burkholderiaceae_D; genus Undibacterium; species Undibacterium flavidum. The sequence continues at coordinate 156,272 of NZ_JACOGA010000010.1, forward strand.
TTCTAGAAATTGCAATAAATGATCGTAGAAACCATTCACATTTAATAAGCCCAAAGGTTTGTGGTGGAAGCCGAGTTGCAGCCACGTAAACATTTCAAATAATTCTTCCAGGGTCCCAATGCCACCAGGTAGAGCAATAAATCCATCAGACAATTCAGCCATCAAGGCTTTGCGCTCATGCATATTTGCTACCACATGCAGTTTGTTTAAATTACGATGACCCACCTCGCGGTCTAATAACGCCTGAGGGATGACCCCTGTCACATGCCCACCGAGTCGCAGGCACTCATCCGCGATAATCTTCATTAATCCTACATCACCGCCGCCATAGATCAATTCGAGATTTTGATTGGTCAATTGCTTTGCTAATGCCAATGCAGCCTGGTGAAATGCAGGAGAGTTACCACTAGATGATCCACAGTAAACACAAATTGATTTCATGAGCTTGGTCTAGGTTTCTCGTTTAATTTTCATGAGATAGTCATGAGACAGCTTCTCAAAAACTTCTTTGGTGTGGCCACGCAAATAGGGGCTAATTTGTACGATGACTTGATAACAGCCACGCGCTAGAGATTCGGACATCGTTTGCAACTCGGTATATTTACGCGGATTACGGACGTATTCGTACGATAGCCAGTAAGTCGCAACAACGACCATATTGGTTGCCAGTGCCTCTACCGTGATGTCATCTGCCTCAAATTCACCGTCTGCACGCAGACCCAGACACAATTCTGTTGCTACTTTAATTTTGTGATTCAGAATCTGCTTAAAAGTGAGTTCTAATTTGCGATTGCGTGTTAGTAAATCGTTGAGGTCGCGGTAGAAAAAACGATAGCGCCAAATCAATTCAAAGGTCAGATGCAGGTAAGTCCAGATGTCTTGAATATTGGCTTTTCTACCTTCAGGAAATGCAAGTTTCTTATTGATTTCCTCTTCAAATTGCAGAAATAAAGAATTGACGATGTCTTCTTTATTGCGGAAGTGGTAGTACAGATTGCCTGGAGAAATGCTCATTTCTTCAGCGATGATCGTCGTCGTGATATTCGGCTCACCAAAGTCGTTAAATAACTTGAGTGATAGATCTAATATGCGGTCGCGCGTTCGTCTTGGTGTTTTGGTTTGCATGTTGAATGCCTATTGATTTTGTCTAATCGCAAGTAGCGATCGTTTGGCAATAGAATATCATTGAATCAAGCAATACCCCAAATTTACAGGTGTAAAAATGTGATTAAACGAAATCAAATTTGATCTTGTTTAATTTTTCTCAATTGGCTTGGGGAGTTCTATCAGGCGCGTTTTGGCCAATTTATCATGCAAGAATTGGCCATCTTTGACAAAAAAGGCAGTCGCTGCCCAGCCGCAAAAACCAAGCGCGACGGGAATTGCGAGCTGTGCATTTTTTAGTCCAAACTGGTATGCAACAATAAATCCAGGCAAAAACCACATCCAAGCGAGGCAATAACGTACGACTGCTTTGATGACTGGTACGCGTTGATAGTCGTCATTTACTAACTTGATGCGCCAAGTTTGCATTGCCAAGGTCTGTCCGCTACGCTGCCAGAAAAAAACAAAATAGCTGCCGATAACAAAAAACAAAAAAATCTCTCTTGCGAGGCGCATGGTGAGTGCACTCTTACTTTGAGTGCTGACATCGAAAATAAAGCTGGCAAAAAAAATGACACCAAAGATTAATGCCGCTTCGTAGATCATCATACATACGAGGCGGCGTTTTAAACTTGGAGTAGGGAATTGTGGAGCGGAATTATTCTGAGTCACTTGTACTATTTCTTCAAATTACTTAATGCTAGCTTGTGATGCGCTGTTACTTGCTGGATTAGCTGTTGGGGGACCTTTTTTCAACGGCGCCAAAGCTGGCGTTGTGCGCTTAGATTCCGGTTGAATTGTTGTAATTGTCTTCTTCACCTTGGCTTCATTTGCTAATTTTTGTTTTTCTGACTCGCTCAGTTGTTGATATTGCTGCCATTGTGCTGATTTTTGCTCAGGAGATTTTTTGCTCGTATTCGCAAAATTTTCGCGCACCGCCATACGTTGTTCCGGCGTCATCTTAACCCATGTCTGCACGCGCTCTTGAACTCTTTGCTGTTCTTCTGGTTTCATGCTGGTATATTTATTCGCTACTCCCAGCCATTTTTTTTGGCGCAAAGCATCCATTTGGTCCCACTCTTTAGCGAGTGGGGTGAGGGCAGTTTTTTGTTCTGCACTCAGTTGTGCCCATGTGGTTTTACCCGTGGTGACCGGCGCAGCATTTGGTTTTTGAGTCGGTGCTTGTGCAGGGCTCAACGTGGTCGAAGCGGCGGCGCTAATTCCACTATTCTCTGCGGCCGGTGTCGATGCCGACGTGGCTTGAGGCGGAGATTGGAACGCAAAAGCACTACTGGCCATATTAATGGCCAATAGTGTGACGATGATGTGAAGATTTGACGCGAACGATAAATTCTTAATGCGCACTCTTATTCCTCTGTCTTTGCAGGTGGTGTTTCTTTATTTAGATAAGCATTGAAACCACTGTCTAAATAAGCATCTGGTGGCAGCTCATCAACCAGTACAGCAGCGTCAATTTCAGCTAAATCATTGATTTGTTGCTCTTGTTCATATTCGTAGAGACCATAAAGACCAGCCACTAATACAAGGAAAGCTAACGCAAACCAAGATTTATTAAACCAAGTTTTTTGTGAAAATGACATGCCATTGCTACCTGCGAGTACACCGCCAAATGCTAAGGCGCGACTAGGTTCGGCCTCCTTTTTGCGCGATAAGGCCAATTGACGCGCTGCCGCCAAACGTTCCAATGTAGCATCTGGAAGTTTTTCGCTTGATTCGGTCATCGCACGTCGCACTTTATAGGCGAAGTCGATTTCCTCTTTTTCTTTTGCGTAAGTCATAAATGTATCCCTATTGCTTTAAGTGACGCTGCCAGTGCGTGAGTAGCTCTTGAACAATGCGTTTTCACGCTCCCCTCTGAACAACCCATGGCGGTTGCGGTCTCTGCAACATCCATGTCTTCCCAGTAACGCATGAGGAAGGCTTCTCGTTGACGCGTTGGTAGTTTTTTTATCTCATCGTCAATAATATTTAAAACTTGTTCTCTTTCTAATTTTTGTTCTGTTGATTCTGCGGCTTCGCTTCCTTCTTCCGCCGAGTGAACCTCTAATATATCAAAGTTGTCGTCGTCTTGATTACTCGTTGTGATATTTGAAAAGAGGGTAACCCAATTATTGCGAACTTTTTCTCGACGGAAAAAATCCAAGATGGTGTTTTGCAAAATTCTTTGAAAAAGCAGAGGCAATTCATCAGCAGGTTTGTCACCATACTTTTCTGATAATTTGATCATTGCATCTTGCACAATATCTAACGCAGATTCTTCATTACGCACCATGTAGACTGCGTGTTTGAATGCGCGGCGCTCTACGCCTTCTAGAAAGTTGGATAATTCTTTAGTGGTTGCCATGCGGGGGATGGTGCCTTGGAAAACGTAAAATTTCTAAAATGTTAGAAAAAGCGAAATGCAAGCGTAAGCGCCTTAACGATCAAGTCGTAACATTGGTTTACATCATTTGCACATTTTCGGTGCGATGCTTTTTTTTGCGCGCGTACCAAAAGTGCGCACATGCTAGCAAAAAAGCCTGATGATGTCCTCTTATTTGATGAAAATCTTCGTCTATTTGTTAGATAAATAGGCGATAAGCACTTGAATTTACGGTTTTCTTTGAAATTTCTTGTCGATACACGCTAAATATACTTGACCAAATTGTTGCATCGCAGTAGTGTAGAGCCTCGCTCCAAAATCTCGGAGTACCAACACTTGTTTGATCTGGCTCACAATGCCTCTGTCAACAAGTCACTATCAGTAAATTGTTAGTAGCAGTTTGTTCTAACCCATGCCACAAGCGTGAGAAATTTAATATTTCTTAGCCTTACCCTGACCGCACGAGTCGCCATTAAGCTTTGCCTGGAATATTATCCAACGGATAGTAGAAGGGGAAAGTGACCGCACAAAAAGGAACGTCAGCTGACCGCTTTTGAAATTTGAATTTCGTCAGGAAAGAACATCCGATCAATCTCCAATGGACCTTGAAAGGAAACAAGATGAGTTCAGAACGACCGTCCGATCGTCAATCGGAACGCGGTGCCGAGAAAACCCTCGACCGCAACACTGAGTACACAGGCGCAGAAATTCTCGTCAAGTGTCTCGCAGAAGAAGGCGTTGAGCATGTATTCGGTTATCCGGGTGGTGCTGTACTTTATATTTACGACGCGATTTTCAATCAGAGTAAATTCCAACATATTTTAGTACGTCACGAGCAAGCAGCGATTCATGCCGCAGATGCGTATTCCCGTTCGTCGAATAAAGTTGGTGTCGCTTTAGTGACATCCGGCCCAGGCGTAACGAATGCTGTGACAGGGCTGGCCACAGCCTACATGGATTCTATTCCCATGATCGTCATTTCCGGTCAAGTGCCTAGCCATGCAATTGGCGAAGACGCGTTCCAGGAATGTGACACCGTGGGCATTACTCGTCCATGCGTGAAGCATAATTTTTTAGTGAAAGATGTACGTGATCTGGCCGATACGGTGAAGAAGGCTTTCTTCATTGCGACTACAGGTCGCCCTGGGCCAGTATTGATTGATATCCCAAAAGATATCAGCAATCACAAAACCACTTATCACTACCCTAAAGAAATTGAGATGCGCTCTTATCGCCCCGTCGATAAAGGTCACGCAGGGCAAATTCGTAAAGCAGTTCAATTGCTGTTGCAGGCGGAACGTCCAATGATTTACACCGGTGGTGGTGTGATCTTGGCAAATGCAGCACCAGAATTAAATAAATTAGTCGATCAATTGGGTTTTCCTGTCACCAATACCTTGATGGGGCTTGGTGGCTATCGTGCGACAGACGACAAATTCGTCGGTATGCCTGGGATGCACGGTACCTATGAAGCTAATATGGCGATGCAACATTGCGACGTTTTGATCGCGATCGGTGCGCGTTTTGATGATCGAGTCATTGGTAATCCTAAGCATTTCGCATCACATCCACGCAAGATTATCCACGTCGATATCGATCCTTCATCCATTTCCAAGCGTGTGAAGGTGGATATTCCTATCGTCGGCAATGTGAAAGATGTCTTGGTTGAAATGCTCTCACAATTGGCGGCATCGGATGCAAAGCCAAATGCGAAACCTCTCGCCGATTGGTGGAAGCAGATTAAGAAATGGCGCGCCCAAGATTGTCTTGGCTATACCGATTCTTCTGAGATCATTAAGCCGCAATCGATTATTCAAAAAGTATGCGAGATAACCAAGGGCGATGCTTTTGTCACGTCTGACGTTGGTCAGCATCAAATGTGGGCGGCGCAGTACTACAAGTTTAATCAACCAAAACGTTGGATTAATTCTGGTGGCTTGGGCACCATGGGTGTTGGTTTGCCGTATGCGATGGGCGTGCAAATGGCGAATCCTGATGCAACGGTTGCGTGTATTACAGGTGAAGCATCAATACAGATGTGTATCCAAGAGCTTGCAACCTGTAAGCAATATCATTTGACACCAAAAATTATTTTGCTGAACAACCGTGCGCTCGGTATGGTGCGTCAGTGGCAGCAAATTGATTATGCTGGTCGTTATTCCGAATCCTATATGGACTCTTTGCCTGACTTTACTAAGTTGGTCGAAGCTTATGGCCATGTGGGGATGAAGATCGAAAATCCAGCCGATGTCGATGGTGCATTGCATGATGCTTTCGCTATGAAAGATAAGTTGGTGTTCATGAACTTCATTACAGATCAAGACGAAAAAGTTTGGCCCATGGTGAAAGCCGGTAAGGGTTTGACTGAAATGTTGCTTGGTTCGGAGGATTTGTAATGCGACACATTATTTCCGTATTGCTCGAAAACGAAGCGGGCGCCTTATCGCGTGTAGTGGGCTTATTCTCTGCGCGTGGTTATAACATCGAAACTTTGACGGTTGCACCTACCGAAGATGCAACACTATCACGTATGACTATCGTCACCACTGGTTCAGATGACGTGATTGAACAAATCACCAAACATTTGAATCGTTTGATTGAAGTGGTGAAAGTGGTCGACTTAACTGAAGGTGCGCATATTGAGCGTGAGCTCATGCTCATCAAAGTGCGCGCAGTCGGTAAAGAGCGTGAAGAGATGAAGCGCACGGCGGATATTTTCCGCGGCCGTATCATCGACGTCACTGAAAAAAGCTACACCATAGAATTGACCGGTAACAAAGGAAAGCTCGATGCCTTTATCGATTCCATAGAACGTACCGCCATTCTGGAAACAGTCCGTACCGGCGGTTCTGGTATTGGGCGTGGTGAACGCATCCTGAAAGTGTAATCAGATTTAGCAGAAGAAGTAAAACCGCGAAGGCGCAGAGGATACCGAGAATTGAAAGATTCTTCCTCCGTGCTCTCGGTGTCTCTGCGGTCCAGATTAACGCCAATGTTGGCGACTTAGTTTCAGTTTCGATTTTGAATAATTTAAATTTATAGGATATTAAAATGAAAGTTTTTTACGATAAAGATTGCGATCTCTCATTGATCAAAGGCAAAAAAGTTGCCATCATCGGTTACGGTTCACAAGGTCATGCACATGCATTAAATATGAGTGAATCTGGTTGTCAGATCACAGTCGCTCTGCGTAAGGGCGGTGCGTCTTGGGATAAAGCAAAAAATGCTGGTTTGAAAGTGGCAGAAGTGAATGATGCGGTCAAAGAAGCCGACGTCATCATGATCTTGTTACCTGATGAAAATATCGCTCAGGTCTACAACGAAAACGTCGCACCATATGCAAAGCAAGGCGCTGTTTTAGCGTTTGCACATGGCTTCAACGTCCATTACGGTCAAGTTGTTCCACGTGCTGATATGGACGTGATCATGATCGCACCAAAAGCACCAGGTCATACAGTGCGCGCAACTTACACACAAGGTGGCGGCGTGCCACATTTGATCGCTGTGTATCAAGATAAATCTGGTGCTGCTCGCGACATCGCTCTGTCTTATGCAATGGCAAATGGTGGCGGTCGTGCTGGTATTATCGAAACCAACTTCCGCGAAGAAACTGAAACCGATTTGTTCGGTGAACAAGCAGTCTTGTGCGGCGGCGCAGTGGAATTGATCAAAGCAGGTTTTGAAACTTTGGTTGAAGGCGGCTACGCACCAGAGATGGCCTACTTTGAATGCTTGCACGAGCTGAAATTGATCGTCGATTTGATCTATGAGGGCGGTATCGCCAACATGAATTATTCGATTTCAAATAATGCAGAATACGGCGAATATGTTACTGGTCCGCGTATTGTTACTGACGATACTAAACAGGCAATGCGTCAATGTTTGAAAGACATTCAAACAGGCGAATACGCGAAGAGTTTCATCTTGGAAAACAAAGCAGGCGCGCCAACTTTGATCTCTCGTCGTCGTTTGAATTCTGAACATCAAATCGAACAAGTCGGTGCAAAATTGCGCGCGATGATGCCTTGGATTGCGAAGAATAAAATGGTTGATCAATCGAAAAACTGATTCACCGTTTATTTTAACAAAATGTAACATTTATTTTGTTAAGTTTTTGCTGTAAGAACAGAGCCACCTTCGGGTGGCTTTTTCAATTTATTGATCTGATCACTGCGCAACGTCGTCGATCTAGATATCAACTGAATTCAAATTCAGTTAGTTGGAACGTGGATGTAATGATGGTTTTTTAATGATTAAATTGAAATAACTATTTTCGATTTGACGTAACATAAGGTTATTCTGCTTTGCTACATTAAGTTACAATGTGAAATGATTTGTAACCAGAAAAAATGATTTATGGAATTTGCCGAAGAAATCGTCGTTGCACTTTTGGGAAATAGCTTTATTTCAAGGGGGAAAGTGTTCTATCGGGTTGTCGTACAGTCAATCTCTCATATTCTTTGGGCAGTAGTGCAGGCGTTCCCGTTTACCTTTGTCGGCGCCATAAAACGTCTCCGATTCTTGATAAGATGTGTATTTTATGCAAGAGCAAGCGTGATGTGGTTCTCCTATATTCGTCAAAGCGAACTACGTCATGCGACCAAATTTGAGCCAAGTTTGTTGGAAGCTGTGCATCGACCTTTCTTTGATCGCCGTCTGTCAGCACTCGAGCGAGCGTGCTTATTGCGTGATAATTTTGAATTAATGCGGAGAAATTTTACCCAAGAACATTTTCAGAGCCTGCTTTTTTCAAAAAAAGTCGAAGTGCTGAAATTGACCGGAAAAAAGCAAGAGGTCGTGCAAGTACATTTAGTGCGTAATGACGCTTACAAGCGTGAAGGTGGAGCGACTTTGATAATGAGTTTTAATGGAGACTTTTTGCTGTCTTTGACTTTTAGCTTGGCGAAGAGTGTCGATGGTGTTGCCTTCAAGGTAGGTGGAATTCAGTCTGGGAATTGTGAGGGGCGACAAAAAATTAAATTGGCGACTGTGGCGATGCATGGCATACAGCCAAGATTGTTGTTGATCGAAGTGTTGCGAACGATAGGGCAGCAATTGAATTGCAATAATATTGAATGCATTTCACTTGAGAATCACATTTATCAAGCATGGCGTTATCGTTTTAAGAAGAGCGTGAGCGCTGAATATAATCAATTGTGGGAGTTGGCTGGCGGTGGGAAAAATGCAAGTGGCAACTACGCCATACCTACTAGTTTGGTTGAAAAGTCTATCGATGAACGTCCATCAAATAAGCGTAGTGAGTATCGTCGACGTGCATTGCTGATCGCTGAATTGCGTGATCAGGTTCAACAGGCATTAGGTTTTGGTGATAAGGCTAACTCCACAACTTTGCAGATGTCAGGGCTCGTGCAAGCATAGACATCTTGGACACGGCTGGATGCTCCATTTGCATGAGGCATCCGCTGATTGTCAATGTTAACGATGATTACGTGACATCATCATTAGTCGCTCGAACAAATGTACGTCTTGCTCGTTCTTCAAGAGCGCCCCATGTAGCGGGGGAACGATATTCTTGTTCTCTTTGCTCAGTAGAGCTTCCGCAGGTATATCTTCCGCCAGTAATAATTTCAACCAATCGATCAATTCAGACGTGGATGGCTTCTTCTTGAGGCCATTGACTTCGCGCAATTGATAGAAGGCTTCCAAAGCATTGTTGAGCAATTCATTTTTTAAATTCGGAAAATGTACATTGACAATCGCCTGCATAGTTTCTTTGTCAGGGAATTTAATGTAATGGAAGAAACAACGACGCAAGAAGGCGTCAGGTAATTCTTTCTCATTGTTTGAGGTAATGATGACCAAAGGTCGATGTTTGGTACGTATCATTTCACGGGTTTCGTAGACATAAAATTCCATGCGATCTAATTCACGCAATAAATCGTTAGGGAATTCAATATCGGCCTTGTCGATCTCATCAATCAAAAGAACTACAGGTTCGTCGGCGTGGAAGGCTTGCCACAATACCCCTTTGACAATGTAGTTGTGAATATCTTTTACGCGTTCATCTCCGAGTTGTGAGTCGCGCAGACGCGAGACGGCGTCGTATTCGTAGAGACCCTGCTGTGCTTTGGTAGTAGATTTGATGTGCCATTGCATCAAGGGCATATTTAAGGCCGCAGCGACTTCTTCTGCTAGCATGGTTTTGCCTGTACCTGGTTCACCTTTAATCAATAAAGGGCGTTGCAGGGTTAATGCAGCATTGACGGCGAGCTTGAGATCATCGGTGGCGACATAGTTGTCTGCACCGTTAAAACGTTGATTGGTTTTCATGTAGTGAAATGATGCGAAAGGATTTGTTGCGTTGAGCTGCTAAAAATTTAGGTACGAGTATAAACAAAAAAACTTATTTACATGTGAAGCAAGGGAATTCTGGCGGAAAGCCTCGAATCGTCAAAATTGCTGAATTGTGTTTTCATAAGAATTACTTAAATGCCCTTTGCCTCGTAATTTGTGACTGAAACACACATGAAATTTGCGCAAAATTAACGGTTATCGGCTAAAATGCTGACTTCGATCAAATCGCTGTTTTGATTTTCTTGATTATTTTCTCTCAGCTAATATGAAAAAATTATTTGCTCTACTCGCTTTGGCGAGCGTCGCACAGGTTGCTGTGTCGGCTGAAGTTGTTGGTAATGCGAAAGCCGCAGAAAACAAAGTGGCAATGTGTATCGGTTGCCACGCAATCCCAGGTTATAAAGCAACTTTCCCTGAAGTTTATCAAGTGCCTATGATTGGTGGTCAATCTGCGAAATACATTGAAAGTGCGTTGAAAGCCTATCGTAAAGGTGATCGCAAACATCCATCAATGCGCGGTATTGCCGGTAGCTTGAGCGATCAGGATATCGCTGACTTAGCTGCTTACTATTCACAACAAAACGCACAACAAAAATAAGCAGGGGAAATTATGAAAAAAATCGCTTTCGCCGTTTTGGCTGTTGTCATGTCTTCTGCTGCATTTGCAGGTGCAAATATAGAAGCTGGTAAAGCAGCTGCTGCCAAATTTAACTGCGCATCATGCCATGGTGCTAATTTTAATGAGCCTGTTGATCCAAGCTATCCGAAGTTGGCTGGTCAACATAAGGACTATTTGGTTCAGGCATTGAAATCTTATCAACGCGCTGGAGTAGGTACTTCAGGCCGTAGTAATGCGATCATGGAAGCGCAAGCCAAAGCTTTGAGCAATGCAGACATTGAAAACATTGCAGCGTATTTAAATAGTTTGCAAGGTAGCTTAGTTCTGAAGAAATAATTTTTCTGCGCTTTGCTCGAAAAAAAGCCACGTTCTCGCGTGGCTTTTTTATTGCTCATTTGAATGCGGTGTTTGTATCTATTTTCCAGCTCTGCGCATCAAGGCGGATAAATAAGCCTCACCATCTGGTGGCGTACCATTTCGCTGCGAATTCCAAATCATTTCACCCAAACAATCCATCATTTCATGATGTGCTTCGTGAATGGAATTTTTTTTGTGCGCCAAGGCTTCATACGCAACACGCACACCATGTGGTTGATTAATCGTGACTTGTTCAGCGATCGTCAAATGCATAGAGAGGTGAAGAAAGGGATTGGTTTTGCCCGAATCGACACTGTAATTTCTTTGTAGTGCAGCTTCAACATCGCGAAAGTCTTCGGCATATTCAGGATGTTGAGAAATCCAATCGGCAGCGATGGTTTCTAAAGGCGTGAGAATTTCTTTAGCGTGATATTTGCGGAAGGTCTCGCAAAAAAAACGGCGTACGTCGTCTTGACTGGGATTGAACATGTTCTGCTTGATGAGCTCTTGATTGAATTTCAGTATTTTACTGGGGATTTGATATGCCCGTAATTTTTGCCTGATCATATTGGGGAGCATGCCCCTGAAGAAAAAACTATTTTCGGTTATGATCGCGACTTCGTTTATTGAAAGTTATCTCATCATGTTAAATCAAGAATCATTGGATTTATTATTTTCTTCCGCACGCACGCACAATGTTTGGTTGGATAAAGCAGTTAGTGATGAGCAAATTCAGGCGATCTACCATGCGATGAAATGGGCGCCAACATCAGCTAACTCATGCCCAGCACGTTTTGTATTTGTAAAATCGGCAGAGCAAAAAGAGAAACTGGTAGCATGTATGTCGCCAGGTAACGCAGCAAAAACGCGCCAGGCGCCTGTGACTGTAATCATTGGGATGGATTTAGCGTTTTATGAAAAATTGATCAAATTATTTCCACATGCGCCTGATGCACGCTCTTGGTTCGAAGGTAATCAAGCGAATATTGAAGCGACTGCTTTCAGAAACTCTAGTTTGCAAGGTGCTTACATGATGATGGCAGCTCGTGCTTTAGGTTTGGATTGTGGCCCTATGTCAGGATTTGATGCGGATAAAATCAATGCTGCTTTTTTTGCCGATACGCCAGTAAAAGTGAATTTTGTGTGCAGTATCGGCTATGGTGATGCGGAAAAACTATTCCCGCGTTCGCCACGTTTGGATTTTGATGAGGCGTGCCAAATCGTTTAATTAGGTGATTAGGCGAGATGTAGGTCAAATCTTGATCGTTGTCGTAGTAAAACAAACGCTCTTACACATTCTCTGGTAAGGGCGTTTTTTGTTTGAATTCACATAAATCAGCAATCATACAATTCCAACATTTGGGTGTACGCGCAATGCAAGTGTAGCGACCATGCAAGATCAGCCAATGATGGGCATCGAGTTTGAAATCATTCGGCACAAATTTCAATAATTTTTCTTCGACGATATCAACGTTTTTTCCTGGCGCGATACCAGTGCGATTTGAAACGCGGAAAATATGCGTGTCGACCGCAATCGTAGGCTCACCAAATGCAGTGTTGAGCACGACATTCGCCGTTTTTCTACCGACGCCAGGTAGCGCTTCTAAAGCTTCTCGTGTACGTGGCACTTCACCTTTGTGTTGTTCTAATAAAATGCGGCAAGTTTCGATGGTATTCTTGGCTTTGGTGCGAAAAAGTCCTATCGTTTGTATGTAGGGAATTAAGCCGTCTACACCTAAATCAAATATCTTCTGTGATGTGTTGGCGATAGGGTAGAGCCGTTTAGTTGCTTTATTTACGGAGACGTCGGTCGCTTGGGCGGATAGTAAGACCGCGATCAATAATTCAAACGGCGTTGTGTATTCTAGCTCAGTGGTCGGATGCGGATTTTGTGCTCGCAAGCGGGTGAATATTTCCAGGCGTTTGTTGGCATTCATAAGATTTCGGTCGACTTAATATTATTGTTGCAGCTCTTTTTTGCTGTTGGCGCGTAAGATTGCGTTGGCGATGATTTTCTTCTTGCGTTCTTTTTCGTCTAACTCACTTTGCGTTTCTGCGGTCTCGGACGAGACTAATTGGAGTTTTTCGTGCGCCTTTGCTAATAAGCGTTTTTCATTTTCCTGTTTTTCTCGAATGAGACGCAGTTCTCTTTGTTGGTGGCGTAATTTTGCGCTATCAGCCTGTTCTTGTGACCACGCTTGCCAGCCAGTTGATGTGCTAGAGGTTGGTAACATAATGATGCAATCTACTGGGCAGGGCGCAACACACAAATCGCAGCCCGTGCATAAATCAGGAATGACGGTATGCATTTGCTTGTTCGCACCCATGATGGCATCGACTGGGCATGCTTGTATGCAAAGCGTACAACCGATGCAGGTGGCTTCCTCAATAAAGGCGACGGTGCGTGCTTTCTCTATGCCATTGGCTGGATTCAAGGGAATGCTTGTTTTGCCTAATAAATTGGCGAGTCTATTGATACCTTCTTGTCCACCGGGAGGGCATTGATTGTAGTTTGCACTGTCATCTGCTATCGCAAGGGCGTATTCTTGGCAGGCGGGGTATCCGCATTTGGTGCATTGCGTTTGTGGTAATAAGTTATTGATTTGTTCAGCGAGAGTGGGTGCCACGGCTTCTAATTCTCTTTGCGATAAAGTTGATATTATCCGCTCAAAGCTAAAGCTGGACAAATTCCTTGTGAAAATCTTCAGTATTTCCCTCTAAGTTTGCGAGCAGATTGCAGCCTAAAATTGAGAAAATGCTTTTTGGAAAGTATTCTGCGATTGCCTGAGGGGCTCAATTGCGCTATAATTCGAGGGTTTAGCTTATTCAAATCTCGTCGTAGCGCATATCCAAAAAATCACTCTCTACTTTGATTGTTCCTCATTCTCCGGATAGCGCTCTGTTATTAAAGCGGTGTTCTGAGAACAGCAAGTAACGATCGATGTTTGGGCGCGCAACGGCGGTAACACTACAGGAGTTGCCCTTGCTGCCCATTCCGCAGTCCTTAAGTTCCAATCCCGATACCGTCGCTATTCTTGCCCTCGCTGATGGCACGATTTTTACGGGTGTCTCCATTGGCGCCGCCGGTCATACGATCGGTGAAGTTGTTTTCAATACCTCCATGACTGGTTATCAAGAAATCTTGACTGACCCTAGTTATAGTTCCCAAATCGTTACCTTAACTTATCCGCACATCGGCAATACGGGTGTGAATGCGGAAGACGTCGAATCCGATAAAATTCATGCTGCTGGTTTGATCATCAAAGATCTGCCTTTGCTGGTATCGAATTTCCGTTCTGAGCAATCTTTGGCGGATTACCTGAAATCACAAAACATCGTTGCTATCGCCGGTATTGATACGCGCAAATTGACACGTATCTTGCGCGAAAAAGGTGCGCAAGGTGGTGCGATTTTGGTGGGCAAAGATGCAGCGAAAGCTTTAGAGTTGGCGAAGTCTTTCCCAGGTTTGTCGGGCATGGATCTGGCGAAAGTGGTTTCTGTTTCTAAGTCTTATGAGTGGACAGAAGCAGAATGGAAACTCGGTCAAGGCTACGGACAATTAAGTAATCCAGAATTTCATGTCGTTGCTTTCGATTTCGGCGTGAAGCGTAATATTCTGCGTATGTTGGCAGAGCGCGGTTGCAAAGTAACCGTGTTGCCCGCGCAATCTACAGCGGCGGACGTACTGGCATTGAATCCTGATGGCGTATTTTTGTCGAATGGCCCTGGCGATCCAGAACCTTGCGATTACGCGATTGCAGCGTCTAAGGAATTGATCGAAAAAGGTATTCCAACTTTCGGTATTTGTCTCGGTCATCAAATTATGGCTTTGGCGTCTGGTGCAAAAACTTTGAAGATGAAGTTTGGTCATCACGGTGCCAACCATCCTGTGCAAGATCTTGATACTAAACAAGTTTTGATCACTTCGCAGAATCATGGTTTTGCGGTTGATGCCGCATCCTTGCCAGACAATTGCCGCGTCACGCATGTATCTTTGTTCGACGGTTCTTTGCAAGGTTTTGCCCGTACGGATAAACCAGCATTTTGTTTCCAAGGTCATCCTGAAGCTTCACCAGGTCCGCATGATATTGCCTACCTGTTTGACCGTTTCACGAACTTGATGAAGACAGCAAAGTTGGAGAAGAACAAAAATGCCTAAGCGTATAGACATAAAAAGTATTTTAATTATTGGCGCGGGTCCTATCATTATTGGTCAGGCGTGCGAGTTTGATTATTCTGGCGCACAGGCTTGCAAAGCTTTGCGTGAAGAGGGCTACAAAGTTATTTTGGTGAACAGCAATCCTGCCACCATCATGACGGATCCAGAGATGGCCGATGTGACTTACATTGAGCCAATTACCTGGCAAGTGGTAGAGCGCATTATCGACAAAGAACGTCCAGATGCGATCTTGCCGACGATGGGCGGTCAAACTGCCTTGAACTGTGCTCTGGATTTGCATAAGCATGGCGTGCTGGAAAAGTACAAATGTGAATTGATCGGTGCATCTCCGGAAGCAATCGATAAAGCGGAAGACCGTTCCAAATTCAAAGATGCGATGACCAAAATTGGCCTGGGTTCTGCGCGTTCTGGCGTAGCACATAGCATGGAAGAATCATGGGCTGTGCAAAAGACAGTCGGCTTCCCAGTCATCATTCGTCCATCCTTCACGATGGGTGGCACGGGTGGTGGTATCGCCTACAATGAAGAAGAATTCGAAACGATTTGCAAACGCGGTTTGGAAGCATCACCAACCAACGAATTATTGATTGAAGAATCTTTGATTGGTTGGAAAGAGTACGAGATGGAAGTCGTGCGCGATAAAGCGGACAACTGTATCATCGTGTGCTCGATTGAAAACTTAGATCCTATGGGTGTGCATACGGGTGATTCAATCACGGTAGCGCCAGCACAAACTTTGACCGATAAAGAATACCAAATCATGCGTAACGCCTCTTTGGCAGTCTTGCGCGAGATTGGTGTCGATACGGGCGGTTCCAATGTACAGTTCTCCGTCAATCCTGCTGATGGTCGTATGATCGTCATTGAGATGAATCCACGTGTTTCTCGCTCATCTGCTTTGGCATCGAAAGCGACTGGTTTCCCAATCGCGAAGATTGCTGCGAAACTTGCAGTCGGTTTCACATTGGATGAATTGCGTAACGAAATTACGGGCGGTCAAACGCCGGCGTCTTTCGAGCCATCTATCGATTACGTTGTAACGAAGATTCCACGTTTTACATTTGAAAAATTCCCGCAAGCGGATAACCGTTTGACGACACAAATGAAGTCGGTTGGTGAAGTGATGGCAATTGGCCGTACCTTCCAGGAATCCTTCCAAAAAGCCTTGCGCGGCTTGGAAGTCGGCGTGGATGGTATGAACGAAAAAACCACTGACCGCGAAGTCTTGGAAAAAGAACTCGGTGCGCCAGGCCCAGATCGCATCTGGTACGTTGGTGACGCGTTCGCACAAGGTTTTACGATGGAAGAAGTGCATCAATTGACGCGCATCGATCCATGGTTTTTGGCGCAAATCAAAGATATCATTGATATCGAATTGTGGCTGGAGACACAGTCTTTGGACGCCGTCGATAAAGATCTGTTGTTGAAGCTGAAGAAAAAAGGTTTCTCTGATCGTCGTTTGGCAAAACTCTTGAAATCCACAGGAACAGCCGTGCGTGAAAAACGTATTGCTTTGAATGTGCGTCCTGTCTATAAACGTGTTGATACTTGTGCCGGTGAGTTCGCGACTAAAACAGCTTACATGTATTCTACTTATGAAGATGAGTGCGAATCAGCGCCCACCGACAAGAAGAAAATCATAGTTTTGGGTGGTGGTCCAAACCGTATTGGTCAAGGTATTGAATTCGATTACTGCTGTGTGCATGCAGCGTTCGCGATGCGTGAAGATGGCTACGAAACGATTATGGTTAACTGTAATCCAGAAACCGTTTCTACCGATTACGACACTTCGGATCGTCTGTATTTCGAACCATTAACTTTGGAAGATGTTTTGGAAATTGTTGACTTGGAAAAACCAGTTGGCGTGATCGTGCAATATGGTGGTCAGACACCATTGAAATTGGCACTCGAATTAGAAGCGAATGGTGTGCCAATTATTGGTACTTCGCCAGACATGATCGATGCGGCTGAAGATCGTGAACGCTTCCAAAAAATGTTGCATGAATTAGGCTTGCGCCAACCTCCAAATCGCACAGCACGTACTGAAGATGAAGCCATCGCTTTGGCACAGGAAATCGGTTATCCACTCGTGGTACGTCCGTCCTATGTTTTGGGTGGTCGTGCAATGGAAATCGTGCATGAACAACGTGATCTGGAACGCTATATGCGCGAAGCGGTCAAAGTGTCACACGATTCCCCAGTGTTGTTGGATCGATTCTTAAATGACGCGATTGAAGTGGACGTTGATTGTTTGTCCGACGGTACACGCACTTTCATCGGCGGCGTGATGGAACATATCGAACAAGCTGGTGTGCACTCTGGTGACTCCGCCTGTTCTTTGCCTCCATATTCATTGAAGCAAGCAACGATTGATGAACTAAAACGTCAAACCAGTTTGATGGCCAAAGGCTTGAATGTGGTCGGTTTGATGAACGTGCAATTCGCGATTCAACAAAAAGATGGCGAAGATGTCGTCTACGTGTTGGAAGTGAATCCACGCGCGTCCCGCACTGTGCCTTATGTTTCTAAGGTCACCGGTTTGCAATTGGCAAAAATCGCGGCGCGTTGTATGGTCGGTCAGTCTTTGGATTCTCAAGGTATTTACAAAGAAGTGATTCCATCCTACTTCAGTGTGAAAGAAGCGGTGTTCCCATTCGTGAAGTTCCCTGGTGTCGATACGATTTTGGGACCTGAAATGAAATCGACTGGTGAAGTCATGGGTGTCGGCAAGACTTTCGGTGAAGCTTTTGTTAAATCGCAATTAGGCGCTGGTGTTAAATTACCTAGATCCGGTAAAGTGTTCTTGACTGTCAAAAATGCGGATAAGCCTCGTGCAATTAATATCGCGAAGAACTTGATCGCGATGGGCTTTGAGTTGGTTGCTACTAAAGGGACTGCAGCGGCAATTTCAGCTGCTGGTGTGACTTGTGCATCAGTAAATAAGGTCGCTGAAGGTCGTCCACACGTCGTTGACTTGTTGAAAAACCGTGAAGTCGTGATGGTCATCAACACCGTTGAAGAAAAACGTAATGCGATCGCCGATTCTCGTTCGATTCGTGTTTCGGCTTTAGCTTCTGGAGCGACGACAATTACGACGATTGCTGGTGCGGAAGCCGCGGTGGAAGGTATGCGTCATTTGGATGAATTGCATGTCTATGATTTACAAGGTCTGCATAAGTCTTTACACTAAGCGCAATTCTGCGAATTCCTAACTAACAGGAAATCGCATACTGAGAGGTCACAATCAACAATGAGCAATCATTGTTCTTGTGACCTCTCTACTTTTAGGCATGATGGCAATCCATCTTGTTTTTTTAACTTGGGATTTTATCCCAGTATTTTTTTCTAATTTTTTACTTAAATATTGTAGATAGCTATGAGTACAGTACCCCTGACTAAATTTGGTGCAGAATTGCTCAAGCAAGAGTTGCACAAATTAAAGACCAAAGAGCGTCCTGAAGTGATCAACGCGATTGCAGAAGCGCGCGCGCAAGGCGATTTGTCTGAGAATGCAGAATATGACGCAGCCAAAGAGCGTCAAAGTTTTATCGAAGGCCGCATTGCAGAACTCGATGGTAAATTGAGTGCAGCACAAGTTATCGATCCTACTGAATTGGATGCAGAAGGGCGCGTAGTGTTTGCTGCGACCGTACATCTGGAAGATTTGGAAAATGGACAGAAAGTTCAATACCAAATCGTCGGTGAAGACGAAGCTGATTTGAAGTTAAATAAAGTATCGATTACTTCACCTATTGCACGTGCTTTAATTGGTAAATACGCGGGAGATGTCGTTGGTGTGCAAGCGCCAGCTGGCGTTCGCGAGTATGAAATTTTAGACGTGCTGTACATCTAAATCATTTAGTATTGGTTCAGCGTCATTGCTGGACTGTGATTTAGACAAGTAAAAAATTGAAGGCAGTCGCAAAAAAATGGGGCGCTAAGAAGCGCCCCTCTTTGATGGTGGTCTAAGAGGCTTAGATCACGTTTTGCTAGATTTTTTGACGCTGGTTTGACGTGGTTTAGCACGTTTGATCGTGCCACCTTGGGTTACACGTTCATTGCCTTTGACTAAAACTTTAGAAACAGATGGTTTTTTCGTGCCACTTGCGCTAGGCTTCACAATAGTTACTTCACGTAAGCCTTTGCCGCGTTTCACAAACTTAGTTTCTTTGACGCCGTCAAGTTTAGGGCGATAAATGACTAGTAATTTACCAATGTGTTGGACTGGCTCGGCACCAAGTTCCGCACAAATAGTTTCATACATAGCCACGCGTGCTTCACGATCATCACCGAAAACGCGAACCTTGATTAATCCGTGTGAGTTTAAGCTGGCATCAATTTCTTTTGTGACTGCCGGTGTTAAGCCCGCTTCACCGATGATAACGATAGGTTTGAGACCATGCGCTTCAGCACGTAACTCACTACGTTCAGCTGGTGTGAGTTTTGATTTTGGTTTGATTATTGCAGTTGTTGCGTCGTTTGACATATAAATTCCTTTAAAAGCAGTATTTTACGCCAATGGCCAAGAATAAATTCAATCAAAATTGGGTTCACGATCATATTAATGATCCATATGTGAAATTAGCACAAAAAGAGGGCTATCGTTCGAGAGCTGTTTACAAGCTCAAAGAAATCGACGAAACCGAAAAGTTGATCAAATCTGGTCAAGTTATCGTCGATTTGGGTGCAACACCGGGTAGTTGGTCGCAATATGTACGAAATAAATTGGCTGGCAAAGAAGGGGGAGGGATTCTCGGCGAAATTTATGCGCTTGATTTGTTGGAGATGGAGCCTATCGCTGACGTCAATTTCATTCAGGGCGATTTTCGTGAAGAAGACGTGTTGTCTCAACTAGAAGCTAAGCTCCACGGGAAAAAAGTCGATGTCGTGTTATCGGATATGGCGCCAAATTTGTCTGGAAATGGTACTGTCGATGGCGCGCGCGTCGAATACATAATTGAATTAGCAGTCGAATTTGCTAAGGCGCATTTGAAACCAAATGGTGCCTTGTTAGTAAAATGTTTTCATGGCACTAGCTATAATACGTTAGTGACTTTATTCAAAAATGAATTTAATACGGTCGCGAATAAAAAGCCAAAAGCCAGCAAAGACAAATCATCCGAGATCTTTTTGCTAGGAAAAGGCTTAAAACATCCGACTTAATGAAGAAAAACTGAGAAAACCGAAAAATTAATCACGATTTTGTCGGTTTTACTCTTGATAATTGTCAATCGCGACAGCATATCTTGTTCAGCAAGCTGTATTCAATGCGAGTAGAATGAACATTTATAAGTGCCAGCTGTTTCGCGCGTCATTTTTGCCCGCGACTTTTTGTGCAAATCATGCACCTGAGGAGTTTTTGTGAATAATTCAATGTTAACCAAAATTGCAATGTGGGGCGCAGTCCTTCTTGTGCTCTTTATGGTGTTTAATAAATTTGACAGTAAGAATCTGGCGGCAGGTGCGACTGTTGTTGGCTATTCTGATTTTCTAGAGGATGTGAAAGCCAAGCGAATTAAAGAAGTGACTTTTGACGATGCAAACTTATCGGCAATTGGTATTACCCAAGATGGTAAAAAAGTAAAAACGCAGGTGCCACGTCAAGAGCGCGGTTTGGTTGGTGATTTGATCGCCAATAACGTGAAGTTTGATAGTAAGCCACCTGAAGAACCATCAGTATTAGGCCAAATTTTATTTTCTTACGGCCCAATGCTGCTGTTGATCGCTGTTTGGATTTTCTTTATGCGCCAAATGCAGGGCGGCGGTAAAGGCGGTGCATTCTCATTCGGTAAGTCAAAAGCACGCATGTTGGATGACACGAATAATCATGTCACTTTTGCGGATGTGGCTGGTTGCGATGAAGCGAAAGAAGAAGTTAGCGAAGTGGTTGATTTCTTGAAAGATCCTAGTAAATTCCAAAAACTCGGTGGTCGTATTCCACGTGGCGTTTTGATGGTTGGTCCTCCAGGCACGGGTAAAACTTTGTTGGCGCGTGCAATTGCTGGTGAAGCGAAAGTGCCATTCTTTACCATTTCTGGTTCTGATTTCGTAGAAATGTTTGTTGGTGTTGGCGCATCTCGTGTGCGAGATATGTTCGACAATGCAAAAAAACATTCTCCATGTATTATTTTTATCGATGAGATCGATGCGGTTGGGCGTCATCGCGGTGCTGGTATGGGCGGCGGTAATGATGAGCGCGAACAAACCTTGAACCAAATGTTGGTCGAGATGGATGGTTTTGAACCTAATTCTGGCGTGATCGTGGTGGCTGCGACTAACCGTGCCGATGTGTTGGATAAAGCTCTATTGCGTCCAGGTCGTTTCGATCGTCAGGTGACTGTGAGTTTGCCGGATATTCGTGGTCGCGAACAGATTCTGAATGTACACATGCGCAAAGTGCCTATCGCACCGGATGTCCGCGCTGATATCTTGGCGCGTGGCACACCAGGTTTCTCCGGTGCAGACTTGGCCAATTTGGTCAATGAGTCGGCATTGTTCGCTGCACGTCGTAATAAGCGTTTGGTCGAGATGCTGGATTTTGAAGATGCCAAAGACAAGATCTACATGGGACCAGAACGTAAATCCATGGTCATGCGTGAGGACGAGCGTCGTAATACCGCTTATCACGAATCTGGTCATGCCGTCGTCGCCAAGCTTTTGCCAAAAGCGGATCCGGTTCATAAAGTAACTATCATGCCGCGCGGTAATGCGCTTGGTTTGACTTGGCAGTTGCCTGAACATGATCAGATTAGCGGTTACAAAGATAAGATGTTGGAAGAAATCGCTATCCTGTTTGGCGGTCGTATTGCTGAAGAGATCTTTGTCGGTCAAATGTCGACTGGCGCATCGAATGATTTTTCTCGTGCGACGAAGTTGGCGCGTGCGATGGTGACGCGTTTTGGTATGTCTGATACTTTGGGCGTAATGGTGTACGAAGATAGTCAGGATAGTGGTTATTTTGGTGGCTCTTCAAAAACAATCTCTGAGGCGACACAACAAAAAGTGGATGCTGAAATTCGTTCAATTTTGGATGCGCAATATGCGATTGCGCGCGGTTTGTTAGAAGCAAATCGCGAAAAAGTTGAAGTAATGACGAAAGCGCTGTTGGAGTGGGAAACCATTGATGCGGAACAAATTAATGACATCATGAATGGTTTGCAACCAAACCCACCTAAGTCGTTCACTTCTGCGCCAAAATCTTCTTCTGACACACCACCTGGCGGTGTGACGCCGAATGCGACGGCACCGGCCTAAGTCTTAAAAGAGTTAGAAGTCTTGCGAGGGTGAGGAGAAATCCTCACCCTTCATTTTTAGAGCGATCGCTTAATGACATGATGATGCTGACAACGTATTTTGAATGTGGAAGATATCGCTTCCCAATGAAAGTGCCGAACACCAATGGCGTCAAAACGGTATTCAAACCACTGGTGATGGGTATTTTGAATGTCACCCCTGATTCATTTTCTGATGGCGGAAAATTTCAATCTCTAGATCACGCGATCACGCACGCGGAGCAAATGATAGAAGACGGTGTCGATATCATTGATATCGGCGGTGAATCAAGTCGCCCCGGTGCCGTACCCTTGCCCTTGGATGAAGAATTGAAGCGCGTGATTCCATTGATTTATGCTTTGCGCGATTGTGGTAAGCCGATTTCAATTGATACCTACAAACCCGAAGTCATGCGTGAAGCAATAATCGCTGGCGCGGATATGATCAATGACATTCGCGGTTTCGATTCAGTAGAAGCGCGCGCAGTGGTGGCTGATAGTGATGTCGGTTTGTGTGTGATGCATATGCAAAAATCTCCAGAAACTATGCAAGAGCAACCAAATTATCGGCATGTGACGCAAGATGTCATCGCATTTTTACGCGAGCGTTGTGATCAACTGGTGGCTGCAGGTGTTGAGAAAAATCGACTTAGCATTGACCCTGGATTTGGATTTGGGAAAACTCTTGAGCATAATATTGAGCTCTTACAAAACATCGGCTTGATGCAGGAAGAATTAGGTTTGCCAGTGTTAGCAGGTATTTCACGCAAGACCATGATAGGCAGCATTACAGGGAAACCAGTAGAGCGCCGCATGGCAGGAAGTCTCGCAGCTGCGCTCGCTGCTATGGCGCAAGGTGCGCGTATAGTGCGTGTGCACGATGTTGCAGAGACAGTTGATGCGATACGTGTATGGCAATCAGTCCATACCGAAAAGATTGAGCGTGAGTAATCAACTCAAAATTAAACAATATCAATAAAAAAATAAGAAAGGAAAAACATGTCTCGTAAATATTTTGGTACTGATGGTATTCGTGGCAAAGTTGGCGTCAGTCCAATTACGCCTGATTTCGTCATGCGTCTCGGCTACGCTGCAGGAAAAGTGCTGGCGCAGTTGGATACTGCTACACATGCAAGGCCGACAGTGTTAATCGGTAAAGATACTCGCGTGTCTGGTTATATGTTGGAAGCGGCACTAGAGGCTGGTTTCGCGGCGGCAGGGGTTGACGTAATGCTGTCCGGCCCTATGCCAACACCCGCAATTGCCTATCTGACTCGTGCGCTACGTTTGTCTGCTGGCGTAGTGATTTCGGCTTCGCATAATCCCTATGATGATAACGGCATTAAATTTTTCTCCGCGCAAGGCACCAAATTACCAGACGAAGTCGAATTCGCGATTGAAGCCGAATTAGACAAAGAAATGCAATGCGTGAGTTCAGATAAACTGGGCAAGGCGAAACGACTGGGTGATGCGAACGGACGATATATCGAATTTTGTAAAAGTACTTATCCCAACGAACTCGATTTGCGCGGCCTCAAAATCGTCGTCGATTGCGCTCACGGTGCGGCCTACGATATTGCACCACATGTATTTCACGAGTTAGGCGCAGAAGTGATTGCGATTGGTAATCAACCAAATGGATTTAATATTAATGACAAAGTCGGTGCGACCTCGCCTGATGCACTGTCATTAGCTGTGCGTGCGAATCATGCGGATCTAGGCATCGCATTAGATGGTGATGCAGATCGACTCTTAATGGTTGATAAGAACGGTAAGATCTATGATGGCGATCAACTGCTCTACCTGATGGTCTTGGATCGCCTGGCAATCGGTCCCGTAGCGGGCGCGGTCGGAACTTTAATGACCAATATGGCGGTCGAACTGGCGTTTAAAGATTTAGGCGTAGGTTTTATTCGTGCAAAAGTGGGTGATCGTTATGTGTTGGAGCAAATGCAGCAACAAGGCTGGTTGTTGGGTGGGGAAGGTTCAGGACATTTACTTTGCCTCGACAAACACACAACGGGTGATGGTATCGTTTCTGCATTGCAGGTTTTGTCTGCGTTAAAGCGTAATGGCAAATCCTTAGATCAATGTTTTGAGAACCTCAAGCTCTTCCCACAAGTACTGATCAATGTCCGCGTTACGCCAGGTTTTGATTGGCAAAGTAATGCGGCAATGGTTGCGGAAAAAGCGCAAGTAGAAAAGGAATTGGCAGGGCAGGGACGTGTATTGATACGCGCTTCTGGAACGGAACCATTAATTCGCGTCATGGTAGAGACTTCTGATGCCGAAGTTGCGCAAAAAATGGCTCGTCGTCTAGCAAATTGCATTAGCTAATTTTGTGCAAATAGGGAATCATTCTTGAAGTTAATAGCGATAACCTGTAATATGCAGCCTTCTGATTTTTAGCACGTTAGCGAGTATTTGAACGGCTGAAAATGTGTGTGCGTCGGTAGCTCAGTTGGATAGAGCAATGCCCTTCTAAGGCATGGGTCGGGGGTTCGAACCCCTCCCGACGCGCCAAATGACTTTAAGAAAAAAGGATTACCTGTCAATCAGGTAATCCTTTTTTGTTTTTGCGGGCGAATTGTGCCGTGGATAGAAATAGAAATTTGATTACCTATCGGTCCAATTTAATAATCTTCAACTTACGCTAATTTCAAGTCAACGTCGATGTTGCCTCTTGTCGCGTTTGAATACGGGCAAACCTCGTGTGCTTTGTGGATAATACTTTCGGCAACGCTACGATCTAGCCCTGGTAAGGATACAGTCAAACTTACTTTCAAACCAAATCCACCCTGACCGTTGGGGCCAATTCCGACTTCACCTGTCACGCTGGTATCGGCGGGTAAGGCTTGTTTGGCCGCTGCGGCTACAACTTTCATCGCTCCAATAAAACAGGCTGAATAACCTGCAGCAAATAATTGTTCTGGGTTGGTTCCGTCTCCGCCTGCACCGCCAAGTTCTTTAGGCGTACTCAAGCTAATGTTCAAACGTTGATCGTCACTATTGGCGCGACCTTCGCGGCCGCCTGTTGCTGTGGCTCTTGCGGTATAAAGTACTTGCATGATATTTCCTTTGGTAATGAGATTTCAGAGATTGATTTGTCGCGACATAGTATTTGCGTGCTGCGATGGGATAAATAATATCGCACAATTTAATTGTGTACAATTTATTTTGAAAATTATATTTCTATGAATCCGATAGTCATAATTAATAACGAGGTTTTGACGAGATTGGAATCTGGTCGCTAACGACAATTAAGAGATTTTCCCTCGATAGCCATTCGTGATGTTGCGTTAGATTATGTTGTGTTTTGTTTAGCGAGTTATGCACTAATGCAACGCGTAACTCCCTGAACAAACCTAATCATCGGCGTGCAGTACATGGCGTAATTGTTGAAGTTGCTTGCGAAGCTCCGACAGCTGCTCAGGGTTTTGACCACTAGCACATAAGATCTTCTGTGGTATTTTTTCTGCATCTTTTTTGAGATTCTTGCCTTTGGAAGTCAACTTGATGCGTACTTGCCGCTCATCTTGAAGATCACGTTGTCGCGAAATAAATTCGCCAACCTCCATGCGCTTCAAGAGTGGAGTCAATGTTCCAGAATCAAGAAATAGGGCTTCACCTATGTCTTTCACCAGAATGCCGTCATTTTTCCAAAGTACCAACATGACTAAGTACTGGGGATAAGTAAGTCCGAGCTCATCCAATAAAGGCTTATAGGTTTTTGTTAAAGCATGTGACGCGGAATACAGGGCAAAACAAAATTGCCTGTCCAGAGCCAAGAAGTCATTCTGAGAGACGGGAGTTTTTTTCATGGAAAAGTCGTTTTACGTTTGAATGTTTTTTAAAATGCATGGGCAAGACTTTATCACTTTGTCGAAGGTAAGCGATAAAGTTTGACTCAACAAATGCTAATTCATGTAATGTTAGAAATTGTCTCGATGACACTGACGAAAACATTGTCGAGGATTTACATATTTGCTCGCACTTTTCATTGGTTAAAAATGCCTATCGCTTTATCGCGGAATGAAAATCGTCGAACAAGCTTATACGGACTTGTACACTCATTTTTGAATTAGGAAATTTTATGCGCAATAGTCGTCCTTCGCCACTGATGAAACGATTAGTCATTACCATTGCCATGCTCACAGTTGGCGCCTGTACTTTGATTCCATTTCAAATTGATCAAAAAGCGAGCGCACCGACCCTAGATGGATTTGGAGAAAATAGTCTCTGGCCTTCGCAAGCGAACGATGCGGCGCGACTTTTATTTGCGCAAGGTATGGGCCAGGTTTATGGCTTCAATGGCGCAGAAGCGATTCGCGCCTTCAAGGCGGCATTAGCGCGAGATCCTGAATGTGGATTATGCGCTTGGGGTGTTGCGTATGAAATGGGTCCGAATATCAACAATCCCCGACGCGGTGATTTGACCGAAGCACTGCGCTATGTGGAATATGCTCTTAAGCACAGCCAGAAGGCCTCGGAGCGCGATCGAGCGTTGATTGAGTCATTGGCGTTGCGTTACGCGCACGGCAGTGTGGCGCGTGATGTGGCGCCTTTGCTGGGCGAAATTTGTGCGGTCGCAGGTAGTGGTGGATCTGAGCGCGCGAATCCCTTAGATGTCGCTTACGCGGAGCGCATGCAACAATTAGCTGATCGTTTTCCCAATGATCCCGATGTCTTGGCTATTTATGCAGAAGCCGAAATGGTAGCGACAACTGCCGATTGGTGGGACAGAAAGACGGGGCAGGCTGGTGGGAAAATCGGCGACTTAGCGAATCGTTTGGAAGCAAATCTGATCAAGTTTCCTAATCACACCGGGTTAAATCATTACATGATCCACAGCGTCGACGCAGTGCAAGTGGCAAGTCGTGCAGTTGCAGCCGCCGACCGTCTTGGTCAACTTGCGCCTAAATCACCGCATCTCTTACATATGCCGTCACATACTTATGCGCAGGTTGGTCGATATGCCGATGCAACGCGAGTGAATCAACTTGCGGTGGCGGCTGACGAAACCATGATGGTCGAATTAAAGAAACAAAATTTCTCTGTATCGTCTGACTGGCGTGGACATAATCGCCATTTTCAGTGGTACGGCGCTTTAATGGAAGGACGCGGTGAATTGGCATTAGAAACCGCTCGTGCTGCCGCTCAACAGTCGAAAGGCGACCATACCTTTGGCGAATATACGCGTAGCTTGCCTATGTTGACTTTGCTATATCTGCAGCGCTGGGATGTTTTGCAAAAAGAAGCTATGCCGACTGGAGGTAAGGGCGTAGCAACAGTCTTGGGAGAGATGTCGCGTGGGATTGCTTTTGCCCGCACTGGGCAAATTGATGCAGCAAAGACCGCCTTGACACGTCTGGAACCGGCTGCGACAGAGCTACTCAAAAAGAATATGGGCAATGATTACTTTTCCAAGCTAATTCGCAGTATCACCAAGACTGCACAGTACCAACTGCGTGCGGAACTTGCCTTGGCTGAAAATCGCACGGATGACGCGATTTCGTATCAAGCACAGGCGGCGGACGCCGCATATGATGCGGAAGGCACAGAGCCGCCAATTCTAGCTGGAGGCCCTTTACGTAGATTGGGGCAAATGCAAGTACAAACTAAGGCGTATGCCGCTGCGGAACAAAGTTTCAAGAAAGATTTAATTGAGCATCCGCATAGCGGTTGGTCTTTACAAGGCTTGAATGCTGCATTACTGGGACAGGGTAAGAAGAATGAAGCGCAGCTAGTCAAGAATGATTTGGATAGTAGTTGGAAGTCGGCTGATTCGCAGTTACGTTCGAATTATTAGTACTCCTAGCTGAAGTCTGGTTTGTGAAAATGGCGGCTAAGTCAAGGAACATAACTCCGTCATTTTTAGACTCGAATTTGCTTCACTGTGAAAGCTCGCTACATGCCAACGCAATCAATATTTGTACTTTGCCACTAGCTACTTTTTCCTTATAAAATTGCAAGTGACATCGTTAAACGCAGCACGCGGGGTATTTGTTGGTCACCCAACACATAGTGATAAGAAACATTGCGATAAAAAATAGTGAGAATGTAAAAGGATATTCATGCGTGACTTAACTCAAGGATCAATTCCCAAACATATACTGGCAATGGCAGCACCTATCGGCATAGGCATGCTGGTGCAAACGCTTTATTTCTTTGTGGATTTATATTTTGTTGCGGGTCTCGGTGACGCTGCTTTGGCGGGTGTTAGTTCGGCTGGTCTTTTGAATTTTATTGTGATGGCATTGACGCAAATGCTGAGTGTGGGAGCCGTTACTTTAATCTCGCATGCCGTTGGTCGTAAAGATCAGCCAGAAGCGAATCTGGTGTTCAATCAAACCATCGTTTTGTCGACGATCTGTGGCGTATTTACCTTGTTAGCTGGTTATCTTCTAGGACCGGTCTATATGGCTTCACTGGGGGCGGATCAGGCTACGATCGACGCTGGCAATACCTTTATCCGATGGCTTATTCCGGGGCTTGCTTTGCAATTTGCTTTGGCCGCAGCGGGCGGCGCTTTGCGTGGAACAGGCGTTGTAAAACCCGCCATGGTGGGGCAAATGTTGACTGTTCTAGTGAATATTATCTTAGCGCCAGTGTTGATAGCAGGTTGGGGAACTGGACACGCTATGGGCATTGCTGGTGCAGGGCTCGCCACTTCAATTGCGTCGCTGGTTGGTGTCCTAGTCATGCTCGTGTATTTCGCGAAACTTGAACATTATGTCGCCTATCACGCCGCATCTTTACGTCCTGATTTTACGATTTGGAAGCGAATGCTGAATGTGGGCTTACCTGCTGGCGCAGAGTTTTTATTCATGTTTATTTTCATGGCGGTGATTTATTCCATCATTAAAGATTTTGGTGCTGCGGCACAGGCAGGGTTCGGTTTGGGTTCACGTGTGATGCAAGCGATTTTTTTACCCATCATGGCAATCTCATTTGCGATTGCGCCGATTGCTGGTCAGAACTTTGGCGCCAAACTACCGCAGCGTGTGCGTGATACCGTATGGAAGGCGATTTATATAGAGAGTGCGATGATGGTCACTCTGACCTTGCTTTGCCAAATTGAACCACGTTGGTTTGTGCACTTCTTCACACAGGATGAACAAGTCATTGCGGTGGGTGCTGAATTTCTTCAGTTGATATCCTGGAATTTTGTGGCTTCAGGAATTATTTTTGCGTGCTCTGGTATGTTTCAAGCATTGGGCAATACTTGGCCCTCGTTGATTAGTATGGGAACGCGGGTTATCTCCTTCGTTATTCCCGCTTTATGGCTGTCTCATCAGCCTGGATTTAAGATCGTCCATGTTTGGTATTTGTCGGTGGCGACCGTGACCTTGCAAGCGTGTATCAGTCTATTTTTTTTACGCGGACAACTGAAGAAAAGTTTGCGGACGATGGAGTGAATAGTGTTTGCGAAGCTTAGTGATTTGAAAGTAGGTGATTTGCAGAATTCAGAATCATTGATCTGGCAGGCTCTAATTTTTGCAAACTAAATCTGCTTTTTCTTCAGCGCGTTTTAACTTCTGCCTGGCTTTCATTTCTGCCTTAGGTTGAGTATTTTTCAAATCTTCTTTTGCCCACTTTGCTTGCAATTGCTTTGCTTCACAGTGCTTTCTTGCGCTAGCTGCTTGGCTGGCAATATGGCGATTAATAGCATCTTGTTTAGCATCGTCTTTGTGGCGAGATTTTTCGAGTTTGCTCACTATTTTAAGACGTTGTTGGTGCGCGTTTTGCGCAGCATGTTGTTCCTGTTCTGAAGGACGAATTGTCTTGATGTCGATGACAGTCGACGTACCACTTTTGCATGGCGTTTGACTGAAAATGATCTTGCCGTTGTCCTGACATTTAAATGCGGGTGTGTCAGCAATTGCGGAGCTAAGGCTCACACCCAAACCTAAACTCAAAAATAGCATCGTCGAAACAAAAAATTTCATGGGCTGTCCTATAAGATTTTCCCCGGGTTCATGATGTTGTGTGGATCAAGTGCATGCTTGATCGCGCGCATCAATTTGATTTCTACTGGTGATTTGTAAAGCAGTAATTCATGTTTTTTGAGCGTGCCTATGCCATGTTCGGCAGAAATCGAGCCACCATACTGGTGCGTTTTATCGTGCACGATACGATTGATTTCCGTTTGATGTTGTAAAAAACCATCTTGATCAGCGCCGAATGGGGGGGAGACGTTGTAATGCAGATTGCCATCGCCTAGATGACCAAAAGTGACCATGCGACTAGACGGAAAAGCTAACCGTAGCGCGGTATCAGTGTCTTGTACGAAATCGGCGATTTTTGAAATGGGTAGCGAAATATCGTGTTTAATATTTTTTCCTTCTTTAGCTTGCGCTGCAGAAATGGATTCGCGTAGTGCCCAGCAATTCTTAGCTTGCGCAATCGAGTTTGCAATCACAGCGTCGACTACCAGTTCTTGTTCAAATGCCGTCGTAATCAAATGTTCCAATAATTGCTTCGTTACTTGTTCGTTGTCGTAAGTTGAGAGTTCTAACAAAACATAAAAGCGTGTGGCATATTGAAAAATTTTCTGGTATTGCGGAAAGTGTTGATGGACTAATTCTAAGCTCAACTGATTGATTAATTCGAATCCCGTCAAGTTGGCATGGCACTGTTGTTTAGCCAAGTGCAGTAGCGCCACTGCCTGTGTAATATTATCGAGAGCGATGAATGCCGTTCCTTGGCTTTTTGGTTTGGGATACAGTTTTAAAACCGCGCCCGTAATAATTCCCAATGTACCTTCCGCGCCGATCAATAAATCACGTAAATCGTAACCTGTGTTGTCTTTGCGTAAGCCACGCAAACCATTCCAGATGTCACCGTCTGCCGTTACAACTTCAAGTCCCAGGCAGAGTTCACGCGTATTGCCATAGTGCAGCACTGCGGTACCGCCAGCATTGGTAGATAAATTGCCACCTATGGTGCAACTGCCCTCAGAGGCCAGTGATAATGGAAAGAGAAAATCAGCCTGATCCGCCGCATTTTGTATTGTCTCAAGCAAGCAACCGGCATCGACTGTGATGGTGCTATTTGCGGTATCAATTTCGCGGATTTTGTTTAGACGTTGCAAAGACATGACGATGGCTGTACCTGACTGATCTGGGATGCTACCCAAAACCAGTCCAGTGTTGCCACCTTGCGGCACGATAGGGACTTGGTGTTCAGCACATAGTCGCACTAGCAGTGCGACTTGTGCTGTATTGGCTGGTTTGACAACAGCCAGACATTTACCGGTGGCGCGTTGCCGCCAATCTTGCAAATATGGCGCTTGTGCTTCGGGTTCATGCAAAACATAATCTTCTCCAATGGCTGCTCTGCAGAGGTTCAGAAAATTTTGCATAAATTTTTTTTGATCTTTTTTAGTTGGATGCGGAGGATTCGGTTTCGGCTTTTTTCTTAGCGGCTTTAGCGATTTTTTTGTATGGCCGCACATAGTAAATGGCGCTGATGAAGAACAATACACTTAAGACGATTTCTAAACCCGCTAAGCCGCGTGAAATCAATTCCGCATCCCCCATCGCTCTGACCACCCCTTCCATGAAATAAAACATGATAAACATAGATGACCATTGTAATGTGTAAATATTTTTTTGCAATACTCCGCGTAAAGGAAACAACAAGGGTAAGACTTTCAACACCCAGATTGAACCGCCTGGCTTATACGGAGCCAACCACATTTCCCACGCGATGCAGAGAGCGATCAGACCAATTAAACTAGCGCTTGCCAGACGATGAAACAGAGTAGGTGATTGTGTCATGGTGTTTGTAGCTTTAATGCGGTTTCGGCGAGGCGCTTACCAAGCGCGATGCTTAGTATACGAGTGTCTTCGGTAATCGGTAGTTTGCCATCCAGGCCAGACCAGTGCGTTGCGCCGTACGGGCTGCCGCCTGATTTGGTCGCCATTAATTCTGGATGCGTGTAGGGTAAACCGATTATCAACATGCCATGATGCAGGAGCGGTAGCATCATTGATAATAAGGTTGACTCTTGCCCGCCATGTAAACTTCCAGTGGAAGTGAAAACACAAGCCGGTTTGCCACTCAAGGTGCCCGACACCCAATCGGCTGCGGTGCCATCCCAAAAATATTTCATTGCGGACGCCATATTGCCAAAGCGGGTAGGTGAGCCAAGTGCCAGTGCAGCGCATTCTTTAAAATCACTTAACTCTACATACGGCGCGCCGCTGTCAGGTATCGCGGATTCTGTCGCTTCTGTGACGGTGGAAACGGCTGGCACAGTGCGCACCCGCGCCTCGCATCCAGGGACGCTATTGACGCCTTGGGCGATCAATTGTGCTAATTGCTGGGTGCTACCATGGCGTGAGTAATAAAGTACTAAAATCGGAATCATAAATTTATTCAAAGTCTTTCATAGTCGTGCAAGGATGCTGTGTGTATAAGCCCATTGCTGCATCACGATTTCGTCACTTCGCTATCATCTGATGCTGGATGAAACGCAGGCGTTGTTGTATCCGTTTACCGATGACCTCGGGACTGAATTCCTCCAGCATAGTTTTGCGCGCTGCTTGTGAGATTCGGTTATACAGCGCGCGATCATTCTCTAACTGTTGCATCAGTTGCGCGGCATGTGCAATATCAGGCTCGGCCCAGGTTTGCCCGGCTTTATAGACTCCGACATCCTGCTTAATTTTCACTAAGGTGTAATTGACTGGGAGCGAATTATCTTGTCGCATGAATTCGGTATTGCCAGACCAATTAGTAGCGATGACGGGTTTGCCCAAGAACATCGCTTCCGCCGGACCCAAGCCATAACCTTCAGACCGATGTAAAGAGATTAGCGCATCACAAACCGATTGCAGATCATAAACTTCTTGGCGGCTCAAGGTTTGATTAATCCAGATGATGTCACGACGTCCTAGCAAGCGCTCTTGTAGCAATTGCATATCTTGAACATGATGTTGCGCATTTTGAGTCTTAATCACTAACACTGCACGTTCATTGTCGGCGCCGAATGCACGTTCAAACGCATCTAAACTCGCTTGCGGATTTTTTCTTTCCTGATACGAGGAAAAATCGTACATCATTAGGAATAGAAATTTATCCTGAGGTAATTTGAAGTACTCACGATTCGCGTTTGCCGATAGCGAGAAATGGATCGCATGTGGCATGCGAATGACCGGTATCGGCGAATGCTTAGCAATCGATTCTTGCACAAAGCCTGTCGGTACCCAGACTTCATCAAGTTGATCAAATCCAGCACGGTGTTCGGGCAGCATTTCTGGTAGTTCCCAATGCCAAAAACCGATGTTGTATGGACCAAAAAAATGACTAGGCAATTGCATTTCGGCTTCTGGCATCTGATCTGCATTGATATGAAAGACATTTACTTCATGCACAATGTCAGTCACGATTTTTTTCTCAACGCTACTATCGTCAGTGCGGCTCAGATTATTCCGGTTAAAGTCGATCACGACATAGGGCGTATCGCTGGCGGCGAGTGCTCCAGCAAACTGCCGTAATGATTGACCTACGCCATGTTCGGATCTGGCATAGCCAAGTAAATTGATGCCGGGGACGGCTTCTTCTGTCGCGGCATCAATTTGCATTTGTTCTGGATTGAAAACGGTACGTGACCCCAGGCGTAACTCACTTAGTTGAAATGAGAGTTCACGGCTATCTTCATTGATGCCTAAAGTTTTTGGTACAAAACTACAGGACGGCGTCAGGTATAAAGTTGCAGGCCAACGCGTTGGAAGATTTTGTAATTCGATGCTGATGTCGAACTCGATATCTTGAATTACAATCTCCTGCCTAGGCTGTTCGTCAAAGCCCACACTGATTGTTAAATTGGGTGAGTCGGACGACAACTCGACTAGTTGTGGATGATGTATGCCGCGCAGATTTAATGTTGGCGCGTCGTTTTGGTCAATCAAAAATCGTGCTTGCTTGCTAACCCACCACGCCGTTTGTTGATTTTCGAAATAGATTCCGGAAAATTTCTGCTTTATTTTGCGACCGCGTATTTTGCGTGTTGGTATGTTCAATTCAATGGCAACATGCGCAGAGTTTAAGGGATCTAATTTAATAGATTTGTTTTGCTGCAATCCTAATTTATTCGCCCAACGAGATGCACGGAATTGCCTAAACGCCAAACGGCAAAAATCAAGCGGATTGTTGATTTGCTGGTATTGGCGAATCCGTTCATGGCTAATCTTCCCACCCGTCGCGCGTCTGTGTAAGAACACTAAGCCACGTGCCCAAATTGTTGCTTTGTGGGCTTGTAATATCTGCTGCGTTTGGTTAACCGCGTCCTCAGTTTTCAGCCTGCTGCGTATCGGGTTAATGAAAATTTCGGTAATGCCGATTTCGATGGCACCACCACCGACGAACCAATGACAGTAAGCTTGACGATGGCTAGTCAGTGGATGTGGAAATGCGCGTTGCAGATGTTGGTGTTCTATCCAAACGGCACGCAAGATCACCGGTAAATCGCCAGCTTCACCATTAACGAAAAAGTCGATGCCGTCAAAAGGGTTTTCACCGGCTTGGAATCGCACATCTTCATCTTCCCTATACAAGTAGCGTAAGGCATTCGGGATCGGTGTTCCATCCTTGAATTTGCCGAAGGTGTAAGGGCGTTTTCTAAATTCACTGAGGCCGTGTGAAATGACTTTTTGCGCATACGTCAGCGCCAAAGATTTAGCGTCGCCTATGCTTTCAAGATCGAAGCGATTTTGATGTTTAGAAAAGGGCTTAGGGTGTAGGGGATCAAATCCGCTGAAGTGGAAAAACCGGAGGGGCCTATCATTCACCAGATAATTGTCGCCGACTTTTTTTAGCTGGCGATGTGCAAGATTCCAGTAGGCGACGTTGTAGCCTGGGTCGCGCAAGATCGCAAATTTGCCAAACATACCTGGTGCCAGATCCACCCATTTCTGATCGGTAAATAAACCGCGTGCAGGATCTGATACTGCGCCATGTTCAAGCTTTTCTTCCCACCAATGAATAAAAGCATCGGACTCGGGTTGATTACCCAGTGCCAAGAATCCTAAGTTGAAGGAGCCGGCACGCATGATATCTAACTCTGTTGGCGCAAACTGATCATTGAGTGGGGCGGTCAAATGCGGAGTGACGACTGCTGCCGCGCCATCGTTGAGCAATTGTTCGACATCGAGCAAACGGTCAACCACCAAAATATCTGGATCGATATACACAATGTGGCTGTAACCAAGTTTTCTCAAATGCGAAAACATATAGGGCTTGATCGCGGTGTTGAGTTCCATAATTCCATAGCGGAACAGGAATTCATTTATCTTCGGCAGCGGTAAAGATTCTACTAAAACGGGTTGAAAGAGTTGGCCGCCGAATGCGTCAACATCATCACAACGGTCAGCGAGGCCGACAAACCTATCCCAATCTGGATGTGTTTGTGCCAATGACTCCATCAGAGTTTTGGCAAATGCTCCATAGTTGAGCGAAACGATGGTAAAGACCGCGGTTTTGTTATTGTTGTTCAAGGTAAATTATCTGGCAATGTAAGTGTGATGGGGCGGTGTGGATTGGTGACACCTGCTGCTGCCGCATGATACCCGATCCCGATCAAGGCTTGAAGACTTGGCAATCATGCAGGAATAATTTTGAGTATGTTTTTGTTAATGTGGTGTGATTCAGGCACACTTGGGCATCTTAGCCAAGTAAAATACCGGACTTCATGCCAATAAAATGTTTTAAGATTTTGGCATTTTTATCTTAAGGAAATTGACATCAATGCGTGGATTAAGTTGGCCGCAAATAAAGAATCTAATTCAATTCGCACTTCGTCGATTACAAGAGGTGCGCTTGCCGCAGGTAGCAGGCAGCTTAACGTTTACGACAGTATTGGCTCTGGTGCCGATCTTGACGATAGGTTTAGCGATATTAACTGCATTCCCTTTATTCACAGATTTTAAGGCGTCGCTCGAAGCTTACTTTACGCAAAGCCTAATGCCTAAGCAAATCTCGACGACAGTCATGGGATATTTGACACAGTTCGCCACCAAAGCAACAAGGTTATCTGCGGTCGGTGGTGTAGTCTTGATGTTCACCGCAGTCGCTACGATGGCGATGATCGATAAGACTTTTAATCAAATCTGGCAAGTCAAGCGATCAAGACCCCTAGTGCAAAGGATAGTCGTGTATTGGGCAATTGTCACATTGGGGCCTTTGCTCATCGGCATTTCTATGAGCGCGACTTCAAGCCTGTTTACTGCAACCAACGGTTTGATGAAAACAGTTCCCCTAATCGGTACAATTTTCTATACCTCAGTCTCGATTGCGTTCACAACTGGTGCATATACTTTGCTGTATCTGACAGTGCCGAATCGACCTGTAGATTGGCGCGATGCCGCATGGGGCGGTGTTTTCGCGGCGGTGGCTTTTGAAATTGCTAAACGTCTATTTGCGATCTTCATTAAGCAGTTTCCGACTTATACAGTGATTTATGGTGCACTCGCGGCCGTTCCAATTTTCTTAATTTGGATTTATTTATCCTGGCTGATTACCCTCGTTGGGGCGGTGATTGCGGCTTCATTGCCAGTAGTGAAATTTGAGCGCTGGTGGCATGTCCCAGAGCCAGGCAGTGCATTTGAAGATGCGATGGCAGTTTTACGTATTTTGGTCATGGCACGTAATTCTGATGCGAATGCGGTAGTCGACGTATTACAAGTGCGCAAGCAAACTCGCTTTGGTGTGGATGAAATCGAAGGCTTGCTAGAAAAAATGTTAGATGCTGGCTGGGTTGCACGTTTGACGAATGATGGCCCAGTCAAGAAACGCTCTTGGTGGCACAAACATGATGCCGGTGCTGAGCGCTGGGTATTGATCATGAATCCTGCAGCATTCACGCTGGCTGATGTGTATCGATTATTTGTATTTGATACTAAGGCCAATTCTCCATTGGCAAATCATGTGCACCGTGTGATCGGGGATGGTATGTCCGAAAGTTTGTTTGATCATTTCCTATTGCGTTAGAGCTGGCAGGCTCGCTGAACATTAATATTATTCGGCAAAATTCGATTTTAGGTTATTAAATTTGGCAAATCCTACATGGTGAAATTGTGATTTCACATTGTGAAAACCTCTAATGTGCCGCACCATAAAATAATTTCATTTTGAGGAAAGTTGTTTCGTATCATGAAATGTAAATCATATCTATTTGATTTATAAGTAAAAAATATTTCTCCTATGTCTTATATAAGACATTGTTGCGCTGCAAGGTTTGTCCTACTATAGATCTCAAGGACGAACACTTTTTAAGCTTTTTTTAAGCATTGATTTAAAAACCGCAGCAATCACAACAGGAGAACTACCATGACGCAAAAACTTACTCGCGAACAGCAAATTGCAGAAATCCAAAAAGATTGGGATACCAATCCACGTTGGACAGGCATCAAACGTAACTACACAGCAGAAGATGTAGTTCGTTTGCGTGGTTCATTGCAAGTTGAACATACGATCGCTAAAACGGGCGCATTGAAATTATGGGACTTGGTTAACAATGAACCCTTCGTGAATGCACTCGGTGCTTTGACTGGTAATCAGGCTATGCAGCAAGTTAAAGCGGGCTTGAAAGCGATCTATCTCTCTGGCTGGCAAGTCGCTGGCGATGCAAACGTGGCTGGTGAAATGTATCCAGATCAATCCTTGTATCCAGCCAATTCAGTGCCTTTGGTTGTTAAACGTATCAACAATACCTTGACCCGTGCAGATCAAATTCAATGGTCAGAGGGTTCTGGCGATGTCGATTATTTTGCGCCTATCGTGGCGGATGCGGAAGCTGGTTTCGGTGGTGTATTGAACGCGTTCGAATTGATGAAAGCCATGATCGAAGCGGGCGCATCCGGTGTTCACTTTGAAGATCAATTGGCTTCAGTCAAAAAATGCGGTCACATGGGCGGTAAAGTCTTGGTACCAACCCGTGAAGCTGTAGAGAAATTGAATGCTGCGCGTTTAGCTGCTGACGTTATGGGTACGCACACGGTCTTGTTGGCACGTACAGATGCTGAAGCAGCTGATTTGATCACGTCTGATATTGATGATAACGACAAACCATTCTTGACGGGCGAACGCACGGTTGAAGGCTTCTACAAAACCAATCCAGGTTTGCAACAATCTATCTCTCGCGGTTTAGCTTATGCTGAGTATGCCGATATGATTTGGTGCGAAACAGGTAAGCCAGATTTGGCTTTCGCAAAAGCATTTGCAGATGCGATTCATGCTAAGTTCCCAGGTAAATTGTTGGCCTACAACTGTTCACCAAGCTTTAACTGGAAAAAGAATTTGGACGATGCAACGATTGCAAAATTCCAAAAAGAATTGGGCGCAATGGGTTATAAATTCCAATTCATCACCTTGGCAGGTTTCCATGCATTGAACTATGGCATGTTCAACCTGGCACACGGCTACGCACGTCGTCAGATGTCCGCTTTCGTCGAATTGCAAGAAGCAGAATTCGCAGCGGCAGAGAAGGGCTTTACTGCGGTGAAACACCAACGTGAAGTTGGTACGGGTTACTTTGATGCTGTGACCCAAGTGATTCAACAAGGTCAGTCTTCAACGACTGCTTTGCATGGTTCTACTGAGGATGAACAGTTCTTTGATGCGAAGAAAGTGGCTTAAGTTTAGTTAGCATTTTTTTGAAATAGAGCGGTAGCATTGAAAGATGCTACCGCTTTTTTTATTAATATTATGATTATTAATATTGTGAGTGCTTGTATTTAGGCGCAGAAAAAGGCCTGATCGGTTAGTATTTCAGCTGCGGAATAATAGCCCATCTCTTAAAGAATACACGTTATGCCTTTATCTAAAAAAACTCGAATAAAAATTTGTGGAATTACGCGATTAGAAGATTTGCGCGCTGTGGTCGATGCTGGCGCTGACGCCCTTGGCTTTGTATTTTACCCACCAAGTCCGCGTTACCTCAATCCTGAAGCTGCGGCTTCCTTGGTTGCTGCAATGCCACCATTTGTGACCTCGGTAGGCTTGTTTGTGAATGCCAGTATGGAAGAACTCCAAGCCGTCATTAAGCTGGCACCTATACAATCATTGCAATTTCACGGCGATGAATCGGCACAAGAGTGTCATCGCTTGGCGAGTGCCGTGAACCGGCCTTTTATCCGTGCTTTTCGGGTAAAACCTGACACAAGCGCGGCAGATTTGTTAGAATGTGAGGCAGAATATAAAGCAGCTAGTCCTTTATTTCAGGGACTGTTGCTTGACACTTTCGTAGATAGTTTCGGTGGTAGTGGAAAGGTTTTTGATTGGTCTCTCATCCCAAAAGAACTCGCGCCTCGGGTCGTTTTAAGTGGTGGCTTGAGCGTACAAAACGCGACTGACGCAGTCGTGGGTGTACGGCCGTTTGCAGTCGACATCAGTAGTGGTGTTGAACTGTCAAAAGGCGTGAAGGATGCAGCTAAGGTTCGGGCATTTGTGCAAGCCGTGCGCTTGGCCAATAGCATGCCAGACAATCAAAACTAGTTTTCCAAGGAATTTTCATGAAAGAATTATCTTCTCTTGACGCCCATTTCGAACGTCAATCAGTGAGCGCACAAGCGCCTACCGCGATTTACCATTCCGCAACTTATAATTATCCCGATGCCCGTGGGCATTTCGGTATGTATGGTGGCACTTTTGTCTCTGAAACTTTGACCCATGCTTTGAATGAGTTAAAAGATGCCTACGCCAAGTTTCAACATGATCCGGAATTCTTAGAAGAGTTTCGCTATGAGCTCAAACATTTCGTCGGTCGCCCATCACCTATCTATCACGCAAAACGCTGGTCCGAAATCATGGGCGGCGCGCAGATTTACTTTAAGCGTGAAGATCTGAATCACACTGGCGCGCATAAAATTAACAACGTGATTGGCCAAGCTTTGCTGGCTAAACGCATGGGTAAACCACGTGTGATTGCAGAAACCGGTGCGGGTCAACATGGCGTAGCGACCGCGACTATTTGTGCACGTTTTGGCTTGGAATGCGTGGTGTACATGGGTTCTGAAGACGTAAAACGTCAGGCGCAAAATGTGTATCGTATGAAGCTCTTGGGAGCGACTGTGGTGCCAGTTGAATCTGGTTCCAAGACTTTGAAAGATGCCTTAAACGAAGCAATGCGCGATTGGGTCGCGAATGTCGACAATACTTTCTATATTATTGGCACGGTCGCTGGCCCGCATCCTTATCCCATGATGGTGCGTGATTTTCAATCCGTCATCGGGGAAGAATGCTTATGGCAGATGCCAGAAGTAGCGGGACGTCAGCCCGACGTCGTGACCGCGTGCGTTGGTGGCGGCTCGAATGCGATGGGGATTTTTTATCCCTATATTGATTTGAAAGACGTGCAATTGATTGGTGTTGAAGCGGCAGGTGAGGGCTTGGAAACCGGTAAGCACTCAGCCTCCTTGACGGCAGGTTCTCCGGGCGTATTGCATGGTAATCGCACTTATTTGATGCAAGATGAAAATGGACAGGTCATCGAAACGCATTCGGTGTCAGCTGGCCTCGATTACCCAGGAGTTGGTCCGGAACACGCCTGGCTCAAAGATTCTGGCCGCGCGCAATACGCGACAATTACGGACGAAGAAGCGCTCAAAGCTTTCCACGATTGTTGTCGTATTGAAGGAATTATTCCTGCATTGGAATCAAGTCATGCTTTAGCCTACGCGGCAAAATTGGCGGCGACTATGCCTAAAGATAAGATCGTGTTAGCGAATTTGTCTGGGCGTGGCGATAAGGATATGCATACGGTTGCAGAACGAGCTGGACTGAAGTTCTACTGAGCATAATCAACATAGCCGCAGAGACGCTGAATGCACAGAGTTTTTTTAATGTGCGGTCAGCGTCGCTCTGTAGTTCCACTATTCTTAGCCTAAAGTGAGCGTAAAAATTATGTCCCGAATTCAAGCATGTCTGGCTGCTTTAGCAGTACAAAATAAAAAAGGTCTGATCCCATTTATCACTGCGGGTGATCCTGATCCTGAATTAACTTTACCTTTAATGCACGCCTTAGTCGAAGGTGGTGCCGATATCATCGAACTCGGTGTGCCATTTTCTGATCCTATGGCCGATGGGCCAGTGATACAACGTGCCTCTGAGCGTGCTTTGCTCAAAGGTGTTAGCTTGCGAAATGTATTGGAGATGGTCAAACAGTTCCGCAGTACAAATCAAACCACGCCCGTCGTATTAATGGGCTATGCCAACCCCATAGAACGTATGGGGCAGGAGCAATTTATTCATGCAGCCTCAGAAGCTGGTGTTGACGGTGTCTTGGTCGTCGATTACCCGCCTGAAGAATGTGAATATTTCGCTGAAAATATGCACAAAAACGGCATGGATACGATTTTCTTATTGGCACCAACTTCTACCGATGAGCGTATTGCACAAGTTGGAAAAATCGCTACTGGCTATGTGTATTACGTTTCTTTAAAAGGCGTGACAGGTTCCGGTGCTTTGGATTTGGATGCTGTCGCTGACATGATTCCTCGCATCAAAAAGCATGTGAGTGTGCCAGTTGGTGTTGGCTTCGGAATTCGTGACGGTGTAACGGCGAAGGCAATTGCCTCCATATCGGACGCGGTGGTGATCGGCTCTCGTATTATTCAAGAGTTGGAAAATACCCCGAGAGAGCAGGCAGTTGCAGCAGTCCAAAGCTTTATCACAGGAATTCGTAGTGCTCTTGATAATTAAATCGATAAAAAATCCTCAGAAATCTGCCGCTTGATGCTTGTTAAATAACTATCTGAGTCGCAATTGGCGCGGAAATAGAATAGAATACGCGCCAATTGCAACATTCCTAGAAGAGTGCGCCCCGTTTGATGAATGTAAATTGATCAAATAGATATGAGGAGAGAGCTATGAGTTGGTTAGAAAAATTACTTCCCCCACGTATTCAACGTTCCGAAACGGCCAACCGCCGTTCCATGCCTGAAGGCTTATGGGTCAAATGCCCATCTTGCGAAGCTGTTTTATACCGTTCCGATTTAGAAGCCAATGTCCACGTATGTTCTAAGTGCGATCATCATTTGCGTATTAGCGCACGTGAACGCCTTGATGCCTTATTGGATACCGGTGGTCGTTATGAAATCGGACAGGAAGTTTTGCCTGTGGATACTTTGAAGTTTAAAGACAGCAAAAAATATCCAGAACGTCTTAAAGATGCAATGGACAGCACCAATGAAACCGATGCATTG
The DNA here is from genome assembly GCF_014284175.1 of Affinundibacterium flavidum. Classification (GTDB taxonomy): domain Bacteria; phylum Pseudomonadota; class Gammaproteobacteria; order Burkholderiales; family Burkholderiaceae_D; genus Undibacterium; species Undibacterium flavidum. The sequence goes on from NZ_JACOGA010000010.1 coordinate 198,708, forward strand.
GTTGTGATGGGTGGATCCATTATGTCCGTACCAGCCGTCGTAGCCTGTTTTGAATTTGGATTTATGGGCGGCTCTATGGGCTCAGTTGTTGGCGAACGCTTTGTACGTGGCGTACAAACGGCGTTGGAGCAAAAAGTGCCGTTTATTTGCTTTACAGCGACAGGTGGTGCTCGTATGCAAGAGGGCTTGTTGTCCTTGATGCAAATGGCTAAAACCACAGCGATGTTGACCAAATTATCTGAGAAGAAACTACCGTTCATTTCTGTCTTAACAGATCCAACCATGGGTGGTGTGTCTGCTTCTTTCGCTTTCATGGGTGACGTCGTGGTCGCAGAGCCAAAAGCATTGATAGGTTTTGCAGGGCCGCGCGTAATTGAAAATACGGTACGTGAAAAGCTTCCAGAAGGCTTTCAACGCGCTGAATTTTTAGTGCAAAAAGGCGCCGTGGATATGATCGTTGATCGTCGCAAAATGCGTGAAGAATTAGCCCGGTTGATGGCACTCTTGCAAAATCAACCAGTGGAAGCCGTTTCTTAATTCCAATGTCATTTCAAGAGCCTGAAGATATTTGCTGATTTGGCAAAAATCTTCAGGCTCTTTTCATTTTTATTTACCTCTAGATTATTTTCGCATAACCACCATGAGTAATTCTGACACTTCAGTAAAACCAAGTAATTTGCTCGAATGGTTATCTGTTTTGGAAACCCGCCATTCAAAAGAAATAGATATGGGCTTAGATCGGGTTTCTCACGTCAAGAATAAGCTCGACATTCAGTACGGTTGCCCTGTGATTATGGTGGCTGGTACGAATGGTAAAGGTTCAACCTGCGCGATGTTAGAAGCGATCTTGATGCAAGCGGGTTATCGCGTTGGTTTATATAGCAAACCGCACTTCTTGGATTTCAACGAACGTGCACGTATCAATGGCATTCCCGTCAACGATGAAATCTTTGTGCAGGTATTTGATCAAGTAGAAGCGGCACGTGGTGATATTTCGCTTACTTATTTTGAATTCACGACACTCGCCATTTGTAAGTTGTTGGCCGATGCGCCGCTAGATGTCGTCATATTGGAAGTAGGTTTGGGTGGGCGCTTAGATGCGGTAAATGTGATTGATGCCGATGTGTCCATCGTGACGAGTGTGGATATTGATCATGTTGACTACCTCGGTGATACACGCGAAAAAATAGGCTTTGAAAAAGCTGGAATTTTCCGGACTGGTAAAGTGGCAATTTGTAGCGATCCTCAACCACCACAAAGCTTGATTGATCATGCCGAGTCAATTGGTGCAGATTTACGTTTATTTGGTCGCGATTTTAACTACAACGGCGATAAGCAACAATGGAACTTTGGTGGCCGCGAACAAAGGCGCAATTCTTTAGCTTACCCAAGTCTGCGAGGCGCTAATCAATTGTTGAATGCCTCAGCTGTATTAGCTGCGCTTGAAGCCTTACGTCATGAATTACCCGTTGGTGCGCAAGAAGTGCGAACTGGATTGGTGATGGTCGATTTGCCAGGGCGATTCCAAGTCTTGCCCGGACGCCCAACAGTTGTTTTGGATGTTGCCCACAACCCGCATGCAGCCGCGACCTTAGCGCAAAATCTCGACAATATGGGCTTTCATGCCTATACCTATGCCGTATTTGGTTCTATGCTGGATAAAGACATCGCAGGCGTCATCGCACAGATGAAAGATAAAATAGACCACTGGTGCGTCTGTGATTTGCCTTTGCCACGAGCTGCGACTTCTGAACAGTTATTACACAGTTTGCAGAGTGCTGGTGTGCTTGAAGATAAAGAGCATAGTTTGCAAAAATTCAGCAATCCTGAAGATGCTTATACGTTTGCAATGAGCAAAGCAGGGGAAAATGATAGAATAGTGGTCTTCGGTTCGTTTTTGACAGTTGCCGGTGTCATGCGTGCCAGAAGAAACGCTCAATCTTAAGCGACCTACCAAAGAAAAATCTATTTGCTATGAGCCTAGACTCGCTATTTAAGCAAAATAATAAGAAAAAAGCCGATGCTGATTTCACTGATGATAGTGTCAGTGGTGAATTCCGTTCGCGCTCGGAAGAAGAGAGCTTGGCCGCTGCCGATGCACCTGGACGCAGCAAAGCTGCCAAAACTGGCAAGCGCTCAACTTCTGCAGGTAATAGTCGAAAAAATAGCGCAGACGATATTGCTCTGCCGGAAAAAAAACGTGCACGCCGTCGTTTGATTGGCGCAGTCGCCTTGGTATTAGCTGCGATCATAGGTTTGCCTATGGTGTTCGATTCTGAGCCTAAACCAGGGGCATCAAAAATTGCGATAGAGATTCCAGCTAAAGATACTGCTCCGGGGGCAATACAGGACGCAGCACAGGACACAAGGCAGGTGGCACCTCAGAATGCCGCGCCCGCAAAAACTGTTTTGAACAATCAAGCTGGAACTGCGAGTCGACCACAAGACTCAAACCTCAATCAAGGCATTGATAAATCAGAAGAGATTATCGCCGCGCCTGTAGCGCCAACTAGCTCAGTGTCTAATCAAACATTGACGGATAAACCTGTAAAAGATGAACGCGTAATTACAAAGGTTGATGCCAGTACTAAAGTTCCGGTTGCTATTCCAGAAAAAACTCAAGAAAAAAACTCAGATAAAAAAACTGATCTTGGCTCCGGCAGTAAAAATGCCATTGCTGCTCAGGCTGTTACTGCTAACAAAGTAGTACCAGATCCTGTAAAAAAACCTGAAATAAAAGTCGAACCAAAGACTGAAACCAAGAAGGACACTATTGACGATGCAGCGCGTGCACTGGCTTTATTAGAAGGGCGAAGCTTGCCTGAGCCTGCTAAGACTGTTGCAAAGCCAAACAAGACAGAAAGTGCTGCCGGAACTTTTGTTGTACAAGTTGCAGCCTTAAATTCAGCCGCTAAAGTACGCGAACTACAGACAAAATTAAAAGCCGCAAATATTCAGTCATACACACAAAAAATTATTACCAAAACCGGTGAGGTCAGCCGGGTACGTGTTGGGCCGTTTAGTAGCAAAGCAGAAGCCGAAAAGATGCGTGCGAAGTTAGTGAAGATTGGCTTAAGTGGCTCATTGGTGCCTACTTAAGCCTACATGAGCCAACATGAATCCATATGAGCTGGCTTAATTTTTGGCAAGGATAATTCGTGACCTTATTTGATTACATCGTTTTATTTATCATTATTTGTTCGGTGGTGATCAGCACTTTGCGTGGCTTGATTAAAGAGATTTTATCCTTGATCAGCTGGATCGTTGCTTTGGTCGTCGCAAATGCGTTTGGTGCAACGGTGGCGAATTGGTTGCCGGATATGATCCCTGGTCAATTAACTCGCATGATAGTCGCGTTCTTAGCTTTGTTTATTGGTGTACGTCTGTTGATGGCGCTATTGATGCGGGCGATTGATGCCATGATAAAAGCTAGTGGTTTGAGCTTGGCTGATCGTGGTTTGGGTGGCTTATTCGGCTTGGCACGTGGTTGCGTGATCGTGATGTCTATGGTCTTAGTGTGTGGCATGACCGCGATCCCGCAACAATCATTTTGGAAAGATGCTTTGTTGAGTCCCGTTGCCGTTAGCGCAGTGCGTACGGTAATGCCTTTTTTACCTGGCTCAGTGACCCAACATGTGAAGTTGTAATTTGTTTGATTTTTGTTTGTTCTTATTTTCGTTTTTTTAGGAGTCCACCATGTGTGGCATCGTTGGCGTAGTCTCAAAAAATCCCGTTAATCAATTGATCTATGATGCTTTGCTGTTGTTACAGCATCGCGGTCAAGACGCGGCTGGTATCGCAACTAGTCACGGCAATAAATTCGCAATGCATAAAGCGAATGGTTTGGTGCGTGACGTGTTTCGTACTCGCAATATGCGCTCTTTGCCGGGCAATATCGGCATCGGTCAAGTGCGTTATCCGACCGCTGGATCCACCAGCGAAGAAGAAGCGCAACCGTTCTACGTGAATGCACCGTTTGGTATCGTGCTCGCTCATAACGGCAATTTGACGAATGCGGCGGAATTGAAAGTTGAATTATTTAAGAATGACTATCGTCACTTAAATACCGATTCTGATTCTGAAGTGTTGTTGAATATTTTGGCACATCAAATTCAAGAAGTGGTCAGCGGCTACTCTTTAGATCCTGTGTCTTTATTCCGTGCTGTGTCTATGTTGCATCGTCGTGTACGCGGTTCTTACGCCGTTGTGGCACAAATCGCTGGGCATGGATTGCTCGCATTCCGCGATCCATTTGGTATTCGTCCTTTGTGTTTGGGTTCTGCCCATACCGATAGTGGTATCGAATACATGTTGGCGAGTGAATCCGTCGCATTGGAAGGCACAGGCTTCAAATTTGAGCGTGATGTTGCCCCTGGCGAAGCAATCTTTATTGACCTCGATGGCAAACTATACAGCGAACAGTGTGCAGAAAACCCTAGCCTCAATCCATGTGCGTTTGAGTATGTGTATTTAGCGCGTCCAGATTCAACAATTGATGGCACTTCTGTGTATCAGACACGTTTGAATATGGGTAAATATCTGGCGGAAAAAATTCGCAGTCAGTTCGGACAAGGCGATATTGATGTCGTGATGCCTATTCCGGACTCATCTCGTCCATCTGCAATGGAATTGGCTGATTGTTTGAACTTAGACTACCGCGAAGGCTTCATTAAGAATCGCTACATCGGTCGTACATTTATGATGCCAGGTCAGGCAATTCGTAAAAAATCGGTGCGCCAAAAATTGAATGCGATTGCATCGGAATTTAAAGGCAAAAATGTGCTGTTGGTCGATGACTCTATCGTACGTGGTACAACTAGTCGCGAAATCGTGCAAATGGCACGCGAATCCGGTGCGCGTAAAGTGATTTTTGCTTCTGCTGCGCCTCCAGTACAATTTCCGAACGTGTATGGGATTGATATGCCGACGCGCAGCGAGTTGATTGCTTATGGTCGCTCACAAGACGAAATCTGCCGCGAAATCACAGCCGATGCTTTGGTCTACCAAGATGTTGCGGACATGAAACGTGCAATCTCTGATGCTAATCCAGTATTGAAGAGTATTGAGGCGTCTTGCTTTGATGGCTTCTACATCACGGGCGATGTTACGCCTGATTACTTGGATCGTTTGGAAGCAGCTCGCAATGGATCGCGTTCAGATAAAGAAGATATGGTGCGCTCTCAACTCAATCTTAATTTGTCGCATAGCGCTGATTGATATGTAAAGAGCTTTAAAATCACAGCAAGAGCGCTGTAACTGCATTTTTTGAAATCGCCGGTGGTGAAAACTACCGGCGATTTTTTTGCCTGTCATTTCATGTTTTTTGCTGAACATGACATTTGTCATGACAAAGAAGTGGCAAACTGTTCTTTGCATGCCCGTCAATTTGATCGAGAATACGTTCATGGTCGATAACAATTAATGCTGAAATCGATACCAAAATTCAAATTGCACATTATGAAAGTGCTTAATTAGAGATAGGGCGTGAATATGACGAAAATGCTATTGGAAGTTCGGGGAGTCAGCAAAAAATTTGGTCAAGCAACGGTAGTCGACAATATTTCATTTTCGGCGCAGTCGGGGCAGACGATTGGTTTGTTGGGGCCAAATGGCGCTGGTAAATCTACGACAGTGAACATGATCTGTGGCTTATTGCAAGCGGATAGCGGGCAAATCTTAATCTCAGGCCAACTCATGGCTGCCGGACAACATCAGGTAAAAAAACAATTAGGTTTAGTCCCCCAAGATCTCGCCTTGTTTGATGATTTATCCGCTCGTGAAAACCTGAAATTGTTTGGCGCTTTATACGGCTTGTCTGGTCTTCATTTACAACAACGTTGTGATGCCGTGTTAGAACTGGTGAGCTTGCAAGACCGAGCGAAAGATAAGCCTTCAAGTTTTTCAGGTGGGATGAAGCGACGTTTAAATATTGCTGCGGCCTTATTGCATGATCCACAGTTGTTGATTCTGGATGAACCTACAGTCGGCATTGATCCGCAAAGCCGCAATGCCATTTTTGATGCTTTGGAAGTATTGAAAGCGCAAGGGCGGACTTTAATTTATACCAGCCACTACATGGAAGAAGTCGAACGTCTTGCAGACCATATTGTGATTATTGATCACGGAAAAATTATCGCGAATGAGACGCCTGCGGAATTGGTTCAGCGACTTCCAGCACAGGCTGCGCTCACAGTTAATTTAGCATCAGCTCTAGACGAGACAGGTCTAAGTCAATTAACACAACAGATCGGCGTACAAAAGGTCCTGAATAAGAATGAAGGAAAGACTTTGGAGTTACATCTATCTGCGCCAGATCAGGCAATATCTATTCTGAATTTTGTGCAACAACAGCACGGTCAGATCAGTCATTTTGAGACGGCGAAAACAAGATTAGAAGACGTATTCCTGACGCTAACTGGACGTAGCCTGCGCGATTAATTGATCGCCAAGAATTAAAAAATTGTAGACATAATTTGAAAGACGGTGATCAATCATGATTCCTTTAGTTGCCCTGATTCGTAAAGACATTATTTTATTTTTGCACGACAAACGCGCCTTAATTTTGACATTGCTAATGCCAATACTATTGGCCGCTTTTTTTGGCTATCTCACAGGTGGCAGTGGTAAGCAAGAAGCATCAAAAATTGAACTAGGCGTCGTACAGCAAGACCAACATCTCATTAGCCAAAAAATCTTAGCAGGATTGAAGAACGACAAGAGTTTGCTGATTAAAGAACTGAGTCTGGAGCAAGCGCAAGAACAAGTACGTAAAGGCAAGATCGCGGTGGCTTTGGTCTTGCCCGCTGGTTTTGGTGAGGCGGCTGGAGCGGCTTTCTTCAATGCGCACGGAAAGCCAGATTTACCTATCTATTACGATCCATCTCAAAGTACGATGTTAGCGATGGTTAAGGGCATACTGACGCAGCATGTGATGCAAAGCGTGAGTGCTGAAATGTTTAGCGGTAAGTCGGGAATGGCAACACTCGATCAAAGTATCGCGCAGTTAGAAAGTAAGGCGGAGCAGGGGGCAGAATCTGCTGCTGATTCTGCGACTGCGTCAACTGACAAGCAAGAACTTAAAACATTTTTGACTAGCTTAAAGAAGTTCCAGCAACATCAACAAGACCAAAATGCGCAAACCGCACAGACCACCCAAAATCAATCTGAAGCTGCCAAACCTGCGGGCTTGAGTATGCCGTTCAATACCAAGGATGAAGCGCTGTCGGCAAAGACTGGCGTTGCAAATGGTTACAATGGCTATGCTCATTCTTTCGCCGGAATGACAGTGCAATTCATTTTGTTCTTAGCGATTGACGCGGGCATCTCTGTTTTGTTGTCGCGTAAATTGGGTATTTGGAATCGACAGTTAGCAGCGCCTATCGGTATGAATACCATTATTGTGGCGCGTGGACTATCTTGTGCTTTGATCGCTTTGCTTGTGAGTTGTGTGATCTGCGCAGTAGCGATGTTGGTATTTCAGGTGCAAATACTAGGAAGCGTTTTGGGTCTGATGGGAGTTGCGGTTTGCTTTTCCTTAATGACTGCCAGCTTTGGTTTATTGATAGCAGCGTTTGGAAAAACACCTGAGGCAGCACGTGGTATTGCGATCTTCGCAACCCTGATTATGGTGATGTTGGGTGGAGCTTGGATGCCATCTTTTTTCTTCCCGCAATGGTTGCAAGATCTAACGATTTTTATCCCTACCCGTTGGGCTGTTGATGGTTTTGACGCAATGACCTGGCGCGGGTTGGGAATACATGCTGCCATCGCTCCCATGGCGGCGTTGCTAGGATTTACCAGTTTGTTTGGTGCCTTGGCATTGTGGCGATTCGGTCGGGATCAGACTGCAAGGTAACTGAAACAAGCGGTTATGGCGCGAGGCGCATGGGGCATACGTATCGAAACGTAACAGAACCCATGCGCTTGTTTCAATTCCATACAAAACAAAGTTGATAGGATAGTTTTTCAGAGCTCGATTGAAAATATAATGGTGAAAACTTTTTCACCATTTTTTTTCGGCCAAAATAATGACAACAACTTCTTTTCCTTTGCGCGTAGTGGCACTAGCTATTGGTAGTGCGTTTGCACTGAGTGGAATTGCTCATGCGCAAGAAGTACAAGAAAAAAGTAAGACTGAAGAAAGTACAAAGTCCACGGAAGAAAAATCAAAAAGTAGCGAAGAAAATAAGCGCCGTAATTCCAATGCTCAAAAAAATCCTGCGCAGTTGAAACCAGCTCCGACCAAAGCGGACGCTACAGATACAAAAAATCCTTCTCAGTTACAAAGTCAGTTACAAACTCAGTTGCAAAAAGTAACGGTGAATGGCACCAAACAATCGGATATTGATTTGCGTCGCAACTCTATCGCCGGGAAAATTATTGTCGGACGTGAGGAGCTAGATCGCGATGGTGACTTCACTGTTGGTGAAATTCTCAAGCGCTTACCCGGTGTGACAACTGGAGGTCGCCCAGGGCGTGGTGGTGATGTTCGTATGCGTGGCATGGGTGGCGGTTATACACAAATTTTAGTCAATGGCGAACGCCCACCACGTGGATTTTCGATGGAGTCTCTATCGCCCGATCAGGTCGAACGCATAGAGGTAATGCGTGGACCAGTCGCAGAATTCAGTACTCAGGCAATTGCAGGAACTATTAATATCATTTTGCGTGAAGAGTATCACCCAAAAGATATCGATTTGAAGTTGGCTTTGGGATTTGAGCAGGGCAGGGTCGCTCCCAATTTATCAATTACGTATCCCGGTCAAATAGGTGAACTTAATTACGCTTTGAGCGCTTCAATTTTTCATAACGGTCAGCATGATTACTCCACGTCAGAACGTGTGGAGCAAACTGATGCGGGTGTAATTCAATTGATTCAAGATCAGATTGATCAAACTAACCGACAATCTTCGGGCATCCATCTGACTCCGCGTTTTAGTTATAAATTTGAAAGCGGCGACAATCTGACGGTGCAACCCTTCTTGATGAATTCTCGTAGTCATTCAAGAAATACTTCAACACTAACACAGTCACCTGAAACACCAGATCCAGTCACGCATTTGCCTCCTGTCGCACTGGCAAATTCCAATAGCAATGCGGATTCTACTTTCTTCCGATTGAATTCCAATTTTCAACATCGTTTTGAAGATACCGCAAAATTAACAATCAAACTGGGCGGTGGCATTGGTCGCTCTGATAGCGATAGTTTACGTACGCAGTATGCGAAGAATGGCGATCAGCTCAATGTCATTAGCGATGTCAATGACACGCGCGATACCTCGTTTAGCCAGGGCGGTAAATACACGACGCCGATTGGTGATAAGCAAAACTTGGCAGCGGGTTGGGATTTCGAACGTAGCCAGCGCGAGCAAAAGCGCGTTTCTCTGGATAATGGTAAGCCTCAATTTACAGATTCTGGCGACAATTTAGAGGCGTCAACCCGTCGGCTGGCAGCTTATGTGCAGAGTGAAATTGATATCAATGCGCAGTGGTCTGGCTATGCAGGGTTGCGTTGGGAAGGAATAAAAACACATAGTAGTAAATCGAATTACGTCGTCGATAATTCGACTAGTGTTTTTAGCCCTATCATGCATGCCGTGTACCGTATTCCTGATTTGGGAAAAGATCAGATCCGTATGAGCTTGACGAGTAGTTATCGTGCGCCTGCTTTGAATGACGTGATTGCAGTGCCGGCAATTTCTCCGTTGAATGGACCAACTCGCCCAGATCGCACTGGTAATCCGAATTTGCAGCCAGAATTATCGCGTGGCTTGGATATCGCTTATGAGCATTATCTTAAAAGTGCCGGGATTATGAGCGTCAATTTATTCGTGAAAAATATCGATAACTTGATCCGTCGCCGAACCGAACAAGTGCAAGTAGGTGATGCATTACGTTGGGTAAATTCGCCAGTCAATATCGGTCATGCAATTGCAAAAGGCATAGAATTAGAAGCGAAATTTCAAGCCCAAGAATTTTTTCCTGAGGGGCCTGCAATCGACGTGCGCACCAACTATAGCCGCTTCTGGTCGAACGTCGATGATGTTAAAGGTCCGAATAATCGACTAGATCAGCAACCCACACAAACCGCCAACTTGGGACTTGATTATCGTGTCAGTAGTGTACCTTTGACTTTAGGCGGCAATGTCAACTGGACACCAGCTTACGTCAACCAAACTAGCGATACACAGACCACCAGCACTGGCATTAAACGACAGCTTGATATGTATGCCTTGTGGAAATTTTCACCGAATATGAAATTGCGATTATCGGCGAGCAATTTGCAAGCGAATGATTTCTTAAGCGGCAGTAGCTTGTCGATTAATGGCGTCAATTACTTGCAAAGCAATCGTTCTAAAACATACACCGTGTTTAATTTGCGCTTGGAGTTGAAAATTTAAGAGCAAACAATATTGTTCTCACCTTAAACCTTGTGGTCAACTCAAAATCGCCTTAGCTTGCCCGTATGGCCTCGTCTAGATCATCGGTGTTGTGCGAAATTATTTGTATGAGTTGGGACTGCGCTGCCTGTTGCGGGTGGCGCATGACACGATTATAAAAATCGTCTACTTGATGTTGATCTGTATGTGCAATTCCTATGCACGCATTACGTCCAGATTTCTTCACCATGTATAAGCCTTGATCTGCGAAATTCACGACTTGTGCCCAAGTTACTAAATGCGGTTGCTTGGGTAAAAATGGATAGCTTGCATAGCCCACTGAGCAAGTTCTAAATATTTCAAGATCATCCAGCAGAGTGAAAGCAGTGCTGGACACAATATGCCGAATCCGTTCGGCGACCGTTGGTGCATCTTTACGATTGCAGTTGCGTGCGACAACTAAAAATTCCTCTCCACCCCAGCGCACTAAATAATCTGATTCTCTAAATACGCTCTGTAAGCGATCGCGCATTTGCATTAACACCATATCGCCGCAAGCATGACCATACGTGTCATTCACTGACTTGAAGTGATCCAAATCCACCATGAAAAATACCAAATCATCATCGCTTAATTGACTAAAATTGTCAGTCGGGTCAACGAGTTGATCTTCGTAAGCACGTAAGGCGCGGGCAACATCCCCTTCGATATTTTGTAGTAAGAATCGACGATTTCTTAATCCAGTTAAAGGATCGGTAATGCTGACTTCTTCTAGCTGATTTTGGGTCTCACGCAGGGCTGTCAAAGTGGCTTGCAGTTGCTTGTAGGCAGACGCATTGTCTAAGGCGATTGCGCCATAGGCAGCAAGCGTGCGTAAAATCGAACGTTCACGCTCACCATATACATGCGGGCGTATAGATTGGATAGACATCACACCCAATAGGCGATCACCAATCATGAGAGGTGTATACAACAAGCTGAGTGTTTCCATCGTCCCCGGAACGATAAACCGTCCAGTCGCCCCCGGTTCGCGTTCAAGGACGATTTCTTGACGTTCACGTGCGCAACGAGCAAATGATGAAATTGGATGATCTAAAGCTGTTTCAAAAAACGGAATTGGCGCACCGTTTTCAATGCCGAATACAAAGCGCAAAGTAGCGCCATCAGGTGCCAATAGCGAAATGCCAAAGCTACTGGCGTCTAGCAAGTCGTCGACATGACGATACAGTGCTTCAAATACGGATTCAACATTCAGATTGGCAGTGAGTTCGCGTCCAATCAGACCAAGTGTTTCTAAAGTATTGCTAGCTTCTTGCAGGCTGGCAGCACGTTCAGCTTCTGTGGTGGCGATTAAGCGGTGGTATTCAGCGTCTGCCCGATGACGTTCATTGTCGTAGCGAACTTGCATTGCGGTGGCACGATTATGGGCTTCGCTTAATCGACGATTTTCTTTTGCCTTGGCGGCCAATCGTGAGAATTGAAACGCCGATTGATAGTCTTCGATCAGCGCGAAGTCATCGGCGATACTATCTAATAGATCTGCAGGAATACAAATGCCCTTGATAGACTGACAGAGCGCAAGGGCTTCTAATTGGTAATGCAGGCTGAGATTGGGCATATTGTTTTCTATGCTCAAGGAACTATTATCTAGCGCGGGATATTTTCTTGCTAGCTCAGCATACACTCTGAGACATTTAATTTGCTCGTCTACATTATGGTGTTCACGCGCGATGCATAATGCTTGTCGAATTTTGTCTTCGGCTTCGTGTAGTTGATCCAGGCGGCAAAATGCAATTGCCTGACCACGCCAACAGTCAGATAAGAACACGGCTTCGTCGTGTGCTTCAATTTTTTCAGCAGCAAGTTCAAAGAAATTGAGTGCATCCACCGGAGTGCCTAAGTCTAAGGAGAGGTCGCCAAGATAAGCTAATGTATGAGCGAAAGTTCTTGAACCTGGGATCTTGCTTTGTATGCTCAATGATTCTATTAAGGTTTCCCTAGCGTCTTCATGGTGCCCCAGTAGCCTTAACGCGTTTCCGGTTTGCAACAGAGCTATTGCCAATGAACCTGGCCATTGATTGGCGCGCGCAATGGCGAGCGCTATTTCATCCCATTCCAGCGCCGCGTCTAAATCGCCTAAGGTTGCAAAAGAATCGCCAGCGTTGGTCGCCGCCAAAATTGCCAGACGTATTTGGCCTGATTCAAGTGCTGCACGATGAGCCTCTATGTGTAGACGACATGATTCACCTAAATCGCCGATTTTGTTGGCGATGATGGCACGCGCACTGGATAACCACGCAGTGACTGGAACTGGATAGCTGTGATCGACCGCAAATTGCCTATCCAATTCTGTTGCAGTAATTTGTGGAGCACGAATGGCACTATTGTGCAGGCTGCGGGCAAAGGCAATTTGGTAGCCAAGTAGTTCACCAGCAATTTGATAATGCTCTATCGAAGTTTGCAGGCATTGATCACGTTGTTGAATTTCGCCTAAGTCGCGATGAATAGAACTAAACAAGAAATAAACATCGCCTAAACCATGACTATCTTGTATTTCTTCCAGATTCGTAAATGCGATGGTTGCATCTCGTTTGGCTAATTCTAACTCGCCAAATAGCCAATGTATTTCAGCTTTAATCAGGTTAGTACGCGCCAGCAATCGCTTGTAGTCACGTGATCCTCTTGAGATGTGTGCAAGTAGGGCTCTTGCTTCACTAACGAGTTCTAAAGCTAGCTGGCAATCGCGTTGGCGTAAATGCCAGGCGAGCTCAATCAAATGCGATAGGCGAGTCTCATTATCAGACAAGGTAAGCTTGGTCTTGAGTACATCAACTTCTTCGTCTAACGCGTATAAATCCATACTGACCTTGACTTGATTTCCGTAGTGCAACACGACAGTGTCAGTGAATTTAACATAAAGAATCTTTGCTTGAAATATCCTTTCGCAGATCGCACAAGATCAAGAGAGAAGCGATGATGTTGAAAATATATTTTTACCTTTTGTCTTGTGCGATATTTATTTAGTATGCTTTTGAAGAATATTTCTCAAAATAAGGCAGAAGTCACTTTTAGTACTTCATCTACCGTCGTAACGCCGTCAATAATTTTGTTGGCACCCGCGATCCTGAGTGGTTTCATTTCATCCGTAATCGCTTGATCACGCAAAGCATGAATATCTGAGTCCTGTTGTATTAACTTACTAAAGGTTTGGGTCACTGTGAGTAATTCATATAAACCTGTACGCCCTTTGTAGCCAGTTTGTCGACATTCCAGGCAGCCAACTGGGCGGTAAACCGTCTTGGGTTTTTCTAAAGGCCATTCTTCTACCATCGCGTTCCAAACTGGATCCGTGATTTCGCCATCACTCGCTTTGCAATGTGGACACAGGGTTCGCACCAAACGCTGCGCGAGAATGCCAACGATAGTCGCTTCTAATAAATAATAAGGAACGCCCAACTGCAACAAACGCATAATCGCTGAAGGTGCATCATTGGTGTGCAATGTTGACAGCACCAAATGACCAGTTAAGGCCGCTTGAATAGCCATTTCAGCCGTCGGCAGGTCACGAATTTCACCCACCATGATAATGTCGGGATCTTGCCGCATCAGGGCGCGAATACCATCGGCAAAAGATAAATCGATATTCGATTGCACCTGCATTTGATTGAAAGAACCTTCGACCATTTCGATAGGATCTTCCACCGTACAAACATTCACGTCGGGTGTCGCAAGAGCTTTTAAGGTCGTGTATAAAGTCGTGGTCTTGCCTGAACCAGTTGGTCCAGTGACCAAAATAATTCCATGCGGTTTTTTTGTCAGTTCATTCCAGCGCATTGCATCGTTCACGGGGAAGCCTAATTCAGGCAAAGTCTTTACAACGACTTCGGGATCAAAAATACGCATAACCAATTTTTCGCCAAAGGCGGTCGGCAATGTTGATAAACGTAACTCAACTTCTTGCCCATCTGCGGTACGGGTCTTAACCCGACCATCTTGCGGCCGACGTTTTTCAATGACGTCCATACGACCTAATAACTTGATACGCGCGGTCATCGCGATCATGACCACAGCAGGTACTTGATACACCTGATGCAAAACGCCATCGATACGAAAACGTATGGTTGCCATATCGCGCTTGGGTTCCAAGTGAATATCTGAAGCGCGCTGTTCAAATGCAAATTGCCATAGCCAATCAACGATATTGATAATGTGTTGATCGTTAGCATCAACTTGCTTGTTTGATTTACCTAATTCAACTAGCTGCTCGAAGTTGTTGCGCAATGCGACATCGTTACCATTTGATTTACGAGCATCTTTGATTGATTTTGCCAACGAGAAAAACTGTGCCGTATATTGCGCCACGTCGAGTGGATTGGCCAAAACAAGTCTGATTTCTTTCTTCGTGATACGAGAAATTTCATCTTGCCAAATCGCGTTATTGTATGGATCAGTTGTCGCGATCGTCACGCTGTCGTTCGTTGCATCTACAGGCAGAATATTGAACCGTGTGGCATAAGTAGATGACATTACATCCGATACTTTGGTGAAGTCAATTTTGAGAGGGTCTATGCGAAAAAAAGGCAGTCCCGCTTTGCGCGCCGCCCATTCTGTTAGCCAATCTAATGTCAGCAATTGCTGTGGTCGCAAGGCAGAATACAGCTTAGCTTGTGCAATTGCTGTAAATGGATGCATATTCTCAGCACCATTTTTTAAGATGCCACGCGCATGATTAAAAGCAGTTTTTGCATCGTCTTTTTTGACTATGCCATCTTCCATCAACCATGTGAAAATTTGCTGCATACTTAAACTTTTGATTGTTCCGCTATTCATGTTCGTGATTTCACTTGTGTGCATGGTGAGTAGAAGTATTTTGTGGTGCTTATTTTTGCGTTAATGCCAAGCCATCGACCCAGTTTTTTGCCGGCAATTTTGTATTCTTATGAATGATTTCTGCGCGTTGATATAAAGTGTCTAAGTCCAACTTTAATCTTGGTTTAAATGCAATTGCGACGACATTGCCGTCATGCACTTCAGGCAAACATAGGACGGTGCCAAACACGTAACGCAGCACCTTGATATTTTTGGCGAAACTCGGGTGATCGCCAAATAAATTCACAGTCAAAATGCCATCTGCTTTCAAGCAATCGAAACAAGCTTGATAAAACTCCGTGCTATCAAGCACGGGACCGCGCGCGGTAGCGTCGTACAAATCGACCTGAAGAGCGTCAAATTGGTCGTGATGATGGTTATCCGCTACGTAATCCATTGCATCCATTTCGATCACGTTTAATCTTTCGTCGTTAGCAGGTAACTTAAACATACTTTCGCAAATCATAATGACCGCAGGATTTAAATCAATCGCCGTCACTTGTGCTTCTGGGAATTGACGGTAGCAGAATTTTGTCAGTGCACCAGTCCCTAAACCTAGTTGTAGTATCTGCTTAGGCTGATCTTTGAATAGCATCCAAGCCATCATCTGTTGCGCATATTCTAATTCCAGCCAATCAGGTTTACGTAAGCGCATTGCGCCTTGTACCCATTCGGTTCCGAAGTGCAGGTAACGAACGCCGTCGTGTTCGGACAGTGTGACCGGCGCAAATTTAGGTTTGCGGATTTTTTCCACTTTTTTAGCAGCGACTGGGCCGGATCGATAATTGGATTCAGCTTCGATAGATTTTCGTTTTATTAACATAGAAAGCAGGTGAGTGATAAACAGGATTGCTGTTTCGATCTTGCGAAGATTGATTGTAAACCCTATGTTGCAGTATGTGCCATCAAATTATGTAATGGTAATAATCTGTAAAATGTCAACTAATTGTTAAATCTATCGTTGTATAGTCACAGGTATTAGTTATGTAGGGTTTTATTTGCTCGTCATCTGTTTCAATAAGGAGTTTATCTTGAAGAAATTAATTGTGATTGCTGCAGCGCTCGTCTCTGTAGTTTCCTTAAGTGCCTGTGTGTCAACGCACACATCGGGCAGTGTTTATCGCCCGTATCAAACACAGAATGAAATGTCTGTTCGTATGGGTGTGGTTGAATCGGTGCGCGAAGTAACGATTGACGGTGGTCGTAGCGGGGTCGGCACAATGACTGGTGCGGCCTTGGGAGGAATCGCAGGTGCCAGTATGGGTGGTGGTCGTGGTTCAACTGCCACGAGTATTGTTGGTGCTGTAGTTGGTGGCATTATTGGTAATAACGTTGAGTCCAATGCCAATACACGCCGTGGCGTAGAAATTACGGTTCGTTTAGATAATGGTGAATTGAAAGCAATTACCCAAGATGCAGACGAGACTTTCCGCGCAGGTGATCGCGTACGCTTGTTGTCTGATCGTCGTACTACACGCGTAACGCACTAACTCGGCGAAGGTACTAAATCTTAGCGCTTGATAGAAAAAAACCGGAATTCACATTCCGGTTTTTTTGTTTATGTTAGCGATTCACATCGCGATACCTACTTATTTACTGACGTTCAGCAACATTTCATTTAAGCGTTTTACAAAAGCGCTTGGGTCCTCGAGTGTGCCCCCTTCAGCCAGTGCCGCTTGATCGAATAGTATGTGTGACCAATCATTGAACTTAGCTTCTTCGTATTTTAGACGTTGTACCAAGGGATGATCGGGATTGACCTCCAAAATCGGTTTAGATTCTGGCGCTGCCTGACCTGCGGCTTTCAACATACGTACCAAATTGCCTGAAAGCTCGTTTTCGTCAGCGACTAAGCAAGCTGGTGAATCAGTTAAACGGAATGTGATGCGAACGTCTTTGGCTTTATCTGCCAAGGCAGTTTCCATCTTTTCAACGAGATCTTTAAATTGCGTTTCAGTTTCTTCGTGCTGCTTCTTCTCAGCTTCATCTTCCAATTTGCCCAGATCCAAATCGCCTTTCGCAACGGAAACCAAATCTTTACCTTCAAACGCAGTCAGGAAGGACAACATCCATTCGTCAACACGATCGGTGAGCAATAAGACTTCTACGCCTTTTTTGCGGAAAATTTCCAGATGTGGGCTATTTTTCGCTGCGGCAAAACTATCGGCGGTGACGTAGTAAATCTTGTCTTGGCCTTCTTTAGCGCGGGCAATATAGTCGGCCAATGAAACCGTTTGAGACTCATTGTCATTGTGGGTAGAAGCGAAACGGAGCAGGGCAGCGATACGATCTTTGTTCGCGGCATCTTCGCCGACACCTTCTTTTAATACTTGGCCAAATTCTTTCCAGAAGCTGGCAAACTTTTCTTTCTTGCTTTCTGCTTCATCGCCTTCTGCATTCGCCAAATCTTCCAGCATACCCAGCACACGTTTTGTAGAACCTTCACGGATTGCTTTGATATCGCGTGATTCTTGCAAAATTTCACGAGATACATTCAAGGGCAAATCGTTGGAATCGATAATCCCTTTCACAAAACGCAAATAAACTGGCATCAATTGTTCGGCATCATCCATGATGAACACGCGCTTGACGTAGAGCTTGATGCCACCACGCTTATTGCGGTCCCACATATCAAATGGCGCGCGGCTTGGAATGTACAGCAACTGTGTATATTCACTGCGACCTTCGACGCGATTGTGCGTATGCGTTAAAGGCGCGGTGTAATCGTGCGAAATGTGTTTGTAGAATTCTGTGTATTGCTCAGGCGTGATGTCAGATTTGCTGCGTGCCCACAAGGCGCTCGCTTGATTCACAGTTTCGAGTTCGTCTTTGAGAACTTGTTCTTTTTTCTCATCATCCCATTCTTCTTTTTGCATGAAGATAGGCAATGAGATGTGGTCAGAATAAGTGCGGATAATAGATTTGAGTTTCCAAGACGAGAGGAAATCATCTTCACCTTCGCGCAAATGTAAGGTGATAGAAGTGCCACGATCTTCTTTGCTGATTTGCTCTACGCTGAAGTCGCCAGCACCAGCAGATTCCCAACGCACGCCTTCGCTTGCCGCTGTGCCGGCACGGCGTGATTCCACCGTCATTTTGTCTGCAACGATAAAGCCTGAGTAGAAACCGACGCCAAACTGACCAATCATGGCTGCATCTTTTTGCTGATCGCCAGACAATTTGGAGAAAAATTCTTTCGTGCCAGATTTGGCGATGGTGCCTAAATGATTCACTGCATCGTCACGTGTCATACCAATGCCGTTATCGCTGATGGTAATCGTGCGTGCAACCTTATCGAAACTAACTTTGATCTTTAATTCGGAATCATTTTCGAACAAGCTGGCATCGTTAATTGCCTCAAAACGCAATTTATCGGATGCATCCGATGCATTAGAAATGAATTCTCTTAAGAAAATTTCTTTGTTTGAATACAAAGAATGGATCATCAATTGGAGTAATTGTGAAACTTCTGCTTGAAATCCCAGGGTTTGTTTTTCTGACATGCTTTCCTCGATATTTAAGAATTGAAGGAGTAGAAACCGCACTCAAGCGGACTCAATGAATGTTTTAATGTGGGCATCAGGTGTGGCAGTAACGCGATATTTCAAGAGGGAGATGTAGACTTTTTCTACATTTGAGTTCTTCGTGTATTTTGAACAAGCAAGGATCATCCCCTGATACAAAACGCCGTATAGGCGTGACAGAAACCCATCTTTTTGTCATCAATGCGTAGTAAGTCTTTGAAATAATGACGAAAATATCTGCATTGTTTGTAATCAAGGCGTAAGTTTTGCATTGCAGCATGCTATAATCGTCGGTTATTCGAATCACCTCCCAAATAAATACAATCATGACCAACAATACACGCGCTATTCGCAACATCGCCATTATCGCCCACGTTGACCACGGCAAAACTACGCTAGTGGATCAACTGCTGCGCCAATCTGGTACTTTCCGTGATAATCAACAAGTTGATAATCGCGTTATGGATTCCAACGATATTGAGAAAGAGCGCGGTATCACGATTCTTTCCAAAAACTGTGCAGTTGAATACAAAGGCACACACATCAACATCGTTGATACCCCAGGCCATGCGGATTTCGGCGGTGAAGTTGAACGTGTATTGTCCATGGTTGACAGCGTGTTGTTGCTGGTTGATGCGCAAGAAGGTCCAATGCCGCAAACGCGTTTCGTGACACGTAAAGCGTTGGCTTTGGGATTGAAACCTATCGTGGTCGTAAACAAGATTGACCGTGAAAATGCTGATCCACAAAAAGCAGTTAACGCGACATTTGAATTGTTCGACAAACTCGGCGCAACAGATGAGCAGTTAGATTTCCCTATCGTTTACGCTTCTGGCTTCAAAGGCTATGCTGGTCTGGAAGATACAGTACGTGACGGTAACATGGAGCCATTGTTTGATGCGATTCTGAAACACGTTCCTGCGCGTGAAGATGATCCAAATGGTCCATTGCAATTACAAATCACTTCTTTGGAATACTCTTCTTACGTCGGTAAGATCGGCGTTGGCCGTATTTTGCGTGGTCGCGTTCGTGCAGGTCAGGACGTTGTCTGGATGAATGGTCCAGAAGACAAGCCAAGTAAAGCGCGTATCAATCAAGTATTGACGTTTAAAGGTTTGGATCGTGTATTGGCCGATGAAGCGTTGGCTGGCGATATCGTTTTGATCAATGGTATTGAAGAAATCAGTATCGGCTCCACCATTTGCGCACCGGATACACCGGAAGGCTTGCCAATGTTGAAGATCGATGAACCAACATTGACGATGAACTTCATGGTTAACAGTTCACCATTGGCTGGTCGTGAAGGTAAATTCGTGACGACACGTCAAATCCGCGATCGTTTAGATCGTGAATTGAAATCGAACATGGCTTTGCGCGTTGTGCAAGCTGAAGGTGATGACTCCACCTACGAAGTTTCTGGTCGCGGTGAATTGCATTTGACAATTTTGATCGAAAACATGCGTCGCGAAGGTTTCGAATTGGCAGTTTCACGTCCACGCGTTGTGTTCAAAATGGTAGATGGCGTGCGCCACGAGCCGTATGAAAACTTGACGGTTGACGTAGAAGAAAACAACCAAGGTGGCGTGATGGAAGAACTCGGTCGTCGTCGTGGTGATTTGCAAAACATGGAACCGGACGGTAAAGGTCGTGTGCGTTTGGAATACCGTATTCCAGCGCGTGGCTTGATCGGCTTCCAAGGCGAATTCATGACATTGACACGCGGTACTGGTTTGATGAGTCACGTGTTTGATGAATACGCACCAGTTGATAATACTAAAGGTGAATTGGCTGGCCGTCGTAACGGTGTGTTGATTTCTCAAGATGATGGTGCAGCAGTTGCTTACGCGATCTGGAAATTGCAAGACCGCGGTCGTATGTTCGTAGTTCACAACGATCCGGTCTATGAAGGTATGATCATCGGTATCCACTCACGTGATAACGATTTGGTTGTGAACCCGATTAAAGGCAAACAATTAACTAACGTTCGTTCTTCTGGTACGGATGAGGCGGTACGTTTGGTACCACCAATTCAAATGAGTCTGGAATACGCGGTTGAGTTCATTGAAGATGACGAATTGGTAGAAGTTACACCGAAGAGCATTCGTTTGCGTAAGCGTTTCTTGAAAGAACACGAGCGTAAAAAAGCATCTCGCGAAGCTTAATAAGATTTAATTCAGGTTTAAATTAGTTTTAAATTAGTTTTAAATCAGTTCCAACATAAGCCCGCTTGATGTTCCATCAAGCGGGCTTCTTCTTTTTAAATTCGGAGTTTGTGCATGCAGCAACCTAGCCACAAAACTGCATTGGTATTAATGATTATAGCGCCGACTATGTGGAGTACCGCAGGTGTCTTGTCGCGTCATTTGGAATCAGCACGAGGTTTTGAAGTTAGTTTTTGGCGTAGTTTTTTTGCCGCGATTTTTGTGGCAGGTATTCTGGCTTGGCAGCACAAAATTAATCTAGGCAAGAAGCTGATCGGACTCGGACGCTATGGTTTGGCATCTGGCTTTATGTGGGCTGCGATGTTCACTTGCTTCATGCTGGCATTAACCATGACAACCGTGGCGAATGCCTTAATCGTTGAGAGTTTTGCCCCCTTATTAACTGCGATATTCGCATGGATTTTTCTGGCAGAAAAAATTCCCCGCCGAACATGGTTAGCGATTTTTGTCGCTTTCGCTGGCATGTTATGGATGTTTGTTGATGGCTTTTCTCAGCTCGATGCACGCGGTCTGATCGGCGTGATGTTGGCGCTATGCGTGCCATTCGCCGTAGCTGCAAACGTGATTATTTTGAAGAAGGGCGGACAGCACGTGGATTTGATTCCGGCAGTCTTGGTCGGCGGCATTTTATCGGCTGCGCTGATGCTGCCGTTTGCTTTGCCGTTTTCTGCATCCTTGCATGACTTAGTCATTTTGGCGACCTTAGGTGTGTTTCAGCTAGGCTTGCCGTGCATGATTATGGTGCATGCCGCCAAAGGATTAACAGCGCCCGAGATTTCTTTATTGTCTTTGCTTGAAGTCGTGCTTGGGCCATTTTGGGTCTGGCTAGCAATCGGCGAAGAACCTGCAAAAGCGACTTTGCTCGGTGGAACGGTGGTCTTAAGCGCCTTGATATTCAATGAAGTTATGGCCTTTAGACAAGAGCGTTTATCAAAAGTCCAGGAGAAGTGATCCGAGCTTGTCTTAGCGCAGAATGCGCAGCTTGATTTGTGTAAGAATTTCGTAAAATTGATTAACTTTGTGCGCTCTCCCTGTCATTGAAATTCAGTGAAATTCAGTGAAATTCAGTGAGATCGCAGTATTTTTAGACGGTATTGCCATGTCAAATTCCACTTCCGCAACCAGTGCTGTTCAACTCAAAGCACCAGAATTATTATTGCCAGCGGGCTCTTTAGAAAAAATGCACGCAGCCTTCGACTTCGGCGCGGATGCTGTGTATGCAGGACAACCGCGTTATAGCTTGCGCGCACGTAATAATGAATTTTCTACCTTGGATATTTTGCAGCAAGGCATAGAAGGCGCGCATGCTCGTGGCAAATCTTTCTTCGTTGCCAGCAATATTTTCCCGCACAACTCCAAACTCAAAACCTATCTGAACGATATGGAACCAGTGATCGCCATGAAGCCAGACGCGCTGATTATGGCCGACCCAGGTTTGATCATGATGGTGCGTGAAAAATGGCCAGAAGTGAATGTGCATCTGTCCGTACAAGCGAATGCGGTGAACTGGGCTGACGTTAAGTTCTGGCAAAAGATGGGATTAACCCGCGTGATTTTGTCGCGTGAATTGTCTTTAGATGAGATTGAAGAAATCAAGCAACGCTGCCCAGAAATGGAACTCGAAGTATTCGTGCATGGTGCACTGTGCATCGCTTACTCTGGTCGTTGTTTGTTATCAGGCTATTTCAACCACCGCGATCCGAATCAAGGTACCTGCACCAATTCTTGTCGTTGGGATTACAAGGTAGAAAACGCGACCGAAAATGAAACCGGCGACTTGCAACGCATTCCAGTTGAAACAATCAAGTTTGATTTCAACAAAGCTTTGGAAGAAGCGAATCAATCTTTCTCCGCCATGGGAGATATGCCACGTCATCCATTAGCAGATCGTCCTTACTTAATTGAAGAAGCTGGCCGCCCAGGTAATTTCATGCCGATACTGGAAGACGATCATGGAACCTACATCATGAATTCCAAAGATTTGCGTGCGATTGAACACGTTGAGCGTCTGGCAAAAATCGGTGTCGATTCCTTAAAGGTAGAAGGGCGTACCAAGTCTTTATATTACGTCGCACGTACTGCGCAAACCTATCGCCGTGCGATTGATGACGCTGTAGCAGGACGTCCATTCAATGAGCAATTGTTGGGTGAATTAAATGGTCTGGCAAATCGTGGTTATACCGATGGCTTCTACCAACGCCATCATACGCAAGAACACCAAAACTACATGGAAGGTGTGTCAAAAGCGCATCGCAGTCAGTATGTAGGAAATGTTTTGTCGGTCGCAGACGGTTGGGCAGAAGTCGAAGTGAAAAATCGCTTCTCAGTCGGTGATCAAATTGAAATTATTCATCCAACTGGAAATGAAATTGTCACATTAGGCGAGATCCGTAATAAGCGTAATGAGTCAGTCGATGTCATTGGCGGCGCAGGGCACAAAGTTCGTATTCCTCTTGATGCAAAATACGATAAGGCTTTGCTGGCACGCATGTTGTAATTCTTGATGCTGCAATTAAAAACGGGCACATAAGTGCTAATCACTTTATGTGCCCGTTTTGCTTGATATACCTAAAATTGGCGCGAGATAAATTAATGCAAATGCACAGATCCCTCTGGTGGTGCGTCATCAGGCATTTCTGGATGCACTAAATCACCTTCGGCATCGGCGTACAGCGGTGCCTGGCAATCTTCACAGAATTCCATGCCAAAAATATCTTCTAATATTTGAATTTGCGTGATGCCACTTTCTTTTAATAAAGTAGGAATTTCACCTTCGCGTTCATCCATAGTCGAGATCGATGGGCCGACCAAGGCGTTGAGTTCATCTTCTTGCTGATACAGCGGCCAGATCACACCGTAAATGACTTCTGGCGCTTTCTTAAGGGTGAATCCAACCCGGATTTCATCGACTTGTCCCGGATGGGTTTCGGGTCCAAATCGACCGATAATCGCGCTTAAATCATTGGCTTCCACATTTAAGGTCTGGCACAAATAAAACACTGTGGCACGGATAGAGATTGGACGCACCAAAATGTCTGCTTCGCGACAAGCAGAGTAGTAAGACTCAGGCAGAAGAAATTCAAAACCACATCCCGGCAACAGATGGGCAATATCCGCATGTGCTCTTTGCTTCCACAACAGTAGGGCGGCTTCCTTGGCCTTCGCAATATCAAAAGGTGAAGGCGTCATTTGCCACTGAAATAGCGGTGCATTGCTCGGTGCTAACACCACACCGAGTAAGTAACGGCTATCTGCTAAGAAAGGCACGGTCTTCGGCAAATCCTTAGGTGCTACGATGGCTTTATTTTGCAGAAAATGTTGAGCTGTATCGTGGAGCAAATCGTTGACAGCGCAATGATCTTGCGGCAATTGATCGATAGAGTACAGTGTTGGCAACATGCACACTTGTACTCCTTTACAAAGCAAGGATTCGCGCCAACTCGTGGTCAGAGATTTCAGTATCGCCACGGGAACGTTGCCAGAGGCAATGTCAAAACGACTCCAGGCCAAGATGGGTGCTGCCACCAAAATAATATCGTAAGCGCTCTCGCCATCTTTGATTTGACCTGATGTGGCGATCGATTCAATCGCTTCAATTAAGACTTCGTAGGCATCAGGTTGATTAGTAAAGACATGCTCAGCGGCTGCGTCCAGGACGCTTTGGTGCCTGGCCTCCAGATTTTTGGCGATTAAGGCATCCAACAAGGATTGCCAGTCATTATCCTCCAGGCGGCTGCCCGCTTGTGAAACCGCCAGAGATAGATTGGCGATGCGCAAGGCATCTCCAGCTAATTTTTGAATTTTCTTTTTGGGTGCGCGTCGCATAATGGGATCATTTTCTTGAGATATATTTTGTGCTGGCGCTGTGCTTAAAGCTATGTTCAGAGACAAACAAAAATCATGAACAAACTCTAGTGTATTCCTATTTTTTTGCGTACTGGGTTTTACCAAACAAAATATCTTTTGCTTTGGCATCAGTCAGTGGTTTTCTGTACTCAGCTAATACACTTAATGCCTTTTGCACGGCGGGTCGAGCATGAATTTTGTCAAACCAAAGTTTCGTATTTGGATAATCTTCCCAATTGATTCCTTGATTCGCAGCAGAGCGCGCCCATGGGAAGCATGCAATATCTGCAATCGTATAATGTTCTCCCGTCAGATAGGCATGATGGCTCAATTGCTTCTCTAAAACATTATAGAGTCGCTGCGCTTCGTTGGTATAACGGTCGTAAGCATAGTCAATTTTTTCCGGCGCATAAATCCTGAAATGATGCGCCTGCCCAAGCATGGGGCCAAATCCACCCATTTGGAACATTAACCACTGTAAAGTTTCGTATTTTTCGCGATCAGTTTGACCTAAAAATCGACCTACTTTACTCGCTAGGTAGATCAGGATTGCACCAGATTCAAATAGGGCTATCGGTTTTCCATCTGGGCCATCGGCATCTACAATCGCAGGGATTTTGTTGTTGGGCGATATCGCTAAAAAATCGGGAGTGAATTGCGCTCCAGCGCTAATATCAACCGGTATAGCGCGATAACTCAAACCGCATTCCTCTAGCATGATGTGGACTTTGTGACCGTTTGGTGTAGGCCAAGAATAGACGTCTATCATTAAAAACTCCAAGAAAAAGTAGCCGAACAGTTGTTCTGAATCTGTGTTGAATCTGAGTCGATTATATCCCGCCCCACTGCATTTCTGATCTAAGGCAATTTACGCTGATACTCTGAGTTTCATTGAGATCACTACTCTTCAAGTGCGTACAGGCGTCGCTCAATTTAGCGCGCCTCGCTTTATGTATAAAAACAACAAATTAAAATGTAATGAAAAATATCTAGACTAAATAATCTAGATCATTTAATCTAGACCAATCGATCTACATCACCCAATATCAATTATGACTAAGAAATCATCATCCCTCAGTGAAAATCCCAGTCCTCCAAAGCCGACTGCTGCAGAAATGGAGTTAATGCGATTGCTATGGGTATTAGGCCCCGCAACAGCGAAGCAAGTACACGAAGCGGCGATCAAAGAACGCCCAGAAATCGCCTATGCGTCGGTACTACGCATGCTGCAAGTGATGCATGCCAAAGGCCAATTGCGCCGCGATGAGAGTCAGAGGGCACATGTCTATGCTGCAGTTGAGGAGCAAGACACGCTGCAGACAAATCTGGTCAAAGATTTAATTCACAAAGCTTTTTCTGGCTCGGCGAAGGCTTTGGTGCTAGCCGCTTTACGTTCGCATGTGAGCAAAGAAGAACGCGAAGAAATTCAAAAATTTTTGCATGGAGATGAAGAATGAGCTTTGATCTCAACAACGCCTTGATTTCTATGATCAACGCGATAGGCTGGGCCTTAATACATTTCGTATGGCAGGGAATTTTGATCGCCGTAATAACTGCGGTTTTGCTACTTTTTTGTCGAAATGCACGCGCCCAAACACGTTACTTCATAGCCTGCCTGGGATTGATTTTTTGCTTTCTCATTCCAGCATGGCAAGTCAGTCAAGCTTTCCATGCAGGCGTTGATTCGCTAGATGCCTTGACGAACATGGGAACTCAATATGCAACAACCGTTAGAGAATCAAGTCTGCGCGACATCGGCAGTTGGCTCCAAATAAATATCAACAATATCGTTTTCTACTGGTCTCTAATCGTTGGTCTTTTAGGCCTGCGTTTAAGCTTAGGATTGTGGTGGTTGCGTGGCTATGCTCAGGGACAACGCGGAACCGCGAACGTGTATTGGCAACAGCAATTAGACCGTCTGGCACAAAGCTTCGTATTACCAAATCGGGTAGTACTCAGAGTAGTGCAAGACTTAGAAAGTCCAATCACCATAGGTTGGCTGCGTCCTATGATTTTGGTTCCAGCATCCTTGATTACTGGAATGACACCCGCGCATTTAGAAGCTTTGTTGGCTCATGAGTTAGCCCACATAGCGCGCTACGATTACCTAGTGAATTTTATCCAGAATGTGATTGAAATGTTTTTGTTTTTCCACCCTGCAGTTTGGTGGATTTCAAAGAAAATCCGTAATGAAAGAGAAAACATTGCGGATGATTTAGCTGCAAGTATGCTCGGCGAACCGCGGCGTCTGGCGCTTGCTTTACAAGAGTTGGAATTACTCCAATTCACCACCCCTCAACTCGCCCAAGCGGCACATGGAGGAAATCTTATGTCCAGAATCAAACGTTTAATACGTCCAGAAGTACAAAGTATAAATTGGAAATCCGCGGTCACAGCAGTTGGTATTGCAGCGGCTTGTGTAGGTTTAGCTGCGAATGCGGCCATTCCGACCATATCACAGCAACATAGCAATCTCGTACCGAATTCTGTTCAATCGACGGCAAGTGATTCGTTTGTCGAAAAAGATTCGACACACTCTGCAGAGATCGAAAATCTATCACCTGATCAAACATCGCAGCCAATGTCAGAAACGACTCTCTCAAAGAGTAAAGTGCGTAGCGATAAAGACGTGATTGTTGCTGCGCGGGTCAATTTTGCGAAAACAGGATGCACCCCTGAATATCCACGTGAAGCATTGCGTAATGAATCGCAAGGAATCTCTCGAATCTTAGTCTCTTTATCGGCGAAAGGGCGCATTGAACAAGTCATTGTGAAAAAATCGAGTGGTTTTCCTTTGTTAGATGACGCAGTGAAGAATCAACTTTTGTCAGGAAAATGTACCGGCAAACCCGGAACACTCAATGGCAAACCACAAGCAAGTGAAATACAAGTTGAATACGTTTGGAAGTTGGATTAAATCAGATTGAGCTGACCAGATATCTCGAATCCAGAGGTATCTGGTACCGACGAAAATTATTTGTGATTGGATTGTTCTTGAAAAAAATAGTAAACCTGATCGGTCTGCTCTTTGTAGCGATGAATTTTTTGACCGCTTGTACCAGTGTTAAGACTCAAGTAATGGAAGCGGATTGTGGACCTTGGACTTTTGGTATAGCCAAGGCGTCCTCTTCTGATAAACAGTTCGTGCCAGAAACCTGGGCCCTAGACGCAAAGACAGAATGTTTGAAAACAGGCTATGCAAAAAAATTTGATGAATATGATCCACCAGTCGATGATAAATTTGTCTATCGCACACAAGAATCTAGCGTGAAGCGAAGAGCTGTGCGAGATGTACCTAATTTACAGTCGAGTGGTAGTGCAGAGCGCACCGATGGGGCACACAAAATTCCAAAAGAGGTATCTCAGTCGACGCTGCGCAGCGCGCATTATGTTTTTGAGTTTAATGCCAACAGCAAATGGGAGGCAAGTGTCTCGCCATCTCCTCTGTATCAAGTCTTTGCGAAAAATCGTGAGGGGCAGGCGGCACTTTTCATCAGTGTCTATGACGCAAATCCATTCTTGATTTGGTCAGACAGCAGAGATTCAATGTACGTGCGTTTGCGTGACGAATTAGTCTACTCAGATATCACCAAAATTAATGAAACGACTTTTCAAAATTTTGAAGGGTTTCAAGTAGAAATTCGTGGGCGAGATAAGAATGCAGCGCCTTTGCATTATTTATCGACACAAATCCGTGTAGGTAAAAAAATCTTATATTTGACTACTTGGTGCTTTGAAGAAGACTTTGCAAAAAATGAGCAAGAATTTCATTTGATCGCAAATTCTTTGCGTATGCAGCCGCGATTTTTGACGGCGTTAAATGGCGAGTAGTGCTTGTGTTTTGATATGGAATAGAGTGCTATCTCTCTATATCTATTAAATTTCGTAGATACTGTTATCCGAGTCAAGCAGAATGCAAGCTTGAATCGAAAGGTTTTCCTGATTTTAAGACCCCAAATGCAACGTGAATCAGTTTTCTCATCATTGCCCCAATAATGACCATGGGAGGTTTTCCAGATGCCGTAAGACGCTGGCGGAAAGCTGTTCCCCATGTTGTTCGATATAAAGCAACCATAGCAGGCATGTAGAGCGCTTTGCGAATAAAAGTATGGCCTACTTTCGACATGCGCGTTTTGCCACGCACACTACTGCCAGATTCATGATGACGTGGGTCGAGTCCTGCAAATGCAATTGCTTTTTTCACTGAGGTAAAACGCTCTGTATCAGCGTAGTACGAAAGTAAAATGGCGATAGTGCGCTCCCCTAAACCAGGTATGCTATCCAATAGCTTTTGCTTGTCTTTTAGGTCTGGATCATGATGTGTATGGTCATTGATTGAACGAATCAGTGCTTTGATTTCTTTATCCAGCCAAACAATATGATCAGTAATGCCTTGTCGAATCGCCTCACGTGCCACATCGAGTCGATTTAATTCTTGCGTACGCATGTTCTGCAAGGCATCTAAGCGCAGAACCAAAGCACGTAAGGTTTGCTCCGCCATGGAGG
>NZ_JACOGA010000097.1 GCF_014284175.1 Affinundibacterium flavidum
TTGATCAGATCATCGGTGATCGGTGTCCGTACCAACACACTCGTGCTACCTGCCGCAATCGTTGCGGTCGTCGCATTGCCCCACGTTGCGCCACCATCGGTGGACACTTGCAGATTAGTCGCTGTAGCGCTGCCGTAATCCGTACCACTGCCCGTTGCTGTACCGCCGCCTAAGGCGAGGCTGACACTTGTGGCTGTGGTGCTGGCATTGCTTA
>NZ_JACOGA010000098.1 GCF_014284175.1 Affinundibacterium flavidum
GCATCGACTTTATCTGTCTTTGTTCGAACTAAGCGTGAAGCACCGAAAGCCTTAATCTGTGCTGGGTTGATGACACTGACGGGAAATTTTTGTTCTGCAAAGTAGTGCGCAACCGCTTCCCAATAAATGCCTGTCGCTTCCATGCAAACATGCGCGATAGAAGCGCCTTGTTTGCCGAGCCAAATACTCAATTCCTTGAATCCTTGCTGGTTAT
>NZ_JACOGA010000099.1 GCF_014284175.1 Affinundibacterium flavidum
GGTTGATGACACTGACGGGAAACTTTTGTTCTGCAAAATAGTACGCGACAGCTTCCCAATAAATGCCTGTCGCCTCCATACAAACATGCGCGATAGAAGCGCCTTGTTTGCCGAGCCAAATACTCAATTCCTTGAATCCTTGCTGGTTATTTTGAATCACTTTATGGCGAAATTTTCCAGTTGTGAGGCGTAAAGTGCAATCCAATT
>NZ_JACOGA010000100.1 GCF_014284175.1 Affinundibacterium flavidum
ATCCTTCCACCACGCCGTCATTGGTGGTGGCGATACGCACCTGGAAGCCATTGGCTCCCGCTGGTACGACTACGCTGCTGCCTAAAGTATTCCAGGTCACACCGCCATCGGTGGAAACTTGTTGTACACCCGTATCGGTTCCTAATACTGCAGTACCGGAGGATGGTGTGACATTGACTGTTGTTGCTGTTGTGCTCGTGCCGCTT
>NZ_JACOGA010000101.1 GCF_014284175.1 Affinundibacterium flavidum
CTAAACCAGGTATGCTATCCAATAATTTCTGCTTATCTTTTAAGTCCGGATCGTTCCGAGTATGGTCGTTAATTAAACAAATCAGTGCTTTAATTTCTTTATCCAACCAGTCAATGTGATCAGTAATGCCTTGTCGAATCGCCTCACGTGCCACATCGAGTCGATTTAATTCTTGCGTACGCATGTTCTGCAAGGCATCTAAGCGC
>NZ_JACOGA010000102.1 GCF_014284175.1 Affinundibacterium flavidum
GTCACCACCCAAACGATCACGGTCAATATCAGTAATGACAGCGTGTTCGAATTGTCCGAGAACTTCAACGTCAACTTGGTCACTCCAACGAATGCGACGATATCTGACAATCTGGGCATAGGCACGATTAAAGATGATGGCACCGGCACTGGTGGTAGTGACAACGATACCCCAACGCTGAGCGTCAGTAACGTGACGGTCG
>NZ_JACOGA010000011.1 GCF_014284175.1 Affinundibacterium flavidum
GTCATCTTAGCGCGCAGCGCATGCAGAATTAGGCTGGTCGAAAACGCCAGCGGATAGAAGGTGGTGAAACCTAAGTTTCACGAGCCAATGACCAGAGACTTATTACGACTAGTGAACGTACTACACAGCGAAGCAGGAGTGAGAAATGATGAATGAAAATTGAATACATTTCATTTGCAAGTCGTACTTGACATGCTTCATAGAAGGTGGGTACATCGCAGATCGAATTTTGGGTTATCAGCATTCAATTTTGTTGGGTGCTGTTTTTATGTCAATAGGACTATTTTTAATTGCCTATCCAGATCCCAAAATATTTAAGTTAGGTTTGGCAACTATCATTATTGGTAACGGCTTATTCAAACCAAATATCTCCACACTAGTGGGTAAACTTTATGACGCGACAGATTCGCGTCGAGATATTGGCTTCACGATTTTTTATATGGGTATCAATACAGGCGGCTGCATTGCACCACTTTTTACAGGCTTATTAGCAGAGAAAATATTCGGTTCTAGTGCGATGCCTGCATATAAGGCTGTTTTCATTGCTGGTGGCTTTGGGATGGTGATGTGCTTGGTGTGGTTTTCTATTGGCAGGCGGATGCTAAAGGGAATCGGTAGACCAATGGTAGAAGCTGGGAATTTATTGCGACTCTTTGGCGTAACTGTCGGTGTACTCATTGCGATACCAGTGACCTATGCGTTGCTTTCCTACAGTGCCGGAACAATACAATGGGTATTGGGTGGAATGTTCATCGCCTTGTCTGTGGCATTACTGGTAGAGGGATTTCGCAATGGTAAGGTTGCTAGAGACAAAGTTTTGGCGATGCTTTGTATTTTTACTTTTAACATTATTTTCTTTATGTTTTTTGAGCAGGCGGGAAGCTCCTTTACCTTTTTAGCGAGTGATATTGTTGATCGAAACCTGAATGGATTTATTTTCCCAACTGGTTGGTTTCAAAGCGTCAATTCCTTAGTCATCGTTTTATTGGCACCGGTGGTCGCTGGTATTTGGATTTTTCTGACGCGCCGCAAAATGGAAGTATCAGTGCCGCAGAAATTCGCATTAGGATTAATAGGCAATGCCTTGGCATTTGGGTTATTGATGTTTGTATTATCAAGCCTGGTTGATGCCAATAATAAGATACCGTTTTGGTCTTTGATTATGGTGTACGTTTTTCAATCAATTGGTGAGTTATGTCTTTCGCCAATTGGATTATCTATGGTGACAAAATTAGCGCCGGTACGTTTAGTTGGACTTGGTATGGGAGGGTGGTTTCTTTCGACAGGTATAGGTAATAATCTATCGGGAATTTTCGCGGGTTATGTGAGTGGTACAAATGGTTTGTCTATTGCTTCAGCATTACAGGGATACACTTTTGGTTTCTATTCTTTACTTGGCGCAGGAATATTCTTATTGCTGATCGCACATTTGGTACAAAAATTAATGCACGGAGTAAAGTGAACCGTTGTCGTCGGTTCTCTTTTCTAAATGGGGTTTTTTGTCGATACTTTGATCGAATGAAAACTCAATCCTCATCCCTTATCTACATAGATCCAATCAAAAAATAAGGGCTCGCCTTGGATCATTTTGTCTGCATGGCGAGTCGTTATTTGCGAATGAATCCCTGTAATGAATCGGCAGGATTGCTCTCTGCGCACATTTTTAACATGAAATTGTTTTCGATGACGACACCGTCTTTTAATGCATAGATTGAGTGTCCATTCATTTTAAGGTTGTGGGAATATACGCGAGTAGTTGTCCGGAAGTCGTTCTGCGATTTGTTCAGGATGGATGATGGAGTTCTAGCCTAGCCAATTGGGTATACAAAGGATTGACGTAGTATTGTCCGTTCTTTTTCAGAGTATTGCCCTCATTGCATTCTCATCGTGCACCAGCGCATTTCGACCATTCAGCCGATGTTTGTGACATTGAAGTTGATATGAGATTCGACATTTCAGCAAGTACAATAGCTTGCATTTCTGATCTGGTTTTTTCATCTGGGCCGTTAGCCATATCGATAGTCCAGTCTGAGTAAATTGCTGGAATTTTTTTTCGAGTGACTGGATTTAATTGGGTGCAGAGACTGATTGAGGTTAATGAATATATTTCGACGCGGGGCATTGTGAAAATATAAGTCGCCTTGTCAATGCCAAACATCCCGATTTTTGTCATAACCGCCAATCCTTCTAGGAATCGTTCTGAAGAAGTTTTTCCTGGACTGACAATAATAACTATGTCTGCCAACTCTTGAGATTTAAGGTTGGAGAGCAGCGGTGCCATTTTTTCGGCGACAGATGGGGAGAAAAACTTCCGTGGTTGTGGCTTCACAATATCAGCTCGCGCCTGAATAAAATCTCGCGGTGCATCAACAAAGAGAATATTTAAGCCTTGACTGGCGAACTCTCGATTGATCGAGGTTTTTGTGGTTTCAGCAATTGAGGTATCTATTACAGGGATCAGTTTTTTTTCACGGATAAAATCACCAAATCCTTGGTCATAATAGGTAATTCCTTCCGGTAGTTCAGAAAGAAATATTACTCTTAATTCGTTTGGATTGGTATTCATGTTTTGTGCTTGCAGGTTGCCGAAGGAACTGGCGAAAAATACGAGCAACAAAGGAAATGATAGCCTGCCAACTTTACTTATGAACTTAAATGTCATTTATTTTCTTTCTTGATTAGGCAAATATTTATGGTTGGAAATAACAGTTATAAGTGCGATGAGTAGTTTAAAGTGATGCACTTGGTGCTCGCGCTATTTGATTAAGTAATGTTTCTTTTCTTGTCGCTCAATCAGCTAATAATACAATTTGGATCAATTTTTTAGTGTAATACTTGTTGAACAGGATGAAAATATTGTTGTCGAACATGTGATTTTGTTTGATCCGAATACGCTATTTTATCTATACAGCAACGTGCATTTGTTTTTTAAATCGTGGTGTTTGGGGATGCAGGGGAATGACTCTTAACTCGATATATTCGGACACTAATGTAAAGCAGTCAATATGAAACTTGGATCAAATGCTTGACTTAGTACGCACATTGAAACGGAAAAACTATGACCCAACAATACCAAACCCCAGGCGTCTACATCAGCGAGATCAACGCCTTCCCCAATTCCGTAACCCCAGTCCCCACCGCCATACCAGCCTTTATCGGCTACACCCCCAAAGCAGAATATCAAGGCAAGTCCTATCTCAACACGCCGCAAAAGATATCTTCATTTGCTGAGTTTGCGGCGATTTATTTGTTGGATAATCCTGCGCCGCCCGCTGATCCAGTGAAGCAATATAGCCCTGAATATTATCTGGTGGCACAAACATCGCAAGCTAGTGTTGGGCTGTATGTGAATATTGATGGTGTGGATTATGCGATCTTGCCTGATCCGAATACGCTCTATTATTTGTACAACAGTGTGCGTTTGTTTTATCAAAATGGTGGCGGTGATGCTTACATCGTTTCTGTCGGCACCTATGGTGCGCCGAGTAAAACGTCGTTGACTGATCCTACTGTGCAGGTGGTGAATCCGAATGTGCGTTTGAATGATTTGACTGTGGGTTTGGCTGTATTAAAGAATGAGCCAGAACCGACGATGATGATCTTTCCCGAGGCGACTTTGTTGTCTTTGTCAGACAATGCGACCTTGATGCAAGCGGCTTTGTTGCAAGCATCGACGATGCAGACGGCGGTGTGTATTTTCGATGTGATTGGTGGTGCCGATGTTTACACTGCGGTTCATCCTGTTCTGAATACGGCAGATATAGAAAATTTTCGGAATGCGACTGGCAATCAAGGTTTGGATTATGGTGTTTGCTATTATCCGTTCATCGGTACTACGATCATGCAAAACAGTGATATCAATTTTACGAACTTGTTTGGTGGCGACATCCCACAGCTTGGCGCGCTCTTGAATCCCACCAACAATCCTAACCCCGCTGCGGCACAGATTTTGGATGTGATACAAAATCCGCCAGCTAACCCACTAGCGAATAGTCAGTTACAAGCAGCTTTGCTGATAGCAAGTCCGACTTATCAGCAAATCGTCAATGGGGTGTTAGCCTGCGCGAATATTCTGCCCACTAGCGGCGCGATGGCGGGTGTCTACACTGTCAACGATAATCAAAATGGCGTATGGAATGCGCCAGCCAATACCAGTATCGTGGGTGCGGTGTCATTGCCGATTAATTTAACGGATGCGCAGCAAGCGAATTTGAATGTAGATGCGGTGTCCGGTAAATCCATCAATGCGATTCGGTTTTTTAATGGACAAGGAATTTTGATCTGGGGAGCTCGTACGCTTGATGGTAACAGTCAAGATTGGCGCTACATATCTGTTCGTCGTACAGCAACTTACATTGAACAATCTATTCGTTCAACGATGGGAGCCTATGTCTTTGAGGCAAATGACGCTAACACCTGGAGTACATTGACAGCCATGATAGACAATTTCTTGAGAAGTATTTGGCAGGCAGGCGGCCTTCAGGGAGCCACCCCTGCTGATGCGTATGACGTGAAATGTGGACTTGGAGTGACGATGACAGCAGACGATATCTTGAATGGCATTATCAAAGCTACAGTCATGCTAGCGGTAGTAAGGCCTGCCGAATTTATTATTCTAAATTTCCAGCAACAGCAAGCAATAAGTTAACATGAATCACGATACATCCTCAGTCGAATGTGGAAATATCTTTTTATGCAGCATGAACAAGAATCAGCGCAATCACAAGCAAAAGCTATCTCAAAGGATTTCTCATCATGACTAAATTAATTATTTTGACTTCTCTGGTGGCTCAATTTTGTGTTGCTAGCGCATCCGGCGCTTCCACGGCGCCAATGAAACCTGCAATGCTCGCGGAAACTGCATTGGTCGCGGAGCAGAGTGCAGTCGCCCAAAACAGTAATCGTATTCTGGTCGAAGACATGCAAAAAATTGCTGGGACACTTTGGCGTGGTAAATTAACTTATCTAGACTACAGTGCGAACGTGTTACGTAGTATTCCATCCAATTTATTAGTTGCTGAGTCTAAAGACGAC
Source organism: Affinundibacterium flavidum (assembly GCF_014284175.1). Lineage (GTDB taxonomy): Bacteria > Pseudomonadota > Gammaproteobacteria > Burkholderiales > Burkholderiaceae_D > Undibacterium > Undibacterium flavidum. The sequence continues at coordinate 5,035 of NZ_JACOGA010000011.1, forward strand.
TCTTCGATTTGGCTATGGAGTTATGGCTACGACGATGAGCCGCATGCGAATGCGAAGGATGGTATCAAATTGAGTGCAGATGGCCGTCAACTAGGCGATGAGAATCTGATTGAACGACGTGTCACCGAGGATGGCACATTAATTTTAGTCACCAGTATGTCAGGGCAGGATGACAAGCGACAGGCACAATTTCGTTTCACCTACACCATCACGAAGAATGCATTCACGCGCCAAAAAGAAGTGAAGCTAGAGAGCGGTGGGGATTATTTTGTGCGACACACTTACGCTTGGACGCGATAATCGAATTCAAACATTGAATTGCCTAAGCTCCTGAAAATCTCAAGCATTTGTCGACTCCTTGATTTACAAGATTGTTGAGTATCTCCAACAAAGAAGCTTCTAACAACGAAGTTTCAAACGTCACAAAGCAAAAAGCCTCTTGATTTCTCAAGAGGCTTGAATACTTTTGGTGCCGAGAGCCGGAATCGAACCGGCACGCCTTGCGGCGCTGGATTTTGAGTCCAGTGCGTCTACCAGTTCCGCCATCTCGGCAACGCATGAACAGAATTATGACAGGCTGATCCGATTATTGCAAGCACCTGATCGAAATTGCTGTTATATTTTATGGTTTCGCTCTTCAAAAATGCCTGTTTGCTTAATTCTTCAGCAAAATCGGTATTTTTACTTTCCTGCCGTTTTTATCTTTTCTCTATCTTGCGATACAGGGTAAAAAATTCATCTTTATCGGCTGCGCGTTGGCCTTCCCAGATCATTTCCCAATTGCCTGGAAAATCTTTATCGATAGGCTCTTTGGTTTTACCTTGAAAGCGTCGATTGCCTTGAGTCAGTAATAAGTCACAGTTTTGTTCGTTAAATCCGGCAAAATGTACTTTGCTGAAATAGGCGAAAGATGCGCGTTGTGATGCGCCGAGTTTGCTATCGATACAGCGGTAAGGCGCAGTAATTTTTGCGGCCATGTCTTCGGCGACGACCGAGTAACTCACACGGTGATTGACTAGGGGCAGCCAAAGAGACATCAGTAAGAACCAGCATAAGATAACGCCGCCGCTAGATAACACGACTGCCCGCCACAGAACGGATGGCTGACGTGAAATGCGCCAGTACACGATCCGAAACCAGATGACGGTAATGACCAGTGCGATGATGAAGGTGAAAGCATTAAATGTTGGCATGTAGCCAGGTGCCCAACTTAATACTTTGTGACTGGTGCGAATTGGCCAGCCCGATTGAAACGCAATCCAGCCGAACCAGAATAAACCTGCAGCGCCCGTCATGACCATGACCGCGAACCAATCAACCGCGTTAATTGCACTACGCTTCATGGTTGGTAAGCCAAAGGCGGCAAGGGTTGCCAGCGGCGGCAGGAGTGGTAATAAATAGCCTTCTTCGTGGGTGCGATTAAGTAGCGCTAACAGCGTGACGCAGGCGAGAAAGCATAGCGGTAATGAAATGTGCAATGTGCGCTCTTGTTTACGCCAGGCGTAAATCGCCCATGCAGCAAACGGCCAGGCTGGCCATGCGAACCAGATCCCGTAACGGAAAAAGTGAATAATATTTTCAAGGATGGGGAAGCCGATTTGATGATAGTTCCACTCCATCCAGCCTTGATAGGGAGAACTGGAAAACGGCTGCACAGTTTGTATGCTCATGACCCATAAGCCAGCCGTTATCAGCGTTAAAGGTAGGCTGATTAACAGTAATTGTGCAGCTAATTTTTGTTGTCGGTAGGTGTTAAGCATGAGCAGTGATAGCAAGATTCCAAGTGGGATCACCCAGCCGCGCGTTAAGATTAATAGCCCTAGGGTGATGCCAATTTTTACCGCATTGATTTTTGTTGGAGTATCGAAAAATCTTACGCACAAGTAGAGACAATAAGCGATCAGGGCGATGTGCAGTGGGCCGCTACTAGTTGTGTGGCTTGGCAATAATAAGCCCAGGCAGCCCAGATAAATGAGTAGCGCACCATCTGCCAGCGTGCGGCCGAAATCGCGTGGTTCGGGTTGACCGCCAAAGGCGAGTTTGAGTGGTTGTGCTTCAGCACGACGACCTAATAGATAGGTCGTGTACCAAACGGAGATAGATCCCAGTAAAAATGCGAGACCAGTAGAAATTCGTGCCGCCATCGGATCGCCTATCAGGCCACCAAATAATTTAATGCAGAGCGCGCCTAACCAAAATGCGAGAGGACCTTCTTCAGGGACAGGTAGTCCGACTACATGTGGCCATAACCAGTCATTTAGTGTGCCATGCGCCATTGTCCACATCACGCCAAAGCCTGCGGCATCAGCACCTTTCCAAGGATCGCGACCGATTAAACCTGGCAGAATATAGAGTAAGCAGAGCGCGAAAATGCTCCAGCGGGGAAGGGCAAGCGTAGCAGCGGCGGGGAGTCGGACTGGCTTCATAGTTTTTTTATTAGATAAAACTCGGTAAAACTTGATGATACAAAAAAGGCAGCCTGAGCTGCCTTTTTTCTTACTGCTGATGCGAATAAACCGATTATTGGTTAGAAATGGCTGTCTTAGAACCAACAGTACCAAATTTCTTACGGAATTTATCAACGCGACCTGCAGTATCAACAATTTTGTGTTTACCAGTGTAGAAAGGATGAGATTCAGCAGAAACCTCGATCTTTACTAATGGGTAAGTTGCGCCTTCGAATTCGATCGTGTCACGTGTGTTGATAGTAGAACGTGTGATGAATTTGAAATCGTTAGATACGTCGTGGAACAAAACTTCACGATAGTTTGGGTGGATACCGTCTTTCATGCTTGCCTCAAAATTAGTTTGGTAGCCAATACGCACTTCGGCGGTCGTCCTGCTTCTTGACCCGATTGCTTATCACTTGCCAGGGTTTAAATCATATAAAAAGTTTCTTAGCGTCAAGCTAAGCCGACAATTATACAATAAAATCATAGGATTGCACGATTTTGAGCGTGTCAGCGGACTTCTGGGAAGAGTATGTCAACAAATATCCATGCAGGAATGAGTACCGTGCTTCATGTGGTCGAAGTAATCGGTGTGTTTGTATTTGCCAGTTCTGGCTTGGTCGAGGCTAGGCGTAAGAAGATGGATCTGGTGGGCGTGTTCACGGTGGCCTTTATTACAGCATTTGGTGGCGGAACAGTGCGCGACATTTTGTTGGATAGGCGTCCTCTGTTTTGGATAGAAAACTATGAATATCCGACCTTGGTATTTATATTTTGTATTTTAGTGTCGCCATTTTTCCGGCAATTGCGTCAGGTCGTGACTGAGCGCGTCATTCTGTATGCAGATGCTTTAGGGCTGGGGCTATTTAGTGTTGGCGGTGCTTCATTGGCTTATGGTATGAACATGCCTTTGTTTGTATGTGTGATGATGGGTGTGATTACAGGCATATTCGGCGGTGTTCTGCGCGATATGATTTGTAATGAAATCCCTATGGTATTTCGTCGCGGTCAGCTCTATGCGACCTGCGCGTTTCTCGGTTGTTGGGCTTATCTGGGACTGACCTTGCTAGGCACGACAGAATTGTTTGCCGTTCTTTGTGGCATTGCCATGACTGTATTGCTGCGCTTGATGGCAGTAAGATTTGACTGGAAATTGCCTGGTTAATCCGTAAGTATGATCTTCAAATTAGCTTGATATTTTCTTGCGCGGCGGTTTATTTACCAATCCAAATAAAACTGCATCGATCATGACTTCTGCATGCGCCGCTAAATCATAAGCACTGGGGTCAATCAACCATTCGTGTACTAAGCCAATCAGGAAAGCATGATTGATTTGAACCGCTATTTGAATATCGGTATCTGGGGGGAGTACGCCTTTGACCACAGCAGCGCGGAAAATGTCCCCAATCTTATCCATGCATTCATTACGGCTCTCGCGCTCTTGTATGAAAGATTGCATCTCTGCAGTTTTCTCGCAGCGATGAAAAATAATATCAAAGACTTTCGTTTGCCTTGTATTTGCGGTAACTTGCGCTATAAAGTGTAAGTTCAATTGGCGAATTGCCGCCAGGGGATCGTCTATCGAGCTACTGGTGATTTCATTGAGCAGAATTTCTATAGGTAAAAAAGCGCGATCGCACAAAGCATGGAATAATTCTTTTTTGTCTTTGAAGTGCCAGTAAATAGCACCGCGCGTCATGCCTGCAGCGCACGCAACATCATTTAAAGTTGTATTCGCAACACCTTTTTCACAGAACACATATTCCGCCGCATTGAGCAGGGCTTCATAGGTTTGCTGGGTGTCTTCTTTGGTTTTTCTGACCATGATGGAACTCCTCTATGTCGCGATGCTTACGCGATCTATTTGTCTATTAAATTTACTTTTTTATAGGGCTGGCGCAAACTTTTCTGGCATTTTTGAATCTATCCGACGTTCTGCACGATGAGTTACTTGAAGTGTCAGTGTACTCCGAGCAGCCAAGCGACTAGTTGGAAAAATTTTGCGAGTGCCTTGTTTTATATTTTTCAAAAATTTTACAATTCAGAACTATACAAACATTCGTGAATGTATATAATAGCATACTGCGACCATCATTTAAAGAGGAAATTCATGAGCAAGACATTTAAGCAAAGTAAAGAGAATCGCCAGGGAATGATGGCTTTTCCTTTTAAATTCAATAAATTAGCAATAGTATTGGCTTTGGTATTGCCAGTTTTTGGCTTAACCGCCTGCAATAAACAAGGTGCTGCCGGACCGCAAGCGGGCGGGGCAATGCCACCACCCGAAGTTAATGTAGTGACCTTGCAGGGACGTGATTTGCCGATTGATTTTGAATTTGTCGGACAAACAGCAGGTATTCGTGAAACCGAAGTGCGAGCGCGTATCAGTGGCATTTTGGAGCAACGTGTTTATGAAGAAGGCACGAAAGTAAAAGCAGGTCAGGTTTTATTTCAAATTGATCCGGGTGCTTATCAAACGCAATTGGCTTCAGCAGAAGCTGCATTAGGCGTGAGCGAAGCCAAGTTAAATCAGGCTAAGCGTGAATACGCACGCCTGACGCCGTTAGCGAATGAAAAAGCGATTAGCCAACGTGAATACGATGATGCGAAATCAGCCTTAGAAATGGCAGAAGCCAGCTATAAACAAGTACGTGCACAAGTTAATGAAGCCAAACTGAATCTGAGCTATACCAAAGTAGTCGCGCCAATTTCAGGTGTCACTGGTGTGGCAAGCAAACCGAATGGCAGTTTAGTGACGCCTGCAGATAGCTTGTTAACGACTATCGTGCAAACCGATCCTATCTATGTCAATTTCAGTGTCAGTGAAGCCGATTATTTGAAGCTGAATGCTGATTTAGCGAACGGTAAATTACATCTGCCTGGCAAGCGTGCAGCGAATGGCGGTATGAATTTCGACGTGAAATTGAAGATGGCCAACGGCGAGATTTTCCCGACTTCTGGCAAGATGAATTTCTTGAGCGAAAAGGTGAATACGACGACAGGTGGTTTTGATGCCCGTGCTCAAATCGCTAATCCAGACGGCGCTTTACGTCCAGGCCAATTTGTTCGCGTGATGTTGCAAGGTGCAACCCGTCAGGCAGCTATCGCCGTTCCACAACGCGCGGTGATCGATAGCCCCATGGGCAAATTGGTGTTTGGCGTTTCCCCAGATAATAAGCTCGTGCCACGTCCGGTTGAACTGGATGGTTGGTCACGCGGTGAATGGATAGTGACGAAGGGTTTGCAAGCTGGTGAGCGCGTGTTGGTCGATGGTTTTATCAAAGCACATGACCCGGGAATGACAGTCAAACCAGTGGCGATTGATGCGAAAGCGGCGGTCAATCCTGCACCCGCAATGCCAACTGCGGCGTCTGCTGCAGGCTCGGCATCCGCATCTGCTAAGGCTGCACACTAATTCGATTTTAAGGAACAAATATGTTTTCCAAATTTTTTATTAATCGACCGATATTCGCGACCGTTGTGTCGTTGATTATCGTGATCGCCGGATTGGCCGCCTTGCGCGTGTTGCCAATCTCGCGCTATCCCGAAATTTCGCCACCAGTGGTGAACGTGGTAGCGTTTTATCCAGGTGCGTCTGCCGAAGTATTGGAACGCACAGTTGCTGCGCCAATTGAAGAGCAGATCAATGGCGTTGAACACATGCTGTACATGGATTCGGTGTCTGCTGCCGATGGTCGCGTTTCCATCAACGTGACTTTCGAAGTGGGCACGGATCTGGATATTGCAGCGGTCAACGTCAACAACCGCGTGCGTCAGGCAGAAGCTAAATTGCCACAAGAAGTACGACGTCAAGGTGTGACTGTTTCTAAGAGCTCAGCCAATTTCTTGGTCGTTGCTGCCTTCTATTCTGAAGACAATCGCTACGATAGTTTGTATTTGTCCAATTACGTGACACAAAATGTACTCGATGCGATTAAACGTATTCCTGGAACGACGAATGTCCAAGTGTTCGGTGCCAAAGATTACGCAATGCGTATTTGGATGCGTCCTGATCGTATGGCGCAACTGGGTGTGACGGTTAGCGATATCGCCAGTGCAGTAGGTGAGCAAAACGCGCAATACGCTGCCGGTAAAATCGGTGCGCCGCCGAATAACACCGAAGAATTAACCATGACCGTGACGGCGAAGGGACGTTTGTTAGAGCCTTCTGAATTCGCCAATATCATCGTTAAGGCAGCGAAAGGTGGTAGCACGATACGCTTGAGTGATGTGGCGCGGGTTGAATTGGGTTCCAAAGATTACAACTTGTATGGCCGTATTAATGGTCACCCATCAGCCAACATCGGTATCTTCTTGCAGACAGGTGCGAATGCACTTGATACACGTAAAGCAGTTGAAAACACTTTGCAAGAATTGAAAGCGAAGTTCCCAGAAGGTATGACGTACAAAACACCGTATGACACGACGCCATTTGTGACTGAATCGATTTATGAAGTGTTGAAGACTTTGGCGGAAGCGATGATCTTGGTATTCATCGTCGTCTATGTATTCTTGCAAAGCTGGCGCGCTACGATCATTCCTACATTGGCGGTTCCTGTATCGCTGATCGGTACGATGGCTGGTTTGCATATGCTTGGTTACAGTATCAACACCTTGACGCTATTCGGTATGGTGCTGGCAATTGGTATCGTGGTCGATGATGCGATTGTGGTGTTGGAAAACGTTGAACGCTTGATGAATGAAGAAGGCATGTCACCGAAAGATGCGGCGATCGAAGCGATGCATGAAGTGACCGGTCCGGTCATTGCGATTGTGTTGGTGCTGGTGGCTGCGTTTGGCCCGATTGCATTCTTGGGCGGTTTGGCTGGCGAGTTGTATCGTCAATTCTCCGTGACGATTTCTATCGCTGTGATCTTGTCCGGTATCGTTGCTTTGACTCTGACACCAGCGTTATGCGCGATTTTATTGAAGCCAGGTGCGGAAAACCATAATCGTTTCTTCGATTGGTTTAACCACGCATTCGCCCATTTGACCAAGCGCTACACTGCCGGTGTTACTTTCTTCTTGAAACGTGCGGTACTCGGTGTGAGTTTGTTCGTCGGCATGATTGCCTTGGCAGGATTGTTGTGGAAAACCGTTCCTGGCGGCTTAGTGCCAGATGAAGATCAAGGTTATTTCATTGGTGCTGCGATCTTGCCCGAAGGTGCTTCTTTAGAGCGCACCAATATGATGGTCAAGCAAATGGAAACCGCCTTAGAGTCAAATAAAAACATCGATACGCGTTTTGCTTTGATTGGCCTGGATTTCTTGGGCGGTGGCGGATTGAAATCCTCTGCGGCGACAATGTTCTTTCCATTGCGTCCTTGGGATGAGCGCGATAAATCTGCCAAAGAATTGGTAGGCGAATCCTTTATGCGCACTGGCAATATCAAAGAAGGCTTGCCATTATTTTTCAGTCCACCTGCCATTCAAGGATTGGGACAAACTGGTGGTTTTGAATTCTATTTGCAAAACAAGGGCGAGGGCGGTGTTAAGCGTTTGGCGGGATTATTGCCAGCCTTGATTGCCGAAGCGAACAAGCAACCTGAGTTGGCCGGCGTGAAGACCTTATGGCAAGCCAATTCTCCACAACTGTTTGTCGATGTCGATAATGAAAAAGCGCGTTCTATGGGCGTGGTTTTATCCGATGTCTACAATACTTTGGCTGCGACTTTGGGTAGCTACTATGTGAACGATTTCAATAAGAATGGTCGTGTCTACACAGTGCAATTGCAAGCCGAAGGACAATATCGCGCTAAACCTGAAGATATTGGTAATTTGTATGTGCGTTCAACGACGGGGCAGATGATTCCTATCCGTGCTTTCACAACGACCAAGTTCATCACGGGTCCTGATTCTGTACAGCGTTTCAACGCTTTGCCTGCGATTAAATTGCTGGGTGATGCCAAACCTGGTTTCAGCTCAGGTCAGGCGATTGCCGCAATGGAGCGCGCTGCAAAAGCAGTATTGCCAGCGGATGTCACTTACGATTGGGGCGGCGCATCGTTCCAAGAAAAACGTAGTAGCAATGCTGGTGGTCTCGCATTGGGCGCTGGTGTCTTGATGATTTTCTTGATCTTGGCAGCGCAGTACGAAAAATGGTCATTGCCGTTCTCAGTCTTGTTGGCGATGCCATTCGGTATTTTCGGCGCCTTGATGGCGGTGTATTTGCGTCACTTTAATAATGACGTGTACTTCCAGATTGGTCTGGTTACCTTGCTGGGATTATCCGCGAAGAATGCGATTTTGATTGTGGAATTTGCCGTCATGAAAGTGCAGGAAGGCTATGCACCAGTGGCAGCAGCATTGGAAGCAGCACGCTTGCGCTTCCGTCCGATTCTGATGACGTCATTGGCATTTATTTTGGGCGTGGTACCGTTGGCATTCTCAAGCGGTGCAGGTGCGGCAGCGCGTCAATCTTTGGGTACTGGTGTATTGGGCGGCATGATCGCCGCGACTTTCTTAGCGATTTTCTTAGTGCCTTTGTTCTTCAAATTGATTTACGACCGCCGCTTCAAAACGCTGGAAAGTGACTTCGATCATCCTGAACATCACTATGCGAATAATCCATTTGAAAATCCGTTCCGAAAAGTGGAAAAGGATGTGAAAAGTACAGATGCAGCTAAAGAAAATAATGAGGTGAAATCATGAAATTAGGGAAGATTTTTCCTCAAGCATCAAGCGTGAAGTTGTTGCCATTGGTGTTGAGTCTGAGCCTCGCAGGTTGTATTTCCGTCGGCCCAGATTACCAGCGCCCACAGTTAGAGTTGCCAAAAGCGGAACAGAGTTCTCATGCTCAGCTTAATACTCAGCAGGCGGCATTAAAAGATTGGTGGAAAGGCTTAAAAGATCCTGTTCTTGATCAATTGATCGCTGACGCGCTCAAGCAAAATCAAGATTTGCTGATCGCCACAGCACGTATTGATGAAGCCAAAGCAAATGCAGGAATGTCGATGTCAAATCGCTTTCCTACGGTCGATGCGACCTTGGCTGCAAGTCGGTCTCGCACTAGCGAAAACTCAGGGAAATTGCCGTCAAATGCTAATCCAGTCGCGAAGGATTATCAATTCGGATTGAGTGCGGCTTACGAATTAGATTTGTTTGGCAAATTAAGTCGTGCCGATGAAGCCGCCAAAGCACGTTTGTTTGCGCAGCAGTCAACGCGTGATGCGGTGCAAATCAGTTTGATCGCCAACGTTGCACAAACTTACTTTTCACTACGTGCTTTCGATGCGCAATTAGCCTTTGCCGAAACGACTTTAAAGAGCCGTCAAGAAAATCTCACACTGCAACGCAAACGTCACGCAGCGGGATCTATCGGCGATATCGATTTGCACTACGCAGAGTCGGAGCTGGCGGCTGGTGAGATCGCATTTTCACAGGCAAAACAAGCACTGCGTAATGTGGAATCCGCACTGGCGGTCTTAGTCGGACAAACGCCACAGCAAGTGATGAATCCAAACTTGCCACGTGGTTTGACGATACAAGAATTGGTGAAAAATATGCCAGCAGCGGCAGAGTTGCCATCGGATTTGTTAGCGCGTCGTCCAGACCTCATCGCTGCAGAACAAAACTTGGTTGCTGCGAATGCCGATGTTGGACAAGCAAAGTCGGCTTACTACCCAAGCTTACGTTTGACTACATCCTTAGGTCGTGAATCACGCGTACTAGAAGACTTGTTCAGCCCAGCATCGATGTTGTGGAATGTTGCAGCGAGCTTAGTGCAACCAGTATTTCGCGCTGGCGCAGTTGGAGCCGTGGTTGAAGGTGCTGAATCCCGCAAGCGTCAGGCACTGGGGCAATATGTACAAACCGTACAAAATGCTTTCCGCGACGTGCATGATAGTTTGAATAATGCAGCGAGCAATGCAGAAATCGATGCTTCCACGCAGGCACGTTTAACCGCAGTGCGTGAAACCTTTCGCTTATCGAATCTGCGCTATCAAAGTGGCTACAGTGCCTATGTTGAAGTTTTGAATGCTCAAAGAGATTTGATGCAGGCAGAGATTGCTGCTATCGATAGTCAACGTGCGAAGCTGAGTTCGGGTGTGGCTTTGTATAAGGCTGTTGGGGGTGGTTGGGGGCAGTAGTTTTTTTATTTGATTGTATTTTTTGGAAAGCCGGACTGTAATAGGTTCGGCTTTTTTGTTTTTGTGGAGTGATTGTTCGTTGCTGATTTGTTTTTTTTGCTTAATTTACGTGCTCTGGTCGGGTGTGGCCCGACAGCCAATTACCTTTTTTGCTTCGCCAAAAAAGGTAATCCAAAAAAGGCGACCGTAGACTCGCCCCTTCGGGGTGCTTACGCTACGCTTCAGCATAATTTGTGCATCACAAAAAATGGGAAAGTGTTGAAACTCGCTGCGCTCAGACAACAACACTTTCTTATCCATTTTCTGTGAGGCACAAATTACATCGTCTCAAACGGGGGTAGGTCAAAAGCAAAGTCAAAAACAATGACCTTCAACCGTCATTTGAAAAATGGGTGTCTGTTGATACTGATTGTTTTGATGTTGGGGTTGTTGTTGGTTTTGATTTTGTGCCGTTCCACTTCTGACACTGCCAATTGTGCAGGACAGAAAATGGATAAAGAAAGTGGCGTTGTTTGAGCGAAGCGAGTTTCGACACTTTCCCATTTTTTGTCCTGCACAATTGGGAACCCGAAGGGCAGTGGCAGCGTGGTCGCCTTTCTTTGCTTACTTTCTTTGGCGAAGCAAAGAAAGGAATTTGTTGGACTATAGTTCAACCTATCGAGCCACACCCGACCTGTGAACGAAGGGTACGCGTGCAAGTAGTTTTAACAAACGATTTTATGATGATTAGATATGCTACATATAATTAGCCTTTTCACACATGCAATTAAGCTTGGCTAATCGTATCTGACTATGGCGCCGTAGAATCGGATTCAATTTCCGTAGTGTTATTTTGACTAAATTTATTTGAGATGGTAGTGTGTAAGAAAATTTTTAGAAAGGCTGATCAGAAATTTACATGATCATTTTTTGCTTGAAATTGGCGTTCGTTGTGTAGCACGCGCTCTAAAAAATGGCGAATAGAATTCATATTGTTTATAGTGGAAATTAAGAAATGAAAATATTAGGTTTTATATATAGGAGCTTAGTTTTTGGTGGACTCATGTTGCTTTTAAATGCCCTGTTTCCAAGTCACGGTGTTTGGAATGCCATTGGCCTTGCTTGTATTGGTGGTTTTGGTCTGATTTTTGCGGTATTTTCTTGGGCATTTATCGAGAAATTTTTTGCTAATTCAAAGGCTCAAAATAAGTAGAGTCAGTAGGTGCGATTAGCAAAGCGTAATCGCACGCATGGGTGTGCATGATATTGAATTCATTCGCTATTTTGAAGAGCGATATTTTTTAGATTTGATGTTTTAGGGTTGAAGCTATTAATCATGGGTGCGATTACGCTACGCTAATCGCACCCATAAAACCAAATCAAAAACAAAAACAAAAAAGCCAGACACACAGTCTGGCTTTTTCACATGAAGCTTACCAACAAGGAATAATTTAATTACCCACCACGACGCATCATCTCAAAAAACTCTGCGTTGTTTTTAGTAGCCTTCATCTTATCCAAGATGAATTCCATCGCCTCGATTTCGTCCATGCCGTATAAGAGCTTACGCAAGATCCAGATTTTTTGGAGTTGATCAGGTTTAATCAACAACTCTTCGCGACGTGTGCCGGACTTATTGAGGTTGATCGCAGGGTAAGTACGTTTCTCTGCTAGGCGACGTTCCAAATGCACTTCCATGTTACCTGTGCCTTTGAATTCTTCGTAAATGACGTCATCCATACGGCTGCCAGTTTCGATCAGGGCAGTCGCGATAATCGTTAAGGAACCGCCTTCTTCTACATTACGTGCTGCGCCGAAGAAGCGTTTTGGGCGTTGCAGAGCGTTAGCATCCACACCACCAGTCAAGACTTTGCCGGATGCAGGAATGACCGTGTTGTAAGCGCGGGCTAAACGCGTGATTGAATCCAACAAAATCACTACGTCTTTTTTCATTTCAACTAAACGCTTGGCTTTTTCCAAGACCATTTCAGCGACTTGTACGTGACGGGTTGCAGGCTCATCGAAAGTCGAGGCAACTACTTCACCGCGTACTGAACGCTGCATTTCAGTTACTTCTTCTGGGCGTTCGTCAATCAGCAAAACGATCATCGTCACATCTGGATGGTTGGTCGTAATCGCATGAGCGATGTGTTGCAACATTACAGACTTACCGGATTTTGGTGAGGCGACTAACAAACCGCGCTGACCTTTACCGATAGGCGCGATCAAATCAATGATGCGACCCGTGGTGTTCTCTTCGCCGCGCATATCGCGCTCTAGTTGTAAGAGTTTGTTCGGGTGCAGTGGTGTTAAGTTTTCAAACAGAATGCGGTGCTTGGACATTTCTGGCGCTTCGCCGTTGACCTTGTCCACTTTCACCAGGGCGAAATAACGTTCGCCGTCTTTTGGTGTTCTTACTTCACCTTCAATCGAGTCGCCAGTATGTAAATTGAAGCGACGGATTTGAGAGGGGGAGATATAAATATCATCGGTGGATGCCATATAGCTGGCATCGGGCGAGCGCAAAAAGCCAAAGCCGTCAGGCAAGACTTCGAGTGCACCATCGCCAAAAATTTGTTCGCCGCCTTTAGCGCGCTTTTTCAAAATCGCGAACATCAATTCTTGCTTACGCATACGCGCAGCATTATCGATATCGAGACCAATGGCCATTTCTAACAGTGCGGAGACGTGTAAGGCCTTTAATTCAGATAAATGCATGTTGTGAGTGTCCCGAGATGGGAAAGTGTGGTGGGGGAGTGAACAGAAGTGAAAAAACGAACTACTCGGTGTTTAGGTCAATACAGCTCGATTTCAAGAATCGGTCACTGCAGTATTTTATTACCTGCTTAGTTACTAGCTCAATTACTTGCTTAGTTACTCGCTTAATCAGGTACGCAATTTTAAGCGTTAATTCCGCTAATTGGGTGCTTATTGTAAGACTTAATTCAGGCGCTGTAAAAATATTTTTGTTACAGCGCCTGATTTACTGACGATTCAGGGGTATTAGCCTGTTCAAATCGGTCAGGCGTGAGCCTAAGTTTTGCTTAGCTTTCGCTCTAAATTTTGCTCTGAATTTCGCTCTGAATTAGTTCGGAGATTAGATGTTGGCGTCAATAAACGTCGTCAATTGACCTTTTGCCAGTGCGCCGACTTTTTGTGCTGCCGCTGCGCCATTTTTGAATAAGATCAAAGTTGGAATGCCACGGATACCGAATTGTGCAGGTACGGCTTGATTTGCATCAACGTCCATCTTGGCGATAGTGATTTTGCCATCATATTCTTTTGCAACTTCTTCCAAAATCGGCGCGATCATCTTGCAAGGGCCACACCATTCAGCCCAGAAGTCTACCAAGACTGGTTTGTCAGATTTCAATACATCGGCTTCGAAAGATGCATCGCTTACATAAATGATATTTGCGCTCATAGAATTCTCGTTATTCTGGTTAATCTCTGAAAGAGGGGGATTTAAATAATTATTAAAGCAGGTTTTTGAATTTTGGGATGTTTTTGCGTATTTCAAGTGCCATTTGGGATTACGCTGGCATTAGCAAACATGACATCAACAGCGGTAAATAATACCCTATTTTTAAAAAAGTGGCTTATTTACTGTTTTTTGTGAAAAATTCCCCGAATTTGATGGATCTCGGTCAATTTTGCCAACGCGCTCGCATAAAATGCCTGCTTACTTTGATTTCGATTGAAACTTCACTATGGCGCGAACAATTCATCTGATTCCTGCATCATCGCAATTTTGGACGCAGGTCGCGAAACAGTTTTTGGCATTGCAAAAGCAAAATGAGATGCCGATAGATTTGTTCGCCGCGGCTGCAGCCAATTCAAATCGGGATTTTTCGCATCTGCGGGTCATCGTGCCGACTTTTGAACATGCGCATTTACTGACTCGCGCCCTGAGTGCCGAAATTGGCGGGCATTTCATTCCACCAAAAATTCAAACCATGTTTGACTGGCTGGGAATGCAGATTCCGTTGCCAGCTTCCATATCTGCCAATAGTGAACGTTTAATGAGTTTGTATGCAGAATTGCGTCAACACGCTTGGTTGAAGACATTATTCGGCGCGCGACGTAATACAGACCTACTGCCGTTGGCACAGACATTATTAACGTTGTCGGATGAATTGACGCAAGTCTGGTTGCCGCAAGCCGTGGGCGAGGGAAATACTCATCAGCTAGAGCCACAAAAGATGCAGGCGACCTGGCACGAAGCCCTGGCGCAATTGGCGCTACCGTTGCAAAAGATCGTATCGGATGAAACTCAGTTAGTCTGGACCTTATGGCAAAGTCAGCTCGATCAACACGATAAGACCGTGCAAGAATTTCAGCAAATGATGCGGCTGGCGGCGACTGCAAGTATGGAATTGTTTTGGGTTGCCCCGACCATGCCAAACGCGATTGAACATGCGTTTTTACAGGCGTATGAACGAACACAGCCTGTACATATTTTTGGCATAGATTGGCGCAGCGAGGCGTTGCCGCACGCGATGCGGAAAGCTTGGAGTACATTGCCCGAGGCTTTGGCTGAAAGCAAAATCACATTGCAAGCGCCTGCGTTTGACTGGAGTCGCCTACATCTCTGCGAGGTCAGTAGTTTAGAGGAAGAAGCTGAACAGGCTGCGCAATGCATTATTGAATGGCTGCAGGCGGGCAAACAAAAAATTGCAGTGATTGCGCAAGACCGCGTGATTTCACGTCGTTTGCGCGCTTTGCTTGAGCGTGCGCAGATTTATGTGGCGGACGAAACAGGTTGGAAATTATCCACAACACGCGCCGCAGCCTGTCTGAGTGCCTGGTTTGAAATGGTGGCAACACGTGCCGACACCATGGCATTGTTGGATTTTCTCAAGTCGCCATTTTTGCCCGTGTTGACCTTGAATTCCTTGATGGCTGAGGTGACGGACAGTGACGACATTCCGGATAAAGCTGAGCTGGTGATGGAAATAGAACTAGCTTTGCGCAGGAATAATGTGGTCGGAGGCTGGGATGCTGTGCTGTCGATCTTGGAGCGTTTGCCTCAGGCGAGAATCTGGATTGCACAAATATCTCGCTTGGCACATAGCTACGGCAGTAGTGCCAGCGCTTCACGTCGTAGCCTGAAAGAATGGACGCAAATCAGTATCCAAACCTTGACTGAGTTGGGAATGCTCACGGCATTACAGGATGATCGAGCTGGTGCACAATTGGTGCAAATGTTGCAGGCACTTGGCACAGATTGTCATGCCTTGGATATGCATTTCAGTTTTTCCGAATGGCGCGCATTCATTAATTTGCAAATGGAAAGTACACCGTTTAAACAGGAGCAAATTGATCAGCGCGTTTTGATGTTGCCTCTAAATGGCGCTCGATTGCGTAGTTTTGATGCCGTGTATTTGATCGGAGGAGATGCAAAACATCTGCCGTCTAAGCCGCAAGAAACTCTATTTTTTACCAATGCGGTGCGACGCGAATGTGGATTAGTCACGCGTGAAGAAAGGCAGTTACAGCAATTACGTGATTTCGCGGAAGTGATTTTATCGAATAATGAAGTCGTGCTGTCGTGGCAGTCGCAAATTAATGGCGAACTGAACGCATTGAGTCCGTGGATAGAACAAGTCAAACTCTACTTGGCGCGCCAAGATCACGCCGCACTTGCTTCGACTAAACGTGCCATGACCATGCATCAACTCAGCGTTGAAAGATTGGTGCAGCCGCGACCAGCTGCAGCGGAATTAATGCCAGCGACTTTATCCGCAAGCGGTTTAAGTAGTTTGATTGCTTGTCCTTATCAATTTTTCGCAGGGCGTATGCTGAAGCTGTCGGCGATTGATGAGTTATCCGACATGCCAGAAAAGCGTGATTATGGGGACTGGTTACACGCGATTTTAAAGACTTACCACGATCGATTGCTATCCGATCAATTGTCATTAACTGCGGATCGTATCGGCTTACTCCATACGATTTCCGATACATGGTTTGCCCGTGTTTTAAAACATAGTCCCGCCGCTTTAGGTTATAGCATGCGCTGGCGCAAGGTGATTCCTGCGTATGTCGCATGGGCCAATCAGCGTGAGGCGGATGGTTGGCAATTCGCATTTGGCGAGGTTTGGGCAGAGGCGCAATTGGCTTGGGATGATGGAGGAATTACGCTGCGCGGCCGTATCGACAGAATAGATGAACGTCAGTTGGAAAGTGGTGAGGTCGAGCGTGCAGTATTGGATTACAAAACGAAAAATAGAACGTCGTTGAAAGCTCGTCTGAAAAATTTTGAAGATCATCAATTAGCATTTTATGGATTATTGCAAGCCAAAATTGAGCACGCAGATAGCGATCTAGGTGAGCACCTAGATAAGCACGCAAGTGAGCACAACAGCCCGATAATTCAAATATTAGAACCAGTAGATACCGCGAATTACGTTGCATTAGAAATCGAACGCGAAAAAACTGGCGATGTCGAAGCTGAAGATTATTCTCGCTGGAAGAATGAACTCGAATTGGCGATACGAAAAAACATGCAGGCAATCCAACACGGTGCAGGACTACCAGCGCAAGGCGTAGAAAGCGTTTGTCAGTATTGCGAAGTGCGTGGCTTATGCAGGAAAGGAGCCTGGTGATGATTTCACAAACTTTAGCTCAGGCGTATGAACTGAATGGTCAAGTAGTTGATGCGAGTAGTTTTACCGCAGCAGCCTGCGATCCGCATCGATCTGTCGTCGTGGAGGCGTGTGCGGGTAGCGGAAAAACTTGGTTGCTGGTCGCCCGTATGCTACGCCTCTTGCTGGATGGCGCAGAACCCGCTGAGCTTTTGGCGATTACATTTACGCGCAAAGCTGCACAAGAAATGCGCCATCGTTTGATGGAATTGCTAACTGAGTTGGCATTAGCAGATGACGTAGCCGCCAGTAATTTATTGCGAGAGCGCGGCGTACCTGAGCATCAACTGGCAGCGAGTTTGCCGCGCGCGCGGCAGCTATACGAAAACCTATTAAACAATCCGCAAGGCTTGTCTATGGATACCTTCCATAGTTGGTTTGGACGTTTATTGCAATTAGCGCCCTTAGCGTCGGGCGTGCCGCATGGTTTTAATTTGCTCGAATCGACTAGCAGTTTGCAACGTGAGGCTTGGGGCCAGTTGATGCAAAAAGCTGGCTTGCAGAATGATCTTGATGATCGTCATCAGGATGGGAATGAAAATAATGACGGCAATTCGCTCAAGCAAGAGCTGCTCTACTTGTATGATGAATTGGGTGATTTCAATACGCAGTTGATGTTGGATGCTTTCTTAGATAAGCGCGCCGAATGGTGGGCGGTGAATCAGGATGCGTCTTCACAATTCGATGGACCTTTAGCGCAATTACGCGGCTTGATGGGCGACGATGCAAGCAGTGATGCACGTTTAGCTCTGTGGAAAGATACGGCTCTCATAGAGCGCATCCAAAATATTGGCATTTGCTTGGGAAAAGGTAGCCCAGAAAATCAAAAACGTGGCGTTGCGATAGAAACTGCGTTGACGAATGCCAAGCTGGCGATGCAAACGAACGCTGACCTAGGTGTTGATCATCTTGTCGATCATTTTGTCGATATTTTCGGCGCAGTCGCCAATGAATTCTATGGCAGTGATGGTACAAATCGGAAGAATCGTAAAACCAAGGCTTTGACGGTCGCAATTGCTGCTTGGTTAGGTGAAAACAATGAATCGGCTTTTCACGATGAATGCAATGCCATCGCTGAGACTTTGAAAGTATTCGAACGGCGCAGCAAAGAAGCTACGGTATTGCGCTTGAATCAAGCATTGTTCGTAGTTGGGCAAGCCTACGTGGAGTGCTATCAGACTTTGAAATCTGAGCAGCGTATGCTCGATTTTGCCGATCTTGAATGGCAGGCTTATCGTTTGTTATCGAACGAAGAATTCGCCGCTTATTTGCATGGTCGTCTTGATGCACGTTACAAGCATATCTTGCTCGACGAATTTCAAGATACCAATCCCTTACAATGGAATATTGTGCGTGCCTGGCTCGATGCCTATGGTGCAGATGCCAGCAGACCTACTGTGTTTATCGTCGGCGACCCTAAGCAATCGATTTACCGCTTCCGGCGCGCCGACCCGCGGGTATTCACCGCCGCGCGTCAGTTATTAGCGGAGCAGGGGGCGGTCGTTTTGCGCACCAATCAAACTCGTCGTAATGCGCCTGCGATTGTCGATGCATTAAACAAGGCTATGGTCGGTAATGCGATTTACACCGACCAGACAACTGCTGCAACTTCACAGGGACGAGTTTTGCGCTTGCCTTTGATTCGCGGAACAGCAGATGCGGAAAGTGGATCTGAAGTGAATGAAGGACCGTTTCCATTGCGTGATCCCTTGACTACACCAGCGCTGGAACAAGACGATCTACGTCGGTATCAAGAAGGGCAACAGTTAGCACAAGTTTTATTGCAGATGCGCAATGAAGCGGCACAAGCATTTAGCTGGTCAGATGTCATGTTGCTGGTAAGACGACGTAGTAATTTGACGGCCTACGAAAACGCTTTGCGTGAAGCAGGGATTCCATTCGTATCGAACCGACGCGGTGGCTTGCTACAGACTTTAGAAATTGCAGACTTGATTGCTTTGCTCAATTTTTTAATGACGCCGGGCGATAACCGTTCCTTAGCACATATTCTTAAATCACCCATGTTTGGTGCTAGTGATCAGGATTTGATTGCACTGGCGCAGCGAGAAGAAAATGCTTGGTGGAAGCGATTGCAGGCGCTCGATAAATCAAGCTTGCCGCATTTGCAAAGAGCCACAGATTTATTGATGAGTTGGATGCAGGCAGCGCACGATTTGCCGGTACATGATTTGCTCGATCAGGTTTTACATCAAGGTGAATTGATATGCCGTTATGCACAAACGTCGTCGGCAACCAATCGCCAACAGATAATTGGCAACATCACCGCATTCACAGAATTGGCTCTCAATATGGATGGCGGACGTTATCCTAGCTTGCCCAAATTTATCGCTGCATTGAAAGAATTCGATCGTGGCGCCGAAACTGACTCTCCCGATGAATCCAGCGTTGCCAGTGGATTAGACGCTGTCAGAATATTGACGATTCATAGCGCGAAAGGCTTGGAAGCGAAAATTGTGGTGATGTTGGACAGTAATCATAGCGACGCGGCGAAAGACAATATTGGCGTATTGTGTGCATGGCCTTTACGGCCAGGCGAACAAAAACATTTCTCTGTTTTTGGCAAAAAAGATGAGAGAGGCGTCGCGCGCGATGCTCTATTTGCGGCCGAAGAAGAACAAGCCAAACAAGAGAATTGGAATCTATTGTATGTCGCCGCAACGCGTGCAAAACAGGTTTTGATTGTCAGTGGAATTGCCAGTGATAAAGCTGCCGATGAAACTGGTGTGCAAACGGCTAGCTGGTATCAACGGTTTTATTACTTGGATGAGAGCGAGGTGTTAGCGCAGACGAATTCCGTTGAAGCTGCCAACGGCCATGCGCAAGAGAGATTTGTTTTGCATACCTTTAATCCTCCAAACATGGCATTGCCTGAGTTGAAAACTGCACCACCCATGTCGGCGGAGCAAGTTGAGGGTGTAGCCTTGCATACTTTAATGGAGAGATTAACGAATAGAGTGATTGATTGGCCGATTCATATTCCATCGGTTGATGTGATTGCCAATTGGTTGCCATGCGCGCCTAGCGTGGCGAAAGTTGTGCGTGAGCAGGCGACTGCGATTTTGCAAGCGAGTTCATTGAAGCGCTTCTTTCATCCGCAAGAGTTTGATTTTGCACACAATGAAATGGAAGTCGTTTATCAAGAGCAATTAATGCGACTCGATCGCATGGTTGTTTCGGATGAAGAGGTATGGATTTTGGATTACAAACGACAGTTATTGGCGTCTGAAAAAAACGACTATTTGCAACAATTGAACACTTATGCGACAGCATTGGCGCCGCTTTATCCTATGAAACAAGTGAAGATGGCGCTAATCTTAGCCGACGGGCAATTTATTCCTATGAATTAATCCCATGAATTAATCTAAAGATGCCGTGTAAATGGCGAGAAATTCCCTTTATAATTAAAGAGTTTCCCTGTAGAGTTCAGACTCTTCTTCATGCAGCTTATTCGACGATCAGATACCATGTGTGATCAACATGATGATGAGACGGGACGACTAAAGTTCATAATGAAGTTCATAATGAAGTTCACAGATACAGTTAATAAGTTTTATAGATAGCCAAGATGATTTCCGAATTTGAATTACTCGCTGATAAGCTCAATCGCCTCGCTGAAATGGCACAAACTTTGCGTTTGGAAAATGCTGCGTTGCGTCGTACGGCAGTCGACCTGGCATCTGAAAACAAAGATTTGCGTGAACGTGTACAAGAAGCTCACGATAAAGTCGAAGCTATACTTGCCGCTCTACCCAATGACGATGAGAAGGACGAAGCATGAGTGAATCGAAGTCTATTCAGATTGATGTGGCGATCATGGGGCAATCTTACAAGCTTGCCTGTAAAGAAGGTGAAGATCGTGCACTGCAAGAAGCCGCAGCATTTTTGAATGAGAAAATGTGTGCGATTCGTGATGCTTCTAAAGTCAAAGGCACTGACAGGATTGCGGTGATGGCAGCACTTGGTATGGCAATCGATTTGTTATCAACCAAGGCGCATGATGGACCGTTATCGGGCTTGAGCATGGGTGAAGTCAAACAAAAAATTCAAAGCATGAATGACACTTTGGATCAGGCATTAACACCGCAAGAAAATCTATTTTAAATTTACTCCTTATTGTTTAAAACAATCAAAACAAGCAAAAAAATCTGCAAAAACTAATGTGATTTTTTTGCGGAAGGAGTAAACTACGAACTCCTACCGTGTTCGCCAGTGCCATATATTCCTTGAACCATTTATGTGCATAGGCTTTGGAAATTGTTCAATGGTGTGAGCGTCGCTTATGTCCGATGAACCCGATTTGAACTGACCTTGGCCGACTTGAACCGCCGGGTTCAGGATGCCGGCATAGCGGCACTGGTGGGAACTTATTCTTAAAAAGCACTTATTGTTAATCGCGATAAGTGCTTTTTTTTCGATTTTATTTCCGTGGGTTATTTTTAAAAGTAGTTTTCAAAATGGTTTGAGTTATTTGTGTCAGGTTCCGACCACGTAAAATTATATGGCGTATCGAAGTGCCGTCTATGTTTTTTATTTAAAGTACATGTTTGGAATGAGCTTGTTTGATATCAAGAAAATTAAACTTCCCCTAGGTTTCCTATCGACAATCACCGCCTTCAATATTAAGTCGTGTAAAAAAAGACCTTAAACTGTTAAAATGACGAAGTTGGTGCTCGCGATATGGTTCACATCTCGCAGTTCTACGGGAAGCAGGAGGTGTTTTGCTCAGACAAAATTGCCCACCTGCGCTGCCCCCGCAACGGTCAAGCGGACGAGTCTTTATTGACTCCGCTTCTGTCACACAAGCCACTGGTCGCCTTGAACAAGCGACTGGGAAGGCGACAGAGGTAGTCTCCGCCAGCCCGGATACCGGCCAACGAGGTTGTATTAGTTTGCGCGTTTTTGCGCAATCGTAATACGTTGTTGCTTTCAGACTGTCGGGGATGACAGAGAAAGCTGATCAAAATCTTTCGTTTCAATTCTTAACTTGGTTTTTTCGCAGTGCTTGGCTAGTGTTAATGCGTCCAGTGATATCGACACGGGGGCGCAGCTAATAGCGTTGTGCTTTAACAGTTCGCTTTGTATGCACACATTGAACAACCTGTTTGTTGTTTCTGGTGAGCCTGCGCGCCTGTTTTAGTCCAGATTTCTTGCGAGCAAACTGAGCCTTTAGAAGCAAACGAACAAAAGATTTTTCTCTCGTAATTTTTGCAAAAATAATGAAAAAATCTGTTCTACACGCACGTGTTGTCGCCCTTGGTTTGACTGCATCGACTGGTTTACTGACACAACTCGCACAAACTGCGCAAGCACAAGCACAAACACAAACTCAAACTCAAACATCCACGAGCTTGCAAGATGTTGTGATTACCGCCAATCGCCTTCCGACAAAAATCACTGACGTACTAGCCGATGTCACGGTCATTGATCGCAGTGAACTTGACTTGGTTGGCCAAGGTTCTTTGATGGATGTACTGGCGACTTTACCTGGCGTGCAAATTTCTCGGAATGGTAGCTATCGTTCATCCAGCGGCGTGTTTTTACGTGGCGCGACCTCGTCACAAACCGTCATCTTGGTCGATGGTGTGCGCATAGGTTCTGCTACCTCAGGCACACCAGCCTTAGAAAATCTTCCCTTGGATAGAATCGAACGTATCGAAGTATTACGTGGCGCAGCATCGGCACTGTACGGCTCGGATGCGGTCGGTGGCGTCATTCAGATTTTTACGCGTGATGTTGAAAATAAACCTGTATTCAGTGCGAATGCCGGTGTTGGTGGTGCTGGGCAAAAGCAGCTAGGTTTAGCTGTGCGTGGACGTGCCGGTGATCTTGGATATAGTTTGGGTTGGTCGCGTGAAAAAGCGGATGGTATTTCCGTCGTAGAGAATCCTTTAGCCTCTTCATTTAATCCTGATCGTGATGGTTTTAGTGCGACTAGTGTCGATGCCAAATTGCGCTACACCATTAACCCACAACACCAATTGCAACTCAGTGCATTGCACAGCGATACCGATTATCAATTCGACGGTTCAGCTTCACCGAATCCTTTGAAATTGAACAAAACGAATACTGATGCGCGCGCGTATTCGACTTTACATAATCTGTCACTTAGTTGGCAGGCGCAATTTTTACCAATCTGGACCTCAACCTTGACAGCCGGTGTGGCAGAAGACCAATCGTTGAGCAAATATTTCCGCACGACGGACGGTGCGTTCGGTGGTAGCAATACGTTTAACACGCGTCGTGATCAAGCTAGCTGGCAGAACGACGTTAGCTTGGGCAAAGATGTTTTGTCAGTTTTGTTGGAGCAGCGTCGTGACGAAGTTGATAGTAGTACCAATTATGCGGTAAAAGCACGTGACATTAGTGCCGCCTTAGTATCGTATGCATTGCGTGCCGATGACTGGAGCGCTTTAGCTGTTTTACGCCATGATAAAAATTCTCAGTTTGGTGGCTTTACCAATTGGTCTTTATCCGCAGCTTATTCTTTAACACCAGCATGGCGTGCAGTGGCTAGTTCAGGCACAAGTTTTCAGGCACCTAGCTTTAATCAATTGTACTTCCCAGGTTTTGGTAATCCTGCCTTAACACCACAGCAAAATCGTTCGAATGAAATTGGTGTGAAATTTCACCAAGATGTCTGGCATGCGGAAGCTACCGTGTATCAGAACGATGTACGCGGGTTTATTAATCCATCTAACAACGTACAAAGTGCCTTGGCGATTTTGCGCGGCGTGACTCTAAGTGCGGGCTGGAAGTTGGGTGCTGATCAAATCAGCGCTTCGTACGATTATGCTGACCCACGCACGAAGCCGAACAATTTGCGCCTGCTGCGGATTGCCCGTCATGTTTTCAATTTGCGCGCACAGCATCAATGGAATGAAGTTTCTTTCTTCACCGAATTGAAATATTCCAGTGATCGCGAAGACAATAATCTGAGTTTTAGTGGGCGCGATACTTTGGCTGCGTATAGTTTGTTGAATGTCGGTGCGAACTGGCAATTGAGCCCACAGTTGGCACTCTTAGTCCGCGTCAATAACCTGACCGATAAGCACTATGTACTGGCAAATACCTACTCCACGCCAGGCCGTAATGCCTTTGCTTCTTTGTCTTGGAAATATTGAAAATTATGCCGGCTTCCATCTCCATTGCTCCTAGTGAATTAAGGTCTACTGAATTAATACTCGGCGGCCAAAAGAGCGGTAAATCGGCACGGGCGGAAACGCTGGCTGTTCACTGGTTGCAAGCCAGTGAACAGCATCAGGCTGTATTTATTGCGACGGCGCAGGCTTGGGATGCCGAAATGCAAGCGCGGATTGCACGCCACCAAGCGGATCGTGCCTTGCGTTTGCCGCAAATGCGCACGCTGGAAGAACCACGTGCAATTGCCGCCTTAATCCGAGAGCACAGCAGGGCAGATACCTTAATCGTGCTCGATTGCATCACGCTATGGCTTAACAATTGCATGATGCCGGTCGACGATGCCCCTTTAGGTGCCGAGGAATTGAATGCTGCGCTGATGGAATTGCTGGTCGCATTGCAAAGTGCGCAGGGACCTATTGTGTTGGTGAGTAATGAGATAGGGCTAGGTGTGATTCCACTCGGAGCCGAAGTGCGCGCCTATGTCGATCAGCTAGGTAAGTTTAATCAGGCACTTGCGGCGCAGGTAGCACGGGTCAGTTGGATGCTTGCGGGCTTGCCCGTCATTGTAAAAGAGTAGGTGTGAAGGAAAATCTATGAATGTATTTTTGAATTGTCGCGTTTTGAATTATCGCGTTTTGGTTTGCGTTCTTTGGGCATCATTTTTTTCCGCAAATTTTTTTGCAAATGCGGCGCAGACGATAGAGATTATCGATGATAGAAACGTCAGTGTGCAGTTCAAGCAGGCACCTCTGCGTATCGTCAGCGTGTTGCCTTCATTGACGGAATCAGTGTGTGCATTAGGGCACTGTCAGCGATTGGTAGGAGTTGACCGCTATTCAAATTTTCCAACAAGTCTTGCCAGCTTGCCACGCGTGGGTGGCAGCCTTGATCCAAGCATTGAAGCGATCGCCGCTTTGAAGCCTGATGTCGTACTAATGTCGGTGGCGTCTCGTGCCGCTGAACGTTTGCAGGCACTGGGCATTAAGGTGTTGGCGATGGAACCCAAAAATCAAGCTGATGTCCATCGTATTTTGTTGAAGCTAGGGCAGTTACTTGAGGTGAATGAAGTCGATACGATTTGGCAAGAGATGAATAAAGGCATAGACGCTGCAGCAAAGAGCTTGCCCGCATCAGTCAAAAAAATGCGTGTGTATTTTGAAGTAAGTAACGCACCGTTTGCGGCAGGAGAAAGCAGTTTTATCGGCGAAACTTTACAACGCTTGGGTGCGGGCAATATTGTCCCCGCGGCCTTAGGACCTTTCCCCAAACTCAATCCAGAATTTATTGTGCGCGCTAATCCTGATGTAATCATGATCAGTGAACGCGGTTTTTCTGCATTAGCGGCGCGTCCGGGTTGGAGTGCGATTCGTGCCTTACGTGAAAATCGGGTATGTGTTTTCACTGCGGCGGAATCTGATGTCTTGGTACGCCCGGGACCACGCATGGCAGATGCTGCCTGGATTATGGCGAAGTGTTTGAAGAGTAAAGCATGATGATGGCCGGTCGCGTCATGCCTGCAATTGGTGTCGCACAGAACCCCGAAGTTGGGTTGGCAGTGCAGAACGATGATGCCATCGTAGTGCCACAGCAGCGCGGGAAACTTTTATTAGCGGTGATGATCTTGTTGTGTTTGAGCGCTGGCTTAGTGCTGCTCGGCTTAGGTGTAGGCAGTAATGGCTGGGAAAGTTTGGCATCGATGTGGCAACAATCATTAGCGATGCAAATCGTTTGGGATATCCGTTTACCTAGGACTTTAGGTGCATGGGCGGCTGGTGCTTTACTCGGTTTATCGGGTGCAGTCGCGCAAGGTTTATTTCGTAATCCTTTGGCCGACCCCTATTTGTTGGGTAGCGCTTCCGGCGCTGCGCTTGGTGTTTCTACCGCCTTGGTTTTATTTGGCGGGTCACCCTTTGCGACGGCATGGGTAGTCAGAATGGGCTTAACTGGCGCGGCTTTTGCGGGGGCGGTATTGGCCGTGTTCCTCACTTTGTTATTGGCGCGCGGCGTGCAACATAGTTTGCGCTTGTTATTGGCAGGTGTGATTGTTGGAGTCGTACTGGGCGCGATCGGTTCTCTGGTGACGATGTTGCGTCCCGATATTGTGCAATCCATGCAGGCCTTTATGCTTGGTAGTTCTGGCTATGTAGGATGGTCGGGTTGTGGTCTGATGTTGGTGGTGTGGTTGATCTGCCTGGTGATCAGCGTAGCTTTGAGCCAAGTTTTGGATGGCTTATCCCTGGGCGAGGCGACTGCTGCTAGTCTGGGTTTGCCCTTGGCGCAGATGCGCTTGGCCTTGGTCGTGATGATTGCTTTAAGTGCGGGCACGGCAGTCGCACAGACGGGTTTGATCGTGTTCGTTGGCTTGGCTGCGCCGCATTTGGTGCGCTCAGTATTAAAAACCACGCATGCGGGTTTGATCATGCTGTCTAGCTTGGCTGGTGGTGTCTTGCTCAGCGCTGCAGATATTTTGAGTCGTTGGATGATTGCTCCGCAAGAATTGCCAGTAGGTGTGGTGACCGCAATTTTGGGTGGCGCTTATTTGCTGCGCTTGATGCATAAGCAACGGCGGTATAGTGAACATGTTTAGCAAACTCGATACAACAGGAGAAACGCGAACGATGAACTCCACACAGGTCGCGATGCAAGCGGAAGGCTTGAGTGCAGAGTTGGATGGTTCGTCGATACTGCGTGACGTTAGCGTGCAGATTCCGCGTGCTGCTTGGACTAGTATCGTCGGTCCGAACGGTGCGGGTAAATCTAGTTTACTTAAAGCATTAGCCGGTCTGTTAGCACACCGCGGTAGCATCCATTTGTTAGGGCAACTGGCGAGTAGCATGCCACGACGTGAACGCGCGCGCTGCCTTTCGTGGTTAGGCCAAAGTCAGACAGCTCCAGAAGATTTGCGTGTCTGGGATGTGGTTATGTTAGGGCGCTTACCACATCAAGCTTGGCTCGCGGCACCTGATGCTGAAGACCACGCAGCAGTCCAACAGGCGCTGCATGCGACTCAAGCCTGGGAATGGCGCGAACGCAGCTTAGGGCAATTATCTGGTGGCGAACGTCAGCGTGTTTTACTGGCACGCGCTTTAGCTGTGCAAGCGGATATTTTTCTGATGGATGAACCCTTAGCTAATCTCGATCCACCGCATCAAGCCGATTGGATGGCTTTGGTACGGCAATTAGTTGCACAAGGCAAAACCGTGGTCAGTGTATTGCATGAAATCTCGTTTGCCTTGCAGGCCGACTATCTGCTGATCATGCAACAGGGGCAGTTGTATCATCATGGTGCGTGTGATGAGCTCAGTAGCCATCAGGCTTTACGCGAAGTGTTTGATCATCGGATTGCCATACATGAAGTGCAAGGACAGTGGATAGCATTGCCCCAATAAATTAGGACTCACGCAAAACAGACGCTGACGTCGTTGTGTTCGCCTCGCCCCCTGCCTTCGCAGGGGCAGGCCAAGCAACCGTACTGTCTTCGGCTCCACGCCTAGTCAGCGCAATTTTGCGTAAGTCCTATGAATAATTTCAAATGTAAGAATTATAGAAAGAAATGACATCATGCAGATAGAAACGCCACCAGCAGAAAAACCTTATGAGAAGCCACAAGGCGAACGTCGTGGTTTGATTATCGTAAATACCGGCGACGGTAAAGGCAAAAGTACCGCCGCCTTTGGCCTGGCTCTGCGGGCGCATGGTCGGGGCAAAGCGGTCAAAATTTTCCAGTTCATGAAAGTACCAACCGCACGCTTCGGTGAGCATCGTATGTTTGAACAATTAGGCTTGGTAGTTGAAGGTCTAGGTGATGGTTTTAGTTGGAAAAGTCAGGATCTTGATCACTCGGCACAGTTAGCCCGTGATGGCTGGCAGAAAGCCAAAGTCGCGATCTTGAGTGGCGACTATTTTATGGTGACTTTGGATGAAATCACTTATCCCTTAATTTATGGCTGGTTGCCGCTGGAGGATGTATTGGAAACTTTGCGTGCTCGTCCGATCGATGTGCATGTAGTGTTGACAGGGCGTCGTGCACCACCTGAATTGATAGAACTGGCGGATACCGTGACTGAAATGACCTTGATCAAACATGCGTTCCGCGCTGGTATTCCGGCGCAGCGTGGTATAGAAGATTAAGCTCAGACAAACAGCATGCTGCTTGATCTTATTCATCCTATTCCGCATCTGTACCTGATCTTGGTGCCGGCGATTTTGCTTAGCCTAATCGTGGATCAGGTATTCGGTGAACCCGTCGCAGCGCTACATCCTGTGGTGTGGATGGGATATTACTTGCATCACTGCGGATTATTTTTGGCACCTAAAACAGATCAGAGATCTCAGCGACCAGCGATCAATTTCGTTGCTGGCGTAATCGCAATTTTGTTACCGATGTTGCTACTAGGATGGTTTGCTTGGTATTTGCAAAATTCGATCAGTTTGTTTGCCTGGTATTGGCAAGCTTTAATACTTGGCTGTCTGTTAAAACCCTGCTTAAGCTGGCGCATGTTGCTCGATGAGGTGAGGGCGGTGGAGGCTGCTTTGCGCTTATCTTTGGATGCTGGCAGAAATCAACTTGCCCGTTTGGTTAGTCGCGACGTACGTTCATTGGAGGCACATCAAGTGCGTGAAAGTGCGATAGAAACTTTGGCCGAGAATTTGAATGATTCAGTAATCTCGCCCTTGTTTTGGTTTGCTTTATTGGGTTTGCCTGGAGCACTGATGTACCGCTTTGCCAATACGGCAGATGCTATGTGGGGCTATCGTGGCGAGCGTGCTGGTCGCATCTGGACTTGGTTTGGTAAATGCTCGGCGCGTACCGATGACGTTTTATCGTGGCCGGGGGCGCGTATCACCGCACTGTTGATGTATGTGGCCCTCTGGCGTTGTCCTGATAGCCGTTTAATGAAAGAGGCTGGTGCAACAACCTCACCGAATGGCGGTTGGCCTATGGGTGCGATGGCATTGTTATTAGATGTGCGTTTGAGTAAGCCGGAGGTGTATGTTTTGCATGCGAATGGCGCGCAGGTTGAATCCCATCATACAGAGAAGGCGTTGGAAATTTGCCAGCGTATCGTGTGGTTGATTGCACTTGCTTGCCTTGGTGTTGCGATTGTTGTCTTGAGCTTCGCGAAAAATTCAGGTGCGTATGATGTTTGACAGCACAGCGACGATGAACACCAAACCCGCAGCGGCACGGCGCATACATGGTGGTACGGATGCGCAAGGTAAACCCTTGTTTGATTTTTCGACGAATAGCAATGCGCTCGGCCCTTGTGCCGCGGCCATGCGACAGATACAAAAAGCAGATTGTGCTGGTTATCCCGATCCAGAATACCAAGCTTTACGTGAGTCTTTAGCTGTCTGGCACGATGTCGCGCCGCACAGAATATTATTTGCGGCCAGTGCCAGCGAATTTATCTATCGCATGTCTATAGTGTTTGCACTGCGATCAACACAAAACTACAAAAAGAATGACAAACAAATCCGAACTAAAACGGTGTGGATTCCACCGCATAGTTATGGCGATTACGCTTTAGCCGCACGTGCTGCTGGTTTAGATTTAAGCGACGATATCAGTACCGCCGGTTTGATTTGGGCTTGCGAACCTGGCAGCCCCTTGGGCCAAAATCAAGAAGGCTTGGCACAGATATTAAGTGCCTTGCCTGCAACTAGCCAATTAGTGCTCGATTGCGCTTATCAACCGTTACGATTGTCAGGACAAGCCAGCGCCAATGCTGAACAGCTAGAGCGTTGCTGGCAAATGTTCACCCCGAATAAAGCATTGGGTCTGACCGGAATACGCGGTGCATACGTGATTGCGCCTGTGCATGGCGAAGAATGGCAACTCGGCTTAGAACAATTGGCACCATCCTGGGTTTTAGGCAGTCATGCGGTGGCGATGTTGGCAAGCTGGAACAGTGTTCCGGTGCAAGAATGGCTGAGTAATAGTCTCGTCATCTTGCGTGAATGGAAGCACAGACAGATTGCAATTTGTCAGGATCTGGGGTGGCAAGTTTTACCCAGTCACGCAAATTTTTTTTGTGCGATGCCGAGTGCATCGATACAAGAAAATCGCCGGGATTTCTTACATGATTTACGCAGTCAGGGAATCAAATTGCGTCATGCAGAATCCTTTGGTTTGCCCGCCTGTTTTCGACTCGGCGTATTACATCCGCAAGCGCAAGATGTTTTGCAGCGCGCAGTCAAAGAATTCTCTCCACGATTTTTTTTATCTTACTGAATTTTTATATCACCACGGTTTCACCGAAAGGACACAATATGAGTGTAGTGCATGAAAATACTTATCCTATGGACGATCTTGAGCAAGCTGAACTGCGGGCGCGTTTGCAGCACAAAATCGACAATAAGACCAAGCCCCTAGGTTCCTTAGGCAGGCTAGAAAAACTGGCAGTACAGTTAGGTTTGATTTTGAAAACTGAATCGCCTCGTTTGCAGCATCCACAAATGCTGGTCTGTGCGGGTGATCATGGCATCGTGGCGCATGGCGTATCGGCTTTTCCTAGCGATGTGACATGGCAAATGGTGGCGAATTTTCTTGCTGGTGGTGCGGCAGTCAGCGTACTCGCACGTCAACATGGTATCGCTTTGAATGTGCTTGATTGCGGGGTCAAGTATGATTTTCAAGACATGCCGGGCTTGATCAAACGTAAAGTTGCGTATGGTACGGCAGATTCGGTGACGCAGTCCGCCATGAGCGATGCGCAGTGCCAAGAAGCGATCAACAATGGACGCGAAGTGTTGAAGTCTTTGCCGGGTAATGTTGTACTCATCGGTGAAATGGGTATAGGAAATACTTCGTCAGCGGCATTGTTATTGTCCAGATTGGGCAATCTCGATATCGCCGATTGTACTGGTGCTGGCACTGGTCTCGATCATTTTGCTGTCGCGCGTAAAGTGGAAACGTTGCGACTCGCGTTGAAACAACATGCAGGCGTCAATGATCCTATCGAAGTATTAGCACGTCTTGGTGGATTTGAAATTGCGACCATGGTCGGCATCGTCTTGCAGGCCGCCACCGAAAATCGCGTAATTATTGTCGATGGTTTTATCGCCAGCTCGGCCGTGTTAGTCGCCAGTTTGTTGGCACCTAAAGTTAAACAGCGTTGCGTGTATGCGCATTGCTCCGCCGAGAGTGGACATCGCTTAATGCTCGATTTGTTGCAAGGGCAGGCACTGCTAGATTTAGGTTTGCGTTTGGGCGAAGGTTCTGGTGCTGCTTTGGCGTGGCCGCTGCTGCAATCTGCTAGTGATATTTTGTGTGATATGGCGAGCTTTGAAAGTGCGGGTGTGGCGCGTCGTGATTGAGATAATCTAAGACTGAAATGAGGAAATAAGTTGAACCCTATTCGCCATTATCTGTTAGCGCTGCAATTTTTCACAAGAATTCCCGTGACTGGAAAGTTGGCGGCGTGGATAGGCTATAGCCCTGAACTATTGCGTGCTAGTGCCGCGCATTTCCCTGGTATTGGCGTTTTAGTCGGGGCATGTACGGCATTGTGTTTTTGGCTGATAGTTCAATTACTGCCAACACATAGCGCCAGTATTTTGATTGCAGCAGTACTGAGTACAGTGATGAGTGCGATGCTGACTGGAGCGTTTCACGAAGATGGCCTGGCAGATTTGGCGGATGGCTTAGGTGGACACGTAAGTCGCGAAAAATCTTTGGAAATCATGAAAGATTCACGTATCGGTAGTTACGGTGTGGTCGCCTTAATACTGGCGCTGAGCATGAAATTGGCGTTGCTGAATTTGCTCGGGCAACTCAATTTGCATTGCACGCTGATGGCGATATTTCTTGCTCACGTGGTGTCGCGTTGTATGCCTTTATTCATCATTCGATCTTTACCGCATGTGGGTGATACGCCGCAGTCCAAATCCAAACCTTTGGCCGATGCAATCAGCATCTCTTCCTTATGCATCGCGCTGATCTGGTGTTTGAGTGCATTTGTTTTAGTCGCGAATTTATATCCCGCCTGGCGTTGGTTGGGGGGATTGGCTGGCAGCGTGTTGGCTTTGGCGTGGATGCTGAATTTTCTGAAACGGCGCTTAGGCGGTTTTACCGGTGATGCTCTCGGCGCTACTCAGCAGTTGAGTGAAATCGCCTTCTATCTTGGTGTGCTATTCGTCTGGCGCTTTGATCTTTGATGTAAGAATATCCTCAATGACATATAAACTGTGGCTGGTACGTCATGCGCGACCAGAAGTGGATGAAGGAATTTGCTACGGGCAGACTGATTTGCCTGCGCAGTCACAAGCAAATTACACTGCAGCGCAAAATTTAGCACATGCCTTAGATGTGCAAAGTAGCGCAGGTTATTTGGTCTATACCTCAGGCTTACTAAGAACCCGACAATTAGCGCAAGCTCTGCAAGACTTTGTGCCGGGTCTCGATCTTCAACATGACGCACGTTTAAAAGAAATGCATTTTGGTAATTGGGAAATGCAGGCGTGGAATGAGATCCCGAAAGAGAATATCGATGCCTGGACTAATGATTTTGCCCAACATCGTTTCGGCGGCATAGAAAGTTGTCAGGATGTGCTGACACGGGTGATCGCGGCTTATCAAGATATGCTGACTGAATTGAAAGCCCGCGCTAAACCCGACGAAAAATGTCAGATTATCTGGATCACGCATGCCGGAGTGATTCGTGCCTTGAATTACTATCTTGCTACAGGGAATTCAACGATAGAACATGTAGATCAATGGCCAAAAACTGCACCGGGTTTTGGTGAATGGGTTCAACATACAATTGAGGTCTAGTCAGTGCCGAAGTCAAAGTTTCGCTACAATGCAAGATAGTGATCCTTAGCGATCCTTAGTTATCAATAGCAAATAAGACCGGAAAACTCCATGAACTATCTAGCCCACATCTATCTGGCGCGCCATAGCCACGACGCGATGCTTGGTGCTTTATTGGGCGATTTTGTCAAAATGGATGGCGCGTCGCAGTATCAATCAGAGATCGCACTAGAAATTTTGTTGCATCGTAAGATAGACAGTTACACCGATCAACATGCGATCACGCAGCAAGCGCGCAGTTTGTTTTCCGCGCAGCGTCGTCGCTATGCCGGGATCGCCTTAGACATCTTTTACGATCATTTGCTAGCCCAGCACTGGCGGCGCTATTCAGAACAAAATTTACAGATTTTCATTCAAGATTTTTATCGTGAGTTGCTAACGCGCAGCGCATTATTTCCCGCTAATCTGAGCTATGCGGCACCGCGCATGGTGGCACAAGACTGGCTAGGTTCGTACACCGAGTTTGATGGCGTTAAACTGGCAATTGATAGAGTCTCGACACGCCTATCGCGTAATGGTCATCTATTACGCGAAACCTTCATCGATCTACAACAAAATTACGGCGAATTAAGTCAAGGCTTCTCCGCCTTCTTTCCAGAGTTGCAAAAATTTGCCGCTGAACAGCGTGCCGAAATGTTAAATCTTTGACTCAAGAACGTACCCACGGCAAATATAACTAAGCTGGGGGCTTTTGCAAAATGGAACAGATATAGTTGTCTTCGCTTGCAGGGTGCGATAAAGGTGTAAGTCGTATTGTGGCTTCAGGAATTAAGTAAATGGAGTAAGGTAGATACTGTTATCCGAGTCAAGCAGAATGCAAGCTTGCATCGAAAGGCTTGCCGGATTTTAGTACGCCAAATGCGACATGAATGAGTTTTCTCATCATTGCCCCAATGATGACCATGGGCGGTTTTCCCGATGCCGTAAGGCGCTGGCGGAAAGCCGTTCCCCATGTGGTTCGATATAAAGCAACCATGGCAGGCATGTAGAGCGCTTTGCGAATAAAAGTATGCCCCACTTTTGACATACGAGTCTTGCTCCGCACACTACTGCCAGATTCATGATGACGTGGGTCGAGTCCTGCAAATGCAATTGCTTTCTTCACTGAAGTAAATCGCTCTGTATCAGAATAGTAGGAAAGCAAAATTGCGATGGTGCGTTCTCCTAAACCAGGTATGCTATCCAATAATTTCTGCTTATCTTTTAAGTCCGGATCGTTCCGAGTATGGTCGTTAATTAAACGAATCAGTGCTTTAATTTCTTTATCCAACCAGTCAATGTGATCAGTAATGCCTTGTCGAATAGCCTCACGTGCCACATCGAGCCTATTCAACTCTTGCGTACGCATGTTCTGCAAGGCATCTAAGCGCAGAACCAAAGCACGTAAGGTTTGTTCAGCCATGGAGGGAGCGATCCATAGTTCTGGACGACGTTCAAAGCCAAATTCTGCGATCAGTTGTGCATCGACTTTATCTGTCTTTGTTCGAACTAAGCGTGAAGCACCGAAAGCCTTAATCTGTGCTGGGTTGATGACACTGACGGGAAACTTTTGTTCTGCAAAGTAGTGCGCAACCGCTTCCCAATAAATGCCTGTCGCTTCCATGCAAACATGCGCGATAGAAGCGCCTTGTTTGCCGAGCCAAATACTCAATTCCTTGAATCCTTGCTGGTTATTTTGAATCACTTTATGGCGAAATTTTCCAGTTGTGAGGCGTAAAGTGCAATCCAATTTAGCCTTTGCAACATCAATTCCCAAATAAAATTCCTGCATACAAATCCTCTGATAATCTACCTTGTGAATACGGGCTGCCAGCATGCTGGGCCAAAGATACTGTCCGATTTTTAGACGAGGGGTGAGCAACTGGTGCAAAATCTACGTCACTGATTTTTAACCAAAGGGTGCGCACGGCATCCAGTTGCTCGTTTCTGATATGCCTATCAAAAACTGTTAAAACATCGAGTCAATCAAAATATCGACTCTTCATTCATAATACAAGGGTGCGCCGTGCGCACCTAAGTCTCTATGTGTGTGTGGTGCGCACGGCGCACCCTACGCGATAATGCTCTCGTCAGCGCAATTTTGCTCAAGTCTTATAAGAGATATTTTTTTGTTACAAAATAATGATTTACGGTTAATCTAATGATTGACGATCAAGCAAAAAAACACTCATCAAAAACAGTCATTTTGAAATTCGGCTACACTGCCTGCTTAGTTCATTTTTCCAATGTGCATACCTTGGAAGTTCAGCCCGAAAGTTTTCCATGACGACGATTTCTACTCCTCGCAACCACCCCAGTTTGACCACCGTCTTGCTCGCAAGCGGATTTGTTCTGACACTGTCAATGGGTGTACGCCACGGTTTTGGATTTTGGTTACAGCCGATTTCACAAGAATATCACTGGACGCGCGAAACTTTTTCGATGGCGATCGCGATTCAAAATCTGATGTGGGGTGTGTTTGGCCCATTCGCAGGGATGGCCGCAGATAAACTAGGTACCGCCAAAGTCATCGTCTTGGGTGCGATCTTATTTGCGGTTGGTCTGTTGTGGATGGCATTGGTAAATCAGCCATTCGCATTTATCGCTGGCTCCGGCATCTTGATTGGCGCTGCGCTCGCTTGTACGACATTTGGCGCGGTGAGTGGCATCATAGGCCGTACTGCACCTGAGGCAAAACGTTCATGGGCTTTTGGTATGTCTTCGGCCGCTAGCTCTTTTGGCCAATTTTTTATGATGCCAGTCGATCAGCAATTGATACAACATGCAGGCTGGCAAAATGCCTTATATGTGTTGGCGGCGTTGATGCTGATCGTGATGTTGCCGATGGCCTGGAAGTTGCGCGAACCAGTTCGTGTAGCGGATACCGGACCACAACAAAGCACGATGGAAGCTGTACGTGAAGCGTTCTCCCATAAGCCATTTTTGCTGTTACTCGCGGGCTATTTTGTGTGTGGATTTCAATTGGTTTTTATCGGCATGAACATGCCTGCGTATTTAAAAGATAAAGGTATTACCGATCCTAGCGTGGCCGTGATTGCTTTATCTTTGATTGGCCTATTCAATATTTTCGGATCGTATGGCGCGGGAAAACTGGGTGGATTATTTCCTAAGCGTTATCTCCTATCCAGCATTTATCTCAGCCGCAGCATTGTGATCGCTTTGTTTGTACTTGCGCCGCTGAGTACCTACAGCGTGTATATATTTGCTGCAGCAATCGGCTTGTTGTGGCTATCGACTGTGCCGCTGACAAACGGTGTGATCGCGGGTATTTTTGGTTTGAAATATCTTTCTATGTTATCTGGGTTTGTGTTCTTCTCACATCAGTTAGGCAGCTTCATCGGTGCCTGGTTGGGTGGTTATATGTACACCAAAAATGGTAACTATGATGCGGTTTGGGTGGTCATTGTTGGGCTGGGTATCTTCGCCACCTTGATCAATCTACCGATCAATGAAGCTGCGATTGAACGAGATACTAAGTTACCGCTCGCCGCATAAATTTTGAGAATTCGCCGCTATATCCACACATATGAAACCAATCGTGACGATGCGCCAATTACTGATATCGCTATTAATAGCGGTGATATTGGTTTTGGTGTTTTGGGCGTATTTGCAGCCCGCGTTTATTGTGGATCTGGCTAACCGATATGTGTTTTGTTAGCTTGAGTCAGACTCAGACTTTGTTAAGTGTTCGCGCTGTATCCCTGAGGATTAAATTGTATTTTCCAAATTAATCCGCTATCTTTGCTATCTGGTAGGAACTAAGGTTACAACAGACGAGTAAGGATGACATGCAATTGCACGCCACTATCACAACATCTATATCTAAAATTCTTACTGCTCTTGGGATTCTTGCGGTGCTTGCGTGCGCCGCGTGCGATCGACATCAATCTGAGTCTTCTTCCACATCCAAATTGCTTCTTGATACACAAGAGGACATGCGCGCCTATCTTGCAAGCCCAGAATACAAAAAGAAAGTGCAAGAAAGACTCGCACTGATGCAAAAGGAAGAGCAAGTTGTAGAAGAAGCCGAATGGTTCGGCAAGACCGGATTATCGGATTCGATAGAGCGAGAACTACCACGTTATCTCAGACGCGAATATGGCATGTCTATCTTCGATAAAGGGGCATTAAAAGCAGGCGATCTGGAATATCTTGGCGTGTTTCCCGAAGGGATAAATTCCATTCATTTTTGGCGTATTCAAGATGGTGCCAATGAAGCGCATTTCGCATACGTGACGATCTCGTCCAACGGCACAGAGTCACTAGGCTGGGGAGACCGCCGACCGCCAGCGCAGAAGTGATGAAATGCCTGATGAAATGCCTGATGAAATGCCTGATGAAATGCCTGATGAAATACCTGATGAAATACTTGATGGAACACCTGATGCAAGACCTGTTTCCCTAATCATCCCTTCGCCTACATCAATGTTATAAGCCTAGTTTCGACAAACACAAATTCAGGCAAATATGAAACAGAATTTGACCCCTTGGAAATCTTTATTAATTGCGCCACTGGCTAGCATTCCCATGGTTGTCATTGCCGGCATCGGTAGT
The DNA here is from genome assembly GCF_014284175.1 of Affinundibacterium flavidum. Taxonomy (GTDB): domain Bacteria; phylum Pseudomonadota; class Gammaproteobacteria; order Burkholderiales; family Burkholderiaceae_D; genus Undibacterium; species Undibacterium flavidum. The sequence goes on from NZ_JACOGA010000011.1 coordinate 42,728, forward strand.
TCTGATGCTGGCGTCGCGTCAGATTTAACGTGGGGAGTCATCTTCGCGATTACTGTCGGACTTCCAATGGCGTATCTTGCAATAGTGATCGTCGGTGCACCCATCTATTTCATACTTCTTAAGTTCGGCTTGCTGCGGCCATGGCTTTTTTGTGCCTTCGGTGCCTTGCTACCGCTGATCCTATTTGGTAATTCCGCACCATTTCGTACTAGCTTGATGGCGGTTCTTGCTGGCGCAGCGGTTGGTATTACGGCCTATTTTCTGCTACCTGAATAAGTTAAATTTACGAGAATACGCAAAGTTGATACTGATGTTTGAGTCGGCGTTCTCGGCGATTTGACGCAATAATTAACTAGATAGTTGGTGATAGAAGTTTGATGCGGATTCAATTACATAATGAGATTTTTTACTCAAACCAAGGAGTGTCATATGAGAAAACTGAAGATCATCGAACACATTTCACTCGACGGTGTGATTCAGCATTCTGCTGATGGTGACGATTTCGCCTATAGTGATTGGACTGCGCCGTACCGCACTCCAGCTGGGAGAGAGGCAATGCTTGCAGCTTATGGCGACAAATTTGATCTGCTACTTGGTCGTCGTACCTACGATATTTGGTCGGGTTTTTGGCCTCAGGCACCCAGTAATCCTATGGGCGACCTCTTAAATGCGGCTACAAAATACGTTGTAACGCATCATCCTGAAACTCTTGAATGGGGACCATGCGTAGCAGTCGGGCCAAACCTTATCGCAGATGTTCTGCGCATCAAATCGCAAGATGATCCAGACCTGGTTTTGTCAGGGAGCTCTACGCTGACTTCAAACTTGCTCGAACACGGCTTGGTGGATGAAGTTCTGTTAGCCGTCTATCCTGTGTTATTGGGTACAGGTAAACGTTTCTTCGCTGAAGGTAGTACGGCACGTGCATTTAAACTGATCAACACTCAGGCATTTCCGTCGGGCATCATCTTCACCACCTATGAATTTGCCGGATCTTTGGCGACCGGATAATATTTACCCGCTTTTTTCCGCGGGAGTTCTCAATTTTTACGTCGCATGGTGATTGCGACGTAATAGCTGTTACCTATTTTTTGAACGCATTTCCATTCGCGTCTGTCGCTATCGTTGACATGTCATCTGCCTTCACTACGTGTTGATTACACGTCGCTTTCATGTCGATTTCATGTAAAGCACCAACGTTCAAGCCTAGCCTTTACAGGCACAAGCACCAATAATTTATGAATTAAAAATATTTACTCCTGTTTAATATTGTGCAGGTGGTTTCTGCCGCTTATTTTTCTCCAAAAAAAGCACAATGGCACGTAACTTGCAAAGCGCTTGTTAGTGCTCTGCGTTTCTCCCTTAGCTGACTGTTAGTTGGCTGGTGGCTTAGCAGCTGAACTTACCCAGCTGAAATGTCCAGAACCTGAGCGCTAAACCCTTTTTTTGAATTCACGTTTGTTCCGTAACCGACCTGCATAGGGCGCGGTTTTTATTGCATCGTTTTGAACCTCTACTTTTGGATGACATCATGAGCTTTCTTTCATTTAAGCCTACTGCGGCGGCGGTACCCGCAAAAGCCGGTACTTTGCGTACAGCATTTTCTCAATGGTTATTGACCAATCACGGTGCTAATTATCGCGCCAATATCCAACAGCAAAGAACGCGCGCGCAGGCACAGCGATTCAAAACAGAAATAAATGCCAGTAGCCCAGAGCATCCGAGTCACTTCCCACTGGTGGGCATTATTGGTGGCGGTTTCGCTGGTTTATTTTCTGGCTTAATTCTGCAATCGCTGGGTATTGAATGCGAAGTATTTGAAAGCTCGGAACGCGTGGGTGGTCGCATACGTACTTGGTATTCCACGCATTACCACAGCGATGAGCGCAATCAACATGGTTTGTATGGTGAAATCGGTGGCATGCGTTTGCCACAATTTTCTGCTGATATGCTGCCGGTTCAACAATTGGCTTTGGCGGTCAACACAGTGTTGGCGCGCAATGGCCGTGAGAAAGAGCAAGTCTTCTGGCGCAAGTTCTATTACAGCTCCCCGGAGCAAAGACTGCGCTTTAATAATATGCCGAATGCCATTACCAATACGCCGGAATATGCGTTAAATGATTTGAATTTTGGCGAGAGAAATGGTGGAGATATTCCTGATTTTTGGGTTACACCCAAACAGGATGCGAATGGTAATTCCTACCTGCCGGTTAATATGGTGCTTGATCAAGTCAACGGTCCTTTCTTGGCTGCATTTGATCAATCATTCGCGAATGGTTTTGAACTCTTGATGCAGTTTGATCAGTATTCGATGTGGGATTATTTGACCACGCAATTCAGGCTTGGTGATATGGGCGAGTATTACGATCCTGCCATGGGACCAAAGAATGCTTTGCTACCATGGTCGATTGCTAGCTACCTCGAAACGACCAATGTTGGCAGCGGTATGTATGCGGTATCCTTTGTAGAAATGGTGATCGCCGTGTATGACTGGGGCGGCAGTAAAGATCCGTATCGCCCAAGTGACCCTGGTGTGTATATGCTGACGGTAGACAAAGGCATGCAGCATTTTCCGGATGCTTGTCGTGCGGTATTGGACTTAGAAAAAGGCGTGCACCCAAAAGATGGACTCATCGCACAAATCCAAATCGGTATGTTGCCTTCACCTGAGACTGGCACTTACATTTACAACCCGCCAAATCTCACGCAAGATGCGCAGCCTTTACCGCCAACTTTGGCGCAAAGCTCTGTGCAAACATCGACGCACATTGCGGATACCAAATTGGATCGCAGTCGTGAAAAGCGTCGTGTGCATTTAAAGCATAAAGCGATAGAACTCAAACACGATAAAAGTCTATTCGACGGGCACGGCGGCATGCGCCTTAAGTTGCAGCATCATGATGAGCACGGATGCGCAAAAACGATTGATAAAGCCTATCCTTACGTTATCACCACCTTGCCTATGGGTGCCTACTTAAACGGTGCAGATAAACTTAATTTATTAAACGATGTTTCATTCTCTAAGGCGCAAGCCATACGTGAATGCAATTACATGTCTTCATTCAAAGCCTTCCTCACTTTTAAAACGCAGTTCTGGACTAAAGTGGGCGAACGTCAAGAGGGCGGCTATGGTGCCGCATCGACGGACAGACCGAATCGTCAAATCATTTATCCTTCTTATGCCTACGACAGCAAGCCCGGGGTTTTACAAGTGTATTGCTGGGCTGGTGACGCGCGTAAGTTGGGCGCATTAGGCGATAAAGAGCGTGTTGAGGAATGCCTGAAAGGTATTCAATATCTCTATCCCGATGTTGATGTCTATCATGAGTTTGCCGGATACGATGATGGCAGAACGACTAAAACATGGTTCTGGGATGAACATGCAGGTGGCGGTGCTTTCGCACTATTTAACCCAGGTCAATTCAAAAATCTGTACCCGACTTTGCTGACACCAGAATTTGATGGTTGTTTGAATTTTGCGGGTGAATGTAGTTCAGTGCACCATGGTTGGATCGTCGGCGCGCTTGATTCTGCTTACAACGCCGTGCTCAATATTTTGCAACAGGCGGGCGCAACGGACAAAATTCAACAGATGCGCGCAACTTGGGGCAGCTTTACTTCACCGGATGTGGAAGGCGACCCAGCTACAGCTAATCAACTGCAATACGCCTATCTTTACAATCAGGTTGATCGCGAAGCGGCTGCGTTGGCACCTAATGCCAGCACCAGTATTTACGGCGATTCCACCTATGTTTTTGACGGTAATGTGCCAGCCTTTATCGCTGATTACAGCAAAGTGCCGCAATCCATGAAAGCAACTGATCAAGATAAGCAAGTCTTGCAAATGCTGAATGAACAATGGGATGACAATGTAGCACAACGCGCCAAATTACCACCCGTTCCTGTGGACATGACAAATGCGGTCACTATGCTGGAAGATATTTATTACGGCAATAATTTCCAAACGATACCCGCACCCGCTTTTTGGCTGAAAGACGATGATGAATTCGCCCGACAACAATTGGCAGGCTTTATGCCCAACTTACTGAGCAGCGTGAATCAAAGTCAGTTAAGGGATTTGCTGACTACCGCAGGTCTCGCGGGCAATAGCACATTAAGTCAGCTTAACATTCAATATGTCGCCGACTATCGTCAATATTTACAAGCTTGTACCGTTATTCCAAGCGGCTATTATTTGGCGCAACCGATAGTCTTTTTCACCGTGAGTGATCAACAGGAATTATTACCGGTCGCGATTCAATTAGAGCAGGGCGGTGAAGTTTTTACGCCAACCATGGACAATGCGGACAACGCCTGGTTACTCGCCAAAATGCAAACCAATTGCGCAGGGCAAACACTGCACGATGTCGGTTTCCATCAATTACTAACGCATCAAATCGCCGCCATGGTGTCGATTGCCTTGTTCTCGGAAGAGGTGTTTAATCCATTCACTGAGCCACACAGCACCACGCCGTTCCAGCAACATCCTGTCTTTAAATTACTGAGCCCGCACGTTTCCAAAACCGCGGAATTCCAACAAACAATTTATGACAGCAGCTACAACCCCAATGCCAAAGGCTTCCCAGATTCACGCGAGGTCAATGGCAAGCCCGGCGTGTACAACATCGGCTTCATTTATGACTTGATTTTCTCTTGCGGTCGTATTGGTAACTACCAGTTGCAAGACAAAATGTACAACGATGACGGCAAGTTCCGCTTCCTCGATTTAGCAATTCCAAAAGACGCACAAAAACGCGGCGTCACCAACACACCATTCTCTTATGCCTACGTGAATGATGCGACACTTTGGTACGATGCCATGAACCGTTTCGTCGGTAATTTTGTCGATACTTATTACCCGAACGGTGACAGCGATGTCGCGAGTGATGTGCAATTGCAGCGCTTCTTTAGTAAATTAATTCCCGCGTTTAATTACGTCGATGGCGTCAAACAAGCGCAACGCTTCCCTGCCAGCGTCACCACCGCAGCGTTATTGAAAGAAGTGTTAACCATGTTTGTCTGGCAGTTCTCAGTACAGCACACGGTCATCAATGACGGCGCTTACAATCAGGCAGCCTTTGTCCCGAACGCATCCACCCTGATGTATGCACCACCAGCAAATAAAACATCCAGCCAGTGGACACCAGCCGACATACTCGCCTGTCTGCCATCACAAACTTACACCTATCCAGAAGTAGGAGGAATGAATTTCTTAGACATACAACTCAACGCCTCAGTCACAGGCCAAGGCCCTTACCCAGAAACCGTATTCGGCCGCGGCGTATTAGAACCCTCCAGCGATTTCTTACAAGACACCTACGGCTTTACGGACAACGCTCTGCGCAATGTCGTCGATCAGTATTACCAAGACGTACGCAAGATTGCACAGGCAATTCAACTACGTCAGGCAAAAGACATCGCCAAATACTTTTCTTTGTATCCGAATAGTGACGCGGTACCTAGGACTGTGGTGTTTAATTTGATTACGCCGATTAATGTTATGAATACTATTCAGACTTAGGTGGTGGTTTCACGGTTGTTTTGTAGTTAGCTTTATTAAAGGTCTTTGCTGGTAATTCGGTAAAGACCTTTTTTGCTACTTGATGAAAATATGTTAGTAACAATTTGTATTTTTTTGAGTAGTCGGATATCTTTTCGTTCTTAAATTAAAACAAGTTAGGCTTTTGTATGGCGCTTGAGCACTACGTATTGAATCTTTGTGGTGACGAGCTTACAACATGTCTGCATCAACTTAAAGCTTTGGAGGAAAAACCAAAAGGTACTGTTGGAATTCAAGTTATAGATGGAAGGTTGATGATTGAGCGACGAGTTGGCAAAAAGAACATTGCGACCATAGAATTAAAGGCAAGTGGGCATTGGCCATTTTCTTTGACTTTAAAGTGGACGACCTTTGAACGCTTACTACTAAAAGAACATGCGCCAATGGTTAAGCTTCAACTGTTTATCGATTCATCTACAGGTAAGTCTAGATTCGTAGCAGACGGTATGCACTTACCTCCCGATCAGATATCAACTCAGCTAAGCCTTGAATTGCTTACGGATGTCCCATTACGCACCTTAATGACAGGCGGGTTTTCTCACGAAAGCTTAATGTTGGAACGCATTCATACTTTGGATGCGATCAATGCCGCAATGGGTATTACAATAAAGGAGCTTCTCGCTAAGTCTTATGAAAGAGATCAAGAGCTGAGTAAGTTAATTAAACTTGTGCGCGGAGAGGCGTGTCAAATATGTGGACACTATTTTTTGACCCTTGACGGTAGAAAGTATGTTGAGTGTCATCACTTGGAACATCTAGCTAACGAAGGTTTAGATTGTTCGAAGAATATTTTGGTAGTTTGTGCAAACCATCATAGACAACTTCATTATGGTTTAGCAAAAATCTTGAGTCATACCAATGAATCTGTGGTTATCGAAATTGATGGTGTGTCTCATACCTGTAAGCTTTGACAGATAAATGGAGTGTGGTAATTCAAATATTTCTCATGAACCATGATGTTGAATTAGTATATCACTCCATATAGTGCAAATTCTCATTGGTATATACTTTTCCATTCTCAAAATAATTATCGCTTAAATGGGAATTCTATTCATATTTCTTGTCGATTTTATGAGACTTCGGTAGAGATGCCGTGCACTCGTTCAGTGACCTATAGAACGTCCATACTTGAGATTTTCCATTTCCAATTTCAATTTCTACTTCTACCGCGTCATTCGGAAGATCTCGTGTAATGGGGACTTGTCCAAATTCCTGAAAATTTCTAATTTTGTCAGCTGGTGATGAACTTGTGACGCAATCTGAGTGATTTATGTCATGAGCATACCATTGGCGTTTTGGCGCGCGAGCAGGATCGTCGTTGCATTTTATCCAGTTTTTTTGAGATCCAGGTGCTTCTTCTGGCCCCCAACACCAACCAGCTCTCTCGACCTTCAACATTAATTCGTCTCTCTTTTCGCAAGCAGTTTTACCTTCGACAGAATCGCCAGGTAAACCACGACACTTATTGTTGACTTCATTAATATCATGGATGATTTGCTTAATTGAAGGTTGAAAGCTATCGGTCGTACCTGAGGCTGAAGTGTTTTCACTTTTTGGGTTATCAGGGATTTGATTACCACAGCCGGTGGAAATCATAACCGTAATTAAAAGTAGTAGAGTTGCGTATATTTTCATAATGCTTTGAGTTGTAGAGGAAATATTACGAGTGTTATTGTATGATCGTTTTATAACATAGTGAACTTTTAATTTGAGATACGTACTGACGAAATTTCAATCATAATCCAGAAACCGAAATACTCATCCAAGCAGCCCCAATCTGTTTTTCAACATAAATCGTATCGCCCTCAACACGATAAGATAATTGACAGCAGTGTCGCGGGTCTGATAACACATCCGGATTCAAAATCACATAGCAATGACCGGATGGATTACGCACTGAGTGTGTGATTAAACCGGGGTGACCTTCGCGGTGTAAGCGAGTGCCTATTGCTTGTGTGTAGCTATAGTCAGTCTTGTGTATCAGACCAGTTTGGCTTTTATTGAAGGGGCGTAGATCGAGTAGTGCTGCGTCACAAGCGACGGTATACACCTTGCGTTCAATTCGCACATCTTTTTCTTGAAAACCGGCATCCGCCAATAAGCCGTAATACCAGTGGTAAGCGGTTTCGTATGTGGTGGTTTCAATCGACTCTGCACCGTACCAGACACCAAATTGACCATCGGAATAACGACTCGCTTGCCAATGTTGAAAAGGCCAGGTGATCGCATTGAACCAATGGGCATCTTCGAAAGGACGGTGGATGATAGGCGTCGCCGATATGAAAGTTGGTGGTTTTACTTCATCTTCCACTTGTTGCGCTAATGCCCAATCCTCAGGTGCCTCGCTTAGGTCATCAAACAAGTCTTGTGAGATTTGTAGTGAGACGATATTTCGAAAGACGTTTTCATGAACATCATGGAGTTTTACTTTAGAAAATAGAGATTGCATGCGAGGGCTATGCTAAAAGGGAAATGGCGAGTGAGATTCGGCGGAGCTGTATGAAATTGAAGTTGAAATTGAAATCTAAACACCACGAGCGCGATCAAGATAGGAGCGCACCATCAACAGTCCAGTAAATCCCCATTCCCTCACAACCTGGACAGGGGAAAGATTATCGAAAGCGCGGTTGCGGGTCGTCATCCAACAATAGGCCAGCTCACGGTTTTGTGGGAACAAGAGGCGTAAATTTTTGTGAATGCCGAGCAGATGGCCGACTCGTTCATATTGATCGCGATTCGTGCCAATCGCTTCGCCTTTGCGATAACGCGTCAAGGTCGCGCGATTACTGGCAGCAATACCCAATAAAGCCGCTTGATCTTCCGTAGACAATTGCCAGTGATCCATCAGCGTCATCACCATCTTAGCCAAAGCACCACGATCTTCTGACGCGGGAATATGCGTTTCTGGATGACGTAACAGCGTAGACATTGATGTGCTCCTGTCTCAAAAAGAGGACGAAGATCGAAAATGGAAATAGATAAGTGACTATAGCACTTCGTTTTAATGAAAACAAATTTTGTTGCAATAAAAACGGTTTGCGTACACTTTTTTATTGCTTATTAGATATTTTTCCATTAGGGCCGACTAAATCTGATATCTCATTTTTGTTCTTGCTTATGCTCGCTTACTTCACGTTGGCCTGACTAGCAGCCCAAGCAGCCACATCCTGTTTTTGTATCGCCATCGCCATTAACGTTGGGAATTGATCTGGCGTGCAAGCAAAGCAGGGGATACCCATGGTTGCCATGACACTCGCATGGTGGCGGTCATAACTAGGTGCACCTTGATCATCGAGGGCAAGTAGGGCAATGACTTGTACGCCGCTATCGACCAGTGCTTGCGCTCGGGCTAGCATTTGATTGGCGTTGCCGCCTTCATATAAATCGCTGATCAATACAAAAATCGTATCCTGCGGTTTTTGTATCAAACCTTGGCAATAGGCCAGGGCACTATTGATATCGGTGCCTCCGCCGAGTTGGGTGCCGAATAGGACTTCGATCGGGTCTGCTAGCAAGTGACTTAAATCCACCACAGCGGTATCAAAGACCACCACTTGAGTGCTGACCGCTTTGATACTAGCGAGTACGGCGGCAAAGACGCTGGCATACACCACCGATGGTGCCATGGAACCACTTTGGTCTATACATAAAACGATATCGCGCAGGCTTTGTCCTTTGCGTGCAAAACCTATGCGACGCTCTGGGATGATGGTTTGGTAATCGACTTGGTAGTGCTTGAGATTGGCGCGGATGGTGCGTACCCAATCAATCTCATTGTGCCGAGGTCGGAAATTGCGGGCAGCTCGGTTTAAGCTACCAGAAACGGCCTGCCGCAGCGGGTTGGCTAATTTTCTCTCTAACTCTTCAACTACTTTTCGTACCACCAGTCTTGCCGTCTGCTTAGTTTTGTTAGGCATGATGCGATTGAGGGAAAGTAAAGTCGCCACCAGATGAACATCAGCCTGTACCGTTTGTAATAGTTCAGGTTCCATGAGCATTTGTTGCAGACCAAGACGATCCATGGCGTCTTTTTGCATGACTTGCACCACGCTGCTGGGGAAGTATTCACGTATATCACCCAGCCAGCGTGCCACCGTCGGCGCTGAACTTTGTAAGCCACCTTTACGATTTTTATCCTCAGGTTCATATAGTGCTTGAAGTGCACGATCGATACCTATATCAGTGGAAGCTAACGGCAGATTATCGGCTTCGCTTCCGAGTATCAATCGCCAGCGACGATCGCTTTGATCCTTAATTGGGGGAATACTTATGCTCATAGTGTGTCTGTCAGCGATTTATCTTGCGCGGGTTTTAGGTTTGCATTTTTCTCAGCACTTTGAGCTGTCTGGAGTTCATTCACTGGTGCGAGAATTTTGGATAGTATGGGGAGTACTAAAGCGGCGCGCTGTTCGTGAATAACAAATTGATGATCTTGCTTGTTTTGTAGCAGCACTTTGCCAGTGGCGACTTTTTGGCCGAGTTGACGGCGTTCAGCCACTTCAAAGTGACAGAAACCTCGCCGCAGTAATGGCAGTAATTCAGTAAATATCTCTTCTGATAAACTGGCTACCCAATCCTGCAAAATTTGCCACAATTGATCATTCATGATCAATAGTAAACCGCTGCCTTGTAAAAATCCTTCTAGCCATTCTGCGCTGGCGAGTGGGTTAATCGGATTACTGCAAGCAAGTGATAATGCACGTGCACATTGTTCTAGATTCCAGGCCTCATGATCGATAAGAAGGCGCACTGCGCGACCAGCGATCAGTGCATGATTGTGCGGCGAACTGGCCAATTGCAGTGCCGCTAACCATTCATTTTTAAATTCTTCTTGCTGTAATAATTGTAGAGCCTGATCCGCTAAATTAATTTGACTGAGTAGCGTCTGTGCTGCGTCACTATTAATGCCATGCGCTGCAAGCGGTAGTGCGATGCAGGCACGTTGTACCAAACCTGCGAACACATCTGCCACCATGTTCAGATCAGTGCCTCGTGTGTTGCCATAGCGTAGGATATTGGCCAACGCGGGTAGAGCTTCCAATAAAATACCTGCGTCGTTCGTGCTGGCACTGAGTTTTTGCATGGACTCCATCAGCATTGGTACCGCGGTTTTGATATCCGCCAACAGCATTTCTTCGACCAACTTCGAGAGTTCTGGTAGTTGTTTGCAGTGTTGTGCCTGATGGCGAAGTTTGGCATCACAGGCACTCTCCAGCGTGGCACCCCAGACATTGGCTTCGATTAAACGCAATTCAAATTCTGCTTGCCAACTTAAACGCCAATGCTCATGAAAACTACCGCTCTTACCCTGAACTCTAAGCGTTTTTCCCCAATAGATGCCAAGCAGATTTAAGCGATGCAAGAAACCACTTTTTTCTAGATGAGTAACTTGGCGCAGATCGAGTTCTAAATCGATATGCTCGATTTTAGGCTGCAAGCGCAGGCGTTTTTGCAGTGCTCTCACATCGGCAACCAAGGGCAGCGTCGGTGTTTCAGCAGGTATGCTTCCTAGTCTGTCACTGATGAGTAATTGGTTTTCAATTAAACGCATCGGTGTCTGACTATTCCCGAATAAGACGCTTTGCAATGACTCTAAAAGTTCGTCTAGGCCAGCGCGAGAACGATCGCGTAAGCTGGCGAGTGAATCTGCCAGACGTAGTACTTCTATTAAATGTGCAGAGGACGCATCCAGATCATTTTTTCTGAGCAGACGCATGGCATCCGTCAGCCAATATAAGGCCGCTTTTTCCGGCGTATTCCAACAGTGATGATACCAACCTGGCGCTTGTACACCCGCACCATAACCACTGGCAGCGCACAGCCGACCATATGTCCATGGTGTCCAGGTGGCAGCAACTTTGGCTTTGTTCAAATTTTTGAGAATATCCGTATCCGATTTGGCACTAGGCATGTTGCGTAAGGCAGGCACATGCCAGGCGCCGCACACCACGGCGATTCTTTCGTGGCCTTGTTTCATCGCTTGTCGTATGGTTTGCCGCATGTAGGCTTCGCGCTGCGCTTCACGTAGACTGAGTTTTTCGCTACTTTCAGATTCTGCGCTTAATTCGTTACGAGCGACGACCATGATTTCTTCAATGGCAGCGAATAGATCGAGACTATCTTGGCGTTGTTCCACCAGATGATCCCACCAGGTTTCGCTATCGCTGAAACCTGCAGCTTGTGCCAACCAAAGCAATGGATCGGCGCGCAATGGGATTGCCTTTACAGCTTCATCAGATGACGCATTTGCTTCCTGTAAAGTACTGTCTAAAGTTTTAGTTTCGGCTACCGGCTCAGCATCTAGACTCATCTCTTCTGCCAGACGATAGGCTTGTGGCAGATCCATGAATCGTGTTTCGACATTGTGTTGCTGTCCATAGAGAATTGCCTGCCATTCTGGTGAAAATTCGGCGAAAGGGTAATACACTGCATGCTGCGGCATGGCAGGTGCGTACACCAAAATGGCGACAGGTGTTTGCATACCATCCGCACTCACTAGCGGCAGCAGCGCATCGGCTTCCGGTGGGCCTTCGATCAAAATGCAGTCTGGTTGTAATTCGTGTAGGGCTTTGACCAGACTGCGGGCGCAGCCAGGGCCGTGATGACGAATGCCGAAGAGATGAACCGCCATGGTGCCTCGCTTAGATCACTTCGCGACAAGCGCGGTATAAGTCTTTCCAACCATCGCGTTCCTTGACGACGGTTTCAAGATATTCGAGCATGACTACGCGATCTTGCACTGGATCTTTGATGACAGCACCAATCACACTACTGGCTAAGTCCGCACCACGCAAACTGCCATCACCAAAATGCGCGGCGAGTGCCATGCCATTGGTGACGACCGAAATCGCCTCAGCCGTACTCATGCTTGCGCTTGGTGATTTGAGTTTGATTTTGCCATCTTCAGTTTGGCCAGCACGCAATTCGCGGAATAAAGTGACGATCCGGCGTATCTCTTGTAAGGCTGGTTTTTCAGCAGGTAATTCCAATGACTTGCCAAGGCTGGCAACACGTGACTCAACGATTCTGACTTCTTCTTCTGCTGTCTCCGGTAGCGGTAAAACGACGGTGTTAAAGCGACGTTTTAAGGCGCTCGATAGTTCATTCACGCCGCGATCGCGGTCATTTGCGGTGGCGATCACATTGAAGCCTTTGCTTGCTTGAATGTAATCGTCTAATTCAGCAATCGGTAAAAACTTCTCAGACAGCAAACTGATAAAACTATCTTGCACTTCGGCAGGAATCCGGGTTAACTCTTCAACCCGTGCTATTTTTCCTTGTTGCATGGCACGCATAATCGGGCTGGCGACCACCGCTTCCATACTTGGTCCTTTGGCTAAGAGTTGCGCGTAATTCCAGCCATAACGTATGCTTTCTTCAGAAGTGCCGGCAGTGCCTTGCACGATTAAATTGGAATTGCCACAGATTGCCGCTGCCAGATGCTCGGATACCCAAGATTTTGCGGTGCCTGGCACGCCTAGCAATAAAAGTGCTCGGTCAGTTGCCAGCGTAGAGATGGCGATCTCTATGACGCGACGATTACCTATGTATTTTGCACTGACCTCAACGCCATTGTCGAGTGTGCCACCGAGTAGATAAGTCGATACCGCCCAAGGCGATAATTGCCAATTGGGTGGACGTTGGCGTTGATCGACTTCTTTTAGCGCTGTCAGTTCGTGCGCATATTGTTGTTCTGCTTGTTGGCGTATCACTTGCTCAGTGCTTGTTTGCGTCATATCGAGGTCTCCATAAAACTGTGTTTAAGTTGGTGGCGAAATTGAAAGGTATCGCGAAATTCATGAACTGCTTCACGCCAAAATGACCAGTGTTCCCAGTCATCAGCTGGCCAGGATTGTGTTGTGTATGACAAGTCGCTGACATCCAACCAATAGGCAATTTGTTTTAAATGCTGTCGCAAATCCCATGCGGTTTGTTTGCTTTGTGCGATTTGCCTTTGTACATGCTGGAGCCAGGCTTGCGACAGCACTTGAGATACGGGAGTGGCGTGCTCGGATGCTGCGCTTTGCAGTTGGCTCCAAGCGTAGAGTATGTGAAGATCTTGGCGTGAATAATTATCCATGCACGCAATTAATAGTTTGTCTTGCATTGCTGGCGCCAAATTTCGCAATCGTCGTACTAGTGCATGGATGAGATTGAGATCGACATGGATTTTGTCTTTGCTGATGTGCTCAATCAGAAGCGCAATCCAATCAGCATAACAATCAGCAAGAGTTGGATCTGCGGTTGTATCGGTAGCTTGTTCTGTAATTGAACTTAGTAATCCCTGAAGCAATGCATCTTTAAATTCATGTTGCGACAGTAGTTGCAAAATTTGTGATGGTGTTAGCTGCCAAGTTGTCACCCAATGCTGGGCGGGAGTACTGCGCATTAAGTCACGTAGCCAAGAAGCTTTCTCTCCTAAACCTGGATAGCTTTGTAATCCTATGCCATCACGTTTCATGCTCTTGTCTACGCTTTCTGGTAACTTGATCTGCAGACTCGCCTGCACGTTATTCGCGCCAAGTTTGGCGAGAAAAGAGCCTAAAGCTGCATTGATACCTGTCGATTTTTCTATGCTAAAGATGTGACTCAGACGTTCTTGACAGCGTTGGACCAATTGCGAATCTGGTAATCGACGTAAGAGTTCCTGTGCCACCGTACGTACCTCTTTACGCTTATCTTCTAGGGCGCGCTCTAGAAAATCTTCATCGGTGATGGATAATTCGATATTCAGACACGCCAGTAAAGTAGCACGATTTTCAGGGGATTCGTTTGCCCAATCTTGCTGCAATAATTCTCTAGCATTTTGTGGATTGCGCACTCGCAAGATACGCAGAATCTCTTCACGTTGTTGCGAGCTCGCTAGGTGCCACTGTTCAGTTAAGGCCTCATCTGACTCGTGCTTATCGCTGTCTAAGCTGTATTGCGTACGCCACTCAGGATGTTGTTGAACTAACCAATGACCGCGTGCTCCAAGCAAGGGTTTGAGCAGTTTTTGCATGGACAGATCTTTGTCGGCTTTATTCAGTAATGGAACCAGAAAACGTGCTGGTAAGGTGGCGTTTCTGGCGTGTGCATGCTGCAACCATTGGGCCAATAATTCGGCATGAATATCACGTAGAATTAAATGTAAGAGTTCTTGTGCCGCTAAAGGGCAATGTTCGATTTCGTCGTTTTTGCTAGCGGATACAAGCGCCATTTTTTCGGTACTGGCATCGCTCCACAAACCGGGTGTGTAACCAGCTCGTAACCACAAATCATTCGCCGCAATCGTTTGCCATAATCGTAAATTTGGCATGGCGGCATCGCGCAACAACGAGTCGAGTTCGGATGCACTACTCAATTCATCTTGTTGCGGATGAATCGCAGAACGTGAAGTCCCTACCAGCACAGCCTTATGAATTTTTTCTGGAAGTAGCATCGTCTTATTCCGTATCGAAACTATGGATTTGCTGATGGTCTGGTAGTCCCTTTGCTGCTAGCAAACTGAGTGGCATCAATTCTATGCCATTCCAGAGACCAAAAAGCGTACAAGCTTCACCACCAGTTAAAGCGTGTAAGTGCCAGGCATGCTTGAATTCAGGAGTAGTCTTAATTTGAAGATTTTCAGGCGTAATGAGAGAACACTCTGGTTCTGTGCTCGTCGTCAAGTGTGAGCACACATTGCGTAGTATGAGTGGCAGCGCATCGATAAATGGATTGGCCGCTAATTGTTCAGCAAACCATCGCAATTGATCTGAAAATAAAGAGTCATGCAATCTGTGTGATTGAGCGTCTACACGCTGTAATTCACCATATGCCTGCGCCCGTAATGGCGTCGCAGATGGATAAAAGTGCAGGCGTCCTTGATACAAACTACCCGTGAGATAAGGACTTGCAAGTGTTTGTCCACCTGCGGCAAACTGCAATATCATTGCAGTTTTCTGTGAGCGCATATTTAGCAAGTAGCAGGCGCGGCGGCTAAGGCGTGCTTCATGTTGGGTTTCGTTGCCTAAGACTAACCAGATATCATCGTGCGCAACTTGATTAAATGCATCGTCCTGATTGGCGACCCATCCAATCGCAGTGCGGATATCCGCTTGTTGTTCAGGGCTGAACAAGTCCGGCGTTTGTAACATATTCTTGTAGGCTTGCAGCAGCAGGCTGAGCTTACCAAGTTCATTTGCCACCGGCATTTCCCACCCGGCTTGGCTGGAGCCGTAAATCATCATGCCGATTTCTCGTATCCGTGCCGCGAGTCCGCCAGCCTGTGCATCAATCATTCGGGCTGCCATCGCTTCCCATGCTTTCGCTGGCTTACTACGTAATCCCGCCAGGCCGTCGCTAGCTAAGTCGCTCAACCATGTTTCTAAAAGTGCGAGGCCTTGCGCAACATTGGTTTCGCGTTTGTCTTGTCGCTTTTGCGCCGATTTTTCACGACTGGCGAGTTCTTCAACGGATAGCTCTTGGGATTCTTCAAGCTTATTGATTTTTTTCTCTTGACGTTGCTCGCGACCACGCAGCCATTCAGTCACCCATTCTTCTAGCTCGTGCTGAAACTTGTCAGCGTGTTTGGCGTATAAGAGATATAAGCCCAAACCGTGTTTGCAGGGGAACTTGCGACTGGGGCAGGAGCATTTGAAAGCCGGCGTCGCTAGCTCAATTTGCGTGCGGTAGGGTTCTTTGCCGCTACCCTGACAAAGCCCCCACAAGGCCTGCTCGTTAGCACCGAGTTTTGACCAGTATGTAAGATTGGCCTGTCCGCTCCCAGCTTTTGCGGATGCCGCATCCGGTGCCAGAGCTAAAATTTGTTCCGTCGTTAACATGTTTTGACGAGATAAAAAAGCAAGCAGCTTATCAGACGCCTAGAACTTATTGTTGAAAAATATTGTCCAAGGCTAAATATTTTAGCGCGTGCTTAGACATGTAAAAATTGTCAGGGCATCTGAATCCTTTTACAATGCTTTAGATTCATCAACACGTAAATAGGAAGTGCAAAATATCTGCGATGAAGGATATTTTGCACTTATTTTTTTGTTCAGGAAAAAGGTTGGAAGCATGATAATCGGTATTGATTTAGGTACGACCAATAGTTTGGTAGCGATCTGGCGTGATGGGAAATCGCAATTGATACCGAATAGTCTGGGCGACACCTTGACGCCGTCTTGTGTCAGTGTCGATGACGACGGCAGTATCTTGGTCGGGCGTGCCGCTAAAGAGCGTTTGCAAACACATCCTGAAGTGACGGCTGCGGTTTTTAAGCGTTACATGGGCAGCGATAAAAAGATTAAATTGGGCAAGCGCGAATTTCGCGCCGAAGAATTGTCGTCGTTTGTCTTAAAGAGTTTGAAAGCGGATGCTGAAGCGTTTCTTGGAGAAGTTGTGACGGAGGCCGTCATTACTGTCCCGGCTTATTTCTCCGATGCACAACGCAAAGCAACGCGCACTGCTGGGCAATTGGCAGGACTGAAGGTTGAGCGCTTGGTCAATGAACCAACCGCTGCGGCTTTGGCCTATGGCATGCATGAATTTAAAGACGAATGCCGTTTCCTGGTCTTCGATTTGGGCGGTGGCACATTTGACGTCTCGATTTTGGAAATGTTCGATGGCGTGATGGAAGTACGTGCTTCTGCTGGCGATAATTATTTAGGTGGCGAAGATATCACCAAGATCATGGTTGATGCGTTTATTGAAAAGCATGCGTTTCCAGCTAAGGTGAGGAACGATCCACGTTTTATGCAACAGCTGTTTGCCGCAGCAGAAAAAGCTAAACGCGATCTGTCGTCCGAAGAAAAAGCGAAGATGGAAGTGCAGACCAAAGATCAAACTTTGGAACTTGAATTCGACGAAGAGAGCTTGTCCAAATTAGCTGCGCCATTGATTAAGCGTTTACGTGAACCTGTTGAACGCGCACTACGTGATACAAATTTACGCAGCAATCAACTTGATAGTATCGTGCTAGCTGGTGGTGCTACACGTATGCCGATTGTTAAACGTCTGGTGACTTTGATGTTTGGACGTTTTCCTGCTAGCGAGATTAATCCTGATGAAGTGGTGGCGATGGGTGCTGCGGTTCAGGCTGGCTTAAAGATGAAAGACGCTGCGCTCGATGAAGTGGTGATGACGGATGTAGCGCCTTATTCTTTAGGCGTGGAAGTGGCAATGCGTTTGGCAAATAACAAAAATGTGAGTGGACATTTTTCGCCGATTATTGAAAGAAATAGTACGGTGCCTATTAGTCGTGTTGCGCAATATTATCCGATTGAAGACAATCAAAAATTATTGCAACTCGATATTTATCAGGGTGAATCCCGTCTGGTCAAAGATAATATTTTATTGGGCTCATTAGAGTTAAATCTGGAACCCTTGCCGCGTGATCAGAATGGTGTTGATGTGCGTTTTACTTATGATGTGAATGGTTTGTTAGAAGTGCAAGCGACTGTGATTCGTACGCAGAAAATACAAAAGGTGCTCATCCAAGGCAATCCCGGTTTATTAACCGAAGATGAAATTGCCAAGCGACTGGTGGAGTTGGAAAAATTAAAAATGCATCCGCGTGATGCGCTTGAAGTACGCACTTTGCTAGCGCGGGCTGATCGTGTTTATCAGCAATTGAAAGGCGAGTCACGTGATTGGCTAAGCAATCAAATTGCTGAATTCGAACGCGTGATTGAAACTCAAAATACCAAACTGATTACACCAGCGCAGAAGCAATTTTCTGAGGTGCTTGATCAAATTGAACAAGATGTCGTATTACATCCAGACTTCACTGAATAAGCAAAGATTGCACTATGTTTGATATTCCCGCTTTTTTTATCGACCAGCGTATCGATCAAGACGCCGATGAACGTACGATTAAACGCGCCTATGCCAAAGCGCTCAAGCAAATCGATCAGGACAATGACCTAGAAGGTTTTCAAAACCTGCGTGAGAGTTATGAACGTGCATTAGCTTGGGAGCGGAGTAAAGAATGGCGAGCACAATATATAGCTGAGCAGAATGCGGAGTCGGCGCAAATTGAGGATGCGAATTTGGTAGACGATCAGCGTGTTACTCAATCATCTGAAATTGCCCCCGTTGTTGGCGAACTTGATTTGAAATCTGAATCTGCTGCGACGCAAGTAGCAAATGAAAGCACAGTAAACGCAGACGAAGTTATTTCAGAAAGCACTTCGGAAGTAAGCGTTGCGCCTGAACAAAATTCACAATATCAAGCTTCAAACGCAGAAGAGAATGATGAAGAACAGACTGTTTATGCGATTGACATTGCCCGTCACATTTTTCATGAATTCCTGCAACACCTTAATGCGAAATCGGAAGAGGTCGGTCAGACTGAATCGTTATTACGTCTGTATTTAGATGACGAACGTTTGATTAATGTTGAAATCCGCGACTTATTTGAATGGCTGATCGCCGGGCATTTGGCACAAGGCTGGCAAGCCGGAAACGGCGATTTATTTGGGGCTGCCGTGAAGTGTTTTGCTTGGAATCAAGACAAACATCGGTTACTGAGATTCGATGAGTTTGGCTACTATCTTGATCGTGCGCTGGATGAAATGAGTGCCTTCAATCTGCAGGAAGAAGCGCGCAGTAGTCGGCAAGTTGGATTGATACGCCTGGCTAGAAACGACGCGCCACCGACCAAACAATTCTTGCGCGAGAATATTTATTTTATCGACGATATGTTAAGTAGTTATCCCACTTGGCTAGCAATGGTGACCAAATTGGATAATTTGCAAACTTGGCATAAGCGGGCTGAGGAGTATAAGTTTTTTCAACCGCCGAAAATAGATTTCAGTGGTATTAAGAGTAAATTTGATGGTTTTAACATTCCACCTGGCGTCATTGTATTTATCATTTTGATTTTAATAAAAATGATTATTGGATTTTCAGAGCCGAGCAAGCAACCTATAGTTGTTGATTCAAGATCGAGCGAGGCGACCCCTATTATTCTGTCATCAGAAGAACTGTTTAAAAAAGGCGAGTTGTATTTTAGCCCCCAATTTGGTGGAGCTAGAGATATCGATTTGGCAGAAGTATATTGGAAGCGCGCTGCTGAATTAGGCTCAAAGTCTGCGCAGCTTCGTTTGCAGGAGTTATATGCAAATGATCTTTTTGGACGTAAAAATATTCAAGAGTCTCGGCGGTACTCTGATATGGCGGGAGCGAACAAACCTTCGCAATAAATTGTCGGAGGTATTAATTTTTCCGCTAACTGATGGATTAGATAAACTCGTGAGAAAGCAAGATCGATTTGTACAGGAACGGCTGCATTTTCATTGCAGAGACTTTGTATGATGGAAGCATTAATGTAGTTACTTACGAAAGATAGAAATAAATGAAATACTGGCTAATGAAATCGGAACCCAGCGAAGTGAGTATCGATGACGCTTTGCGCATTGGTGCGGCGCCGTGGTTTGGCGTGCGTAATTATCAGGCACGTAATTTTATGCGCGATCAGATGCAAGTCGGTGATGGGGTTTTGTTTTACCACTCCAGTTGTGATGAGCCAGGTGTGGTCGGGATTGCAGAAGTCGCTAGCACGCCATATCCCGATGCAACGCAGTTTGATGCGAAGAGTCACTATTTCGACCCGAAAGCAACACCAGAAAATCCGCGCTGGATTTTGGTGGATGTGAAAGCCATTCGTAAAACGCGTGTATTGAGTCTGGCGGAAATGCGGGCGAATGAAGATTTGGCGAGTATGGTGGTGTTGCAGAAAGGGAGTCGTTTGTCGATTACTCCCGTGACTGTAGCAGAATGGAAGGTAGTGTTAAAACTTTTGGATAAGAAGTAAGTTACTACAAGTGAACCTAGGACTTATGTAAGACTGATGCCGATATCCTTGCGTCTCTTTGTAGTGCGCGATAACAGTGAAAGCCGTACCGGACTCAGAATATACGGGCTAAGGTAGGGGACACCATGCGCGCCGAATAGGAGGCGGTCGTAAGTAAGAAGTGGTTTTAATTGTGGTGGAGAGCGTGAAGTAAGCCACTATTCATTGATTGTTGACGCCCCTGCAAGCTCGAAATAGTGCTTTTTTAGTGCTTATTTGCATAAGACAATTGACACTTTATTACTCAATAAAATGTGAAAAAAAGTGCCTTGATAAGAAATCACCCAGATGTTTCGGGTTATAATCGCGGCACTTGATCGGGAGAGAGCTGTGACTCATAGAGCGAGCAGCCGCCGAAGGGGCTAATACCCAACAAACTCTCAGGCAAAAGGACCGATCAGCGGGGTTGTGTGAAAACTCCCCTACTCTGGAGAGCGGTAGCAGTGTGCTGAACTATCAGACATTGAACTACCCACCGAAGGTGCGACGAGATTCAGTTTAAGCTAAGCTTATATTTGATTCTCGTAATCTCTCAGGTACCAGGACAGAGGGGTAGCGATTTTTGGTCACCTCTATAATCCGATTGTGGGGCGCACTGCGTCGTTGCAAATACTCGCAATACCGACGTATTGCTGCGTTTTGCGCCTAGCATTGCATCCCCAAAATCGAATTCTAGAGATGACCAAGTAGCATACGAAATTAGTTAAATCGTGTGCTTTTTTTCGTCCCTTTTTTATGTCCAAACTTGGTACTGAGGCTCTCACATGACGCAAGCAACTCTTAAAGTAACTCCCTTGAACGCAGCACATCGTGCAGCCGGCGCGAAGATGGTTGATTTCGGTGGCTGGGATATGCCAGTTAACTATGGTTCTCAAATTGAAGAACATCACGCTGTGCGTACTGATGTCGGTATGTTCGACGTTTCCCACATGTGTGTGGTTGATATCAAAGGCGAGAATGTCCGTAGCTTTTTGCGCGGCTTAGTTGCGAACAACGTCGATAAATTACAAGTTTCCGGTAAAGCCCTGTATTCAGCGATGTTAAATCCTGAAGGCACAGTGATCGATGATTTGATCATCTACTTCATGAACGAAAGCTGGTTCCGCCTGGTAGTGAATGCTGGCACAGCAGAAAAAGACGTCGCTTGGATGAATGCGCATAATGCCGCAACTAATGCTGGTGTCACGATTACTCAACGTCGCGATGGTGCAAATTCTTACGGCTTGATCGCAGTACAAGGCCCGAACGCTCGCGCTAAAGCATGGGAAGTACTGCCAGAAACCAAAGCAGTCAGTGCAGAAATGAAACCATTTAATGCTGTGATCGTTGATGGCACAGCATTCGGCGAGGTCATGGTGGCACGCACTGGTTACACTGGTGAAGACGGTTTTGAAATCGCAGTTTCTGCAGAACGCATCACTGACTTGTGGAATGCTCTGGTCGCAGTTGGCGTCAAACCAGCAGGTCTGGGAGCACGCGATACTTTGCGTTTAGAAGCGGGTATGAATCTGTACGGTCAAGATATGGATGAAACTGTTAATCCATTAAATGCTGGTTTGGCATGGACGATCGACTTGGTTGCAGAACGTGACTTCGTCGGCAAAAAAGCTTTGCAAGAACAAGGTCAAACACAACAATTTCTCGGCTTGATTTTGCGTGAAAAAGGCGGCATTTTGCGTGCACATCAAAAAGTTGTTACTCCGCATGGCGATGGCGAAATCACTAGCGGTACTTTCAGCCCAAGTATGCAAGAAGCAATCGCCTTGGCACGTTTGCCTATGGGTGTAGCGATTGGTGACACAGTGCATGTACAGATTCGCGATAAACAATTAGCAGCAACTGTAGTGAAATTGCCGTTTGTCCGTAATGGTAAGGTTTTAGTAGCTTAGGGAGTCACCACAAATCCAATTCTAGAGCGCATTCCGGCGTTGTAAATCCTCGCAATACCGACGTATTGCTCCGGTTTACGTCTTGGACTGCATCTCTATAATTGAATTTTTGGCGATCCCTGATTATGCAGAAGTACAAGAAGAAATTATTTCGAATTATTTTTAAATTTTTTTGGAGAACAACATGACAGTTCCAGCAGATCGTAAATACACAGAATCCCACGAATGGGTACGCGTTGAAGCCGACGGTACAGTGTCCGTTGGTATTACTGATTTCGCACAAGATGCATTGGGCGATATCGTTTTCGTTGAAGTACCAAAAGTCGGTACGGTATTGGCTGCGGGTAAAGATTGCTGCGTGATTGAATCTGTGAAAGCAGCGGGCGATGTGTACGCACCAGTCGCTGGTGAAGTTGTTGCAGTGAATGACGCAGTTGTTGATGCACCAGATTCGATCAATGCAGGTGCATTTGATGCATGGTTGTTCAAATTGAAGCCAGCGAATGCAGCGGATGTTGATGCACTCATGAGTGCAGAAGCTTACCAAAAAAATATCGGCTAATTTTTGACTTTTACCCCTCGCCCGCAAGCGGGAGAGGGGCAGGGGTGAGGGCGGCGTTTATTTGAAGATAGTCCAAGGGACTGTTGTAATACGAATTTGATTTTCGTGGTCGCCTAAGAATCAGCTATCCATGCTGAACGTCCCTCACCCTAACCCTCTCCCGCTTGCGGGAGAGGGGATTAAGCCAGAGTCCTGCAGGACGGCTGCTCCTAATTGTTGAATTTTGTTTTACTATCCCCCACAAATACCATGACACGTACTAGCCTTTCCCAACTTGAGGCACATGATGCCTTTATCGCCCGTCATATCGGCCCATCAGAAGCAGAACAAGCTGCTATGCTCAAAGTGTTGGGCTATGCGAATCGTACCGCGTTAATTGATGCGATTGTTCCGGCGAATATCCGTCGTCACGACGTTTTGCCTTTAGCGGATTTCACTGAAGCAAAATCTGAAACAGAAGCTTTGGCAACATTGAAAGCCTTGGCGAGCAAGAATAAAGTGCTCAAGTCTTTCATCGGTCAAGGCTATTACAATACGCACACGCCAGGCGTGATCTTGCGTAATATTTTTGAAAACCCAGCTTGGTATACGGCATACACGCCATATCAGCCAGAAATTTCTCAAGGTCGCTTAGAAGCGATTTTGAATTTCCAACAAGTCATCATGGATATGACTGGCATGGACATCGCGAACGCGTCTATGTTGGACGAAGGCACAGCCGCGGCTGAAGCGATGACCTTGATCCAACGCGTTGGTAAATCGAATTCCAACGTATTCTATGTAGCGCATGATGTATTGCCACAAACGCGTGAAATCATTGAAACGCGCGCTAAGCCGTTGGGCATAGAAGTGCGTACATTGACCGCGAACGAAGCAGTAGAAAATGACTGCTTCGGCGTACTCTTGCAATATCCAAGTGTAGACGGTGAAATCCGTGATTATCGTGAGTTTGCAACTGCGATTCACGCTAAAGGTGCGATGGTTGTCGCAGCTACTGACTTGTTGGCATTGACATTGATAGAAGCGCCGGGCACTTGGGGGGCAGACGTCGTGGTTGGTAACAGCCAACGCTTTGGTGTACCACTCGGCTTCGGCGGTCCGCACGCTGGTTTCATGGGCACTAAAGACGCGTTCAAGCGCTCTATGCCTGGTCGTTTAGTTGGTGTGACAGTTGATGCACAAGGTAAACAAGCTTATCGCTTGGCATTGCAAACACGCGAACAACATATCCGCCGCGAAAAAGCGACCTCGAATATTTGTACGGCACAAGTGTTGTTGGCAGTAATCGCGTCTATGTATGCGGTGTATCACGGTCCAGCTGGCTTGAAACAAATCGCCCAACGTACACATCGTTTGACTGGCACTTTAGCCGCTGGTTTGAAGCAAATTGGTGTAGCGATTGCGAATACATCTTTCTTCGACACATTGACGATTAATGTTGCTGATGCATCTGCAGTTCACGCAGCAGCGCAAGCAGCGGGTTTCAACTTCCGTCAAATCAGCGCGACACAAGTTGGTGTTTCTTTGGACGAAACAGCGACGCGCGCAGATATCGAAGCTTTGTGGGCTGTATTTGCTCAAGGTAAAGCAACGCCAAATTTCGATGCAACTGAAGCGACAGTAGCGGATGCTTTCCCCGCAGCATTGACGCGTACTACAGCGTATTTGGCGCATCCAACATTTAACCGCTACCACGCAGAACACGAAATGCTGCGCTACTTGCGTACTTTGGCGGACAAAGATTTGGCTTTGGATCGCACCATGATCCCGCTTGGTTCTTGCACGATGAAGTTGAATGCAACGTCCGAAATGATTCCTGTGACATGGCCAGAATTTTCTAACATCCATCCATTCGCGCCTAACGATCAAACCGTTGGCTATCGCGAAATGATTGATCAACTCGAAGCGATGTTGTGCGCAGCGACAGGCTACGATGCTGTTTCTTTACAGCCAAATGCGGGTTCACAAGGTGAATACGCTGGATTGTTGATTATTCAGGCTTACCATCAGTCACGTGGTGATTCACATCGTAATATCGTATTGATCCCATCTTCTGCACACGGTACTAACCCAGCGTCTGCATCAATGGTTGGCATGGAAGTTGTCGTTGTTGCTTGTGATGACAACGGTAACGTTGATTTGGTCGACTTGAAAGCCAAAGCGGAAAAACACAGCGCCAATCTGGCAGCGGCGATGGTGACTTATCCATCCACTCACGGCGTATTCGAAGAAGGTATTCGTGAATTGTGCGACATCGTTCATGCACACGGCGGTCAAGTGTATGTCGACGGTGCGAATATGAATGCATTGGTCGGCGTTGCTGCACCAGGCAAATTCGGTGGCGACGTCAGCCATTTGAACTTGCACAAAACTTTCTGTATCCCTCACGGTGGTGGCGGCCCAGGTGTTGGCCCAGTCGCTGTCGGCGCGCATCTCGCCCCGTTCTTGCCTAACCAACGTTCCAACGGTTATGTTCGTGGCGAGAAGGGTATTTCTGCAGTGAGTGCAGCACCATTCGGTTCCGCTTCCATTTTGCCTATCTCTTGGATGTACATCGCGATGATGGGTGCGGAAGGTTTGAAAGCTGCAACTGAAACGGCCATTTTGGCAGCGAATTACATCGCTAAACGTCTGGCTCCACATTACCCAGTGCTGTACTCTGGTCATGATGGGCTGGTCGCGCATGAATGTATTTTGGACTTGCGCCCATTGACGGATGCGACAGGTATTTCGAATGAAGACGTTGCAAAACGTTTGATCGACTTCGGTTTCCACGCACCCACCATGAGCTTCCCAGTTCCTGGTACTTTGATGATAGAACCGACAGAAAGCGAATCACAAGCTGAGTTGGATCGTTTCATCGATGCGATGATCGCAATTCGTGAAGAAATCGCCAAAGTCGCCAGCGGTGAATTTGATGCCAAAGACAATCCACTCAAAAACGCACCGCATACGGCAGAAGTATTGGTTGCGAATGAATGGAATCATGCTTACGGTCGCGAAGTCGCTGCCTATCCAGTTCCAGCCTTGCGCAAGCAAAAATACTGGGCACCAGTAGGTCGTGCGGATAACGTCTACGGTGATCGTAACTTGTTCTGTGCTTGTGTGCCTATGAGCGATTATGAGTAAATAACGCGAGTAAATAACACGAGTAAATAAGCTAGCGAGTAGGAGATAGGTCTTCGTACCTATTTTCTCTTGTCAGATAACGAAACGGACATGCAATTAATTGCCTGTCCGTTTTTTTATGTCCATCAAAGTTATTAATCGACATGGCCTGAGAATGTGATTGGCTATAGGTTTGGCGAGCATACCTCTTGAAAGCCTTATCCTGTCAGTGTTTGCGCCTGACTTCCAAAATTATTTCTTTAAACTTACAAGTAAATAATGGATGTTTCTTGTAGGAATTAATTCACTTATTCACCACACTATTCCAAATTTAATTTTACTTATATGTTTTTAATATATTTAAAGTTTGGGTTTGGCAATGCCAATTTAAATTTCCTCTGTATTTTGCACAAAATCTTCTTAATCACTCGTTGAATATAAATATACGGTTGATATTTAATAAATATATTTATAAGATGAATTCGCCCCAGAGAATTCACTTACAACTCTTCGGGAGGGGAGTTGCGGAATTCTTAAAGGCCTGGAAATTCTAGTCGTGACGGCAGCAGTTTTTGTCTAGTCATGTATCGGATTGAAAGGCTAGGTCCCTCAATAGTTTGTTAATGATTGATGGAAAAAAAGGGCGAAGCTTCAAAGACGAAGCATGCTTTTTGTTTTGTCTTTGGAAACGAGGGTGACGGGACAGAAGACGGGATAGAAAAAACGTCGACGATGACGTCACCCATAACTACAAATAGAGGAGTCATAGTAATGTCATTCCAACATAAGACCTTAGTGCTCGCCGGTTTAATCGCCGCTAGCTTTTGCAGTGTAAGTCAGGCTGCAAATAAGGATCGTCTTTTTGATGATCCTAAGCACAGTCATGAAAATCAAAAGATCAACCAAGCTCCAATGCCGCATGCTCGTTCAGTGTTGCCACCCAGCGCTGATCAGATCAAATTCAATTTGCCGCCAAGTAAAAAAGACTTGCAGGCATTGTATGCGCAAAGTAAAAACGGCGTTAACACGAAGTCCGCCGCAATGGCTGCGGCACCAACCGCTGCCTGCAAAGATATGGCAACCATGGCTAGCTATAGCGGCACAGCCTTGGCGAATTATCTGGTGTCTTTACCAGACCCAGAATGCACTTATGGATTATTTGCTTTAGGTGCAGCACAAGGCACGACCATTTATTCAGCTGCCAATATGAACGCCGTTGCAGCACGCTTTGCTCAAGAGGCAAACAGCTATAACGCGTCGAATCTTGCTTTAGTCAATTTGACTTTGTATCTACGTGCTGGCTATTACTTAGCGAGTGGTAGCACGATTCCAGCGCCTGCTTCAAGCATCATGACCAATCTGCGTGCTCCAATCAAACAATTGATTGATGGTAATGCCTTGTACGCTCCCAATGCTGCTTGGGGCAACACTGCTAGTGAAGTATTTAGATTGGTGACCAATTTAAATGATGAAGCCTACTATTTGCCTAGCGTGAAAAATCTGTTCGTGCGCTTTACGAATACCAGCGCGAATCCGAATGCAGTCGCTCCCTTGTTGCAACCTTCCGCAGCGGGTGCGTTCACTGGCGCATTGACAGTCATGTTCTACGCACATGGACGTGCAAATGCGGCGAATATTATTCAAGATATTTCTTATCCGACTGCATTGAATAATTTTGTCGTCAACAATAAGGCTGCCTTGTTGAACACTAGCACAGCATATCAACTGAATGATGCAGAAAATGAAGCATTCCGTTTCATGAAGTATCCGACATTATTGCCAAGCGTAAAGCCCATGGTCAAATATCAGTTGGCGACTTCCAGTATGACTGGGGTTGATAGTGATTTGTGGTTGAACGCGGCTACTACCGTGGACTACTATGACAGTGCAAACTGCGCTGAATATGGTACTTGCAACTTCAAAACCCAGCTTGCCAATACTGTGTTGAAAACCAGCTATACCTGTAGTCCGACTGTCAAAA
The DNA here is from genome assembly GCF_014284175.1 of Affinundibacterium flavidum. GTDB lineage: Bacteria > Pseudomonadota > Gammaproteobacteria > Burkholderiales > Burkholderiaceae_D > Undibacterium > Undibacterium flavidum. Next base: position 70,643 of record NZ_JACOGA010000011.1, read on the forward strand.
TTCGTGCACAGGACATGACGACAGCACAATTGCATGATTCTTGCAATATCTTGGGCGCGGAAGAAACCTACTTCCACAATATGCTGCTCACGAATCAGCAACCGGTAGCGAATGACAATAACAAGTCATTGGAATTAGTGGTGTTTGATGACTACACCAACTATAGCAAATACGCGGGCGTCCTGTTTGGTATCAGCACGGACAACGGTGGTATGTATCTGGAAGGTGATCCTGCGGATGTGAACAATCAAGCGCGTTTCATCGCGCACGAAGCTTCATGGTTGCGTCCGGCATTTTCAGTCTGGAATCTAGAGCATGAATACGTGCATTACCTTGATGGTCGCTTCGATATGTTAGGTGACTTTACTGCTGGCACTGCACAGCCTACGGTGTGGTGGATTGAAGGTGTGGCGGAATACTTGTCACATAAGAATAACTATCAGGAAGCGATTGATGTTGCTAAGACTGGTACTTACAAGCTCAGCACGATTTTTGGTAACACCTACTCTATGTCTGACTACGTTCCTCGCGCTTATCGTTGGGGATATATGGCGGTACGCTTCATGAACGAAAGACATCGCAGTGATATCGATGCGATTATTCCGAAGTTCCGTGTTGGTGATTACACTGGCTATCAAGCTTATATGACTAATATTGGGACAAAATATGATGCAGAATTTGCCTCATGGGTGCAATCAGCAACTGTCGCAGGTGAACCACCACTCCCAACACCACCAGTCGTGACTTTGCCAGCTTGTTCTTCTAGCTCTCAATTGGGCAAAAACTGCTCGATCAGGAACCTGTCATCCAGTACTCAAGCTTACGCATACATCATGTTGCCTGCTGGTGCTAAAAACTTGAAGTTGTACACCAATGGTGGCACTGGAGACGTTGATTTGTATGTGATGAAGGGATCATATCCAAGTACAACTTCTTACGATGCTGCGTCTTTGAAAGCTGGCAATAATGAAAGTGTGTTCTTCGCTACGCCAACCTCTGGCACTTGGTATTACATCGTCTTGAAAGCTAAACAGCCGTTCACAGGCGTCAATATCAATGCTAGTTATGAATGATTAATCAAACTTAATCATCAGTAAAGACATCAAAGTTTCCCGATGTGATCATTTGCTAGCAACCCTGCAAGTAATGATTTTGCCGAACATGTTGTATGACATGTTCGGTTTTTTTATTATCTTTGCGATACGATACAAGAGAATATATTTACATTCACCTTAAAAAACTGATGAAATTTTGTGCAAACATATTGCCATGTGGAAAAATAATCTTTAGAATGACGGCTGTTTCCATGTGGCAATTTGCAAGTCTTAGTTCGCAATAAAGTTCTCATGGGCTTATCTCAATCTCTTACGGTGATCCGACTATGAAAAAATTTTTATTGGCAGCAGCTTTGTTAAGTTCCGTTTTTGCAGCAAATGCAGCAGAAGTTCCTATGGTAGATAAACAGTCTTGCGAAAAAGCTGTTTACCCAAAATCCTCCTTGATGAATGAAGAGACTGGCACTGTGATGTTGTCCGTATTAGTCGGCGCTGATGGTAGTGTTGTAGATTCTAAAGTAGATCAATCCAGTGGCTCTAAAGCTTTGGATAAAGCAGCGGTGAAAATCTACTCTTCATGCAAATTTAAACCAGCTGTTAAAGATGGCAAAGCACAACAAGCTTGGGCAAAATTAGAACACGTTTGGAGCTTGTCATAATCGGTAAGCCACTGATTTAAGTACGGTCTAAATATCGCTCTTAAATCTAGCCCATAGCTCTAGATCATTGAAAAACGCCAGTACTAAGTTTACTTAGACTGGCGTTTTCTATTGGAGCAATCATCGAAATCTAGTAAGGCAACTTCCAACGTCGATACAAAAAGCTGATTACAAATAACGGTCCTATCAGCAAAAAGCGTAGATCTTCGAAGAATGAGGGTTTTTTACCTTCAATCTTGTGACCGATGAATTGAAAAATCCAGGCAATCACAAACACGATGACGGCGACACGCAATACTAACTCCTGCGGCATCCACCAAAGCACGCCCAGCATCAGTACAGCCATCAGGCACATACCAAGTGCAAATCCTACGGACAAGCTAAAGTAATAAAGTAGGGCGACGACACTGCCAGCGACGGCGACTAATGGATGCACTGCCCATAATAAGGCCAACACTGTCCACATAATTACCGGTACACAAATGAAATGAATGATTTCATTATGTGGATGGCGGTGGCTCTCGGCATATTTGTTCAGTAGCTGCAAAACTTTGCGTTCGTCTTGTGCTTGATTTGATGCTGGTAAATGTTGGTTATCCATTATGTCTCCAAAGCTGCTCTGACGGCAGGTAATAGTTGAGCAGAACATCTTAGTGCAAGCTTGTATAAAACGCTGCTTTGCGGCGAATTAAAACAACAGACGAATTCCTCTAATTTGGCTTAGTTAAATAAATGTGGGGCACTCAGTTGACACTTATTTTGATATCTATTTAATAGGTTCGTAGAGAGGCTGAGCCATTTTGACAGGGCGCACATCTAATCGTAGTCGCATCACCGTAAATGCTTCCGCACCTGTGCTACTAGAGAAATACGCTTTCGTTTCTGGCGTTTTGCTAAACGTAAATTCAAAACCTAGGTCTGGCTTCACCTTGCTGTAGGCATCAAATGCTAAACCTAAGGCTGAATGGCGCGAGCTTTCTGCTAAGCCAGACATCAGCTCTACTACTGTGGTATTGCCCAAGATATTGGGATAAAAGGCGGGTGCCTGATCGCTGTCTTCTGATTCCGTGTTTGTTATTAAAGATTTGTCTGACGCGGGGATAATTTTCTGACTTTGAAATTCAAAGCGATCACCGTGTGATAGATAGGAAATGCTGGCATGTTGCAGATTGAATTCAGGGAGTGCAGCATTCGTTTTTAATGCATTGAAATCTAATAGAATGGCACCTTTGTAGCCGATAATTTCGACATCTCGTTCTGGCCGCACTAACAGGGCGGTATTTTCATCAATGCCGAATCCTAATCGATAATTCTTCTTTAGCATGAGAGGCAGCATACGAGCGAAACGACCGCGAATAATCAGATGCTGGTCGATGAAAATGTCATTGCCAATAAAGCCTAAACCAGGTGCGATCTCATCGCCCTCGGTGACACCTAGCTTTAAAGTCGTCAATACACTCTTGGCATTACTAAACATCGTGCCACTCATAATCGCCGCACCGGCACTGGTGCCAGCGATGACGCCACCACGTTGATAGAGTGACCAGATCGCATTTAACATCGCGCTGGGTTTGCCATCTTCATTCACTAATGCACGGGTAATTTTTGCCTGATCGCCTCCTGTGAAGTACACGCCATCTGCTTGTTCAATTTGGGTGATCCAGTACCGATCTTGATTGATTTGCGAGGTTTTTTTCTGACCATCTTTGGTTTCGTACTTAGCAGAAAGCGGCACGATAAACGCATTCGCACCATATTTTTTTAAAGTCTGTACGACGAAGTCTGCAGCGCGGTCAGGATTGCCTGATGCGGCTGGGATGATGGCGATTTTGCTGTTTTTGCCGCCAGCTTGATCAATCAATTTTTCCCAAACTACAGCGTTGTCATTGCGTAGTGCGCCACCAATAATGAGCAGCGAGCCACGAACTTTGCTTAAGTCTGTGCTGGCTTGCGAGTGCGCGGATAGTAAGCTTAGGCTAAGAAGCAGTAAGCTAAAAATCAGTAAGCAAAGAAGCCGTAAGTGAGAGAAAATGGATAGTCGACGATAAAGAGGGCGGTGAATTTGCGAAGTGAATCGGGAAAACGAGGTAGTCGAATAGTGAGTCATTTTTTATCCAATGTGGATAGTTCGCAGATTGATGAAGAACTTGAAACGAACTATCCGTATTCATAAAAAAAGGGGTAGCCATCCTAAGATGCTACCCCAAATGCGGGAGAAATGCCGCACAAGAAAGTGGTATCAGGAGTAGGGGACGCCGTGCGCACCATCGTTATCGATGTCAATCACACCAATGACGGTCCGCATGGCGCACCCTACTTATTTGCACAAGGCGTTCTTTGTTATTTAAAGGCGTAATTCAAACGAATGTAAAAAGCACGTCCACGCGGATCAACATAAGTCGAATCAAAACCAGCAAAGTAAGTCAAAGTCTGATTCGAGAACGGTGGTTTCGTGTTCAAGAAATTCAAAATACCGCCAGTAATTTTGATATCTTTGAAACCGTAGTAACCGGTTTGTAAATCCCACAAACTGTAAGATGCGACGGTAGGGTGGTGACCTTTAGGATCTAATTGTTGGTCTTCGTGATGTAATTGGAAGCTATTCGCTACCGTGAAACCCCAGTTGCCGATATCCCAATCTGCACTCAAACGATGACGCCATTTCGGTGTCACATATTCAAAACCCCATTTGCCGAGATTGTCGAAGACTTTGGAGTTTGCAGAAAATTGTTGCTCGCTCTTGGTCATCAAAGTGCCAGACAAGCGCGTCGTCAATTTACCCATGTCATCAAACTTGGTGCGATAAGCGAAATTCAAATCGATACCGCTCTTGGTTTCTTTACCCTGATTTTGTGCAGTTAAAGCCCAGTTAGTGATGTAGCCATCGCTGTCACGGGTGATGGATTTTTCGACGAAGGCCGGGTCCGTATCAATCAAAGTTTCCGGAGCAAATTTAATCACATCCGTTTTACGCACACTCCAATAATCGACCGCAGCGGAGAACGCGGCTAAAGGTTCCCATACAAAACCCATAGAGAATTGTTTGGATTTTTCGGGCTTCAGATTTGGATTGCCTGCTTCTGTGGTTGGGATCTGATCGCTATAGCATTGTGAATTGTATTTTGCACAGCCTATAGTGTCGAAGTACAAACCACCGGTGGATGTTTCAACTGCAGATGGATCAAGATCCTTCATCGTCGGTGCGCGGAACCCAGTACCGAAAGATATACGGAACAAGAAATCTTTACTTGGCTGATAACGCAACGCCACTTTAGGATTGGTCGAACTACCAATATTACCGCCGTAGGAGTCGTGACGTAAGGCCATTTGTGCATTCAAATCTTTGGCTAGAGGTACGTCGAATTCAGCGAAGATCGCTTTGACGTCGCGTGATTCAGAAACGCGGCGTGATTTGGATGTGGAGTAGATTGTTCCCGCCAAAATTTCATCGGAAGAATTGTCTTCGAGTTTTTCACGACGAAATTCTATGCCCGTCGCCATACCGACTGCACCAGCGTCGAGTTGTGCGATTTCACGGGTGAAGCGTGCATCAAATACGTCAGTTGTGGATTTGCCTTTGCGACCGTCAATATTGCGTTCTGCTGCGTCCAACAAGGCTTGTCCTTCTTGCGATTGCGCACCGAAAGGATTAATTTTGCCAGTTTTGAAAGCGGCCAATAGTTTCGCTTTATCGTAATAGCCATTGGTCAAAGTTTGCGTATTTTCGGACACGGAATGGGCAAATGCAGTGTTGTAATCCCAGTCGGCGATGACGCCTTCCGCACCCAATAACAGGCGTTGTTGTTCAGATTCTTGACCATTGGTACGGGCGCCACCTGGTGTCATGCGCATGCGAACATTGAAAGCTTTGCCGTCCGTTGCAACGGTTTGTCCAGCGGAATTGACATAGGTCTTAGGATAGAAAGGCCCGCCCGCAGGATAAGTCCATGCACTGCCGCTAGTTCCTTGATTGCCATTCACACCTGTTGGCGATAAGCGATATTTGGCTTCATTTTTGGACGCTGTAAATTCTGCAAAGATCGTGTGATCTGCATCAATCGCAAAAGTACCTCGTGTGATCAAATTGGTTTTTTGGGATTCTGGATACACGTCCGCAGCTGCTTGGTAATCGAAGCGGCAGGCGCCATTGATCAAGATACTCGATGGAGGCGCGCAATCTGGTGCGCTAGGATTGCCCAGGTATTTTTTGCCAGAAACAGCGTACATCCCAGCAGGGAAGGTGTTGGCGGAAGTGAAGTTGTCAGGATAGCCGCGCGCTTCTAATGGACGCCATGCGCTGACCGCGAAATCGCGCTGTGCCGTGCGTAATTGGTCGTTCTTTTTGTGTTGCAGACTGGCGAAAAAGTTGTAGCCATCATTCGCGAGATTGCCAAAGCCACCTAACAAACTAACTGACTTATCTCCGCCGCCACCTTCATCTGTGCGCATGCCACTTACGCTTGCTTCGAAGCCTTTAAAATCTTTGCGCGTGATAAAGTTAATCACGCCACCGACCGCATCGGCACCGTAGACAGCAGAGGCACCATCTTTTAAAACTTCGACTCTATCAATTGCTGAGAGTGGGATGGAATTCAAATCCGTACCTTCACCGCCGAAGGCGAATGCTGCCATACGACGACCATTGAGCAGCACCAAGGTTGAAGAGACGCCCAAACCGCGTAAGTTCGCTCCAGACATGCCGCTAGATCCTGGCTTGTCACTGATACTCGCGGATTCTTGGGTGTAACCTGTATTCGCACTCAAGGTCGTCAGTAATTGCTCTGCGGTCGTTGCGCCTGTTTTAGCGATTTCAACACGACTGATCACTTGCACTGGCAGCGCGGTTTCTGCATTGATACGCTTGATGGAGGATCCCGTGATTTCAATTTTTTGCACGACAAGATCGCTAGTTTTATCTTGTGCAAAAACCGATGCGCTTGATAAACCTAATACTGCCATTGCGCTCAGGGCTGACCAAGTGGCTGCAGTGATTTTCTTGGGTACGATATGCTTATGTTGACGTTGTTGAATTTGATGCTTCATGACATGGTGCTCCTCAAATTTTGAAAAAAGGTAGACTAAAAAAGTTAGATTAAAAAAAGTGAATTAATAAAGTTTGACTACAAATTGGACTAAAAAATGGCGAAAAAGGGCTCCCTATCGAGCACTGTTTAAAGTGCTCGTTGGCTGTAACGAAAGGAAAAGGGGGAGCTACTTTTTCGGCTTGCGACTTTCCAGTTGCGCGGTTCTTGAAGTGTTATCGTTATTGTGTAAATAGCCTGAGAGCGCTTCTGTTAAGCGGATCGCTTTCTCGACATTTTTCTTATTAGAAACCATGATGCTACTGACTAAAGCTTCAATCACGGCGGTGGCCGCAGTCGAGCTACTCGACAATACCGCATGGGAACTAGGTGCTAATAATAAGTAATCGCCAAGTTGCGCGATCGGTGATGCGGATGAATCGGTGATGGCAACGATGCAGGTGGAATGATTGCGTGCAAATTGCGTGAGACGAATGACATCTAAGGCATAACGTGGAAACGAGATGACGATCAGCACATCCTTGTCGGTAATATTTGCCAGATTGCCAGCAGCGACTTCAGTGCCACCATAAGCAACGACTTCCACCACACGATTGCAGTAAGGTTGTAAGTGCAAGGCAAGCATTCCGGCTAGGTGTGAGCTAATACCAAAGCCCATGATGTACACCGTGCCAGCTTTGCTCAGTTGACTGACGATCTGATTCATCTGCTCATCTTCTATTCCTTGACCAGCCGCATTGATATTCGCGGTCGCTGATTGCAGGCTGGCATTCGCTGGAGATGAGTTACCTTTGCGTGCCTCGATGGTATTGCGTAATTTTTCGACAGGGGAAAAAATCTCTTGTACGGTTTCTGCAATTTTGTTTTTCAGTGCGGCGTAGTTAGTAAATCCCAAATCGCGAGCAAAACGGCTGATCGTTGCGGTAGAGACTTCGCAATGTTCTGCCATGTCTTCTATCCCCAATGCGGTGACTTTGACTTGATTGCGCAACAGGTAATCAGCAATCCGCTTGTAAGACGAAGAGCCTTCCTTAAGTTGCTGCATTAAGCTTTCGCCTAGGCTGGATTTGGCAAATACCAGATCAGGCGAGTGCGATTCTGTGGGAGTAAGGCTTTTTTTCATTTTCTCTATTTCTGAAAAAAATTAAACAATGTCGATGGCTGCACTTTAGAACGAATCAAAATAAATTTCAATAGTTATTGTCAGATTTTTTTCATAAAGATAGAATGTGTAAAAAATCAGACAAAATGGATATGGGTAAATTTGAACTATAAGTATTTTTGAAACACCGTTTTGTCAGGATTATTGTTTGCAGGTGTGAGAAAGAGCTTGATAATGCGATGGAATGAAGATCGCTACAAAATTTGTGTGGATGGGGTTGCGAGAGCGGCTTTGAGTGCGTGCCAACCGACCTGCCAAAAAAATAACTGCAATTAACTGAAATTAATGGAAATGAATTTGTAATCTTTTAGAAAGTATTGTTATGCGTATAAAGAAACATGCTCTACCTAGCTTGAGTGCGGGAACCAGTCGAGAAATTACCAGTTACCATTTTGGTAGCATCAACAATGGTAAAAAAGTGTACATCCAGTCGTCCTTACATGCCGACGAAATTCCCGGCATGCTGGTCAGTCATTATTTGCGCCAAAGTTTCACCGCTTTAGAGCAGGCAGGTGCGATTGCTGGAGAAATTGTTTTGGTGCCCATGGCAAACCCAATTGGACTCGCGCAGGATATTCAAGGGAGTGCATTTGGGCGTTTCGATATGGCGACCGGTATCAATTTCAATCGTGGTTATCAATATTTAACGCCAGCATTGAAAGAGCGATTAGCAGGAAAACTTGGTACAGATATCCATGTGAATACCGCATTAATACGTGAGCAGGCTTTGGCACTATTGGCAGAGTGGCAGCCCAATAGCGAGGCGGCGGCGCTCAAGAAAACCCTGCAAACATTGGCGATTGATGCCGACATCGTGCTGGATCTGCATTGTGATAATCAAGCAGTGATGCATCTTTATACCGGTACACCTTTAGCAGATGCGACCATGCCTTTGGTGCGTTATTTGGGGGGGGGCGCCTTGTTGGTATCAGTCTTATCTGGTGATGATCCATTTGATGAATCTTGCTCTCGTCATTGGTGGGAATTAGCTGAAGAATTTGGCGCAGCGACACCGGTCGCATTAGGCTGCCAGTCAGTAACAGTAGAGCTGCGTGGAGAAAGTGATGTAGCACATGACTTCGCACAAAATGACGCGAATGCTATCGTGCAATTTCTCATTCAAGCAGGGCATATACAAGCAGAAGCGCAGGCTATGCCCGATGCTTTATGTCAACCCACGCCTTTAGAAGGCTCAGAGCCTATTGTCGCAGCGCATGCTGGTATTTTGGCATTCACAAAAAATGTTGGTGATGTCATCGTGGCTGGTGAATCGATAGGTGATTTGATAGACCCGATTTCAGGCCAAGTGACACCGATGATTTCTAACGTCGCTGGCGTTTTGTATGCACGGGTAGCACGTCGTTATGCGCAACACGGCATGCGAGTCGCCAAAGTCGCTGGTGCGATTGCCTATCGCAGCGGTAATTTGCTGTCCATGTAAATCGGTAAGACTGAAAAATAATGGAGACTTCGTATGTTTAAAAAAATCAGAATGCCGAATACCTTTGTGCTGCTATTTGCTTTGCTGGCGATACTGGCGATTGCTACTTGGTTTGTACCCGGCGGTAAATATGAAACGCATATAGTGAATGGCAAATCGCTGATCGATCCAGCATCGTTTCACTACGTCGCCAGTAATCCACAAGGCCCGGTGGCGCTGATGATGGCACCGATCAAAGGCTTTGTTGAAGCCGCTTTGATCATAGGTTTTGTGTTGATCGTTGGTGGTGCTTTCGCCGTTTTGCAAAAGACAGAAGCGATAGATTCTATGATCAAATCAGTAGCGCAGGCGCATACCCGTTCTGCCTTTGTGCGTGTCATGATCATTCCGGTTTTCGTCACGCTATTTTCTTTAGGCGGCGCGAGCTTTGGGATGGCGGAAGAGGCAATTCCTTTCGTGATGATATTTATTCCTTTGGCGCTGGCCTTGGGTTACGACTCGATTGTCGGTGTAGCGATTCCTTTTGTCGGTTCACAAGTCGGTTTTGCGGCGGCTTTTTTGAACCCGTTTAATGTCGGGATTGCGCAAGGGATTGCAGGCGTTCCAGTTTTTTCTGGCATAGGTTTTCGCTTGGTGATTTGGGTAATTGCTACTGCTTGTACCATTACATTTTTGATGTGGTACGCCGCGCGTATTAAAAAAAATCCGCAGTTAAGTCCGACTTACTCGATCGATCAAGAGAGACGGCAACACCAAGTTAGCGATGATTTATCGACATTTGTGGGAATGACCAAGACGCATAAATTCGTGTTGTGGATGTTTGTCGCGACTTTGGGTGTGATGGTATTCGGTGTGGTGAAATACGAGTGGTTTATCAATGAAATTGCAGCTTTGTTTTTGGTGATGGCAATCGCAGTAGGAATTGTCGGCAGGCTTAGCACCGATGAATTTGTCGATGCGTTTATTCAAGGTGCGAAAGATCTGATTACCACTGCATTGGTAATTGCCTTAGCACGTGGCACTATGATTTTGGCGCGAGATGCACATATTATCGATACCATGTTGTTTCATCTGATGCCGCTGGTGCAATCTGCTAATCCAATATTTGCAGCGCATAAAATGTTTGTGATTCAGTCGGTGATTAATTTTTTCATTCACTCTGGTAGTGGGCAAGCAGCTTTGACTATGCCTATCATGGCACCATTATCAGATTTGGTCGGCGTGTCACGCCAAACCGCTGTGTTGGCATTTCAATTTGGTGAATTCACCACGCCTATGATTCCCACTTCGGGCATCACGGTCGGTGTGCTGGCATTGGCACGTATTCCGTGGGTGACTTGGGCCAAGTGGATGATTCCTTTGCAGTTGATTTATTTTGTATTGGCTTTGGTGATGTTGGCGATTGCTTGTCAATTTAGTTGGTGAGTTATTGGTCGCTGCTTCACCAAGACAAAACACGGGAATTTCTTCCCGTGTTTTAACATGTCAACACATCCTAATTCATGAAATTAAATCATATTTGAATTAGTGAAATGTCATAAACGCCTAACGTACCGTATGTGGCAAATCGAGGCTGTTATTTGGTAGGAAACTACTTCCTTGAGTTGGAATGTAACGTGCACCTATTTGATAGACACCTGCACCTATTGTCGAGGTTTTCCATACGGCTTGACCACTAGCATCTAATTTCGATAATGGTCCTTCGTCCTTACCATTAATCGTAAATTGAACTAAACCAGTTGGTACCAGACGCTCACGATCAGAGGTATTTCTTTGCACCGTTGCCGTGAATATAGCAAGTTCACCGACTGCTGTCTGAGCTTGATTGTCATTTAAATGTACGACAGTTGATCCAGCTTCTATTAACTGACTTTGCAGATGAGTTTTAGCAAAACCTACTTCGCCAGTTGCAACGACGTCAAAGACGCAATTGGCTTTTCTGGTTTTATCTGTGATCGCTTGACAGGCTTGTTGCGCTGTATTTTCATCCAAAGGCTCAACTGGCTTAACGTCGCTGCGTGGTATCAAGCATGGTGGTTTTTCCAAAGGCCAGCTTGGAACTGTAAAGTCCGCGGTAGAGGTGCCCGATGCATAATCGAATAAACTACTGGTCGATGTTACGCGCCATGCATTGGCAAAGCTACTGTTTAAATCAAGGTAACGTTGGTGTAAGTCAGTTGGCATCGCTCCTAATGAACTGCCGTTTGGTAACGCCGGCAACCAACTTCCAGCAGCGATAGCACCCATAATGCCTTCGTTAGCAGGTGTATGGAAAACACTTACGTTCAAATACCACTTACCTTGTGACGCCCACCATCCTGGCGTTACGATTAGTGTCGTACCATCAGGGAAATTAGCTTCCAAGCCACCAGCTACAGACGTTTTAGCTAAACGGGCTCCGCCGCCAAAATTCAAACCACTGGCACCCAGTGTAGTCAGAACACCATCGACCCTTAATTGCAAACCACTAGGATCAGGAATGCCATTTAAGTTTGGTTGATACGAAATCCTACGATTTCCAAGTTTTGCAGCAACGGCAGTATTTAAGCTGACGCAACTTGCTAAGCCTGTGTAGGGATTAGGTCCTGGATTAAATGTGGTCGCGATTGGTGTTTGACGGGTTTGAATTTGCGTACCATTCCTATCTCTCAAAGCGATAAATTCACCTGCGCTTTGGAAATCGTAATGAATGCCGTCGACCGTCGTAAAATGTGGATCACCGTCATCGTGTCCATCATTCAACGAACCCCAATGTAAAAGTTCATTAGGTGAACCAACACCAGGATTAATCACACCTGGCCAGCCAACTGTCGTCGTCACGTTATCAGCATTGTGAATCGCCGCCCACACTGTCGCAGGACTCGCCGCTGTGTGATTTTGCAAATATAAAGCCGCAACACCTGCGACATGCGGTGCAGCCATTGAGGTACCTGTCATTGACGCCGTTGCAGTGTCATTGGTAATACCTGCCGATAAAATATTAACGCCAGGGCCAAATAAATCCAGGCAAGATCCCCAATTTGAAGTGGGCCAACGTGTATCGTTGGTAGGATTCACATTGCCGACTGTAATAGCGGTGGGAACATTGGCTGGCGATGCTGTGCAAGCATCGGCGTTGCTATTGCCAGCGGCTACCACGTAGGTAACGCCAGAGGCAATCGAATTGGCCACGGACGTGTCCAATGACGGCGATAGGCCGCCTCCCAGGCTCATATTTGCTACTGCAGGATGAGTCGCATTAATCGTCACCCAATCAACCCCAGCGATGACCCCAGATAAGGTCCCCGTGCCGCCGCAATCTAGAACACGAACGGGGTGCAAATTAACCTGTTTAGCAATGCCATAGGTAGTGCCACCGATGGTGCCAGCGACATGTGTTCCATGTCCGTGACAATCATTCGTGCCCCAAGCATCTGCAATTGAGGTAAATCCACCAGTCGCACGTCCACCAAACTGGGTGTGTGTACTACGTATGCCGGTATCAAGTACGTACGCATGAACACCTGTACCTGTTTCGCTATAGGTATAGCGATTGTCTAAAGGTAAAAGACGTTCACTAGTACGATCCAATCCTGTTGGTGGACTCGTTTGTATAGTATCGATAGAAACCTTACTGTCTGCTTCGACATAGGAAACTCCCGATAAGGCGCGCAAGCGATCAACACTGGCTGCTGGTGCTTTAACGCTAAATCCCAATAAACTTCGTGTGTAAGTAAATCCAACACTGGCGCCCAAATTCCTTGCCTCAACTTGAGCCGCTTTAATGGTGCTTGCTGGTGTTCCTTGTTTAAAGACCACAATGTACTGGTCAGGAACGATAGCTTGCGCGGACTTAGTGACGATCGGTGCTAGCGCTGTTTTAGTGCTTGCTGAGTTAGTTTGTTGCGGATTACTAGCTGCCAGAACATTGGTCGCTGTGATACTTAGAGAAAAAATACCGAGTCCAATAATTTTCATTTTTTTTGCTACGGCTCGTAGCGAAAAATAATGGTGTAAATGAGTAGTCATAGTTCTGTTCCTTATTCAATTAATTTTGCTAAATTGACGGGGTACACTACGTTCATTTGTTTGTTCAGCTGCCCTTAATTCTTCCCCAGAAATGAAAAAGGGTAACCTGCCTTGGTATTACCACCTCTTATTTGCAGATGTCATCAACGTCAGAGTGATGAATATTCTCGATCAATACACGCAGTTGATATCAACTGTTGTTCTCATTACCGTCACCATAGAAATGTAGGCAAACATTAGAAATCCGATGAACAAGCATTCCTACTTCGCGGTACTTTTTTAATAAAGCCAATTATGAGATAGCTTCATATAAATATATTTTTGTTTACATAAATAAATAACAAAAAGAGGGAATGTCATTGTAGGCGTTATATTTGTTAATAATCAAAGTTACGCTACTTAATTAATAGATTTTTTAATTATTAAATATGAATAAACAACAAATAATCGAAGAATTCTTTAATTCTATTTCTTTAAGTTATTAATAATGTTGAAAAATAGCAATTGTGACAATGAAAGCACTCTAAGGATTCATTTAGTGGGCTATCACAAACTATCGATAAAAACTAAACGATTTCAATCTTTGTAAGCGAGACTAAATTTCCTGTTTGGATAGATGTACTTTATTAAGGCAGATTTTGAATAGCGCCAGAACGGTGGCGTGTAAGTAGATCGAAAGGACCTATTGGCTTATGTGCAAAAAAAAAGGGCTGGCTATACAGGCCAGCCCCAAGAGGGAGTTTAAAGCTAAAACGGCACTACAATTTCACTACTAGAGATAACAAATTTGGAGATTAATTACTTCGTTTGCAGCATAGTGTTAATCAATACTGTACTTACAGGAACATCGTTCAAGCCGCCACGTGTTGAAGTGGGGACGACCTTAATTTTGTCGACAATGTCTAAACCCGTGACGACCTTGCCAAATACCGCATAACCGCCGCTATTCGTATCAAGGGCCGTGTTGTCGACCACATTGATAAAGAATTGTGATGTCGCGGAGTCGAGAGCACTTGTCCGTGCCATGGCGATACTGCCTCTGATATTACTCAAGCCGTTTCCAGCTTCCAACTTGATCGCTGCCTGTGTCGTGGCCTGAACCAGATCAGCGGTGTAACCACCACCCTGAATCATGAAGTTGCTGATCACGCGGTGAAAAATCTTATTGACGTAAAATCCTGATTCAACATAATTTAAGAAGTTGTCGACCGTGATTGGCGCTTTCGCCGGATTGAGTTCAATCACGATATTACCCAACGATGTGCTCATCGTTACTTGTGGTTGTGCTGCAAGTGGAATTGTTACTGTATTGGTATAGAGCGAATTATTGGCACCATCTGTGATCACAACTGGCACACTGCCCACAGCAACAAGCTTGCAGCTAAATGACTTTTGCGTGGCGCTGCTGCCCGCTAATTCTGTAATCTTTAAACAGCCTTGATGGGTGAGGTTGATGCCAGCGTTTAAATTCTGACCCTTCACGGTAATGATGCTAGTTTTGCGATACACCAATTGATCGCTACTGACTTCAGATACGCTGACTTTGTTTTGCGTGTTCGGTGTGTTTGGTGTTGCACTGTCACTGCCGCCACAGGCCGTGCATAAGGAAACGACACTCATTAATAGGACAACTAATTTCAAGAGATACTCCACAAAAGCTTGATTGCTAAGTCTTGGAGTATAGGCTGGCACACCGTGATGAAAAACTGTTTTCCTGTCGTAATTTTGTAGCAAGATGTACAAAAATGTACGCAGTAGATTATTCGCCTCTAACGGCTTTTTTTCTTAGTGCTTTTCGGCGGTGGGTTGATTCTCTTCAAGGTACGATTGATACCTTCAATCAGTTTTTCGTTTTGCCCACGCAAGATAGCGAAGCGAATGCCATCGCGTAGCACGGGAACTGGCAATACTGCGAAACGCGCTTGAGTTGCAGGAACGGCCTCATTTTCTGTCGGAATTTTGATTGCGTTGACGATTTTTTCGACCTCCTTAGCCTCTGTGATCGGGCTGGAAAAAATGATGGCATCGATTTGTCGATTACTTAATTTTTTCAAGCGCGTCCCATAGGCATCAATGTCATCGTCTGTCTTAAATAGGATATTTTTTTGTTGATCGAATTCGCCGCCATATTTAGATCCTCGGACCACGCCTATGGTTTTACCTTTCAGGTCTTGTAAGGATTTGAATTCAAATTGCGTATCTGAGCGCGTTACCAACCACAAATATTGATAAACCACTGGATCAGAAAAGCTAAATATTTCGGCGCGCTCTGGTGTGATACTGAGTCCAAAAATTAATCCGCCTTCGGTACTCGCAATTTTGACGGCACGATTCCACGGATAAATTTGTAATTGAAATTGAATGGATAAATCTTTTTCTATAGTAGAAAAGACACGCGTAAAGCGTTCTGGAATGGGATTCAGATCACCTTTTTCGTTACGATTTTCGCCAAATAGGAGTGGCACTTTGGTTTGCGCGTTTGCGCTTTGTGTGACGAAGCCGCATATCAGCATTGCAGCTATGAATAGTTGTGCACAGCAGGCGAGGTGCCTGATCCGGAAGCTCCACTTGATTTGCGGTAAGCGATGGGATAAAAAGTGTACGTCGTAAAATTGTCCCATTGCGCTTAAAAGGTGAAAAAATTGCCGTATCGTAATTATAAATCTGAATGTTGTGATTGGTTAAGAACTTGGTCGATTCTTTGGACCAAAACCGCTTTCACTAGGATTTAGTTATCAAAACTGTTGTGTGGTTCAAACTATGCTGTCAAATCAACTCTTCAAACTAAGCTACTAAAGTAAGCTACTAAACTAAGCCATCAAACAGCAAAATATCAACAATTTGCCCTGCGGAGATATCTCCTTGCTCATCATTTAACACAATCATACAGTTCGCTTCAGACATAGAGCGTAACACGCCTGACCCTTGTGAACCCGTAACTTGTACTTCTAGTAAGCCTTGTGCATTGCGACTGGCAATGCCACGTTGGTATTCGGTACGGCCACGGCGTTTGCGGATAGCATGGCGTGAATTGGCTGGGATTAGCAAGCCTTGTTCGCCTTTCTCCCCGACTAACTGTTGCAGCGCTTGTTTGACAAAAAAATAGAATGTGACCATCACCGCGACAGGATTGCCGGGCAGGCCGAATAAGTACGCTGATTTATTTTGTGATTGAATCTGTCCAAATGCCATAGGGCGGCCGGGACGCATACCGATAGTCCAAAAAGAAACCTGCCCTAATTTTGCCATGACTTGTTTCGTGTAATCTGCTGCACCAACGGATACACCACCTGAGGTGATAATCGCATCAGCTCGCGCACAGGCTTCACATAAGGCAATTTCCAATGCCTCGGGATGATCTGCAATCACGCCCAGGTCGATGATCTCGCAATCAAGTCGCGTCAGCATTCCATATACTGTGTAACGATTGCTATCGTAGATGCAGCCTTCATCCAATTTTTCTCCAAGGGAACGAACCTCATCACCTGTGGAAAAATAAGCAATCTTGAGTCGTCGTTTTACGGTCACAAATTCAATCCCAAGAGACGCGATTAACCCCAATTCTGCTGGCTGAATGCGCTTACCCTTGGGCAAAGCAACTTTCCCGTATTGCAGGTCTTCGCCGCACAAGCGCCGATTATCACCTGTCCGCACAGAATTGGCTGGGATTGCGATTGAGTTTTCCTCAGTTTGCTTAATTAACTCTTGTGGTATCACGGTATTGCAAGACACTGGCATCACCGCGCCCGTCATGATACGTACACAAGCTCCCGCAGGAACTATTGAAGTGTAGGGATGGCCGGCAAGTGCCTCACCGATGATTGTTAAATTCAAGGCCTGCCCTTGAGTTAATTGCGTGCTATCAAAAGCGAAACCATCCATGGCGGAGTTGTCGTGCGCGGGTACATTAATTGGCGACAAAATATCTTCCGCCAGCACACGCCCCAGTGCAGAACGCAAGGACACAATCTCAACATCTGAGATTTCGGTTAATTTTTCCTGAATAAACTGCTGCGCTTGAGCAACTGAAAGAAATTGATTGTCGCTCGTGACAATATTGATAGGCGTGGATGAAGTGCTCATTTGGAAATTGTTTGAAAAGTTGATTGTTCCGGTTTCGTTGGCTTAGTTGAACTTGGTTGCGCTAGGTTGGCTTAAGTTCGTTCAAGTTCACATGAGAGCTATTGTATTGTTCAAGCTCTGCACGCGTATTGATATTACGAAAACTTAATGTATCTTCGAAACGCACTTCAACTACTTTCAGCTGTGCGTGCCAGTCACTTACTTTGCGCCCACCATTGCGTAGAAACGCTTCGAGATCTTGCGCTAGGTCGGATTTGACCAAACAAAATACTGGCTGTTGTTGCCAGGTGATATGTCCGTTTTTTTCTTCAGGTGTTACTGCAACCGCTAACTGTGCCCGTGTTTCCCATAATGCTTGTGCCAGCCTATTCACCAGGTCTACGGGTAGGAAAGGGGAATCGCAGGGCGCAGTTACTAGGTAGGTAGTCTTGCAGAGTAGGAGGCCTGCATGCAAACCGGCTAAGGGGCCTGCATAGTCAGGTATCGCATCAGGAATCAGAGGGCAGAGGTACTTGGAATATTGTTCGGTATCTTGATTCACATTGATACTTACTTGAGATACTTGCGGTGATAGACGACGCAATACATGGCTCACCATCGGTTCACCTTGGAAGATTTGCAAACCTTTATTGACTTGCCCCATCCGCATGCCACGACCGCCTGCCAGAATTAAGCCAGAAATTTGTTCGATGGGAATAGTATTTTGCATGCGCGCTATGGAATAGATTAGAAAGTTTTGAAAAACATGGCGTCAGCCACCGATATACGACATCTCAATTTTTTGCTGAAGTGGTGACGCGTGTTTATCGCCAAGGCCGCGCAATTCCGAATAGCGATCCTCACGAGTTTCCCAAATTGATTTTATGAGATTGGATATTTTGAGGTTTGCTAGCTGCAATTCTGGGTTACGCAAATGCTGACGTAAATCGTGTCCCTGAGTGGCAAATAGGCAGGTGTAGAGCATACCTTGAGTTGAGAGTCTGGCGCGACTGCAATCGCGACAGAATGCTTTGCTGACGCTGGAAATAAAACCTATTTCGCCTTTGCCGTTGTCATTGCCTTTGTCATTCGCATGGCGATAGCGGGTCGCGGTTTCGCTACTGCTATTTGGTGCCAGTGCAATCAGGGGCATATCGGCTTGTTCCAGATCTTGCAGGATCTGCTGTGATGTCATTACTTCGTCCATGCGCCATCCATTCGATGAGCCGACATCCATAAATTCAATAAATCGCAAAATGTGAGGAGTGTCTTTAAAGTAGCGCGCCATAGGAATAATTTCTTGCGCATTCACACTTTTCTTGACCACCATATTAATTTTGATTTGATGAAATCCTGCAGCCTCGGCTGCTTGTATTCCTTCTAGTACCTGTTCAACTGGAAAGTCGACGTCATTCATTTGCTTAAATATACGATCGTTGAGCGCATCGAGCGAAACCGTAATTCGACTTAGTCCAGCGTCTTTCAAACTCTGTGCTTTTTTTGCCAGCAAAGCGGCATTGGTCGTTAAGGTCAGATCGATCGCTTGGCCGTCATTCGTCTTTAATGTGCTAAGCATCTGTACCAATTCTTCTAGATTTTTTCTGAGTAAAGGTTCGCCGCCGGTTAGGCGAATTTTATTCACACCGTGAGCAACAAACATGCTGGCGATTCTGAGAATTTCTTCAAAACTAAGTAGATCTGTTTGCGGTAAATAAACGTAATCTTTATTGAAAATTTCTTTCGGCATGCAATAGGTGCAGCGAAAATTGCAGCGGTCGGTGACGGATATTCTCAGGTCATGTAGTGGTCGATGTAAACGGTCTTGTAATAGTCCACTCGGCTCACGTAACGGCGCCAGTGTATCCCAATTGACATGGCGATCATTAGGCGATGACGATGTGGCTTGAATGGGGATAAATTTGTCGCTCATTGGATGCTGGCTCTTTGAAGAGTGACTCTTTGAAAAGAATAGAAAAGAAAAGTAAGAAGGCGATTGCGCAACAATATCATGCCTCGCAATATTTTGTTATGAGCCGATTTGACTGTGCTCAAATTCCTTGGGTGCAAAATGCAAACAGCCCAGTCACATTTTGTGCTGGGCTGTTTTTTGCTTAAGCGACCACGTTGTAGGCGTGGATACTATTTTGCTTAGCGTTTAGTTTCTACCATGACTAAAGGCTCATCTGATACCGCAACTGGCGCTTTGCGTTCACGTACTGGACGTGGCGCAACTTGCGCTTGTGTCGAGGCTTCTTGTGCTGCCTTTAACTTGGCCGGATCTGTGCTCGCCAACACTAATCCAGCTTGTTCTAAGACATTGTTCAGATCAACGACTGGCGTTGCTACTTTGACCGCAGCTTGAGTTGTTACTGGCGCTACTACAGGCTCTTGTGTTGCAGCTTGCACTTGTGCGGTTGCAGATGTTTCAACATGCACCGGAGTCGCGATTGTTGTTTCTACCTGTGCTGATGGACTCACGCTGACAGTTTCCGCAAACATTGGCAATGTTTGATTGATAGCAACAGTCGGTGCCGTTTCAGCTGGTACTGCATCAGCTGGAATCGCTTCTGACATAGCTTCTGTCACCGCAATTGCAGAAGGAATGACTGGCACGGCGGTAGCTGTTTCTTTGTCCGATGAGGAAATGCCAGTATCTTGTACAACTGCATCAGCTTGTACTGGCTCGGCGGCTACGACCTCATTGACTGCGGAAGTAACTGTCGATTCTGTGATTGCAGCTTGCAATTGAATCGACGCGTCTGATTCAGTCACAGTCGTCGTATTTACTGCGACTGCTGGTGCAGCAACCGGTGCGTGAGCTGACTCGACAACCGGAGCAGCAACAGCCACAGCAACAGTTTCAACTGTAGATCCAACCGCAGATTCAGCGGCAGTAGTTGGTGCTAAATCAAAACTCGTTTGAACTGGGGCTGCATCCGTAGTTACAGGTGCATTGATCATCAAATCAGCAACAGGTATGAATGGTGGCGCTGTATCTTGCTTGACCTCACCATTTGCTTCAACTTGTGCGTTGATCTCAGTATTTTCAACACCATTGCGGTCACGACGATTGCGATTGCGACCACCACGACGGCGGCGACGACCTTCTTCTGCTTGTGGCTCCGCACCATCTTGCTCATTTGCGCCAGTTGTGATTTGAGCTTCTTGATTTTTCGGCTTGTTCAACGCAGGTGCAGTGATCGCTGCCGATGCAGTGTTTGCTAACTCTTCGACTTTTACTTCAGTGTTATTGCTGTCTTTCTTTGCATCACGCTGACGTTGTTGACGGTCACGACGACCTTGACCACCTTGCGTTTCCTGTCCTTCTTTTTCTTCACGCGGAGGACGTGCTTGCTTGTTTTGACGTGCCTGTTGATTGGCTTCATTGGCCGCAGGTTTGTTCAAATCTTTTTCAGCACGGTTTTGGTTGCTGTTGGGATTGCTATTAGGGTTAGCTGGACGATCCTCTGTCTCAGAACCGTTCGCATTGCGACCATTGCGACCATTGCGGCCGTTTTGACCACGGTTGCGTTGGCGATTGCGATCATTTCTATCTCGACCGTGTTTTGGTTTTTCTTCTGCGACTGGCGTTTTGCTTTCGCTAGTGCCAAAAATCGAACTGAAGAATTTGGCGATACCAGCAAACAAACCGCCGCCAGAAGCTTCTTTTGCTGTGCTGGCAACAGGCGCAGGTTTGCGCTCAACGATCGGTGCTGTTTCAGGTGTGATGCTCTTTACAACTGCTTCTTGACGCGGTTTTACTTCGTCTTTTTGACGTTTGTTGTAACCGATGTCGGTGTCTGCCTGTTCTGCCATCGCATAGCTGACATGAGCTTCTTCCAGACGTGGATCATCGTGCTTCAAACGATCGAGCTTGTAGTGCGGCGTTTCCAAATGTTTGTTTGGAATCAAAATCGCAGTGACGCGATGACGGTTCTCAATTTTGAGGATTTCGCCACGTTTTTCATTCAATAAGAATGCCGCAACGTCGACCGGTACCTGGACGTGGATTGCTGCTGAATTTTCCTTCATTGCTTCTTCCTGAATAATACGCAGGACTTGCAAAGCGGAGGATTCTGTATCGCGGATGTGACCAGTGCCATTACAACGTGGGCATGTCACATGGCTGCCTTCAGACAGAGAAGGGCGCAGACGTTGACGGGACAATTCCATCAAGCCGAATCGGGAAATTTTGCCCATTTGCACGCGAGCGCGGTCATAGCGCAATGCATCTTTCAAGCGGGTTTCAACTTCGCGTTGATTTTTGGCATTTTCCATGTCGATAAAATCGATCACGATCAAACCGCCCAAATCACGCAAACGCAATTGACGTGCAACTTCTTCTGCTGCTTCGCAGTTCGTATTGAAAGCAGTCGTTTCAATATCGCCACCACGAGTTGCGCGCGCGGAGTTGACGTCGACTGACACCAAGGCTTCAGTATGATCGATCACAATCGCGCCGCCTGATGGCAAAGGCACGGTGCGTGAGTACGCGGTTTCGATCTGATGTTCGATCTGGAAGCGAGAGAACAATGGCACGTCATCGCTGTAGCGTTTTACACGGTGCACCATATCGGGCATCACGTGGCTCATAAACTGCTGGGCTTGTTCGTAGATATCGTCAGTATCGATCAGGATTTCGCCGATATCTGGTTGGAAATAATCGCGAATCGCACGGATCACCAAAGAAGATTCTTGATAGATCAGGAAAGCGCCTTGTGCAGATTTACCAGCGCCATCAATCGCGCGCCAGAGTTGCATCAGGTAGTTGAGATCCCATTGCAATTCATCGACATTGCGGCCAATACCAGCGGTACGTGCGATGACGGACATGCCTTGTGGCAAGTCCAGCTTGTCCATGGTTTCGCGCAATTCTTGACGATCTTCGCCTTCAACGCGACGGGAGACACCACCACCACGTGGGTTGTTTGGCATCAAAACCAGATAACGGCCCGCCAAAGAAATGAAGGAAGTCAAAGCCGCGCCTTTGTTGCCGCGTTCTTCTTTTTCTACTTGAACGATAATTTCTTGGCCTTCGCGCAAAGCATCTTTGATCGATGAATTGCGGACATCTATGCCTTCTTTGAAATAGCTGCGAGCGACTTCTTTGAATGGTAAAAAGCCGTGACGTTCTTCGCCATAGTTGACGAAACAGGCTTCTAAGGATGGTTCGATACGGGTGATAACACCTTTGTAGATATTCGATTTGCGAAGTTCGCGTCCGGTGGTTTCGATATCGATGTCAATCAGTTTTTGCCCATTGACAATCGCTACGCGCAACTCTTCTTGCTGCGTAGCATTAAACAGCATACGTTTCATATTTTTCTCCATGGCATTAAAGCCATATATCACTAGCGTCAGCTCGGCTGAACAATAGTGGCGTGCTTACATTGGATGTATGCGAGAGCGGAGAGTTTGAGGGAGCGGGAAATGCCACTGGCACAAAGAAATATAAAAAATAATCCTAAGAGCGATCAGCATAAAGCTGGAATCATTCTGGGAAATCAATTAATTCACTTGTGCGCTTGGCGCGGATGGTTTTTTACCTGGGGCGAGTGCACATGTCTCCGAGTATTCTGGCTTGCATTCCGCCATCTTTGCAGGCGAAACAGAAGTACATCAAGCTAATAATCATTCAGGCGATGCGCAACTTACTAATATCATTAGTGTCAAATCAGGTGCAGTTCAATTTAACTACATCACGAATGACGAAATCGACCGGTGTTTCTAAAACCATCAACCGGCAAGCCAGCGAATTTATGTCAATTCGCATCTCTTGCCAGACTTATCCTTATTTTTCAAACTTTCTGATCCAAATCGCTTTACATCAATCCGATTGCCACAATTGGTTGCAACCTTGACCTGTAAAACGATGTGCATACACATCTTTTCTATCGAATTTGCAAAATGGCGAGGCCGATAGACACGCCCCTGTGTAGAATAGTCGTCTTTCTTACACATGCTGAAGCTTTGTTAGCTCAAGCCTCAGGGATTATATATTCAAAATGAAGGACTTAGCGATAAATATGGGTGGAATACCTCAAAAACCATCCAAAATTGTTGATGGACAGACCAACGCGCAAACTTTTGCTCAAGTGCAACTCATTACCATCACGGAAGAGGATGCAGGCCAGCGTATCGACAACTTTTTGTTGCGTATCTGCAAAGGCGTGCCAAAAAGTCATGTTTATCGGATTTTGCGGTCTGGTGAGGTCCGGGTTAATAAAGGCCGAATCGATCAGTTATACCGCTTGAAAGAGGGGGATATTGTACGTGTTCCACCGACGCGTATTGCGGAGAAAGAGACGTCGCATGTCCCTGGAGCAGAATTCGCGATTGTGTTTGAAGATAGTCATTTGTTAATTATCGATAAACCTGCTGGCGTGGCCGTGCATGGTGGTTCAGGTGTTAGTTTTGGCGTCATTGAGCAATTACGTGCTTCACGTCCTGATGCGAAGTTCTTGGAGTTGGTTCATAGATTAGATCGCGAAACTTCAGGATTGCTCTTGTTAGCAAAGAAACGTTCCGCATTGGTAAATCTTCATGAGCAAATGCGTGACGGGCATACCGATAAGCGCTATCTGACCTTGGTTGCCGGTGATTGGAAGAACCAACGTCAGCATATCAAGCTACCTTTGCACAAATATACGACAGCGGATGGCGAGCGTCGCGTGCGCGTGCAAGCCGATGGCATGGAATCTCACACGGTTTTTACGCTGAAGAAAAAATATACGGATTTTGCTTTGTTGGAAGCGGAACTAAAAACTGGTCGCACCCATCAGATTCGCGTGCATTTATCATCCAGCGGTTTTGCGATTGCAGGTGATGATAAATATGGTGACTTTGCTTTGAACCGTGCCTTACTCAAAGCGACTGATAGCCGTGGTGCATTAAAACGCATGTTTTTGCATGCGCATCAAATTACATTTACGCATCCGGAAACGGGCAAACAAATGACTTTGAATGCACCATTGCCAAAAGAATGTGAGAAATTTTTGCAAAGCCTGACATAAACGATTCTGGTTAAGCCCAAGTAGAAAAAACAAAAATAAGCAGAGGTCGTAGCCGCACAAGTTAATACTAGCGGCGAGATTGAAGACTTGCTGATAAAAATAGGAAAATATGGCAAAAAAATTATTTGATTTTATCGTGTTTGATTGGGATGGTACTTTGATGGACAGTACGGTCACCATAGTTAAATGCATACAAGCCGCTGCAAAAGATTTGCAACTGCCAGTTCCTGATGATGCAGCGGCAGCTCACGTGATTGGACTAGCCTTGGCTGATGCGATGCAAGCGGTGTTGCCAGATGTCGATCCTAAGTTCTATCCCAAAATGGTCGAGCGTTATCGTTATCATTATTTGGTACGTGACCATGAACTGCCCTTGTTTCCTGGTGTAAGGGAAATGTTGACTGATCTGGCGCAGCAAGGCTATTTCTTAGCGGTTGCGACCGGTAAGAGTCGTGTTGGACTGAACCGTGCGATGAATAGCGTGAATGTCTTGTCGATGTTCGATGCTACACGCTGCGCTGACGAAACTTTTTCCAAGCCACATCCGGCGATGCTGCAAGAATTGACGCGTGAGTTGGGGCAAGATATGCAGCGGACTTTGATGATAGGCGACACTACACATGATTTATTAATGGCGGCCAATGCTGGTGCATCGGCGGTTGCAGTGGAATATGGCGCGCATGAAGCATCTCTACTGGCGACAGTACCAACTTTATATTCGGCAAAAAAAGTGGCGGACTTGCATCAGTGGTTGAACGAAAATGCTTAAGAGTGTAGGTGCCCAAGAGCCAAGTTTTATGTGAAAAGTTGATTGTTGGCAAGCGAATAGAAGCTGATTTAGGAAATTGATTTATGACGGCAATTTTTATTTGTAATTCGAGTGAATTGGAAGAGGGCGGTAAGGGCGTGCGTTTCCCTCTGCTAGCTGGCTTTGATGAAGCGACGGGATTTGTGGTACGGTATGACGGCGGTGCGCATGGCTATTTGAATCGATGCGCGCATGTGCCAGTTGAGTTGGATTGGTCGCCAGGTGAATTTTTCGAAGGCAGTGGTTTGTATATTATGTGTGCAACTCACGGTGCGATTTATGTTCCAGAAACTGGTCATTGCACGGGAGGACCATGCCGCGGAGGGCGTTTGCGCAAAATACATATCACTGAAGTGGATGGAAAAATTTACTGGCAACCTGACGATTACCTGACTGCTAAACCTGATATTGCTGCAGAAAAATCTGCTGAAGTATAAACAGCTAAGTGTTTGCGTATACTTTATTGGGCTTTGATTTCTTTAATCTTACAAATCATTTAGATAGTTAAAATTTTCTTTCTATTGCTCTCTGACTCGTCTATATTGAAGCCGTAACTGGTTCAAACGAGGAGGTCAATATACATAAATATTTTTGTATTTCAGACGAATGGCATTTGAGCTCCGGTGTTGTACTTTTACCGGTTATGTGTGAAGTAGAAAGTCATTTTTGTACGTTGAGTACTATTTATACGAAGAAATCACCGGGTGAATCTTCCTCGGTTTAGAGGCTTCTAATAAGCCCCAATATGATAAAAACGATGGTTGACCGCCATCGTTTTTCATTTTTCCCTTGCAAACAATAGACTTATTGATTTTATTGAATTTGCTTGCGTTAAATCAAGAAAAAAACTGCGTTGTCCTCTATCATGCAAAGAATGATGGTGAGGAAATTCGGTTATTTATGCAATTAGCGCTTTCTCAATTTTATGGCATATATCTTTCGCGTTTTTTTAAGCGTGAGAAATGTCTGTGCTTTCATTGTGGCGATAGTATGCGTAAAGAAGGCGCATTGAAGGCGACTTTTCAACAAGTACAGCAACCAGTTTGCTGCTATGGCTGCCTTGCCGTACTGAACGCGATACAACAAAATGGCTTGATTGACGACTATCTGCAAGCTAAACAACTCAACGAAAGCACGAGCTTCGAATGACGACTGCGAGCGCGCAGCCACCTGCAGGCGAATCGTCTGTATTCAGCGAACAGTTACAAACTGAATTGCTCAGTGTGGCGGGTATTCGTTGCGCTGCCTGTATTCAATTGATTGAATTCAGCGTCACGCAATTGCCTGGTGTCGAATCTTTTCGGATCAATCCGATTTCACAAAAAGCTCAATTGAGTTGGCGCTCTGAGCAACTCAATTTGAAAAAGGTGATTCAGACCATCGTCGATCTGGGCTATGCTGCTTTTCCCGCGAATCAATCTCTAAGTGAGTATCAGGCGAAAGAAAAAAAAGTCGCACTGTGGCGTCTTTTTGTCGCCGGTTTTGCGATGATGCAAGTCATGATGTACGCCTTTCCTGCGTACTTGGTTCCTGTGCCAGAAGTTGATGGAGATCTGAGCCCCGATCTGGATCGTCTATTAAAAATCGCCAGCTTGATTATCACGCTCCCCGTCATAGGCTTCTCAGCTATTCCCTTTTTTCGTGGTGCTTTGCGTGATCTGAAACATCGCACTATCGGGACGGATGTGCCAGTTGCGGTAGGTATCTTGTTGACTTTTTTTGCCAGCTGTTGGGCGACTTTTTTTGGTGGTGCGGTCTATTTTGACTCCGCCATCATGTTCGTTTTTTTGTTGCTGGGTGCGCGCTATATCGAAGAGAATGTGAAACGAAGAACTTCAGCCGCATTATCAGTGCTCACTCAAATTCACGCTAGTGTGGCGCAGAAAATTTTAGCCTACCCGTCTTTGGAGCAAATACAAAATTGTCGCCCGGATGAAATTGTTGTTGGAGATTATTTACTAGTCCCAGCAGGGGAACAAATTCCCTGTGATGGATTAGTAATCGACGGGCACAGTGAGTGCGATGAAGCCTTGATGACAGGAGAGGCAAAGCCAGTCAGCAAAAAGCTTGGCGACCAAGTAATTGCCGGATCGATTAATTTGCACAGCGCATTGGTAATACAGGCTGAACAAGTTGGCAATCAGACTCAATTGGCGAGTTTGATTGCGATGATGGAATCTGCGACTTTAGAAAAACCGCGTTTGCTCGCTTTGGCAGATAAGCATGCCAGTCGTTTTCTATTCGCGATTTTGGTGATTGCGATATTGTCTGGGATCGTCTGGAGTTTTATTGATCCCAGTCGTGCCTTGTGGATTGCCATCAGTGTGGTGGTGGTGACTTGTCCATGTGCTTTGTCATTGGCAACGCCGGGCGTGATGTCGGCAGCGATTGGACAATTAGCTAAATTTGGTATGTTGGTGACGAAAGGAACGGCAATTGAAAATCTTGCAAATTTGACGCATGTGGTTTTCGACAAAACGGGTACCCTGACTTTTGGAAAATTAAAAGTCTTACATACTGTTTATCTACACGACGAAGATATCTCAATTTTTGAGCAACAAAGTATCGCTGCGTTATTGGCCAGCATGTCATTACATCCCGCATCAAGAGCGATTACCGAAGATTTTGTTAAACAGCAAGCCAGTCACGTCACTCAAGTAGTTTTAAGTCCCGATCTAAAGGTTGAAGCAAGCCTTGAACAAGCAGGTGCCGGGATTACAGCAAAATTGAACGGTACTTGGTACCGACTTGGTAAGCTCGATTACGTGAAGGAAATGCTTGAGGACCTTGAGCAACTTGCATGGCAAATTCCTGATGAGTATCGTAGTCAGTCAGTATCTGTACTTGCGAATCAGTCTCGTATCTTGGCGTATTTCGTGATGGAAGATTGCCTGCGTGATGAGGCAATTGCTTGTATCGCCGAATTACAAAAACAAGTAAAGAAAGTGATCTTATTATCGGGTGATCGTAATGAGGTGGCGACTGCTATCGCTACGCAATGTGGCATCACCGAATTTAAGTCTGAACTCAGTCCTGCACAAAAGTATGATTACATTTTGAATCTGCAACAGCAGGGCGCTGTGGTTGCCATGCTGGGCGATGGCATGAACGATGGACCCGCATTATCCTTAGCGCAAGTGTCAGTAGCGATGGGGCAAGGGGCGCCGATTTCTCAGACGCGCAGCGATTGCTTATTGATGTCTAATCGCCTTAGTGATTTTAATTTTAGTATGCAATTGGCAGTGAAAGCCTATCGATTGATTCGGCAGAATTTAGCATGGTCATTGCTTTACAATGTCATTGCAGTACCAGCGGCAGTCCTTGGCTATCTAGAACCTTGGCATGCTGCACTTGGGATGTCACTCAGTTCTTTGATGGTCGTGGTGAATGGCCTGCGCTTGCTCAATCTCAAGCCGATTGATTATGATGTAATGCGATCCACGTAAAATTTTTCTCAAGAAATCTATGGATATTTTGTACTTATTGGTTCCGCTCAGCGTCCTCTTGGTTTTTGCGATAGGTATCGTATTTTGGTGGGCTTTAAATCACCGCCAGTTCGAAGAGCTTGATGAAAAGGGGCAGGGCATTATTGAGGATAAGGATGGTTGAGTCTGTATCTTGATATTGCGCCTTAATATTCTCGGATAATGCGAGCGGCGAGTTCTGCGTATGAGGCATCTGATTTATCTTGTATGGCATAAATCTTCGCTTGTTTCACTTGCTCAAAATTACGGACTATCGCTTTTTGATATGCTGGGTCGTAGTGTTTGAGTAAGAGCTGTTTGACTAGCTCTCTTATCTGATTGGACTCAGCGAGTTCCGACCATAGTCGAATCTGCTCCTTGCCATGTAAATCTACCAGACATGCTAATTGAGTCTTGAGTAGCGCCGTGTTGTCGATGAAATGGCGGTAATCATCGCTGAGCAAAGCAATCCGTTCATCCAAAGATAATTCCAATTTGAGGCATGGCGAGATACGCATTTTTTCCATCATGGCATCTGGCACTCGTAAGTTGCCAACTTTTTTGCTTTCGGCTTCAACATAGATTGGTCTGTCGAAGTCGAAACGATTGAGACAGCGCCAAATTTCTGTTTCAAAAAACTTTTGAGAAGGTTGTCTGTTATCCGGTAATTTTCCAAGCACTGAGCCGCGATGTTGCGCCAATTCTTCCAAGTCGATGACTTGTTCACCTGCGGCATGTAATTGTTGTAGCAAACGACTTTTACCCGTACCAGTTTCCCCACATAACACGACCCAATGTGCTCGCGCTGTCAATTCCGGCAGTTGCTGATTCACGAAACGGCGAAATCCTTTGTAACCACCATCAAGCTGCATCGCATGCCATCCAATTTTTGACATGATATGTGTCATGGCGCCACTGCGATTACCGCCGCGCCAGCAGTAGATCAAAGGTTTCCAGTCTTTGGGTTTATCCAGAAACAATTGTTCAATGTGCGTACCAATATTTTTTGCAACTAATGCTGCGCCAATTTTCTTCGCTTCAAACGGACTGACTTGTTTATAAATTGTGCCGACTTTGATTCTTTCTTCATTGTCTAATACTGGACAATTAATGGCGCCCGGGATGTGATCTTCTGCAAATTCAGCGGGGCTACGCGCATCGATGATGCAATCAAACTCGGATAAATCGGCGTAGGCCTCGGCGAAACTAATCAATCGAGATGCACTCATTTTTTCAGCAGTTTTTGTAAAGGTTCCCAGACGTTTTCCATCATGGTTGGATGTGCTTCTGCAGTCAGATGAATCCGGTCAGGTTGGAACAGCGCAGGTTTGTCTGCGACGCCTTTGAGAAAGAAAGGCACTAAGGCAGATTTATTTTCTTTCGCCAATTTGGCGTACATGGAGAAAAATTTATCGGTATAGGCTTTGCCGTAATTCGGTGGAATTTGCATCGCCACCAGTAGTGGCTTGGCTTTGCTAGCCTGAACCATTTTTAACATGTCACGAAAATTTTGCTCTGATGCGTCTAGATCTAAGCCACGCAAGGCATCATTGCCACCCAGTTCTATAATTACGATATCTGGTCGATGAATTTCCAGTAATGCACCCAGTCGCGCTTTACCTCCGCTACTGGTTTCTCCGCTAATACTGGCATTGATAACGCGTGCCACAATTTTTTTGGACTGCAGCTTATTTTCTAATAATGCTACCCAACCAGTGCCGCGAGCCAGACCATATTCGGCGGATAAACTATCACCAAGCACAAGTATTGTTTTTGGTGCAGAATGCGCATTACTAGAAATGACACACATTAATAGTGCAATAAAAAGTGCGCTGAAGATGTTCAGTGTTTTCATAAAATTTAAACGCATAAATTCAACATGAGCCTTTCTGATCAAAGCAATATTCCTGCAAACAATATTCCAGCAATACATGTAAAAAATTTGAGTAAGCGGGTCGCTGATGCGACTGGTGAGCTAACTATTCTACATAATATCGAGTTTTCTGTTGAAGCGGGTGAGACTCTCGCGGTTGTTGGTGCATCGGGATCAGGAAAATCTACCTTGCTGGGTATCTTAGCTGGCTTGGATACACCCACATCGGGGACCGTTGAGTTAGGCGGCGTTGATATTTTCGCTTTAGACGAAGATGGCCGAGCTTTGTTGCGTAAGAATCAGTTAGGCTTTGTGTTCCAATCATTTCAATTATTAATGCATCTGAATGCTTTGGAAAATGTGATGTTGCCTTTGGAGTTGCGCGGCGACAAAGAGGCAAAGAGTAAAGCAGAGCAGATGTTGGCAAAGGTTGGTCTGTCTAGTCGTTTAAAACACTATCCAAAATATTTATCGGGCGGTGAGCAGCAGCGGGTGGCTTTGGCGCGCGCCTTCGTCACGGAGCCACCGCTGTTATTTGCCGATGAACCGACAGGTAGCCTCGATGCGGCGACTGGCGAATCGGTAATTCAATTAATGTTTGAATTAAACCGCGAACGCGGTTCGAGTCTGGTGTTGGTTACACATGATTTATCGATTGCCGCTCGTTGTGGACGTACGATTTCAATTGCGGCTGGGCGATTGATTTAAGACCCACAAGATGAGTTTGCAATGATGTCGAACTGAAGATCAATGCAAGCAATAAAATAATGGCTCATTCACCGAATGAGCCATTATTGTTTGAACTTTGAACTTAGAAGCGATAAGTCGCGATAGAAAATACGGTTACCGGTGTGCGTTGCGTGAAGAAAGGATTATTCACGGGCGAATTGAGCGAGTGGCGTGCGCTGACACCGGTCGATAAGGACCAGTTGGTATCAATGTTCCAGTTCCAGCTACTACCAATGCGTAACTCAGTACGATTCAAGTTATTGTTGAGCGACAAATAATTCTGTGACTGTTGCCAATCGAGAGCACTGAAAGGATTCTTCGAGGCGCTAGATAAATTACTCCAGTTGACGCTGAATACAGCAGTCAAATTATGGCGTTTACCAAAGACTTTATTCGCTTTTGCGCTGACACTAAGTTGAGTACCACGTTCATAGCCAGTGCCATAACGAATCGATGATCCCAGAGAGTAAGTAGGATTGATTCGATAATTAATAAAAGCTGAAGTCGAAAAATCGGTGCCTGACAATTGATTCTTGCCCGTGCCGATTTGCGTAAGTTCATACGGATCACGCTTGCGATCCAAGCTGAAATCTAAGCCGTAGTCCAATTTATCTGATTTCGAAAAATTCAGTGCCGTTGAATTTGATTGATTCAAAAACAAACCACGGGATGACCCACGCTTACCCTGTTTGCTTGGTGGAATATAGCCAAATTCAAGTGGTGAAGCGAGTGTCAGATCTTGGCTACTGCTAATGCTAGTAATGCCACCAAAACTATTTTTGCCTGTTTGTGACAGGGAATATGTTGGATGCACTTGAGATGCTATGACAGAAGCTTGATTCCAACGAAAATCTTGCGCGTGCACAGCCAAAGGAACTGCACTTACGGCGGCTAAGATCGTCAAGCAAGCAATCTTCTTCATGATATCAACTTTCTTTAAATATGCATCCAGGCTAATGCTGCGATACCCAGTCCGGCGGTTGCAACAGCATAAGAAGCATACTCTAGCCATTTCTTTTTAGTCAATAAGGCAATTGCCGCTAGGGAAATCGCAATTTGTACTGCGGTCATTGCCTGTGCCCAGCGATGGTGTTGATGCAGAGCAGCTTCTGACGATTTTTCTAATTCTACTACCTGTTGCTCTAAAGCCTCAGCTTCTTTTTTAATTTGTTCTTTTTCTGTCTTATAACGAGCAACTTCAGATTTGTATTTTTCTACATCGCTACCAGGAATAATCATGGCAAGTTCAGCCAAATTTTGTTTGCCCGACTTAGCCTGGTAGTAACTCCAACGGTCTGATGCTTCGGTTTTCTTGATTGCAGCACTATTTTTATGCATGGCCGCTTCGTTTTGCGTAGCGCCGCCCTCGTAGCCTAGCAAAGCCCCGACGGTTGCCATGATTGCCGTCATTACAGCGATTTTGCTGGAAAATTCGTCATTGCTATGAGCTGCATGCTCTACTTCATGATCGTGTGGACCATGTACGTGAAAACCGTGACCTGACATTGAATATCCTATTTTCTTGTGTATGTAACAATTGCATAGTGTAACTGATTAGTCGCACTAATAAAGCTTTCTCGTTGGCTTTCTTGCCAGATATTTTTATCTATGCTTGGAAAAAAAGCATCGCATTCGAATTCATCTTGAATTTCGGTGACGATCAGTTTTTGTGCTAAATGCAAGGCTTGATCATAAATTTGTGCGCCGCCGATGACAAAGGCTTCCGAGTCTTTAAGCGATTTTAGGGCATCTTCAATAGAAGAATAGCAATGCACATTGTCGTGCTGCCATTCTGTATTGCGGCTGATTACTACATTGTGGCGGTTTGGCAAAGCGCGACCGATAGAGTCAAAAGTCTTTCTGCCCATAATAATTGTATGACCAGATGTGGTGCGCTTGAAATGCGCTAAATCCTCCGGTAAGTGCCAAGGCAATTGGTTGTTAATACCAATGCCGTTTTTTTTGTCAGTGGCGACAATAATGCTTAAATTGGTCATGAGATTACTAACTATACAGCGACAGGTGCTTTGATATGTGGGTGAAACTCGTAATTTGCAATCTCAAAATCTTCAAATTTGTAATCAAAGATTGAATCAGGTTTGCGCAAAATATTGAGCTTAGGTAAGGGATGAGGTTGACGTGATAATTGCTCTTTGACTTGATCTAAATGATTGCTGTACAAGTGACAGTCACCACCGGTCCAGATGAAGTCACCAACGTCCAAATTGGTTTGTTGAGCTACCATGTGAGTCAATAGCGCGTACGAGGCAATATTGAAGGGAACTCCCAAAAAGATATCGGCACTGCGTTGATATAACTGGCAAGAAAGTCGTCCATCCGCCACGTAAAATTGGAAAAATGCATGGCAAGGAGGTAGCTTCATATGGGGAATCTCGGCGACATTCCAGGCTGAAACTATCAGACGACGCGAATCAGGGTTCGTTTTGATTTGTTCAATTAACTGTGCAATTTGGTCAATGTGCCCACCATCAGGCAAAGGCCAGCTACGCCATTGAGAGCCATAGACTGGGCCGAGATTTCCATTTTCATCGGCCCAATCGTCCCAAATGGATACGCCATTATCTTTTAGGTAGCCGATATTTGTAGATCCAGCCAAGAACCAAATTAACTCATGAATGATTGATTTTAGATGGAGTTTTTTGGTTGTCACCAGAGGAAAGCCTTTGCTTAGGTCAAAGCGCATCTGATAACCAAAAACAGAAAGTGTTCCGGTGCCGGTTCGGTCGGTTTTGACGTGGCCATGATCTTGTACATGACGCATGAAGTCGAGATATTCTTGCATTTTTCGCAGCTTTGAAAAGTGGTGGTCAGGGTGCCAATTGACGGATCAATTTAATTCAGTATCTTGTCTCTAAATGGGCAAGATACTGAAATAATTTCAGGCCATAGTATAACAGCCTTAGGCGTCGATCATTTGTCCCGTATGTTCAGGATTGCCTGGTGCGATGAGTGGAATTGACATTTCAAAGCGAGCGCCTTGATTGGGCTCACTAGTCACTTTAATCTCTCCACCAAGTACATTTGTGATGATGTTGAACGTGATACTCAAACCTAAACCACTGCCGCCTTTGCCGAACTTGGTTGTGAAGAATGGTTCAAAGATACGCTTGATGATGTTAGGAGGAATCCCCTTACCAGAGTCTTCAAATACAATTAAGACATGGTCGCCCTGGAGCCTCGCCATGCAGCGCATATAGCCTTGACTCATGCCGTCTAACCCATGCACTACTGCATTATTTACCAAATTGCTAAATACTTGACCGAGCGGACCAGGATAACTATCCAATTCGATATCATCTGGAATATCGAGTTCTAGGTTAAATGGAGTTTTGCGTAAGCTAGAATGCAACAAAGCAGCTAACTCCTGGAATACCACCATTAAGGTGAATTTCCGACGTTGAGCGCTCGATTGATCAACTGCAACCTGTTTGAAATCGCCGACTAATTGCGCTGCTTGTTGTAAACCACGCATTAGTAACTTGCTAGATTCTGTCGCCGCTTCTACATAGTGGGACAAATCAGAGCGACGCATCGTGCCTTCGGTCATCGCTTTGCCGATTTGGCGGGTTTCATCACTGAGCGTGCTAGCGACTAACAAACAATTTCCGAGTGGTGTGTTTAATTCGTGTGCGACACCCGCCACCATAGATCCTAAGGCGGCCATACGCTCAATCCTGGCTAATTCGTTTTGCGCACTATTCACGCTGGCAAGAGCTGCCTCTAAATGATGATTGGCATTCTCTAATTCCTGAGTACGCTGGCGAACTTTTGATTCCAAGGTGCCTGAGTATTCAAGTAATTGTTGATTCTTAATTTCAAGCTCATTAAACGAGCGCTGAAGGGCTTGCCGAGTCGCTTCCAAGCTAACCGCAAGGTGTCCAATTTCATCTTTACGATCAAATGAAATGACTTCATTTAATTCGCCATTAGCGAGCAAATCTGATTTTTCGATGAGATCTTTGATCGGTCGCACCAATCGCCACTGCAAAACAATATAAATACAGATCACCGAAAGCAAAAATGAAGTCGCTGTCACAAGAATCGCACGATAGAAGTTCGAGTTGATTTCTTCTTGCATGATCTCTTCAGTAAACGTCAGGTGTACTTCACCAATGACTTGCTCACCGTGAGAAATCGGGCGCGACTGAGTTCGGAAGGGACCTTTTTGCGTATTTTTGCGCGAATTGGTAATAAAGGTTTTCTTGTCCGGCAGGGTGATGACGTGAATTTCTGAAACATTTGGGTTAGAGAAAACCACTTCACTCGATAATTTGGCGATTTCTGGGGTAATTTGCCATACAGGTTCGCTCAAAATGACCGCAAGAATAGCGGCAGAGCGCAGGTGATCGTCTTCGAGTTTCTTTAAGCTATCCTCAGAAATAGTACGTAGCTGGATAGGAATCAGAACGAGAGAGGTAACAAGTAAGCCAAAAAAAACCGCGAGAACGACGGCAAGGCGTAAAGTAATGCGACTGAAAATGGAAGCAATCAAAGACGGTGTCTTCATTACTTATGCTCCTTCTTTTTCTTGTACTGACTCAGTAGCATACGTCGTCTTTCGTTGCACAAACATTCAGCAAAGTAATTGCTAAAGCTGTGTTATTTGTAGGAAGGCGGATTGGGTCTTCGTTTATACAAAGCAATTATTTCTGATGGTAGAAGGTTTTGACAATTTGCACAAGTGACAGTGTTGAACTTGTGCAAATTCTATTCTCAGAGAGAGCAAAAACAGACATATTGACGTGCAAGCATTTGATTAAGTGAAAAAATAATAATCTCTGCTGCAGATCGATAGGTATTAGTGATTTTCACGAGCGTGATTAATTGTGTATTTGGGAATTTCTATCGTGATGTCTTGTTTGCCTAACTTCACTTGACAAGACAGGCGTGAAGTCGCTTCCAGGCCCCATGCTGCATCTAACAAGTCCTCTTCGTCATCTGTTGACTCATTGAGAGAGTTGAAACCCTGGCGAACAACCACGTGGCAAGTCGTGCATGCGCAAGACATTTCGCAAGCGTGCTCAATTTCGACTTCATTTTCAACCAGTGCTTCGCACAAAGATTTGCCTTCTTCGATTTCAATAGTCTTGCCCTCGGGGCAAAGTTGGGCATGTGGCAGGATAGTAATGATAGGCATGATATTTTTTATCGTGAAAATTATTCAAACTCGTTCAGGTTTTTACCTGCGAGCGCGCTGCGAACGCTTTGATCCATGCGGCGTGCGGCAAATTCTTCTGTGCCATCGGCGAGTGCGGTGATAGCGGTTTTGATTGCATCGTGATCACTAGCTTGTTTGGTTTGGCGCAGATTTTCAATCAATGTTTCGATTTCTTGTAATTCTTCTGTGCTGAGCAATTGTTTATCGCTGGCTAAGGCTGATGCTATGGCTAACAGTAAGCGATCAGCTTCAACTTGTTCTTCACGCAAAGCACGAGCTTGCATGTCACTGTCGGAAGAGCTAAATGAGTCTTGTAACATGCGTGCGATTTCGTCGTCGGCCAGGCCATACGATGGTTTTACAACGATGGAAGACTCTACGCCTGAACGCATTTCTCGTGCAGAAACTGACAGTAAGCCATCGGCATCGACTTGATAGGTGATGCGGATGCGCGCTGCACCGGCCGCCATTGGCGGAATGCCGCGTAATTCAAATTTTGCCAAAGAGCGACAGTCGCTGACCAACTCGCGTTCGCCTTGTACAACGTGAATAGCAAGGGCGGTTTGACTGTCTTTGAACGTCGTAAACTCTTGCGCACGGGCGCAAGGAATGGTGGAGTTGCGTGGAATAACTTTTTCAGATAATCCACCCATAGTCTCTATGCCCAAAGACAAAGGAATTACATCCAATAACAACCAGTCGTCACCCGCAGCGCGATTACCTGCTAATAAATTCGCTTGAATCGCAGCGCCAAGTGCAACGACTTTATCCGGGTCGATATTCGCTAATGGCGTGGTTTGGAAAAACTCCCCAACCGCTTTGCGTACATGTGGCATGCGTGTTGCGCCGCCAACCAGAACGACGCCATCAATATCATCCACCGTTAACTTGGCATCGCGCAAAACCTTGCGGCAAGGGGTGATGGTTTTGATGACCAGGTTTTCTGTAATTTCGGTAAAAATGCTCTTGGTAATTTGCAGATGTACGACTTCGCCATTCGAGAGTTTGGCGTCAATATAGGTTGAAGTCTGCGTTGATAGGATTTCTTTGGCTTCACGTGCTTTGACCATCAAGACTCGTGTGTCTGCATCATTCAATAAAGACAAACCTGCTTGCTGCAAAATCCAGCAAAATAGACGGTGATCAAAATCGTCGCCGCCGAGAGCAGAGTCGCCGCCAGTAGATAAGACTTCGAACACACCTTTACTCATGCGCAAAATCGAAATGTCAAAAGTGCCGCCGCCCAAATCGTAAACTGCGTATACACCTTCGGAACCATTATCCAAGCCGTAAGCAATCGCTGCGGCGGTTGGTTCGTTTAACAAGCGCAGTACATTTAAGCCGGCCAGTTTCGCCGCATCTTTAGTGGCTTGACGTTGCGCATCATCGAAATAAGCCGGAACAGTAATGACCGCGCCTACTAAATCATCGCCCAACGCGTCTTCGGCTTGTTGGCGTAAAGTGGCGAGAATTTGTGCTGAGACTTCGACTGGGCTTTTGATCCCTGCAACGGTCTTCAATTGCACCATGCCAGGCTCATCATGAAAATCGTAAGGTAGATTTTCAGCATGGGCGATATCTTTTAATCCACGTCCCATTAAACGCTTCACAGAAACGATGGTATTTTTAGGATCCGTTGTTTGCTCTGCTTGTGCTTTAAAGCCGATGTGCGCGTGACCATTCGGTAAATATCTGACCACCGACGGTAATAATGAGCGACCTTCTTCATCATTGAGAATTTCAGGAATACTATTGCGCACTGTGGCAACTAAGGAATTGGTCGTACCCAAATCAATGCCAACAGCCAAACGATGTTGGTGCGGGGCAGTGGACATGCCAGGTTCTGAAATTTGCAGTAATGCCATAATCTTGTCGTGAGGATGACGCGGTGCGTCGTCGGTCTAAATTAATCGGTTTTATGGAGCTGACGTTAGCGTCAGAATGACTTAGTCATCATAGGCAGCGATATCGGCCAGGAATTTCTCTAAAAATAAACAAGCGCGAATGTCTAGTGCCGCTGCTTGGAAATCCCCATCAGCTATCGCCGCCCCCGCTTTTGTCGTTTGCGTTCTCAAACCCGCTTGCACTTCTTTTTCTAGCTGCATCATGGCAGTCATATCGTTACTGTGCCGGGCATCATCGAAGGCTTCGCGCCATTCCATTTGCTGCATTAAAAAACTCGCAGGCATGCTGGTGTTCGATTCCGTTTGTAAATCAACGCCATGTAAATGACACAAATAGGTCGCGCGTTTGAGTGGATCTTTTAAAGTTTGATAAGCTTCATTGGCTTGCGTCGCCCATTGCATCGCCACACGCTTTTCTGCATCGCCCGCTTGTACAAATTTATCCGGGTGGACAGTGGACTGCACTTCGCGATATGCGGTATCGAGTTTTGTACGGTCTAGTTCGAAGCTGGTCGGTAAATTGAACAGCGCGAAATGATTCTGCATGGGATTTTGCATGGTCATGAATATCGTCAAGCCTGCTTAAATACGGAAGCTCTCGCCACAACCGCATTCGTCTTTGACATTAGGATTGTAGAACTTAAAGCCTTCGTTCAAGCCTTCGCGCGCGAAGTCTAATTCCGTGCCGTCAATGTAAGGCAAACTCTTAGGATCGACGAACACTTTTACGCCGTGGGTCTCGAAGATTTGATCTTCGTTACCGACTTCGTCGACATATTCCAATTTATACGCCATGCCTGAGCAACCCGTGGTACGAACGCCGAAGCGCAAGCCTATGCCTTTGCCGCGACGTTCCATATAACGAATGACGTGTTTTGCTGCTTTTTCTGTCAGAGTAATCGCCATGATCTATCCAAATTGCGCTAAAACTGCGCGAAAAATAAGTTGAATAAAATTATTCAGCGCTATGTTTGTTTTTGTAATCGAGTACAGCTGCTTTGATCGCATCTTCTGCCAAAATAGAGCAGTGGATTTTGACCGGTGGCAATGCCAATTCTTCAGCGATTTCGGTGTTCTTGATGCTCAAAGCTTGATCTAAAGTTTTACCTTTAACCCATTCTGTGACCAAAGAAGATGAAGCAATCGCGGAGCCGCAGCCATAGGTTTTAAACTTGGCATCTTGAATCACGCCATCTGCGCCAACTTTAATCTGCAATTTCATCACGTCGCCGCAAGCAGGTGCACCAACCATGCCAGTACCGACAGTGTCATCACCTTTTTCAAACGCGCCAACATTACGTGGATTCTCGTAGTGATCCAATACTTTTTCTGAATATGCCATGATGTTTCCCTCTTAAATTAGTTAATTAATGCGCAGCCCATTGGATGGTAGAAATATCGATGCCATCTTTATACATGTCCCACAATGGTGACAATTCGCGCAATTTGCCGACTTTGGATTTCAAGAGTTCTATCGTGAAATCGATGTCTTCTTCTGTCGTAAAACGACCAATGGTAAAGCGAATCGAGCTATGCGCTAATTCATCGCTACGACCCAAAGCACGTAAAACGTAAGACGGTTCCAAACTGGCAGAGGTACATGCTGAGCCAGACGATACCGCAATATCTTTAATCGCCATGATCAAAGATTCGCCTTCGACATAATTGAAACTCACATTCAAATTATGTGGAACGCGGTGATCCATGTCGCCATTGATGTAAGTTTCTTCGATCTCGCTTAAACCTTTTGCTAAGCGATCACGCATAGCGCGAACGTGGGCTAATTCGCTAGTCATTTCTTCTTTAGCGATGCGGAAGGCTTCGCCCATGCCTGCGATTTGATGCGTCGCCAAAGTGCCTGAGCGCAAGCCGCGTTCATGACCGCCACCGTGCATTTGCGCTTCTAAACGTACGCGTGGTTTGCGACGTACATACAAAGCACCTACGCCTTTCGGACCATAAGATTTGTGAGCAGAGAAAGAGACTAAATCGACTTTGACTTTTTCCAAGTCGATGTCAACTTTGCCCGTTGCTTGTGCTGCGTCTGAATGGAAAATAATGCCTTTTTCGCGACACAATTCACCGATTTCGGCAATCGGTTGAATCACGCCAATTTCATTATTGACCCACATGACAGAAACCAAAATCGTATCAGGACGAATAGCTTCTTTTAATTGCTCGATTGAGATCAAACCATTGTCTTGTGGTTGCAGATAAGTCGCTTCAAAACCTTGACGCTCTAATTCACGCACTGTGTCCAACACTGCTTTGTGCTCGGTCTTCACGGTAATGATGTGCTTGCCTTTGCCTTTGTAAAACTGTGCCGCGCCTTTTAAGGCGAGGTTATTACTTTCTGTCGCGCCAGAGGTCCAGATGATTTCACGGGAATCCGCATTCACCAGTGCAGCAACATGACCACGTGCCGCTTCAACAGCTGCCTCCGCATCCCAGCCGTACGCATGACTGCGTGAAGCAGGGTTACCAAATTGCGCGCGCAAATACGGGATCATCACGTCGGCAACGCGTGGATCAACCGGGGTCGTCGCGGAATAATCCATGTAGATAGGAAAATGCGGTGCTTTCAGCGTGTCGATCAAAGTTTTTGTTAATGGTACGGATGTAGTTGCGGCAGTCATTCAAAACTCCAAATTTTAGGAAATGGTGCGTTCGGCGTGTCCGTGACGAACGATAACAATAGGTTTATCTTGGGCTTTTTGTTTTTGTTGGTTGACCAAGTCTTGCAGAGAAACAGAGTCTAAATAATCGACCATCTTGGCGTTCAAAGTCGCCCACAAGTCATGTGTCATGCAGTGGATGCCATTGTCGTGATCACTGCCATGGCAATTGCCTTTGCTGCCGCATTGAGTTGCATCAAGTGGTTCATCGACCGCGATAATAATATCCGCCACCGTCACATTTTGCGCTTTGCGGGCGAGATTGTAACCGCCGCCTGGGCCTCGTACGGATTCGACGATTTCATGGCGACGCAATTTGCCGAATAATTGCTCAAGATACGATAAGGAAATATCCTGGCGTTGGCTAATGCCTGCCAGCGTGACCGGTCCATTGTCTTGACGTAAGGCAAGATCGATCATGGCTGTGACAGCAAATCGGCCTTTAGTGGTTAGACGCATGAGTCAATACTCCAAACTTGTTTAGTGATGCTGGGTAAGAGTGATGAATAAACTTTAATCCCGAGCATTTGACTCAAGTATAGCAAACTTGAGTAATCTTGTCAGGTACTACCTGTTTTTACAAAAGTGAAGGACTGTGCGGGAGGGGAGGCGAACTTGTTGGTTCGCCTCTATGGGAAATATGGCTTAGAAGTCGAACTGTGCTGAGATTTTATAAGTACGCGGTGCGCCTGGGAATAAATAGCCACCCAAACTTTGCGTTACATCACGCCAGTAGAATTTATTGAAAGCATTGTTGATATCGAAGCGGAAAGTGCTGACGATGCCGTTAACTTGTGTTGTGTAGCGCGAGCCAAGATTAACGACGTTATAGCCAGGCACCGTGACTTTGTTATCAGGGCTAAACGATTTGCTGCCTGAATATTGCCAGGATGCGGTCAAGTGCGCGCCATTTAAGATGCTTGGTGCGTAATCG
Source organism: Affinundibacterium flavidum (assembly GCF_014284175.1). Taxonomy (GTDB): domain Bacteria; phylum Pseudomonadota; class Gammaproteobacteria; order Burkholderiales; family Burkholderiaceae_D; genus Undibacterium; species Undibacterium flavidum. The sequence continues at coordinate 112,651 of NZ_JACOGA010000011.1, forward strand.
GTGTAGATCGTGGATTTGAAACTCGGCACATTGGTCACGCGTTTGCCGTCTATTGTCGCATCGCCCGTATTATTTTGACGCGCATTAATTACAGTCGCACTGGCGCCAAGTGTCCAGTCTTTGCTTAAATTGCCTTGTGCTGATAACTCCAGTCCGCGATGCTCGGCTTCTCCTGCGCTCACATAATAATTGGCAGCGTTGGTGTATTCCAAAGGTTTGGTGATACGGAATAGTGCGCCAGAGAAATTGAAGTCACGGTTTAATGCTGCTTTGAAGCCGACTTCAACTTGCTTGGATTTGCTGGCGTCGAGCATAAGATTTTCATTTTTGGTGCCAAATGGCGCTACGCCGCCATGCTCTAAGCCCTCGCTTGCGCTGATATACGTGCTCATCGCATTGCTAAGTTTAAATACTAATGCCAGGTTGGGTAAGTTATAGCTTTGCTCAAAGTCGGGGCTGCCTGCTTGCGCGCGATCCACCTTGACGTGGCGCAGTCCTACATGTAAATCGAATTCCTTGCTTAAGCTGATAATGTCTTGTGCGAAGAGCGAGGCTTCTTTGTCGGTGCGGCGCAAAGAAACAGCTCCCGTTTTGCCATTCGTTGCTGGTACTGCGGCGGGGTGAAATAAATTGCTGCTACCAGCGTAGTCGTACACATAGTCACCAAAATAATCGCGACGTTGAGAGTTGCTTAAGCCGATTGCCAACTTATGCTGAACATCGCCAATGCTGAATTTGCCGTTGAGTAGAGCTTGCGCACCACGTAATGATTTGGACTCGTTCAAACTGCGGTAGTCGTACACGTCGTAATCACCATTGGCGCAATAGCCAGGATACAGGTCTTGCGCGCCGCAGCCGTAAGGAAATGCCGTGTAATCATCGCGCTTGAATTCGTGATGATTGCCAGAGATAGCGGCGGTCCAGTCACTGTTGAGTTGATACTCAAAGCGCAAACCGATATTGCGATTGGTCGTATCAACTGGTTTTGCCCATTTTTGATCGTTCAACATCAAGTCGGCGGAAATGCCACGTGGCAGATCGGTGCCATTAAATAATTGAAATCCCGGCACAGATAATTGTGATTTATGTTGATGGTCGAGATCGATCTGGAATAGGGCTTGCGGGCTAATTTGCCAGTCAAATGCGGCGGACACAAATTGACGTTCACCATCGGCGCCTTTGACGTAAGAGCGTAATTTTTCACCTGCCGCGTTGATGCGATAACCGAATTGTTTGTCATCGGATTTGCCGCCGAGATCGACCGCGCCATACAAAGTGCCGCGTTCGCTGGCTTCCAAAGTGATGGTGCGCACTGCAGTATTGCTAGGGCGTTTCGTTACATAATTTAAGATGCCGCCAGGCGTCGTAAAGCCTGCTTGCAAGCCGCTGATGCCTTTTAGAATTTCCAAGCGCTCTTTATTTTCTAAAGGGATGGAGGCGTCGCCCGGAATTGCAAATCCATCTTTGCGATAACTCGATGCATTGTCGAGCGCAAAACCGCGAATGGAAAATTGTTCTGCATAGCCGATAGCGTTGTAAGCTTCATTTACGCTAGCATCGAATTTCATGGCGTCGGTGGTTTGGCGGATTCGCAAATCTTGCAATTGGTTTGCCGAAAAAACCGTGATGGAGAGTGGGGTGTCTTGCAACGCAGTTTCAATAAATCCACCGACTTTGCTTGTGTCTGCTTTGCTGCTTCGACTGCCGCTAATCACTACTTCTTGCAAAGTCTGCTCTTTGCTTTGGGCGTGGGCTGCAGAGGAAATGGTAAGCACCTGCGCGACTGCGCTGGCAATTAGACTGAGTTTGAAATAGATGCGAAAACGTGGATTCGACATGATGTGCTTTTCTACTTGGTTACGTCTGGATGAACCGAGCAAAAAAGAGGGCGGATGAGCAGAGTCATCTTGCGCTTCCCTTCGCTGGCATTATCCAGATCAGGTTCAAGGGACTATCTCACCCATACCGAAACGTACAGGACCCCTAGCGAAGGCGCGACTTTAACATAAAACCGCTTTGAGCGCCTTGTGTTGGAAGGTGCAATGACATGCGATGTTTATATAGTGTATTTGCGATGTATTTGCGGAAATGAAAAAAGCCTTGTATTTCTACAAGGCTTCTTATTTGGCTCCTCGACCTGGACTCGAACCAGGGACCTGCGGATTAACAGTCCGTCGCTCTACCAACTGAGCTATCAAGGAATAGAAGGTTCGCTTCTAAACTTTTATTGCACTACATCTCTATTTCTAGAGCTACAAAATTCTGTGGCTCCTCGACCTGGACTCGAACCAGGGACCTGCGGATTAACAGTCCGTCGCTCTACCAACTGAGCTATCAAGGAACAGAGACAAACATTATAGGGATGTTTCCTAAACTTGTCAAAAGTTTTTGCGCTAAATGCGCTTTTTTACCTTGAATTTTGGCTTCGTAATTTAAGGTGACTTATACGCAAATGCTTTGCGGGTGGGCTTTTCCTGCAATCATCTTTTAATTTTAAGGATTGAAGATTTTTGACTCAAGCTTTTGGCGCCAGCATTAATTGTGGGTCAACCCAGCGCTCAAAGTCGATTTCCGTCACAAAACCTAAAATCATCGCAGCTTCACGTAAAGAACATTGGTGGCTATGTGCATATTTTGCAATTTGTGCCGCTTTGTCGTAACCGATATGGGGTGTTAGTGCTGTCACGAGCATGAGCGAATTGTTGAGTAATTTATTAATACGTTCTGATTTAACTTGAATGTTAATTAGGCAATGTGTGGTAAAACTATGCATGGCGTCGCTGAGCAGGCGTATGCTATCTAAGCTATTAAGTGCGATTAGAGGCTTATATACATTCAGCTCAAAGTGCCCTTGACTTGCAGCAAAACCAATCGCCACATCGTGTCCCATTATTTGAGCACATACCATGCTGAGCGCTTCTATTTGTGTCGGGTTCACCTTGCCCGGCATGATAGAGCTGCCTGGTTCATTCTCCGGTAATTGCAGTTCGCCCAGACCTGCACGTGGACCGCTAGCCATTAATCGTATGTCGTTTCCGATTTTGGTCAACGCGATCGCTAACATTTTTAACGCCCCATGAAAAGCAACAATCCCTTCATGTCCGGCCATAGCGGCGAATAAATTGTTGGCTGGAGTGAAAGGCAGCGAAAATTTTTCGGTTAATAATTGTGCGACTTTGGTTCCAAATTCAGGATGCGTATTTAATCCGGTGCCCACAGCAGTCCCACCAATTGCCAGTTTATAAATGCCTGGTAATGATTGAAGCAAAGTGTTTTTGCACGAGTCTATTTGTGCTACATAGCCGCTGAATTCTTGCCCTAAGGTGATGGGGGTCGCGTCTTGTAAATGGGTGCGACCTATTTTGATGACGTCTTTGAATTCAACAGATTTATTCTGCAAATTTTTATGCAAATATTCTAAAGCGGGAATCAATTTTTGTTGGGTTTGAAGCGCGATCGCGACGTGCATGGCGCTAGGAAAGACATCATTTGAAGACTGCCCTAAATTGACTTCGTCATTCGGATGTATTTTTTTCGCGTTCACATCTATTTTCTGCAGTGCCGTGCTTGCGAGATGGGCGACTACTTCGTTGACATTCATATTGCTTTGCGTGCCAGATCCAGTTTGCCAAACAGAAAGCGGAAATTCTTGATCATGCTGCCCATTCGCGATTTGCAAAGCTGCTGTCGCAATGGCTATTGAGCGCACCAGAGAAATCCGTTGTACATCGTGATTGGCGCCCGCTGCGGCCCATTTGATTACCGCTAAAGCGTGGATGATTTCGAGAGGCATACGTTGCTCGCCGATGGCAAAAAAATGCAGGCTACGTGCGGTCTGTGCACCCCATAAAACATCGCTGGGCACTTCAATATTTCCAAAGCTATCTGTTTCAATACGCGTTGTTTGCATGGTGACTCCTTTGGATGGGTGTCTTGGGCTATGAGTGGGTTTTTGCAACGCTAACTTATATTATCGTTCGATATTAAACATCTCGAGTTAAGGTCTTATGTGCGTTAGGGCACCGACCACAAACTTTACTTCAGCTTTAATGACGCTACATTGACTTTTGTGAAGGAAATTATCGTGAGTATTGTCACTATTTTATTAATTGTTTTAATCCTGATGTTGGTCGGTGCATTTCCCCGATGGCCGCATAGTCGTGATTGGGGTTATGGGCCTAGCGGCGGATTGGGGTTGATTTTTGTGATTTTGTTGATCTTGTTGTTGATGGGGCGTATCTAAGTGCCAGACCTGTATGCGTTCACACATAAAAATGGATGAGTAGTTTATGTTGCCAATGTTACCTTTAGAGACTGTTGTTAGTGAAAATAGCAACGGTGTTTCAGATGCTGAGATTGCCAGTACTATTCTGACCTCAGATAAAACACCAGAAACTTTACCAATTCATGTGAATGCGCGAGGTCTCGCGTTGGGCTTGATCGCAAGTGTTACTTTTATTTTCGCGCTCCAATGGGCGCAAAAATTTTTAGTGCCACTTATCTTGGCAATCTTCATTGCTTACACAATTAATCCATTAGTGAAGGCCTTGCAAAAACTGAAATTGCCGCGTTTGCTGAGTACGGTATTGGTCACCATCGGCTTGCTATCGAGCGGAATTGGAATTGCCATTGCCTTGCAGGGCGAATTTGTCTCGATAATTGAAGCCTTGCCCGAAGTTAGTCATAAATTATCCCGTTTGATAGAAACCGCGCCCAATGGACAACCGGGTGCATTGGAACAAATGCAAAGTGCTGCTACCGAAATTGTGCGTGCTGCGAATTCTGGATCGAGCCCTGTTCGGCCTGTGAAGAAAGCAGTGGTGGCTGAGGTTGCCGGTTTTAAAGTCATCGATTGGGTATGGGCAGGCTCATTAGGTATGCTGGGCTTTATTGGTCAAGCCACCATGGTGATATTCCTCGTGTTTTTTCTATTGGTATCGGGCGATACATTCAAACGAAAATTGGTGAAGCTTACGGGACCATCTTTGCATCAAAAGAAAATTACGGTTCATATTTTGGATGAGATCAATACGTCGATCCAAAATTATATGTTCATGTTGTTAGTGACGAATCTGATGCTGGCCTTGTGTATGTGGCTGATGTTACATCTGCTAGGAGTAGAAAATGCAGGCGCGTGGGCAGTCGCCGCAGGCTTGTTACATATCATGCCTTATTTCGGCTCCTTAATTGCCACAGCGGTCATAGGCTTGGCGGCATTTTTGCAATTTGAATCTCTACAAATGCTTTTGTTGGTCGCCGGATTGACGATAGGTATTGCTAGCTTGATCGGTACTGTGGTCACGACGTGGATGACAGGTCGTATTGCCAAAATGAATTCTGTTGCAGTATTTGTCAGCCTTTTGTTTGGAGCCTGGCTGTGGGGCGTGTGGGGGATGTTGCTAGGAGTGCCTATGATAGTGATTTTGAAGGTGGTGGCTGAACGTCTGGAAGGCTTGGAGTTCGTCGCAGAATTGCTGGCAGAATAGCTGAGATAAAACATTTTACTGATTAAATGTACAGTATAATATTCTGGCGCGCTGCACACCTAAAAAGTGAACGCGGTTGTGATGCCATCAACCCCGGGTGATTTGCCAATCCATCTATCATTTCCATTGAAGCGCCTTGTTTTGAGCTCGTGTTAAGATAGTTGGCTATTGGCATTTCCTCCCGTTTGCCTTATTCAAAGGTTTTTTCATGAGTGATTTACTCTCTGTAGTTCAGGATGAAGTAGAGGCGAAGTTCGTCACCTTTCCTGATTCGCCTTTTCAACTTTGTCAGATATTTCAGCCTGCGGGTGATCAGCCAACTGCTATTGCGCAACTGGTTGAAGGTATCAACGATGGTTTGTTTTTCCAGACTTTGCTTGGGGTAACTGGTTCTGGTAAGACTTACACGATGGCGAATGTCATTGCGCGTACAGGGCGACCTGCGATCATTTTTGCGCCGAACAAGACTTTGGCGGCGCAGTTATATAGTGAGTTCAAAGAATTCTTTCCACGTAATGCCGTTGAGTATTTCGTCAGTTACTACGATTACTATCAGCCAGAAGCTTATGTGCCGCAGCGTGATTTGTTTATTGAAAAAGATTCGGCAATCAATGAACACATAGAGCAGATGCGCTTGTCATGTACTAAGTCGTTGATGGAGCGCCGTGACGTGATTATCGTGGCGACGGTATCGGCGATCTATGGTATTGGTAATCCAAACGAATATCATAAAATGATTTTGACCTTGCGCGCCAAGGATAAATTAAGCCAACGTGATGTGATTGCGCGTTTGATACAGATGCAATACACACGTAATGAAGTCGATTTCGGACGCGGTACTTTCCGGGTGCGTGGCGATACGATTGATATTTTTCCTGCAGAACACGCTGAACTCGCCGTGCGTTTGGAAATGTTTGATGATGAAGTTGAAAGTATCGCTTTGTTCGATCCATTGACAGGGCGGGTCAAGCAAAAAATTCCGCGCTTTACCGTGTATCCAGGTTCTCATTATGTGACGCCACGTGAAACCGTCTTGCGGGCGATAGAAACGATCAAAGAAGAGTTGCGTGAGCGCTTGGATTTTTATCGTCGTGAAAATAAATTGATTGAAGAACAGCGTATAGAGCAGCGTACACGTTTTGATTTGGAAATGATGGCGGAGATCGGTTTTACCAAAGGTATTGAAAACTATTCACGTCATTTGAGTGGCGCAAAACCTGGCGATCCACCACCGACGCTAGTCGACTATTTGCCCGCTGATGCATTAATGTTTTTGGATGAATCGCATGTCCTCACCGGTCAGCTCAATGCGATGTATAACGGTGACCGTTCACGTAAAACTAATCTGGTCGATTATGGATTCCGCCTGCCTTCTGCTTTGGATAATCGTCCGCTGAAATTTGAAGAATTTGAAAGCAAGATGCGGCAAACAGTGTTCGTCTCTGCCACTCCAGCAGAGTACGAAAAACAGCATTCGGATCAAGTGGTTGAGCAAGTCGTACGTCCGACGGGTTTGGTGGACCCGCGTATAGAAGTGCGTCCAGCCTTATCGCAAGTTGATGATTTGATGAATGAAATTACCTTGCGTGTGAAGCTTAATGAGCGTGTCTTGGTAACGACCTTAACCAAGCGCATGTCCGAGCAATTGACGGAATTCTTAGGCGATAATGGTGTCAAGGTGCGCTACTTACATAGCGATATTGATACGGTCGAACGGGTTGAGATTTTACGCGATTTGCGGCTCGGTGCTTTTGATGTGCTGGTCGGGATTAACTTATTGCGCGAAGGTCTGGATTTGCCGGAAGTATCTTTGGTGGCGATTTTGGACGCCGATAAAGAGGGCTTTTTGCGTTCAGAACGCAGCTTGATTCAAACCATAGGTCGTGCGGCACGTAATTTGAATGGTACGGCAATCTTGTATGCAGATCGTGTTACCGATTCTATGCGCCGCGCGATTGATGAAACTGAGCGCCGCCGCGCCAAGCAGATCGCGTTTAATACGGCAAATGATATTACGCCGACCGGCATTAATAAGAAAATCAAAGACATCATCGACGGCGTGTATAACCCGCAAGAAGCGCGTGATGATTTGATGGTGGCGCAAGAACAGGCCAAGTATGAAGCGATGAGCGAGAAGCAGATTAGTAAAGAAATTAAACGACTGGAAAAACTCATGCTCGATCACGCGAAAAATCTGGAGTTTGAACAAGCTGCGAAAGTGCGTGATCAATTGGCTGTTTTGAAAGAACAATTATTTGGTGCTGGTGGACATGATAACGTGGCGTCGATTATTGGTCGTTAAGTTTTTTTAAAAAAGAACAAAAAAGCCGGATCGCTCCGGCTTTTTTATTTCTGTTGAAAACCAAGCTTGAAAAGTCTTAGCCTTCCGCAATTCGCTTGGCAATATGTGCCAAAGCATCTTCTACTTGATCAATCAGAATCAAGCACAGATCACCTTCGCCCAATGTTGATAATGCGGTGTCAATCGCGATGAATTCGCCATTGATTTCTTGGATATCAGTCGTGCGTTTTGCATTCGCCAAACCAGAACGTAATAGAGCGACGACTTCACCATCTGCACGTCCGCGTTGGCATTGATCTTGATACAGAATAACCTGATCAAAAGCATTGCCCAGAATTTCGGTTTGCTGACGAATATCCTGATCGCGTCTGTCACCAGCACCACTAATGACAACCGAGCGACGATTGCCTGGCATGCTTTCTACTGCTTGCACTAAGGCCGTGATCGCATCAGGATTGTGACCGTAGTCAGCAATCAAGGTTGCGCCGCGATAGTTGAATACGTTGAAGCGTCCTGGTGCATTATCACTATCGTTCATAAAAGTTTTTAAACCTTTACGGATGGCATCCCAATTGATGTTTGCCGCCCATGCTGCGGCTACCGAAGCCATGACATTTTCGACTTGGAAGCCTATCGTGCCATTGCGCGTGATTGGCACTTCGGACAGTGGAATTCGCTGAGTCAGTTTGCCTTCAACTGCAACGATTTCATTATTTTCGATGTAGACAACGCGATGACCTTTGACGCGATGCGCAGCCATGATAGGCAATTGACTATCGACGGCGAAGAAGGTGACAGCGCCCGTGCAATTGCTTGCCATTCCCGCGACGATAGGATCGGCTGCGTTCAATACCGCAACACCGTTGTCGGCCACGTTTTGAACGATCACACGCTTCAGTACCGCGAGGTCTTCTACCGTAGTAATGTAATTTAAACCGAGGTGATCGCCAGATCCAATATTGGTAACAACCGCGACTTTGCAGCGGTCATAGGCTAAGCCTTCGCGCAAAACGCCACCGCGTGCTGTTTCAAATACGGCAGCATCGACATCAGGGTGTGACAAGACATTGCGTGCACTGCGTGGGCCGCTGCAATCACCGCTGTCAATTTGACGACCTTCTACATACACGCCGTCAGTGTTCGTCATGCCTGTGCGCAAACCACTGGCTGTCAATAAATGGGCAATCAAACGTACCGTCGTCGTTTTACCATTCGTACCAGTTACCGCGATAATTGGAATCCGGCCGTCGTCACCGTCGGCAAACATGGCAGCAACAATGGCTTCACCGACCGCTCGGCCTTTGCCGAAAGACGGTGAGAGGTGCATACGTAATCCAGGCGCAGCATTTACTTCAACCACGCCGCCATTTTGTTCTTCGATGGGTTTTAGAACGCTATCGCAGACTACGTCCACGCCGCAGATATCTAAACCTACCATTTGTGCTGCGGCGACGGCACGCGCTGCTACTTCTGGGTGAACGTCATCAGTGACATCGGTCGCTGAACCACCAGTCGACAGATTCGCATTATTGCGCAATACCACGCGTGTACCCTTGGTCGGTACTGAGTCTGCGTCATAGCCTTGCTTTGCCAGGCTGGCGAGTGCGATATCGTCGAAACGAATTTTGGTTAAGGAAGTGGCGTGACCGCTGCCGCGACGTGGATCTTTATTCACTTGTTCAACCAATTCGCGTACTGAATGTGTGCCGTCGCCAACGACTTGTGGCGGATCACGACGCGCAGCTGCGACCAATTTGTTGCCAATGACCAGTAAGCGGAAATCATTGCCGGGTAAATAGCGCTCCACCAAAATATCGTCGCGGAATTCACAGGCCGCAGCATAACCTGCCTCTAGCTGTTCGCGCGTAGTAACATTCACTGTCACGCCTTTACCTTGATTGCCATCTTTTGGTTTCACGACGACTGGTAAGCCGATTTCTAAAGCAATATTCCAGGCATCTTCAACGTCTACCGCCGTACGACCCAGAGGTACAGGAACGCCTGCAGCGTCGAGTAATTTTTTGGTGAGTTCTTTATCTTGTGCGATAGCTTCGGCGATGGCGCTGGTGCCATCCATTTCCGCTGCCTGGATTTTGCGTTGTTTGCTGCCCCAACCGAAAGTGACGAGACTGCCGCTCGTTAATCGACGATAAGGAATGTTGCGGGCAACGGCAGCGTAGACGATAGAGCCAGTTGAAGGTCCAAGGCGCAGGTCTTCGTCTAATTCGCGTAATTCATTGAGTGCGGAGCTTAAGTCAAAACTGGTATTGGATAAAGCGGCATTGCACAGTTTTTCTGCTAATTCAAAAGCAAGGCGACCAACGTCTTCTTCTGAATATTCCACGACGACTTGAAAAATGCCGGCTTCTAAAGTTTGGGTGCTACGGCTAAATGTGACTGGGCAACCAGCCTGTGCTTGCAAGGCCAGTGTTGCTAATTCGAACACGCGTGCTAGCGGAATTGCGTCGTCATGACCAGTCGCTTGCAGCGGGCCAATTTCCGGAAACAAAGCGCGCAAGCGTGCTTCAAATTCCGGAATATCATTGATTGATAGCTCCTCAGGTGTGCAACGGACGATGGCTTCGACCGCCGTATGATGACTCCAGAGGTTAGGGCCACGTAAAGCCCTGATTCGTGAAACTTCCATAAACCTTTATCCTATCTAGTGGCGTAAGCGCCCAAAATATCTGTTGTCTGACTCAACGGATTTTTCCGCGATGTAGTTCAGCTCAGGGTTTTAATAGTGTTTTTTTGGTGGATTAGAATCGAAATTTCTCAATGCTGCAGCAATCAGGTCTGGCTGAATGTCCAGAGCCCATGCTGCTGCCACCGCCGCCATGATTGTCTCCGGCTGTTCCGCCTTGCTGGTTTTTAATGCAGACAATGCAAGCAAATTAATTTCTTGGTTGCCAGTCGCCAGAATAATTTGTTGATCGCGCATAAACACTGCACGTTTTCCTAATTGCAGATGTTTGCAAATCGCCGCATTGTGAGTGCTTAAGCCGTAGTAAATAACTTCGCCATCGGACAATTCGGCGAGTTCTTCTGCTTGCGGGATTTCGGCATTAATTACGGCGCAACCATGTGGCAGGACGACATCGACCTGAGCACGCATCACTTTAAACATTTGTTCGGCTTCAGTGATATAAAACTCAGCCAAATCTTGATGCCCATCCAAGTCGGTAATCACGCCCACGGTACATTTGTCGTAAGCTAAACCGTCTTTCAGAATATTGCGTGCGTTAGTTTCGAAAACGGCACTTTGCACGTTACGATTGAGAAGCAAGCGTTGACCAGCTTCCCAACTGGTGCAGTTGGTTTTCACCACCTGACGTTGATCCAGATACAAACCATCGCTGCACGCTACGCCGGAATATTGACCACTCATGCTGAGCATGCTGGACACCAAGCGGGCAATTAAGCTGCATCCTTTGCTGCCAGCGACGCCGACGATAGGCATGCGTCCATTATCTTCTTCGCCAAATAAATGCTGAATGATGGCTGCGCCGATATCGCGCGGTTTTCCCTGTGCGGGTTTGAGATGCGACAATAAACCTGGGCTAGCGTTGACTTCAATAATCGCACCACGTTGTTCTTGTAGGGGACGTGAAATATCTTCACACACCAGATCAATGCCTGCGATATCTAAGCCAACAATGCGGGTCGCTAAGGCAACCAAGCGGGCGTTTTCTGGATGAACTTCATCAGTCACGTCGATAGCGACATTGCCATTAATCTGAATCAAAACGTTTTGACCTTGCGCTGGTACCGATGTCGCATCCATGCCTTGGCGTTTTAGTTCCAAAATCACTTCTGCGCTGACATCGGCCATGATCAAGCCCAGAGGGAATTCTTCTGTGGTGCCGCGACGGGGGTCAATATTGATTTGCTGTTCAACTAATTCGTTAATCGTCGATTTGCCGTCACCGATGACGGAAAGAGATTCTCCTTTGGCGGCAGCGACCAACTTATTCCCAACGACCAATAGACGATGTTCATTGCCGGTAATATAGCGTTCAACTAACACACTTTTACTATCGCCTTTACGAGAAGCTAGTGCGTACGCCGCGTGAATTTCTGCTTCTTCTTTCAGGTTTAACGTGACACCACGACCATGATTGCCATCATAAGGCTTGATCACGACTGGTAAGCCAATATCCTGTGCTTCTTCCCAGGCTTCTTCCGCACTGCGCACTAGGCTGCCTTCAGGTACGGGAACACCGCAGGCTTTAAGTAAGGATTTCGTCATATCCTTATCGCTGGCAATGCTCTCTGCAATCGCGCTGGTGCGGTCGGTTTCTGCGGTCCAGATGCGGCGTTGCGAGCTACCATGGCCCAATTGAACCAGATTGCCTTCTGTTAAACGGATGGAGGGAATAGTGCGATCTGTTGCAGCATCAACGATATGTGCCGTACTTGGGCCTAGGCAAAGTGCGTCGACCATGTCGCGCAATTTTTCTAGTTCAGTATCGAAGTCGTAGGCTTGATCTTCGATCAGAGACATTAATAAATCACGTCCCATAGTGAGCGCTGCGCGACCGACGTGCTCTTGACGTGTACGGAAAGCCATTTTATACACGCCTTCAATATGAGTAGAGCGGGTTTGACCAAAGCCAGTGCGCATACCTGCCATATTTTGCAATTCAAGAACGACGTGTTCAAGAATATGACCAACCCAAGTGCCTTCTTTCAATCTTTCTAAAAAGCCACCCACTTCGCCCACGCCGCAGCGATGTTGCAATAGACCCGGCAATCTTGCAGTTAGACGTTCGTACAGGCCAGGCAATTTATTGGAGGGGAGTTCTTCGAATTCGCCAATGTCTAGCCAAACTTCAATGACTGGGCGATACGTCCATATGTTCGGTCCGCGTAGATGAGTAATGCGCAGCGGGGTGATGTCTTTCTTTTTTGTAGTCATGAATGTCAATTTTATTATTGAATAGTGATATCGCTATTCGCTTCAATTTTGTTGGAACTCAATCTATTAATTTTTTGGTAAGCAAGTGACGCAGCTTAACGGCTAGACCAATGCACCAGTGTTTAACGTGCTGAAAGGTCTACAAGCTGACAAGGCATTGTTAAATTCAGCAAATTTGAAAATATCTCGCCTGAGCTTGCTGGTATACTTCTTACCAAAGATAAAAACAGATAATCTCCATGATCTTGTTTCCCTGTCGACAGAATACCGTAATTTGTCGTTTCAGTCATACAGCTTGATGCAATCTCCCGTAGTTTTATGGGGCTTTCTTGATGATTCTCGCCCTTATTTGCCTGTCTTAACAAAAAAAATGCGGTTTTTTTAATTTTTGTTGAGTTTCTTGATTTGTTCAGAATACTCATCTTTGGAGTTCATTTTACGATGACAACAGCACCAATAGCTATCACCAGCTCAATGCCGAATTTGCCTGAAAAGTGGAGTCAAGAATTAAGTTTGCAATTAGTGCAAGATGAAATAGTAATTAATGCTGTCGAGACGGATCTCGATGCCAATCTGCGTTTCGAGCAAGGATTAATTGTCGTCACAAATCAACGCTTGTTATCGAAATCTCCGAATGATACACAATGGCAGAGCTGGTCGTATTCTGCCGGCCTGCAAATACGCCATCACGATCATGCTGGCGTTGGTCATCTGGAATTGCTGGATGACGCAAAACTATTAGCACACTGGCGCTTTACGCTGGGACAGAATCTGTTGGTCATTCGCTTGATGGATGCGTTTCGTGAAAAGCTGCAAGAAACGCTGACGGGTAAACCAGTTGAAAAAGCTGAACAAAATATTTGTCCGAGTTGTAAGGCAATTTTGGAGCCTGAGCAAGAAGAGTGTCCAGTCTGTACCAAAGTTATTCATACTCCACCATCGACCTGGACCTTGTTCCGATTGTGGCGTTTTGCTCGTCCTTACCGCGTGTCTCTATTCATAGGCTTTACTCTGATGTTGCTGGGTACGGCAGCACATATGATTCCGCGTTATCTGACCAAGCCTTTAACCGATGAAGTGTTGATCCCTTATCAAAACGGCCAACACGTTGATCCTGCTTTGGTCGCTACTTATATCGGCGGTTTGTTTGGCGCAGCGGTATTGGCGTGGCTATTAAGTTGGGGGAAAACTTATATTCTCGCCTTGGTGTCCGAGCGCATAGGTGCTGATCTGCGCACGGCAACTTATGAACATTTGCTGAAGCTTTCACTCGAATACTTTGGTAGCAAACGTACTGGCGATTTAATGTCGCGTATCGGTAGTGAAAGCGACCGGATTTGTGTTTACTTGTCCTTGCACTTATTAGATTTCGCAACCGATGTGTTGATGTTTATTATGACCGCTGCATTTTTGCTGCAGATTAATACTAAATTGGCTTTGGTAACCTTGTTGCCTTTGCCTTTAATTGCTTGGGCTATCCATTTGGTTCGTGATCGTTTGCGTACCGGCTTTGAAAAAATTGACAGAGTTTGGGGTGAGGTTACGAATGTACTAGCAGATACCATTCCAGGAATTCGTGTGGTGAAAGCATTCGCACAAGAGAAGCGCGAAGCGACGCGTTTCCGTGAAGCGAATAAGCACAACTTGGCCGTCAACGACAAGTTGAACAAAGTTTGGTCTTTGTTTTCACCTATCGTTTCTTTCTTGACCGATATCGGTATTCTGGTGGTGTGGGGCTTCGGTATCTGGCAGGTGTCACACAATGAAATTACGGTCGGTGCCTTGGTATCTGCGGTGGCGTTCATCAGCAACTTTTACGGTCGTATCGATTCTATGAGCCGTATCGTCTCAGTGACGCAAAAATCAGCATCTGCTGCTAAGCGTATTTTCGATATTCTTGATCACGTTTCCAGCGTACCAGAACCACAAAATCCGGTAAAAATCAAAGAAGTCAAAGGCCAGATTGAACTACGTGAAGTGGGTTTTCGTTACGGCAATCGAGCCGTGAATCGGAATGTGAGTTTGAACATTCAACCAGGTGAAATGATCGGTTTGGTTGGACACAGCGGTTCTGGTAAGAGCACTTTGGTGAATTTGATTTGCCGTTTTTATGATGTTGCCGAAGGTGCGATTTTGCTCGATGGCGTAGATATCCGTTCATTTGCGGTGGCTGACTATCGCAGCAATATTGGTTTGGTGTTGCAAGAGCCATTCTTATTCTTCGGAACGATTGCTGACAATATTGCTTACGGTAAGCCTGATGCAACGCGGGAAGAAATTATTGCAGCAGCCCGTGCAGCACATGCGCATGAATTTATTTTGCGCTTGCCGCAAGGGTATGACTCTATGGTCGGCGAACGTGGTCAAGGATTGTCAGGCGGTGAACGTCAAAGGATTTCCATCGCGCGTGCATTGCTGATTGATCCACGTATTTTGATCATGGATGAAGCGACTTCCTCAGTGGATTCTGAAACAGAAAAAGAAATCCAAAAAGCCTTGGATAATCTGGTGAAAGGCCGCACTACTATTGCGATTGCCCATCGCCTTTCTACCTTGCATAAAGCAGATCGACTGGTTGTGCTCGACAGAGGTGAAGTGGTTGAAGTTGGTAGTCATGATGATTTGATGGCGAAGCAGGGCGCTTATTTTAAATTGTACGAAGCACAGGCGCGTAACGCTGCGGCCTTGGCAGTAGCAGGGGAATAAAAAATGACGACGACATTTCAATTACATAGAAATAATTTTCGCCAGTTGGTACTGACCGATGCGCAGGGTGCGGAGCACATTGATGTGCGTCCGGTTCGCGCATTTCCAATTCAATCTCCTGATGCGGGTATTTCTTTAGTCAAAGAAAACGGCGCTGAAGTTGCTTGGATTGATCACTTGAATGATTTGCCAGAAGCGGTACGCAACTTGATTGACGAAGAGTTAGAAGGCCGTGAATTTATGCCTGAAATCGCGAAAATACTCAGTGTCACCAGCTTCGCAACGCCATGCACATGGCATGTGCAAACTGATAGAGGGAATACGCACTTTGTTTTAAAAGGCGATGAGGATATACGCCGCATTGGAAAAGAATCTTTACTGATTGCCGATAATCATGGTATTCATTTTCTGATTCGTAATATGTTTGATATTGATAAACATAGCCGGAAAATTTTGGATCGCTTCCTTTAAATCTTGAAGTAACTAGGCGCTTCCAGATGAAATGGGCATGGAAGTTGCAGTCTTTAATCTAGTAAGCGCTTAAATAATTTGACTGCGCCACCTTCCTTCCACGGAATAGTTTCTTGCAACTGAAAGCCTAACTTTTCTAAGAGATTTGACGAAGCTTGGTTGTGCGGTGAAACGATCGCTAACAATTCAGTTAATTTCAGTTCGGTGCGAGCGTATTTTAGTAATCCTGCATTGGCTTCATAAGCGTATCCCTTGCCCGTATAGGCTGGCAAATAGGCATAGCCGATATCGATTCCTGGCAAATCGTCGCGTTTGACCAAACCACATAAGCCTATCGCTGCCTTATCTTCTTTGCGCTCGGCTAGGTATAAGCTAAAACCCATTTTTTCTTGCACTTCACGATGACCTGTTTGAATTGCCTGTTCTGCTTCGGCAATTTTGCGTATTCCTTTGTCGCGAATATTTTCGATGAAGCTTGGTTCATTCACTAGCTGCAAATAAAATTGGGCATCGTCTGCATCCAAAGTTCTTAGCTTCAGGCGTTCTGTTTCAAAAATGATGGTGGTGGACACGAATGCTTACTCCGCGAGTTATTCTGCAAATTGATTTGACTTGGTTGAAGTCGCTTAAGTTTAGCTAGGCTAAGCTAAGTTAAATTAAATCAAATTAAGTTAAGCGAGATAGTTGTTGTCTAGCCGGTTTCGCCACTTTCATTTGCGCTTGATGCAGTTTGAAAACGGAGACCGCTTGCGATAAGGCCTGCGCCTGTTCTTGCATACTTTCGGCAGCGGCAGCGGCTTGTTCAACCAATGCTGCATTTTGCTGGGTCATTTCATCAATATGCGTAATGGCCAAATTAACCTCTTCAATTCCAGCGCTTTGTTCTTGGCTAGCAGCAGTAATTTCCGCCATGATATCGGCAACATATTTTACGGATGAGACAATTTCACTCATTGTGCGCCCCGCATCGTCGACTAAGCGAGATCCCTCATCAACTTTGGATACCGAATCGTTAATCAATTCTTTGATTTCTTTCGCTGCACTTGCCGAGCGTTGAGCCAGGCTACGCACTTCGGATGCGACCACCGCAAACCCACGACCTTGCTCACCGGCACGGGCGGCTTCTACTGCGGCATTTAAGGCCAAAATGTTAGTCTGAAATGCGATGCCATCAATCACACCTATGATATCGACAATACGTTTGGAACTATCTTTGATCGAATTCATGGTGTGTACGACATTTCCTACAACTTCACCACCTTGACTTGCAACACCAGAAGCTTTTAAAGCTAAAGAGTTGGCTTGACGTGCATTGTCAGCATTCTGTTTGACTGTGGAGGTTAGTTCTTCCATAGACGATGCGGTTTCTTCTAAAGAGCTGGCTTGAGACTCGGTGCGTGCAGATAAATCCGCATTGCCAGCAGCAATTTCTCCGGCTGCAGTTGCGATCGTGGCGACACTAGAGTTGACCTGTTGAATCGTCTGAATCAAATTCTGATTCATATGCGACAGTGCATCAAGTAAGACGCCAGTTTCGTCTTCGGCATTTTTTTCGATCTTGGTGGTTAAGTCGCCATCGGCAACACGTGTTGCAATATCAATCGCAGCATTTAAAGGCGCAGTGATGGAATGTGTGATCCAATAAGCGAGCAATGCACAGACTGCGGTAGCCACTAGGCCAGCAACGATCATCATCTTGATAGAAAAACTCACGTCTTTCTTAATCGACGTATCTTCCAGATTCATTTGCTGTCTTTCGTAATCCACTACAGCCTTCATATCTGCGGTTGCCTTAATCAACGCAGGAAAGACTGCAGTATTCATTTGATTTTCTGCTGCATTAATGTCATCTAACTCTAATGAGTCTGCTGCTTTGATAAATGAGGCGACGAATGCCACACGTGATTTTGTCGCTGTTTCGATCAGTGTTTTTCGCTCAGGGTTGTTTGCTTGCTTGGAAAGTTTTTCCAGTAGTTGGCCTATGCTCTTCTTATTGACGTCAATTGCTTGATAGTGTTCTTTACGTAAATTCTGATCACGTGTCAGAAAGAGTGCAGAAACGCGTCTGCCATTTTCTTGCATCAGACGCGCAACTTCGAGAGAGCTTTCGAGGCCACTGACATTTTGATCTAGCATTGCAGAAGTTTGATTAGCGATGGTATTAAGGCGCGTGGCATTAAAGAGTGCCATCAACAGCATAATGACGAGCAGACTGCCAAAACCTAGCCAGAGTCGCGTGCGGATCATGAGTGAATTTAGATGCATATCTTTGCTCCTAATGTAAATGTCAACAAGCCGCATTAATCATACACGTACTGATTCTCATCAGAAATAATTTATTGCGGCGCACATTGAAAACCAACAGCGGCGGCGCGGTAAAATGCGTGCTCGGTGCTTTTTGGCTTGAATTAGCGCGAGTCGGTTCGATAGTGGCTGTAATTAATTGGTTATTTTGTTAATTTTTTGGCGAAAATAAAGATATGAAATTAGCGACACTCAAAGATGGAACACGGGATGGTCAATTGATCGTCGTTGCACGTGATTTGAAAACTGCTCAAATCGCAGATGGTATTGCTGCGACCTTGCAGCATGCCTTGGATGATTGGAATTTTATTGCACCTCAGCTAAATGAAGTGTATGAACGTTTGAATGCAGGGCGTGGTATCAACAGTTTCGATTTCGACCCTAAAAATTGCATGGCGCCTTTGCCACGTGCTTATCAATGGGCGGACGGTTCTTCGTATGTGAACCATGTTGAATTGGTGCGCAAAGCGCGCAATGCAGAAATGCCCGAAAGTTTTTGGCATGACCCGTTAATGTATCAAGGTGGCAGCGACGATTTTATCGGTCCTATGGATGACATTGCCTTATTGTCGGAAGAGTGGGGCATCGATTTTGAAAGTGAAATTGCAGTCGTGACCGGCGATGTGCCGATGGGCGTGAAAGTTCAGCATGCAAGCGAACATATACGTTTATTGATGCTGGTAAATGATGTGTCTTTGCGTAACTTGATTCCGGCAGAATTGGCGAAAGGTTTTGGTTTTTTTCAATCCAAACCCGCTTCCAGTTTCTCGCCTGTGGCAATCACACCAGATGAATTAGGCGATACATGGAAAGACGGCAAAGTACATTTGCCACTACGTTCAAGCTGGAACGACACGTTGGTTGGACAGCCGAATGCCGGTGTGGATATGGTGTTTTCTTTCCCGCAATTGATCACGCATTTATGTAAGACACGGAATGCCCGTGCGGGGACGATTATTGGTTCGGGTACAGTTTCGAATAAAGATCCGAAAAAGGGATATAGCTGTATCGCTGAAAAGCGTGCGTTGGAAATGATTGCCGATGGTGCAGCGAGCACAGAGTTCATGAAATTTGGCGATAAAATCCGGATTGAGATGCTGGATAAAAACGGCAAATCCCTATTCGGTGCGATTGAACAAAGCGTGGTCGAATACACGAAAAGCTAAAGATTAACGGTTTTTGCGAGTGATTTTTGATTTTTTCTAGAAATTAAGTCCTTGAGTCTATATACTGTTCAGGTTATATAAATCGAACAAAGTTATTCTTTATCGTATAAAGAGATATTTCTCTCAATTCAACTTTTTTCATGAAATTTGCGCTGGCTGTGTACTTGCATCTCATGGAAACTCGGAAATTATCCGATAAAGAACTTTACGCTGACTCAAGGATGCTTGCATGAATCTTCATCAATTGCGCTTCGTTCGCGAAGCGGTCAGACAGAACTTCAATCTTACCGAAGCTGCTAAAGCTTTATTTACTTCACAACCTGGTGTTTCTAAGGCCATTATTGAGTTGGAAGAAGAGCTCGGTGTAGATATTTTTGCGCGTCATGGTAAGCGGATTCGTGGCCTGACCGAGCCTGGTCGCGCGGTGCTGAAGTCAGTAGAAATGATTATGCAAGAAATCGATGGCTTAAAACGCATCGGTAAAGAATTTGCGGCACAGGATAGCGGTAGTTTTACGATTGCCACTACCCATACCCAAGCGCGCTATGCCTTGCCGAAGTTAGTGCAGGCATTTATGCAAAAATACCCGAAAGTTCGGTTGTCGCTGTTACAAGGTAGTCCCAAACAAATCGCAGAAATGGTCATGCGTGATCAAGCCGATATCGCGATCGCGACCGAAGCTATTACCAGCGTTGATGGTTTAGTCTCTATGCCTTGTTATCAATGGGAGCACGTGGTCGTAGTGCCGTTAGACCACCCTTTGTTAAAGTTGAAATCGATTAGCTTGGAAGATATCGCGCGTTATCCATTGATTACTTACGATGCCGCATTTGCCGGACGCAGTAAGATCGACCATGCCTTTGAAGTCCGCCATTTAAAACCCGATGTCTTGTTAGAGGCGATTGATGCCGACGTGATCAAGACCTATGTTGAGTTGGGAATGGGTGTTGGCATTATTGCCGGCATGGCATTTGATCCTGAGCGGGATTTGAATTTGCGCACGATTTCAGTCGGCCATTTATTTGGAATGAATGTGTCGCGTGTCGCCGTTAGGCAGGGAGCGTATTTGCGCACTTATATGTACACCTTTATCGAGATGTTATCGCCAACCATGAATCGTAAATTGATCGATCAGGTGATGCAGGGCGGTAAAGATAATTACGATCTTTAATGATCACTAGTGATTTCTAATGATCTCTAATGATCTCTAAATCGCGCGATAATTCGAGTTGCGCGATGTATGTAATAAAATTTTAGTGAAAGAAGACCATGAAGCGAGAAGCTTTAGCAGAATATTATGCGCACTGCGCCGAGAGCTTTGATGAAAAATATCAAGAGCCAGATTTAGAAGAAGATGCCTATGCTGCCGCTGAACATGTTAGCGATGCGCTGGCAAATAAAGATGTATTGGAGTTAGGTTGTGGCTCAGGATTTTGGACTCAACATATCGCTGAATCCGCTAAATCTGTGTTGGCAACAGACATCAACGAAGTTATGTTGGAAATGGCACAAGACCATGATTATCCGGATGGCAAGGTCGAATTTGCAGTGGCCGATTGGCATGCTTTGAATTTACCTGCCGGGCGTAAATTTACCGCGTGCTTTGCTGCAGGCATGTGGTCACACATACGTCGTGATGAATATGATTCTGCGATGAAAAATATTCAGAAAGCTTTAGGTTCAGGTGGCTTGTTGGTTTTGATTGACGATAATGTAGTAGAAGATTTTACTCGCCCGACTGCACGCACGGATAGTGACGGTAATACTTATCAGATTCGTGAATTACCAGATGGCACGCGAGTTGAAGTTATTAAAAATTTCCCTACCGATAGCTATCTGAAAAAGAAATTCTCTGCGATCGCTCGTGAAGTGAGATTGAGTCGCAATGAGTTTTTCTGGATGCTTACTTGCGTTTTAAAGTAATCAATCACTCGAATTGTCCAAGAAAGAATAGTCATGGATTTACCAGCTTGTACAGAAAAAATACGTCAGAAATTAGGCCAGAATAGTAGTTTGAATGCGACTTTGAAATTTGATTGTGGTGACGATGGTGTGATTTTTGTCGATGCTTTAGTTAATCCTCACGTCGTGAATAATCAAGATGCAGAAGCAAATTGCACAGTGACGCTGGCATTGTCAGATTTAGTGGACTTGCTCGCGGGGCAGCTCAATCCTGTGAACGGATTTATGAGCGGTAAACTCAAATTGGCAGGTGATATGAGCATCGCTATGCGTCTGCAAAAAGTCGTTTAGCCAGTGACCGTGAAACTAGATGTAAGACTTGATGTGAAATTTGAAAAGTGACGACCGATATTCAGCAATTTAAGATTTCTCTGCCGCAAATAGCGGAAGAATTTTTATGTGCGGAAGATGAAACGATATTGGCGGCGGCTTTACGCAATGGTTTAATTTTCGCAAATTCTTGCAGAAATGGCAGTTGCCGCACTTGTCTGTGTCAGATGCAAAGTGGGCAAATAGCCTATACGATAGAGTGGCCGGGCGTCAGTTTTGATGAAAAACTAGATGGTTTTATTTTGCCTTGTGTGGCAAAGCCTCGTAGTGACCTAGTGTTAGTTAATCTGGTTTTAAGTAAGTTTAAGTAAGCCGCTAAGCTAAGCAAAGCTAAGTAATGCTAATAAAAATCCCGATGATGCAGCGAACATGATCGGGATTTTTTTGCTTCGGATTCTTTACTGTAATTGACCTTACTTCAGTTGTGCATTGCTACACAACTTAGTTTGTCCAGTCTTTTTATCCCAGCATGGACTATTTGCATCTGCAACAGGTGTTGGCGTGCCTTGTGGATCTATTTTGATCAAACGCGTATCCCACGCCAGAGCGCCATGTTGATTGACATGCAAACGCACGACCCATCCCAAGGTTTGCGCTTCATTATCTAAGGCATCCATCATGAAGTTACCGATGCTGTAAATAATCGGTTTGCCTTTGTATGTTTCTGTGTCTTGTATTACATGCGGGTGGCCACCGATTACCGCATCTGCCCCAGCATCGATCATAATTCTGGCAAGTTGACGTTGTCGTTTGTTGGCGGTCATTTCATTTTCCCAGCCCCAGTGCATAAAAGGAATCACAATATCGGCATGGTAGATTTTCCGCGCGTTGATGATATCGCGCACCACTTGTTCATCTTCGCTCCAGGCAACACCGGCTTTATTCGTATTCGCTTCAAAACTACGTGGCATGAATTCGTCGTAGCCGAGGAGTGCAATTTTTAGCCCATTTTTTTCTATGATGTGCGGACGATGTGCTTCGCTGACATTGTTGCCTCCACCAAAGTAGGCAAGTTCCTGCGTTTTCAATAGACTCAACATCTCACTAAATGCCTCTGGACCAAAGTCGCCCGAATGGTTGTTAGCGAGAGAGACAGCATCGAAATGTTGCTTGAGTACAGGGATGACTCTGGGATGCGCCCTGAAAGTAAAGTTCTTTTCTGCGGCTTTACCTGTGGTCGCTATCACGCATTCCAGATTGCCTATGCGTAAATCTGCGCTAGCGAAAATATCTTTAAACGCCGCGTAGGGGTCATGTCCTTGCTCGATGGTTTTACCAGGTAAATCGGCGAGCACCATATCACCGGCAAACAAAATGCTTACTTGTTTTGATGGTGCATCAGCGTGTTTTTTCGATGCCTGCTGCGCGAAAGTGGCAATCGGAAATAGCAAGCTCAAAGACAATGTACAGATGAGATGTTTGACGACTTGATTCATTTCTTATCCCATCCTAAGTAACATTGGTATTGCATTTCACGTTCAACTTCACCTGCATATAGATGATTGAACGGCGTTAATGCTCGCATCGTTTTGGCGACGCGAATGGGCGCTTGACGGGTGGCTTGGTAGGTGGCTTGATGAATGGGAATATCAAAATCGCGGCCTTGCAAATACGCATATAGCTTGATGTAGTGTATTGGCTTGTTGGGTTCTCCTATCATCACAGCTTTGAAACTGAAACGTCCTCCTATGTCGTGAATTTGCGCAGTATAGGGATCGTTACTTAGTTGTGTATCGATTTGCTGAGTTGTGCCAGCATAGGTGACTTCACATCGCAACAATGGTGCGTTTGTTGCGTGAGCCTGACTTGTGCTAATTGTGAGACCTGTTAGTAGGCAGCTTATGGGGAGAATTAATGAAACAAATTTGTTCGCGTTCAGTTTTTTATTCATCTTTAAGTTACTTAATTGCTGCGTGGTGAATAGAGTCGCCAGTGTAATGCTGAATACGGAAAAAATTGATGTGAATGTCCTCATCCGGGCGATTAATTGATATATCGCGAAAATTTTTCCAAGGTTTGTCTAAATAACAGGCAAAGTGATTCAAAATGCCACGAATTGCACCACTTTCAATTTAAAATTTACTTTCTTGAGGAATTGTGAGTATAATCGGGGTCATCGTTGAGATTCTAGGTAGTAGTGCAGTATCAGTCTGTCATTTCTTGCTTGGTTGAAACGATCTATCGGGCATCTGCCCACATTAACTGAAATAGGAAATTGTAATGGCAACAGGTATTGTAAAATGGTTTAATGATTCTAAAGGTTTCGGCTTCATTACTCCTGACGAAGGCGGCGAAGATTTGTTCGCACATTTCTCAGCAATCGTTTCTCAAGGCTTCAAGTCTTTGAAAGAAAACCAACGTGTTTCTTTCGACGTGACTACAGGCCCTAAAGGCAAACAAGCATCAAACATTCAAGCTATCTAATTTAGATAATTTGCATGGCTTGTTAAAGTCGCAAAATTAAAAAACCCAGTCAAATGACTGGGTTTTTTTTCGTCTTTTTTTTGCATTTTTGTGCCGTATCGCTAATATTCCTTTCGGATCAATATAAACCTAACTATACTTATCTTGTGCCAAATCAATGTTGATTTTAGGCAACTGCATTATTTTTACGGGTTAGCAAAGCAAGATTTACTTATCGCATTTGAAATCCAGTCGGAGACAACTCTATGTTTAATGTCACAATCAAGTTCAGGTTGATTGCCACTATGGCGGTTATGGGAATTATGTTAACCGTTGGCGGTTTAATGGGGATTTATGGCGTAAGAAATAGTAATGCAAGTTTTAATGAGTTATTTACCAATCAGATGCCTTCACTGGAGTCATTGGGAAATGCTCGTGTTGCATTTTTGCGGGCACGCACGGCGATTGATCGTTCGATTGCTCATCCAGAGGCGAGTGACCAACTGGAAAACCTCAAGCGCGTTGAAGATTTTTTGAAGCAAGCTGACACAAACTGGAAAAAATATTTGGCTTTACCTGCAGATGCTCAAGAAAAACGTCTTAGTGACGACGTTCAAGTTGCTCAGGATAAATTTTTGAAAGACTCTTTTTTGCCAATGTTGGCGGCTCTTAAGACCGGTGATAAAGATGCCGCTGATAATATAAATATGAATGTGCTACCACCATTATTTAGAACTTATTCAGACAAGATGGTGACTTTAAATGAATATCAAAGTAAATCAGCGACAGAAATGCTCAAGGATAATCAGAACGCATTTAAGATTTTTACTTGGGTTGATATCTTTGGTGTTTTGGCTGGGCTGACTGCGGTTGCTATATCCGCCTATTTTTTACTGGCGGCAATTTCGCATCCATTACATTTCACCTTAAAGCAGTTTGATGCAATTGGTAATGGTGATTTATCGCAGCAAATCAAAGCAAAATCGAACGATGAAATGGGGCAGTTGTTAAGTGGCCTTGAAAATATGCGCCAGAATTTGGTGCAAACAGTCACTACGGTGCGACAGGGCAGTTCATCTATCGCTGTGTCTTCCGAAGAAATAGCGACCGGCAATATGGATCTGTCAGCACGTACAGAAAATCAAGCTGCAAGTTTGGAAGAAACTGCTTCGTCTATGGAAGAATTGACTTCAACTGTGCAACAAAATGCAGATAATGCACGCCAAGCAAATACCTTGGCATTGAAAGCTTCTAGTGTTGCAAGCAAAGGCGGACAGGTAGTCGGTGACGTTGTACATACGATGAATTCGATCAAAGATAGCTCGAAAAAAATCGTTGATATTATTGGCGTGATCGATGGCATTGCTTTTCAAACGAATATCCTGGCCTTGAACGCGGCGGTAGAGGCAGCTCGTGCCGGTGAACAAGGGCGTGGATTTGCCGTGGTTGCGTCAGAAGTGCGTAGCTTGGCGCAACGTTCGGCAAGTGCGGCGAAAGAAATCAAAGAGTTGATTAATGACTCGGTTGCTAAAGTGGATACGGGGTCGAAACTAGTCGACGATGCAGGTCACACTATGGATGAAATCGTTATTTCAATTAAGGGTGTCGCTGATATCATGGCAGAAATTACCGCTGCCAGCGTTGAACAAAGTGATGGTATTGCGCAGGTCAATATCGCGATTTCAAAAATGGATGAAGCTGTTCAACAAAATGCTGCTTTGGTCGAAGAAGCCGCGGCAGCCGCAGGTAGTATGCAAGAGCAAGCAAATAATTTAAATCATGCCGTGAGTATTTTTAAATTGAATGCCAATGATAGAAGTCAGCAACAATTAAACGATGCACCGGCTGTTAAGCCAGCTAAGGCAAATAAGCCAGCGGCGAAAAAGGCCGCAGTGAAGTCTATTGCTCATCGCCCTGCAGCGCCTGCCAAGAGTAGCAATCAAGAAACCTCAGGTCAAGATTGGGAAGAATTTTGATTTTAATTTTGATTTAATTTGAAAGAGTAATTTTTGTGAGCGATCTTGGAAGTTGAAAACTGCTTCGCATTGACGTAAAAAAAGCGACCTAGGTCGCTTTTCTTATTGGTTTGTGTAATTGGCTATGTATTTGGTTTGTATATCTAAGAATGTGCTTAGATTTTATGCTGCCAATAATTGGCCTTGCTATAAGAAGCTCTGAGGAAATCGACGAAGGCACGGATGCGCAGTGGCAGATGACGACGTTGCGCGAAGATGGCATAAATGTCGTTGCCGGGCGCATTGTATTCATCTAATACGGTGACCAATTTGCCGGTTTCGATTTCACTGCCAACTTCCCACATGGAGCGCCAAGCCAGACCTTTGCCAGACAAGGCCCAATCATGTAAGACAGCACCATCATTACAAACCATATTTCCTTCAACTTTACGTAAGACGTTTTTACCATGCTCCTTAAAAGTCCAACCGCGCTGACTACCATCGCTACTGAATGTCAGACAATTGTGATGATGCAGGTCTTCTAAAGTTTGCGGGCGGCCATAGCGTTTAATGTAGTCTGGCGAGGCGACTACTACGCGTTTGTTATCCGCCAGTTTGACGCCAATCAGATTTGAATCAGTTAAGGTTGCGATACGGATGGCGACGTCAACGCCTTCACCTATTAGATCAACGACGCGATCATTTAGATTGAGCGTCAATTTGACCTCTTTGTGTTCAGCTAAGAAATTCGGAATTAGAGGCGCGACATGTTGGCGACCAAAGCCCGCTGGCGCGGAAATCGTTAATTGACCACTTGCTTTCGCACTACGCTCAGAGACCGAGGTCTCGGCTTCTTCCAATTCAGCCAATATGCGTTGGCAATCTTCCAAAAAAGCGGCACCTTCTATCGTCAGGGCGATTTTGCGCGTCGTGCGTTGTAAAAGTTTAACGTCGAGTCTTTCTTCTAATGCGTCCAGGCGACGACCTATCATCGCTGGCGCCACGCCTTCGGCACGCGCCGCCGCCGATAAACTGCCACGCGTTGCGACTTCAGCGAAAGTGGAAATTTGTTTGAATTGGTCCATGGTATGTCTCCGCCAAAAAGCGATTCTTCTTTGAGAAATCTAGTTAATTATTCGATGTGTCACATCATTTTTGTCGCTAGCCACATTTGTCTTCACATGTCCTCGCATGCAGCGTGAACCGTGATTCGTTACAAAATGACTTAAGTCTTTTAACTAATAGTACCAATAAAATGTTGATATGGGATTATTTGATATTAAAAGTTAAAAATACTGTGATAAAACGAGATATTATGTACACATAAATGTTGAATATACTTGGATTCAAGTATTCATTTGCATCTAAATTAAGCGCATTTTTTTGTTTTTTAAAAAGAATTTTTGATTTTTTGAATAAATCAGTCGTTTCTACTGCTAGAAATCAACTACAAAGAATAAATTGTGCAGTGCAATGATTGAACCGAATTTTTACTACTTTTTTGATAATTTTTAAGCGAGGCGGCAATGACACAACTAAAGTTACCTGAAGGCATGCAAATTACGGGCGAAATCAAGCCGGGATTTGATCAAATATTGACATTGGATGCTTTGCAATTGGTGGCGAAGCTAAGTCGACAATTTGAAGTGCGTCGCCAAGAATTGCTCGCATCGCGTGTCGCACGTGCGGCGCGGATGGATGCTGGTGAGCGTCCAGATTTCTTAAGTGAAACAGCGCATATTCGAAGCGGTGATTGGACCATCGCTCCTATTCCCAAAGCTTTGGAATGCCGTCGTGTAGAAATTACAGGGCCAGTCGAACGTAAAATGATTATCAATGCTCTCAATTCAGGCGCAGATAGCTATATGACCGACTTCGAGGATTCCAATACGCCAAATTGGGACAATCAAATTACTGGTCAAATTAACTTGCGGGATGCGGTGCGTCGGACTATCAGCCTCGAGCAAAACGGCAAACGCTACCAACTCAATGACAAGATTGCGACCCTGGTAGTACGTCCGCGTGGTTGGCATCTTGATGAGAAGCATGTGCTGGTTGATGGCAAGCGCGTGTCGGGCGGGATCTTTGATTTTGCTTTATTCATGTTCCATAACGCGAAAGAGCAGATCGCCCGTGGCGCGGGGCCATTTTTCTATTTACCAAAAATGGAATCGCATTTGGAAGCGCGTTTGTGGAACGATATTTTCGTCATGACGCAAAATGAATTAGGTCTGCCACAAGGCACCATTAAAGCCACTGTGTTGATCGAAACTATCGTCGCAGCATTTGAGATGGATGAGATTTTGTACGAGCTGAGTGAGCATAGTTCAGGCTTAAATGCTGGTCGTTGGGACTATATTTTTTCTTGCATTAAGAAGTTTAAAAATGATCAGGACTTCTGTCTGGCAGATCGCGCTAAAGTCACGATGACGGCACCTTTCATGCGTTCGTATGCCTTGCTATTGTTGAAGACCTGCCATCAGCGTAACGCACCAGCGATTGGTGGTATGGCGGCTTTGATTCCGATCAAAAACGACCCTGAGAAAAATGAAATCGCCATGGCGGGTGTACGTAATGACAAAGCGCGTGATGCGACGGATGGCTACGACGGTGGTTGGGTTGCGCATCCAGGATTAGTTGATTTAGCGATGGCGGAATTTAAGAAAGTGCTGGGTGATGCGCCAAATCAAATTGCGAAGAAGCGTCCAGATGTTGAGGTCAATGCACAAGACTTGCTGAACTTCCAACCAGAGACGCCGATCACTGAGGCGGGTCTGCGTTATAACATTAATGTCGGTATTCATTATCTTGGTGCTTGGCTGGCGGGCAACGGTTGTGTGCCGATTCATAATTTGATGGAAGATGCCGCGACTGCAGAAATTAGTCGTTCACAAGTATGGCAATGGATACGTTCTGCCAAAGGCACCTTGGAAGATGGTCGCAAAATTACCACAGAAATGGTGCGAGCAATGACGACCGAGGAACTGGTTAAAGTGAAGCAAGCTGTCGGTGATGGCGCAACTTATGACCGGGCGGCACAAATTTTTGAACAGATGTCGACTTCTGCCGAATTTGCCGAATTCTTGACTTTGCCCTTGTATGAAGAGATCTAAGATTTGAAGAATTTTAACCCAGATTTTCCATTAGGATTTGCGATGATGACAGATGCACTTTTCGAGACAGTTTTGATGCGAATGAGGCGCTAATAGCTGGCTATTGGCAACGAAGAGCAACAAAAATGGCCGAAAATGCGCTGTCAGCACGCAAATAGCACCGTAGGTGCGCCTAATGGAAAGTCTGGGTTTAAGCAATGATGCGAGGAGACAGCGCCTGTGAGACAATTCTGGGTAAGATTCTGACGATGAATTTTCCCTCTTATCGTCTCTATTATTTTTTTCTATTAGCAGGCGCACATAGATGACAAAACAAATTACATAGGCGTTA
Organism: Affinundibacterium flavidum; assembly: GCF_014284175.1. GTDB lineage: Bacteria > Pseudomonadota > Gammaproteobacteria > Burkholderiales > Burkholderiaceae_D > Undibacterium > Undibacterium flavidum. The sequence goes on from NZ_JACOGA010000011.1 coordinate 142,098, forward strand.
TTGTCGACAAAAAAGCGAGCTCAAAAGGCTCGCTTTTTTGTTCATGTTGGCGACTGAATTTCTTAGTCAGCTGGTGGCACATAACCTTGTGCGGCATCTGCGCCGTCACCGAAGAAATGCTTTTCCATTTGTGTCGCTAAATATTTACGGGCACGGGTGTCAGCCAGATTTAAACGGTTTTCATTCACCAACATTGTTTGATGTTTTAACCATGCAGCCCAAGCTTCTTTGGAGACATTTTCAAAAATCTTCTTACCCAATTCACCAGGATAAGTAGGGAAATCCAAGCCTTCAGCTTCTTTATCTAATTTAATGCAGTGGACCATGCGGGCCATAATTGATACTCCTTCAATAATTCAAAATCTGGTTAGAGTCCCATGCACAAGCTACTGTGCTGCCGGATTTTGAGCCTGCGATGCGCACTGTGCTTTAGTACAGCTGCGCTTCTCGACTCAAATTTCGACTGCTCGCTACACTTGTGCGGAGGTCTCTGGACTAATCAGTTGCGATTATACGTTTGAATCCTCATTTACGTACGAACCAGCACTATAACTGCTTGATTAAGACCAAGGATTTACGCTGCCAGTTATACATTTTTTGACGGTCTTTAGGCAAATCATCAACACTGGCTTGGACAAAACCACGTTTTAAAAACCAATGTGCTGTACGGGTCGTTAACACGAATAAAGAGTGGAAGCCAGCTCGGCGCGCGCGCTTCTCCATGTGCTTTAAAATACGTTCGCCATCACCCTGGCTTTGTACGTCGGGATTGACGGTGAGGCATGCCATTTCACCCATTTTGTCGAAAGGGAAAGGATAGAGCGCTGCGCACCCAAAGATGACGCCATCATGCTCAATCACCGAGAAGTAATTGATTTCACGTTCTATCAATTCACGGCCACGTTTCACCAAAGTTCCATCAGCTTCGAGTGGTTCGATCAATTTAATAATACCGCCTACGTCTTCGACGGTAGCTTCACGCAGGCTCTCTAGATTTTCTGTAGAAATCATGGTGCCTACGCCATCATGGGTAAACAATTCCAGCAGCGCCGACCCGTCGATTTTGTACGGCACTATATGTATCCTCGGCACGCCACCACGTGATGCTTTGACGGCATGCTCAAGATAAAAAGCGGAGTCCGAAGGCAAGTAGGCTTTGCCCAATTCAACTTCAGCCTGTTTGTAAGATAGCTCGCGTATTTCATCGCCGTCTTGATCGACTAACATCGGCGTTTCAGAAATAAAAATTAATTTGTCCGCGCGCAGGGCACTGGCAGCGGACACCGCCACGTCTTCCATGGTCAAATTAAATGCTTCTCCCGTCGGTGAAAACCCTAATGGACCTAGTAAAACCAAGCTGCCAGCATCTAAAATTCTATCAATCGTGTCATACGCGACTTTACGGGTGGTTCCGGTCAATTGGAAATCAACACCATCAACTATGCCAATCGGTTTAGCCGTGACGAAATTACCTGAAATAATCCGAATCGCAGCATGTGCCATCGGTGTATTTGGCAAACCTTGACTGAAAGCCGCTTCAATATCCAAGCGCAATTCACCAGCAGCTTCTTTCGAGCACTCGAGCGCAGCCGTATCGGTAATGCGTATGCCATTATGAAAGCGGCCTTCGACATTTCGCAGCGCGAGTTGCTCAGCAACCTGTGGACGTGAACCATGCACGATCACAATTTTGATCCCGAGCGCATGTAATAGCGATAAATCCTGCGCCAAAACGGGCAGGGCGCCAGCCACTACGAGCTCCCCCGGAAAGGCGACCACGAAGGTCTTTCCACGGAAGGCATGAATATATGGCGCGACCGAGCGCAACCAGTGAACGAATTGAACAGAATTTTCCATGGACGAATTATAATCGCAGGTACTATGTCATCTAACAAAACAAATACAAATTCTCCGGAAAAAGTCGCTTCAGACCTACGTCAATTGCGCGATAAGCTGCGTCAGGCAGGCCAACAACCAACAAAACCCGCTAATTTCCCGAAAAAGGAAAAGCTTGGTACACCTGCGAAGCCGCAAAATCATACTGAAAATGCTAGTCAGTCAGGAAATAAACCTCCTGCGGTGAAAGCAGTTAAGCAGCCACACGCACGACCCATGCAGCCGAAAAAGCCAGAAACCCGACCTGAGCCTGCATTGCCTTTCCGTAATCCACCGCCTGTTATTACTTATCCTGAAGAATTACCCGTCTCAGGCAGGCGTGATGAAATCGCCGAAGCGCTGCAGAAAAATCAGGTCATCATCGTTTGCGGTGAAACCGGTTCAGGTAAGACCACGCAATTGCCTAAAATTTGTTTGGAACTGGGTCGCGGCCAAAAAGGCTTGATCGGTCACACGCAGCCCCGTCGTATTGCAGCGTCTTCTACAGCCAAGCGGATTGCACAAGAATTGAATTCGCCTTTGGGTGAACACGTCGGCTTTAAAGTTCGCTTTACCGATACCTTGACCAAAGGCGCGTCAGTCAAGCTAATGACTGACGGTATTTTGCTGGCAGAAACGCAGACCGATCCGCTCCTACGTCAATACGACACCATCATCATTGACGAAGCGCATGAACGCAGTTTGAATATTGATTTTTTGCTCGGCTACTTGAAACAAATTTTGCCCAAACGTCGTGACCTCAAAGTCATCATTACCTCTGCGACGATTGACGCCCAACGCTTCGCCAATCACTTTGGTGAGAATGGTAAGGCCGCACCGGTGATAGAAGTGTCGGGCCGTTTGTATCCGGTAGAAGTGCGCTATCGCCCAATTCAAGCGGATGAAAAAGATAAAGAACGTGATCTGATGGTCGCGATCACGGACGCCGTCGATGAATTATGTCGTTTGGGATCTGGCGATGTGCTTGTGTTTTTGCCGGGTGAGCGTGAAATTCGCGATGCCGCAGAAGCACTGCGCAAGCATCATCCACCGCATGTAGAAATTTTGCCTTTGTTCGCACGTTTATCGGCGCAAGAGCAAGAACGCGTTTTTAAAATTTCAAATGCACGTCGTATCGTATTAGCGACCAATGTAGCAGAAACATCCTTGACCGTACCTGGCATACGTTATGTGGTCGATGCTGGTTTAGCACGTGTGAAGCGTTATAGCTATCGCAATAAGGTCGAGCAATTACAAGTCGAAGCCATCGCCCAATCCGCAGCCAATCAACGCGCAGGTCGTTGCGGTCGTGTCGCTGCTGGCGTGTGTATTCGTCTTTACGATGAACAAGAATTCAAGCAACGTACAGCATTTACCGAACCCGAAATCCTGCGTTCATCCTTAGCCGCCGTTATTTTGCGAATGAAATCTTTGCGCCTGACCGACGTAGAGAGTTTCCCCTTTATCGAGCCACCGCCAGGCCGTGCGATTGCCGATGGCTACCAACTCTTGCAAGAGTTGGGCGCGATGGATGACAGCAATCAATTGACCGCAGTCGGTAAAGAGCTCGCAAAGTTGCCGTTAGACCCCCGCGTAGGCCGCATGATTTTAGCCGCACGAGATAATCAAGCTTTAAGTGAAGTCTTGATTATTGCCGCCGCATTGTCGGTACAAGATCCGCGTGATCGACCGATGGATGCGCAGACTGCAGCGGACCTAGCACACAAAAAGTTTGCCGATGAAAAATCTGAATTCACGTCTTATCTCAAAATCTGGAAATGGTTTGAAGACGCGATAGAGCATAAGAAAACCAACCGCCAATTACAAGACAATTGCCGCACTAATTTCTTAAGTCAAATGCGCCTGCGCGAATGGCGTGAAGTGCATTCGCAATTGCTGACTATCGTCAAAGAACAGGGCTGGCGTATCAATGAAACACCGGCGACGTATGAGCAATTACACCTCGCCTTATTGACGGGTTTGTTAGGCAATATTGGATTTAAATCCGAAGAAGATTCGCATTATTTAGGCGCACGCGGCATCAAGTTTTATATCTGGCCAGGCTCTTACATGGCGAAAAAAGCCGGTAAGTGGATTATGGCAGCAGAGCTGGTTGATACCACGCGCTTATATGGCCGTTGCCTCGCGCAGATACAACCAGAGTGGCTAGAAAAAGTCGGCGGACATTTACTCAAAAAATCCTACGGTGAACCACGTTGGGAAAAACGCACGGGCCAAGTGTCGGGTTTTGAACGCGCGACTTTATATGGCCTCGTCGTGTACAGCCAAAGACGCATACAGTACGGCTTAACGCATCCTAAAGAGGCTCGTGAAATTTTCATTCGTGATGCGCTGGTCGAAGGCGACTTCGACACCCGTGCGCCGTTCTTAGCTTTCAATCAAAAACTGATACGCGAAATTGAAAACATCGAACACAAGTCACGCCGCCAAGACGTGCTGGTCGATGATCATTTGATCGCTGCTTTCTACGACAAACATTTACCCGCCGATGTCTACAGCGCAGTCTTATTTGAACAATGGCACAAAGAAGCGACTAAGGGCAATCCTAAATTACTCTACTTAAACAAAGACGAGTTAATGCGCCACGAAGCGGCGGGTATTACCACCGACGTGTTTCCTAAGACTATGCAAGTCTCAGGCGTGGGTTTGCAGCTCTCGTATCATTTTGAACCGGGCAGTCCACGCGATGGCGTCACACTCTGGATACCTTTGTTCTCACTCAATCAAGTTTCCAGTGATCGTTGCGAATGGTTAGTGCCAGGCATGCTCAAAGAAAAAGTGCAGCTATTGCTGAAATCACTACCACAAAAAATCCGTCGTCATTGTGTGCCGCTACCTGATTATGCAGCGGGATTTTGTGAACGCAATGACTTCGGCACAGGCAATTTCTTAGAAACTTTGATCGCCGATATCCGCGAGCAAAAAGGCTTGCAATGCCTGAGCACCGATTTCAAATTTGAACAGCTACCCGCGCATCTGACGATGAACTTTAAAATCGTTGATGAGCACGGACGCCAATTAGAAATGGGGCGAAACCTCGCCACACTACGCGCTGAGTTCGGATCACAAGCGCGTGAGAGTTTCCAAAAGATTGCAAGCGCCGACAAATTGGCGTTGTTAGATAACTCAAAACATTCAGCAACAACGAACAATATTGACCGTCATTCCCGCGAAGGCGGGAACCCAGCGTCGTCAAGTTCAGCAACGCTCACAAGCAAAGCAGAAACAAAAGCCCCATCAATCCAACAAGAAAACCTAACCGCGTGGACCTTCGACGAACTACCAGAACTACTAGAAGTCCAACAAGGCAAACAAACCTTAATCGGCTATCCAGCCCTAGTCGACAAACAAAGCCACTGCCACATCGAAGTCTTCGACGACCCCGATGAAGCTGCACGCGTTCATCACTCAGGATTACGTCGTCTGTTCGCCTTGCAGATGAAAGAGCAAGTTAAGTTCTTAGAAAAAAACATCCCAGGCCTACAGCAAATGGGCATGCAATTTATGTCGCTAGGCTCGCAAGAAGAACTACGCGAACAAATTGTCACCACTGCTTTAGATCGCGCTTTCATGCAATCGCCCTTACCGAAAAATTCCGGCGAATTCAATAAACGCCGCGATGAAGGTAAGGCAAGACTCAATTTGTTGGCCAACGAAATTGCCCGCTTAGCGGGATTAATTTTGGCCGAATATTACGGCCTGCCGAAAAAACTACAGGGACTAAAAGCCCATGCGCAAGCGGCAGCCGACATGCAACAACAACTGCAAAATCTGGTCACAAAACGCTTCATCGCTGAAGTCGATTTCGCTCAGTTGGCGCATTACCCACGCTACCTCAAAGCGATCACAGTACGCATGGACAAACTACGCGTCGATCCCGCGCGCGATGCGAAGTTGCTCGCCGAGTGGAACAGTGTTGCGCAAGCGTGGCAACGCACGCCGCGTCGATCGGGTGTGGATGCTGATCCTAAATTGGTTGAGTTTCGTTGGTTGTTAGAGGAGTTGCGGGTGTCTTTGTTTGCGCAGGAATTGAAGACACCCATGCCTGTGTCGGTTAAGCGTTTGCAAAAGGTTTGGGAGAGTTTGTTGCGGTGACCAATTAAAATTGAAAATGGATTGTGTGATTGGCTCGCAGTGAAGTATTGGTGCTTCTTATTTTTATGACCACGTTATTCATGATTTACGTAGCCAGTTAAATGTTATTTATAGGAATTTGAAAATGAGAAACGATCTCCAAAGTAGAATGATTTTTCTCGATACAAATACATACGAAGCAAAAAATTTTCAGTTTGAGACACATGAACTTGCTAGGTTAAAAGAATTCATTCTGTCAGATCATGCATATCTCTTGGTGACGGATGTCACCGTTCGTGAAGTGAAAAAGCATCTTTCGGCGAAAGCTTTAGCTTCTATATCAGCGATAAAGGAGGCGTCAAAGAAGGCGATGATACTAAGGAATATTCCTGATCTGCCATGGTCTGGAATTTTTGAACGTGTCGCTGTAGAAGATATAACTGCGCGACTCTTAAGTCAGTTTGATAAATATATTTCTGGTCCGAACGTTGAAATTGCTACTGTATCAGGTGCTGATATTGCTACGATTTTTGACGCATATTTTTCTGAAGCTCCGCCATTTGACGGCCCTGGTAAGAAAGCGGAATTTCCAGATGCCTTTGTTCTTGATACTCTTAACAGAATCAGTAAACATAGAGGGCATAAGATCTACATCGTTAGCAACGATGGAGACTTTAAGAGATATTGTTCATTTCATGACAATCTTATTTCGATAAGTACTGTAAGTGAAATGATTGATCTTATAGTTCGCAACAGTGAAGAATTAAGTGAACCTGCAAAGTTCGCGGATGGGATATACGAAATTCTCAGAGAAGATATTAATGCTAGGGTATTAGAAGCGTTCCGAGAGGTAGAGTTTTCCGACGATGAAATGGATGATGTTGAGTTTGAGGTAACTGGTATTGAAATTGAAACGTGCGAGATTCTCGAAAAGAGAGTCGAAGACGTCTCAAAAGACTTTGTCGTATATGCAGTTGACGTAACGCTGAAAATGGTTATGGTCTATGACATTACTGACTATGAACGATCCCCTTGGGATCCAGAAGACAAAGCTTATATGTTTTTGTTGACAAACAGAGTAATGAAGCGATATGTGACTACCCGTCAAATTCATGTTTCTATTGAATACGATGATGGGATTAAAGAGAAAGCCGTCGTAGCAGAAATAGATATCGAGGCGTTTTTGGATTTGTCGGAGGCGAAGACTGAAATAGTGTCGTATCGAGAAATGGATTTATCTGATGATTTCGATGATATTAGCTAGGGTAGCTCCGATTAGCGTCAGAATAACCAATTTTATTCGTGAACAAGTCACCTATTTTTACTCAAATTTTCGTTTGCAAACAATCTCATCGTTCGCAGGTCGGTGGTAGACCGACAGCTACTCACTTTCTTTGCTTCGCCAAAGAAAGTAAGCAAAGAAAGGCGACCACGCTGCCACTGGCCTTCGGCTTCCCAATTGTGCAGGACAAAAAATGGGAAAGTGTCGAAACTCGCTTCGCTCAAACAACGCCACTTTCTTTATCCATTTTCTGTCCTGCACAATTGGCAGTGTCAGAAGTGGAACCGCGTTAAAGTCAAATGCAACAACAATCCCAACTTCAAAACAATCAGCAACGACGGACAAGCAATTTTCTAATGTTAGTTGTAGGTCGTTGTTTTTGACTTTGCTGTTGACTTACCCCCGTTTGAGACGATGTAATTTGTGCGTCACAGAAAATGGATAAGAAAGTGTTGTTGTTTGAGGTGTAGCAGGGAATTCGAGGCGCACGCGCCTCGCCTGCGGAACGGTGTTCGCTTGCAAGCGAACATTCCTAAGAACAGTTTCGACACTTTCCCATTTTTTGTGATGCACAAATTATGCTGGAGCGTAGCGTAAGCACCCGTAGGGCGAGTCTACGGTCGCCTTTTTTGGATTACCTTTTTTGGCGAAGCAAAAAAGGTGATTGGCTGTCGGGCCACACCCGACCTGCACACTCAGAGTATGCGTGGCAGCAATTTCAGCCCGCGTAGCTCCGATTAGCGTCAGCGTAATCGGAGTGTTTTGAGTATCAAAACATGCAATGGCTCACCATCGAAATCGATTGAACGCGAGTTATAACGGCAATTGCACTCGATAAATTTTTTCATTTTGAAAGCCTTGCTTAAACGGTTGGCGCAATTCAAATAGCAATTGCTGTTTTTCTGCATCCCAAAGGATAGGTCTTCCATCGAGTTGGATCGCTTGTTGTGCTGGATGATTTTTCACAAATTGTGGAATTTCAGATTTGGAAATACCTCGCTCGAGTATTTCGAGCTTGATTGCTAGAATATGGGCTTGTGCAATCACGTCATCATGCCGTTCAAAATGCACGCCATATCCCTCGTCATGTAAAAACAGTAATATTTTAGAAACGGGATTACGCAAATAAATATTTTCAATACCAAATCCTAATAGTGTTTTTCTTTGTTCTTCTATGCGTAATTTAGTTTGTGAATAGCTGACACGTGGTTCTTTTAATCCATTAATCCAGAGCGATTTCCAGTCGTAGAGCGTATTAAGTGTCGCATTTGGCAATTGAAAGTAGCTTAGAATCTTGTCTTCCCAACGGTCTAGCTCATTTTCGGATTGTGATTCATAGATCTTCATCCATATCTGCAAGCCATATTGACGCTCGAATTTAAATACCTTGGCGATACCTACTGGATCTTGAGAAAGTTCCTTCAGGTATTTAGCAATGTTCTTTCTGTCCGAATTCAGTTCAGGGAATCGCCGCAAAACTTCTTCCAAAATGCGCAAATCTTTCTGCAAATTGGCTAGTGCGATCGTGTGCAGAATCAAGGTGTCAGCATGCTCCAAAATATTCTGTGTTAATACCGCTATTTGCAAAAGATCGTTGATGCCCTCGGATGGTTTTCCATTCGCAATTAATCGAATAGCCTGCATACGTGCCAATTCTGCTGCGTACATATAGGGGGCATAGTTTGGGCTGCTTGCAGAGATAGTTGGTGGATGAATTTCTCGAAAATTGGAACTTACTTTCAAACGCTCAAAATTCTTTAATAAAGTCTTGTGCGAATTGATAATCTCGCGTTCTTTCTCAATACTGCGCGCCAAATAAAAGGCGACGCAATCAGGAGTATTGGTGTGGTCACAGACTTCGAGCTTTGGCTTTAGGATTTCGATTTCATCAGGATCCGCAACACGCTCACTGTACTCGGGCGCTATCACCCCATTTTTTTCATAATCTTGTATTTGCTGAATTAACTTTCGTTTACCCAGAATAAGAGGATCAACTGTGTCCCTTGCGTTTAGCCCCAAAAGCAGCAAATAGGCATTGTCATCTTCGATGATTTTTGGGGCTTGCCATTGCATCGCCTCCCGCACTTCTGGTCGTAAAGTGTCGTCGCGCCAATTCGCAATCAAAAACAGTAGTACTAGCGAGACAATCAGCACGACTAAGCCCAAAACACTGCGCAACAAAATTTTTCTTAACATCGTCTTCCTTAGATGCTGGAAATTAAATAAACAATCTATAAGCAAAAACGATACAAGAATAAATGTTTGCTGACAAGCCAAGTAGGGGGGGCAAGTTTTTTTGCGCACGCGGGAATAGTCAATTATTTGCAAACAAGTTACCTACTCTTATCCAATTTTTCGTTTGCAAACAATCTCATCGTTCACAGGTCGGTGGTAGACCGACAACTACTCACTTTCTTTGCTTCGCCAAAGAAAGTAAGCAAAGAAAGGCGACCACGCTGCCACTGGCCTTCGGCTTCCCAATTGAGCAAGACAAAAAATGGGAAAGTGTCGAAACTCGCTCCCCTTGCAGGGCGCATCTTCGCTTGCAAGCGAAGACCGTAACGCAGGCGATGTGCATGCACATCGAAACCCCTGCTAAACCTCAAACAACGCCACTTTCTTTATCCATTTTCTGTCTTGCACAATTGGCAGTGTCAGAAGTGGATGAAGGTCAAAGTCAAAAACAACCCCAACATCAAAACAAACAGTATCAATCGTATTGGCACTCAGTTAAGCTCAAAAAATCGAGATGTCATCCCTGCGTAGGCGGGGATCCAGCGGCGTTTGGTTTGTACCCCGCTGGATTCCCGTCTTCGCGGGGATGGCGATACGTAGAACTAGGTTTAGCTCGCGTAGCGCCGATTAGCCTTAGTGTAATCGGCGTGTTTTGAATATCAAAACATGAAAGAAATGTCATTGGAAGCTATCGAATATATTCAATAGAATAGGGGTTTTTATTCGTACGTTAACTCCGATTACGCTGAGGCTAACCGATGCTATGACGGCGAATTTTTAATTTTAGAAAGTTTTACTATGATCAAATATTGGGGAACGTTGATAGCATTAGCCGCGGCACTCGATTCGCCAATGGCTTGCGCACAAAATCAAAATGAAATACCGCGCCTTAGTTTGCGTAACATTGATGCCAAGTTTGTGGCCGGAATTGGAACTGCAACTGACAAAAATGAGCGGCATGCCGGAAGAGATTGTGACTTTAATTCGCGCTGGTATGAAAGAGCTGCATTTTTCTTTGGCGAGCGGAAATGAAGCAAAGGCATCGACGATGACTTATGTTGGTCATGGTATGGCGATGATACCGACAGCGTATGCAATTTATCGAAAAAATCAGCAAAGCTTGTACGTACAAGCCTTTACCGATCCAAACAAGCCACGTCTATTGAGTCAAGCGATGAAGCAACTCTTGTTGGCGCTTGATGGGAAAATAATTCAAATCCCTCTATAATCCCCGTCAATTGTCAATAATTATTTCAATCCTGACCTCGAGTGGAGTTTAACGATGCATGCACAAAATCAAGATTTAAACGCGCACGGATTATTATCGAAGCACAGACTGGAAGCACTTACCGATGGTGTGTATGCGGTGGCCTTGACTATTTTAGTGTTGGAGATGAAGGTGCCGGAAGCTTTGCATGGGGCAGCAAATAATGCCGCTTTGTTGGAAGCATTGTGGGAAATATTTCCTAAGTTTTTAAGTTGGTTTATTAGCTTTTTTGTGTTGGCAATATTTTGGTTGGCACATCATCGTTTGTTTCACTATGCACCCTGCATCAATGTGCGCTTGGTGTTTTTGAATTTTATTTCGCTGTTTTTTGCCAGCATGATTCCATTTTCAAGTGCCTTGATAGGGCAGCATAGTAGTTTGGCACTTGGGCATACGGTGTATGCCGGGAATATGATTATGCTAGCGCTTTTGGCCTGGTTGCAGTTACTGGCAGTGCGCGATTTGAATACGCAGCTCGGGAGCAGTTTACCGCCGGGCTTTTTTGCAGCATCACGGTTTCGTTTAATGGGTTTGGTGGCGTGTTCTTTATGTGCCATCGGAATCGCTTTCGTTGCACCTATCTTCAGTAGCAATGCATTTTTGGGAATGATCATCTTTGGTCGCTTGTCGCGTCGTATGCAAACAAGAGCCAAGCAGGAATTTGAGCGAGAAGTTGAGCACGCTGCTGAAGTTCATAAAGTAGAAGTAAAACAATCGACATCTGTTACGCCTGCACTTAGTGAACCTGCTCAGTGAAACCGCTCAGTAAGACAGCTCAGTGAGACAGCTCAGTGAGACAGCTCAGTGGGCGTGGTTGATCTAGTCTGATTAACTTCGTCAATCTCGCGAAAATAAAGTACACCATCATTTCTAGGATATCAAAACTTTGTTTCAAAAATTTATAGCACAACAGTTGGCCAAACCCAGTGGTTGGTTTGGTCGCATTTTTACCGCACGCTGGTTAGAAAAAAATAATGCTGGAATGAATGCCCTGACTTTGCAATGCCTGCATCTGCAATCTGAAGCTCATCTTCTGGAAGTCGGATTTGGTAGCGGTTATTTATTAGAAAAAGTGTTGCGCGATGGTCTATGTGCAAGGGTTGCTGGTGTTGATATTTCACACGAAATGGTAGCTTATGCGACGGCCAGATTTAAGTCATACATCGATGCGGGCAGAGCACACATACAATATGCAGATGTTGAGGCGCTACCGTTTTCGGATGCTAACTTCACTGCAGTCTGTAGCGTGAATACCCTGTATTTTTGGCCGTCTGCTATTGCAGGATTAAAAGAATGTCGCCGTGTTTTGCAGCCAGGCGGGCGGCTAGTCTTGTGCATTAATTCCAAAGAAGATCTGGCACTATGGCCGGGACATGCGCATGGTTTTGCTCTGTATAGTTTGGAAGACGTCACGCAATTTTTGCATGATGCCGATTTCGATGATGTACAGATTAGTCGTGAGCGAGATAAAAAACAGGGCGTGTTTTATTGTTTGACAGCTTCGGTGAAAGCGTAATTGCTTACAAATGATGCTATTTTTAGAATCCTATGAGCACTCCAATTACTAATTTATCCGACATCCTCCGTTCCATGCACCCAGTTTTAAATCCGGGCGTTTATGTTTATGCGTTGGTACCGGGCGGACGCGATGTCACAGAGCTGAATCCTATCGTTACGGTGCGTGAGAAAGAGGGTTTGACTGTTGTGCTAGAAGAATCCACAGCGCAAAACGCGGGGCTTGAGATGATATTTCGCTCAGCGTGGATTACTTTGAATGTTCATTCTGATCTGCAAGCTGTGGGGTTGACCGCGGCTTTTTCTACCGCGCTTGGTGAGGCGAATATTAGTTGTAATGTGGTTGCTGGCGTGTTTCATGATCATATTTTTGTGCCAGTGGAACAGGCGCAAGCGGCGATGGCAGTTTTGCAGTTGATGCAAAGCACTCCATATTGCCGATCAGCGCCGATCAGAGTTGATTAACGTCAGCGTAATCGGCGTGTCTTGAGCATTGAAATTCAGCATCGAAATTGAACATTTAGGCCAAGCAAAAATTCCCATTTCCAAAGTAAGAAATCAATATTCAAGCAAAGTCACTTTGCCCCAAAAAATTCTGTAAGACATTGTCGTGTATCTGGTGATGCCACCCGTTGCGCCGCTAATAGAGGCAAACCAAGAAGCCCAAGCCAAAACTAAACGATCGCCAGTAAGTTACCTATCGGCGAAACTGATCGCGCGAATTTACTAGGTTTTTTCTTTGCTATACCTGCACTGCGGTGGTTAAATCTGCCTCATCGCACTCATCAAATGTCGGTGCAGAAATCCGTAAAATCCTTGGTCATATCGGAGTAGAGTCCAGCCCACCAAAAATCAGCTAAGCCCGTGGTCTATCCTTGTGGGATAACTGTGGCTAGGCTACCCTAGAGGACTACTTTGATGATGGCACAAACGACGATCTCGGGCAGCATGGGTTCGATGGCGATGTCGATCAGATTGTGATTTGGCAGGGACGTTTTAATCATCTCATTGATGTGGATGCGCGTAGTTTGGCGCATCGGGACTCGTTGTGTGTCTGAGCTTCATAGGGAACTATTTTTGGGCGATTAATGCTGCGATTTTGGGTGGATATGAGACTGCGCGCGGTAAAGTGTTGTGTCATCCAATCTAATTGGATCGAAACTTGCACTTATGCTCACGGGGTTAAGGTAGAATACTTTGATTAGGTGGCTTGAATTTCTTATCCGTAAAATAGTTTTTACATTTTTTCTTTCAGACGGGAAATTTGAATCTAATGAATAAAGTACTATCGACGCAAAATCATAACGAGATTTTTATTAATGTTCAATTATTACTATAAACATCTGAAATTAAAAATTTATTTGCATTGATTTTTAATTAAATTAATCAATTTTTTAAATTAAAAAATTAAATTTATATTTAAAATTATTTTAAATAAATGTATGTGCAAGAAATGGCATATTTCGGCTGGAACAATTTTACTAAAAGTAAGCAAGATGAAACTAAATATTAAAGTGTCGGATTTTGGAAAAATAAAAAAGGCTGATCTTCAAATCAGGCCTTTTACTGTCATTGCTGGGACTAATTCATCTGGAAAAAGCTTCATAACTAAGGCGTTATATAGTTTTTTTAGTACTATAAACAAAGATTTTGTTACTGCAGAGGCGATAAGAAACGTATCAGGAATTAATGCAAGAATACAGGTTGTCTTTAATTCAACCAAATTGAGCATGCAAGAAACAACCTTAATCTCAAACTTATTGGAAGATGGTGCCTCCCTGCATGAAATGGTACTTCAAAGATATGGCGAAAATACCTTCACAAGCCAACTCGAAGGTTCTGTTTTTCTCATTAAATCCACTCAAAACTTAAGAGAAAAATTACAGCTTGTAGTTAATATAATGTCGGCCAAGAAAAAATATGAAAAAATCCGCGCTGACGTAGATCAAATATTATTCTCTTTGAAGGGATTAGAGCAAATTTTTGAAAAACCTATGGTCATGATGGTCTCAAAAATACAAAAAGAGTTTACAGAATCTTTAAAAGAAAACTTTCAAATGACATCTTTGTCGAGCCTCAGAAATTTTGACTGTCCACCTGAAAGAAATCCGACATTCGAAATCGATACCATAGGAATGATTAGTATCGAAGGCGACACCGTCAACTTCAAGCTAAAATCGAATGGTATCGATTTACTTCAAGATTTTTCAAATATAGTTTATCTTGAGTCACCTATTTATTGGCGTCTCAAAAGTACTCTTGAACGCGCAAGAGAATTTTCAAAGATAAATTATCTTATGCGCTTCAAGAAACAAGATAGTTTACTCGGTGTTCCAAGGCACTTTTACGATCTTGTGGAACTTCTCCAAGAACGACTGAAGAGCAATCTTCGTTCTGATTCTTTCAAAGAAGTAATAGATAAGATAAATATCTCGATTGATGGGGAAATGTTGATCACCCAATCCGGAGATATTAACTTTCGCGATAACCAATCGGGGAAAGAGTTAAATTTACACACTACTGCCACGGGAATTATCAACCTAGGAATTATAAGCCTCTTAATAGAGAGGAACGTTATTTCGAAGGGGAGCTACATATTTATTGATGAACCTGAAGTTAATCTCCATCCTGCTTGGCAGAAAATTATGGTGGAGGCTCTATATGAACTCAGTCGAAGCGGCATAAATATTGTCATAGCTACTCATAGTATAGATATGATGAAATGCATCGAAGGAATTGTGAATTCGCTTCCACATGATGAGGCCTTTGAGCATTTTGGTATAAATCAATTATCATCAGAAGGCACATCAATTAACGCTGGGGACTATCCTCCAAAAAGAATCGCAAGTATTAAAAGTGACTTAGGTAAATCATTTTTTGACATGCAGATGAATGGATCTTGGTAAATGAAAATTAAAGATCATTATAAAAAAATGGATCATGAGTTTGCTCGAGTTACCACTCCCCTAGAAAAATACGGTTATAAAATGGATGGCGAGAATGGAATTAAACAAAGATGTGCTTTGGATAAATTGAAAGCTGCAGATTACATTGATGACGAGACGACAAAAATTGCTTTTGTTGAGTTTTCAGATATTGCAAGACAGTTTCACAACCTGCTTGGCGAAAATGAAATCTTAGAAAAATTGGTAGTTTCAAAAAAGACCGAAGAAGCGAAGGTTTGCCGAACATTATGCAAGAACAATTTAGATTCTGTCATTGATGAAATAAAACAGAAATTTAAAGATAGTTTGCATATTCTTGGTGAGGTAAAAGTACGATATGTAGATATCCCGTTGTCATTTACCAATAAACCCTTTGCCTTATTAGTAATAGCACCACACTCAAATGATGACCAGCCATGTAGGAAAGATGAAATAGCGAGACTATTGGACAATTTAAATAATCGACTAACATTGAGTTTACCGGAGAATCTTTTTTCTGGATTTCGCATGTTGACCATAGAAAGATACTTCCCAGTCCAGTAGGTTAAGCGCAACCCGCGCTGAAAATTTTTTGAAGAGTGTATAGTTCAAATGTTTTTTCAAACATCCAATAACCTTTCGGTTTTTTTTAGCATGTTGACGGCGCGGGTTGTTCCCGCTCTACAAAATTTTCCTTGAATTGCACCCGATAAAGTCACTCCTCCCAAATTAAAAAAACCTATTCAAACGAATAGGTTTCTTCAAACACGGCGCCAACAAACTTAATATTCAAGCAGGGTCGCTTTACCCCAAAAAATTCTGTAGGCCATTACTGTGTATCCGATGATGACAGGTAATACCACGCAGGCACCAATAAAGATAATCATTAAAGATTCTGGCGCACTAGCTGCTTGCCAGATGGTGATTTTATCGATGATGAGGTAGGGGAATAAGCTATACGCCAAGCCGTGAAATGCCAACAAAAAGATACCCACCGTGCAGGCGAAAGGTGTCCAAATCCAGCGATGGTTGTCTTGTACTAATTGTGCTGGCAGACGTTTTAGAATTCTATCGATCCACCAGAATAAGAGTGCGGTGATGAGTGGGATGGGAAATAGCAATATAAAGTTGGGAAAGCTAAACCATTTTTCGGCGATGCTGGGACTGGCGAATGGTGTGACGATGGAGATGGTAGCAATACCGATGCCTGCTAACCATAAACTGTGTCTTGCCCAGGTCGCGGCTTTGATTTGCAGTTGTCCTTCTGATTTCATCAATAACCAGCTTGCCCCAAGCAGGCTATAGGCCGCCATCAAGCACAGACCTATCAATGCAGCAAATGCGTAACTCCACAAACTCGATTTAAATCCTATGACTAGCATGCCCAACATGTAGCCTTGTGAAAAGGCGGCGAGTATGGAGCCAAGATGGAAGGCGAGATTCCATGCGGGCTTGTTTTGCGCTTGTGCTTTTACCCTAAAGTCGAAAGCGACTCCGCGCAGAATTAAACCCAGTAGCATGATCGCGACCGGCAAATATAGCGCACCAAGTATTTGTCCGTAGGCCGTAGGAAAGGCAACTAATAAAATGCCGACACCTAGTACCAACCAGGTTTCATTGGCATCCCAAAATGGACCTATGGAAGCGATCATCATGTCTTTTTCTGCGTCTTCTGCATGGCGCATCAGAATGCCGACGCCGAGATCATAGCCATCTAGGATTACATAGGCCAACATCGCTAAGCCCATGACGATCAGAAAGGCTAGCGGTAACCAACCAGCCGGTTGGGATAAATCGGGGTGAAGTGAAGTTATCATGGTTAATCCTCAAGATATGGCAACTGTCGGCGAGCTATCCGCTTTTCGGGCTAAATAAAACACCACCGAAATGTAGGAAACGATCAGAAATACATACAGCGTCAAATACATCGCTAAGGAACTAGCTAGCATAGGCACGGGTACTTTGGCCGCTGCTTCTGCCGTGGTCAGAACACCTTGCACCAGATAGGGTTGGCGGCCAATTTCGGTGGTGTACCAACCAGCCAGCAAGGCAATCCAACCAGAAAAACTCATGGCAACTAATGCGCGTGAAATTAAGCGCGGTATGGCTGTGGCTCGCCATACGAACCATGACGCTGACCAAGAAATACCTAGCATCAAAAGACCTACGCCCACCATGATGCGAAAGGCAAAGAAGACTGGTGCTACTGGTGGATGTTTGCCATCAAAATCATTGAGTCCTTTGATCTCACCGTTCGCATCATGCGTGAGGTAAAGCGAGGCTAATTTGGGTATGGCGATTTCCGCTTTGTTTGTTCTTTCTTTTTGATCAGGGAGTGCAAATAGAACTGCAGGCGCGCCTTTTTGAGTTTCCCAGATTCCTTCCATCGCTGCGATTTTTGCGGGTTGATGTTGTAGGGTATTGAGTCCGTGCAAATCGCCAAGCAAAATTTGTAATGGAATCAACACAGCTGCAAGCGTGACACCAGTTTTGATCCCGATCAGTATGTCGCTGCTGCGACCACCACGCAGATAGCGATAACTACTAATGCCCGCGATCAGGAAGGATACGGTCAAACCAGAGGCCAGCATCATGTGCGTAAAGCGATACGGCATGGACGGATTGAAAATGATTTGCAGCCAGTTGGTAGCGTGTGCCTGACCATTGATCATTTCAAATCCTACTGGCGTGTGCATCCAAGAATTCAAAGCAATGATCCAAAACACAGATAGTGTCGTGCCGCCAGCGACGAGCACTGTGGCGATGGTGTGCAGGCGTTCACCTACGCGTTTTTGACCGAACAGCATAATGCCGAGAAAAGTCGCTTCTAAGAAAAATGCCGTCAAGATTTCATAGGCGAGTAAGGGGCCAGCGATGTTTCCAACTTTTTCCATATAGCCGGGCCAGTTTGTGCCGAATTGAAAACTCATGGTGATGCCACTCACCACACCTAAGGCAAAACTCAAGGCAAATACTTTGATCCAAAAATAGTAGGCGCGTTGCCAATGTTCTGCCTTAGTGCGGTTATAGCGCCATTTGAAAAAAACCAGTACCCAACCAAGTGCGATACTGATGCTAGGGAAAAGAATGTGGAAGCTGATATTGGCGGCAAACTGTATGCGTGCCAATAACATCGGGTCTAAGCTGCTTGCGAGTTCTGCTGACATGATGAGTTCTTGGTGGGTGTTTATGTATGTATGTTTTTGTGTGCTTACAGCTAGTTTTTGGATTTGCCGTCGAAGCGAAGACGATCAGTAAATTCGATCAGCTTGACCACCTTAGAGCCCATTTTCATCAAGGTTTGCAAAGTTTCTGGGGAGAGTTTTTCGACGTCGTCAAACCATGCGCTGGTGAGTTCTATCAAGTCGTGCATTTGTTGAATGCGACCTAAAGCGTATTGCTCATCTTCTGTCGCATCGTTTTTGAGTAAGGCTTCGCGCAACATGGAGAGCGTCGGTTCGACTTCACGACGGCGACGTTCTTCCACTAAGTTGCGAAAAATTTCCCACACATCTTTGGGGGCTTCAAAAAATTCTCTGCGCTCGCCTGGAATGTGCACTAACTTAACCAGGCGCCATGCTTGTAATTCTTTTAAGCTCATCCCTACATTGGAGCGGGAGAAAGTCAATTGTTCGGCGATCTCGTCGGCACACAGGGGGTTTTCACTCAGAAAGATGAGGGCATAAATTTGACCGACGGTGCGATTAATGCCCCAGCGGCTGCCCATTTCACCAAAATGGGAGATGAATTTTTCTTTTGTTGAATTGATAGCCATCATTTTTCCTTGTTTGAATTTCCAGTATTTTCAGGAAATATAGCACGAATATTTTTTCCTTGTTTTTTTGTGCGTGATTTTGAAGTTAAATCCGATTTGCGCAGTCTTCTGCGCTACCTAAGTTCATCAGGATGTTGGCGACGGTGCTGGAAATGCGCTTGATGCGCACTCTGCGAGATGAAATCGCAGAGTGAAAAACCGCTGGATGTAATGTCGGAATAATGAAGGTGAGGCGATCAGTTGTTGTACTAAGGTAACTGTCTGTTTTGTGAGTGCTTAGCGGATGCTCGATAAATCCGCTGGTGGCTCATCGCCTGCGAGTACACCAGCGCCACCCGACAAACCTTCTGCTTTGCGCATCAGATAATCGGTATGTTCATACACATTCGGACAGCCAGTTTCGGCGATCAGGGTTTTGACGATGGCGACTTTCCAGGCGTCGACACCCGCAGCTTGAAATTGGCAAGCCAGGAAGCCGTCGTGTATGGCGTGGTATTCCACTACTAAGCCGGGCAGATGATCCTCTTCAGCATTGATTAAACGCTGCGGCTTACCTAGTTTGGCATTGAGCGGCAAGCGCTTTGCAAGTGCAGCTTGAATCCGACGTTTAAACATCGCATGATCGACCGCTTCAGATTCATCAAAGCTCCAGACCCGCGCACGGATTTGTGATTTTGGACTCCAGCCTGCACGGGCTAAAAATTCTCCTTTGGATGAACGTACTAAGCAGGTCGCTCCGAATTTCATTTTTTCATGAAACTTACCATCGACGCGTTCGATCGCTGAGAGATAAATCCAGGGATCTTTGTCGAGTAAAGATTTTTCTTTGCCTTGTTTGATGGTAATGATGAGCATGTGGGGAATCGCGGTAAAGGCTAAGGGCCAAATAATTGGGTGCTAACTGTATGCTAATGGCATGATTTGCTAAGGTGGAGCGGTCTTACCATTTGTTCTGCTGCCGACC
This sequence comes from Affinundibacterium flavidum, assembly GCF_014284175.1. Taxonomy (GTDB): domain Bacteria; phylum Pseudomonadota; class Gammaproteobacteria; order Burkholderiales; family Burkholderiaceae_D; genus Undibacterium; species Undibacterium flavidum. The sequence continues at coordinate 162,030 of NZ_JACOGA010000011.1, forward strand.
TTTGGCCCAATGTGTTTGAGTTGGATTATTGTTGACTGTTGCCGTGGTCGGGCTGACATTTGTAGTCGACTTGACGTCAATCTGGACTTCATCCGTGGTCATGAAAAAGTAGCAGCTGCCAACGCGGCCACGATAAACACTCGCAGCACCTGCAAGCTTGCGAGTGACTGCCGCAAAATTCCAAGCATCTTCCATACTGCACTGTACGCTGTGCGTTTGAAAAGACGGGTGTTGCTCGGTTTTTCCCCATTGCTTCGCGAGGACGGCATGTGATCGCAAACTCAAGGGAATGGAATTTTGCGCCCAACCCCAACTGAAAATCTTATCGGCTTCGTTATACACGCCGATGACTTGAAAGTGTGTGGTGCCAGTCTGTTCACCAGAAAATTGAAACACGATGATGCCGGCTTCCATGTCAGCGCTCCAGCCTTTTTCTTTGCCATATTTCCAATTTGCCGCATGCTGCAAATGCTGCGCGAGCATTTCTTCGTGTGCCTTGGCGACAAAGCTCATGGCCTGGCTACTTGGCGTAGTTTGCCTTGGGCGATGGAAAATTTTGCGAAAAAAATCGGTGAATGTATTCATGGGTGCTAATAAAAAACCTAGACAAATCAAAAACTTACAATTAAGTAAATGATTTTGGACGTCGAGTGTCTATGGTTATCTATTATAGCAGTTCGACTTTTCTGGTTTTTTTGAATTAGCGTACCGATTCAAACGCGTATCAAAATTTCATTTTGAAATTAATTTTATTCAGCATCGCGACGACCAAGATGATGATGAACGCGTAGACCACTGCAGCCATCATTCCCATCCCACCTGCGAAAAAATGGACGGGGGAGGAGAGCTTGAAAAGTTTGAGTAGTGCTTCGATCACAAACGGAATCAAATAACAAATTAATGGATTGATAGCGGCAGGCGCGACCAGCTTGACCCAAGATTGCATGCGTTTGAGATCGATGATCCAGTACAGCAATGAAAAGACAGCGATACAAATTGCGGCAGAATACAAGCACCAGGATGGTGTCGCATAGATTTTGGAGATTTTAAAATATGGTCGTAATACGCTGGCAATCACGATCAAACTCACTGTGAATAAGAGTGCGCGGCTAAACCGTTGTCGAAGTTGAAGCGGTTGTTGCAGTGGTTGCTGTAATGGTTGCTGTAAGGGATCAATAGTTTGATTCTCTTCGAAAAAAATCAGGCTGCAGACTATGCCGCAGAGAACGATCGAACTGTGTGCAGCATGGGCATCCAAGCTCAGCAACAGTCTTAATGCGAAGTTAGCTTGACCAGCGAGTTGAGTATTAATGCTTTGAATGAGGGCATACAATGCAATACATGTGGCGATAGAGAGCACAAGCAAATTTTGTTTTTCGCGGCACAGTTGATAGACCCAGCACGATATTAAGTAAGCCCAGCCAATGAGTCCTAAAATTCCCCACCATTGTGGTGACATAGTTTGACTTCCATCTGCGCCACCACGATACAGAATCGCGATTGCGATTAAGATGGCGATGCCCAGACCGACTAAGGCACGATTGAGGATGATGGACTTGAATTGGTAAACACCCCAGATGAGCATAAAGCCAAGATAAGACATTAGCGCCCAGCTATGTATCAAGATTGGCATAGATGCCTGGTGAAAACCATCTTCTGCATTCACCATGAAGAAGCCCATCACAATCAAAGCAAATGCGCGTAGCAGAATGTGGATGTTCATAGACCAAAAACTATCACCTTTGAGCAGGCGATGATTTAAGCCGAAGGGTATCGACATACCAACGATAAATAAAAAAGCTGGAAATACGATATCCGGAAAACTCATCGCATCGGCGTCGGCTGGCATGTGTTTTAGCCAGATAGAAATCCCATTGACACCGGCAATTTCATTGACGATGATCATCATCAAAAATGTGATGCCACGAAACGCGTCGATGGACATGACCCTTTGATTTTTCAGAACATTAATGGGATTGAGCATAAAGCGACTTTCGATAGGCGAATAGGTGATGGGTAAAAGATGAACAAGCGATGTGCGGTTGATGTTTGGCTGATGCGTGGTTGATGCGCCACTAATGCACAAGCTATGCACGTTGCCAGATGGAATTTACCTTGATCGCGTCAAAACGACAATGCATAGAACTACTTTCCTATCTAGGTAAATTTACTTACTCATCATTAACTTCTCCTATGACGTTAAAAAGGTGTGCAGAAAATTATTGAAAAACACATTCCTTTCAAAAAAGAATTGAGGCACACTGCAAATCCCTATGCTGTTTGACTTAGACCTAGATCTCGATGCGTATGCCAAGCAATCAACTAATTTTTTCGCGCCGTGTGTTTCGGATAATGTGTTTTGCCATTGCCTGCATGAGCAATGCTGTGTGTGCACCTACCTTGCAAGCGGCTGAATTGAATATTTGGGTGATGTCCACCACGGCACAGCCACAACAAGATATGCGTGAGATTTTGCGTCCCTATCTCGCAAGCAATCCTGACCTGCGTGTGAATGTCACAGTATTGAATTGGGAAAGTGCATTGAACAAGATAAAAGCTGCAGCGGCATCAGGGCAGGGACCTGATTTGGTTGAGTTGGGAAGCACCTGGGTTGCTGCTATTTCTGCACAAGATGCGTTGGAGCCAATCAGCCTTGCGCAGCAAAATGAATTGGGCGGTGAACGTGCATTTTTTCCAGCATTGTGGGTCACTACGCATCGACACAATCAGGGAAAAGTTTTTGCGATTCCTTGGTATGCCGGAGCACGCGTCGCATTTTATCGCACTGATTTATTTCAGAAGGCAGGTATAAAGGCGAGCGAAGCCTTCGCGAATTGGAGTAGCTTTAAACAAGCAATGCAAAAAATTAATGGCATCAGCTTTGATGGAAAGAAAGTTGCGGCATTGGGGTATCCAGGGAAAAGTGATTCGGATATTTTGCACAATTTAGCACCATGGATTTGGAATGCGGGTGGTGATTTCTTAAGCCCTGATCGTCGCTCTGCCAGTATTTATTCGCCCGAAACATTTCAGGCGGTAAGGTATTACACCAGTTTTGCAGAAGAGGGCTTGGTACCAGCTTCTGCTTTGGACAAGGATTCGGTACAAATAGAATCGGGCTTTTTTGCGAATCAATATGCGGTGATTTTTAGCGGACCGTGGGTGCTGAAGATGATGAATACGCCCAAGGCCAAAGGGGGACAAATGGAATCGGCGGCTGCACAAAATTTTGGTGTGGCGTCTTATCCAGCGGGTATCAAGGGGAATCAGACTTTTTTCTCAGGATCTGATTTGGCTCTGATGAAATCATCGAAAAATAAAGACGAAGCCTGGAAGTTATTGAAATTTTTGGTGGGGCGTGAAGCGCAAGTGAAGTTCAGTAAATTGTCGGGTATGCTGCCAGCGCGTTTGGATGCGGTGAATGATCCTTCCTTACTAAAAGATCCGCACTACGCAGAATTTATCGAGCAGGTAAAGTTAGGCCGGCATTACCCTGTTGTCGCCGCTTGGGCACAGCTAGAACATGTATTTCGCAGTCACATCGCAAGAATTGTGGCGGTCGTCAATGGCGAGAAAGATACCTTAACCAGCGCGGCAATTAAGAAAAACTTAGAGCAGGCTTCTCAACAAGCGAATACGATCTTGGCTGCCGAGCAGTGAGGAATTCAGATGTAAGAACAGATCGGAAATGTTGATATTGTGAAAGAAGGAAAAAAAGCGAAATTACAGCACAGCATGTCATTCCTGCGTAGGCAGGAATCTAGCGGCGTTCGTCGATCAACTGACGACACTGGGCTCCTGCCTACGCAGGAGCGACAGTTTGTAGGGCGGGTGTAACCCGCGCCGCCAGGACGTAGTGTAACCCAGCTGATCCTATATGCGGCGCGGGTTGCACCCGCCCTACTAAATCCCCTGAGTTACTATTCTCTTTAATTCAAGTGTGATTTGTTCTTACCAATTGCACTTATTCATTACCATCATTAGTCACACTGTTTAGTCATGCTAATCACTGCCACAAACTAGGTGGAATATCACGCAGTTTGGCGGCTAATTCCATACTCGTTCTGACATTTAATTTTTGGCAGATATGTAGTCTATGTGCCTCCACCGTCTTGGGGCTGATAGCGAGATGGTCTGCAATTTGTTTTCCTAAGTAACCAGCGACAATCTCCGTTAGTACCATTCTTTCTCTCTGTGTCAGCTCGGCGATTTCTTTTAAAATATCGGCTTGACCCAAAAAATCAGCGCGAGCTTTTTCGTCGGTATGGATGGCGCGCGCGATGGCGTCTATCAGGCTGCGATGGTCGGCTGGTTTTTCTAAGAAATCGACAGCACCTTGTTTTAATACGCGAACGACTAAGGGGATATCACCATGACCACTGAGAAAAATAACAGGAGGTAGATAAGTATTGTGGTGTTTGCTGCGACGAATGAGTTCATCGAATAGCTCCAGACCATTGACCCCAGGTATCCGAACATCGATTAATACGCAATTAAATTCTAGCGGGTTGGCGGTCTCTAAAAAATCTTGGGCGCGTTCAAATTCTGTCGTTAGCCATTGACGTGTTTCCAGCAACATCACCAGTGAACTGCGTACACTGGCGTCGTCGTCAATGATCGCGATGCGCGGTGAATTTTTGATCGAATTAGATGGTGCAGAGCTCATGAATTTCTCATCGTTGATATTGGTGGAAATGAAATTAGCTTAGTAGGTTTTGAGTCGCTGGTACAGGCAATGGCAGTCGAAAATGAAAACTGGCTCCTGAGTCAGGATTGTTTTCTGCCCAAATTTTTCCACCATGGTTTTCAATCACGGTTCTGCAGATCGCTAAACCCAGACCCATGCCTTCCGATTTTGTCGTATAAAAAGCTTGAAATAATTTGTCTATGTCATGAATTCCATGACCATCATCAACGATACTGATGTGCACATAGTCCTCAACTTTCTGAACGATGATTTGCAAGCAATGTCGCAATTGCTGCCCTAACTGAGGTGGCAAGTGATGTGGTAAGTGAACTTCAGATTCGTTAGCTTCTGTCGCAATAGAATTAGATGGTATAGAATCTGGCGTCATTGCATCTAGTGCATTTCGCATCAGGTTAAATAACACTTGCTTTAGCATCACCGCATCGCAAGCTAACATCACATCTGGAATGTGTGATTCGAGTTGTATCGATACGCGCTGGCGTTGCGCTTGAGCTTCTATCAGTTCGATAGATTCGTTGATCAGACGGAGCAAAGAATAGGGCTCATGAGGAGTAGCATTTTTCTGAATAAGATTGCGCATGCTACGCATAATTTTGCCGGCGCGACGAGATTCTTCTCCCATTTTTTCAATTGCTAATTTTACTTTCGGCGATTGCACCTGATCGTTTTGTAATAGGCATTCGGCGGCTGCCGCGTAGTTGGCAATTGCGGCCAGTGGCTGATTGAGTTCATGTGCCATGCCTGAAGCGAATTCCGCTAAGCTTGAAAGTCTCGCGGTATGCTGCAATAGTTCGTCACGTTCACGTAAAGCTTGTTGCGCGGTTTGTCGCTCGATTAGCCAACGGCGCAGCAGTCGCAATAACCAAACGATGAGCAGACCAAATAGCAGTACCGCGAACGCCAGTGAAATCAACAAGGTATCAAAATTTTGGACAACACGCACACTGGTTTTTAAGGAAAGGCCGCTGGTTGCTGGGCCGAAATCAAGTCGATTTAATTCTTGGGTGTGACTGACTAGTCCACCTTCGCTAGGCGATAATTGTTTATCATTTTTGTCGACCAAACTGAGGTCGTAGCGCTGCACAAACCACCAAGGAACTTCTTGGGTTAATAGTTTATCGAGATCGTAAGTAATGAGCAGGCTGCTATCTTTGATGAACTCATTGTCCGACGGCAGCGCTAACACCCAGAGTGGTGCAAATTGTTCGATGACACGACTGTAGGCGATATTTTTCAGACTGCGGCTTTGATTGATCGTTTCGCTCACTAATGGGTCATTGAGTGGCGGAAGATTACCAGGGCGTTGTTCGTACTCAGGTAAGCCAATCAGATGTTGCTGATTTTGATCTAGAAATTCGATGGAGAGAATGGCGCGATTCTCTTTCATCAAGTTGTCGATTCTATGCAGAAATTCTTCACGTGATTTTTTTGAATCAGGCTGTAGATCGATAGCCCAATTTTGCAACATCACCTGATGTGTTTCTAGTTTATTAGTGATGATTTGTTCCATCCACAATAAATCAAGTGAAGACTGACGCGCCGCAGTCGCGCGTTTTTCTGCATACCAAAGCCATCCAAGAGTGCTCGCGACAAATAGACCGACCGTCAGGAACAGCATCATGCCTATCCAGGTCCAGCGGTTATTGAATAAACTTTGTCGGGCAAATCGCATCGTATGTCCTGATTGCGGCGCTATATTGCCGAGGTCGAATTGCGTGATGATGGAAATTTCACGGCTCTGCATAATCTATCATCGGAATAGTAGTTTTGTAAAACACAGTTGGATCAGATTAAGCGTGAATGCAAAACGAAGAAACGAATAAGGAATAATTGATCATCAGTAGTGAACGCTTGGTGATAGTTTAGTGTTAGCTTAGTGATAGCTCGGTGATAGTTTAGTGAGCGGCTAGGATTTATTCAGTGCGTCGAGTTCGGTGAGTGTATTTATTCGACATAGTAAAAAACGGCAAAAAAACGGCAAATTTCCGTCGAAATTTGCCGTGTAAAGCCAGTTCGCTATACTTGTTTAGTCCTGTTTGAAAATCGGTGCTGCCATATCCGATTATCTTTGCTGATGTAGTGGGGGAGACTCAGCAAATTGCACTAAACGGTAAAACGTCCTGGGGGAAGTCTGTAGCTACCATTTGATATTGATTGCGGTTCATTTAATAATCAAAGCCAAGTCGTATGCCGTAAGTGCGTGGATCATTCCAAGTTGCCTTAATAAATCCTCCTGCGTCGCCCGCACTATTTTTTGAGCGCGTATCACTCAAATTGAGCACATAGGCTTCTGCATACCAACTACGATTTGGTGAGCTGAGTTTGATCGATGCATCGACCTTGCTATAGGCTTTTTGTGCATCTGAGATATGCGCATTGTCGAGATTTCTCAAAGTGAAATACATCTTGTCTTGCCATTTGATTGCGACCCAAGGTGTTAAGGTGTAACCACTATCGAGCGCGAAATCTTGTGAGAAGTTGAGTCCCAGCGTGAATTTAGGTGACAACGGTAAGCGATGGCCTGTGATGTCGTAAAGTCTGCGGCCTGCCATTGTGCGGTCTGAGCCTGTATACATTTCAGGGCAGGGAACCGCGCCATATTCTTCACGCACACCGCATCCCCAGTTATCGCTAAACGAAGGATAGTCTCGCATTTTTGTGTCAAGGTAAGAGAAGAAGCCACCAATACGGGCACCCGCCCAAGGTTTGTAGTCGAGTTCTAACTCCAAGCCTTTGATGTCGACCACACCTACATTCGCTGTTTGCCATTTGATGACAACGTCGCAATTGGGGTTGCTATCAGTACAGGGACTTTCCGGGATAATTTTTGATGCAAAAAAATCGCCTGTCACTTGCATGTCTTTGTATTGACTATAAAACGCTGTCATCGAAAAACTGAGACGTTTATCGAGTAGCTTGCCTTTATAACCGAGTTCAAGATTGGTGACGGTTTCTGGTTTGTAAGGGAAAAAACTATATTGCGGTCCTGCAGGGCCTTCTGCACAGCGCTTGCCGTTGCAAATATCATCTTTATCCCCAAAACCACCTGATTTGTAGCCTGTCGATAAAGAGCTGTAAATCATTTCATTGTTATTGAGTTCTTTCATCAAACCGATGCGGTAGGTCAACTTGTTCCAACTTTGGGCATGATCGTTTTGAGCAGGCGGGCCATATTCACCATAGGCATTCGGTCCAGCAAAAGCACCCATCTGGTTTGTCAGGTCTGCGCTGTTATGGGCGCGGAACCCTGGCGTACCCGGTGTTCCTGCATGATATAGGCTGTTGTAGTAAGAAGGTTCTTCGCTCTTCCAGTTACCATAGACTTTGCCGCCTTTATCATCTTTCTTATCTTGACTAAAACGGGCACCAAAAGTCGCTGTCCAGCTCGGTACCGGCTTCCAATCGGCTTGTGCATAGACCGCTTTAGCATCAATTTGACGATTCGGCTGCGCATAGTATTGGCTGATAGGGTAACCAAACGGCGCATTTACCAGATATTCTTGCGCATAATTGATCTGGTTTTTTTCATGCATCCAAAATGCACCTGCCACATATTGCAGCGTGGTGTCCCTGTGCTTGAATTGTACGTCATGTACTGTGGAGACATATTTGGAGTCCAGCGTGAGTGACGAGTTATCGACTACCGGCCAATTTGACCAATCACCTTCTTCACCGACGGGTAAGGTCACTACACCTTGGCGACCTAATGGGTGATATCCAGAGTCATCATCACTTTGTTGCTTGCGTCTTTGGTCGGCATAGGCGAATCCATATTCTATGCTGTTGTTGGGACTCAGATTCCAACTGAGTGCCGAGCGTATAGTGTCAATCGACATATCGATTTTGCCCGGCACATTGATTTTCAAGTCCCACTGTCCACCTGTGCAGGCAAAGCGAGTTCCAGCTGCTTGTTTGCAATCCTTTAAGCCGATATCACCGGCACCGTTGTTCTGAAATTTTTCATACGAGAGTTGCCAGTCTACGTCGGGTGTTACTTTAAGACGTGCAGATAAGCGAGCAGCCCATTCATTTTTATTGTTGTAAAAGTCTTTTTTTGCGACTTTAGTGTTGTGGCGTTGATCGACATCGGGAATGCCATCTCCGATGAAGCCATGCTCAGGAAGATTGACATCGGTGAAGTCTTGCATTTGATTGACCCAACCGTCACGTTTGACATTCATGATGGTCGCGCGTAAGGCAAAGTTATCGCTGACCGCAATATTTTGTATCAGATTAATTTGTCGTTGATTGTAGTTGCCGAGATCAAAGACTGTGCTTCCATAGCTGGAGCCGAACTCAGGTTTTGCTGGAATCAGATTGATACTACCGGCGGTAGAATTGCGTCCAAATAATGTGCCTTGTGGGCCGCGCAAAACTTCTACCTGATCGAGATCAAACATCAAGGCCAAAGCACCCTGCGGCCGTGGTGAATACAGGCCTGCCACATGTAGCCCCACTGCTGGATCGCCGATTTCAGTAAAGTTATTTGAACTGACACCGCGTATGCTAATTTGGACGCCAGAATCGGCACCGGTGGAAAGTTGTAAGTTAGGGACATTACCTGAGAGACCGCGCACATCGGTAATACCTTCGCGGCTCAAGCTCTCCTGAGTGATGGCGGTGACTGCGACAGGTGTTTTTAATAAAGAGGTCGCTAGCCGGGTTGCACTGACGGTGACTTCCTGAATGACGTCTTTGTTATTGTCGTCGGCGGTGTTGTTTGGTTTGCTGACTGATTTTTTATTACTGGTCGCTTCTTGCGCATCTGCTTGAAACGCCAGCATTGCACAGGCGCTGGCGATAGCAAGATGCATGATGGATCGTGAAGTTCTGAGACGGGGCATTTTAGCTCTCTCGAAAATGGTAGATGTTGACATGTGTATCGAGTCGTCCATACTCCCCCGTACGCTCGATGCGAAGCTCAACGCGAATTTAATTGCATTCAATTTATTAGCGTTGAGGCTAGACGTAGTTTTATCTCTGCCTCATTTTCGGGCAATTCAGAAATATACTCTTGTATCTAAGTGAATTTACTTAGAGCGGCATTATTAGCGTGTATGCCTGATTGTTTGCGTAAGCTATCTTGCTAGGGACGCCTAGCGTAATCGGCTTAGCCAATAAATATTAATGGAGATTAATGGAGATCAGTTCAATGCCGCAGCTGCTAGCAAACCGCTGCGCACCGCTGCTTCCAGCGTTGCAGGATAGTCGCATGCGGTGTAATCGCCAGCGATTACCAAATTAGCGATGGCGGTGTGATTCTGCGGACGTTGCAAATCAGGCTTGCAGGAAAACGTCGCACGTTTTTCAGTGATCACTTGCGTCCACAGTGGGTGGGCTAAGTGGGGCATTTGTAATTGCTGCGATAATTGTTGGCATATCGCCTGAGTGAGCTGGGCATGTGAGTCAGCAATAGCCGCAGTCGACGCACTGACGACAACCGCCATTAATCCTGCCTGCTGAGAATTGAGTTGCCCACGATCAAAAATAAATTGTGCCCAATGTGATTGCGCTGGATTATCTGCTAACGCATAAAAAGGTCGATCCAATTGTAGCGAGTCAGCGTATTGCAAATAACAGGTGGTGATTGGTTCGTAGTCAAACTGAGTTTCGAAAGCTAACTGCTTTAGCAAATCGGGTGAAGCAGTTTGCTCTTCTTCAGCTTGCACCTGCGCTAACAGTTTGTGGCATTGTTCGGCATTCGTAGCAACCACAAGTCCATCGAATTCGCACTCTTGATTCAAATGGTCTGACGAAGCCGATTGCGGTAATGCTGAGCTTAATTCAGGCAAGCACCATTTTCCATTCGACAATAAAGTCAACTGATGAATCGTCGTGCCGAGAATGATTTGACCCGCATGACGCGTCACAAATTCCGCCGCAGCATTTGGTAACAAGCTACTTAGGTCCTGGCGCGGAATCAACATATCCGATGCCGCTCGACGTGCTCCTAAGCTATCGCGCAAGACGTTGAGAAACACTTGCGCCGAGGCACGTTCTGGCGGCGTGTTTAAAGCGGCAATGCAGAGCGGATTCCACATTAAACGACAAAGACGTTCGGTTTGATCGTAGCGTTGTAGTAGTTCGCTGACGCTACAGTCTTGATTAAGCTGCCAATCAATCCAGCGCGCAGTGGTAGAAAAACGTGCTAAAGCGAGCTTGTCTTCACGGGCTAAACCTTTTGCCTGCCATAAAGCGAACAGTAAATGGAGTGGGGCTGGCAGTTTTGGTGCAATAAATTGCATGCCAGTTTGGTGCGGATACACCATTTGCAAAGGCAAACGCAGGAAATTTTGTTGCTGATCGATGTTCAGCAGGCGCATTAAATCTAAGCACGCGGTATAGGCGCCAAGCAAAATGTGTTGTCCGTTATCCAGACGCTTGCCATGAATTTCTACTGCGCGGGCGCGCCCCCCCAGCGTTCTGGCGGCTTCAATCAAGGTCACCCGGTGACCGTTTTGACTTAATTTTACTGCCGCAGCACAACCCGCCCAGCCAGCACCAACTACTGCTATGTGCTTAGATTTTGACATCAATTTAGCCACGGATATAGGTCTTCCACGCTAACCACAATTTGCGAATGGGCGTGAGTGAAATTCGTTGTTTTAATACCTGAAAATGATCTTGTTGAATTTCCACTAGCAAGGCGCGATAGATTGCCGCCATGATTAATCCCGTGCGTTGTGTGCGACGGTCTTCTGCAGGCAATAAGGCAAACGCTTCGTCATACAAATTTTGTGTGCGCTCATATTGGAACTGCATCAGCGCGACAAACTGTTCGCTATGACGTGCATTGAGAATATCACTGGCAGGAACATTAAATTGTTGCAGTTCGTTTACTGGTAAATAAATCCGGCCTTTACGCGCATCTTCGCCGACATCGCGAATGATATTGGTCATTTGAAATGCGAGCCCGAGCTTTTCTGCAAACAGTTTGGTTTGTGGATTTTTGATGCCGAAAATGCTGGCAGACATAATGCCAACGACACCAGCTACATGCCAGCAATATTTTTGCAAGGCGATAAAGTCGAGGTAGCGGTTTTGATTCAAATCCATTTCCATACCGTCGATGACTGCCAGTAAATGTGCACCATCAAGCTGGTAAGTCTCCAGATGAGGTAACAGTGCTTTGGTGACAGGGTGGGTTGGCGCTTGCTGCAACATGGCTCTTATTTCTTGACGCCACCAGATCAGCTTGTTGCGGGCGACCGATTCGTCTGTGCAATCATCCACGACATCATCAACTTCGCGGCAAAATGCATAGAGCGCGGTAATCGCGCGACGCTTTTCTTGCGGTAAGAATAGAAAACTATAATAAAAACTGGAGCCACTCTGCGCGGCTTTTTCTTGGCAATATTCGTCTGGGGACATGCTGGATTCGAGGAGTTGGACTATGAAGTAAGGCGTAATCCTAACCGACTGAGCGTCTTAGCACAAACTCTTACTTATCTCGCTGACGTGCAAATATGTGCTGCCCCCGACAAAATACTTACACGATTCTTACAATTGATAGACGAAAAAATGCCGCGCGCATGTTGTACAATGCCGGACTATTGTGCAATGGTCTTGGCGACCACTTCGACGCCGACTCGTTTAAAGGTAGATTGATCTTGATTAAATTAAATAAAAAAGTAACCGCAATAAGTGCATTATTGGCTGGCGTACTGGTTGGATGTGGTGGTTTTGTCTACACGACGGTAGGTGGAACGGTGAAAGGCTTGACTGAAACAGGTAGTACTTTGGTCTTGGTGAACGAAGTTGGGTACACCAAAACATTGATTGTTGACGATAGTTTTTCATTCCGTGTCGCGAGTAATGCTTCTTACAATATCACGGTTGGGCAGCAACCGAATCCTGTCAATTGCACCGTAAGTAACGGTAGTGGAAAGATGACCGGCGAAACGCCAATTAATAATATCGCGGTGACTTGTGTGCCGAATGTGAAAATGGTGGGAGCCTTGACTGGTCTTGCTTCTGGTGGGTCATTAACTTTAAGCTTGAACGATAAAGTGCAGACAGCATTGGCTGCGGATGGTGCCTTCACATTCCAGACCTATGTTGTGAATAGCGGTACATACGCGGTTAAAGTAAGTTTGCCACCTGTCGGTCAAGTTTGTAGTATTCAAAATGCAACAGGTACTGCCAACTTAGCGAGTCCACCAAGTAATATTGCGGTGAGTTGCGTTACAGGTGTGCCAATCGGTGGAACTCTCACCGGTTTAAAGTCGGGTACTTTTTTAAACTTGACGAATACTTTGCCAGATGGGACCAAAGATGTTCGTAGTTTGTTCGCGGATGGCGTCTACAATTTTAACTTTAGTTTGGCTGACGGTCAGACATACAGCGTGGAAGTGACAACGCAACCGACAGGTCAAAAATGTACTTTGGCAAATGCCACTGGTAAGGCATCGCTCGCCGCACCAACTACTGCTAGCAGTATCGCGGTAACCTGTGTGGCTGCATAACTGGAAACGTGAGTAGCCGAGATAGATGCGTTGAGATAGTTAAAAAGCCAGGTTAGCCTGGCTTTTTTCATAAGCAAACTAGACGCTCACTATCATCGAAATAAAAGATGTCTTCATGCTTAAAACCCCAAAGACCACCTTTCACTCGGACAAAGGGTTCAAAACTAAAGAAATCGACACTTGCTAGCGTATGTGTATTGTTCGCTTGTATATATTGACGATTTTCTCGTTCGATTTCGAGACTGTGTCCGACATTTGAGCGAAAATCTAAATTAACAAAACCACTTTCACGGATTCGTACATTCGCCCATTGAAATAATTGATGAAAGCTAGTGTCAGGCCTCACCCAAGTCAACATTTCCTCATGTAAGTTTTTGAGAAAATTCAATCCGTTTTGATATTCCAATGTTTTTGCCTGCTCTACGTAAGTGCCGAACTCGAAGGCAAAACTACGCGAATAATCGCCCCATACACCATTTTTGCTAGGGCTTAGATCTATGCTGATCAGATTCTTGCCTCCCAATTTTTCATGGTTGGCTTGGTATTCTTTTCCTGAAATCGACAAGCAACTGCGTGATCCCGCTAACACCAGAGCAGGGCAGTTGTAATACCAAGTTTCTGTCAATCCTTGTTCGCACAAAAGTTGGTAGGCTTTTTCTGCAATACTATGTTCGCTATCTTCGGTGGAAAATAACAAAGGAAGTTGAGACATCACCAATTTGGTGCGGTCTTGAATGTCGCGATAGGCCTGGATTTTCTGTTGATCAGGCATGATATCGATTTGTATGGTTGAACATAAATTTACATCCTCGCGGCGCGCCAAAATAGCAGCAAACCGTCACTTGATTTGATGGTCGGACGCTGATGAAAAACATCCATATTCACTTGCTCAATTTTTTCCAAAATACGCAATCCGCCTTGCACTACCAAGCGTAATTCAAACCCAAAACGTCCTGGTAGCTTCTTGCAGAGTGGACTACCTGCCAGCATTAAGCTTCGTGCTCTATCAATTTGAAATTGCATCATTGCATGCCAGCCCGCATCATACTTGCCCGAAGCAATTTGTGCGATGTCAAGCTGATAGCGAAGTAAGTCTTCTTGAGGTAAATAAGTCCGCTTTTTTTGCCAATCTATCGCGACGTCCTGCCAAAAGTTAATCAGTTGTAGAGCCGTGCATATTTGGTCGGACAGCACTAAGTTCTCTGCATTATTCGCTCGATACAGATGCAGCATGATGCGTCCGACTGGATTCGCTGAGCGTTTGCAGTAATCGAGTAATTGTGCGAAGTCGGCATATTGCTTGCAGACGATATCTTGTTTGAATGCGGAGATTAAATCGAAGAAATGGGCGATAGGTAACTGAAACTCGTCGATGACCTTGGCCAAATCGCGAAAAAGTGGGTCTAGTGTTGACTCTTGAATCGCACCTTCTTGGATCTTGCTGAGCTGGGCTTCGTAATGCGACAAGGCCTCTAGTCTTTGAGCATCGCTGGCATCACCTTCATCCGCAATGTCATCTGCGCTACGAGCAAACGCATAGATCGTTTTTACGGCCGGGCGTAGATGTGCAGGCATCAGCCAAGATGCCACCGGAAAATTTTCGTAGTGCTCTACACTCATGGATGTCAATATAGCAATTAAAAATAAATGACTCGAAAGTCATTGGCAAGTAAAAGATTCGTCATTATAATTAATAACTCGCGAGTCAGTAATTTAAGTTAATTAATCTTTCTAAATAAAAAGTTAATATTTAAATTTTTTTACTGGCGTTTTTATGTTGAAATAAGAGTGAATTGAGATCTTATTCTTCAGGCGTGCAGTGTAACCCAGTTAATTCAATTATTTGGGTTGTAAAGATAGTTCAAAGCGTACAAGTCGAGGCAATATATTTTGATATTGTTGAATTTGCAGACTCGTAGACTTGTGGGCTATTGCAACTTTCATTTAGTTTGTGCTCGTTTTATTGTCTTCATTTGAGCTCCTATTGCCTCAATGATGGAATCGTAAAGGAAAATTCACGTGTCAATCTCACTCTCTCGCACGCGCCGTAATTTTGCGCTTTCTACTCTGTCTTCGTCCCACTTTGTGCGACTCATATCAATATTGAGTTTGTTCGGATTACTTAGTATTTCTGGATGTTCAAAGAAGGTGGAAAAAACCGAAGACATACGACCGGTTCGAGCAGTTCAGGCCAAATTGGAAGGCAGTGAAATCTTTAGTGAGTTTTCCGGTGAGGTTAGAGCACGGGTTGAATCTCGTTTGGGCTTTCGTGTCGCTGGAAAGATTGTCGCACGCAAAGTTGAATTGGGAACTATCGTTAAACGTGGACAAGTGCTGATGCAATTAGACCCACAAGATTTATTATTGGCGCAAGCGCAGTCTAAGGCCGGACTAACAGCAGCAGAAAGCAATCGTGACTTGGCAAAAGCAGAATTGAAACGCTACCAAGAATTACGCGATAAAAATTTTGTGGCGCAAGCGGTATTGGAATCAAAAGAAACTGCTTACAAAGCGGCTCAAGCTAGTTATGAACAGGCTAAAGCGGGATTTTCGAATCAATCGAATCAGGCTGGATACACTAGCTTGATTGCTGATGTGGACGGCGTAGTGACGGCGATTGAGGCAGAGGTCGGACAAGTGGTCGCTGCAGGTACGCCAGTTGTGCGCGTAGCAAAAACGGGTGACATGGATGTCGTTGTCGGTATTCCTGAAGACAAAATTAATGCTATCCGCCGTATGACCGACGTTAATGTGCGCTTATGGGCAAATGATAAAGACACTTACACTGCAAAATTGCGCGAATTATCACCGATAGCAGATCCGGTAACGCGCACGTATCTCGCCAAAGTTTCTCTACCTGATAATGCCAAAGACGTACGCTTGGGAATGACGGCGACAGTGTCTTTTGGTATGAAGAATCCGCTGGCAATGATACGTTTGCCAATGACGGCTTTGTTCCAGGAAAAAAATGTGAGTTCTGTATGGATCGTGGAATCTGGCGCCGTGAAATTAGTGCCTGTTCAATTGGGAGCTAGTAGTGGTGAAGACATTCTGGTCGCTGCCGGGATTCAACCTGGACAAACTGTGGTGACAGCCGGTGTTAACTTACTTAAAGTTGGTCAGAAAGTCAGCATTCTCGGCGTGGAAGCAGAGCATCAATCCAGCGCCGCAGTTGCCGCATCTGCAGTCTCAGGAGCTGCTAAATGAGTCAAGAAAATAAAGATAAAGGCGGATTTAATCTGTCGCGTTGGGCATTGGAGCATATTCCACTGACCCGCTATTTAATGGTCGCTTTATTATTGGGCGGCATCTTTAGTTTTGCTCGTTTAGGTCAAGATGAAGATCCACCTTTCACTTTCCGTGCGATGGTGGTGCGCGCTGTGTGGCCAGGTGCAACGGCTTTGCAAATGGCGGAGCAAGTGACGGATAAGCTGGAAAAGAAGTTGCAAGAAGCGCCCTATGTCGACAAAATTCGTAGCTACTCCAAACCCGGAGAAACCCTAATTATTCTGCAGTTGCGTGAGTCAACACCACCGAAAGAAACGGCGCAAACTTGGTATCAAGTTCGTAAAAAAATTGGTGACATCAAAGGAACTTTACCAGCAGGTGTTGTAGGCCCATTTTTTAACGATGAATTTGGCGATACTTACGGTTCAATATTCGCTATTTCCGCAGATGGTTTTAGCTATGAAGAAATGCGTGAATATGCGGATTTTGTCCGCCAACAATTCTTGCGTATTCCTAAAGTCGCCAAAGTAGAAATGTTTGGTGTACAGGAAGAGAAAATCAATATTGAATTTTCTCAGAAAAAATTCTCCCAACTTGGCGTGCCATTTGAAACTATCGTTGCACAAATCAATTCGCAAAATCAGATTGAAGCGACCGGTGTTTTAACGACCTCATCGAGCAATTTGCAGGTGCGAATTTCGGGGGGCCTATTGACGGTAAAAGATTTGGAGAATTTGCAACTGCGCGCAAATGGTACGACTTTCCGCTTGGGTGATTTTGCGGTGATTAAGCGCGAGTACAAGAATCCACCAGGCGACAAAATGCGCTTTAATGGCAAAGAAGTGATTGGTCTTGGCATCTCAATGGAGAAGGGCGGCAATATTATTGAGCTAGGCAAGCATTTACAAGCCGAAGTGACGACGATCAAATCAAAGTTGCCTGTCGGTATTCAGCTAGAGCGCGTATCTGATCAACCTAAGATTGTGGCGTCGTCGGTCGGAGAGTTTGTGAATACGCTGATCGAAGCGGTGGTGATTGTATTGGCGGTGAGCTTCCTTTCGCTTGGTTTGCATACTAAGCCGTGGCGACTTGATATCTGGCCGGGCTTGGTCGTTGGTCTGACTATTCCTCTGGTGTTGGCGGTCACCTTTTTGTTCATGCGTATCCTAAATATCGATTTGCACAAAATTTCGCTAGGTGCTTTGATTATTGCCTTGGGATTATTAGTCGATGATGCGATCATCGCGGTCGAGATGATGGTACGTAAGATGGAGGAAGGCTTCTCCCGTTTTGATGCCGCAACTTTTGCTTATACATCGACAGCAATGCCAATGTTGACAGGTACCTTGATTACGGCTGCCGGTTTCTTGCCTATCGGTTTGGCGGAGTCGGCTGCTGGTGAATATACCTTCTCGATGTTTTCAGTCAATGCATTGGCTTTATTGATTTCATGGTTGGCAGCGGTGTTGTTCACGCCTTACCTCGGATATTTGTTATTGCATGTGAAGCCGCATGCTGGTGCTGATGGCCATCACGAATTATTTGATACGCCGTTTTATACGCGCTTTAGAGCATTGGTGAACTGGTGCGTCACTTGGCGTAAGACAACCATCGCAATCACCTTGGGTGTGTTTGCACTAGGTGTGTTTGGATTTAAATTTATTGAGCAGCAATTCTTTCCAGATTCTAGTCGCCCTGAGTTGATGGTGGAACTGTGGTTGCCAGAAGGCTCGTCTTTTGCAGCAACTGAAGCACAGGCGAAAAAATTTGAGAGCTTTATTCAAAAACAGCAAGGTGTAGAGAGTGTCACTAGTTATGTAGGTACTGGTAGCCCCCGTTTCTATTTGCCGCTCGATCAGATTTTCCCGCAAACCAACGTGACGCAAATTGTCGTGTTGCCGAAAGATTTGAAATCGCGTGAAGCCTTGCGTCTGAAGATTAATCAAGCGTTTAAAGAAGATTTTCCAGAAGTTCGTGGCCGCGTGAAATTATTGCCAAACGGACCTCCAGTGCCATATCCAGTCCAGTTCCGTGTAACGGGATTGGAAGTAGAGAAGGTGCGGGAAATTGCCGATCGCGTGAAGGCAGTGATGCGTGCGAATCCGAATGCCATCGGTGTAAATGACAATTGGAATGAGTCCGTAAAAACGATTCGTATCGATATGGATCAAGACAAATTGCGCGCCTTGGGTATTACTTCGCAGAGTGTGATGCGGGCTGCCAATACGATCTTGACGGGTACCACAGTTGGTCAATTTAGAGAGTCGAATAAGTTGATTGATATCGTTGTGCGTCAACCTGTGAATGAACGTTCAACTGTACAGGCCTTGAGTGATGCGAATGTTCCGACCGCGAGTGGAAAAACGGTTCCGTTGTCCCAGGTAGCGAAAATTTCCTTGGCTTGGGAGCCTGGTGTAGTTTGGCGTGAAGGACGTGAATGGGCGGTGACGGTGCAATCGGATGTTGTCGATGGCATACAAGGACCGACAGTTTCTGGTCAAATTAATCCTAAGCTGGATGCAATTCGCGCCACCTTATTGCCTGGTTATAAGATTGAATTGGCGGGTGCGGCGGCAGATAGTGGTAAAGCACAAGAGTCAATTGCGGCAAATGTACCTTTGGTAATTTTCATTATCTTTACGTTGCTGATGTTGCAATTGCATAGCTTCTCACGTGCAGTGCTGGTGTTTTTGACTGGTCCTTTGGGTGTCGCTGGTGCAGCAATGGCTTTGCTGATTTTGCAGCGTCCTTTCGGATTTGTGGCGCAACTTGGTGTGATTGCCTTGTTCGGCATGATTATCCGTAACTCTGTGATTTTGATCGACCAGATTGAGCAAGACCGTGACGCCGGTGTGCCTGCATGGGATGCCATCGTTGAGGCTGCAGTGCGTCGATTCCGTCCGATTATTTTGACCGCCGCTGCGGCAGTGTTGGCGATGATCCCATTGTCGCGTTCTGTATTCTGGGGGCCGATGGCAGTAGCAATTATGGGCGGTTTGATTATCGCTACAGCATTAACTTTGTTATTCTTGCCAGCTTTGTACGCCGCTTGGTTCAGAATTAGAAAACCGTTGACACCAATTTAAACGGAAAGTAAGCGGAAAGCGCGCTTGTAGCTTTCGGTTCGTCAGTGATTTTGTTGTTGAAAAATCCTGATGAATCGAAAAGCTGTAAATAAAATGCAGTAGTTTCCATTTCAACATAAAAAATTCGAGACAAGTCTGGATAAAATCTAGTAGAATAGTTGGTTGAAGTTGAAATGCCACAGCACTAGTCATGGGCGACAATGCAATTAAAGTCGCCCTTTGCTTTTGTGCCGGTCTTTCTACCGGAAGGTGTTTTCATCCCGCGAGGATGGCGAAATTGGTAGACGCACCAGGTTTAGGTCCTGACGCCAGCAATGGTGTGGGGGTTCGAGTCCCCCTTCTCGCACCACAGATTCTTTATATTTGGACGATTTTCATGGCAACTGCAGTCGAAACTTTAGAAAAATTAGAACGCCGTATCACGATCACATTTCCAATCGCAGAAATGCAACCGGAGATTGAAAAGCGTTTGAAAGTACGTGCCCGTACAGCAAAAGCGCCTGGCTTCCGTCCAGGTAAAGTGCCGATGAAAATGGTCGCGGCACAATATGGTTATCAAATTGAGAATGAAGTTCTCAACGACAAAGTCGGTATCGCCTTCTCTGAAGCAGTTAAAGAAAATAACTTGCGCGTTGCAGGCTTCCCACGCATCGAGCCTAAGAAAAGCTACTCTGATAACTACCTGACTTTTGATGCTACTTTTGAAGTGTATCCAGAAGTCGTTATAGGCGAATTGTCAGGTGTTGAAGTGACTCAGGTTAAAACTGATGTGACTGATGCTGAGATTGATAAAACTATCGATATTTTGCGAAAACAACGTGTGCATTTCCACGTTAAGGGTGAGCAAGGTGAACATGGCGATGGCGGTGCTGATTTGTCTGCACAAACTGGTGATCGTGCCACAGTTGATTTTACCGGCACTTTGGATGGTGTTGAATTTGCAGGTGGCAAAGCAGAAGGTTTCGCATTCGTATTGGGCGAAGGTCGTATGTTGCCAGAATTCGAAGCCGCAACTTTGGGCTTAAAAGTTGGAGAGACTAAAGTCTTCCCATTGGCATTCCCAGAAGATTATCATAGCAAAGATGTAGCTGGTAAGATAGCAGAGTTCACTGTGACTTTAGCGAAGTTGGAATGGGCACATTTGCCAGAAGTTGATGCTGAATTTGCGAAAATGTTGGGCGTAGAGGATGGTGATTTGTCCAAAATGCGCAATGACATCAAAGAAAACCTTGAGCGTGAAGTTAAGGGTCGCGTCAAAGCAAAAACTAAAGACAGTGTGATGGATGCTTTGGTGAAAGCAGTTGAATTTGATGCACCAAAAGCGTTGATCGAACAAGATGCTGAACGCTTGGCTGACATGACGCGTCAAGATATGGCACAGCGCGGTATGAATGTACAAGGTGTACCATTTCCAACTGAATTGTTCACAGCGCAAGCTGAGCGTCGCGTACGCTTAGGTTTGATTTTGGCTGAATTGGTCAAAGCAAATCAATTGCAAGCAACTGCAGAACAAATCAAAGCGCAAGTTGAAGATTTTGCACAAAGCTATGAAGATCCACAGCAAGTTGTGAAGTACTACTACAGTGATCGTAATCGTTTAGCTGAAGTTGAAGCCCTTGTATTAGAAGAAAACGTCGTTAACTATGTGTTAGGTAAGGCAAAAGTGAGTGATTCAGTTTTGCCATTCGACGAACTGATGGGTAATAACGCAGCACAATAAGATAGGAAATTTCATGACAGGCATCATTCATAACTCTGGTTTAGAAGCAAATATGCTTGGCATGGTGCCAATGGTCGTTGAGCAAAGCGGGCGTGGAGAGCGTGCGTATGATATTTACTCCCGTTTGCTCAAGGAACGTGTGATCTTTCTGGTTGGCCCAGTTAATGATCAGGCAGCAAATTTAATCGTGGCACAGTTGTTGTTTTTGGAAAGTGAAAATCCAGATAAGGATATTTCTCTTTACATTAACTCTCCGGGTGGTTCGGTTTCTGCAGGTATGGCAATTTTTGATACGATGCAGTTCATCAAACCTGATGTGTCTACATTGTGTACTGGTTTGGCTGCTTCTATGGGAGCATTTTTGCTCGCTGCTGGTGCAAAAGGAAAACGCTTTTCTTTGCCAAATTCACGCATCATGATTCATCAACCTTTGGGTGGCGCACAAGGTCAGGCATCTGATATTGAAATTCAGGCACGTGAAATTTTGTATTTGCGTGAGCGTTTGAACGGTATTTTGGCTGAAAAAACTGGTCAAAGTATTGAGCAAATTGCGAAAGATACTGATCGCGACAATTTTATGTCTGCAGATTCCGCTGCTGAGTACGGTTTGATTGATAAAGTATTGACGCATCGCGTTTAATGCTTTTATCTAGTTTCATTGAAAACGCTCGCATCTATTTAGTGCGGGCGTTTTTTATTTCTACGCAATAAATTGACGGCTGTGTGTGAAAAAACCTTCGCTTTATAGAGTGTATTGCAGTGAGGTTTCGTTTTTTTGCAGTAATATAACGGTCATAGACTACTTCGTTAAAATTATTAAAAAGTATTATGTCAGATAAGAAAAACACCTCAGGCGAAAAATTACTTTATTGCTCATTTTGCGGTAAGAGTCAGCATGAAGTAAAAAAATTAATTGCCGGTCCCTCAGTTTTTATTTGCGATGAGTGTATCGACCTTTGTAACGATATTATTCGCGATGAAATGAATGCGCTTGAGCCAATCGCTTCTGCAAAAAGTGATTTGCCTACTCCCGTGGAAATTACTGAGTTGCTTGACCAGTATGTAATTGGCCAGGAAAAAGCCAAGCGTATATTGGCAGTCGCCGTATATAACCACTATAAGCGCCTCAAGCATCTCGGAAAGAAAGATGACGTCGAATTAGCCAAGAGTAATATCTTGCTAGTAGGCCCTACTGGCTCTGGTAAGACATTGTTGGCACAGACTTTGGCTCGTATGTTGAATGTGCCATTTGTAATCGCTGATGCAACAACCTTGACTGAGGCTGGATACGTTGGTGAGGACGTGGAAAACATCATTCAAAAATTGTTGCAAAATTGCAATTATGAAGTTGAACGTGCACAAAAAGGTATTGTGTATATTGATGAAATCGACAAAATTTCACGCAAAGCGGAAAATCCTTCTATTACTCGTGATGTGTCGGGCGAAGGTGTACAACAAGCATTGTTGAAATTGATTGAAGGCACAATGGCCTCTGTTCCGCCTCAAGGTGGGCGTAAGCATCCAAATCAAGATTTTATTCAAATTGACACAACCAACATTATGTTTATTTGTGGTGGTGCATTTGATGGTTTGGCTAAAATTATTTCTGATCGCTCTGAGAAGAGTGGAATTGGTTTTTCTGCTAGCGTAAAGAGCGAGAGTCAGAAGAGTGCGAGTGAAGTGATTTTGGATGCGGAGCCGCAAGATTTGATCAAGTTTGGGATTATTCCTGAATTGGTTGGACGTTTGCCTGTGATTGCAACTTTAATGGAGTTGGACGAAGCAGCTTTAATTCAAATCTTGGTCGAACCTAAAAATGCATTGATTAAGCAATACGCAAAATTGCTTGAAATGGAAGGTTGTGAGCTGGAAATTCGTCCTTCTGCATTACAGGCGATTGCTAAGAAGGCGATAGCGCGTAAAACTGGTGCACGTGGTTTGCGATCCATTCTAGAGCATGCTTTGTTGGATATCATGTTTGAATTGCCAAGTGAAAAAAATGTTTCCAAGGTGGTAATTGACGAAAATACGATTAATAATGGTGGCAAGCCGCTATTAATTTACGATGAGCAACCAAAAGTTGCAGGTGCTTAAGTTGCATCGCTGCAAATTTTCGGAAAGTTTTTGTGAATCGTTGGGTTTTCTCTGTGATTCACAAAAATAAGCAGTACAATTTATCGAAACAATAGAGATTTTTAGCTTCAATCGAAAAGCTACCCAGGGAATTTCTCTGCGTGGCTTTTTTTATTGTTTTTTTTAGGATGACGGGCTTGAGTTTTAGCCTAGTGCGCCAATCTAGTTACTGAAAGTTTTTTTTAAAGGTGCGCCATGACAACTTCCACAATTACTGAACGTATAGAATTACCATTATTGCCGTTGCGCGATGTCGTGGTATTCCCACACATGGTGATCCCATTATTTGTCGGTCGTCCAAAATCTATCAAGGCATTAGAGGCTGCGATGGAGCAGGGCAAGAGCATTATGCTGGCAGCACAAAAGGCAGCGGCTAAAGATGAGCCATCTGCGGAAGACATTTATGAAATTGGTTGTATAGCCAATATTTTGCAGATGCTGAAATTGCCTGATGGCACTGTAAAAGTATTGGTAGAAGGCGCGCAGCGCGCGCGGATTCATAAGATTACTGATTCTGAATCGCATTTCATTGCAGATCTCACTCCAATTGCGCCAGAAGATGGTGAAGATGCAGAAGTTGAAGCAATGCGTCGTGCGATCGTCCAGCAGTTTGATCAATACGTCAAATTAAACAAGAAAATCCCGCCTGAAATTTTAGCCTCGTTGTCTGGTATTGATGATGCTGGCCGCTTGGCTGATACTATTGCTGCTCACTTGCCTTTGAAGCTGGAGCAGAAGCAAGTTATTTTAGAGATTTTTAGTGTCGCCAAGCGTCTTGAACATTTACTTGGTCAGCTCGAAGGTGAATTAGATATTCTCCAAGTTGAGAAGCGTATTCGTGGTCGTGTTAAGCGTCAGATGGAAAAGTCTCAGCGCGAATACTATTTGAACGAGCAAGTTAAGGCGATTCAAAAAGAGCTTGGTGAGGGCGAGGACGGCGCAGATATCGATGAACTCGAGAAAAAAATCACTGCCGCAAAAATGCCAAAAGAAGCACGCGATAAGGCAATGAATGAGCTGAAAAAACTCAAGATGATGTCTCCGATGTCAGCTGAGGCTACCGTCGTGCGCAACTACATTGATACCATCGTGAATTTACCTTGGAAGAAAAAATCCAAAGTGAATAATGATTTGAGCAATGCAGAAAAAGTATTGAGTGATGATCACTATGGTTTGGATAAAGTCAAAGAACGTATTTTGGAATATCTTGCCGTTCAACAACGTGTTGATAAATTGAAGGCACCGATTTTGTGTCTGGTTGGCCCTCCAGGTGTGGGTAAGACATCGCTCGGTCAATCAATTGCGCGGGCAACAAACCGTAAGTTTGTTCGTATGGCCTTGGGTGGCGTGCGTGATGAGGCAGAAATTCGCGGGCATCGTCGTACTTATATTGGATCTATGCCAGGGAAAATTTTGCAGAGTTTGTCAAAGGCTGGCGTACGTAATCCCTTATTCTTGCTCGATGAAGTGGATAAGATGGGCGCTGATTTCCGTGGTGACCCATCGTCTGCTTTGTTGGAAGTTCTAGATCCAGAACAAAATCACACTTTCTCCGATCATTATATTGAAGTCGATTTTGATCTGTCTGATGTGATGTTTGTAGCCACTTCGAACTCATACAATATTCCAGCGCCACTACTGGACCGAATGGAAGTGATTCGTTTATCGGGTTATACCGAAGACGAAAAAGCTAGCATTGCACAGCGTTATTTATTGCCTAAACAGGTAAAAAATAACGGATTGAAAGAAGAAGAGATTTCGGTTTCTGAGTCTGCAATTCGCGACATCATTCGTTATTACACACGTGAAGCTGGCGTGCGTTCACTTGAGCGTGAAATTTCCAAGATTTGCCGTAAAGTGGTGAAGATGTTACTGCTCAAGAAGAGTGAGAAGAAAGCCACGATTACTTCGAAAAATCTGGATAAATTTTTAGGTGTGCGCCGGTATGATTTCGGTGTTGCGACAAAAGAAAACCAAGTCGGTCAGGTGGTCGGATTAGCATGGACCGAGGTTGGTGGCGATTTGTTGACAATCGAAGCGGTTTCAATGCCAGGTAAGGGGGCTACGATTCGCACGGGTACACTTGGTGACGTGATGAAGGAGTCAATTGAGGCTGCGCGAACTGTGGTTCGTAGTCGTGCTGCGCGTTTGGGTATCAGAGCTGATATTTTCGAAAAAACTGACGTGCACATTCATGTTCCAGAAGGAGCGACGCCAAAAGATGGTCCGTCGGCTGGTATTGCGATGACTACGGCAATGGTATCGATTTTTACTGGAATTCCTGTGCGTGCTGATGTGGCGATGACTGGCGAAATTACCTTGCGCGGTGAGGTGTTACCAATCGGTGGCTTGAAAGAAAAATTGTTGGCGGCACATCGTGGTGGAATTAAGACGGTATTGATTCCAGAAGAAAACGCAAAGGATTTGACAGAGATTCCTGATAACGTCAAAAACAAACTGGAAATTATTCCAGTGCGTTGGATTGATAAAGTCTTGGAAATTGCCTTGGAACGTCAACCTGTCGCTTTGACTGAGGAAGAATTGGCGGTACCTGCTGTTGCGAAATCAGATGCCAATGCGGACACTTCGACCATTAAGCACTGATAAGTAACTTGTATTTCTTTTTGTGTTGTAAAAAAATGCCCGATAAGATTTCATCGGGCATTTTTTTTGGTGCATCGAAGTTCTAGTATTTTGTTATTAAGTTGCTGAGTGGGGTCGAGGTAGGATGAGATTGCTTAAGCAATCTAGTAGATTCACCAGCTGCGCATTAATCCTACAGCAAGACCTTCCAAGGCGAAATCGGGTTCATTTTCATTGACGATGATAGGTGAAAAATCAGGGTTTTCTGGTAGAAGTTCTACACCATCCGCTGTTTTCATATATCGTTTAACTGTAACCTCTTCGCCAATTCGTGCAACGACAATTTGACCATTTCTGGCGCTATCTGCCTTTTTGACCGCAAGTAAGTCGCCGTCCATGATTCCTATGTCGCGCATAGATAATCCCCGCACTCGAAGTAAGAAATCTGGTTTGGCGGAAAATAAAGAAGGATCTACTTGATAGGTTGCCTCTACATGTTCTGTCGCCAGTATCGGTGATCCAGCCGCGACACGTCCAACTAACGGCAAACTTAGTTGCATAAATGCTGGATGTGGGAGTGCCATTTGCATACCAGGCATTGAGTTCGATAGTTCTGATTCCAATAAACGAATGCCGCGCGACGTACCTGCTGCAATTTCAATTACACCTTTGCGTGCTAAGGCTTGTAAGTGTTCTTCTGCGGCATTGGTAGATCGAAAACCTAATTCATTGGCAATTTCGGCTCGGGTCGGAGGGAAGCCGGTATTTTGAATGGCATCTCGAATGAGATTGAGAATTTGTTCCTGGCGCGCGGTGAGCTTGAGCATGTTAGTCCCGAGTGATACTTGATTTTGGCATGGTTGGTGTTTGGTAAATCTTAGTCGTGGCTTTGTTACGACATAGATGCGCTGTATATATAAGCAGACTGTATTTTTATACAGTAAATGACTGAATGCAAGATATTTTGTATTTGTTTTGCATTTAATTTGTAAATTTGCAGCAATCTACATGTGGCTCTGATCGGGGCGGAGCGTGAAAAAAGTCATTGGCATCGATATTCAAGCTAATTACTTGATTATGAAGGGGAAGTACGTTATCATCGCGGGCTGTCCTCTTCCTGCACTCGTCTTGACGCCGAGGCAGGCTTTATTTTTTGTCCACAAGGAGAAATTATGCGTCATTATGAAATCGTATTTATCGTACATCCCGATCAAAGCGAGCAAGTTCCTGCAATGATCGAACGCTACAAAGCTAGCGTAACTACACGTGGCGGCCAAGTGCACCGCGTTGAAGACTGGGGCCGTCGTCAATTGGCTTACATGATTCAAAAATTGGCTAAAGCTCACTATGTTTGCATGAACATTGAGTGTGACGCTGAAACTTTGCTTGAGTTGGAAACAGCATTCAAATTTAATGATGCCGTATTGCGCCACCTCACAGTTAAATTGAAAAAAGCAGAAACAGCTCCTTCTCCAATGATGAAGTCTGTGCAGAAAGAAGATTCTGCTAAGACACAACGTGTTGAAGCTCCAGCAGCTTAATAGTTTTAACTAAGAGCGTGTAAGAAGTTGTAAAAACATAGTAAAAATAAACTTGTGAATCAACTTAAAGTCGTCGCCACAGTTGTAGAAAAATCGGTGTTGCGTTATACCCCTGCGGGAATACCCATCGCCACTGCAACTTTGATACATGATTCTAAGCAGGAACAAGCAGGCGGTCAGCGCCAGGTTGATTTTGAAGTTCCAGCTATTGCAGCGGGCGAAATTTCAAAACGATTTTTGGAGATTGAATTGGGCGTCTCTATGATTTTTACAGGATTCTTGGCACGCAAGAACCGCAACAGCAAAAGTCTCGTTTTTCATGTTACCGACTTTCAACAGTCTGCAATCAAAGTGGAAAACGAAACAAATTTACTAGATTAGGAGCCAAAAATGGCATTCGGTAAAAAATTTGATAAAAGCAAATTGAAACAAAAGCGTCAGCAACAAAACCCTTTGTTCAAACGTAAAAAATTCTGCCGCTTCTCAGCGGGTCACGTAGCTGCAGTTGACTACAAAGACATCGATACATTAAAAGATTTCATCCAAGAAAACGGCAAAATTATGCCTGCACGTTTGACTGGTACTAAAGCTTTGTATCAACGTCAAGTTGACACAGCAGTGAAGCGCGCACGCTACTTAGCGTTGTTGCCGTACACTGATTTGCACACAGCGTAATTCATCGAATAACGCAGACAGAAATTAGGAGAAAAATATGCAAGTTATTTTGATGGATAAAGTCGTTAATCTCGGCAACTTGGGTGATGTAGTTCGTGTTAAAGATGGTTACGCTCGTAACTTCTTGATCCCACAACGTATCGCTCGTCGTGCAACAGCAGCTGCGATCGCTGAATTTGAAGCGAAACGCGCTGAGTTGGAAAAAGCAGCAGCAGCTAAATTGGCTGAAGCACAAGCTCAAGGTGAAAAATTGAACGGTTTGACAGTTCAAATTTCTCAAAAAGCGGGTGTGGATGGTCGTTTGTTTGGTTCTGTAACAAACTTCGATATCGCTGAAGCGTTGACGAAACAAGGTTTCGCGGTTGAGAAAGCGCAAGTTCGCTTGCCAGCAGGTCCTTTGAAAACAACAGGTGATCATTCCGTTTCAGTGGCATTGCACACTGATGTCGTAGTTGATGTCATCGTTGCAGTATTGGGCGAGCACGCTTAAGTTTTAGTTCTCTCGAGAGCAAAAAAAGCCGGGTTTTCCCGGCTTTTTTTATGGGTGGATCGATGTTGTTAAAATAACTTATGTATCCATTATCTACTCTAAAGAATCATCAATTCGAATGCGACGATAGCCACACTTCTTCTTTTTTTGCGTTCGAATAAAAAGGTATAATGCGCACCATGAAACATGCACCCGATCCTCAGTTAGACTCACTCCGCGTTCCTCCACATTCCATCGAAGCAGAACAGTCTGTTTTGGGTGGTTTGCTGCTGGATAATGCTGCTTGGGATAGGATTGCTGACTTTATTAGTGAAGAAGATTTTTATCGCTTTGATCATCGCTTAATTTTCCAAGCTATCGTTAAATTAATTAACTCATCACGTCCAGCCGATGTGATTACGGTGTTCGATTATTTGAACGCTGCGGGTAAAGCGGATGATGCTGGTGGCTTAACTTACCTGAATGCGCTGGCGCAGAATACGCCATCGGCAGCGAATATTCGCCGCTATGCGGAAATTGTCCGGGATCGTGGTGTGCTGCGTAAGTTGATTACGGCTGCCGATGAGATTGCAGGGCAGGCCTTGAACCCTCAAGGTAAAGAAGTGAAGCAAATGCTAGACGAGGCCGAGGCAAAAATTTTTGCGATTGCGGAGGAGGGGTCTCGTGGTGCACAAGGCTTTCAGGCAATTCAACCCTTGCTTACACAAGTAGTCGAACGCATCGATGAGCTGTATAACCGTGACCATACCAGTGACATTACCGGCGTTCCAACAGGTTTTATCGATTTGGATCGCATGACTTCTGGCTTGCAACCTGGTGATTTGATCATTGTTGCAGGTCGTCCATCGATGGGTAAAACGGCGTTCTCTATCAATATCGGTGAGAACGTGGCAATTGATAGTGGGTTGCCGGTAGCAGTGTTCTCCATGGAAATGGGCGGCGCTCAGTTGGCTATGCGTATGCTGGGTTCGGTTGGTAAGTTGGATCAACATCGTTTGCGTACTGGTCGTTTGATTGATGAGGACTGGCCGCGTTTGACCTACGCCATTCAAAAGATGAACGAAGCGCAGTTTTATATCGATGAAACGCCTGCTTTAAGTTCTATCGAATTGCGCGCACGTTCACGTAGATTGTCGCGTCAATGTGGCAAATTAGGATTGATTATTATCGATTACTTGCAGTTGATGGCCGGTAATTCTGGTGGCGAAAATCGTGCTACAGAGATCTCGGAAATTTCGCGGAGCATGAAGGGATTGGCAAAAGAATTGGGCTGTCCTGTCATCGCTTTATCGCAGTTAAATCGCTCGCTAGAACAGCGTCCAAATAAACGCCCGGTTATGTCCGATTTGCGTGAATCTGGTGCGATTGAGCAAGATGCTGACGTGATTTTATTTATTTATCGCGACCAGGTTTATAACCCTGACTCGCCAGATAAAGGCACAGCTGAAATTATTATTGGTAAGCAGCGTAATGGTCCAATCGGTAGTGTGCGCTTAAGCTTCTTGGGTGAATATACCAAGTTTGATAACTACATCGGATCCTTGTCTGTTTATGGTGACAATGAATAGTTTGAATAATTGTTTTCGTAGTTCTTTTTTGCAGTAACCACTAAGTCAGATGATCTCCACGCTCCACTCTACGGTGTGCGGAGGCTTATTATAAAAATTTTCTATTTTCAGGGAAATAAAAATGTTTGGACGATTAATGCCCACCGAGGGTAAATTTTTTGACCTCTTTAATCAACATGCGGAATTGTGCGTGAAGGGTTCAAAAGAGATGGTCGCTTTGATGACCAATTTTGATGACTTGGAAATTCGTGTGCATGCTATTGAAGGTATTGAAAAGCAAGCTGATGCAGTCACTTATGCAGCGATTGAACTGTTGCATAAGACTTTTATTACGCCGATTGATCGTGATGACATCCACAAATTAATTACTAGAATGGACGATATTCTGGATTTGTTGGAAGATGCAGCGCAAACGATTTCTTTATACGATATTCGTGAAATTACCCCAGAAGCTCAACGACTCGCGGAATTGTGCCTGGCCTGTGCGTTGAAAGTAAAAGAAGCGGTTGCGCTTTTACATAACATGGATAACTCACGCCAAATTTTGACGATTTGCGAAGAAATTGATCGCCTCGAATCAGATGCTGATCATGTAATGCGCGCAGCAATGTCAAAGCTGTTCCGCGATGAGCCAGACGTTCGTAATTTGATTAAACTAAAAGCGATTTACGAAATTCTCGAAACTGTGACCGACCGCTGTGAAGATGTTGCGAACATTATCGAAGGAATTATTGTTGAAAATGCCTAAGTGGTGTTTCATCCCTTCATATTGATTGCTTCTTTTTTCTATAGAAGAAACTCACGAGAGAATTTACTATGCATATGAGTCTATATGTCATCATTTTATTGGTGGTATTAGCATTATTGTTTGATTTCATGAACGGCTTTCATGATGCCGCGAATGCTATTGCGACTGTGGTATCAACAGGCGTGTTGAAACCGAGTCAAGCCGTGGCCATGGCTGCTTTGTTTAATGTTTTAGCCTTTTTTGTTTTTAACCTTTCGGTCGCAAAAACGATTGGTAAAGGTACGATCGATCCTCACATCATTGATCATTATGTGATTTTTGGTGCATTGGTTGGTGCGATTTTTTGGAATTTGGTTACTTGGTATTTCGGAATTCCATCTTCTTCTTCACATGCATTGATTGGCGGTTTGATCGGTGCTGCTGTAGCGAAAGAAGGTACAGATGCACTGATCGCCGCAGGCCTGTATAAAATTATCTTGTTCATCGTATTGTCGCCCTTGTTAGGATTCGTATTGGGTTCACTGATGATGTTGATTGTGTCGTGGATTTTCGTTAAATCAACCCCTTTAAAGGTTGATAAATGGTTCCGTAGACTGCAATTGGTCTCAGCTTCGGTGTTTAGTCTCGGTCATGGTGGTAACGATGCGCAAAAGACCATGGGTATTATCTGGATGCTTTTGATTGCGGCAGGGTATTCAAATGCGAGTGACTTGGCACCACCTACATGGGTTGTTTATTCTTGTTATGCGGCGATTGGCGCTGGAACATTGTTCGGCGGGTGGCGCATTGTGAAGACGATGGGGCAAAAAATCACAAAATTAAAACCTGTAGGGGGATTCTGTGCTGAAACAGGTGGTGCCGCGACATTAATCATGGCCACCGTATTTGGTATCCCGGTATCGACTACGCATACCATTACTGGTGCGATTGTTGGCGTTGGTTCCTCACAAAAAATGTCTGCTGTACGTTGGGGGGTTGCGGGCAATATTGTCTGGGCGTGGATTTTGACGATCCCAGCTTCTGCGTTTGTTGCCGCGGTCGCTTGGTGGATTGGTACAAAAATACTCTAGTTCGTACCATCTTAGAGATAAAAAAACCGAGATCAAAATCTCGGTTTTTTTATACTTACTGATGATTTATTTGTAGCGATATCCGAATTTACTTTGTATTTCTCCTAAGCATGACCATGTGACTTTGTTGATATTTTCTTCTGAATCCAATTCTTTCTGCAGCATTTGTACTTTTGCGAATTCAGCTTTAATTAATGGACGCCATATTTCATCAATTTCCGCTTCAAGCATTTGTCTGGCTGAATTGTTATTTGCATAAATTGGTTTCCCAAGAAAGCGTCTCTCCATCAGATCTTTGATCGTATTTCCAATAAGCTGTAAGCTATTTTGATGAAGTACAACGTGTTGCATTTCATGTTCAAGTATAGAGTTGTAAGAGCAAGAGCCTTCGGCAAACTCATTTCCTATGTAAACCTGTATCGGCTCGTAGCTAAGTTGAATTTTTATTTTCGCTGCGAAACACTCTCCTTCTTTGGTCAAGTCTTCCCACACAGGGCCAGCGATATCGATGGCAGTTTTTGATTCAAGTGAAGTTAGACCAACAACAAAATCACCAGCTAATGAGCTTCGGCTTTTAATATTCAAAGTTCTGCTGGAATATTGAGTACTTACTAAAAAGCCACGTTCATTTGTAGTAACAAAAATTTCGGTCTTTTCATTATTTGATTCACAGCGATTCAGTGAGGTCTTGCTGTTGTCGGCAAAAGCGGTCGAAATTGTTAAAAAAAATAAAATCCAGGATGTAGTGAGTGCTTTTATTATCATGGTAATTCCATTGTAATTTTCTCTTGACTAGCGATGCCCTGTATATTCACATCTGTTTAAATAAATGCACAAAACTGCGGCTGACTTCGAGTTTTTCAGTTAAGCCCTTAATTTGTACTAAATGGCGACCGCGCATATCGCGCACAACGCCTGAAATTGCTTTTGAATTGACTAAGGTTGAACGATGAATTTGCCAGAACAAGTGTGGGTCTAATTCCTCTGCCAGATCGCGCACTGGCTTACGAATTAAAGCTTCATAGGTTGCAGTTTGTACGCGCGTATATTTTTCGTCTGATTGGAAAAAAAGTATGTCCTCGACTGGAATCAGGCGCAACTCTTGACCGATAGAAGCTTGTATCCACTGCAGATAATTCGGTTTCGGCGCTATTCCTAATTGTTTGGCTAATTGTGCCAACATGTTGCTCATGTCATTCGGTTCGGTCGCCGTATTTAAACGTGTTTTTAGACGCTCGACTGTTTTTGTCAGACGTTCGGTATCGGCAGGTTTTAATACATAGTCGACCGCGCCCTGATCGAAGGCTTCGACAGCGTATTGATCGTAGGCGGTAATGAATACGATATGCGCTTTGGTGCCGATTTCTTTAGCTGCCTCTAAACCTGTTTTAGCGGGCATACGAATGTCTAAGAAAGCTAAATCTGGTTTGAGCGTTTCAACTAACTGAATGGCTTCTTCGCCATTTTTGGCTTCATCCAATATTTCTAATTCTGGCCAGACTTGTTGTAGTCTCAGGCGTAACTGATCACGCATCAGTCTTTCATCGTCGGCGATAATTGCGGTCGGCATATTTCTCTTTCAAATAGTATTGTTCTACAACTCTATCATTTGGCAATTTCGTAAGGTATCTCTATGGTAACGCAGACACCACTTGGTTGGTTAGGGGAAATTACCATTTGTGCTTTATCTTTGTAAATTAATTTGAGTCGTTCGCGAATATTTTGCAAGCCTAAACCTGTGCCGTTACTTGGTACTGCACCAAATCCTAAGCCATCATCACTTACAGTCACCCGCAATTTGTCCTGTAGATGCTCTGCGCGAAATTGCAAAGTGCCACCTTCTGTTTTTACTTCTAAACCATGTTTGATGGAGTTTTCTACCAGCGATTGCAACATCATTGGTGGGAAGCTAGCTTTGCGTAAGTCGTCAGGCATGATGAAATCAATATTCAGGCGTTCTTCCATGCGCATTTTTAGCAGTTCAAGGTAGGCTTTGACCATATCCGCTTCACGCCCCAGATTTGTTTTTGCGGCGTTCTCGCGCATTTGCGGTAGCACCGCACGCAGGTAGGCAATCAGGCTTCTTTGCATTTTTGCTGCTCGTGGGGGATCGGTTTCGATGAGAAATTCGACTGAAGCTAAAGTATTGAATAAAAAATGTGGTTCAACCTGCGCTTGCATCATTTGCATTTGTGCTTCGCTGACCTGACGTAATAAAGATTCGCGTTCGGCCGTCGCGTTGGCTTGTTTGGCTTGTTCTTCTGCGCGTACCTTGCCACCGAGCAGCGCTTTCATCCCAAAGAGACCAAAGACCAATAGGAGTACAAAATTTTGAAACCAGCGCGATGATTTGGTTTTTTCTTCGTCAGTTGCTTCGGCCGCTGCATCTGCCGCGGCGCGTTCCATCTCAGCACGAATTTCTCTCGCTACCTCTTTAGGAAGTTTGATGTGGACATCGTCTTTGCCAAAAGTGATTCCTGGTAACTCGGAGTTCTTAGTTGTTTCCGGCAGACTGCTCACTGCCGATTCGACTTTTGAGGCGATTTTTTCTTGGTTTTCATCGACCACTTGCCAACCCGAGCCATCAATGTCGACGCGTTTTTGACTGCCAAGTTTTTCGGGTGTCTTAATGCGAATGCCCGTATTGTCAATTTCAAATTTCTTGTCATCAATCGCAATGCTGCTGCTTGAGGCTGGTGTGGCTTTCTTGCTGGCCTTTGAGACTTTTTTGACCTGTTTGGCCTCATCTGATGAGAAGAAGGTATTTTGAATAATGTCCGCAGACGCTAAGAGCAATACTGCGAATAGAAAGAACTTCCACCACGATAATTTACTTACCCAGGTTGCGGTTTTGTCAAAGGCAATATTAAGCCAAGTCAAGGTGTTGCGAATGACGAGCTTGAGGGTTTCAATAGTTTTTGGATCCATGATGGTCGATCATTTGGGTTGTAGCGTATGTCAGTAGAAGTGCATCGCCGCATCGTAATTTTTTGCGTCGTAAGTCCACTGTAATGGAAAGAGGGTGGTACTTGAGGGAAATTGCGATGACCTGCCAGATTCTAGGTATAGACCGAAAAATAGACGATCTTTATAGGTCGTTGGAGCAGTGAATTGTGCTTACGCCATAATTACCGTGATATTGGAATAATATTCATTGTCGTCATGGTGTGTAATAGTTTGTCATGGTTTTATCACTGCCTGGTTGTCATTGTAAATTGTTGGCATGCAGGATCTCACCTCCAATTATTTTTTTGCAAGCCAAACTCGTAAATCCTCTTTCGTTAGTGGCCTTGCATAGAGGTAGCCTTGTGCAAGATGGCAGCCGTAGGACATCAATGTGTCTGCTTGCTGTTCAGTTTCTACACCTTCTGCAATAACCTTGATGTTGAGACTTTGACTTAATTGGACAATCATTTTTGCGATGCTGCCATCACCAGACTTATCGCCGATTTCATTAACAAAAGCGCGATCAATTTTTAGTTTATCAACATTTAATTTTTGCAGATGACTAAGAGATGAAAAGCCAGTGCCAAAATCATCAATGGAGACTTGCGCGCCAAGACGTTTTATATGATGCAGCGTACGGATCAAGAGCTCGGGATCGGTCATTGCCATTGATTCAGTAATCTCAAGTTCTACGCATTGCGCAGGTGCTTGTGTGTCAAGTAACGCACGCTCTAGGCTTTGCAAAAATAAAGGATGAGAGAATTGCGCTTGCGATACATTGATCGCCATTTTGAAATCCGTAAACCCTGCTTTGTGCAAGTCAACCAATTCAAAACAGGCGCTACGCAAAACCCATTCGCCAATATCAACGATTAATCCAGAGTATTCGGCAATCGGGATGAATTGATCGGGCGGTACAAACTGGCCATCTTCTGTCTTCCAGCGCAATAAAGCTTCGGCACCCACTGCACGTTCAGTGCGCATATCAATTTGCGGTTGATAGACAACAAATAATCTTTCGTTCTCAAATGCTGCCCGCAAGGCATGCATCATCCGTACGCGTTCACGAATTTCAACACCCATATCTACCGTAAAGTAGCTATATGACGAACGTTGGTGTGATTTCGCTCGCTTTAAGGCAATGTTGGTGTCTTTGAGGGCGTCTGAGCTGCCGCCATCATAATTTCCCAGTCGTACTAATCCTATCGTTGAGGATAGTTGCACGTCTTGCTGATCTACATTAAACGGTAATTGAAATACGCTAGAGATATTGTCTGGATTTACCAATGATTCATCACCGAGTAATGCAAACGTATCACCGCCGACGCGAGCCAAATGACAGGATGTGCCGAAGTGCGCTAACAGTTTCTTGGCGACTGCACAAAGGAGTAAATCGCCAAATTGATGCCCCAATGCGTCATTTGTCTCTGCGAAGTGATCAATATCAATTAAAGAAAGGACGGTCTTTTCTCTACCGGGAGAAATAAGTGTTTCATTTAATGTTTGTAGCAACTTCAGGCGATTTGCTAATCCTGTCAAAGGATCGAAGTAGGCGTACTTATGTAGCCGGGAAGTTAACATTACATTGTTGAGCCCAACTGCAACGTTACTGCAAAATACATCAATCAGACGTTTGTCTAGTTCATTCAACGGAGTTTGAAGATATACACAAACACTTCGTTGCCCCAAATTTTCAAAAAATAAAACGGTAGAAGTAAGGGCGTAAATATTTTTCTTGGCGAGAAGACTTTCTTGAATAATTTCACGAATCTCAGGATTGTCGATCTTCGCTATTTTCTGCTCAATCAGTGGAGTGAAGCTGTGGCTGCCGGCAATAATGTTGAAATCAGCGCTGTCATGTGAGTCACCATCATCGCTTGAATTGCACACCAAGCCTTCAATTTTTCTGCCCAGTAAATTGACTATTTGTTGCAAAACGCCGGCTGCGAAATTTTGCATACCTTTTTGCGACATCAATTCTGTGCTGGCGTTGACGATGAGTTCTAACCCGCGTTGATTAGCAGTGATTGAGCAAATTTGTTCGTATGAGCGAATTGCCGAAGTGACCGTGGTGTAAAGTTTGGTGCGAGTCAGTTCAGACTTGGTTTTGTAATCGTTAATGTCGTAATCGCGGATTGCGTCTATTTCTGGCGCATAGCCAGGTTGACCTGTACGTAGAATAATGCGAACGTCGTGCAGCCCTAAAGTCTTACGCACATAATTGACGAGTGTGAGACCTGCGTCTTCTTGCTCCATTACCACATCGAGCAAAATAACAGCAATATTGGACTCATGAGCCAGAATTTCTCTGGCCTCAGTAGCGGAATAGGCGTGTAAGAAACTTAATGACCGATTTTGAATTTCAAGATTGCCTAGTGCAAACATAGTCGCAGAGTGGACATCTGGATCATCGTCAATAATCATTACGCGCCAATTTGGCTGCGGCGTATGGCTATCGGCTAAGTGATCCCCACTTAGTTCATCCATGAAGACTAGAGCATCGTCATTGGCATGATTCATTTCGCTCATCTGTGTTCAAGCTCCAGTGGAGGTGGTAATGTTTTTATTGTAAATTTTTTGCATTTTTCATCGATTAGTCGTGATGAGTGTTTCTCCAGTATAAAACAACTAGTGATAAATAAACTGTTGGTTTGGTGCAAATGTTCAGTTTAATTTGTTTTTTTCATGGATTCACTCGGAGTTTATGTTGTTGATCTCTGAAGATTCGAGTTAAGGCTGATAAAATGTGCTTAATTTTTATATTTTTATAGTGAAAAGACATGTCTGGAAATACCTTTGGTACCTTGTTTACAGTAACAACTTTCGGTGAGTCTCACGGGCCAGCGATAGGTTGCATCATTGACGGTTGTCCTCCTGGTCTGGAATTGAGTGAAGCGGATATTCAGCCCGAACTCGATAGACGAAAACCTGGTACTTCCCGCCACGTGACACAGCGTCAAGAAGCTGATCGAGTTGAGATATTGTCCGGTGTGTATGAGGGTAAGACGACAGGTACGCCGATCGCGTTACTTATTCGCAACGAAGATCAACGCAGCAAAGATTACGGAAATATTGTTGAAACCTTTCGGCCAGGTCATGCCGATTTCACCTATTGGAATAAATACGGTATTCGTGATCCTCGTGGTGGTGGTCGTTCTTCTGCCAGATTGACGGCGCCCGTCGTAGGTGCGGCTGCCATTGCAAAAAAATGGCTGTTTCAGAAGTTTGGTACTACCTTTAATGGTGGTATGACTCAGCTCGGCGACATTGCGATTCCATTTTCTTCGTGGGAGTTTACCGCGCAAAATCCTTTTTTTGCGCCGACTAATGATGCTGAAGTTATCGCAAACTTAGAAGCCTACATGGATAATTTGCGCAAAGATGGTGACTCCATTGGTGCGCGTATTGACGTTGTTGCAAATAATGTACCGGTTGGTCTGGGTGAGCCTATCTACGATAAATTAGACGCTGAGATCGCTTATGCGATGATGGGTATTAATGCTGTCAAAGGTGTAGAGATTGGCGCGGGTTTTGCCTCAATTGCGCAGCGCGGCTCTGAGCATGGCGATGAAATTACTGCAGAAGGATTTCAAACGAATAATTCCGGTGGCATCTTGGGTGGGATTTCAACCGGCCAAGAGATTCGTGTTTCGATGGCGATCAAGCCAACTTCATCGATACGAACTCCTAAGCGCTCGATAGATAAGCTCGGTAATCCTGTCATGGTAGAGACCTTTGGTCGCCACGACCCTTGTGTTGGTATTCGAGCGACGCCAATCGCTGAGGCAATGTTGGCCTTAGTATTAATGGATCATGCTCTACGTCATCGCGCGCAATGTGCAGATGTGCGGATAAATTAACTTATCAAACTCAGCTGCTTTTCAAAAGGCTAATGAATGAAGTGAAATTTCCATTTTCACTTCATTTTTGAGAAAAATTTCCCAAATAATAAGCGGCGATCTGTCTGGATAATGATAATTTTTGGATTTATGTTTTGTAAAATTCAAAATTATTGAATTTTATTTTGGTAATTTGCTTCTGAAAAAAATGGTTTAGACGGTTTTGCGTTGCACAATTGTGGCATAATCAAAAGCTGCTTTTCAGCTTTATGAATTCTTTAATTTCAGGCACCGATTATGGCCAAAACGCTTTACGATAAACTTTGGGAATCCCACGTAGTTCACACCGAAGATGACGGAACATCGATACTCTATATCGATCGTCATTTACTGCACGAAGTCACCAGCCCACAGGCATTTGAAGGCCTGAAACTAGCAGGGCGCCAACCATGGCGAGTTTCCGCAAATCTCGTTGTAGCGGATCACAATGTCCCAACTACTAATCGTCTTGGTGGCATAGCCGATCCTACTTCGCGCTTGCAGGTGGAAACCTTGGATGCAAACGCTAAGCAATATGGTTTAACTTATTTCGCCATGAATGATTTGCGTCAGGGAATCGTGCATGTGATCGGCCCTGAGCAAGGCGCGACATTGCCAGGTATGACGGTAGTTTGTGGCGACTCACATACTTCTACACACGGCGCATTTGCCTGTCTGGCGCATGGTATCGGCACTTCTGAAGTTGAGCATGTCTTGGCGACGCAAACTTTATTGGCAAAAAAATCGAAAGCGATGCTGATTCGCGTCGATGGTGATACACCATCTGGTGTGACTGCGAAAGATATCGTGTTGGCGATAATCGGCAAAATTGGCACGGCAGGTGGTACTGGTTACGCGATTGAATTTGCAGGTGCAGCAATTGAGCGACTCTCGATGGAAGGTCGAATGACTGTCTGCAATATGGCAATTGAAGCCGGAGCGCGCGCTGGCATGATAGCTGTAGATCAAACCACGATAGATTACGTTAAAGGGCGTCCATTTAGTCCGGCCGGTTCGGATTGGGATACTGCACTTGCTTACTGGAGTACTTTGCATTCCGATGCAGGTGCGCAGTTTGATACGGTGGTAACTTTATCTGCCGAAGAGATACAACCTCAAGTCACTTGGGGAACGTCGCCCGAAATGGTGGTGGCAATTGACGGACAAACGCCAGATCCATTGTCCGAACAAGATGCTGTGAAACGTGATGCAATCGAGAAGGCCTTAGCGTATATGGATTTGCGCCCAAATATGCCGATCAGCGAAATCCAAATTGATAAAGTGTTTATCGGCTCTTGTACCAATTCGCGGATCGAAGATTTACGGGCGGCGGCAAAAGTGGTCGCGGGTAAAATGCGCGCAGCAAATGTCAAACTAGCGATGGTCGTGCCAGGTTCGGGTTTGGTAAAGCAGCAGGCCGAACAAGAAGGATTGGATAAGATTTTTACCGCTGCAGGGTTTGAATGGCGTGAGCCTGGTTGCTCTATGTGTTTGGCGATGAATGCAGATCGTCTGGAGCCTGGCGAACGTTGTGCTTCAACATCGAATCGTAATTTTGAAGGTCGTCAAGGGCAAGGTGGTCGTACTCACTTAGTATCCCCTGAAATGGCAGCTGCGGCAGGGATTGCGGGACATTTTGTGGATGTGCGTACCTTTGCATAATTCACTCATGAATGGAAAATGAAAATGAAAAAATTAGCTGCACTTTTTACTTTGTCCATAATTCTGCTGGGATTAGTGGGTTGCAACACCATTCAAGGTATCGGTAAAGACGTGAAAAAAGCCGGTGAAGTTGTCGAAAGCGCAGGGAAAAAATAGACATGAATAAATTTACTTTGCTCAATGGATTGGTCGCGCCTTTGGATCGTGCCAATGTCGATACCGATGCGATCATTCCTAAGCAATTTTTGAAGTCCATCAAACGTACTGGTTTTGGTCCTAACTTATTCGATGAATGGCGTTATTTGGATCACGGTGAACCTGGTGTTGATAATAGTGGGCGTCCATTGAATCCGGATTTTGTGTTGAATCAGGCTCGTTACCAAGGTGCTTCTATCTTATTAACCCGCAAAAATTTTGGCTGTGGGTCTTCGCGTGAACATGCTCCTTGGGCGCTCGATCAATTTGGATTTCGTGTCATTATCGCGCCAAGTTTTGCCGATATTTTTTTCAATAATTGTTTCAAAAACGGATTGTTACCTATCGTTTTGAGTGAAGAAATTATCGATAACTTGTTTAATCAAGTGCGTGCTAGCGAAGGATTTACACTGACTGTTGATTTGAACTCGCAACAAGTTATTTCAAAAAGCACAGGTGAATCGTTTGCTTTCGACGTTGATGCATTCCGCAAATACTGTTTGCTCAATGGCTTGGATGATATCGGCTTGACTTTGGTTCATGCTGAGAAAATCAAGGCATTTGAAAGCGCGCATATTGCGGCACAGCCTTGGCTGGCCGCAGTTATTTAATTGTTGATCTGATTAACTCATAAAAAGTTTAAGCATGAAAATTGCAATTTTGCCGGGTGATGGTATTGGCCCTGAAATCGTTGAACAAGCCGTTAAAGTTTTGAAAGTCTTGGGTGAGTCCTTTGAAATGGAATTTGCACCTGTTGGGGGAGCAGGCTATGAAGCTGCAGGGCATCCACTTCCGGAAGCAACACTGAAATTGGCGCAAGATGCCGACGCTGTTTTGTTTGGTGCGGTCGGTGATTGGAAGTACGATAGCCTCGACCGCCCATTACGCCCTGAGCAGGCGATTTTAGGTTTGCGTAAAAATCTGAATTTATTTGCGAATCTGCGTCCAGCGATTTTGTATCCGGAATTGGCAGGTGCATCTACTTTGAAACCGGAGGTGGTTTCTGGTTTGGATATTTTGATTATCCGTGAATTGACCGGTGATATTTATTTTGGTCAGCCACGCGGTGTGCGTGAATGCCCTGATGGACCATTCAAAGGTCAGCGCGAAGGTTTTGATACCATGCGCTATGCAGAAGGTGAAATTCGCCGCATTGCACATGTCGCGTTTCAAGCGGCCCGTAAGCGCGATAAACGTTTAACTAGTGTGGATAAAGCGAACGTATTAGAGACTTTCCAGTTTTGGAAGGACATTATGATTGATGTCCATAAGGAATATCCTGACGTCGCTTTGGATCACATGTATGTTGATAATGCCGCTATGCAGTTAGTGCGCGCGCCAAAGAAATTTGACGTGATGGTGACTGGTAATATGTTTGGTGATATTTTGTCTGATGCTGCAGCGATGTTGACTGGCTCTATCGGCATGTTGCCTTCTGCTTCGCTTGATGCCAACAATAAAGGCTTGTATGAGCCCTCACACGGTTCGGCACCAGACATCGCTGGAAAAGGTATCGCCAATCCATTGGCAACAATATTGTCAGCTGCCATGATGTTGCGTTACTCACTTGGAAAAGCGGAGCAGGCGGATCGTATTGAAACTGCTGTAAAAAATGTATTGACACAAGGTTTGCGTACGCCAGATATTTTTGCAGAGGGCTGCACGAAAATCGGCACCTCAGCGATGGGGGATGCGGTGGTGAAAGCTTTGAGTTAATGTTAGGGTGATTTTTGTGTAAACAGGGAGACCTGTAATTTTTAGGGAAAGATGATGAAACTAGTTGGTTTGGTCGGTTGGCGTGGAATGGTTGGCTCAGTCCTCATGCAGCGTATGCAGGAAGAGGGGGATTTTGCTCATATAGAACCAGTGTTTTTTTCAACTTCAAATACGGGTGGCGCAGCGCCAACGATGGCGAAGAATGAAAAAACATTGAAAGACGCAAATGATATTGAGGCATTGAAGAAGTGCGACATTATTATTACCTGCCAAGGCGGCGACTACACCTCTGACATTTTCCCTAAGTTACGTGCTGCAGGTTGGAATGGTTTTTGGATTGATGCAGCATCCACATTGCGCATGGAAAACGATGCAGTGATCGTACTCGATCCGGTCAATTTAGATGTAATTAAGAATGCATTAAGCCGTGGTGTGAAAAATTATGTCGGTGGTAATTGCACTGTATCTTGTATGTTGATGGGCTTGGGTGGTTTGTTTCAGCATGGCTTGGTAGAGTGGATGTCTTCTATGACTTATCAAGCGGCATCTGGAGGTGGTGCGCAGCATATGCGTGAATTGTTAACCCAGTTTGGCTCGATTAATGCTGAAGTGAAAGCTTTGCTTGACGATCCTGCTGCGGCTATCTTGGAAATTGATCGCAAGGTTTTGGCAAAACAGCATAATTTTAGTGCAGATGAGACCAAACAATTTGGCGCACCTTTGGCTGGCAATTTGATTCCTTGGATCGATAAA
The DNA here is from genome assembly GCF_014284175.1 of Affinundibacterium flavidum. Classification (GTDB taxonomy): domain Bacteria; phylum Pseudomonadota; class Gammaproteobacteria; order Burkholderiales; family Burkholderiaceae_D; genus Undibacterium; species Undibacterium flavidum. The sequence continues at coordinate 205,195 of NZ_JACOGA010000011.1, forward strand.
GATTTGCATAATGGTGTTTCCAAAGAGGAATGGAAAGCTGGCGTTGAGACCAATAAAATTCTTGGTTTAGGTGAGGCATTTGGCTCTAAAGCGATTCCAGTTGATGGCTTGTGTGTACGTATTGGTGCAATGCGCTGCCATTCGCAGGCTTTGACAATCAAATTGACCAAAGATGTGCCTCTCGATGAAATTACCGATATGCTCGCGCAAAATAATCCATGGGCGAAAGTTGTGCCAAATACGCGTGAAGACTCTATGCGTGATTTGACGCCGGCTGCGGTCACTGGTGGATTGACAATCCCTGTTGGACGTTTGCGTAAGATGCAAATGGGCGGTGATTACTTGTCAGCATTTACTGTTGGCGATCAATTATTGTGGGGCGCAGCAGAGCCATTGCGCCGCATGTTACGTATTTTGATCGAGAAATAAACTCTATTTAAATGGATCGATAATAAAAAAAGGAATGAATTTCATTCCTTTTTTTTATCTATTCATTTGTGAATCGAAGAAATTGTCTAGTGGTAACAACGAAATGACTGTGAAAGTCATATTTCGGCTCTTAATGTATTTACCATATCTAGAATTCACGTTAAGCTTGCGCGACAAGTTGGGTAATGTTATCTTGGATTAACATACCTTTCGTTTGTGCAATTTTCCATCGATGTGTTGCGAAAATTGTATTGACTAAATTTCCCAGGAAATGTTCTAAAAATGCATAATTACAAACGCTTACCGATAAGTTTTTTGGGACGTAACGTGCTGAAAGCCGCCGCCTTATCTTCCTTACTTGTCTTCTCAAATGCATATGCGACTGGGCTAGGTAAACTAACAGTGCTCTCGTCGCTTGGTCAGCCCTTAAGAGCTGAGATTGAACTGACTTCACCAAATAAAGAAGAAATTAATTCTTTAGTGCCGAAAATTGCTTCAATCGAAGCCTTTCGACAAGCGAATATTGAGTTTAATCCAGCATTGTTGTCCTTGAGATTTGCGGTAGAGCAACGTGGCAGTTCTTATATTATTCGCGTTACTTCGACTCAGGCTATGAACGAGCCTTGGGTTGATTTCCTACTGGAAATGAACGCAAGTAACGGTAAGTTAGTTCGTGAATATACATTCTTACTCGATCCTGCAGAGTTGGCTAATAGTCAATCGGCACAAATCGCTAATCCAAGTGTAGCTGCGGTAAAGCAGGTAATTCAAACGCAAGCACTACAACAAGAATCAAAACCGAAAATCACAGCTACTAATGCTGAGGTAAAGGCAAGTAAACGTTCGCCAGAAAAAAGCCCTGCTGCGACAAATACTGCAAACAGTGAAGGTCGTCAATACCAGGTAAGACCTGGAGATACATTGATGCGAATTGCATCCGCTAATCTTAGCGGCGTTTCTTTGGATCAGATGCTGGTAAGTATCTATCGTGCAAATCCGCAGGCGTTTGTTGGCGACAATATGAATCGCCTGAAGGCGGGTCAAATCTTGACGATACCTGATGCGGAAACTGCCAGAACGAGTGCTGGCAGTGATGCGCACGCAGTGGTGCAAACACATTCAGCCAACTTTAACGCTTATCGCAATAAATTGGCCGGTCAAGTGTTAACCGCCCCATCTGAATCTGTTGCTCAAAAAAAACAAGCTGCTAGCGGTGCGATTACTGCAAAAGTTAAGGAAGTTCCAACGGCGGCCAACGAGTCACTGGATAAGTTGAAACTTTCCAAAGTGGCAGATGCGAACGCAAAAAAATCCCCAGCTAAAGGCTTAACTGAAGAAGATAGAATTGCAAAAGACAAAGCCTTAGCAGAAGCGAATGCGAGAATAAAAGAATTAGAAAGAAATGCCAGTGAGATGAATAAACTTTTGGCGATGCCCGCTAAGAGTGCAGCCGCACAAACTCCTGTAGCAAGTGCCAGTGCGGCGGCGTCGAAAGTTGTTCTTAAGCCTGTTGAGGCTCCAGTCGCGTCTAAGCCTACTGTTGCATCTGCAGTGGCAAGTGTTTCAGCATCTGCATCAGCTTCTACTCCTACTGTGGCAAGTGCAAGTACGCCAAAGGCAGAAATGGCTTCGGCGAGTGTAAAAGCCTCAGCCTCGGCAAGTGTTGAGGCTGCGAGTGCAGCGAGCGTGGCCAGTGCTTCTAAACCGAAACGACCACCACCACCGCCTGCACCGATAGAAGAGGAGTCTAGTTGGTTTGACTCTAAGTATCTGATTGCGGCTGGATTGTTAGCCGCAATTGGTGGCGCCATCGGTGTGTATTCTTCACGCAAGAAAAAAGTATCACATCAATTCGAAGATAGTATTTTGACGGGCTCTAGCTTGAAGGCAAACTCGATGTTTGGTTCAACTGGCGGTCAAAGTGTTGATACCAATAATAGTGTCTTTAACTCAAATTTCGCCCCATCGGCTAGCCAATTAGATGCGAATGAGGTTGATCCTGTTGCGGAAGCAGACGTGTATATTGCCTATGGTCGCGATTCGCAAGCTGAAGAGATCTTGAAAGAAGCTTTGCGGACACAACCCGATCGCCATGCTGTGCGCCTGAAACTGTTGGAGATCTATTTTGGACGTAAAGATTTGCGTTCGTTTGAATTGTTTGCTGGTGAGTTATATGGAATGACGCGCGGCGAGGGCGAAGAGTGGGGGCAAGCTGCTTCCATGGGTATTTCTCTTGATCCAAATAATCCTTTATATGCTGGAGCAAGTGCTCAAGTTGAAGCCTTTGCTGGCGGTGGATTGGGGCAACCAACTCAGCCTTTGGAAGATTTAGATCCGGAAGCCTTGTTAGAAAATTCGCTTTCAGAGGATATGTTGGATTCGATAAGCATTATCGACACTGCCTCAGCTATGTCAGATGATACTTTTGGAAGCTCGGAAAAACAAAAAACTGAAACGGGCTTGACGCCACAAGCTGATTTTTCACTTGATGATGGCTTAGATTTCGATTTGGATATTTCGGAGAAAACAGAGGAACAAGAGGAATTTCCCTTAACTCTTCCGGAAATGGATGTGGTTAGTTCTATTAAGCCAGTGCAAGAAGAGCCTATGCCAACCATTGATTTTGGCTCGATAGACTTTGATTTGGGCACAGATGAGAAAAAAGAAGGTGCGGCAGTTGTGCCGGACGTTGCTGCAACTGAGCTCGCTACGCAAGGTGTAGAGACAAGTGTTCCGCCAGTGGTTGAGGATGAATTCGATATTGGCTCACTGGACTTTGATATGGGTGATGATGAACCTCCATCAGTTGTCGAAGCTCCCTTGTTAGCGAATGATGAAGTTGAGTTGAATTTTGGTTTGGACGTGGAAGAGTCTGCAAACGCTTCTTCGACCGAATCAGCGCCGGCAGATGTTGAAGAAATTTCGCCGTACAACGCGGAAATGGCAACTAAGTTAGATCTGGCAGTTGCTTATAGAGAGATCGGCGATAAAGAAGGCGCACGTGAATTGCTTGATGAGGTGATTAAGGGCGGTTCAAACGAACAAATCGAGAAAGCAAGGAAGATGCTTGAGCAATTGGGGTAAAATCTAGCTTGTCAGGCTAAATGGGCGCTGCAATTTGCTGCGCCCATTTTTATTTTTGTTTGCAGTAATTGTTGATGCTGAATGATGTGAAATGACCTTAAATCGAGTTATCTTGGGAGTTGAGTATCAAGGCACCCACTATCAAGGCTGGCAAACACAGCCAAATGGTAATACGGTGCAAGATACCTTGGAGTTGGCGCTAAACAAGTTTGCGAAGCATCCAATTCAAACCGTTTGTGCTGGTCGAACCGATGCTGGCGTGCATGCGCTCGAACAAGTAGTCCATTTTGACACTGACCTCAATCGCGAGATGTATTCTTGGGTAAATGGGGTAAATGCATTTTTACCAGCCGACATAGCAGTTCGTTGGGCAAAGCAAATATCGCTAGACGAACAAGATCAAAATGCCTTTCACGCACGCTTTAGTGCATATTCCCGCACCTATCATTACTTGCTCTACAATGCAAAGATCAGATCACCATTGTGGGCTAATCGTGCGGGTTGGTTTTTCAGGCCTTTGCAAGTTGAGGCAATGCAAGAAGCTGCAAGTTACCTGATCGGTGAGCATGATTTTACAGTTTTTAGAGCCGCCGGTTGCCAGGCGAAAACACCGGTGAAGCATATGTACGAGGTTAAGATCAGACAGCAAGGCGAGTTAATTGTGTTCAGCTTGAGAGCAAACGCTTTCTTGCATCATATGGTAAGAAATATTGTTGGTTCTTTGATATTCGTGGGGATGGGAAAACGTGATCCCGCTTGGATAGCAAGTTTGATGTTGGCTAAAGATAGAAGTTTGTCCGCGCCAACTTTCATGCCCGATGGTTTGTACTTAGCAAAGATCGATTATGAAGATCAATGGGATTTGCCAAAAGCAGTGAATGAAAACCTTCCGTATAGTATTAATTTTTAGTCTCGCTTGTGAATCGCCTATGGGATGATTGCTGATAGTGGTCAATTTGGTGTGTTTTTGGTATTGCTTGAAGGAATTTAGGACAGCCAGAGGTGAAATCCGGTAAAATGTCGTTTTTGCATAACCCAAATATGAGGCGCTCGCCTGGGAATTTGCCCGGTTGTAGGCGCCTTTTTTGTAATCGGTTTTAGTATATCTAATGAATAATATTCGTAATTTTTCTATCATTGCCCATATTGACCATGGCAAATCTACCTTGGCGGATCGTATTATCCAATTGTGTGGTGGTTTGTCCGATCGCGAAATGGAGGCGCAAGTTCTAGACTCTATGGATATTGAGCGTGAACGCGGTATTACGATCAAGGCGCAGACGGCAGCCTTGAACTATAAAGCATTAGATGGTCAGATATATAATTTAAATCTGATTGATACGCCAGGTCACGTTGATTTTAGTTATGAAGTTAGCCGCTCCTTATCCGCATGTGAGGGGGCTTTGTTGGTGGTTGACGCTTCTCAAGGTGTCGAAGCGCAAACCGTGGCAAATTGTTATACCGCGATTGATTTGGGTGTGGAAGTTGTGCCGGTCTTGAACAAAATCGATTTACCTTCTGCGGATCCGGAAAACGCGATCAGCGAAATTGAAGAAGTGATTGGCATTGATGCTACTGACGCTGTGCACTGTTCCGCAAAAACAGGCTTGGGTGTCAGGGATATTTTGGAGTCTTTGATTGTCAAAGTTCCGCCACCAAAAGGCGATCCAGAAGCGCCTTTGCAAGCCTTGATTATCGATTCGTGGTTTGATAATTATGTCGGTGTGGTCATGTTGGTGCGTATCGTCAATGGCACATTGCGCCCGAAAGAAAAAATTCTTTTCATGGCAACCGAAGCGCAACATTTGGTGGAAAGTGTTGGTGTCTTTACGCCAAAATCCTTGAGTCGGACAGAATTGTCGGCTGGTCAGGTGGGATTTATTATCGCTGGCATCAAAGAACTGAAGGCAGCGAAAGTCGGAGACACGATTACGACAGTTTCTCGCCCTGCAAAAGAGCCATTGCCTGGTTTTAAAGAGGTGCAGCCACAAGTATTTGCAGGCCTGTTCCCAGTAGAAGCAAACCAGTACGACGCGTTGCGCGATTCACTTGAAAAATTGAAATTAAATGATGCTGCGTTGATGTACGAACCTGAAGTTTCCCAAGCTTTGGGTTTTGGGTTCCGTTGTGGTTTCTTAGGTTTGTTGCATATGGAAATTGTGCAGGAGCGCCTGGAACGAGAATTCGATATGGATCTCATCACGACTGCGCCGACGGTTATTTATGAAGTGATCATGGGAGACGGTACTATTTTGATGGTGGATAATCCATCTAAGATGCCTGATCCATCCAAAATTGAAGAAATACGTGAGCCTATCGTCACAGTGAATCTCTATATGCCGCAGGAGTATGTGGGATCTGTTATTACCCTGTGTACGTCGAAGCGAGGCGTACAGCTTGATATGAACTACCATGGTCGTCAGGTCAAACTGACTTACGAAATGCCAATGGCGGAGATTGTTTTGGACTTCTTTGATCGATTGAAGTCGACTTCGCGTGGTTATGCGTCTATGGATTATGAATTCAAAGAGTATCGCGCTGCAGACGTAGTCAAAGTAGATATGCTCATTAATAGCGAAAAAGTTGATGCGCTCGCGATTATTGTCCATCGTGCTAATGCGCATTATCGTGGTCGTGCCGTTGCTGCGAAAATGCGTGAATTAATTCCACGCCAAATGTTCGATGTAGCGATTCAAGCGGCGATTGGCGCGAACATTATTTCTCGTGAAAACGTTAAAGCTCTGCGTAAGAACGTTTTGGCGAAATGTTACGGTGGTGATATTAGCCGTAAGCGTAAATTGTTGGAAAAACAAAAAGCTGGTAAGAAGCGCATGAAACAAGTTGGCTCAGTAGAAATCCCGCAAGAAGCATTTTTGGCAATTTTACAAGTGGAAGAAAAATGAGTTTGCAATCTTTGATAGGTAATTTCGCCCTGATTCTTTTTATTCTTCTTGCTGTTACTGGTCTAATTTGGGCATTGGATCGGTTCGTTTTGGCGCCTAAACGTCAAGCTAATGCACAGCAGGCTTTGAAAGAATTTGACCAAAAAGCACATCCAGATCAAGGTGCACGAGCGGCCCTGGAAGCACAGTTGCTGAGGCAGCCAGCTTGGGTTGAGTACTCAGGAAGCTTTTTTCCTGTCATTGCCCTTGTGTTCGTGCTCCGGTCATTCTTATTTGAACCATTTAAGATCCCATCCGGATCAATGTTGCCAACGTTGTTTATTGGTGATTTTATTCTGGTAAATAAATTTACCTACGGGATTCGACTGCCGATAATAGACAAGAAAATTATCTCTATCAATGAACCGCAACGTGGTGAAGTGATGGTCTTCAAGTTCCCGAAAGATCCTACCCAGAACTATATTAAACGAATCGTCGGTGTTCCAGGTGATACGGTAATTTATAAGAACAAGAAGTTGACGGTGAATGGAATCGTTAGTCATTATGAAAGCCTCCCAGATTTTCTGCATGATGGAAGTCAATTAAGTTACTCCAAGCAATTTAATGAAAAATCTGGCAGCTTCACGCATAGAGTCTTAAACGATGAGGATAGACCTGCGGGTATTTACTTGTTTGGGGAGGCAGATTTTCCGCATGCAGATCGATGCATATATGATGCAGAAGGTGTTAGTTGCAAAGTGCCTGCGGGGTATTATTTTATGATGGGCGATAATCGCGATAACAGCCAAGATAGTCGTTATTGGGGCTTTGTTCCCGATCAAAATATTGTAGGGAAAGCTTTTTTCATTTGGATGAACTTTGGTGATTTGAAGAGAATTGGCAGTTTTCAATAATATTGGAGAGAGATTATGCGTGCACATCGTCAGTTTTTAGCAAATAAGAATCGTGGTATGTCCTTGATTGGATTGATTTTTGTATTAGGTCTGCTGTCATTAGTGGTGGTGCTAGCCTCAAAAGTTGCGCCGACTGTAATTGAATATGTATCGATTAAGAAAGCTATTCAAACGGCAAAATTGGCAGGTGGAAATTCAGCAAAAGAAATTCAGCAAGCCTTCAATAGGCAGGCTGATGTTGGATATATCACTTCGGTTGCAGGAAATGATTTGATTATAGAAAAGACTGAAACAGGGCTTGAAGTTGGCTTTGCTTATACAAAGAAAATTCCGTTGTTTGGGCCTGCGAGTCTATTACTCGAATATGAGGGAAGTACTGCAAAAAGCCCAACAGTTAAAAAGAAACAGGAATAAGTCGGATTTATGAACGAACAGTTGCTGCAAAAGCGTTTGGGGCACCAATTTAATGATGTTGCACTTCTGCAGCAAGCATTGACGCACCGAAGTCATAGTGTCTCACACAATGAACGCTTGGAATTCCTCGGTGATTCCATACTGAATTGTGTGGTTGCCTCCATTTTGTTTGATACTTTTGAAAGTATTGATGAAGGAGATTTGTCGCGCGTTCGTGCAAATCTGGTGAAGCAGCAATCGCTGTTTGAAATCGCTCAAAAAATGGAGCTTTCTCAATTCTTGCGTTTAGGTGAAGGGGAATTAAAGTCGGGTGGTTTCCGTCGTCCTTCTATCTTGGCTGATACGCTCGAAGCGTTATTTGGAGCCATTTACTTGGATGCTGGTTTTGATGCCGCAAAAAAAGTAATTCAATCTCTGTACGAGCCAATCTTAACGTCGGTAGATCCGACTACCTTGGGTAAAGATGCGAAGACTTTATTGCAGGAGTTTTTGCAAAGTAAGAAAATCGCTTTACCTCTATACAATGTTGTGGCAACGCACGGCGCGGCTCATAACCAAGAATTTGAAATCGAGTGTTTGGTACCTAAATTGGAAATTCAGGTATTCGGTACCGGTGGAAGTCGTCGCGCTGGTGAACAAGCTGCGGCGAAATTGGCGTTGGAAACGGCAGTGAAGCTGCTGTCAAAAACACCCAATAGTAAAAAAACTAAGTCGCGTACTTCGCAATTAAAATTGGCCGGAATTGCGACGATTCAATCCACCGCCAAGGCCAGTGAAGCGAAATCTTTTCATTCACCTGATGTCAGTGACGAGCAGCTCTCTTTGGATGTATCCCTACCAGAGACTACACAAAAGTAAATAAAGATGAATGATATGTTAGAAAACTCAGAGTATCGTTGCGGTTATATCGCGATTGTTGGCCGTCCTAATGTCGGCAAATCGACTCTGATGAATGCCTTGATTGGTGCAAAAGTCAGCATTACATCACGCAAAGCACAGACTACACGTCATCGCATTACTGGAATCCAGACTAAAGATCAGACACAGTATGTCTATGTCGATACCCCGGGTTTTCAGACGCGTCATTCGAATCCGCTGAACCGGACGCTCAATCGCACGGTGACAAATACGTTAATGGCGTCAGACGTCATTCTCTATATTATTGAAGCAGGCACGTTTGGGCAGGCAGATCAACAAGTCATCGATTTGTTGCCGAAAAATGTTCCATGCATCTTGGTAATCAATAAATCTGATCGCGTCAAAGACAAAGCAATCTTGATGCCTTTTGCGCAAAAAATAATGTCTTTATTTCCGTTTGCGGCCGTGGTGCCAGTATCGGCGACATTGAAGTTTCAATTAGATAATTTAGAGCGTGAAACTCGAAAATATTTGCCGCTGAATCCACCTGTGTTCGGAGAGGATGATATTACTGACCGCAGCGAAAAATTCTTAGCGACAGAAATTGTTCGCGAAAAATTATTCCGGTTTGTCGGTGACGAATTGCCATACACGAGTACCGTGTTGATTGAAAAGTTTGAACAAGAAGGTAATTTGCGTCGCGTATTCGTTGCGATTTTGGTTGATCGTGATGGTCACAAGTCCATGGTAATTGGTAATAAAGGCGCGCGCCTTAAAGATATCTCTACGCAATCTCGACAAGATATGGAAAAGCTTTTTGGCGGTCCAGTTTATTTGGAAATTTGGGTAAAGGTAAAATCTGGTTGGGCAGATAATGAAGCTGGCTTGCGTGCCTACGGCTATGAATAAATTGCGTGCAGCAGGAGTCTGATTGGATAAAGATCCGAATTCTGCGCTAGCGCTGCCTAAGCGTAGAGCGCGCACGAATGAATCTAGCGTAAGTAGCACGCTTGCTTTTAGTTCCCCCAAACGCTCATCTAAAGAAGTCCGTATTTTGCATCAACCGGGCTTTGTTCTACACTCCTATCCTTACAAAGAGACTAGTTTGATTGTCGATGTGTTTAGTCGGGAATTTGGCCGCTTATCTTTGGTGGCAAAAGGCGCCAAACGGCCAACCTCAGCACTGCGCAGCGTACTACAGACTTTTCAACCCTTAAATATTTCATGGACAGGTAAATCCGAAGTCCGAACTTTGACCGCAGCCGAATGGGTAGGCGGTATGCTCCCTTTAGAAAAATCTGCTTTGCTGTGCGGCTTTTATTTGAATGAATTGTTAGTCAAATTTTTGCTGCGAGACGAAGCAAATGCGACATTGTTTGATCTGTATGTATCAAGCTTAAATCAACTGGCGCATAATGAATCGGCGGCTATTGTCTTACGCAAATTTGAGCTTATACTTTTACAACAAGCGGGCTTGCTCGGAGATCTGACGTATTGCGCTAGCTCTCGTGGTCGCATCCAAGCTGATGAAGTCTACGTGTTGGAGCCAGGTATTGGTGTGCGCCTTGCGGGACTGGCGGAAAGCGTGCCACAAGTGAGTGGCAAGACTTTGTTGGATATGTCGATTGGGAGTTATATCGATCCACAGACACAGGTTCAAAGCAAGCAACTGATGCGTTTCTTACTCAGTTTCCACTTGCATGGAGCGCCACTCAATACTCGTCAAATTTTAATTGATCTACAAAAATTATGAACATACACGGACAAACACAATGCATCGATCTCGGTATCAATATTGATCATGTTGCGACAGTGAGAAATGCGCGGGGCACTATTTATCCCGAACCATTAAAGGCCGCATTGTTGGCGGAAGAGGCGGGTGCAGACTGTATAACTTTGCATTTGCGTGAAGATAGACGTCACATCAAAGATCGCGATGTCGAAGAAATTCGCCCGCGCCTATTGACGCGTATGAATTTGGAAGCTGCAGTGACGCAGGAAATGATCGATTTTGCCTGTCGAATTAAGCCACATGACGCGTGTCTGGTGCCAGAGCGTCGTGAAGAGGTAACTACAGAAGGGGGCTTGGACGTAGTGCGATTTTATACGCAAGTAGAAGCTGCGACCAAGCAATTGCAGCGAGAAAATATTCGCGTAAGTTTGTTTATCGATGCGGACCGCCAACAAATTCAGGCGGCGAAAGATCTTGGTGCTCCGGTCATAGAATTGCATACCGGGCGTTATGCCGATGCGACGAATGCTGATGAACAACAACGAGAATTGGCAAGAATTGCAGAAGGCGTTGATTTTGCTTTGAGCTTAGGTTTAAAGGTGAACGCTGGGCATGGTTTGCATTACACAAATACGCAGGCAATCGCCGCCATTCGCGGAATTTCAGAACTGAACATCGGTCATGCCATCGTGGCGCAAGCCATCTTTGTTGGCTGGCAAAAAGCGATTGCGGATATGAAAGCCTTGATGGTGAAAGCAAGACTGGGCGCGAAATGATTTTTGGAGTTGGCACTGATATCGTCAAAATTTCGCGTATTCACGCGGCATTGATGCGCCATCCACAACGATTTGCGGCAAAGATTCTAGGGCCAGATGAGCAACTGGTTTATCAGCAACGTGCTGCACAGTCATTACGTCGCGCTGTCTTATTTTTATCGACGCGATTTGCAGCTAAAGAAGCATTTTCCAAGGCGATCGGGCTCGGTGTGCGTCACCCTATGAATTGGCATTCATTGCAAATTTTGAGCGATGACATTGGCAGACCTCAATTATGTTGGCAAGGTGAGTTAGCCGAATGGATGTTGGCACGTAATTTGACAGCGCATTTGTCAATGTCCGATGAAGACGAATTTGCAATCGCCTATGTCATTGTTGAGCAACAAATTGCAGGTGACCCTCATGAGTAAGGGGAATGATCCGGATGCAACGCCGGATGCAACACCGGTTGCAGTATTGGAGCTGGTTGCTGCGCTTCCCAATCTTCCTGGCGTTTATCGCTATTTCGATGCCAATGATCAAGTTTTATATGTTGGGAAAGCACGTGATTTAAAAAAACGTGTTTCTAGTTATTTTCAAAAAAATCTAAGTAGTCCACGCATTGCCATGATGGTGGCAAAAATTGCGCGCCTCGAAACCACGGTTACACGCAGCGAAGCCGAGGCACTGATATTAGAAAATAATCTGATCAAAGCCTTAAAGCCGCGCTACAACATTTTATTTCGTGACGATAAGTCCTATCCTTATTTGAAAATCACGCAAGAAAAGACGCCGCGTATGACCTATTTCCGTGGCGCGATCGATAAAAAGCATCAATACTTTGGTCCTTTTCCATCTGCTTGGGCAGTCAAAGAATCTATGCAGTTGCTGCAGAAAATTTTTTTATTGCGTAGCTGCGAGGATAGTGTATTCGCGAATCGTACTCGTCCATGCTTACTGCATCAAATTCAGCGTTGTAGCGCTCCCTGTGTCGATTTTATTTCCTCTCAGGACTATCAGTCTGACGTAGCCGATGCTTCTGATTTTCTGCGAGGCAGGCAGTCAGAAGTATTGGCCAAATTAGAGCAAAAAATGTTGACGTTTGCCCAGAATCTAGAATTCGAAAAAGCTGCTGTGGTACGTAATCAAATGTCAGCTTTATCAAAAGTATTGCATCAACAAAGTATGGAGCTGGCCGGCGACGCGGATATTGATATCGTTGCCGTTGTCTTAGAAGGAGGGCGTGCCTGCGTCAATTTGGCGATGGTAAGAGGAGGGCGTCACTTGGGCGATCGATCTTACTTCCCAAGTCATATAGAGTTGGCGCAAGCTGCACTGAATGAAGAGATAGAAAAAGAAGTCATGATCGCCTTCATTGCGCAGCACTATATTGATCAATTTATTCCTAGCCAAATTATCTTAAATGTTGAAATTGACGCTCCAGAATTGATGCTGGCTTTGATGGAGCAATGTAGGCACAAGATTTACCTCAGTTTTCAACCGCAAGAGACGAAGCGTGCTTGGCTAGAGATGGCGGAAAAAGGCGCGCGTTTGGCACTGGCTAGGGCGTTGTCAGAGCAAGGCGCGCAGCAGTTGCGTACGAAAGCCTTAATCGATGCATTGGAGCTTGATGTGGTCGATATGGAGCAATTTAGGGTTGAGTGCTTCGATATCAGTCATACCCAAGGCGAAGCCACTCAGGCATCTTGCGTGGTCTTTCATCACCATGCTATGCAAAATGGTGAATATCGTCGTTTTAATATCAATGACATTACACCTGGTGATGACTATGCAGCAATGCGGCAAGTGATTTATCGCCGTTTCGAAAAATTTGCGATCACCAACGATGAAGTTCCGGATATTCAAGCTGTGATGCCAGACATGATCTTGATCGATGGAGGAAAAGGTCAGGTTGAAGTCGCACGTCAGGTTTTTGTTGAGCTTGGACTTGATACCAGCTTAATTGTCGGCGTCGCAAAAGGCGAGGGACGCAAAGTGGGTTTGGAAACTTTGGTGTTCGTTGATGGGCGTCCATCCAAGGAATTGGGAAAAGAATCTGCAGCCTTGATGCTGATCGCTCAGATCAGGGATGAGGCTCATCGATTCGCGATTACCGGTATGCGAGCAAAACGAGCGAAGGCTAGGCAGTCTTCAAAATTGGAAGAAATTGATGGGGTTGGGCCTAAGCGACGTCAAAGACTGCTCACCCGTTTCGGTGGAATTAAAGGCGTAGAAGATGCCAGCGTCGAAGATTTGATGGCCGTAGAGGGAATATCTCGCGCATTGGCTGAGGAAATTTATCAGCGCCTTCGATAGTTTGCGGTTTCGTTGCTTTCCAAGATGAATTTTGAAATTATTTGCATGTGTGTACCTCAGGCAAAATATAATGCAATAAATTCTCAATCAATCCATCAACATGCCTTTTAATTTCCCTATCTTATTGACCTGGTTGCGGGTTGCCCTGATTCCTCTGGTAGTCGGAGTCTTTTATTTGCCCGACTCTATGTTGAGTCCATTTGAAAAAAATGTGGCATCGACTCTCATTTTCATCGTAGCCGCTGTAACAGATTGGTTTGATGGATTTCTAGCCAGGCGTTGGAATCAAACTTCCGCCTTTGGCGCCTTTCTTGATCCGGTCGCAGATAAATTAATGGTCGCTGGTGCTTTGTTAGTTTTAGTAGAGTGGAATCGTGTAAATGCGGTGATCGCGTTTATTATCATTGGACGCGAAATCACTATTTCGGCTTTGCGCGAGTGGATGGCGCAATTAGGCGCATCAAAGTCGGTGGCAGTTAGCTCATTGGGCAAGATTAAAACAGCAGCCCAAATGCTTGCGATCCCCATGCTACTTTTTTATGGTGATCTGTTTGGCGTGATCGATACGATTTTGTGGGGCAGGCTATTGCTGTTAGTGGCAGCTGTATTGACCGTGTGGTCGATGTTTTATTATTTGCAGAAGGCATGGCCACTAATAAAAGAAAAAGCTGGCAATCTTCTAGATCATAATTCTTGACAACTTTTGCAGGTGCTATATAATGCACGGCTGTTGTCGCAATGCGGGAGTAGCTCAGTTGGTAGAGCGCAACCTTGCCAAGGTTGAGGTCGAGAGTTCGAGACTCTTCTCCCGCTCCAAATTTTTTTGGTGTGGCAATGTAGTAGTAAGAAATTTAATGCGGGAGTAGCTCAGTTGGTAGAGCGCAACCTTGCCAAGGTTGAGGTCGAGAGTTCGAGACTCTTCTCCCGCTCCAGTTTCTTGCTTCGATATGGTAGTTAAGTAGTGCAATGCGGGAATAGCTCAGTTGGTAGAGCGCAACCTTGCCAAGGTTGAGGTCGAGAGTTCGAGACTCTTTTCCCGCTCCAGATTCCGAAGGGAAGCACAGCTTCCCTTTTTTGTTCATAAGTTGTTCCGCTCTTTGCTTGAGTATTGTTTGAAAAATAATGCGCAGACAAAATAGCAACCCTTGGCGGGGTAGCAAAGTGGTTATGCAGCGGCCTGCAAAGCCGTAGACGCCGGTTCGATCCCGACCCCCGCCTCCAAGAATTTTGATAGTTAAGTTTCGAACTGTCATCAAGTAACAAGCTAGCAAACGCTAGACGCAAGTTGAGTGCCCGAGTGGTGAAACTGGTAGACACATCGGACTTAAAATCCGCCGCTTTCCGTAAAAGGGGCGTGCCGGTTCAATTCCGGCCTCGGGCACCATTAGTTTGTTTTAAGTAGTTCAAAGAAGTCCATTAACCCGCCTTACTCACTATGAGAACGCGGGTTTTTTGTCGCCTAAAGGTTTTTAGCGTCCATTTACATCCAGCGAATTGTGGGGGTATTATCGGGGGTATATTTACATACCCCGACAACTCTTATAAAAAGATACCCCCAAAGAGGCGCTAAATGCTAACCGATACCTCAGTAAAAAATGTAAAGCAAAGTGACAAGCCTTTTAAGCTGTATGACGAGGGTGGTCTATTTCTTTTGGTTACACCTACAAGCGGTAAGGGTGGGAAGCGGTGGCGGTTCAAGTATCGTTTTGACGGTAAGGAAAAGTTGCTTGCTTTTGGAACGTATCCCGATGTGTCTCTTAAGGATGCGCGAAATCAGCGAGACGCTGCTAGAAAATTGCTCGCGATTGGCAAAGATCCAAGTGAAGAGAAAAAGGCTACAGAGGCCGCAATTCAAGTATTGAATGAGAATACGTTTGAAGCTGTTGCGCGTGAATGGTTTGATTTGAAAATTAAACCTTTGTCTGCCAGTCATAGTAATAGGGCGCTTGCATACTTAAACAACGATTTAATTCCATATCTGGGTAGGCTACCAATTGCGGAAATTAAAGCGCCCGATTTGCTTGAGTGTCTGCGACGAATTGCTGCAAGAAAAAATAAGCAAGGTAAGCCCGTAACGGAAACTGCCAATCGTGTACGAGAACAAATGGGACAGCTTTGGCGCTACGCCATTGCAACTGGGAAGGCTGAGCGTGACATTGCCGCAGATTTGCGGGGTGCGTTGGAGCCACATGTACAAAAAAATTATTCACACATTACTGATCCTTTGTTGCTTGGGCAATTGATGCGAGACATAGAGGGGTATGGTGGGGCACCAGTGACAGTGGCTGCATTACGAATGTTGCCTTTAGTCTTCACTCGACCAATGGAGTTAAGAACGGCGAAATGGGCAGACATCGATTTTGATGCGAAGCAATGGCGTTACTTTAGTTCCAAGACAAAAATTGATCATATTGTACCTTTGGCTACGCAAGTAGTTGACCTACTGCGGGGATTGCTGCCGCTTACAGGTTCTGGGGAATATGTGTTTGGTGTACGTGATGGCAAACGACCTCTTTCAGAGATAACTATAAACCAAGCTTTGAAATCGTTGGGTTATGGTAACGACATCATTCATCCGCATGGTTTCAGACACACAGCGGCGACAATGCTCGCAGAGATGGGGGGGGACGAAAATGCCATTGATCGGCAACTGTCGCACTTGGCACAGGGTGTGAAAGGTGTATATCAGAAAGCGAAATACATTAAGGATCGGACATTAATGATGCAAGCGTGGGCGGACTACCTTGAGCAATTAAAGCTCGGTGCTAAGGTAATACATATTGGGTGTGCGTAATGGATGACATTCAACTTGTTGAGGAAGCTTTGGACGATAAATCATTACTCGCGCGAATAAAGAACATAGTAATGGGTGATGTGCAGCGTGACTTGGAAGGGGAAACAGTAGAAGAGCAATCGAAATTTGTTATCGAAACTATTGCTCGTCAATTGAGTTCCAATACTCTTTCACGTGAGGCAATTGGTTACCTTGTGCATTGTTTCGAACGCAGTCTAGATCCATCTATCGATACTTTGGATGAGGCATTCTATTTGCGCACGAAAAAATCAGCGGGCGGTCAAAAGGTGGCAGCGCATGTTCAAAGAGCCGTTGTGCGTGCATATCTATCATTCATTCGAAAAGCAACATACGGAATTGAGGTCGACTCTTTAACAGGGGAGGAAATGGAAATTGCTGAAGTGCCCTCTAGAAGTGTGTTAAAACAAGCTGAATTTGCTGCATTTATTGCATATCGGGAAGCTGTTGGAAAGGATGACGATAGCTATGGTGACTCAGATAAGAAAATCAATCAGACTATTAAGCCTATGTTAAAGGAGTTACTGGTCTTGCGGTGAGTTTATGTCGAAACGAATAAATTTCATTTCGATTTTTTTTGTTTCTATGTAAGCCGAAAATTAGAACCTCCTAATACTTAACAAGGAGTTCTTAAACATGAAGATAGTATTACATCCTAAAAATTTGTCTTTTGGTGATGCTGGCGTAAATTCAAATTGTGAACAGATATTACGCCTCCCTCTAGTCATTGCACTTACCGGTTTGAGTAAATCAAGTATCTATGCTGCGATGATTCAGAATCGGTTTCCTATGTCAGTTGCAATCGGCGTCAGGGCGGTTGGCTGGAAACGCAAAGACATAACGAATTGGCTCGAGTCTCGCAAGCCCTCCAATCTAAAGGAGGCTGCATAATGTTCAAATTAGACTTTTGCGCCATTGATGCGGTTATCACAAAGCAAACTATTGAAGAGTCAATTATTGAATACTCCATTGACATGGGAGCGTTCGTTATTCATCACGGGACAAGAGACAAGCGCCCAATTATCATTGCCGAACACAAAAATCAGCGAGAGGATGAACTGTCTGGCGTCTGGTATTCAGAAAGCTGAATGGAAAGCAGATCCGACCGCCCGAAGATAGAGCCAGATACTCACCCACTACTGCCACTCAGATCAAAGCTAAATGATCATGAGTTGGCAGCACTTCGATACAGCGGCATCATTTTCTGGCATCAAGACTTTGGAAATTATGCGATTACCTTCTGCACTGACAAAGAGCATCGCCCAATTTTCTTAGTCGAAAACAAGAGCAACGACACAAGCAAAGTTCATTTTGCTTTGATATGCAGCAATGAAAGGAATAAAGATGATTGAATTTTCAAAGTTAGATCCTCATGAAAAAAGGATTGTTTGGAAGTTGTCTGAAACTATCGGAACAACAACGCCCATTCTTTTTGCCTCGATCAATCATACAGGCGAACTTTGGGCGGCAAGTGAGATTTTAAAGCTAACACCAAATAAGGACAGCGAGACACACAAGCGGGTTTGCACTGCACTCAAACGTGGCAGCACAAAAGGAGAAAACGTTTTAGACATCATTAAAGAGCTGCATCCTGAATATGCATTATTTGAGACGTGTTTCGATTGTGAGCTAGAAGACCTACTGCCGGAATCAAAAGTCGCCACTGAAGTTCATTAAATGACTTCCAGCCACACATTAACCGCGTCAGAGTCGGGCGCGGTTTTTTTATCCACAAGCGACATTCTCAAGCGTGCCGATTCAGGCAAAGTGCAACAGGCGACCGCCACCGCTAAAAGATTGGATCGCAATGAATTGATTATTCGCTTTCAGAACGCATTTGAAGAGCGTAAGCGCCTAGCAACTCATGTGCTGGCAACTGGGCTGGTGTGGCAAGGTGTGCCGCCCTTTGCATGGCATTATCCGACATTGACGGCAAAAGCAGACCTTACTGTAGAGGAGCGCTATGACCTGTTCAATTACGATCTGCTTTGGCTTCGCCGTCATCACAGACAGCACGCTAAAAACATCAGCTATCAGCGATATAAGGCACTTCTCACTGAAGTGTCAGATTCAAAGGTTTTCGCTGCAGTTGACTATGCTTTTTACAGTGGCAAACGCCCAGCTTGGCAGATAGTTAAATCAATGCGACTGACGGATGAACAACAGCGTCAATGTTTTTGGATTCGCAGTCATCCGGTAAGAACTCAGCTCTTGGCAATCACTGTAAATCAAAAGCGTGTTTTCAATGTTCTGCAAGAAGCAATAAGTAAGGTTAGGCGTACAAAAACTTTTACTCCTGAAGACGCACTAATAACACTGGATCGAAGGCGCAATCTTTGGGTTTGCAAGCAGTTGACTGACGACGGAACCGCTACTGAAATCGCGCGCAAGTATTGTGAGCTTACAGGTGTCGTAATTGACCGAACAATTGCACATCGACAGCTTAAGATTATTGAAGACATTTTGAGAAAGGAGAAAGCTACTTTTTGAGATGGTTTCGTCGATACGTACTCGTTTTCGGGGATGGAATCCCCGATTATTCCGGTAACAAGTCAAACCCTACTGCCTATCAGGTTCGCGACCTGTTACGAAACTTGATACGCAAGCCCCTTTTTCTGCAAAGGTCGCGTAACAGGTCAATCTTATATTTTTGTAACAGGTCAATCCTATAGTTTTATTGTTGTTTTTGCCTCATTTTTTTGAAACGTAATGCGACTGAAACGCTTACACAATGCTTACATAAAGTACACTTACTTTCCTATTAATAACCTTGCATGAAAGGAATACAGTCAATGCAAACAATTTCACTTGAGCAGCTCGCGGAACATTTCAGTGTTGGAGTAATTGAGCAGACAATAGATTTAGGTCACACAATTACTCATGTGACCAATGTCGGAACAAAAGCAAGTCCTTGCCGCTACATAGTCGTAAATGACATATACGGTAATACAACCATCAGCCCATCTTTCTTTAACTAAGCAGGGTAACAACGAAAGAATTCTTTTTTTTTTTTCGTTGTTGTCTTGAATAAGTAAGTCACGACTGACTTACTTTAACCAAAAAGTCAAAGTCCTAGAAAAAATGAAGTCTTCGGATGGGGCTGTATTCATCAACTTTGGTTTGTGAGCGCAAAACCTTATACATTATCATAATATAAACAAATATTAACCGACAACCTATGAGCGATTTAAAAATGAGAGCTAAAGTCCAAGCAGTGATCATAGTTTCTGTATTTTCTTTAAGTGCTATGGAATCAAATGCGTATCAAAGATTAACTTCAGATCAAATCAAAGACAATCAGTTAGAGTTTATTAGGCAAACAAAATCACTATTGTCCGAGTGTGGGAATGCCTATCAAAATTATCTGGCAACAGAACGACTGAGTGATCTGGCATTAGAGGCTAAACAAAGTGCAAACGACGCAAAGGCGCGCTTATCAAATAAGTCTCCGGAAACAGCCCAAAAAGCGCCTACCACGCCATTTCATCTAGAATGCATTAATAGAAATAAACCAAAAATTTTGGATAAATCAAAAGTATTTATCTCGTCGTTCAAAGCGAATGAGATGAAAATGAATCCAAAATCATTGATTGCACAATGGATGACTGCGTTAGACTCGATTGACAAACAAGTGGCGCAAGGCGAACGGGCGAAGTTTGAAACAATAGCCAACAATATAATCATTGAATTGCAATAGGTTGCTCATAGTGATAAGCGGCAAATCTAATTAGGGGGTATTTTTGGGGGTATCTTCTAATATTGAAAAATAGAATCCCATTGTGATAAATGGTTTACAGACTATTTTCAATTCCGGCCTCGGCACCATTAGTTTGTTTTAAGTAGTTCAAAGAAGTCCAATAACCCGTCTTACTCAATATGAGAACGCGGGTTTTTGTTTTAGGGCGTGGCCAATGATCCCTTGGTAGCTCAGATTTTTGACGGTGTTCGTGAGATTCTTGTGTGGCATTGGCTACGATTGTTTGAAATAAAAAGGAAAACCCGCCTTTCATGAGAAGTGCGGGTTTTTTTATTGCTGTTAAACTAGCGGTTTTTACTTTGAGACTTGAAATGGAAGCGACCAAAGTTATTGAATTTGAGCGTCCTCAGATGGATGTTGGAAGCAGTTGTACTGCTTCTGCGTGGGCGCGTGTGCCTGATGCGCCGAGTTTGGATGAAAAAATCCAGCTGAAAAAACGTATTGCTGAGCTGCTAAAAGAAAAGCAGGCCGTCTTGGTGGCGCATTATTATGTTGATTCTGATTTGCAGGATCTGGCGGAAGAGACGGGCGGTTGCGTTTCTGATTCTCTTGAAATGGCGCGTTTTGGGCGCGATCATGCAGCGAAGACTTTGATTGTTGCTGGTGTTAAGTTTATGGGGGAGACTGCAAAAATCCTTAGTCCTGAAAAGACGATCTTGATGCCAGATTTGGATGCGACCTGTTCTTTGGATCTGGGCTGTGATCCAGAAGAATTTGCGGCTTTTTGTGATGCTCATCCTGATCGTACTGTGGTCGTTTATGCGAATACTAGTGCGGCAGTAAAGGCACGAGCTGATTGGATGGTGACCTCTAGTGTGGGTTTGGATATCGTGGCGCATCTGCATGCGCAGGGTAAAAAAATTCTTTGGGCACCGGATAAGCACTTAGGTGGCTATATTCAAAAACAAACTGGTGCTGACATGTTGTTGTGGCAGGGTTCGTGTCTTGTGCATGACGAATTTAAAGGAATTGAATTAGAAATTCTGAAAGAGTCTCATCCTGAAGCTAAAATTTTGGTGCATCCGGAATCGCCTGCAGCAGTTGTGGCTTTAGCGGATGTGGTTGGGTCTACATCGCAATTAATCAATGCTGCGAAAACTATGGATGCGCAAGAATTTATTGTAGCAACCGATAACGGTATTCTTCATAAAATGCAAATGGCTGCACCCGGCAAAAAATTTATTGTGGCACCAACGGCTGGTAATAGTGCGACTTGTAAGAGTTGTGCGCATTGTCCATGGATGGCAATGAATGGTTTGCGAAATCTCTTGCACGTGTTGGAAACTGGCGAGAACCAAATTCAAGTTGATCCTGTTGTTGGGAAAGAGGCGAAGCGCTCAATCGATAGGATGCTGGATTTTGCTGCGGCTCGTAAGGCTAATGTAAAAGCGAGTGGTGATTTGGCGCAAGATGGAAAATTATTTTCTGGTATTGGCCCAGCGTAAGGATGACTATGAGTTTTCAAAATACAAATTTAAAAAATATTTTTGCTCCATCTGATTTGGATTTGTCGAATGCGTTGAATGCTAGCGTCAAACTTGCTTTGCTTGAGGATGTTGGTAGTGGTGACTTGACGGGTGAGTTGGTGCCATCTGATGCGAAGGTTATTGCACATGTCGTTGTGCGCGAAGAGGCTGTGCTTTGCGGTGCCCCTTGGTTTGATGCGGTAATGTTTGCGCTTGATAGTTCTATTGTGATTGATTGGCAATATGCTGAGGGTGCCTTAATGAGTGCTAACACTATTGTATGTAAAATCCATGCGCCAGCACGTAGCTTATTAACTGCTGAGCGTAGCGCGCTTAATTTTATGCAGCTTTTGTCGGGTGTAGCGACCGCAGCCCGTCGCTATGTAAAATTAATTGAAGGAACATCTGCTTCAATTTTGGATACGCGCAAGACCTTGCCAGGTATGCGTCTTGCTCAAAAATATGCAGTACGTGTTGGTGGTGGAAAAAATCAACGCCTAGCTTTGTATGATGGCATTCTGATTAAAGAGAATCATATTGCGGCGGCGGGTGGCATTGTTCCTTCGTTGTTGAATGCTAATAAGGTCATTGCTAAATATGATCGTCCAATTAGCGTACAGATAGAAGTCGAGTCATTGGAGCAATTGCAGCAGGCTTTGGATGCTGGTGCAACTTCAATTTTGCTGGATAATTTTGATACTTCTATGATGCGTGAAGCTGTAGGCGTTAATGCTGGCCGCGCTTTATTGGAGGCTTCTGGCGGTGTGGATTTGACGACGGTTCGTGCGATTGCTGAGACTGGTGTTGATCGCATCTCTATTGGAGCGCTAACTAAGGATGTGAAGTCGGTGGATTTTTCTCTGAGGATTCAAGAATAGTTTTAGTGCAGTCAAATGTCTAAAATGCTCCGTTTGCGGAGCATTTTTCTTTTGTGGTTGAATTTTTTTGCGGCAAGTAATGGTTGGTGTTAAGGATCAAAACGATTTATTCAGTTTATCCAAATAAACCTTGCCAAAGAGAAGTAATGCTTGCTATAGTTCGCCTCCCGCAGAAATGCGGGGCTGAAATAAGTAGGTGTGCAAGCGGTAATGCGTTGATTTCCTGATGTTTAAATTAAGTTGAAGAAACTAAAATTTAAACGGTAGTTAAAACAGGGGGTTGACGGAAATTTAGAAGTGCTGCATAATCTCGTTTCTCTGCTGCTGACGAACACAACGCTTCGTAGCAAAAACAAAATCCTTCGGGTGAGTTTGAGTAGAAAAGAATAAGATCTTTAACAATTAACAGTCAATAAATGTGGGCACTTGATAATGAGGCGACTAGCTACTTCGGTAGTTAGGAAACTTAAAAAATATCAAATGTTCACAAGAAGTAAAGATAAGAC
>NZ_JACOGA010000012.1 GCF_014284175.1 Affinundibacterium flavidum
GGACGTTGATAGGCTGGGTGTGGAAGTGCAGTAATGCATTAAGCTAACCAGTACTAATTGCCCGTAAGGCTTGTCCCTATAACTTTGGTCAGTTATTAGGTAACTACGACAAGTATTACAATAGTGTTTGTGAAAACGACAGTTTGACACATCACAACCCGATTATTTGCGACCGTCTTGATCGACGGTAACGCGTGGGCTTAGCCCACCCTACGAGCTTCTTCTTAATTGGATTTGTTGTTCTTCACAAACGAGCGTGAAAACAGCGAATCAACAAGTTATGCCTGATGACTATAGCAAGTTGGTACCACACCTTCCCATCCCGAACAGGACCGTGAAACGACTTTGCGCCGATGATAGTGCTGCAACCAGTGTGAAAGTAGGTCATCGTCAGGCTCTTATTCCGCAAAGCCCCTGATTCCATCGAATCAGGGGCTTTTGCTTTTGTTCTTCTGCTTTTGGGAGTTCGATTTTTATCCACACAAATTGCGTACTCGGTTAAAAATAGCATAATCTCCCACCTGACTTTATTGGCTTGCGGGCACGATATTTATCGCTCAAACTGGTGCTCGTACCTCAGAGTAGTGAACCATATCCATCTACTAAAAGCTTTTTTTGCTATAAACCTTTTGGGAATGGCTGAAATGAATGCATAGCATTATCACAATAGTACTATTCATAGCTGACTGATATTACAGCACAGCTTATTCCTAACTCTAAGCCCATTCTCGTCATTCGCATGTCTAAGTAAGAGATCAGTATCTCCAACTGTAAAGAAGGAGGGGGGGGGCTAAGTGCTCTAATTATATTAATCATGATTTTTTATAAACTTACATTAGATTGATAATGTTTTGTCGCAATCCATCATATTGGTTGTTGTAATTGCTTATTTATTTGTGAAGATTAAATGAAATTAACATATTAAATGTTAATATTATCTTTTGTTTTTGATATTTTGTTCGGTTTGCGAATTTGGAGTCATAAAATGCTGCGAAAGATAAAATGTAAGTCAGCAGGCGCTACTTTGCTGGAGGCGCTTATTGCATTGGCAATTATTTCTATTTTGATTAAGTTGGCAGTAGCGTCGTACTCTCGTCTGTTTTCCCAAACACAAATTATTGTTGCGGCAAGTGAATTGCATGCAGCTTTACTTTTTGCTCGGTCTGAAGCTCTTAAGCGTGGTGGAAATGTAATCATATGTCGCAGTACTTCTGCAAACGCACCGTATCCAGTTTGTAATGCGGATCACAGTGATTCGGATAGTAATTCGGGGTGGGGAGATGGCTGGATTATCTTTCATGACAGTAATGGTGATGGACGATTGTCTGACTCAGAAGATATTATCAGAGTTCAGGGACGGCTATTTTTATCGAATAGGGATGGCTCTATCATTCCTACACCCAATCGAAAGCAAATTAAATTTAATAGTTTTGGACAAGTATATGGGGTCTACATGCAGTTTGCTATAGTCCAGTCTCATCAGGAGCGGGAGGCAAATTTGGAGCGCTATATTTGTATAGCATCCGGCGGCCGCGCTCGTATTGATAAAGTAACTTGTAGTGGCAGATAATTCTTTTCTATCTAGGCTATGGCCATTGCCTAATGATGGCGCCACGCAATATACCAAACCTCATATCCACACTTCTTTGCCGCTTATCAGAAATGAGTTGCACAACGGCATCTCGAGAATATACTCTTGGGACAGATAGGAGTGAAAAATGTTTAGTTCAAATGAACAAGTTGGTTCTCAACGCGGAGTTACCTTGATAGAGCTCTTGGTAGTTATTGCGATTACCGGTGTATTGGCTGGTATTGCGATACCCTCATATAAAAACCTTGTAATTTCAAATCGGATTTCAAGTATATCTTCCGATTTGCATGGAAATTTGATGCTGGCGCGGACTGAAGCATTAAAGCGAGGGACTACTGTAACAATTTGCAAAAGCGCCAATGCCGACACCGTAACTCCGGTATGTGACCTTTCGCCTAGTACTGCCGGGACTAATGTTGGGTGGGGAAGTGGATGGCTGCTGTTTGTCGATATAAATTCAAATGGCAATTTTGATTCAACCGATACTTTAATTCGTGTACAAGGTCGTGCTCTGGCCAATGCACAAGAAGGTTCCATTGTCCCTAATAACGGTATTGAGTTCATTAGTTTCGGTATAACTGGCCAAACTTTTACGCCAGTGAATTATCAAATTAGTGCACCCACTGGATTTTCCACTTTAAATCGTGCCGTTTGTGTTGCAATCGGTGGGCGTATTCGTGTTGGTAGCGCACCAATTTGTGGTTAGCCAGGAGAATAATATGCGGTATTTTAAACACCAACAGGGTGCAACTTTAATCGAAATTATGGTGTCAATATTGGTGATGGCAATTGGTTTGCTTGGTTTGGCAAGCCTGCAAATTAATGCTATGAAATTTCAAAAAACGGCAAGTCAACGCTCGGAAGCGACACAAGCTGCTTATGATTTAGGTGAGCGCATGCGTAGCAATTGGGTGATCAGTAGTGTACCGCCTGCCAATTTGGCTGCAGATAAAATTGCAAATGCAACCAAATATACTTATAGGGAAGAATATACAGTAAGTTCGGCTGCGACACATACGCCACCGAACAATTGCAGAACATTAACCTGTGATACCAACCAGATAGCGGCAAATGACTTGCAGGAATGGTTACGATCACTACAGCGTCGTTTGATAGGGGGAACTGGCATTATTGTGCCAGTTGCAGGCGGAGCGGAAGCAACATTTGACGTGACTGTTATGTGGAAAGAACCCAGTTTTTCTGATGTTGATGCCAATTGTCCAGCTGTAGCAAATGCGCCTGCTGGTGTGCGTTGTTTTAACTTGAGATTCTCAATATGAAGCAGAACATAAAATTATCGCGATCCCTATTAAGAACCCAAGGGCGTTCTTTGATTGAAATTATGATCGCATTGACCATAGGAATGGTGATTCTGATTGCGATATCGACTCTCTTCATTGGTAATCGTCAGTCATTTCGGTCTAGTGATGATAAAGCACGGTTAGACGAAGAGGGGCGTTTAGCGCTGAATTTGATGGCATTTCATGTGCGTATGTCTGGTTATGGAACGATGCTTACGCCCATTGAAAAATATACTGATGAAAGAAATCCTGATTCGACCTTAATGAATAAGGTTTATCCCGCGACTTATACTACGTATACAGATCGCCGAACTGGGCAATCTGTTGATGCGATTAGAGGGTGTGCAGGGGGATTTGCTGATACCGCTGCAAATGTTGCAACTGTGGGATGTGCCGCAGGGACATCTTCTGATGCATTCTTGGTTCGATATGTTGTAGATCAAGATATTATTGCCTCTGGGGGGGCAGTACCTACGGATTGTTTGGGTTCAACTGTGTCTTTATCCCCCGCTATACCGGAGGAAAAGGGGCGCCCAGGCGCAGCGGCTTACTATTTGATTGAAAATCGTTTTTACGTGCAAAACAATGCAGCTACAGGAAATCCCGAATTATATTGTCGAGGTAATGGTGCAACAGTTCCAGGTGCAAATCTTGTAAACCCGGGGCAACCAATAGCTGAAAATGTGGAGAGCTTGAAGATCATTTATGGATTAGCTCCTGATGCAATAACAGTTAAAAATGCGATCAATGCAAATAATAGAACTGTCACCGGGCAAAGTGTGAATCAGTTATTGACTGCCGATTTAATAACGACTTCTGATATGTGGAGTCGTGTGATTTCAGTACGGATTTGCATAGTTGTTCGTTCAGCGAACGATAATATTTCAACGACAAATCAGTCATATCGTGACTGTAATGATAATCAAGTCGTCGCAACAGATAGACGATTGCGCGGAGTCTTTTCTACAACCGTGGCAATTCGCAATCGCTCAGTGGGGGCAACATGAGATTTAATTTTATACACCGACAACAGGGGTTCGTGCTTGTTGTTAGTATGATTTTCTTGATTATTATGACAATGTTGGCGGTCACCGCGATTAAGAAAGCTACTATGGATGAAAAGGTTACTAGTAATTTACGTGCTCAAGACATGGCATTCCAGGCTGCAGAAAAAGCATTACGACTTTGTGAAAGTAGTTTGATATTGGAAATTGGCGATACAAATATTTGTAAATCGCGGATAGGCTCTACCATACCGGTGATTCCTTCAACAAGGCCTTCAGATGTTACGAATGTAAATAGTAATTTTCCCAATCAATGGAGTGTCGCGTCTAATTGGCAAGATAGTGGTGGAGCTTATCCAGCAACCAGATTAATAGGAGCAAGCCAGCTTCCTAATGTCGTTGAACAACCTCGATGCATGATAGAGCGCTGGGAAATACCAAATGAGCGTGGTAAGGATTTTTACCCTTATGTAATCACAGCACGTGGGGTTGGTAGCTCAAGTACAGCGGTGGTTTGGCTGCAAGAAATTATTCGTTGCGGCAACAATTAATTGAGGTTCATTATGTTTAATAGAAAATCTTGTATGTCCAGATTGGTAGTTCGCATGCTGATTTGCGCGCAGGTCTTATTACCCTTGACTTCAATTGCTGCTATCTCAAATTTACCACCATTGGTGAAAGCTAATGTGCCACCGAATGTGTTTTATACCTTAGATGATTCAGGTTCGATGATGTTTGAGGCAATGCCAGAGGAGCTTACGCCAACTGGGAATTCAAGTTTAGATGGTTCCCGTATCGATCAGTTTACGTATTGTGGAAGTAGTTGTTGGATAACGAGAGTTTTTCCGGCGCCAGCGGATGTTTATAATGTGAGCGGTGCTGGTAACTACATAACCAATCGTCAAGCAGTTGTTGGATTTTCAGATAACATTACTGTTGCTCGTTGGCGTTCGCCAGCTGTCAACAAAGTCTATTATGATCCAAACGTCAGATACGATCCTTGGATAGATCCTGCGTCTATTACGACGGCTAATCCCTATGGTAGTAAGATGGCCAATGCAGATCCGTTGGCCGCGAAATATAATCCAGTTGCCGTTTCTGGTATGAGTACTGCCACATTAAATCTGACAATTGAGCAAGCGTCTACATTGCATTCAAATACATGGTTAAATGATGCAGCAAATAATGTGTCGACAACGCCGACTTGGACTGTCAATAGCGTATCGAAGACGACATTTTACCCTGCCACTTATTTTCAGTATAACCCATCTAATTTGCCGACTTGTACAACTAGTCAATTGAGTTGTTTTACTCGGGTAGAAATTAAGTTGGGCACTACATTCCCAGCGAAAGCATCGACTCGCTCTGATTGCGCTTTGAGTACATGTACTTATGCAGAGGAAATTGTCAATTTTGCGAATTGGTTTCAATATTATCGCTCACGGATCTTGAGTGCTCGAGCGGGTAGTGGACGTGCATTTTCCAATCAGGCTCCTACATTGAGGGTTGGCTTTGGAACGATTAATACTTCTGGAACAAAAGTATTGAATGTTTCCGATGATTTTGATGTGGCAAATAAACAAAATTTTCTCAATACACTTTACCAGCGAAGAATCCCAGCGGCAGGTACACCCTTACGAAAAGCCGTCGATGAAATTGGACAGTATTTTAAAGATACCTCCATCACCGGGCCGTGGCAGACAAGATATAATGTTGGAAACGTCACCGATCAATTAAGTTGTCGGCAGAATTATAATATCCTGATGACCGACGGTTATTGGAATGGAAGTGGTGCTGGCAGCGGAAGGACTGGGGACTGGGATGCTAAAAATGGTACCTCGAAAACCAGTTCAGAGGGGGTTACATACCAATATATTGCTGCACCTCCATACCGAGATGCTACAACGGATACATTGGCTGATATTGCTATGTATTACTGGGTCAATGATTTGCGTCCAGATTGGGGGCAGTCTAAGAAAAATGTGCCGCCATCTAGAGATGGAAATGATCCGGCATTTTGGCAGCATTTGGTTCAATATACGGTGGGACTTGGTGTGACGGGCACCCTAGATCCTGCGGTTGATTTACCTGCACTGACAGCCGGCACGAGAAATTGGCCCGCGGCATCAGATACCGATTATCAAGTTGATGATTTGTGGCATGCTGCATTGAATTCACGTGGAAAATATTTTAATGCTGGTAATCCCCAGGCATTTTCTGATGCGTTAAATAGTGCATTGAATGAAATTGCAGCGCGTGCTGGTGATGCGGCGGCGGTTGCAACATCCAAAAATACCTTAGATATAGGTTTGAAACTGTATACTTCCACCTATCAAACAGCAGATTGGTCTGGGAGGTTGGAGCAGAAATCCGTGGATTCAGTGACAGGAAACATTAGGACACCTAACGATTGGGATACCGATACAAAAATTCCAGCGCTCGCCTCACGTAGAATTGTGACGTCAAATTTGGCTGGTAGTGGAGGAATTGATTTTAGTTTTTCAAATTTGAGAACTTCTGACCAGACACTTTTTAATACTGCGGCCGCGGCATATGCTCCAGCATATACAGTCACAGGCAATAATATTTTAGATTATTTAAGGGGGGATAGATCCCTTGAATCTAGGCCGTTTCGTGCAAGAAGAGTGTTATTGGGAGATTTGGTTAATTCTGATCCTCAATACGTAAAAGAAGGCAAGGATGGTGGTTATATTTTCTTGCCAAGTGACATCCGTGGTAAGAGTACTTATAGCGCATTTCTGACCACAAAAAGCACTCGTGCAGCGACAGTCTACGTCGGTAGTAATGATGGTATGTTGCATGCCTTTGATGCGACTGACACGGTTACTGGTGGCAATGAACGATTTGCATTTGTACCTAATGCGATTATTCCCGGCTTACCAGAGTTACCGAAACCGAATTATGTTCATCGGTTCTATGTTGATGGTACGCCTACCATAGCAGATGCCGCAATCGGTGCTGATCCAACGCCATGGCGCAGTATTCTGGTAGGTACAACAGGAGCAGGTGGCAGATCGGTATTCGCGATGGATGTCACTGACCCAACGAACTTTGATAGAAATAAAGTGATGTGGGAATATAGCGCAGCTACGCGTGGTACTGATAATGATCTCGGATATACAATTGGAGTTGCACAAATTGGTGTGATGCGGGATGGTCGTTGGGTCGCGATATTCGGTAATGGGTTTGAAAGCGTAAATCAGAGGGCAGTTTTATATGTTGTCGATTTAGCGTCTGGCAATATTATTAGAAAAATCGATACTGGCGCAGGTGGCGTCTCTACTCCAAATGGACTGGCAACACCAAAGTTGTTATTAAATGCGGACTCTACTATCAAGGCGGTTTACGCAGGAGATCGCCAGGGTAATATGTGGAAATTCGATTTTATTACAACAGGAACAATACCATCATTGGTTACGACGCCTTCAGTGGCATTGAGTGGACTGCCGCTCTTCACGGCAATAGAAAGTAGTAGAAGACAGCCTATTACTACGCAACCCCAGTTGGTTCCACATCCTGATGGTGGATATATGGTGGTGTTTGGAACCGGGAAAATTTATGAAGATTCGGATTCTGCGACTGTTGATAGGGAATCTTTATATGGTATCTGGGATAAAATCGTTCCCACTCAGGTAACGCAGTCACAGTTGACGCAACAAACTTTAACTGCAAGTGGCAACTTTTATTCTGTATCTAAGAATGTGGTAGATTGGGCCACTAAACGAGGCTGGTACATTACCATGAATATAAGGAGTGGTGAGCGTATTGTGAATGATCCTATTATTTTTGAAGATCAAGTGATTTTTACAACGCTTGTGCCGGGAAATAGTGCAGATTTATGCGTGATTGATGCTTTGTCTACGACATTGCAAATTAGTCCTTTCAACGGTGGCGCACTAGGTTATAGGACGATTGATACTAATCGCGATGGAGTTATTGATAGTTCGGATACTATGGCAAGTGGTCGTCAATCAGCTGCAACCTTTGGTACCACTATTATTCGTCTTGGTAATCGAAAAATAAAAGTGTATCAGGCTGATGCCAGAACAGGAACAGTGCCGCCGACTGGTGAAAATTTAAATCTATCTGAAGGTATCCCGACAGTGCGTTTATGGCGGCAATTGATTGGTCGGCAGTGATTTTAATTATTGATAAATTTATGGAACAGGTCGTATATGATGATGCATAGAAAAATTGCCGTTCGCGGGTTTACGTTAATTGAGTTAATGGTTACTGTAGCGATTATTTCTATTATTAGCGCAATTGCTTATCCTAGCTATCGTGAAAATGTACGTAGAAGTAATCGTGCAGAAGTACGCGCATTGATATTGGAAAATGCCCAATATATGGAACGATTTTTTACAGAAAATAATTCTTATCTGCAAACTTCAGGAGCAGCTCCAACCGCACCAGTTTTGCCGAATCTAGTTTCACCACGAGGTGCTACGGGGGCTAAAGTGAATTACACTCTTGCGTTTAGTGCATTACCTGCCAGATCGGCGACCACTTTTTCGATCGATGCAGTTCCCACGAATTATATGGCATCAGATGCATGTGCTACTTATACCTATAATCATTTAGGCCAAAAAGGAACTTCCGGCACCTTGGGTGCTGGCATGACAACTGATTCTTGCTGGTCTAAATAAATAGTATGTGTCTTAGTTTAGGCAAGGTTGGAGTCTGTATTGAAATGTTGCTTACTTGAATGTGTAAAAACGAAATATTTGAAATTGATCATTTTTCATAGCGAGCAAAGTACTAATTTGCTCGCTATTTCTTTTTAACTTCCTGAATCGCTTCCACAAACTCTGACACATCTTCAAAGCTTTTGTAGACCGACGCAAAACGAATATAGGCGATCTTGTCCAGACGTTTAAGTTCGCGCATGACGAGCTCACCGAGATGGCCAGAGACTATTTCACGCTCACCACTTGCTAATAATTTTTCTTCTATGCGTTGAATCGCGGTATCAACTGCTTCAGCTGAGACTGGTCTTTTGCGTAGTGCCAGCATCAGGCTTGCACGTAATTTAGATGATTCATATTCAGAGCGACTACCATTCTTCTTGACGATCACGGGCATCGCTAATTCTATGCGCTCGTAGGTAGTAAACCGTTTATCACAGCTTGCACAGCGGCGACGGCGACGTATCGTATCGCCTTCCTCTGATATTCTGGTATCGATAACTTGCGTATCGCCGTGGTGACAGTATGGACATTTCATGAAAGTTCTCCTGCCAATACCTGATTATTTTTAATATATATCAATGGGTTCAATGGGTTCTTATGATATTGATTTTTGAGATTTTTTTATTGATCTCAACGAAGATAGAGTATCGTTGATAAAAGATTTTTTTGAACAGTTTTTTGAACAAATTTTTTAATAAAAATGTGCCATAAAAAAGCCACTCGAGGGAGTGGCTTTTTTGTTTTTAGTTACCGTAGACAGGGAAAGCGTCAGTTAATTTCTTCACTTCTGTTTTCACGCGTTCTATCGTCGCAGCATCATTTGGATTATCCAAAACATCGGCAACCAAATGACCAATCTTGATTGCTTCGGCTTCTTTGAAACCGCGAGTTGTCAAAGCTGGGCTACCTAAACGAATGCCGGAAGTGACGAATGGTTTTTCTGGATCGTTAGGGATAGAGTTCTTGTTACATGTGATATGGGCAGAGCCGAGAACTGCTTCAGCTGCTTTACCTGTAATGTTCTTAGAGCGTAAATCGACCAGCATTACGTGAGATTCTGTACGGCCAGAGATGATGCGCAAACCGCGTTCAATCAAAGTCTTTGCCAATGCATCAGCATTTTTTACCACTTGTTCTTGGTAGGACTTGAATTCTGGATTCAATGCTTCTTTGAATGCGACTGCTTTACCAGCGATGACGTGCATTAAAGGGCCGCCTTGCAAACCTGGGAAGATCGCAGAATTGATGATTTTTTCGTATTCTGCTTTCATCAAAATGATGCCGCCACGTGGGCCACGCAATGACTTATGTGTGGTTGACGTCACGAAGTCAGCAAACGGTACTGGATTCGGATAAACACCAGCAGCGATTAAGCCCGCATAGTGCGCCATATCGACCATGAAATACGCGCCGACTTCTTTAGCGATTTTAGAGAAACGTTCGAAATCAATACGCAGAGAATAAGCAGACGCACCAGCGATGATCAATTTTGGCTTGGTTTCACGCGCCAGACGTTCCATGGCTTCGTAGTCGATTTCTTCTTTGTCGTTCAAACCGTAAGACACCACGTTGAACCATTTACCAGACATATTCAATGGCATACCATGTGTCAAGTGACCACCCTCTGCCAGAGACATACCCATGATCGTGTCGCCTGGTTTTAAGACAGCAAAGAACACGCCTTGATTGGCTTGTGAACCAGAATTTGGCTGCACGTTAGCTGCTTCTGCGCCGAAAATTTGTTTCAAGCGATCGATCGCTAATTGCTCCACTACGTCTACGTGTTCACAGCCGCCGTAGTAACGTTTGCCTGGATAACCTTCAGCATACTTGTTAGTCAGTTGAGAACCTTGCGCTTCCATGACGGCTGGCGAAGTATAGTTTTCAGAGGCGATCAACTCGATATGTTCTTGTTGACGGACATTTTCAGCTTGAATCGCGGCGAGCAATTCTGGATCGATATTAGCGAGAGTATGATTCTTGGAGAACATGGGTTTCCTGTAGAAAAAAAGCGTAAAAAACGAAAAATTAGATTGGGACTGATCTGTAAAAATGCGCCAACTTGTGGATACAAGTCTCAATCACTTTTACCATCGGGATACCCAGGCGTACGGCCAGAATCGACATCTTTGACTCTGCAAATCTCACGCTTCATGATGGAACTCCATCTTCTGCAAGCTATCTTTGGATAAAAAAAGGCTGCATTTTCGCCAGTTGCGTGAGACAAAATGGTGCACGAATTTTACGTGAAGAGGGGTATTTCGGCAAGTTACGTAAAGGTAAACACAGCTTTTGAATCGAGTGAAAGTGTCGGGCTTTCTTGACTGAACTGTTTTCGATTTTTTGTAGGCAAAAGCGGTCTCCAAGAGCTATTTTTCACTTGGAACCACTATTTTGCGTACTCGGATGGCGGCAAAATGTTTCCTAATATGCTTGAAATTTTGAAACAGGTTAAAACTGAAGTGACATTAAAAGTGATAAAAAAGCTATGTCAATCAGTTGTTGGATCCGAAATTAGCTTAATTTAGCTGAATTTGAGAGTCAGATCTATTTTTTCAGGCGTGGTTCATAACGCCTCACCTAGTAAAAACCTTTAAAATGTCGCCTTTACCAATGACTAATGAAAGCTGGAGAAAATGCTGGTACTTATCACAGGAGCGAGTTCAGGTTTTGGCGAGGCAATGGCGCGTAAATTTGTGCAGACCGGGCATCGTGTGATTGCAGCGGCTCGTCGTATCGATCGTTTGCAAGAATTGCAGTCTGAGTTGGGGAACGCTTTACATGCTGTCGCATTGGACGTCACAGACAAGTTATCAATTGCCACGATGCTGGAAAGCTTGCCATCTGAATGGCGTGATATTGACGTATTGGTCAACAATGCTGGTTTAGCCTTAGGTGTCGCTCCTGCGCAAAGTGCGAATCTGGAGGATTGGGAAACCATGATCGACACCAATAACAAAGGCTTGGTGCGTATGACGCATGCGCTATTGCCGCATTTTATTGCGCGGAAAAATGGTGTGATCTTAAATATTGGTTCGATAGCCGGTTCAACCGCTTATCCCGGTGGCAATGTCTATGGTGCCACTAAAGCTTTTGTCGACCAATTTACCTTGAACTTACGCGCAGATTTGATAGGTACTGGCGTGCGTGCGACAAATATTGCACCTGGCTTGTGTGGAGGCACTGAATTTTCGAATGTCCGGCTGAAGGGGGATGATGCCGCAGCCGCCAAGGTTTATCAGGGAACGCAGCCCTTGACTGCGGAGGATATTGCAGAAACAGCGTATTGGATCGCTACTTTACCCGCCCATGTGAATATCAACTATATCGAGATGATGCCTATGTGCCAGGGTTTTGGGCCTTTGGCGATACAGCGTAATTGAGTTCTTCGCCCTAAGCAAATCGATGCTTGATCACACCGAACATAAATAAAAGAGATAGAGACAGGCAATGATGCAGACTTTTAGTTGGCCAGTACGGGTATATTACGAAGATACCGACGCAGGTGGTATTGTGTTTTACGCGAATTACCTGAAGTTCTTTGAGCGCGCCCGCACTGAATGGTTACGCGCGATTGGTGTCAATCAAAATCAGATGGCGCAAGAATTTAATTCTGTGTTTGTCGTCAAATCGACGGCGGTCGAGTATCATGCGTCAGCAAGACTTGATGATGAACTTATCGTGACAGTGCTGGTCGAAAAGACAGGTCGCGCATCGATTGCTTTCTCACAAGAGGTACGCTGCGCGGAGCGTTTATTGACGAGCGCCAAGGTGACAATTTGTACTGTCGAGCGCACTGAGTGGCGTTCGATGCCGATTCCGGCGCCCGTGTTGAGATTGATTAATCCAGCGCTATTTGCAGCCTCAACGGATTGACGCACCGGTGCATAAAATGTTCGTGCAACATAAGGACAAGAAAAAATAAGCAATCGAAATAAGTATCAGCAATAGCAAAAAAAGATTAAACGCCTTACGGCGTGTATATCATTTCCTGCATTTTCAGCGTTTTAGTTTTTTACCTAGATAATCATGACAGTTACTCACGATCTTTCCTTCTCCGCACTGATTTTGAACGCATCACCACTAGTACAAATTGTGATGGTGATTTTGTTGCTGGTTTCACTGACGAGCTGGAACTACATTTTTAGTAAAATGTTTGCGATTAAAAAAGCACGGACGCAGACCGAGCAATTTGAAAGGCAATTCTGGGGTGGTGGTAACTTGGTTGAACTTTATCAACAAGCGACAGCAAATCACCGTGGTAGTCGTGATAAGACCGGTGCTTTAGAGCGCATCTTTGAAGCAGGTATGAATGAGTATCACAAAGTGAAAGCGGCGAACAAAGCGAGTCTCGATGCCTCAGCGATGCTCGATGGCGCACGTCGTGCAATGCGCGCCTCCTACCAACGGGAAATGGATCACCTTGAATCGCATTTGTCCTTTTTAGCATCGGTTGGTTCGGTATCTCCCTACATCGGTTTGCTAGGAACTGTATGGGGGATTATGAATTCCTTCCGTGGTCTGGCGAATGTGCAGCAAGCGACCTTGAGTGCGGTGGCACCGGGGATCGCCGAAGCCTTGATTGCGACCGCGATAGGTTTGTTTGCCGCGATTCCAGCAGTGTTAGCCTACAATCGCTATTCTCACGACATCGATAGATTGGCAATTCGCTTCGAAACTTTTATCGAAGAATTTTCGAATATTCTGCAAAGACAGTCACGTTGAACGATAAGAATAAGCTGATAGCGCAAACATGAGTTCTCTTCGTGGCGAACGTAAACGCAAATTTAAGGCTGAAATTAATGTCGTCCCGTATATCGACGTGATGTTGGTATTGTTGGTGATTTTTATGGTGGTCGCACCGATGACTAATCCTAATGTCATCAATTTACCAACGGCAGGACAATCGACAAAACCGCCATCTGACTTTATTGAGATCACTTTAAGCCCGGATGCGTCGGCGACGATTAGTATCACGACGCGTGGCAGCACCAATGGTAATAGTAAGCAAGAAGGCAAAGAAAGCGCGCTTGATCGTAAGCAATTGCTGCGCAAATTGAAAGAGTACCATGAGGCCAAACCAGAGTTATCGGTACTAGTGTCCGGTGATAAAGACATCAAATATGATGAAGTCATACAGGTGATTTCTGAGGCTAAAAAACTGGGCATCCAACGTGTGGGGCTCGCTACTAAGTAGTGTATAGCATGGGTCAACATTTATCGCGAGCAGCTACATCTTTAGGACTGAGCGTAGCGTCACTACTGTTAGCTGCTTATGGAATGCGAGAGGCGCAG
The DNA here is from genome assembly GCF_014284175.1 of Affinundibacterium flavidum. Classification (GTDB taxonomy): domain Bacteria; phylum Pseudomonadota; class Gammaproteobacteria; order Burkholderiales; family Burkholderiaceae_D; genus Undibacterium; species Undibacterium flavidum. The sequence goes on from NZ_JACOGA010000012.1 coordinate 13,901, forward strand.
GCACAGCAGATTACCGCTGCGGAATCAGTGACCCCAGTACCTCAAGTCGCATTGTTAACGCAGCAAGCAGAAGGTATTTTCGCCAGATTTTACTTGAGCGAATTGAGTAAGCCTCTCGCTAATTTGCTCAATGAACACGTGCCAGTTTTATCCTCCAGTGCTGAAGCGCAAATTCCTACACCGAGCTTGCTCCGCAAACTTCAACGCGACATTACCGAAATTTTAGCGACCGAAGGCTACTTTTCTGCGCAAGTTGAATTTAATAAAAATACTGACGGTACCCGCATTGATATACAGGTTGATCCCGGCGTGCGTACGACGATTAAATCGGTCAGTATTAATTTCACCGGTGAGCTGCAAGCGGCAGCTGACAGCGGCGATGCGGAGGCGATTAAGCGGCGTGATAGTTTGACGAAGGAATGGAGTTTGGAGCAAGCTCAGGCATTTCGTCAAGATGACTGGAGCCATGCTAAAACCATGTTGATGGAAAAACTCCGTTCTTATCGTTATGCTGGTGCGACCTTAGTCGATAGTCGTGCGAATATTGATGCCGATAGTCACTTAGCGACTTTGGAAATCGATGTCGATAGCGGCGCCGCTTTTGTGATTGGCGATTTGTTGGTCACAGGTTTAGAGCGTTATCCGCTGTGGTTGATTGATCGCTTTAATCCTCCCAAAAAAGGCGAGCCATATTCCAGTACACGTCTATTAGAATTTCAACGCGCATTGCAAAATTCAGCGTACTTTTCTACGGTCGCTTTCAACATCGATACCGATAGTACGAAAGCAGAAGCATTGCCGATAGAAGTTTCGTTGGCCGAGCGACAAACGCGCGATTTAGGTTTCGGTACAGGTGTCAGTTCCAGTACCGGTTTTCGTACAGAAGTCAGCTATCGCGATAGAAATTTTCTGGATAGAGTCTGGGATTTACGTTCTGCCGTTCGTCTGGAACAAAAGCGTCAACTCTCGTACGCGGATGTGTATTTGCCGCCGAATGACAATAACCGACTAGATTCCTTTGGTGTTTTATTCGATCGTTCTAAACTTGCCGGTTTGCTGCAAACGCGCTCGGCTTTGGGTGTAAAACGTAGTATCACCAATGGCATGGTTGAGCAGCGCCTGGGGCTCAACTATCTGCAAGAAAAAGTCGAAAACACCTCTATCGAGACAGAACGCCGCAGCCGTGCTTTAGTCGCTAGCGTGGGATGGACTTGGCGCGACGTTGATGATGTGTTTGCGCCACGTCGGGGACAGCGTGCGCAATTGGATTTTGCGGTGTCAGATAAGGCGCTGATTTCTGACCAACGTTTTGTGCGTATGGTGGGTAAGTATCAGTATTGGTTACCGATCGCGGCACGCGATGGTCTTCTGTTTCGTACTGAATTCGGTAAAGTTTTTAGTAGTAGTGTTGACGGCATTCCTGAAGATTATTTATTTCGTACAGGCGGTAGTACCACCGTGCGGGGTTATGCTTATCAAAGTTTAGGTGTGATCAAGGGACAAGCGACCACAGGTGGGCGCATCATGGCAGCTTCCAGCCTTGAATATGTGCATTGGCGTACCGATACCTTGGGTGTTGCAGCGTTTGTAGATGCCGGTGACGCAGCAAAAAATTGGAGTGAATTTAAAACGAAGCAAGGCTTGGGAATCGGTGCACGGATTAAGACCCCGGCCGGCCCGATTGCCTTAGATTTAGCTTACGGTAAGCAAGTTAAAAAGTTTCGTTTAGACTTTTCAATTGCTATTGCCTTTTAATTTGACTTTGTTCGACACTTTGTTCGACACTTAATTTATCACCGATGCCAAGTATGCACGACCAAGAGCCATCATCTCAATACACTGATCCGAAGTTGTTGGCTTCCAAGCCTTCAGCGCACTTCGGTAAGAAATTATTGTGGGGTGTGCTGGGATTTGTGTTGGTGATTTTGTTGAGCTTGACATGGATATTTCAAAGCAATTCAGGAAGCCGCTTTCTATTTCAAGTAGTACAAAGTTTGAGTAGTGGCCGATTGCAGTTTCATCAGGTGGAAGGTCGATTAGCGGATCAACTGAGTATTGATGAAGTGACTTATCGCGACGCTCAACACAAGTTGGTGATCAGTGGTTTGCAGTTGCACTGGCAGCCGTGGGCTTTGTGGAACGGTAGACTGGAGGTCATCAGTCTGTCGGCAAGTACCGTGCGCATCGCTAGTATTCCTACTGATACAGCTCCCGTTTTGCCTGCGAGTTTGCGTCTGCCGCTGGAGGTTCACGTACAGAATCTGGCGCTCGGACGATTGATTGTGAGTCAGTTGGCTAAGAATGATCAAGAGCCGGCGCCAATGACTTTGACCGGTATCGTTGTGACAGCAAAGGCAAATTCTGATGCGCATCAGATTTCCTTGCAGCTCAATTCGGATTGGGGCGGCATGCATTTGCAAGGCAAAATGCAAACCAGTCGTCCTTTTGCACTCAATGGCGATTTTGTGTATTTCGGCCACCCCACTCAAAATCTTCCTCAAGTTTTGTTGCAAGGGGGATTAAGCGGGAGTTTGCAAGAACTCCTATTGCAGGCTAAATCAGTGCAGAAATCCAATGACGGCTTAGTGGCTGATCCACAGCAACAAGTGAATGCTGATTTACAGCTGAAATTGTCACCATTTGCACCACATCCATTGCAGTCCGCAAAACTCAGTGTGCAGAAATTAAATCCACAATGGATTAACCCGAATGCACCAAATGCGATGCTTGATATGGCACTCGACCTACAACCGAATCTGCCAAGCAGCCAGTCAAGTAGCTCGGTACAGATCAAGTCTGAGAACAAAAAAAAATCCGCAAAGCCTGACAACAAAGTCGACGCTGAAGTTGCCAGCAAGGCTGACACTAAGGCCGACACTAAGATTAAAACTAAGGCCAGCGGTACTGCCGACCCAAGCGATCCTTGGAGTTTGATCGGACAGATCTCGCTACGAAATTCGATGACCCAAACTGTCGATCAACATGGCTTGCCGGTGAAATCATTTGAGTCAAAAATTCACTGGCAGGGACAACATTTAGATCTCAGTAAAATCAAAATTGAACTATCTGCCGGAAGTATTCTCGCCGATGCCAAGGTCCAATTTCGTCCTGCGATGTTGCCTTTGATCGATTCGAAATTAGTGTTGAAAGACCTCGATTTGGCGCAACTTGATAGTCGTTTGCGCCAGAGTAGGATAGAGGGCATGCTGCAATTGCAGTCTAAGGATGCGCGACGAATAGATTTTCAAGCGCAATTGAATGAACTGCGTGAACCGCGCGCGAGTTTAAATGCGGACGCCAGTTTTTTGCTGAATGCACATGGCGATAGCGGCTTGTTGCAGTTTAAGCGTTTGGAACTACAGGCTGATCAAGCGCGCCTGAACGGCATCGGCGAAATAAATTTTGAAGGTGACAAGCTCTTTAAATTTCAAGCCAAGTTAGTTCAATTTAATCCTGCGTATTGGTGGAAAGCGCCTGCCGGTAAGCTTGATGGTGAAATGCAGGTCAGCGGTAATTTAGCGCCACAGCTCAGTATTAAATTGCAATTGCCAAGCTTATCCGGTGAATTAGCTGGCCAGAAAATTTCGGCCAGTGGTACTGCAGACTGGCAGCAAGCATCACTGTTGAAGCTTGATCAATTTGAATTGCAGTGGGGGGCAAACAAGTTGCAAGCGAATGGTGCCTTGGGTGTTGCACCAAATCAGTTGAACTTGAATCTGCAAGCAGATGACCTGACTTTATTTGATTCTTTGACTGGATTCCCTCTCGCAGGTAAAGCGAATGTCAAAGCCACACTCAGTGGAAAACTTGATGCTCCTTCCACTAAGTTGATACTCCACGCTGACGATTTACGTTCTTCACGTGGTTTGGCGATTGGACAATTAGATGCCGATCTTCAGATGGGAATGAATCCGCTCGATCCAATTGTTCTGCAAGTCAATGCCAGTCAATTTAAATCGACTAGCATCGCGTTGAATTCGGTAGCAGATTCACGGCCAGGGCAGCAATTGCCGATAGAAAAACGTAAAACATTACTTGAGCGTTTGCAGTTATCAGTGCAGGGAACCCGCTGTGATCATAAGATCGATTTAGCTCTGCAAATGGATAAGACCCAGCAATTATCTTTGCTGGCACAGGGCGGATGGATACTGGCTAAGGCTGCGCCAGCCGGATCGAAAAAAATGGTCACACCACTTGAAGCAAATGGCTGGAGTGGACACATAGAACAATTGAAATTGCGTGGTATCGGCGCTAGAGTCGCATCGCATATGCCGCAGGATGATTTGATATTGCAAGCACCTATGCAGATCAATCTTAACAGTCAAAAAATCAGCGTAGGCGCAGCACGATTCGTCGGTGGATTCGGTAAGCTGGCCTTGGAACAACTTGACTGGACGCCGCAGTCCTTAGTCACCAAAGGGAAACTCGATGAGTTTCCTGTGATGGAGGTGTTGAAGCTAGTCAAGCCACAAGAAAGTATGCAAGGTGATTTGCGGATAGGTATGCAATGGGATTTGCAGCTGAAAGACAATGTGCGTGGTGCCGTGAATATCGCACGTCAAAGCGGAGACCTAACAGTGCTCGATGCGGATGGTACCGGGCATCCTATGGCATTAGGTTTGAGTGAAGCGACATTGCAATTGCAAGCTGGCGGTTTGATCGCAGGTAGCGATGCCGAGCAAATCAAAATACAGATGTTAGGGTTGGGTAGTAGGATGGGCGAATGGCGTGCAAATTTGAATACGCAAATTAAACGCGTCAATGATAAATGGACTTTCAGTTCAGAAGCTCCCCTAAAAGGCGAGTTACACGCGAATATGCCAGAATTGCAGTGGCTCGCTGGTCAGTTCAGTGCCGATATTGCGGTCAAGGGTGCGCTTAAATTAGATGCGGAATTTGGTGGACAGTTTTCGAAACCAACTTATCAAGCAAATTTAGCGGGAACGGGCTTGGAGTTGGCATTTGCTGCGGAAGGTTTGTTATTCCCGAACGGCGAATTACGCGCAAGCTTGAATCAAGACATTCTGAAATTAGAGCGCCTGCGTTTTGCGAATAAGGTGACATTCGTTCCTAAATTAGAGCAGTTTCAGGACTTGAACTGGAGCGGACGAGAAGGCGAATTTAGTGCTGCAGGGGAGGTCAATTGGCGTAATCAGTCAGGTGCGATTCAGGCGAATTGGAAAGATTTCCCTTTACTGCAAAGAAAAGATCGTTGGTTAGTTGTCAGTGGCCAGGCCAATATTACGCAAGTTGAACGTACCTGGGCTTTAATCGGTAAGTTGCGGGCTGATGCGGCCTATTTTAAATTGCCGAAATTGCCGCCGCCAAGTTTGTCGAGCGACGTATTAGTCTCGAAAGGAATCAAATTAGTCGATGAAGATGTCGACTTAGATAGCGGGAAGAAAGGCTTAAAAACTAAATTGGATCTGCAAATCGATATGGGGCCTAAGTTTGTGTTTGTTGGTCGCGGTTTGAATACCGCACTGACTGGCACTTTGCGTTTGCGCAGCAATGACGGCTCTCCTGTCCATGCTAGCGGTTCGATAGCCACTAACGGCGGGCAGTATGAAGGCTATGGGCAGCAGTTGGAAATTGAGCGCGGTATTTTGAATTTCCAAGGCGCACCAAGTAATCCTTCTCTTAACATCCGTGCCCTGCGCAAAGGTTTGCCGATTGAGGCCGGCGTGGATGTTACTGGGACGGTGGCGAATCCTCAGGTAAGACTGGTATCAGAACCGAATGTGCCTGATAGCGAAAAGATTTCTTGGTTAGTATTGGGACGAGAATCAGATCAGGTTGGGAGTGCCGATGCAACTCTGCTGTTGTCGGCGGCAGGTGCAATTTTTGGTGGTGACGGTAGTCGGAATATTCCACGTGAATTAGTGCAAGGCTTGGGCTTTGATGAGTTTTCTATCGGACCGGCAGAAAGCGGTGGATCGTCAAAATTACCGAGCCAGACTGTTGCCGGCGCGACCGCAGTAGGTGCATCATCAAACGATAAAGTAGTGAATATAGGCAAGCGCTTAAGACCGGGTTTAGTCTTGTCGGTCGAGCGCGGAATGTCGGATGCGAGTGGTGCCTTAAAATTGAGTTGGCAACTCAGTCGTCGCTTACGCTTCATCGGACGTTCAGGAACGGATAATTCTATGGATGTGAAATATAGTTTTTCCTTTAATTGAGGGTAACATTCACTTAGATTTGGCGAAGGTGAAATCAGCTAAGGCTGAACGGTTTATAATCTACACGCTGGTAGTGAGCGTGAATTTTCTTTCGAATACACTGCAGAAAAATTTTTGAAAAATAATGAACGAATTTACGTATAGCGCTTCGATGAAAATGCAAGATCATGGACTGCAGTGGCAATCTATCGCCTTGGCCGCCCTCGTGCATTTGCTATTGCTGGCGTTTTTGGTGATCGGTGTACAGTGGCAAAGTAGTGAGACAACCGCAGTCGAAGCGGAAGTGTGGGACATGACTACGCGTGAAGCAGCGCCATTGCCTGAGCCAGTGCCAGAAGAGGTCAAACCAGTTATTGAGCCAATAGTGGAGAAACCCAGAGAGATTGAAAAACCGATAGAAGAAGACCCTGAGATCGCGATTGCGCAAGAAAAAAAGCGTAAGCAAATAGAAAAAGATAAGCAAGAAGAATTGAAAAAAGCGGAACTCAAGAAAGCTGAGTTAGAGCTCGCCAAGAAAAAAGAGTTGGAAGAGAAAAAACGGGTGGCTAAGGAAAAAGCCGCACAAGATAAGATTTTCGAAGAGAATATGCGTCGCTTGAATGGGCAAGTTGTGAAGTCCGGTTCGGGTGGCTTGGGAGATGCATTGAAGTCTACTGGAAATAATCGTGGTGACCCTAGTTACAATGCGAAGGTGGCGGCTAAGATTAAAGCAAACACCATTTATGTGGTGAACGATACGTCCTCGAATAATCCTACCGTAGAATTTGTGATTCAACTATTTCCTGATGGATCTTTAAAAGGACCCATCAAGAAAACCAAGTCCTCAGGTGTGCCGGCCTTTGATGAAGCAGTCGAAAAAGCGATTGAAAAATCACAGCCGTTCCCACGTGATAAATCGGGTGAAGTACCGGGCAGTCTCAATTTAGTTCATAGAATGAAAGATTAAAGCTTCATGAAAAAGTCTTCTATCAGTAAAGCATTGTTTACGGGCTGGTTTGCGTTGATGGCGCTGACCGCGAGCATATCGGCACAAGCGCAAATGCGTGTTGAAATTTCAGGCGTAGGCTCGAATCAGATTCCGATTGCCGTAGCCGCGTTCGCGAATGAAGAAATTTCACCGCAGTTAGTCTCCAGCATTATTCGGGATGATCTCAATCGCAGTGGTTATTTTCGCTTAATCGATGTCGGTAGCGCGATTTCTGAAACCGCGACTGTGGACTTCGAAAACTGGAAAGGAAAGGGCGCCACTGCTTTAGTCGTCGGCAGCGTACAAAAGCGTGGAGAAGGACGTTTTGATGTGCGTTATAAACTCTTTGATGTCCTGAAAGGCGATATGTTATCCGGCTTTGCCATGGATACGCCAAGCCCAAAAATTCGCTTGACTGCTCATAAAATTGCCGACGATATTTATGAAAAATTGACGGGCATTCCTGGCGTATTTTCAACCCGGATCGCCTATGTGACTAAAGCTGGCAGCGAATATCGTTTAGAAATTTCAGATGCTGATGGCGAAGGCGTACAAGTGGCGCTTACTTCGAAAGAACCGATTATTTCACCGATCTGGTCGCCTGATGGAATGAAAGTCGCCTATGTATCGATGGAACTCAAAAAGCCTATCGTCTACATACAAAATTTGATGACGGGGCAACGGACGACGGTAGCAAATTTTAAGGGGAATAATTCTTCACCGTCCTGGTCGCCAGATGGTAGTAAGTTGTTAGTGACTTTATCTAAAGGGGCGATTGCTCAGGTGTATTCGATTAATGCGGATGGTTCAGATGCCCAGCGTTTGAGCAATTCCGGCGGTATCGATACTGAAGGACGTTATTCTCCGGATGGTCGTTATATTTATTTCGTCAGTGATCGTAGTGGTGGCGCACAGATTTATCGTATGAATGCTGATGGCAGCGATGTTAAGCGCATTACTTTCAAAGGCAGCTATAACATCTCGCCACGGATCTCGCCGGATGGAAATACCATGGTTTATATTTCTCGTCGTGATGGCGGTGATCAAGTATATGCGATGGATTTACTTAATAATGGTCAAGAATTACGACTTTCGGATACCAATCGCGATGAGTCGCCGAGCTTCGCACCAAATGGTCGTTATGTTTTGTATGCGACCCAAACTGGTCGTCGTGGCACCTTAGGAATTGCATCAACAGACGCGAAAGTGAAGCAAAAATTGACGATACAGGCAGGCGAAATCCGCGAGCCGACTTGGGGTCCCTTCATGAAGTAGTGGAAATCCTCGATTTTTAGAGTACAATTTAGCGTTAAGTTTGGTTTTGAGTTTTAATTTCTAACAGGAGAGTTTCATGCGTTTGACATCAGCATCCAAGACCGTTGCGGTCTTATTGGCAAGTATCGCTTTAATCAGTGCTTGCAGCACACCAGTAAAATTGGAAGAACCAGCGAAAATCGTTGAAAAATCTCCAGAGCCAGTAAAGCCAGCAGATACACGTGAAGTGAAGCCTGTTGTTGCCGCAGAAGTTGACCCTTTGACACAAGGCGCATTGGCAAAACGTAGTATCTATTTTGATTATGATAGCTATGTTGTTAAAGAAGAATTTAAAGGCATCGTTGAAGCACATGCTAAGTACTTGGTAGCAAACAAAGGCCGTAAGATTTTGGTTCAAGGTAATACAGATGAACGCGGTGGCCGTGAATACAATATCGCTTTGGGTCAAAAACGTGCAGAAGCAGTGCGTAAAGCATTGGCATTATTAGGTGTATCTGAAGCACAAGTTGAAGCTGTATCTTTGGGCGAAGAAAAACCAAAAGCAACTGGTAGCGATGAAGCATCTTGGGCAGAGAATCGCCGTTCTGACATCGTTTATCAATAATCGATACAAATAATTTTGTAATTATTTAAAAAATTATTTTTGAAGTTATTTTTACCTAGCGATCAGTAAAAACGGACTTTGCGGTGTCATACTGCAAAGTCCGTTTTTTTATTGATGAAAGCTTTTTAGAATTTCGATTGAGGTGGCATGATGAACGTATCCGGTTTGAACAAACAGCTTAAAGGCTTGGCATTTGCGTTGATGTTGATGCCTGCAATTGCATCTGCAGGTTTATTTGATGACGAAGAGGCGCGTAAAGCTATTCTCGATTTGCGCGCCAAAATCACCGCGCTGACGGCCAAAATGGAAGCCAGACTCGACGACAAAGCAGATAAAACGTCGGTTCTGGAACTGAATAATCAAAACGAGCAATTAAAGGCAGAAATTTCTGCCTTGCGCGGGCAGATTGAAGTTTTATTAAATGATCTGGCGAATCTGCAAAAACGTCAACAAGATTTCTATGTCGATCTGGATAAGCGCATACGTGCTTTGGAGCCAAAGAAGCTCACGGTCGAAGGACGTGAAGTCACGATAGAGCAAAGCGAACAGCGTAGCTTTGATGCAGCCATGAGCTTGTATAAAGCAGGCCAATATGCCAATGCAGCTTCCGCCTTCACAGGTTTTACGATTAATTATCCTGAGTCCATTTTTGCCAGTCAGGCACAGTATTGGATGGGCAATTCTTATTATGCTCAGCGCGATTGTAAAAATACCATCGTGGCTTTGGAAAAACTTTTAAAGAATTATCCCGACAACCCTAAAGAGCCAGATGCAATGTTAAACATCGCAGCCTGCCAGTTAGAGTTGAAAGACAAAAAGGAAAGTCGCAAGACTTTAATGGCCGTGATTGCTAAGTTTCCTACGAGTGAAGCGGCACAAGCAGCCAAGAACCGCTTGCCTTCAACAAAATAATCGGACTGCGTAATTGACAGCTTAAGCGAATCACCCTATAATCTCGTTCTTTCGGGTCGTTAGCTCAGCTGGTAGAGCAGCGGACTTTTAATCCGTTGGTCGCAGGTTCGAATCCCGCACGGCCTACCACGAATACAGTGAAGGACTTAGGTGTAAATCTAAGTCCTTTTCATTTACCGGATATTTCGTGTCGTAGTTTCGAAAATTCTCGGTAAATTGCAACAAGTTTTGGGTCGTTAGCTCAGCTGGTAGAGCAGCGGACTTTTAATCCGTTGGTCGCAGGTTCGAATCCCGCACGGCCTACCAAGAATTATCAAGGAAGCCCACGAATTTCGATTCGTGGGCTTTTTTGTTTCTGGTCCATTTCTGGTTCCATGTTTCGGCTTGAAGGGACATCCGTGGTCCTCAGTCCCTCCATTGTCTATTTCGAAAAAGTGGACAGGAGTTCATGTGCCTTGTCTCGAATCTGCTGGTAAGGATCGGTTACTAGCTTTTCGCACCAATGCCTGATTTCATCCGGCCGTAAGTACGGCGTGGCTAGCACACCCAATGCTGCGTGCCGGATTTCAGCCTTTGAGGACTCTAGGAATTGCGTAATGACACGGATATCCTCGCGCCGTTATCAAGCATCGAAGATCAAAAAAATCGCCAAAAAGGCAGGTGAAAATCGGGCTTGCCACCCCAAAAAAGGGTGGTATTGCCGAGAGCAGGGACAAACATGGAGGGTCCCCGGTGATCCGACCTAGCTTGCCCTGGTCTTTCGCCAGCTACAAACTCCCTGGTCACGCCGCGTCGCCCCCTCTCCGAGCAATTAACCTAATGACAATTTGACTCAGAAACTTTAAACTTCGAGTCACCGACGTAACCTTGGAGAAACACATGGCGGACGGAACCACTTCTCAAAAGATTAAGTACGCTCTGCATTTAAGTAACTGGGACTTCGACCATGGGGATAAAGAAGCCCTTCGTGCAAAGGGTAAGAGGATTATTCCGGCAGACTATGATGCCGCCATGAAAGGTGCAATTTTCTGCGCGGTTTGCTGCACAAACCTCCAGCGCGTTCCGCATAAAAAAGAACATTTCTCGAATGGTCGCTTGGCGTACTTCGGGCACATACCTAAACGATACGATCACGTGCCGTGCTCTCTAAGGTCAAAAAAGCCTGAGGGAAAACGCTTTGATACCTACGAAGAAGCCAGAAAAGCGGTAGATGCCGGGAACCTTGTCGTCGTTAGCGAATTCCTTCCCACCCGTCCAGATCTTCCTACCGAAACCGATGACGAATACAATGCAACGCCTGTAGAGAACGAAGAAGGTTTGCTTTCCGAAACGCCTATATCGCGACACAATGGTGAATCGTTCCTATTACCTAGCAGGGTGAGAACTGCGAGGGGAATATGCAGGAACTTCGATCAGAATCTTTCAAAGTACTATGTCTTTCCAGAAAAGACATTTGCTGCGCGCTTGATTGATCTCTTACACGATATACGAGATGTCACCGAACCGGACGATTCCCCTAAGCTATATTATGGACGTATCAAAGGGTCTTTTGCGGCAGGCTCAGGACTTGATCACAATATTAGAATGACGCGACTTTATTGTAACGAGACCATACAAGATTTTACATTAAAAACGACGGTAGGACTTGCAAGAGAAAAAGGCATAGACAACGATTCGAAGGATAGAATTGTACTCGTCTTTGGAAAAGTACAAATTAGCGGAATGGGTTTAAGTATTGAGAAAATAGGCTGGGGAAGCTTCGACTTGCTACCTAAGATTCATGAACATAGCTTAATGCTATAACAGCCATCGAATGAAAAATTACTTTTTGCAACATTAATAAATAAAGGGAAAGTCATGTTCGGGTTTTTCAGAAAAAAGGCCGCGAGAGCAGCGACTGAACCAGATGGAGATAGTCAGAATACGAATGACTCAGATGCTCCGCAGGAGCATGCAGTCCCTGACCAGTACATTGCGGATCAACCCATTTCGGGAAAGGCTGAAGACCGCTTCAATCGATCATTTTTTGCCACGCGAATAGCCGAGACCATAGCAACCAGAATTGATCCGTCTAGTATCGTTCTTGGCCTCTTCGGTCCTTGGGGAGACGGCAAGACATCTGTACTGGAAATGATGCAAGAAGCACTCGGCTCGTACCCAAATGCTATCGTCGTTCGGTTCAATCCTTGGCATTTCCAAAGTGAGGATCTACTGCTGAGAGGATTCTTTGCGACCCTCGCGGATGCGATGGGGCAGTCTCTTCCCAACGTGAAAGAGAAAGCTGGTGATTTACTAAAAAAATACGGTAACGTGCTTTCCCTTGCGTCCCTAACAGTTGGAGGTGTTGTCCAACTGAGACCTGGCGACGCCGTCAAGGGTGTCGGCGAAGCGATGTCGAATGTTGGACTAGATGAGCTTCGTAAACGAATTGAGCGGATGCTTGATGACGCCAACAAACGCCTAGTCATTTTGATAGACGATATCGATCGTCTAGACCGCGAAGAAACTCACGCCATTTTTAAATTGGTCAAATTATCTGCCAGCTTCAGACATACCTCGTACGTACTCGCATTTGATGATGCAGTTGTTTCAGCTGCGCTCGGTGAACGGTATGGCGCAGGTGGCTCGCCCGCTGGTCGTGCCTTCCTAGAGAAAATCATCCAAGTACCGCTGCACCTGCCCCCAGCAGACGAGAATAGCCTGAGGCAGCTTGCCTTAGAAGGGGTTCAGAACGCTCTAAATCAAGCTGGCATCGAACTAACTCAAGCCCAGATAGACGCTTTTATAAGACATTTTGACGACGCGCTCCTCCCTCGATTGGAAACGCCACGTCGCGCAAAGTTGTTCTCAAATGCACTAATGTTCGCGCTACCTATCCTTAAAGGCGAGGTCAATCCAGTTGATCTTATGCTTATTGAGGGAATACGGGTTCTGTATCCACTTCTCTACACCGGAATTAGGGAAAATTCGCAGCTTTTCCTCCGTGGCGAGCGAAATGTTCGTCAGAATGCTCTTCAAGGTACGGCTAGCCGCATCGACAGCCTTATAGAACGCCTGACGCCGGAACTAACTATTGAGGAGCAAGAAGGCGTGAAGTCACGCCTTCTGGTTCCGCTATTCCCGCGCATAGGCAGTACGGGTTACGGCAACGAATGGGACGAGATTTGGGGATCGGAGCAAAAGGTCTGTTCCAGCCAATATTTCAAGCGCTATTTCACTTATAGCGTGCCGGTCGGGGACGTTTCAGATGCAAGTGTGGCTGAACTGTGCGACGTAGTTCCGGTCGCCTCTAATGAAGAGAAACGAGCTTTGATTCTAGGCTTTGCCGAACGGCAGGGTTTGCCCCGAGTGATCTCGAGGCTTCGTCAGCGAGAGGGATCTCTAACTCAGGTTCAAGCTTCAGCTCTAATCACCGCGTTTGGACTAAACGGAGACTTACTTCCTCGCGAGCGAGGCATGATGGTTATGGCTGATACCCGAGCTAAGGCAGGAATGCTTATTGCCGGGCTTTTACGACAAATACCTACAGCGATGGAACGACAGGCTGAAGCCGAGCGCGCTATTGCAATCGCAGCGCCAGTCGGCTTTGCAATGGAATGCATTAGATGGATTCGACACTACGAAGATAAACCACCGGAAAAGAGAGTTCTGGCTGATGAGGGCGAAGAGCCATTGCGAGAAATTCTGACCACCCGCATTGAAGAGGCAGACGCTATATCGCCCTTATTTATTGCGCATCCGAAAGATGCCCCATCGCTGTACTGGTCTTGGGCCGACAGAGCGCCAGCTGGTCGCGTTCGCCAGAGACTTGAGGCGCTATTTGATGCGGTTCCGAAGCAGTTAGACACCTTTTTGAGTTGTTACGTAGGAGAAGCCTGGGGAATGGAGAATGGCCTGCCGAGACCAGCCGACTTTGAAAGAGAGCAGTACAACTCGGTATCCCGTCTCCTTCCCGCAAATTACATAGCCGAAAATTTACGGTTACGGTACGGGGAGGAACTTGATACACCTCAAAACTATCCTCCCGAGACAATGGCACAATCCCGCCGTGTTGCGCATCAGTTTATGACCGTACATCAGTATGTCTTACAGGAACAACGTGCCGTCGAGGAATCTGAGGTGAATGGCGAAGCCGCTACTGACGCTGAGTAACTCACACTGTCAAACTAAGAAAAGAGATACTGCCATTTCCCCGTCACATCAAAGCGGTAGTTGCTATAAATCGAACTCTATCATTCGTCTTAGCGGCTGTTCTAGGTTTGTGCAGAGTGTGCAAAGATGGGCTGCAAAAACGGCGCAGCCTCGTTGCAACCGCTAACTCATATGCCCCCCGTTCCGGTCTGGCTCCGGTCAACGTGCAGCATATCCAACGGGCGTGTCACAGCCATCACGTCCAGGCATTGCGGCCAAGTGGGACTCACAACAACTCGGCGGCGTGACGAAAACGCTATGCGGAACACCGGAGGCATAAAGGGCAGACACATCGCCAATGATGGCTACTGGTCGCCCTCTGGTCGGATCAGGATGCAATGAAATCAGGTCCGATCCATCTCAGGGCAAGTCGGACGTAAACGAGTGCCGGAATGCAGAAAAAACAAGGAAATTCGTGCACAAAGGAAACATCGGGAGGGGCGCCCGTTGGCATGGTAAAATGATCCAAGCCCGATGCCTACCGATACCTGACGCTTCACGTTCTTTTAATCCGTTGGTCGCAGGTTCGAATCCCGCACGGCCTACCAAGAACTTAAGTAGTCAGAAAAAGGGTTAGTTAGCTTAGGCTTACTAACCCTTTTTTGCGTTTATAACGCATACATTGCACGTGTCGCATAGATTGCCCGGTCAGGGAATATTTCTTCAGGGCTTTAGCGTGTGAAGTGCTATGTCACCATGTCTAAACCAGTGGTTCGTGAATTCTCAATACTTGCTATGGTTTCTTAGTGGATAATCGCAAACTAGTGCACTCATGGCGGAGTCGGCACCATGTATGCCACATCTCTGTCTTAACGCAATTTCGATCTCATTTAATTGAACTCATATGAAAACCAATCAGCAATTAAAAACCCCTAACCTATTGATTTACGGCGAAACCTTAATCGATGAGTTTCCGCAGCAAAAAATCATAGGCGGTGCACCTTTTAATGTGGCGCGTAGTCTGTCTTTGTTTGGCGCCCGGCCTTTGATGCTAAGTCGTGTTGGTCGCGATCAGAACGGAGAGGCGATTTTGGCTGAATGTGCTCGTACTGGGCTCAGTGCAGACGGTATACAAATCGATGACCAGCATCCTAGTGGGCGCGTGTTAGTTGAATTGATGCAAGCCGCTGATGGTCTCGATGTCGCTGCGCACCGCTTCGAGATTTTGAATGATCAGGCGTATGACTATATCGACGCTGAGATTATCGACGATTTATTAGAAAAGTATTTTCACGAAGCACCACCAGATTTGATTTATTTCGGTTCCTTAATTCAACGCAATGAAGTGTCTCAATCCAGCTTAATTTCGTTGCTGGAAGCAGAGATAACCGAAGGTGCGAGTAAGTTTTTGGATTTGAATTTGCGTGATGAGCAGGCGAGTTTGGAGACAGTGATCAGCTCGCTGAATTACTGCGACATGGTCAAATTAAATGAGGATGAATTGCAATACGTGATTCAGCACGCTTGCCCTGCTGCTGCAGCTATGACCGTAGATCATGACGAGGCGGGTTTGCGCCTCGCCTGTGAGGCGGTGATGGCTGAGTATTACATGCAAGCGATCATCGTCACTTTAGGAGCAAGAGGTTATTTTTATCTAGATGCGAATGACGTGTGTTTGCATAGTCTCGATCAGCCTTCGGCTGCAGTCGAAGTCGTCGATACGGTTGGGGCTGGGGATGCCTTTGCTGCGGTGTTCATCTATGGTTGGCAATCGAATTGGCCGATAGAAAAAACTTTGAGCGCGGCACATCGTTTTGCGACCGCCATTTGTGGAGTGCGCGGCGCAGTCGCTGATTCGCTTAGTTTTTATTCGGATTGGCTCAATGCGTTTGAGGCGACATTTGCCAGAGATAGCTGCGCTTGAGTCCATTTTCCTTTTGTTTTCTATTTTGTGCATGAGCATCAAGTAAAATAGCAAGCTTCAGTCCGCAAAGGTTACACCATGAAATCCACCGCCGTGCAAACACAGCAATCCAAATCAGAAAAACAAGAAAAGCACGAGATCCGTCCGGGGCAATCTATAGAGTTGCTGAAAGAATTACACATTTTGACGCGCGATGGCAAACTCAACCAAGATAGCCGCCGCAAGCTCAAACAGGTTTATCACTTGTATCAATTCATTGAGCCATTGCTCAAACAGGTGCTAGAACAAAAAGGCGCGGTCAGCTTGGTGGATCATGGTGCGGGTAAGTCCTACTTAGGCTTTATTTTGTATGATCTGTTTTTTAAAGATTTAGGTAAGGACAATACTTCGTGTATTTACGGTATAGAAACGCGCGATGAGTTGGTGGCGAAGTCACGTGAGCTAGCAGAACGCTTAGACTTTGGCGGTATGCAGTTCTTGAATTTGTCGGTCGCTGAATCGAGTCATTCCACTGCTCTGCCAGAACAAATCGACATTGTGACTGCTCTGCACGCATGCAATACGGCGACCGATGACGCGATTGATTTTGCTTTGAAAAAGAAAGCGAAATTTATGGTATTAGTACCGTGTTGCCAGGCAGAAGTCGCAGCGGAATTGCGTAAGTCTAAAGGTGAAGCGGTAAAAAATAATCCATTGTCAGAAATGTGGCGTCATCCTATACACACGCGGGAGTTTGGTAGTCAAATCACGAATGTCTTGCGTTGCTTGCAATTAGAGTCGCATGGATATCAGGTACGAGTCACCGAACTGGTGGGCTGGGAGCATTCGATGAAGAATGAATTGATCGTGGCCGAGTATAAAGGTGGGCGAAACAATAAGTCAGCGCAACGCTTGACGGAAATTCTGAATTCCACCGGGCTGACAAATTTGCAGCCGCGTTTTTTCTTGCCCGAACTGAAGTGAACCCAGCTGGGCTGAGCACAGTTAGCGCGTTCCAGTTCCGTCCAGCCTAGCCTGATTGATCTATCTAGTTATGCCAAGCATGCGCGTGGTTGGCATAGCATTTGTACTGCTCTTCCATACTTCCGCACATCCAAGTGATTGAGTTCTAGTGTTCTATTCTTTTGTTCGATTCTTCTGATTATCCTCCCTCTGTCGATTGTTCAAAACTGTCATAGCTGCGTCATAAAGAATGATTAATATAATTTAACCTAGATGGCCTAGATAGGGTGCGACAGTTTTGTGTCAGATGCATGAAATCCAGCTAGCCTGAGATATGATGATAATTATTCTCTGCAGCACAGTGCACGAAGAGAGATAGTTGAATTCGTGCGCCATCACTTCTTAAGGAAATTACATATGTTTGCAGCAGTCGATCTGGGTTCGAATAGTTTTCGTATGCACATCGGTAGTTATGAAGGCAGTTCGATTCGCGTGCTCAAGAGTGCGCGTGATCCTATTCGTCTTGCGGCAGGTTTGGATCAGCATGGTAATTTGACCGACGAAGCGATGCAGCGCGCTTGCGCATGTCTCGCACGCTTTAAAGAAATTTTGGCAGAATATCCAATTGATGCCGTACGTGTCGTAGCGACTAATACGGTACGTATTGCCAAAAACGCTGCTGACTTTTTGCCTGCAGCGGAGGCAGCCATTGGATTGCCGATTGAAGTAATTTCCGGCGAAGAAGAGGGACGATTGATCTACATGGGTGTATCGAATGCTTTAGCTATTCCCGCTGAGCGACGCCTGGTGATTGATATTGGCGGCGGCTCAACTGAAATTATTTTGGGGCGCGGTCATGAAATCGTGAAAGTCGAATCTTTTCCTATCGGTACCGTTAAGCATAGCGCCAATTTTTTCCCCGACGGCAGGATCACGGTAGAAGGATTTGAAGCAGCAATTTTGACAGTGCGCTCCTTACTGGAAGATGCTACGCCTGCCTATCAACCAGAATTTTGGCGCAACGCCTATGGCTCGTCTGGTACGGTGCGGGCGATTTCCGATGCCTTGTATAAAAACGGTTTCGGCGATGCAGAAGTGACCTTAGAAAAGTTGCTTGCTTTGCGTGACTACTGCATACAAAGAGGTCAGATTGATGACCTGAATCTATCCGGAATTAAGACCGAGCGAGTGGCGATGGTCATTGGCGGCCTGGCAATTTTGATTGGATTATTTCAAGAGTTGAATATCCGCATCTTGCACCCTATAGAAGCGGGTTTGCGTACAGGCGTGATGTGGGATCTCTACCTGCGCTCGACCAAGCGTGACCGGCGTGAGCTTGCGGTACATGATTTCCTGGATTTGTTTCGTGCCGATGTCGGGCGCGCTAAATTAGTTGCTGATATGGCGGGATCGCTATATCAGCAATTAAAACCCGCAAATGATAAGTTAAATCACTACGTGCATTGGAGTTCTTTGTTGCATGAAGTGGGAATGGTGATCTCGCACACTAGTTATCACAAACATGGCAGCTATTTGGTGGAGAACGCTGATATTCCAGGCTTTACCACGCGCGAACAAAAATTGATGAGTCGTTTAGTGTTAAGTCAAAAAGGTAATTTGCGCAAAGTAGGTGAGGGCTTTGTCGATCTTGATTTTGCTAAGGCTGTTTTGGCTATGCGCTTGGCGGTCAGTTTTATGCACGCGCGAGTCGAGTTGGACTATAAAGATTTTAGCCTGAAGATGAAGAGCAAGATTGAGTTAGAACTAAAAGCCGATTGGGTTAGTTTACATCCAACGGTGGCAATTTGGTTGCGCAAAGAAATCGAATGCTGGCGCGAGATTGGGGTTGATTTTGTGGTGCGTGCGGGTACTTAAGTTGGCACAATTTCGATTTTTTCCTGTTAGTTTTTGGTTTGAAGTCGCACTGTAATTGCGTAACCAAGATTAATGATGTAAATTGTTTATACTATTTAAATTAATTTAAAAATTTTTCTAAATTGGTTTTGAAAGTCTCTCAAGAAAATACAGTCTTGAGGCTATTTATAGAGAGTAATAATGGTGCGTAACTAAGGTGTGCAATAACTAAGGTGTGCAATAACTAAGGTGCGCAATAACTAAGGAGTAATTCATGGCAACTGCAGCGAAAAAGAAAGCTACGTCCACCACAAAAGCGGCTGTCGTGCCCGCTAAATCAATTATCGCAAAGGCCAAAGCTGTTAAAGCACAAGCCAAGCCTGTCGCTGCCCCAAGCGCTGCTAGCCTTGCAACAGTCAATAAGGCAGTTGTTCCAACTGCAGCAAAGGTGGCGACTAAAACACCAGTAGCTGTCAAAGCAAAAGTAGCAACACCATCTAAGCCCGCGGCAGCCAAAAAAGCCGAGGCAGCAAAGAAAATTGCTGTGCCAGCTAAACCTGTTAATGGCGAAGCGGTCGCCAAAGAGAAACACAAAAAACCGAAACTGGTGCGTGATAGTTTCACGATGCCAGAGGCGGAATATGCAGTGCTGGGTGAAGTGAAGAAAGCGTGCATCGCAGCAGGTATCGAGGTGAAGAAAAGCCAATTATTGCGAGTCGGTTTGCAGCTATTGAAAAAAACGCCGGTTAGTAACTTAAAAACGATGATCGCAGGATTGCAGCCCTTGAAGGCGGGACGTCCTAAATTGAATTAATTTTCTTGAATTGATCTGCGAGAGTTGATCTTTGCAAATGGATGCGTATGAATTGATACCCGTTCCACTAGGCGCGTCCATAGTTTTGTAAGTAGATGGTGGATGTGAGTCCAAGGATAGGTCAAGGCAGTAAATGAAACCCAAAAAGTTCAATGTAACTTTTTGGGTTTTTTTATGGCAATTCTTTAACTGGCTCCTATAGTGAAGTAAATCTAAGTTGCGCACCTGAGCCTCACATCTGAGTTTACAGGTAGCTACGCAAGTCTTTTGACTGAAAAGTAGGAAAAAGGCGAAATGACAGCACAGAGTGTCATTCCTGCGTAGGCAGGAATCTAGTGGCGTTCGTTGATTAACAAATGTCATTGGACTCCTCCTACGCAAGAGTGACGGTAATCAATTTTGCTGTTTTTTGCTATTAATTGGACTTGAGTCGACATTTATGCTGTGAAGTGGGGTGCAGTTTTCCGATATCGGTTGTTATCATGACATTGACCTGGCTACACTTTCAGTGCAGCACTTGAACTTGGTTTGTATGACTTTCATGCATTTGTTATTGAGAAGATATTTAAAAAATCAATTGAACTAGGTTTTTCACGCTTACTGTTGTTAATCTCGAACCAAAATTAAAGCGCTTTGAGAAAAAAACCTATAAAAATACAAAGCGCTTTGAATTTTTTGGTGAAATGTTGATAATGAAAACGATAAAATGTAGTTTGACTACATCAATTGTTTTGTTGTGATTGTGGTTTTCGTGCCACGTAGTAGTGAAAATCCTCATAGGGAAGCCTAAAAACTTACAAAATTCTTCGCTTTTTCTGATTGACACAAAATTTAGTTTTGGTACAAACTTGACTCAAGATTTGAATTTAGACCAAAAGTTTGCTGATTCGAATTCGATGCAGAAAATAAGATTTAAAAGTAGTGCGTTTTCCTCCCCCCCTAGATTGCAGTCACAAAAAAATTTGGAGATTTAAATGGAATTGAATTTCACTAAGCGCCAGCAGAGTTCGAATCTGAACCGTGCCGTGGTCAAATTAACCCCAATTGCTGCTGGATGTGCAGTGATGTTGGCTTTGAGCGCAGGTTCCGCTTATGCTCAGCAGGCAGAGCCAGCTAAAGAAGCCGCCAAAGCCGAAGGTCAAGCTACTACTGAAACAGTCGTTGTGACGGGTATCCGTCGCGGTATTGAAGCGGCGATCTCTTTGAAGAAAAATTCCACGTCCATCGTCGAAGCGATCTCAGCTGAAGATATTGGTAAATTGCCGGACTCTAGCGTGGCCGAATCTATCGCCCGTTTGCCTGGTGTCACCGCACAACGTAGTCGTTCATCTGGTAAAGCATCAGACATCAGCATCCGCGGTTTAGCGCCATCCTTCAACGGTTCTTTGTTGAATGGTCGTGAGCAAGCATCGACTGGTAATGCGCGTGCACCGGAATTCGATTTGTTCCCAGCGGAATTGATGGGTTCAGTATTGATCTACAAAACACCAGATGCGTCTTTGATCGGGCAAGGTTTAGCGGCAACTATCGATTTGAATACCTTGAAGCCACTCGACTTCGGTAAACAAGTGATTTCCGCTGCGTATCGTAAACAACGTACTGGCGTGCAGACGGCATCTGAAGGTAGCGGCGATCGTATCTCTTTTTCTTATGTTGATCAATTTGCTGACCGTACGATTGGTTTGTCTTTAGGCTTCACTAAGTTTAAAGAAGACGGCGGCGCACAGCAGCGTTTCAACACGTGGGGTGGTTGGTCGCCAGAAGTCGATTACAACGGTGCTAAAGTGAAGACCATCGGTGGTTTCGGTGCGGATACTGAAACGAGCATGAGCGACCGTGATGGCGCATCCATGACTTTGCAATTTAAGCCTAACAAAAACTTTAAGTCCACGGTAGATGTGTTCTACTCTGCAGGTAGTTCTAGTCTAAAGAAAACGGGCTTGGAAGGTGCGGTCGCTGGTTCAGCTGGTGGTTATGATCCTGATGGTGTATTGAGTAATGCAACCATCGTGAACGGCGTGGTAACCGCAGGTACTTTCAGTAACTACAAAGGCGTCGTGCGTAACCATAAAGAATCTGCCAAAGATAAATTTACTTCCATCGGTTGGAATAGTGATTTGAAAGCAGACGTCTGGACATTAAACGCAGATTTGTCTTACTCCAAAGCGAAAAAAGATGCGTCTCGCTATGAAACAACTGCTGGTCAGCCTGGTGATGCAAAAAATTTGGCGTCCATCAGCTACACCGGTTTTAATGGTGGTAACTTCAATGATGTGAAGTACACGACTAGTTTGAATTTCGGTGACCGTAGTGTCGCTAAATTGACGGACGTCGATGGTTGGGGTGGTGGTGTTAATTCTCCACAAGCAGGTTATGTAGCCTTGCCTACAGTCGATGATAAAGTAACGAGCTTCCGTTTGACGGCAAGCCGTGATGTCGAATTTGGCCCTATCGTTTCTGCGCGCTTCGGTGTTCAAGGTACGGATCGTGAAAAAGTGCGTTCTGGTCAAGAAGGTCGTTTGGTAGTGAAGGGCACGAACGGCTACGCAACGGCAACTGTTCCAGGTTCTGCTGTCGGCATCGCTGGTACTACAGGATTGCCTATCGTTTCTTTCGATCCTGAAGGTTCTTTAGGTTCTATCTATGAATTGGCGCGTTGGGTTGATGCTTCGGTATTGGCTAAAGACTGGTCAGTGCATGAAAAAGTCACGACAGCCTATGCGATGGGTGACTTAGATGGCCAAATGTTTGGCTTGAACTACCGCGGGAATGTCGGTGTACAACTCGTACACACAGATCAATCCTCAACAGGTAACCAAGTTGATTTGGCAAACTGCACAGGTATCACAGCAGCGACTTGCCCATCTAGCGTAGTTGGTGGCGGTACTAAGTATTCCAACATCTTGCCGAGCTTGAATGTGTCTTATGATCTCGGTCATGAACAATTCTTCCGCGTAGCTGCGGCGAAGATTATGTCCCGTGCCAACATGGATGATATGCGTGCAAGTCAGGCATTCGGCGTGACGACACAAGGTAATAATCCTATCTTGACGGGTAGCGGCGGTAATCCCAACTTGAAGCCATTCTTGGCGAAATCTTTGGATCTGTCGTATGAAAAATATTTCGGTAACAAAGGCTATTTCAGTGTCGCTGGTTTCTACAAATCTTTAGATACTTACATCTTCCGTTCACCAACGACATTTGATTTCAAACCGTTTGTTAGCGCGAAAACACCATTGCCTTTAACTGGCGCTTACAAGGGTTCTACCGTTGGTTTGTTGACCTCTCCACGTAATGGGGAAGGCGGTAGCATCTCTGGTTTCGAATTAGCATTGAACGTACCGTTCAATATGTTTAGTTCTTACCTCGATGGTTTCGGTGTGATGGTGAATCACTCTGATACATCTAGCCAAATCACTTTGCCAGGCTTCGGTTTTGCTAACGTTGCGATCAGCTCTGTGAATATTCCATTGCCAGGTTTGTCGAAAAAAGTCAGCAACTTGCGTCTGTACTACGAGAAAAACGGCTTCCAAGTGGCTTGGGCTGCTCGTAAACGTTCAGATTTCTTGGGCCAAGTCAGCGATTACCAAGACAACATGCAGTTGACCATGGTGAAGGGTGAAACGCTGATAGATTTGCAGGCTTCTTACGAGTTCCAAACTGGCTGGTTGAAAGGTTTGTCCTTGTTGGTGCAAGCGAATAACTGGAATAACACACCATTCCAGGAATACAACACAGATCCTAACGTGATCACAAATAAAGTGACTTACGGTAGAACTTATTTGTTCGGCGCAAACTACAAGTTTTAATCTGAACTGACAAAGGGCCCCTGCGCAGCATGGCAGGGGTCTTTTTTTTATCTGTTGTGGTTTGTCAGGATACAAAAAAGTGAGACAGACCTTAGAATTTGTGGAAAATAAATCTTTCGTTTTCAGTGTCGGCTACACTGCAAAGACTCGCTCAGAGTCTACAAAGTAAAGTGTTATTTTCCATCCATTCTTTTCAGCGTGAGAACTCAAGATGAATAATGCATTAATCAAAGACGTGGTGATTGTTGGCGGTGGTACTTCGGGATGGATGACGGCTTCCGCACTCGCCAGAACGCTGCAAGGCAAGTACAAAATCCGAGTGATTGAATCCGATGAAATTGGTATTGTCGGCGTCGGCGAAGCGACTATTCCTATGATACAGCGCTTCAATCATGTTCTAGGTATCGATGAGAATGAGTTCTTGCGCGAGACCCAAGGAACTTTTAAATTGGGCATTGAGTTCGTCAACTGGGGCAAGCTTGGTGATCGCTACATGCATGGTTTTGGCATCATAGGCCAAGATACTTACACCGTGCGTTTTGATCAGTACTGGCAAAAATATCACGCACAAGGCAAGGTTGCGCCGCTCGAAGAATATTCGATCACACGGATGGCGTCGAAGGCGAATAAGTTCATGCCGGCGAATCGCGAAGTTGAAAATTCACCTTTGAATCAAATCGCTCATGCTTATCATTTCGACGCTAGTTTGTATGCCAAATTTTTGCGTAAATATGCGGAAAAACTCGGCGTGATTCGTACCGAAGGCAAAATCACGCAAGTCAAACAATGTGACGGACAAGGTGAACGCGATGGCTTCATTGAATCCGTGGTACTGGAAAATGGCGAAGTAATCAACGGCGATTTATTTATCGATTGTTCAGGTTTTCGTGGCTTGTTGATAGAACAGACATTGAAAACTGGCTACGAAGATTGGACGCACTTCTTACCTTGCGATCGCGCTTTAGCCGTGCCATGTGAATCCGCATCTGTGTTGACGCCATACACCCGTTCTACAGCGCATAAAGCTGGTTGGCAATGGCGAATCCCACTACAACATCGAATTGGTAATGGTCACGTCTTCTGCAGTCAATTTACCAGCGAAGATGAAGCTGCCGCAACGCTGATGGCGAATCTCGATGGCGAGCCTTTAGCGGACCCACGCTTACTTAAATTTACGACCGGCATGCGTAAGCAATGCTGGAACAAGAACGTGGTGGCGATAGGCTTGGCGAGTGGTTTCCTAGAGCCTTTAGAATCGACCAGCATCCATTTAATTCAAACCGCAATTGCGCGTCTGATTAATTTCTTTCCGACCAAAGCTTTTAATCAAGTCGATATCAATGAATACAATCGCCAGGCGAAATTTGAATATGAGCGCATCCGCGATTTTGTGATTTTGCATTACAAACTAAATCAACGTGAAGATTCCGCCTTTTGGAAAAATTGCGCTGAAATGGCGATACCCGAAACGCTCAAGCATAAGATGGAGATCTATCACGCTAGTGGACGTTTGTTGCGCGTCGATGATGAATTGTTTGCTGAAGTGGCGTGGTTGCAAGTCTTAGAGGGACAGAATATGCCGGTGCAGAGTTACCACTCCTTGGTCGATTTGCAGACAGAAGCCGATACGCTGGAATACTTGGAAAGCGTGCGTGAAGTGATTGCCAAGTGCGTTAAGGTCATGCCAGACCATGCCGCTTATATCGCCCAACACTGTGCGGCAGCGAAGATGTAGTCTGGTTTTTTCTGTGCGATAAATGTGTGCAAACAGAGTACAAACTAAGCGCAAACTAAGCACAATGCGAGTAAAAGAAAAAGCGCGAAATCCGATGATAGCTTCAGACGATCGCATAACTTATCACGAGGCATCACCCGGTATCACGAGGCTTCACTAAGCATCACTAAGAAATTTTGAGGGGACACTATGCAACAACTAGCAAAACCTAAGCTGTCATTCTGGCAGATCTGGAACATGAGCTTCGGCTTCTTCGGTATTCAATTTGGCTTTGCTCTGCAAAATACCAATACCAGCCGCATCTTCGCCACCCTAGGTGCGGATATCGACAATCTGTCCATTCTGTGGCTGGCTGCACCGATCACTGGATTATTGGTGCAACCTGTGATTGGCTATCTCAGCGATAACACCTGGCATCCGGTGTGGGGACGTCGACGCCCATTTTTCTTTGTTGGCTCAGTGTTAGCGTCGATGGCGATGTTCTTGATGCCCAATTCCAGTAAGTTGTGGATGGCTGTGTTTGTACTGTGGTTGATGGATGCTTCTATTAATATTTCCATGGAACCGTTCCGTGCGTTTGTTGGCGATAAACTCGATGCCAGTCAGCAAACGGGCGGCTTTGCGATGCAAACATTTTTCATCGGTTGTGGTGGTGTGATTGCTTCTTTGTTGCCGACTATTTTCACTGATTATTTAGGCGTCAGTAATGTGCCTGTGAACGGCGCGATTCCAGATACCGTACGCTATTCCTTTTATGTCGGTGGTAGCGTGTATTTCCTCGCTGTGTTGTGGACAGTCTTGTTCAGCAAAGAAGATGCACCTGCGGATATGGATGCATTTTTGGCTGAACGTGCGGCAAGCAAAGGTTTGGGGAACGCCGTCAAAGAAATTTTGGGCGGCTTTTTGAAAATGCCAAAAACCATGGTGCAGCTCGCGATTGTGCAGTTTTTTACCTGGGTTGCTTTGTTCTCGATGTGGGTCTATACCACGCCGTCGATTGCCGCTGGCGTATTCCACTCCAGCGATGCGCAATCTGCGGGTTATCAAGAAGCGGGCAACTGGGTCGGTATCATGTTTGCGATGTATGGTGGCGTGTCGGCAATCGCTGCTTTCCTATTGCCTATGTTGGCAAAATTGACTAGCCGTAAGTTCGTACATTTACTGTGCTTAGCAATTGGCGGTGTGAGCCTGATCAGTATTTTTGCGATCACTAGCAAAGAAATGTTGCTAGTGCCTATGGTCGGTGTCGGCATTGCCTGGGCCAGCGTACTCACCATGCCGTACGCAATTTTGGCGGGCGCTTTGCCTGCCAATAAAATGGGCTACTACATGGGCTTGTTTAACTTTTTCGTCGTGATCCCGCAAATCGTCGCTGGCGTTGTCTTGGGGGCGATTTTGAAAAATTTCTTTGCAAATCAATCCGTCAAAATTTTGATGCTGGGCGGCGCTTGTATGGTGTTGGCTGGCTTCTTGACTCTGATCGTGCAAGATGATGCTGAGAAAACGATTGCTAAAGAAGCTTAATTTGCGAAGTAGTTGAGCTTGAGCGAGCTCAATTTGCTTGAATTAAGTAAGTTTCAGCAAGCTCAAACCCGGCCTTCGTACGCCATCCGTTTTCGCGCGCGGTGTACGAGAGCCTGTTCACGTCGATGTAAGGGAATACCCATGATACGTAAGTCTCTGATTGCTCTGTCCTTGTTGGGTGTTGGTTTGAGTATTAGCTTGAATGCGGCGAGCGCGCCTAGTGCTAAGCCCGAACAAAAAAAAGCCAAACCGCAAACCTTCTTGTGGAATAACGCGACAGTTTATTTCTTGCTTACTGACCGATTTAATAATGCGGACAAAGCAAATGACCTCGCTTATGGGCGAAAAGCGGACGCTGCTCCTTTGCGTGGATTTATGGGCGGCGATTTGAAAGGTATCATCGCTAAAATCAAGGATGGCTATTTTGATCGCCTTGGCGTGAACGCTATATGGATGACGCCACCAGTGGAACAAATTCATGAAGGCACGGACGAAGGCACAGGAAAATCTTATGGCTTTCATGGTTATTGGGCAAAAGACTTTACCAAAGTCGATGCCAACGTTGGCACGGATAAAGACTTTAAGAATTTAGTCGAAATTGCACATCAACATGGCATCCGCGTTTTACTCGATGTCGTGATGAATCACACAGGACCAGTCACGGACGGCGATGCTGTTTGGCCTGCCGATTGGGTACGGACAGAACCTGCTTGCGATTACCATACGGCGGACGGCGCGATCAAATGTACGCTGGTGAAAAATTTGCCAGACTTCTTTACTGAAAGCGATAAGGCGGTCGAACTGCCACCATTTTTAGTGCAAAAGTGGAAGCAAGAAGGGCGTTACGAGCAGGAAACCAAAGAATTGGAAACGTATTTTGGGCGCACCGGATATCCTCGCGCACCACGTTACTATTTAATGAAGTGGCACACTGATTGGATTCGTAAATATGGCGTGGATGGCTTCCGTGTCGATACGGTTAAGCACGTCGAAGCAACAGTTTGGAAAGAATTAAAACACGAAGCCAGCCTTGCGTATGAAGAGTGGAAGCTGGCCCATCCCAAATTGAAGCTCAGTGATGATGCCTTCTTCATGACGGCCGAAGCGTATAACTATCCGATTCGCGATGGTTTGTTATTCCGTATGGATGGCGGTAGCCGAATTAATTATTACGCTCATGGTTTCGATAGCATGATTAATTTTGGCTTCAAGTCCGACGCTCATCAGCCTTACGAAACTTTGTTCAGTCAATATTCTGGCTATTTGTCTGGCGAATTAAAAAACTATTCTGTGTTGAATTACATCAGCTCGCATGATGATGGCTCGCCGTTTGATCCTGCACGTTTGCAGCCCTTTGTCGCGGCGACCAAGTTGATGCTCAGTCCAGGTTCGGCGCAGATTTACTATGGGGACGAAACAGCCCGTCTGTTGAATGTGAGTGAGGCGCAAGGTGATGCTAAGTTACGTTCCATGATGAATTGGGGCGCGTTGCAAAATAATCTGCCGATTGCATCTATGCAAAACATCGCGCCCGGACAAGTCAAGCCAAGCACTCGTGAGCTGCTTTTACATTGGCAAAAATTAGGACAATTCCGGCGTGCGCATGTGGCAGTTGGCGCCGGTGTGCATCAACAATTGTCCGCCGCACCTTATGTGTTTAAGCGTAGTTATCAACATGACGGTGTGAGTGATGTTGTCATCGTTGCCTTGGATTTGCCAGTGGCTAAGGTCCATCAACTTGATGTGAGTGGCGTGTTTTCCGACGGTGAAAAAATCCGTGATTATTATTCAGGAAAGACTAGTATCGTCAAAGCTGGAAAGCTTGAGTTACCCGGTCAGTATTCCATTATTTTATTAGGTAAGCCATGAAAAGTTTGAGCCGTATTTATTCAGTTTGTCATACGCGCGGTGTGGGATTGGGTCTAATTGCGACGATAGTTCTGCTAGCGAATAATCAAGCGTCTGCGCAAAATGCGCAGCGTCAGATTCTGGCTTTGAAACATACATCTGCTTACCTTGATATCGTCACGAATGATGGTCGTTATCGTATCACGCCTTATTCTGCTGACGTGTTCGAAACCAGTTTCTATCCGCAAGGCGAGAACCTCAGTACTTTTGATCAGCAATCGCATGCATTGATCGCACAGCCAGAAAAGCTGAAAGTGCATTTTGCAGAAACGAAAGATCAAATCAACTATGCCAGTGCAGGCTTGGCAGTCCAGATTCAAAAATCGCCGTTTCAGATTTCTTATTGGTACCACGGAAAATTACTGACTTCTGAAAAGACTGGCTATGAAAAAATTTCTACGCCTGAAAAAAATCAAGCGCGCATCAGTTTTAGTCTTGATTCAAGTGAAGCCTTATATGGTGCAGGTGCACGTGCACTCGGCATGAATCGACGCGGCAATCGCTTAGCTCTATATAACAAGGCGCATTACGGTTACGAAGAGCGATCTAGTCAAATGAATTTTGGCATTCCGCTTATCTACTCTTCAAAAATGTACGGCATACATTTTGATAATGCCGCCATTGGTACACTAGATCTCGATAGTCAGCATGCCAACACGCTCAGTTATGAAACAATCGGCGGACGTAAAACCTATCAAGTAATCGCAGGCCAGGATTGGACAAAAATAGTCGGCAATTACACCGCATTAACAGGACGTCAGCCTTTGCCGCCGCGTTGGGCATTCGGAAATTTTGCCAGCCGTTTTGGCTATCATTCTGAGGCCGAAGCGCGCAATGTCATCGCGCAATTTCGCGCGGAGAAAATTCCGGTTGATGCCATTATTTTTGATTTGTACTGGTTTGGCAAAGACATTAAAGGCACGATGGGAAATCTGGCATTTGATGCCGATAATTTTAAAAATCCGCAAAGTATGATCGCCGATTTTCATCAACAAGGTGTGAAGACGGTGTTGATCACTGAGCCCTTCATACTGACGACTTCGAATCGTTGGCAAGAAGCGGTGCGTGAAAATATTTTGGCAAAAGATCGTGCGGGAAAACCGTACACCTATGAATTCTATTTTGGGAATACTGGCCTGATCGATTTATTTCAGCCCAAGGCGCGTACTTGGTTTTGGAATATTTATAAAGATCTGGCAAAGCAGGGCGTCGCAGGTGTGTGGGGCGATCTGGGGGAGCCAGAAGTTCACCCTAGTGAGTTATTCCATGCGGACGGCAAGCTGGGTGCGGATCAAGTTCATAATATTTATGGACATGAGTGGGCTAAGTTAGTAGCGCAGGGTTATCAAAAAGATTTTCCTGATCAGCGTCCGTTTATTTTGATGCGTGCAGGCTATTCGGGTTCACAGAGATTTGGATTAATTCCGTGGTCAGGCGACGTTAACCGGACTTGGGGTGGATTACGTTCGCAACCCGAGATCGCCTTGCAAATGGGAATGCAAGGTCTGGCTTATATGCATTCAGATTTAGGTGGTTTTGCGAGTGCAAATTTGGATGATGAATTGTATACACGTTGGTTGCAATATGGTGTATTCCAGCCGATTTTCCGACCGCATGCGCAAGAAGAAGTGCCAGCTGAAGCGATATTTCGCGCAGATAAGACCAAGCAATTAGCCAAGGCCGCGATTGAATTACGTTATCGCTTACTACCGTATAACTATACTTTAGGATTTGAAAATCAAGAGCAGGGCTTGCCTCTGATGCGGCCTCTATTTTTTGCGGAGCCTGAGAATCAGCAATTGTTGACGCACTCCGCTTCGTATTTGTGGGGCAATGATTTTCTAGTGCAGCCAATTATGGAAGCAAAGGCGCAGCAAGTTGAGGTTGTGTTTCCACAGGGACGATGGATAGATTTCTACACCGGACAAGTTTATCAAGGCGGTGCTACGCACACTGTCGCAGTGACTGAGCAACACATACCGGTATTCGTTCGCGCAGGTGCATTCATACCGATGGCAGCGCCTATGCAAAGCACGCAGTTCTATCAAGAGCAATTACTCGATCTGCATTATTACCACGACGAGAGTGTTCAGCGTAGCAGCGGAAAAATGTATGAAGATGATGGACGCACACCGCAAGCCTATGCAAAAGGAATTTATCGCTTGCATCAATTTAGCAGTGTCTATGAAATTTCCGCATCGGGTAAAACAAGTTTGCGAATCCAATTGAAACAGCAGCATGGCAAGCATATGCCTGCTCAAAATAAGCAATTCACTTTTTACTTGCATAACGTATTGCATGCGCCGCAGCAAGTTACGCACGATGGAAAACCTATGCAATTTACTTGGGACGCGACGGTTAAGCTAGTCAAAGTGCAGATTCGTGGAAATACAAAATCATCGAATTTAATTCGTGTGAATTGGTGATCTTGTGCTCCAAATTTGGTGTGCCACAGAGCTGATTCAAAGTAAGGCAACAACAGGGCAAAATCACTTGTCCTGCTAAGTGCATGCGATTACACTTCGTTTCTTTTGGAATTAAGATTAATTATTAAGATCAATTATTAAGATCAATTACTCGGTCATTCAATTAAAGTCATTCGGTTACTAAGTCATCACGTCACTAAAAAGCGCAATCGCCCCTATGAACCTCAAAAGTCTGGCACAAAGTCTCGGTATATCTGAAACCACGGTGAGTCGTGCATTGAACGGCTATCCTGAGGTCAGTGCGCGTACCCGACAACGAGTGCTGGAGGCGGCGGAACAATATGGCTATCGCCCGAATCCTATGGCGCGCAGTTTGGCATCGGGTCGCACTAACGTGATTGGGATCATTCATGCATTGGTTGCCAACGATTTAGCGGACCCGATGTTCATGCAAATCATCGGCGGCATGGTTGAAGCTTTGGAAGACCGCCAGATGGATTTGATCATGGCACCGGTGTCACCAGAGAATGAATTACGTTCTTACGAGCACATGGTCAAAGAACGTCGGGTCGATGGCTTAATCGTTGGTCGTACCAAACTTTATGATGAACGTGTTGCATACCTGGCCAAGCAGGGCTTGCCGTTTGTGGCGCATGGACGTACGCGTGTCAATGAGCCACATGCCTGGTTTGATTATGATAACGAGAGCGGCATGCGAATCGCGGTAGAACATCTGCTGGCGCATGGACATCAACGTATCGCCTTGATGAGCGCACCTATCGACATGAACTTTGCGCGACAACGTTATGATAGTTTTCAAAGCGTTATGCGCGATGCTGGACTGCAGCCAAATCCCGATTACCTCAAAGATAATTCAAATGACCGACGCGGTGGCTATGCTGCCATGCAACAGTTAATTAACAGCGCACATCCACCAAGCGCAGTTATCGTCGACAATCACATGGCAGGCGTCGGTGCGATGCGTGCCTTATTGGACGCCGGAATCGCGATTGGTCAGCAAATGTCGATTATCGTCTGGGGTAAGATGGAAGATTCTTTGGCTGGCTATAAAGTCACTACGATAGAGCAACCCAACCCCGATCTCGCTGGCAAGAAAATGGTGGAGATGCTGTTGGCCTTGCAAAACGGTACGCCGCCGTCAGAACTACAAGTCTTGTGGCAACCAGTGTTGCTGGCTGGTGAGACTGTGAATCAGGCGAGTATCTAGTACGCTTGAGTTAATAATTGTTCCTCCTTGGATCATTTCTGCCATCACCCGTTTATTCCCTCACAGTATTTGTGAATTGGCCGCATACTGTTTGCGCTGCATGAGCTCGCCTGATGGAGACTGTGAAGATGACGCTTGAGAAAAATACTAACATCGCTACCAATAATGCTACCAACAACGCCAAGTTGAATACTGAGTATAAGTTGAAGCAAAAATGCGATAGCCCTGAGAAAGCACTTCTCTTCGTGCAGCAGCAGGGAATTGTGCTTGTATCTGCTAAAGGCCCCGTGCCACGATTGACCGAGGAGATTGTTGGTGAGCCTATCAAAGGTAGTTGGTGGGCGCATCCGCAAAGTCACCACTTATTTAAGATACTGGAAGCCGTGAGTGCTTCGGATCAAATTCTGGTGTGTCGTCTGATGAATGCTAAATTGACTTTGGTACATCGCCGCTTGTGGCCTTCGCTAGTGCGCATTGCAGGGCACTTGGCTCCAGAACAGTTAGCGCAAGTTCGAGAGCAACATACGCCCAGCGGTCGGCATGTGACACATGAAATCGCGTTTCCTGATTGGGTTCCTGCGGCTATATTTGCAGAATCTATCCATATCGATGAGAACGCAGCATTAGACGATTTTTCATCATGTTTTGTGCGTCGCCCTTTCATAAAGTAAATCCTGCGATAGTTGGCACTCATTTTGCGTGAATCTAATGCGTCTTTTTTTCTATTTCGAGCTTGTCAATTATCCATGCCAATAGGCGTGGTGGTATGGAATTTGCATCGTATTTATTCAGGATTGCTGAAAAAAATCTTTTTCTGACGAGGTCAGATTGATGCGCAGACGTTTTTTTATGACAGCCTTAGCGACAAGCTGGATGCCCGGTATTTCTGCGCGTTCTCCATTTAGTATTGCCTATAACGAAGTGACTGGAGCACTCATTCCTCTGGTGCAGGCGGTGTATGGAGAAATGGGTATGCAGCCGACGTTTGAATTGGTGCCCTCAGAGCGCGCCATCGCCTTGACCAATAGCGCCCACTACGATGCCGATATCGGGCGCGCCGACAGCGTACTCAAGCATTATCCCAATCTCCTGATAAGTCGTGAGCCCTTAAAGCAATTGGAACTTTATGCTTATGTCAGGCAGCGGTCTGCGGTGTATTTTTCTGACGTGAATCAACTGAAACAGTGGACAGTAGGCGTGGTGCGTGGCTCAAAATTGGCGGAGGACTTTATTGAACAGCATCAATTACGCTATATTTCTGCCAATTCTGCCGAATCATTTTATAAGATGTTACAGGCAAAGCGCTTCGACGTTGCTTTGATTTCAAGCACACAATTATCTGCCCAATCTCCTCAGATCAATGCACTGGCAGAACGTGTAGGCGGCGTGCTGGTACATAGTTATTCTTATCATATAATGCACAAGAAACACGCTGAGCTGATGCTGGAATTTGATGCAAGTTTAAGAAGAATGCGTATCAGCGGACGGCTCGCTGAGTTTCAGCGACAGTTGGGATAGATTGCGCGCAAGTATCTTCGTGCTAGCATGGCACAAGCATCTTTTCCTTCCCGTGGTTATTGATTCAGCCGTGCTTGTACTTCCCCAAAATAAAATAATTACTAGCCATGAGGTTTTGATGTCGCCCACCTTGAATATTTATTTGCTCTTTGCCGCGGCATTGTCCGTGCTTGGCGCACTCTTACATTTTGCCTGCCTGGTATTTGGTGCGCCGCTGTTTCGTTTATTAGGCGCAGGCGAGGTCGTGGTGAAGATGCTGGAACGTGGGCATTCTCAGCCCAAGGTGATCGCGGTATTGGTCGGTACTGCCTTGCTGATATCTGCTGCCTACGCAAGTTCTGCCGCGGGCTTGATTATCAGCTTGCCGTGGCAGCGTTTGATCTTGATCGGCGTGACAGCAGTACTGTTTGCACGTGCCTTAGCCTTTCCTTTTCTAAAGCCGCTGTTTGTAGGGAATAGTGATCTGTTTTGGTGGATTAGTTCTGGATTGTGTTTTGTCTTTGCATCGCTAATTGCGATTGGTCAAGGGTCTGTTAACATTCAAATTGGGAATGCGAATGCGGAAAAACGGGCACAGGGCTAGGCGTCAAGGCGCGCCACAGTGCGAGCACTGTAAGCGGCTTGCAACAACGCCATGTGCCCGTTTTACCCATTCCCGAAGGGTTCAAGCCAAAACGCGCGATGGACAGCGTTGTAGCTCTTGCCGAGGCACTAGCCTCGGCGGCGAACTACGCCTTGCCATCCCACCTTTTGGCTTGAACGCATCTCCCAATTTGAATGTTAACAGACCCTAGCACAAGTGTGGAGTCAATTAAAATGAGTCAATCCAGAGTCGAAAATTTATTACAAGATTTGTGCTTACTCAATCCAAGCAATTACGAGATGGTTCAAGCTGTCAGACAAATGGTGCTTGGTTTGGGAACCGACGTCAGTGAGGAAGTAAAATATGGC
Source organism: Affinundibacterium flavidum (assembly GCF_014284175.1). GTDB lineage: Bacteria > Pseudomonadota > Gammaproteobacteria > Burkholderiales > Burkholderiaceae_D > Undibacterium > Undibacterium flavidum. The sequence goes on from NZ_JACOGA010000012.1 coordinate 48,602, forward strand.
GGAATACTCTTTTCCGTTGGTACGCATTTTTGTGGTGTGTTTGCCTATGCGACGCATATTTCCATAGAATTTGGTGAAGGTGCTAAGCTGAAAGATCAGTATTCTGTTTTGGAAGGTAAGGGGAAATTCAGGCGCCATATCAAATGCCTACAAATGGATGATATTCAGAACAAACATCTCTTACATTATGTGAAACTCGCTTATCAAATGCATTCGAATCGACAAATAGTTTAAGAAATCGTCGTCACTTTTGTAATCCGTCGGAGAAAAAATGCAAGCACCAATTCCAATCTTTCGTAGCTTCGATGAGGCTTCTGCAAAATCATTTTATATCGACTTTTTAGGTTTTCATCTTGATTGGGAACATCGTTTTGAACCTGATACGCCCTTGTATATGCAATTGTCGCAGGCTGCATGTGTTTTGCATTTGTCCGAACATTTCGGTGATGCTGCGCCAGGTGCGCACTTACGGATTAGAGTCGAAGACGTGATTAGCTTCTGTGCGGCCTTAAATGCCAAAAAATATCGCCACGCACGTCCAGGGTATCAAGCGATGGAATGGGGTACGACCGAAATGACAATCAATGATCCATTTGGAAATAGATTGACTTTTTATACCGAGACCTGAACCCAGAATCGAGATCCTAGAAATGGGTTTTGCTTATGGTCTGGCAGTCGTCAATTGGAAGCCACTTAGAATTTATTTAGCGGTCATTTAGAAAGCTATGGAAGCAAACTCGGTAATAAAGAAATGAATACTATGCACCAATCCATCACGTCTAACTCTAACAATTGTTCAGGTAGCGATTCTGATGTTGCGACTGAGGCGGCTTGCCGGGTTTGCGAGTCAGTAGCAAAGGAAGGTAATGCTGGATGTAGTGACAATGAAGATGTCAACCTCACTGCAAAAGGCGCTGCAGAACATATACAAAAACTCAATAGTGCGTGTTTTTGTATCAGCTTGCCTGATGGGGCTTTGAAGCGGGCGCTTAAATTGGAATTGGCTGCACCTGAAGTATTTGATTTGATAGAGCAACGTTGCCCGCATTTATTTTCTGCACAGCCAGTATTCGTCTCGCATAGCCAGCAAATGCGTATGGCAGCGGTGATACAGGCCATCGAGCGCGTAGTGGCATTGCCTACGTTTCGCGCACAGATTTTGCAAGGTGCTCCGGAAATCGTCAGGCAGGCTATGGCGCAAAATCCCGTTGCCGCAGTTGCCGTCAATGGCGTGTTCTTTGGCTATGACTTCCATTTGCACGAAGAGAAAATTGGTCTGATCGAAGTCAATACTAATGCGGGAGGTGCTTTGCTCAACGCGTTGCTGGCACGCGCACAGCATGCCTGTTGTGCGGTGATGGATGACATCGTCCATACGCAAGCCAAAGTACAGGAATTTGAGCAAGCAATAGTGATTATGTTTCAGCATGAATGGACGCTGGCGCAGATGGCAAAGAGCAAATCCATAGAGCCAACAGATCCCAACCATAGCGCGTCAGGAACCTTGCGTACTATAGCGATTGTTGACGAACATCCAGAAGCGCAATATTTGTACCCTGAATTCCTCTTGTTCCAACAATTATTTCAACGTCACGGTATCAATGCCATTATCGCTGCACCTGAGCAGCTAAGTTGGCGCGATGAAGGATTGTGGTGTGCGGATCAGCGTATTGATTTGGTCTATAACCGCTTGACGGATTTCTATCTGGAAGACGCAAATGCTGAAGCATTGCGCCAAGCCTATTTGGCACAGGCTGTAGTCTTGACGCCGAATCCATTCTTACATGCCTTGTATGCAGATAAGCGCAATTTGGTGATCTGGTCTGATCCTCAGCAATTGCAACAACTTGGCGTCGATACAGAAACCCAGGCGTGTTTGCTGGCGAATATTCCACGGACTGAAACGGTACAACTGCAACATGCCGAGCGTCTATGGGCGCAACGTCGTCAGTTATTTTTCAAGCCGAATGCTGGTTACGGTGGGCGCGCCGCATATCGTGGTGATAAATTGACTAAGCGCGTATGGGAAGAGATTTTGGCGGGGGATTATATAGCCCAAGAAATCATCAGCCCAGGTGAACGTGTGAGTGGATCGCCTGAGATGCCTGCACAGATGAAATTCGACATTCGACAGTACACCTATCAAGGCGCGGTGCAATGGACTGCGGCACGTATGTATCAAGGACAAACAACGAATTTCCGCACGCCTGGCGGAGGCTTTGCACCCGTCTATACGATAGACGATACGGACTTATTCGGTAATCCGCAAAAGATGGCGGCGCTAATGGCTTAGCTTGATGTGCTTTGTTTGCCTGGGCTTCGTAGTTTCAGTTCAGTTCAATTTGCTTCAGTGCGCCAGAGTCAGACTTGATCGGGATAACCCGGCAACAGCGGCGTCGGGTAGCCAACGCCATATCCTTGCGCATAATCAACACCCATCGCGCTCAACAAATCGACGATCAACTGATTCTCGGCAAATTCGGCGATGGTTCTTAATCCCATCACATGACCGATGTGGTTGATCGCATCGACCATGGCGGCATCCACTGAGTCACCGATAATATCTTTCACAAAGCAGCCATCGATTTTCAGAAAATCAACAGGCAGATGCTTGAGATAGGCAAACGACGACATACCGCTGCCGAAATCATCTAGCGCAAATTGACAACCTTTTTCTTTGAGGCTCAAAATAAAGGCGCGCGCATTCATCAAATTCGCAATCGCGGCGGTTTCGGTGATTTCAAAGCAAATGCTTTCTGCACGGGCTCCTGAGCTGCTTAATTGCTCGCAAATATACGCCAAGGTTTTTTCATCGTTGAGGCTGCCACCGGATAAATTGATCGAGAACAAAGCCCGCTCCGGCGCACGTAAAGCGGCAATATGCGCAAAAGCATTGCGGATAACCCAACGATCAATTTCTGGCATTAAACCATAGCGTTCAGCTGCGGGTATAAACGCCATGGGAGGAATAATTTTCCCTTCCTGATTAGTCAATCTGAGTAGAATTTCAACGTGGGTATGATTTGGCAGAGTTTTCTTTAACGGCCTGATCGTTTGCATATACAGTTCCAGACGATTGTCCGTCAGTGCACTGCAAATCTTCGTGTACCAGTCGAGCTCACCGTGACGTTTAGTCATCGCATTGTCTTCGCTGCGATAGACGTGAATTCGATTTCTACCTAAATCCTTGGCGGTATAACAAGCGCTGTCGGCGAAACGTAAAATCTCATGTATGCCTTGTCGTTCTGCTTCGATGCCGCCGAAATTGACTAAGCCTATACTGACGCTGATAGGGAAGGTTTTGTTATCCCAAACGAAGTGAAAATCACTAATGATATTGCGCAATTTCTCCGCGATCTGTAATGCAATATAAGGCGGACATGATTCTAGCAGCACACCAAATTCATCACCGCCAAGACGTGCCAGCGTGTCATTTGCCCGCAGTGCTAGTCGCAGCAAGCTAGTGATTTGTCGCAGTAATTCATCGCCCGCATTATGACCGCAGGTGTCATTCACAATCTTGAATTGATCGAGATCCAGATAGGCTAATGCATGCTGTTGTTCGTGGAGTAACGTACTCTGAACGGCTTTCTCCAAACGCTTTTCAAATTCGCGGCGATTCACTAAATCGGTTAGCGCATCGTGCGTGGCTTGATAGGTCATTTCATCTGCCAAGCGCTTGGTTTCACTGACATCGTGAAAGACCAATACGGCTCCAATGATTTGATTGTTGCGGTCGTACATAGGCGCGGTCGAATCTTCTATCGAAAACTTACTGCCGTTGCGATGAACGAGCGCGCTTTGATGGGCGAGTCCTGAGACTTGACCTGTGCGTAGCGTAATCTCGATAGGTGAGGGCGTAGCTTGTTCTGTCTCTTCGTCGACCAAAACTAAAATCTTGGCGATCGGCATACCTTGTGCCTCGGCGCAGCTCCAACCGGTTTTTTTCTCCGCGACTGGGTTGATGTAGGTGACATTGCCTAATTTGTCGGTGGTAATCACGCCATCACCGATGGAATTCAGTGTTACTTCCAGACGTTGCTTTTCTTCAAATAATTCAGCTGCATGAAATTCCAACTCGCGCTTTGAGCTTTCCATTTTTGCATACGCCACGGCGAGTAGATTTTCACTCTTTTTCAAACGAGTTTCTACCTGATAGCGCTCTAAGGCCATTTGTATCGTGGCATGCAATTCACGTTCGGAAAAAGGTTTGACCAGATAGCCGTAGGGTTTGCTTTCTTTGGCTCTTTGTAAGGTACTTTCTTCCGAATAAGCGGTTAAAAAAATCACAGGCACATCGATCTTGGCGGCGGTATCGATACCGTCGATGTCGCCAGAAATATTGATGTCCATCAGCACAATATTGGGCAGCGTTTCCTGAATCGCTTTAATCGTTTGTTCACAGGAAGCTGCCACGCGTGGAACGTCGTAGCCAAGGCGAATCAAGCGCCGTTGCAGGTCGAGTGCGACGATGCTTTCATCTTCGACGATTAAAACTCTCGATAGCATGCTAGTGTCCTCGCTCTGCGGTGTAGCGCTAGTTACTGATAATTTAATTTTCACCGAGCGGAAATCTCAGTGAAAATTGCGTGGGATTGCTGCGTTGTATTTGTAAGTCGCCATTTAATTGCTGCGACAGCAAGTTGACTAATCGCAAGCCTAAAGTGTCGATCGCTTCTAAATCTAAGGCGGCGCTGATACCACTACCATTGTCATTCACAATTAATTGCACCGTGTTGTCATCGACTTCGCTGATGATGACGCGTATTTCTCCGTCATTTCGCTCAAGAAAAGCGTGTTTGAGCGAATTGGTGATGAGTTCATTGATCAGTAAGCCACAAGGAATGGCGGAGTTGATGGGCAAATACACATCGCTAGCATCAATGGTCAAATCGATTTGCTTACCGCTTACTGCATAGGAATTCATCAGGCTGGGGATCAATGCCTCCAGAAAATCACCAAAATCAACTCGGGCAAAATTATTCGATTGATACAAGGTTTGATGTATCAGTGCCATCGACTGTATGCGATTTTGACTATCCATCAACATATTTTTGACCGCTTCGTCTTCGATCAAAGATGATTGCAAACTGAGTAGGCTATGGACGACTTGTAAATTATTTTTGACGCGATGGTGAATTTCACCCAACAACAAATCTTTCTCTTGCAAGGCTTCTTGTATACGTTGTTCCTTTTGTTTGCGATCCGAGATATCAACGATAGATGATAAAACCATCATGCCATCTTCTGTCTCAATAGGATTAAGGCCAATTTCGATAGGGAATTCACTGCCATCTTTGCGCCGGCCAAACAAGTCGCGGCCTGCCCCCATGGGGCGTGATTTCAGATCACCAAAAAAAATCTGGCGTTTGTTGGGATGGTCATGGCGAAATCTTTCGGGAACCAAGATCTCGATCAATTGCCCTAGCATTTCGGCACGAGAATAATCAAATAGCATTTCAGCTTGCGTGTTGACCATTTCTATCCGACCTTGCGAATTCACCATCACCATCGCATTTGGTGCAGATTCGACGACGCGGCGAAAACGCTCTTCTAGTCGTTTGCGTTCGGAGATATCGACAATCGACGAAAGCACCATCATGCCTTCATCGGTTTCTATCGGATTTAAACCGATTTCTACGGGGAATTCACTACCGTCCTTACGTCTCCCATACAGATCGCGGCCAGCACCCATAGGACGCGATTGTGGTGCATGTAAAAACATGCCGCGCTTTTCGGGGTGCCCATGGCGAAAACGATCTGGTACTAAAATTTCGACTTTTTGTCCGAGCATTTCTTCCCGGGGATAATTGAACAATCGTTCCGCCTGGGTGTTGACCATCTCGATTTGACCTTGCGGATTGATCATTACCATCGCATTTGGTGCGGATTCGACTACGCGACGAAAACGCTCTTCTATGCGCTTTCGCTCGCTCATGTCTTTGACGACTTTGCTGTAGCCTTCAAGCTCGCCGCTGTGATTGTAGAGAGCCGTGATTAAAATATTAGCCCAAAATTCGGAGCCATCTTTACGTCGTCGCCATCCTTCATCTTCAAGATGTCCATGCAGTGCTGCACGTGCCAACTGATTGTCGGGAAATTGTACGCGCTTGGCTTCTTCGCTATAGAACATAGAAAAATGCTGACCCAGCACTTCTTCTTTTTGATAGCCTTTGATCTTAGTCGCACCTGCATTCCAGCTGCGTATTTTGCCATCCACGTCGAGCATGATGATGGCATAGTCTTCAATGCTGTCAACCAGCAGCCGAAAACGACTATCGTTTGTGTCATTCAGTTCCCAACTATGCAATTTCATGTCTGACATGCCAGCACCTTGGTAAGGGTTTGCATCTTATGCTAGCACAAAGTATGCCTTATATATCCTTAGGGCAAGTTTTTTCGGAGCTCGGTTACAAATCCATGACAAATTTATTGACGGAGTTTTATCTAAGATGACAAGGCACTAATAATTGTCCAAGAAGTCACCAATAAGTCGGCAATAGGTCATCAAAAATTCACATGGAAATAAAAAATATTACGTGTAAATTTTACGTGTGTGGTGTGTAGTTGACGGTAGTGTTTTATGCCCGTGCATGATGCCTGTGTGAGAACAGTATTTGAATCTAGTATTACCGGCCCACAGCGGTGGCGCAGGATGAAATGCTTGAATCTGATCTTTCGTTTGCTTGACTTGATGCAATTCAAGCGATCAAGCCAATCAGAGTATGGGCCGTAGTGGTAGTAATTGCAGGAGCCAAACCTGGAAACGTTTGGTGCGACTAACATGTTGATCTGGGTCGTCGCTTTTCGCGTTCCAGCTATTTCCCGCTTGCATATCTTGGCGGATGGAATTCGCTAATTGTGTCGCCAATTGAGGATTGTGAATGATGACGCCGACCTCTGTATTCAGATTTTCTGAGCGCGGATCAAAATTGAAAGTGCCGATATAAGCGATTTTTCCATCCACCACCATCGACTTCGCATGCAAGCCAAATACCGCAGGCTGATACTTGTCAATGACGGGCGAATTGAGTAATTTGCCGCGACTCTTAGCATCTGGCCGAAATTCAAAAATCTCCACACCCATGTTTAGTAATTCTTCGCGTTGATTACGATAACCGCTGAAAGCCTGCAGATTGTCGGTGGACGCCAGCGAATTGGTATTGACGATGATTTTGACACCGCGTTGCAAAGTCGTTTTGATTAAGGCTTTTGCTTTGTCGGATAAGACCAGATATGGTGATTGAATCACAATTTCGTGTTGCGCCGACTTGACTAGCGCTGCCAAGGCGCGCGAACTATCGCCACTGCCTTGTAAACCGTCTTGACGATTCTTCCCAGGGATGTCGTGAATGAAGTCGACATCCGTCCATACCATTTCTTTACCCAAGCGTTCAAATGAATCTGGGATGCCACGTATCGCTTGTTTGAGTAGCGGGTCAAAATTATTATCTTGATTCGCATACCGATGCAAACCGTCATAAATCGCTTGAACTTCTTGATCAGTCACATTCACGTCGGCTTGCATGAAGCGATGTTCGGCAAAGATTTTTTCGACTGGCACGCTTAAAGGATGTTGCCAGAAATTGTCGAAATTGCTTCGAACTTCATTGACAGCTTTGCCGAGTATCAGTGCATCGCGATCACGGAAATTCGCTTCGTGATGAAAGTTGAAATATTCGCTCGCCATATTTCTGCCACCAGTAATCGCCACCACACCATCGACCACGAAAGTTTTGTCATGCATGCGTTGATTAGCGGACTTGAAATCAGCGACGATATTCCACAAGCGTTTGCCCACATTGGTACCGACTCTGTGCTTGGGATTGTAGATGCGGATTTCGACATTCGGATGCTTGGCGAGAGCGAGTAGGGTCACATCTTCTGCTTCAATTAACAAATCATCGACGATCACGCGCACTTTAACGCCACGATCCGCGGCACGAATCAAGGCTTCGGAGGCGAGCGTACCGATGTTGTCATTGCTCCAAATGAAGTACTGCACTTCTATGCTAGTGGTCGCATGGTCTGCCAGCCAAGCGCGTGCTAGCAAAGCCTCGAATCCATTTTCTAAGATATAGGCACCCGTTTGTTGTGGATGTGCGGCGGTGATAGATTGAATGTAATTCGGAAGCGACCAAGATACTTTGGCTTCAGCATCGTTCTGCTTCAACGCAAACTGCGGTGCTTTGTTCGCATCTGCTGAAGTCGATGATGGTAGCGCAACACTACTATAGATTGCAGACGTATTCGGAAACGGCCGGTCTAGATACCAAAACACACCCAGCACGCAAAAAATAGACAGATTGAGTTTGAGTTTATTCGTTGGAGTCATGGTGCATGGTGCATGGTGTTTGTGGGGTTTTTTCTGAGTTCTTATCGGTATGGAACCGCGCTTGCCCATTTTACAATGCGTGCCGTCGATTTCTAAAGAGCTAATTTGCCTTTCAGGTCTTTGTATTCTTCATTTTTATACTGATGGGTATCAATATGGAATACTTTTGCTTCGAATTTAATCAACTATTTTCAAATAAGTAGTTTATTGAGCCTTGTTTTGGCATGCTGCGCTCAGTTTGTTCGATATCAGAAAGGATGAAAATGAACCAAACTTTAGAGACAGATTTGACAAATTCTGCATCAAGCGTTTCTACTCAGTTGCCAGAACAATTCGTGCTGCAGGCACCCGAATCAGTGACGGTCATTGATGAACAGATAGCGAGTTCAGCGATCAGTTCACCAATTAATTCAACAATTAATTCAGAAATTAATTCACCAACTAAGCTCGCACCTGAATTAAGACCAGAATTAAAGGCTGCGGTAGAGCAGCAAGTTGAACGATTTATGCAAGGCTTGTTGACCGAAGATGTACAAAGCGAAGCTTTCAAAACGCGTTTGGACAGTGCATTTGCCTTAGGTCGCGAAGAAATTTCTATCGCTTCAAATCTGATGCAGGGGCGCTTATTGCAATCCAATTTTGTCGGTATGGAGGGAAGTGCGGCATTTACGGCGATACAGGAATTACGCGGGCAACTTGACCAATTAAATCCAGGTAAGCAAGGCGACTTATTTCAACCGCAAAAACTGTTTGGTTTAATCCCCTATGGAAATAAATTGCAAAGTTATTTCCGTAAATATCAAGCGGCTTCCGCGCAATTGCAAACCAGTATGCAGCAACTCTACTCGGCGCGCGATGATTTACAGCGCGACGTCGTGGATATTGAAGCGACCCGCGTTAAATTATGGGAGGCGATGCAAAAGCTGAAGGGCACCATCCATTTTGCCGTAACTTTGGATGCGCATTTGTATGAGCGTGTGAGTAGCTTGAAGGCGACGGATCCTCAGCGTGCGAGTGCTTTAGAGCAGGAGGTTTTGTTTTATGTGCGTCAGAATTTGCAGGATATGCTGACGCAACAAGCGGTCTGCACCAATGGTTATTTGGTGCTCGATGTTCTCAAAAAAACAGGGCGTGAAATGATGAATGCCTGTAGTCGGGTTGCAACCACCGGCATCAGTGCTTTAGCGGTAGCTCAAACGGTAGCGCGTGCAAGCGGTTATCAAATCAAAGTGATGGATACCTTGGAAGGGATAAATCACACGATAGAAAATTTGATCAGTGAAACAGGACGTCAGTTAAACCAACATGCAGATAGAGTCGGGCAATTTTCACAAAATCCTATGATAGGCATCGACAAATTGAAGGATATGTTTGACCAAACGTTTAAAGCGATGGACGCGATGGATCAGTTCCGCAGCAAAGCCATCGAAGTGATGGGACAAAATCGTCAGCTTATGCAACAGCAATTGGAAAAGGCAGAACATTACTTAGATCGTTATCGTCAGGAGCAGGCACGAGAGGCAAGTAAAGTTTCTGTGAGTGGTCCGGTAGTGCTGTAGTTTTGTGATTGTACTGATGGGGTATTTATTTCTGATGTGATGTAGTTTGATAGCCAATGCATATAAAGGGGAAATTTAACATGGCAACGCAATATGTAATGCAACGTGACAGTAGTGGTTGGAGAATTCAAGTCTGGCTTTCTTTCGGTATCGCGGTGTTCGCTTGCGGTGCTGGTGTCTTGCAGTTGCCGGGGCAAGAGCTCGACCGCGCTTTCGTCGCATTGGGTCTATTTTTCAGTTTGTTTGTCTGCTTCGCTTTGGCCAAGATGATACGGGACAATCGTGATGGTCAAGTCGATACGGGTTCTTGGGTACTCACAGTGTGGGCAGCTTTTGCGGCGGCGATTTTATTGACTGCCTGGGGTTTGTGGAGGATGATAATTCCACCTTGGGAAAAAAACTATATGTTGATTAGTTGGTTGTTTCTGATCAGTTCAACTTTCACCTTGGCCAAAACTGTGCGTGATGCGCATGAAGTTGAGCTGATGGAACGTACACAGTTTGTGAGTGAAGAAACTAAAGTGCAGTAAGCTCTGAGCGTAAATTGATTATGCTTACTGACTAGTGGACAGGGATCTGTTCAAACCTTGGAACTGATCTAAAACTAAGCTGAAATTAAGTCGAAACTAAGCTGAAACTAAGCTGAAACTAAGCTGAAACTAAGCAGTATCTCGCTCGGTACTTTTCAATTCTAAAAAGCGCTGCTGTTGGATTAAGTCCTCAGCGGCGCTTTGATTTAATTGAAGTTCATATTTGTCGAATTCACTTTGCAATAACTGGATTTGTTGTGCCAGTAATTGCTCTGCGGTGTAATCCTGATCGATGATCTGCGTGTTGCGTAGAGCACTAGGAATACGCAGATAACTTTGCAAACTATCTGGTAAGTAGCGCTGTAAACTCTGATTTAGATAATGGCGATCTTCTAAAGAAAGGCAGTTCGTATCACTACTCTGTTGTACCAGATGTGATAGACGCCAGACTTGATCTTTAAATGCAATTAATTGCGCGCGCAGTTCATCACTGAGCTCATCCGCTATACCAGCCAGCGCTTGATCAAAAGCTTGTAAGCTCGCAATATCAAATAATGCAGAGTCATTTTTTGCGAGCGTGGCGCTAGCTTGTCGCACTGAGCGCACTGAGCGCACTGAACGCAGATACGCGATCATTCCTAATCCAGCCAACAAGCCAACCCCCGCCACGATGCCAGTATTAAAGGATTTCTGTATCGCAGCCAATAGTAAGCCTAGAGCAGAAGCTGAGCAGAGTAAGCTACTGAGTATGATGCCGGTGCCTGGTTTTTGATGAAGTGAAGTAGATGATGTGGCATTTAGCTGCTCTAGTAAGGGCGGGCCCAATTGCTGTTTGTTTTGGAGTTTCGCTATGCGCTGATGGAATTTGTTTCTAAGCTTCTTGTGGTGTTCTGTATTTTGTTCCGTACCAGCTTGAGACGGATTTTTTTTCGCCCAAGTTCGACTATTAACTGGGCGATTTGACGCAACATATTTAGGATCAGAAGGCCGCATAGCAAATATTGATGACAGAAAAAATCAATTAGATCATAGCATTGTTCTGTGCTGACGAGCATGCTCGCATTGTTTTCACGGCTGCGGGCAAACCGTAAAATGAACGGTAAATGTTACTTGAAAATACTCGAGCGTGAATTGAGTCACTAATGATAAGCTATGACGCCCTTGTTGAGACTTTACCTTCACTAACTTTCACTCATTTTCGCTGACAGCCCAGAGATCTAACTATATGCGTTGCCCCATTGATCATTCCGATTTGTATGAAAAAACATTTAGCGATGCCTTGACTCATCGATGTGCTAGCTGTCACGGCGTATTTTTGCCAGGAAAATTGTTTCGCGATGTGATGGCACAGGCAGCCATGCGGGCACATCAGGCGGCCAATTCAAAGACTATTGAGGTCAGCAAACATCAACGGTTTTGCCCAGCCAATTGCAGAGCGATGATGACCCTGACGGTTAAGGGAATAGAAATCGAAGTCTGTCCCGACTGCATGGGAATCTGGCTCGACAGCGGTGAATTGGAAAAGATGATTTTGCAGTATGGCATGCCTGGAAAACAGGCTTTAGATAAAATTGGCACAAATCTTGGAGAGGTAAAGCAACAAGCGAATAAAGATGCAAACAAGGGAAATTTTGTTGAGAATGTGGACGTATTTGATGTCGTTGAAATTGCAGCCGACTTGTTGAATATCTTTAATTGAATCTCTTTAGTTGAGTTTCTTCAGTCGAAGTTTTTGATTGAATTTCTCCAACGAAAAAGATGCCGGACTGACCGGAAATGTCGTTCAGTTAAACCCTGCAAGTTGAACTGTCATTCCCGCGCAGGCGGGAATCTAGTGTCTTTAAACTGTTACGTCACTGGGTTCCCGCCTACGCGGGAACGACAAACTATGAGTTTCGCCACTTAACTGAGCGGGATTGCGGATTGACCGGCATCTTTTTCAACTGTCGTTGAGTTGTATTGAAAACTTAATTTAAAGTTGACTCAAAACCGGCGATTAATCTGTGCCATCAATACATTCGCATGTAAATCCAAATTCGCATGCAAATTTCCGCGTGGGATATTATTACCGCCTTCGAGTGCTATCGTCACTTTGGTAAATTGTATGTACTGATAAGCGACATCCACTTTCCAGTCTTTATCGATATCGTAGCTAAAGCCGGTACCAATATTCCAGCGGTCATTGTTTGGCGCACGCGGGCTGACTGTTGGTGCTGGTGTCGGAGTCCAGTCATACATCATACCGGCGCGGATTTGTAATGCTGGACTGTATTGATAACCGAGCCCTACCGATGTGGACCAACTATCGCGCCAGTTGTTATCGACCACGGTTTCAGCCAAACCATTGTTGTATTTGATGTGAGTGTTTTTAAATGCACTCCAGCCAAATCGATTCGCATTGGCATACAGTTCGACTTGTTCGTTGACTTTGTGCGCAAGACCGATTTGCAGCATATACGGTGTGTTGATATCAAAGTCCGCGCTGGATTTTGGATTGGTGATGGTGACACCTAATTTCTTGGCGCTTGCTACCAAAGCGGCGTAATTGGCAGGTGTGCCAGTCAATTCAGCATTGCCACGGAAACTGTGATGTATCGGTGAACGGAACGATGCGCCAATACGAGTTTCTGGCGAGGCTTGATATTCCATGCCCAGTGAAAATCCTAAAGATAAATCCTTAGCCTTGATGCTACTTTTGACATCGGTCGCGACTGTGGGTGAAGTCGAGGTGGCAACCATGGTATCTAAACCCGCAGTGTAATACTGGAAGTTCAGGCTGGCACCGATAGCGAGTTCTGGGTTAATGCGATACGCCGCACTGGGGCTAAGATTGAGTGCTGTCAAAGCAGTTCTGGTCGCGGTATAACGCGATACGGCTGTTTCTGGATATTCGGACACATAGGCATAAGGCGCACCAAAAGCGACACCTAACACGAGATCAGAATCGACCTGATGACTTAGATAAGTTGCCGCTCCGTAAGCGGTGTCGATAGGTTGCTTAGGTTCTGCAGGCGTGCCGCTGACGGCCACTTTGCCGTCGGTGTAAGGTGCGGTAGCAGTCGCATTGTATAAGCGTGATTTAGGTAAATCCAACACGAAGCCAGCCGAAGCGCGCGTGCCATCGAAGCGAATTAATGAGGCCGGATTAGAAAACATCGCGCTGATGTCGCGACTACCTGTGCCATTGGTCGCATAGGCAGTGCTCATGCCAGTCGCGCTTTGATGTAAGAAATGGTAGCCATTCGCTGAGCTGATATTTGGATACAAACTGGCGACACTGAGGGCGATGATGCTGAGGGTTTGGTGTTTGGTTTTTAGTTTCATTACAGGCTCCTGAATAAGGTGAAAAATTGGATCAAAAAATAGATTTGAAAATAGATTTATAAATAAGCTGAATGTAGTGATTCAGTGTTAACGTCGCCCCAGCGAAGTGCTGACCATCTGGAAGCCCAAGGCGCGATAACATTCGAACTGCGTTTCGTCGTAGAACTGATTCGCCGACGATTGATGTGGAAAAGTGGGATCCTGCGTTTTGTAGTGCGCCAGATAAGGATTGTTATCAAACTTAAAATCGTCGTGGCGCAAATGCGAACTGCTGTAAGCTGTTTCACCCAAGCTATCACGCAGACTAAAATCGCCAGTTAATGAGGTTTTTAGATAAATTAACTTACCAAGTTTTTCATTACGATAGTAAATATTACCTATGGCATAGTGCTGTTTTCCATCACGAATTTCATCTAAACCATCCATCACGATGATCACGCCGAAGTCGATCTGCACGAGGCGAATCAGATCTGCTAAACCAGAGAAGGTCAGTGTTAAATCTTCTTCACTATCGCCAGCGATGATTAGTCGACATTCGCGTCGTATCAATTCATAAATGCCTAGGTTTTCTATGTGACCGCCATCGGACAAATTGACATACGATGTATCGGCGCTTAAGTTGCTGCCAAGCTCACGTAAAAAATACGCTGGTCCCGGACGTTGACTTATGCTTTTCGCCTGATTAATCCAAGCCGGATTTTGTAGCCAGTAGTCGTAGCGTATATTGAGCATGCCTAAAATAAACACGAGAGGCTTGACTGTATTCTTTCCCAGATTCGGTGCAGCAGCGGCTGCGGAAATTGCCATTGCGGTCGCGAGATTGAATTCAGGATTGCGTTTTTCTATCTCTGTCGTTTTGCAGTAACCGGTACTGACGCTGCCGACATAGCGTTTACTAAAAAAGAAAAAATCACCACGACGGTCGTCGCTATACGCTTGGCTGGTACGACTCAAATTCAGTGTGCTATTGAGTAAGTGATAGGGCGTAAAGTGAGAGTCTAAAGCAGAGAGTTTCAACGTGTCTGTCTGTTCGATTTTCTGCTCTGCATTAAAGCCAAAGATATAGGCCTTGCTCAAGCGATCACGATAGAAGCGACTGATGCTGGTGAAGTTGCTGTCTCCGGTGAGCCAGGCAAACAATAATAATGCGGCAGCGATCAGGGTGAAGCCTAAGGGACTACGCCATTGAAAATCTGTGCTGGTAGTAAGGTCTGCAGTGGCGTTTGCACCTGACAATAAATCATTACTCAGATGCAGATAAAACAACCAGAACACCAAAAATCCTATCAGGCCGACCAAATAAACCCCGAGACGAGAAAACGTATTCGCGAGCTTCGGTAATAGCTTGGAAGCCAAGCCGCTGAGTGCAAAACCACCAGCACTGCCAGCTAATGCCATTTGCTGAAAATTCCAACGGTTTTGTTGCAGTTTGCCGTAAAGCGCAATTGCCAAGGGCTGCAATTCGATCACAAAACTAGCAGCAATGGCAGCGACACACCAGCCCAATAAGCGCGTTGCTACATTCCGCATTTGCCAGCCTGTATTCTCACCGGATGCCAAATGTGGATTTTCCTTTTCAGTACGGTTCCACTGTAAGTTGGCGATAGGTGAAACAATAAAAAGTAAGAGGGTGAGAATGATCAGGCTCTTGGTGAAAATGAAGTCAGGACTGAGTGCCAGTCCAAGTTGTGCATAGAGCTTGACCAAGCTATTGTTGATCGAGATCGGTGCGGTGATGAGTAAAGCACTGAGCGCCGCGAACAACAAAATGAAAGGAAACACGATCAGAAAATTAATCACCATCCCGCGTAAAAATACTGCTGGCACACGCAAAACATCGATCAAACCATTCGGTGCCATATAGTTGGCGTTATTGCGTAAGTGACGGAATATGGGATTCTCAGGGACGCCGGGTTGATGTTGAAATAGAGCATCGTGTGCGAGCGCTTGCTTAGTTTCAACAGGATTGCTTGTGGCATTGTTTGCCGTCTGTGCTGCTGATGGATCTGGTGCATCGGGTGCATCTGATGCGTGTGCATTTGATGAACCTGCTGTAGAAACAGCAGAAGTAGCCGCATTCACTGCACTGTAGCAAGAGCCGATATAGCCGCCACCAGACACCGTGGATAAATAATCCACGGCTTTCAGCAAGCCTAATTTGCGTAAGCCTTGCAATACGCCGAGATTGACGGTAGCAGAACGGATGCCTCCACCAGAAAATGCCAATCCCACTAAGCCTTTATGTGCGACGCTGGTATCGGCATTCCATGCAGCCTGACTTTGACGGATATCTTCTAATACTTGATGTAAGACTTCAGATCGTTTTTCTGGAGCGACCAAGATCGCATCGAAATCAATCAGCTCGGTGTCCCGCCTATGGATGAGCTGACCATCCTTACCTAATATGGTGCGTTGATTGATTTCTTCTAATTCTGCCTTGAAGACTTCTTGCAGTAGTTGATGTTTGGGATTCATAGCACGATTCTTTTCCATGTAAAGAGTGGGGGAAGTTGTGGCATTTACTTGTCAACAAGTCGTATGCCTTTACGGCTTCCCCGCTGATGTGATCAATCGCAACAGCTTTACTCAGTTTTGTATAGGACAGAGCGGGGCGTAAACTGAGCGCCCCTCGTTTGGGATGTTGAGCTTTGTTAGCTTGGGTCAAACTCTAGGTGCAGACTGACCGGGAAAGCTTGCTGATACTGGACTTTGCCCGCGTCACCAGGTGCACGGCGCAGATTTTTAAGACGTAGCAAAGCTTTGACGATCATCGGTATCTGCACCATATTGATGTATTGACCGAAGCAGGTATGCATGCCGTAGCCAAAGTGCATGTATTGATAATCAGGACGATCGAGGCGGAAAGATTTTGGATCATCGAGTTCGCGCCCATCCAACATTGCAGACTGTAATGACACCAAGATTTTGCTACCTTTTGGGATTTTCTTAGAGCGGAAGCTACCGCTGGCGATCACATAGTCTTCATTTGCGACGCGGAATACACCAGCGCCAAAACTATTAAATCGCATCGCTTCTAGCATGGTTTTGCGCAAGGTTTCGTTATCGTCAGCCAGTGCCGCGCGTTGTGCATTGGCGAGTAAGTCTGGATGATCAAGCAAATAATCTATGACCAGCACTGCGCATTTAGAAGTCGTCGGCATCAGGCCGATGATGATGCCGATTAAGTTGTTGCGAATTTCCAAATCACTCATGCCGGGTGTGCCACTCGCTTGTAATTTTAAGCAACGACCGATGATGTCGTCTTTTTCCTTGCCTTGAGTCGCTTCGACCTTGCGCTGTTGGATTAATTGGTCGAGATAAGCACAGGTTTTGACGCTATTGCTTAAAGCCGCCTGATCGACTTCGGGCGGATTGCTCGGATAGAACAAATACGCAAACATACTACTAGTCCAATCGAAGAGTTCTTGCTGCGTAAGGCCAGCAACACCCAGATACTCTGCGCTGAATTGGCATGGCACTATGCTGCTCAACTCGCTCACGACTTCAATTTTTCCCTTGCCTTTGGCCTGCGCCGTCAACTGCTGCGCGAATTTTTCTACCATAGGGGCGATGACTTGCTGCACATCTTCACGGCGTGCGACCAATCGCATATTGGAGACGTCGCGGGTATAGGTCGGGGTGTCATTCATGCCGAGGAAAAAATTACTCCCCGCGGTAATTTTGCCCATTTTTTCGGCATAGGTGACGCCGAGCGCATCGGGTCGTGATAAAGCTTCTTGTACGTCGCTGTAGCGAGTGATGAGCGCAAATTCTTTGAGTACCAGATTAGGCTTGAAGGTGCGCAAAAGCCCAAAGATGAAGGGCAAGTGATTCGTTGCCCAAGTGGTGATCGAATTTTTAATACGTGTCGTGAAGTCCATATGCTGTGCCCATTTGGTTGATAAAATCTATTTTTATTCGTAAAACTTATTGAGCAATGAAGGTTAAAGTAACTATGTTAAAAAGTCTATTTTCTTACATATTTATTTGTGAATAGTTGTTTTGTCACTTCAAATCGCTTGTGGAAGTGCTATGCAAAAAAAATGCCAGTCTAGGTCTAAGCCTAGGCTGGCATGTGAAGAGTGTGTGTAGTGCAAGTATCAGACTAAGGCTGATTCCTTTAATGGAGCAGGGCGTAGACCCTGCAACTTATTCAGTGATACCCCATTGCGACAACATCCAGGCAAAATTAAAGGAGCCTTCTTTAATCGCATCATAGCGACCAGACGCGCCACCGTGACCTGCCGCCATATTGGTTTTCAGTAAGAGTGGGTTGTTATCGGTTTTGTGTGCACGCAATTTTGCGACATACTTCGCTGGCTCCCAGTACATCACTTGGCTATCGTTTAAGCCCGTCGTTACCAACATCGCCGGGTAAGCTTTTTTCTCGACGTTATCGTAAGGGGAGTAGCTACGCATATAGTCGTAGGCAGCTTTTTCGTTAGGATTGCCCCATTCCAAATATTCGCCAGTAGTCAACGGTAGGCTCGCGTCCATCATGGTGTTCATCACATCCACAAATGGCACGGCAGCATGTACCGCTTTGAATAAATCCGGGCGCATATTGACGACTGCACCCATTAATAAGCCGCCGGCGCTGCCACCTTGAATAATCAATTTGTCTTTGCTAGTCCATTTTTCCTGGATCAGATATTCGGCAGCAGCGATGAAATCAGTGAAAGTGTTTTTCTTCTTCATCAACATGCCATCTTCATGCCAGCGTTCTCCCAGATCAGTGCCGCCGCGGATATGGGCTTGCACATAAATCACACCACGGTCGAGCAAACTCAGACGGCTTAAAGAGAAAGTCGCTTCGGTGGAGATACCATAACTGCCATAGGAGTACAGCAAAGTTGGCGCGCTGCCATCCAATTTCACGCCTTTTTTATACACTGCCCACAAAGGTACTTTGACACCATCTTTCGCAGTTGCCCATAAGCGGCGAGCCTGATATTTGCTGGCGTCAAAACCGCCAACGACTTCAGTTTGTTTCAGAATCGTACGTTCACCCGTGGCCATATCAATGTCCATCACCATGGAAGGCGTGGTTGGGGATTGGTAAGACATACGCAGTTTTTGCGCGGTGAATTCTGGTGTACCTGCGCTGTTAGCCAGATAGACCTCGTCATTGAATTGCACACTAGTCCATTTCTTCGTTTTGAAGTTATAGATGCGCGTGCGATTCAAGGCCTGTGTTTTTTCTGTCACGGCTAAGAAATCACGGAAGACTTCGTAATTGCCTATCAAGACTTTGTCGTCATGTTTAACGATTTCTTTCCAATTTTTCTCGGCTAATTTGCCGACCGGTGTTGTTACGATGCGGAAGTTTTTCGCGTTTTTGTTGGTGCGGATGAACAGTGTGCCGTCGCGATGTTCTACGTTATAGCGGTGTCCCTTTGTCCGTCCTAAGATGGATTTGAAGTCGCCTTGTGGCTTGTCTGCATCTAACAACCAAGTTTCGCTAGTATCAGTTGCATACGCAGATAATTCTATGAATTTTTTGTCGTGGGTCGTGCCGACGCCAATACCAAATTGCTCGACTTTCTCGTGATAAATTTCAATTGGCTTGCCACCGAGTTCTACGCGAAACAGGCGATCAGAACGTTTCGTCGTTGGATCTTCCTGTACATAGAACATGGTTTTATTATCCGCTGCCCACGCCATGCTAGTAACGCGTTCAGCAGTATCTTTGAGCAGCTCACCTGTTTTCAAATCTTTGATTTGTAATTTGAATTGACGGTAGCCGGTGGTGTCAGTCAGATACGCCATATAACGATCATCTGGGCTGATCAGTGAACCTGCGACCATGAAGAATTTTTGGCCTTTCGCCAATTCGTTTTGGTCTAGCAGAATTTCTTCTGCAGCTTTGTCGTCGTAATTCATTTGCGCATCAGCCAAACGACGGCAATTGATACCGTATTGCTTGCCCGCTTCTGTGCGTGAATAGTAATAATATTTGCCGCGACGCACAGGAACTGACAGATCCGTTTCTTTCATGCGACCTTTGGTTTCGGCAAATAATTTATCCGCTAAGGCTTGAACTCCAGAAGTCATTGCCTCGGTGTAGGCATTTTCTGCATTCAAATAATCGATGACCTTAGGGTCTTCTTTTTTCTGTAACCAGCGATAATCGTCCGTGACAGTTTCACCATGACGCACTTCTGACCAAGCTGCTTTGGCGGCGACTGGCGGCACGGCTTTGCCTCCCATCATAGGTGCTGCAGGAGCCATCGTGACTGCTGGGGCATCTGCGGTTTGCGCATTAGCCGTTTGCGCATTTGTCGCTTGTGTTGTACTCATCGCCAGCACCATCGAGGCACCGAGCACAGACCAATTCTTAAGGGACATAAAAATCCTTGTAAATAAAACAGTGAGAAACGCATCTTAGGAGAGATTTGCATAAATTTCAATATGAGACTTGCGCACGAGCTACTGCGCGTCACAATTTTGACACTGCGAATTTGTCGATGCGTCGCTGTGTCCTGGCACAGGTGCGCTGCTCGCGCCAAACTTGAGACGCTCGTGACACTCGTGCACAGATCTCAATATAGGTTTTTTCAGAAACATTACTTTAAACATGTCTGTAAGATCTATGCCACGGTTTCGCGTTAAAAATGGTATTCGGCGCGCACCATCGGTGATTTGGCGTGGTAGCCATTGCCATGGGTGATCGCAGCAGTATTACCAAATTTATTGCGCCAACATTGATACTCGAATCCTAGCTTAAAGGTTTTGACTTTGCTGCCAATAAGATGGCTGACATCCCACATCAATTGCATGTCAATATTCGTTTCTGCACCAGTTTGCTGACCAACTTCGTTTACGCCTTTGCTCGCAATGAAATTAGCATAGCCTTCGAAAGAAATGTGCTCACTAAACGGTATGCCCCAGCTCATCGTCAGCATAGGATGGGTTTTATAGTGATAGCGTGATTTGACATTCGAGATTGGTGGAAAGGCACCACTAGGCGCATTACTTTCTTGTAGTAAAACCAGGCTGGTATTTAGAAAGCCCGGCACATCCCACATCAAGGTCGGCCCCAGTACCAACATGCGTTTGCGCGAATTGTAGCCAACGTCGTTCTTGGTATTCCAATCAAAACCAGCCGTAATACCGACGCCACGCACGGCGCCAAATTGCATATTTTTTCCGGAGATTTTTCCCAAGTCCAAGGTGTGTCGATACACGACATAAGCTTCTTGTGCGCCGCTGCTTTGAGTGAGTGATGCAGGATCTTTACTATCAGAATGCAGAAAATCGACATTGAAAAAATTGCTGCCGTATTGATAGCCGCTAGCATGGGTTAATCCAAAAATATTCTTGCTGATCGCTTGTGGATTGAATGGTTCACGAAACTGCTGACCAGTGCGAAAACTGAGTGAAGTATCGCTCCAGTCGGCGGCATGAACAGGGGCAGTAACACCGCAAGTCATCATAAAAATGGCGAACATACTTGCTGGAAAAGATGGATGTTTCATAGTCAATCCTTATGCTAAGAGTTTGCGATCAATGAGGGCTGAGCTTTTGCAAAGTTGCTTTAAAGTTGTCTTAAAGCTGCTCTAGCGCAGGCGCCGAGCCGACATACTTGCGGGACGAATATTGTAGTCAGGCGTATTCCCTTGCCTATGTAAACTATCATCCAATTTGAAAGCACTCACTACTTCGGCCAGTTTGGCTGCTTGCTCTTGTAGTGAGCCAGCTGCCGCCGCTGCTTGTTCGACCAGTGCCGCATTTTGTTGAGTTGCATCATCCATCTCGGTAATCGCTTGATTGACGTTGGTAATGCCTTCGTCCTGTTCATGACTGGCGACTGCGATTTGGCTCATTAATTCAGCGACCTGCTGCACAGAGTTGACGATTTGCGTCATGGTGGCACCCGCGCTATTCACCAATTTACTGCCAGCTTCTACCGTGCTGACCGAATCATCAATCAAACTCTTAATTTCTTTTGCCGCACTGGCAGAGCGTTGCGCTAGGCTACGGACTTCCGATGCGACCACCGCAAAGCCGCGCCCTTGTTCACCAGCGCGTGCTGCTTCAACCGCCGCATTCAGCGCCAGAATATTGGTCTGAAACGCGATGCCATCGATCACGCCGATGATGTCAACAATTTTGCGTGAGCTCTCCGAAATCGAACCCATGGTGGTGACGACTTGTCCGACCACTTCACCACCTTTCACTGCATAATTGGATGCGCTGGCGACTAATTGATTCGCTTCATTCGCATTGCTGGTATTTTGCTTGACGGTGGCGGTGAGCTCTTCCATCGCAGCGGCAGTTTGCTCCAGATTCGAAGCCTGATTTTCTGTGCGATTGGATAAATCCATATTGCCAGTAGCAATTTCACTCGACGCTGCTGCGATGGTTTCAGTGCTGGCACGCACTTCGCTGATTGTACGATTCAGCGAAGCCACAAAGCGATTAAATGCATCTGCCAGCATACCGACTTCATCTTCACTTTCGACTGACATACGGCGACTTAAATCACCATTCCCATCAGCGATTTCGCCCAACATACTAGCGGCGCGTCCGACTGGTGCGGCGATGGCTGAGCTCACCCAAAAAATGACCAGCAAGCCCACACCTCCACCAACGATGCCCGCGACCAGTGCCGACCAGCCGACCGATGTCATCACTTTGCCTATCACTTCACTTTCTGGCACTTCGGCGATCACATAAAGATCGAGTTCCGGCACAAAAGAAGACACCACAATCTGCTTGCCGACTGGGGAAGAATAGGTGGTGTGGAAAAAGGGTTTGCCATTTAACAGGCTCTTCGCAAGCTGATCCGAAAAGCCAGGTAGCTTACTAATTTCGGTACGCGACTCGACCAACGCGGCATTTCTGTGAATCAGCAAAGTACCATTAGCCCGCGCAAGGTACACCGAGCCAGAATTGCCGATCTTATAGTTCTTGATAGTTTCGGCTAATTTGCTGACTGATAAACCTATTCCTGCATAGCCCGCTTTCCCACTGCCGGCATCGTAGCGGGCATTAATGAAAAGCATATAGGTGTCGCCACCTTTGTCTTTGTCGATATCTAGCGTGTAGGGTTTGTTACTAGCCATCAAGCTGTAAAACCATTGATCAGACGAATCATTTTTATTTAGTGTGCGCTCCAAGCCTTTTTGCGTGAAGTATTTGCCGCTGTCACCAGACACCCAAAATACACTGGCAGCCTGAGTCTTGTTTTGTATTGTCTGCGCATATTTTTTCCATGCTTCTAGTCCTTCATCGTCAGATCCAGACGCTTCCCATGCGTGCAAGAAAGTATTACTCGCAATCGCTTGCGAGCTGGCGAGTGGTGCACCAATTTGCCGCAAAATATCATTACGCACTTCACCGACAATCGCCGGCAGCTCCAATTCAACCGCGCGTTCTTTGACAGTGTTACCTATCATGTTGAAGCTTAAGGCCGTCGAAATAATCAGAAATAAGAGCAAGCAGGCTGTCATGCTTGCTAGTAGTTTCTTGCGGATAGTGAGGTTGCCGAACAAGCTGAGAACAAAGGTGCTAATGAGGTTCATAAGGACTCCGAAAATGTCAGGTCTTGAATTTCCTGAACATGTAAATTAAGAAGTGTCCGATACGGCAAGTGAAAAGGTGTTTGTGCGTTAACTACATTTGTTACGATAATTGTCCACTCTGGCAGGAAAGGCTTTTACCTTACTCGATTCAGTCTGCGCGGGAATCTGAGGAAGTGCTTGATTTGACTAGCTTACTTATAGCCCCAGGTGAGCTGAATCGCAAGCTTTGCCGTTGCTAAATGGCAACCGCTGATAGCTAAACTCTATTGCTCAAATAATCTGCGTCGTACGAAGATGGCAGATTGCTTATTAACATTGATCAGAAACACCTTAGGTCAACCATCGCACGCAATAATCCGTTATTATCCATACCCTTTTCAATGGAGAAATCAAAATGAGCGATAGTCAAGTAAAAAAATCATTACATCCTTTAATCGCCATCGCAGCAGTATCAGTCACCGTCTTGAGCCTAGTTGGCGTTGCTGCCATGACAGGTTTATTGCCTGGCTCTAAAGGCGAAGTGAAGCCAGATTCAGGAAGCACTAATCTGACCGCACTCGCGCCAGACAATAAAGACGCGAATGCAAGCGGAGCGGAATCAGAACAATCTGCATCTGCCAAACACAGTGCTTCTAGTGCAGTAGCTGCTAAAACCGCATCGAGTCATCACGCAGACAAAGCAAAAGACGACAGCACAGTTGCCGAGAAATCCGCAAAGCCTATCTGTAATCAATGCGGTGTGGTCGAGTCCGTGCGCAGCATAGAACAAAAAGCCGAAAAAGGTAGTGGCGTTGGCGCAGTTGCAGGTGCAGTTTTGGGCGGTGTACTCGGACATCAGGTTGGTGGTGGCAATGGTAAAAAGTTGGCGACCGTGGCGGGTGCCGTCGGCGGTGGTTATGCGGGCAATGAAATCGAAAAAAGTCGCAACACACATATCGTGTACGAGGTCAAAGTCAGAATGGACAACGGTGAAATGCGCACGTTTAAACCTGAGCACAAACCAGATTGGCGCGAAGGCGATCGTGTCAAATTAGTGGACGGTCGTTTAGTCGGTAATGAGTAAGATATTTTTTCGTTGACCAATAGCAAACTCAGCGTATTTATCGATACCAATACCTAGATTGGACAATTAACTCAATCTGAGTATCACTGAGCAAAATGCAGAAAAAAAATGACAGCTAGAGAGAATTCGAGCTGTCATTTTTTTTGTCTGTATTTTTTGATAGAGACTTAGCTGTATGGATATCGATCTTATCTAGTCCTGCTCGTTCGGCGTTGCTTGCCCAGTGGCCAGCAAACTATGTGCTACCAGATCGAGAGCAGGGCGCGCATTGCCTTGTTTATCGGTCCAGACCTTCGGCGTTAAAGCCCCCGACAAACTCACGCTCGCTCCATCTTCCAGTCGCAACAAAGTTTGACGTATCGTTTCATTAAACGCGATCACATTACACATAATGCTATCGCCATCATCCGTCATTGCCTTGACTTTGCACGTCACATAGTTAGAGCCCGCATGCCCGGTTCTTTGTTCAGCGATGCCGTATAAGCGTCCTGCGATTAGTGCGTCTATCATCTTGATTGCTCTGTGAATATGGATTGAATCGCATTATAGTGCCAATGAGACTCGTTATTCTGACAAATGTATTTACAACATTTTCTAAATCGGGGCCGTGATTGAATTAATTAGACATAGCTAAAATTGAACGGTAAGTTTCATGTCCGCGATTCATACATGTTGGGTGCCTATCATTTGGATTTATTGATTTGATGGTTATGTTTGATTGAACCGCTTGCCAGTTCAATCCGGCGCACGACAGTATAAAAAACAAGTGCGCCGATGAGGCCATGTATAGCCATGAAAAAGACTTCCTCGCCATAGGTGAGCCAAGCATAGCTAGTCGGAATGCCATCTATATAGGTGCTGACATGTTTGCCGTGCCAGTTTTGGGCAGCAGAGTAGCCTTTTAATTCGCTAGGCCAGAAAACAGCAATTGGTAATGCACCTAGAATGAATCCAGCGCTCGCCATAGAAAGCCAACTGTCTTTGCTCATCTTACGAAGTATCAGAAATGTTGGCATGCCTAAAATCAGAACCACTGGGGTCGCAACAATCAATACGGCGTTCAACATAAACCAGGTACCGTCAAGTGGCTGTGGTGACGCTAAGTACTCAGGTGCCAACCGTGCGATTAGCACTAGTGGTTGAATTAGTACTGCTGCGAGCGCTGCGATCCAGATTTTCATCGCGTTTTTAATTCAAAGTGAGTAGAGGAGGGAGGGTGTCCACCAAAGCTACTAAACGCAGAGGTTGCGGAGACTCCCCATCTTTGTTCGGGCAAGCATGCGTGATATTTATTTGATTCCATGAATTCACTTATCGGATATTAGCATCAGCATTGACTCTGGCGATGATATTTGCATGAGTCAATCAAAAAATTGGAAGAATACAAATCGTCCCCTATGTAAATAGGCATGACTATGTGTAAATTATCCACTACACTTGTGTCGACGATTCACCTGCACATTTTTTATCCGCATCCATAAATTCATGCTTGCGATTGTCAAGGGAATTTCGCAAGCGCAGATGTGGATCGCTTGAACGCTCAGTCCACTCATAATGCGCAAGACGATCGGGTGGACGAAATTAATTTAACAGTTAAATCTGTTCATATTTGGAAACTGTATTAACTGCTTTAGGAGTTGTTTATGGAACAAAAAACTATGCGCGATCTTGTTGTTGGTGCACTGGGATTCACACTTTTCGTCATACTCAGTATCAGTTGTATTTCAACAAGTCGAGCGCAGGGTGAGCAGAATACTCCTTCACCACGAAAGAAAATTACACCTCCTGAAGCCCCACCATCGATTCCACACCCACCCCGAACTCCGATTTTCCCTACTTTGATCAGAGTGGCCAAAGCGGAACAGGCTATTCAGCTCGAACGTTTAGAAATCAATACGGTGGTCGCTGGAAGCATGGCGCAATCCAGTGTCACGATGGTGTTTTACAATCCGAATCATCGCCTACTTGAAGGAAATTTAGAATTTCCTTTGCAAGATGGGCAAAGCATTACCGGATTCTCGTTGGATATCAACGGCAAGCAACGCAGTGCTGTTCCAGTAGAAAAAGCGAAAGGTAGACAAGTCTTTGAAGAAATTCAACGACGCGGAATTGATCCTGGTTTGCTCGAAGTCACGCAAGGAAATAATTTCAAATTACGTGTTTACCCTTTGCCAGCTTTAGGCAAACGTACAGTAGAAATCCAACTCGCACATGTCTTGCAAAACAAAAATGGACAATGGCAATTGCCTTTTGCACTAGCGAGTTTTAAAGGGGCGAAGTCGTCACGTATCACGATTAAGAGCACAAGCGAAAATGCCCAAGCATATGCAACTTTAGGTGCAAAAAAATGGAATTTCGAACGAAAAAGTCGAGAACAAGTATTGCAATTAGATGACCAAGATCTAAGTCAAAATAGTCCGCTGCTAATACAAGTAGGCGATACGCAAAAAACACAAAGTTTCATTCAGGAATTTCAAGGGCAAAGCTATTTTCTGGCTGAGCTTAAGTTAGACAATCTTATACAAGCGCGACTTTTACCCAAAGTGATAGGCTTGTTGTGGGATAGTTCCGGTTCAGGAAAAAATCGTGACATTCAAGCCGAACTCAATGAACTAGATCTGTATTTCAAAGCGGTTACCAATGCGGAAGTACGCCTTACCCGTCTGCGTGATCGTCCCGACGACACAATTAGCTTTTTCGTTAAGGATGGAAATTGGGTTAGCTTACGCAAAGAATTAGAGCGCACTATTTACGATGGTGCGAGTGCACTAGGTGATTGGAAAGTAGAGCGTCAGGTTGAAGAATATTTATTCTTCAGCGATGGCTTACTTAATTACGGAGAAAATAAGTACCCGACTTTGAATAAAGACCAACGCTTATTCATACTCTCTTCAGCGAGCAGTACAAATAGCCCGAGTCTAGTCGCCTTGGCACAACAAAATGGTGGGCGTTATATTCGCGTCCATCGTGAACATGCCGGTCGAGCTGCGCAGGAATTACTGCATGAGGGTGTGCGTGTGCTCGATGCGATAGGAGATAATATCAGTGATCTGCAATTTGAAAGTACATCACCAAGCGGAAAATTCCTACGTATCAGTGGCATTTTGCGTGCGCCAACCAGTACCTTGAATTTGCGTTTGATGCGTCAAGGGAAAATAATCAAGCTTCCATTCAACATTAATAGTAATGCGCCTAGTTCTCCTTTAGCTGCACATCTATGGGCGCGTTATCGTTTGCAAGAATTAGAGGCGAATCCTGAACGCCACCGCGGTGAAATTCGCCGTATCGGTCAGCAATTCAGCATCCCGACCAGCGAAACGTCTCTAATTGTCTTAGAAAGGGCTGATGATTATGCTCGTCATAACATCACGCCACCGGAAGAGTTGCGTAAAGAAGTCGAGCAATTACAAGCGCAATCCGAAATGGGCTTAAGCAAGCAAAAACAAAACAAGCTTGAAAGTATTGTTCGACAATTTCAAGGAAAAGTCACATGGTGGGAAACGGATTTCAGTGAAAAAATCCTAGCCTATAAAAAATCTCTCGCCGCAATGAAAGATAGTGTCGACGCACAAAGAAGCGCGCCGTCCGAAGTGCTTACAAGAACCAACAATGGATTTTCCAGATCAGAGGCGGCTCCTGTTCCGGAACCGCAAATCAGACCCATCATGCTTGCGGAAAGGTCACCTGAACCTGTAGCAGCAAGATCCAAGATCACCGTTACAGGCTCGAATATACGCGCCAGCGATCAGGAAGTAGCGACGCCAGCGCTCAGCCGTAACACGCAGCTCAGCATCAGTATGAAAAAATGGACTTCAGATGCAGCTTATATTCGCCGCATGAAAGAAGCTGATAAGGCGAATTTGTATTCAATCTATCTCGATGAAAAACCTAGCTACACCAATAGCAGCGCATTCTTTCTTGATGCAGCCGATATCTTATTTGAAAAAGGAGAACGCGATTTAGCCTTGCGTGTGCTCTCCAATTTGGCGGAAATGGAATTGGAAAATCGCGCCATATTGCGTATTTTGGGTTACCGTTTGTTGGAAGCAAATGCGGCCGAAATTGCCTTACCAATTTTTGAAAAAATCACCCGCATCGCGCAGGAAGAGCCGCAATCATTCCGTGATTATGGTTTAGCACTGGCAGCTAATAAACAATATCAAGCCGCGATCGACAATCTTTATCAAGTAGCGCAAGGACAATGGAATGGTCGTTTTGTCGATATCGAATCAATTAGCCTAGCCGAAATGAATGCCATCATCGCCAAAGCGCAAGCAGAAGACATCAAACTCAATTTGAGTGCAATCGATACGCGCCTCTTGAAAAACCTTCCACTCGATATTCGTGTCGTCATGACTTGGGATGCGGATAACAGCGACATGGATTTATGGGTCAGCGATCCTTTAGGCGAAAAATGCTACTTCGGTCATAATGCGACGGCACAAGGTGGACGCATGACCCGCGATGCGACTCAAGGTTATGGCCCAGAAGAATTTTCATTACGCAAAGCGCTTCCAGGCAAATACAAAATAGAAACTAATTTCTACGGCAACCGCCAACAAATCATTGCTGGCGCAACCACACTACAAGTCAAACTCATCTTGCATTTTGGCACCCCAAAAGAACAGGAAAAAATGCTGACGCTGCGTTTAAAGGATGCAGGTAGTACTGTGTTTGTGGGGGAATTTGAGGTCGAGTAAATTTAGCGTTTGAACTTAAGAAACGCATAAGAAACGCATAAGAAACGCCAAGCAATTTTCTGCTTGGTGTTTTTTTATGGGAAACACGTCAAGAATGATGCAGTATCGGTTGTATGAATTTCTAATTAATAATAAGAGTTTGATTTTCGGTTGGCGGATAAACTTTTCTAGTTGATTTTTTTAAGGTTTGCGCCGGGCAACTCCAATAAAGAAACGTTGCCAAGAGTTGGATTTTTCACTAAAAATTAAAAATTCCTTGATAACCGATCCATCAGCTTGTTTTGAGTAGATACCTTTGAAGAGTGAAGACGCGGCTCCACTGTTTGGAAAAATACGACCTTCTAAAACAAAGCTGCCGTCGTCTCTCATGCCGCCAGAATAGTTGATATGGAAGTCCGCACTCATCCAAACTTGTTGCCATTTTCCTGAAGATGGGTCAACAAAGTTCATTCCTGTCCCGGTGGCACCAGAAAGTTCTTTCCAGTCTTCAAGAATCAAACAGCCTTGGCCGCGACTACTATAATGCTGGTCTGCTATTTTGATTCCATTTTGCGTAAAAAACTCCCAGTCTCCTATTAAAAAATCAAGGTCGCGAAATGGAGGCAGTTGACTTGAACAATTTGTGCTTGCCTGTTGTTGGCTGGTATTTTGTGGGGGATTATTGACCGCGTTGACTAGCTGAGAATGGCTAAGTAGCGCAAAGGAACAGCATAGAGTTGCAATAATTTTAGAGATAGTTTTCATAGATGCTCCGCTTTGTTAATTTGATCATGAAAAGGTATTCATAGTGCTTGGTTATGACAATCTGCATTTGACTAACAACTCTTCATCGTTTTGGATCGCGATGTTATTCCAACCAACTGTCTTGACAGTTGGCACGAGCGCACGAAGCGACAAGCATGAACATTAAGGCTATTACGCATTTCATATGGTCTCTCTTGGTTTTGAAGCGAGAAAGAAAAGCTAATATAGAAATTAAAAAACGCAATGATACTTCAATCGTATAGGAAGACATACAAAATTTGTACCAATTTTTGATCTATAGAAAATCGGCATAACAGCATTCATACTACTTATTGTTAGCTGCATAATAAGTTGCTCCGTAATCTCGAATGAATCAAAATTATCGGAGTCCACAAAACAACAAAATCTCGTATTCTTTTCTTTACTTTTCAAAGCGCTTTGAATTAAACTTTGAAACAATCCAAAGCGCTTTGAATTTTGATCTTGAAAATCCCTCAAAATCACTAGAAACCATTAATTCAGCGCCTTTTAATTTTTTCAGAATACGAGTAAACCTATGAAACCAGCCTGCATTTTCGACCTCGATGGCGTGATTGTGGATACCGCGAAGTATCACTATCTGGCTTGGAAGCGTTTGGCGAATAGTTTGGGTTTTGATTTTACTGAGCACGACAATGAGCAACTCAAAGGTGTGAGTCGAATTGAGTCTTTGAAATTGATTTTGCACTTAGGCGGCAAAGAGCTCGATGCAGCGGAATTTGATGCGGCTTTGGTACGTAAGAATGGCTGGTATCTGGAATACATACAGCAAATCGGACCGGAAGAAATTTTGCCGGGAGCGGCGGAGTTTTTGAGTTCGGTGCGCGAGCAGGGCATGAAAGTGGCTTTGGGATCAGCGAGTAAAAACGCGGTTTTGATCTTAGAGCGTATCCAGTTGCTCGATCAGTTTGATGCGATTGTCGATGGCAATAAAGTTAGCAAGGCCAAACCTGATCCTGAAGTGTTTTTAAAAGCAGCGGAAGAATTGGCGGTGCCAGTCAGTGATTGCATCGTGTTTGAAGATGCGGTGGCAGGTGTGCAAGCTGCGCGCAATGCGGGCATGAAGGTGGTCGGCATCGGTAGCGCGGTGGTGTTGGACCAGGCGCATTTTGTGTTACCCAATTTTGCGGGTTTGAGTGTTGCGGATGTGTTGGCGCGCTTTGCCTGATTCAAAAAAAATAGTGAATGAAATTAGTTAACAAAATATATCAAAGACGGACAAAACAGCAATGAGAGATTACATCAAAAAAGACCCGTGGAATATTATCGAAGAAGGCTTTGATCCTGCTTTGAATCGTATCTCCGAAAGTATCTTTTCGATAGGCAATGGCAAGATGGGCCAGCGCGCTAATTTTGAAGAAAAATACAGTGGCAACAGTCTGCGCGGTAGTTATGTGGCTGGCGTCTATTACCCTGACAAAACCCGTGTCGGCTGGTGGAAAAATGGCTATCCAGAATATTTTGCCAAGGTGCTCAATGCGACTAATTGGATAGGTATTAACGTCAACGTTGATGGTGAAGAACTCGATCTGGCAACGGCGAGTGTGGCGAATTTTAAGCGCGTCTTGAACATGCAAGAAGGACTCTTGCAGCGCAGCTTTGTGGCGACGCTGGCATCAGGCAAGCAGATCGAAGTACAGTCTACGCGTTTTACTAGCATTGTTGATACGGACAATGCGGTGATTCGCTATACGGTCAAGGCATTGAATTTCAGTGGCAAACTCAGTTTCACTCCTCTATTGGACTTGAATGTCGTCAATCAAGATTCCAATTACGATGAACAGTTTTGGGTAGAAATTTCGCGTACTGCGGAAACCGGTAGCGCAGCGATTACGGGCGAAACAAAGAAGACAGCATTTCATGTAGCGACAGCATTTTCATTATCTTTGGAAATCGATGGTGCACCTCAGGCTTTGCAAGCTGAACCTGTATCGAAAGAAAAATTTGTCGCGAATGTCGTGCATGTTGATATCGCACAGGGACAGTCTGTCAGCTTGATTAAATACGTCGCCGTGATTTCATCGCTCTATGCAGAGAAGGCGACGATACAAACCACAGCACAAGCAAGTGCAGCGGCTGCTCAGGCAAAAGGCTATGAACAAATGCTGAGCGAGCAGCGTGCAGCATGGGCGAAAAAATGGGCAGAATGCGATATCACTATCGAAGGCGACGTCGCTGCACAGCAAGCAATTCGCTTCAATATTTTGCAGATGAATCAAACCTATACCGGCGAAGATGAGCGCTTAAATATTGGTCCTAAAGGTTTCACAGGCGAGAAATACGGCGGCGTGACTTATTGGGATACCGAAGCATATTGCTTGCCGTTCTATCTGAAAACTGCGGACCCCAAAGTAGCGCGTCAATTGCTCGTGTATCGCTACAAACATCTTGGTCGCGCGATCGAAAATGCCGCCAAGTTGGGCTTTAAACATGGCGCGGCTTTGTATCCTATGGTGACCATCAATGGCGAAGAATGCCATAACGAATGGGAAATTACCTTCGAAGAAATTCACCGCAATGGCGCCATGAGTTTTGCGATTTACAACTACATCAATCATACGGGTGATGTTGGCTACTTGGCAGAATATGGCTTGGAAGTCTTGATCGCAATTTCTCGTTTCTGGCGTCAACGCGTGCAATGGTCAGATCGTCGCAATGGCTACATCATGTTGGGTGTGACGGGGCCGAATGAATACGAAAATAACGTCAACAATAATTGGTATACCAATTTGCTGGCGCAATGGACTCTGAATTACACCCGTGAGTCTTTAGCGCAAGTCAAAGCCAGTGATCCTGTGCGCTAT
Source organism: Affinundibacterium flavidum (assembly GCF_014284175.1). Taxonomy (GTDB): domain Bacteria; phylum Pseudomonadota; class Gammaproteobacteria; order Burkholderiales; family Burkholderiaceae_D; genus Undibacterium; species Undibacterium flavidum. The sequence goes on from NZ_JACOGA010000012.1 coordinate 81,227, forward strand.
GCTGAAATCGTAGCGAAGACCCAGCTAGGTGGACACGAAGACGAAGAAACGATTTGGGCCGACGTTGCTGCAAAAATCGTTTTGCCAGTGGACGCGCCAACTGGCGTGTTTATCCAGCATGATGGCTTTATGGATAAAGAATTGTTGCCGATGTCAGCGATTCCTAAGGGCGAATACCCTATTCATAAAAATTGGTCATGGGATAGAATTTTGCGCTCTTGCTATATCAAGCAAGCCGACGTTTTGCAGGGAATTTACACCTTTGAGGCGAACTACGATAAAGAGACGCTGAAGAAGAATTTTGATTTCTATGAACCACTGACGGTACATGAGTCTTCGCTGTCGCCATGTATTCATTCTATCTTGGCGTCGTCGCTCGGCTATGAAGATTTGGCGTACAAATTTTATCTGCGGACTGCGCGTTTGGACCTCGATGATTACAACCATGATACCGATGATGGCTTGCATATCACGTCGATGGCAGGCACTTGGATGTCGGTGGTCGAAGGCTTTGGCGGTGTGCGTGTACAGCAAGGTGTATTGCATTTAAATCCTAGTTTGCCTAAGCAATGGCAGGGCTATTCTTTCCGTATTACCTTTCGTGGTGCCTTGTTGAAAGTGACCGTTTCTAGTGGTTCTATCATGATAGAAAATGAATCGGATGTGGGTTTGAGTTTGCAACTGACAGGTGCGGAAAAGCAAGTGGCTGCTCGTCAGATTTTGACGGTGGCGCGGTGATGTGCTTTGTGTTGATACTGATATAAAGGCAAACGTCAAGGTACAACGAATATTCCCTCCCCTTCAAGGGGAGGGCTAGGGTGGGGATGGGTTTAAGGTTCAAGATGGAAGCGCCGTAAAATAGCCGACAATAACCCATCCCCATCCCAACCGTCCACCGCGCTACTTGCAAGTAGCTTAGAAATTCTTGGCGCAAAGCGTGCTTTGCGAAACACCAAGAATTTCCCCTTGAAGGGGAAGGAGTAAAACCAGAATTTCTTGCTCACATCGGAGGGGAAAATAATTCGATGATGAGTTTCGGCTCCCTCCTTGCGTGAGTAAGTGAGGGGCTTTTTTTATCTGGGATGTTGGTGTGTTTTCGTGATTTGTCAGGTGGGAACTAAGTTGTCAATGACGGGTCAAATACGTTCTTTATTATTGCGAAATAAGTTATGGCAAAGCAATGAAAAATTTCACTGCAAATAAAACAGACTGGTGGCGCGAGGCTGTGATTTATCAGGTCTATCCGCGTAGTTTTAACGATAGCAATGGTGACGGTATTGGAGATTTACCAGGCATCACCGAGAAGCTTGATTACATCGCCAGTCTGGGCGTTGATATCGTTTGGATTTCACCTTTTTTCACTTCGCCGATGAAAGACTTTGGTTATGACGTTGCCGACTATTGTGATGTCGATCCTTTGTTTGGCACGCTGGCCGATTTTGATACGCTGATTGCGCGTGCGCATGAGCTGGGTTTGAAAATCATGATCGACCAGGTCTTGTCACATACTGCAGAAAGTCATCCCTGGTTTGCTGAAAGTCGCAGCAGCAGAAATAATCCTAAAGCCGACTGGTACGTGTGGGCCGATCCGCAAGCCGATGGTACGCCGCCGAATAATTGGTTATCGATATTTGGTGGCTCTGCGTGGCAATGGGATACGCGTCGTTGCCAATACTATCTGCATAATTTCTTGACCAGTCAGCCGGATATGAATTTTCATCATCTTGCGGTGCAAGATGCGCATTTGGAAAACATGCGATTTTGGCTGGAACGCGGTGTTGATGGTTTTCGTATGGATGCTTGCATTTATCATTTTCATGATCAGCAATTGCGGAACAATCCCGTTGCAGCGAAGCAAAATACAGTGAACGTTGCGGCTTCTAATCCGTATGGTATGCAGGCGCATATCTACGATAATTCGCGTCCAGAAAATTTAGCATTTTTGGAGCGCGTGCGAATCTTGCTCGATGAATATCAGGCGATCTCTATAGGAGAAATCGGTGCCGATGATGCGCTTGAAGTGATGGCGCAATACACCGAAGGTGGTAAGCGTTTGCACATGGCGTATAGCTTTAATTTGCTGACCGCCGAGTTTTCGGTAGCGCATATACGTGCACAAGTAGAAGCCTTTGAAGCGCGCGTGAAAGATGGTGGTGCATCGTGGTCAGTTGGTAATCATGATGTAGTGCGGGTGCAGACGCGCTGGGGTGGCAAGTCGGCTGGACCTGCTTTCGCCAAAATGATCATGAGCTTGCAATTGATGTTGAAGGGTACTCCTTGTATCTACCAAGGCGATGAGTTGGGACTGAGCGAGGCGGAGCTGGCTTATGAAGATTTGCAAGATCCGGTGGGGATTACTTTTTGGCCCGAGTCAAAAGGGCGCGATGGTTGTCGTACGCCCATGCCTTGGGATGCTGATCAGCCGTATGTGGGGTTTTCAGATGCGAAGCCTTGGTTGCCTGTGTCCATGGAGCATGTTGCTTTGGCAGCGAGCCAGCAAGAGCTTGATCCAGATTCTGTGCTGAATTTTGTGCGTAAAGTGATGCGCTGGCGTAAAAGTATTCCTCAGCTATTGCGTGGCGATATCCATTTTTACGATTTACCCGAACCTCTATTGGCCTTGAGTCGTGACTTGGAGGGGGCACCCAGCGTGTATGCGGTCTTTAATTTGTCCGCGCAAGTGCAACAAATAGACTGGCCTTTGATACAAGATGCTATCGTTTTGTCGGGGCATGGCTTAGTGGGGCAGAAAGACGGCGCTAGCTTAAGCTTGCCCGCCTATGGTGCCTGGATAGGTTTGAAACGACGTGGCTGATAGATTGTAGAGATTCCGTTTATACTGCGACTTTCAATTTCATTAGACTATTTTTTGGGATAAAAGCTATGCAAAATAGTGTGGACGCACAATGGAAACGTCGCCGCTTCTCACAATTCATTGCCGTCGCGGGATTGGGGTGCCTGAATTTGAATCTGGGCATGAATGTACAGGCGTCTATCGTCAAACCTGAAGTAGGTCGCGAGTACACGGTTTTGTCAGAAGTGCAGAGTACTGGTTCCAGCTCTAAAATCGAAGTGATTGAATTCTTCGCTTACTATTGCCACTTCTGTTATGGCTTAGAGCCGACCCTTGCTGAGTGGGTAAAAAAGCAGGGTGACAAAATCAATTTCAAACGCATCCATGTTTTGAATCCCGGTGTGGAAACGCAACAAAAATTATTCTTCGCGCTCGATGCCATCGGTAAGGCAGATGAATTGCATAACCAAATCTTTGACGCCTATCACGTGCAACGTAATCGATTGATGACGGATGAACAGGTGCGTGATTTCATCAACAAAACTAGTATCGATAAAGCAGCATTTTTTAGTGCGTATAACTCATTCACAGTGAAGACCAAACAAGGTCGTTCGCAACGGGTGATGGCTGATTATGAAGTCAGCTCTTGGCCGACTTTAATTGTCGATGGACGCTTCCACACCTCACCGTCTATGGCCGGTAATGAATATGGACGGCCATCTGAAGAGCAAGCGAATCAGGCTTTATTGCCAGTCTTGGATTGGCTGATTGCGAAGGCGCAAAAAGAGAAGGCTGGTGCTGGCAAATGAATTATGGGATGGATGGCGAGACGATTAGTGCTTGATAGATTCAAGATAGCGCGATGCGAAATATACTGATAATTTTCTCCCATTAAAAGTATAGATATATAACAAGTTGAATAGTCAGTGAAAGTATTTGTCGTCGCTCCTGCGTAGGCAGGAGCCCAGTGTCTTTGCTTGCTTAACGAACGTCACTGGATTCCTGCCTACGCAGGAATGACACACTTTCACTGTTTTATCGTTTCTTTCATGATACTGAAGGATTTGTGTTGATGCCTATGCCTTCAAAAGGGGGCGGGCGATTCAAGACTTCAAAAAACAGCTGCTTAGTTGAGCTTCTTCACCACCACACAACCTATCGAATAACCCGCACCAAACGAGCAAATAACACCTATCGCATCTTTTGCTAAATCATCCTGATGCTTGTGAAAAGCAATGATAGAACCTGCAGAAGACGTATTGGCGTAGGTGTCCAAAATGGTTGGTGATTCCTCTGTGCTGGCATCGCGTCCCAAAATCAAACGGGCGATCAGCAAATTCATATTCAAGTTTGCCTGATGCAGCCAGAAGCGTTGAATTTTGTCCACTTCTAATCCTGCTGCCTGCACGGTAGTTGTGATAGTTTCCGCGGCCATAGGACAGACTTCTTTAAACACCTTGCGACCTTGCTGGCGGAATAATTTGTCGGCTTTACCAATACCGCTTTCGTCGGCACGATTTAAGAAACCAAAGTTGTTGCGGATATTATTTGAAAATGCCGTTTTCAGTTTCATCCCCAAAATGCTGAACTGATGTGCTGAGGTCGCTAGATCTGCGCGCTCTAAAAGAATCGCCGTGCAAGCATCACCAAAAATGAAGTGACTATCACGATCACGCCAGTTTAAATGACCACTGGTGATTTCTGGATTCACGACTAAGACTGCGCGTGCCTGTCCACTTTGAATCGCACTCATGGCAGCCTGTATGCCAAAAGTCGCAGACGAACAAGCCACATTCATATCGAAGCCATAGCCATCAATCCCGAGGGCGTTCTGAATCTCGACCGCCATCGCTGGATAGGCACGTTGCATATTGCTGGCTGCACAAATTACCGCATCTACATCCGCTGCTGTTCTACCGGCGCGCTCTAAGGCTTGCTTGGCAGCCGCGACTGCCATTTCACACATGATCGACGGCTCATCATCGCTGCGTTCAGCGATATGTGGCACCATGCGATTGACATCCAATACGCCAGCTTTGTTGACTACATAGCGCGATTTAATGCCAGAAGCTTTTTCAATGAAGGCTTCGCTGGATGTTTCTAGCGCTGCAATCCCGCCAGCTGCAATCGCGGTAGCATTGCTTTGATTGAATTGCTCGACATAGGCATTAAAGCTAGCGATGAGTTCTTGGTTGGAGATGGATTCGGTGGGCGTGTAAAGACCGGTGCCGCTGATGACGACTTGATTCATCTGGGTTTCCTCGCTGGGTTTCTGGAGTGGAGTGAAGGATAGCACTGCTTCTGTCGGCGGTGCTTAGCTCACCGATTTTACACAAGTATTTTGTCAGCACTGCCTTCGCCTCGAGAACTTAGAGGATATCCTCGAAACTTTCGTTGCGCAAATCTAGGCAATAGGGCATCAGGATAAGCATCAAAATCGGCATGACGATAGGAATCACAATCGGCATCACACGGCCAGATAGCGCCCTGGGCGATGATTGAGCATGATCGCCAAATTCAAGACCACCGCACCAATCACAGAAGCCAACATTGCCATGGGCGATACCAGTAAGAACGAGGCGCATACAATACACAGATCAATGCCCATTTGCATTTTGCCCGCACGAATGCCATGTTTTTCTTGCAAATACAGCGTCAAAATATTGATACCACCCAAACTAGCTTGATGTCTGAATAGCACAATAAAACCAACACCCATCAAGGAGCCGCCTATCATTGCGACATAAAAAGGTGTCAATGCGCTCAGTTGCACCATCTTAGGATGCAGACCTGACATGACAGAAACTAAGGCGACAGAAATAAAAGTCTTGAGCGTAAAACGCCAACCCAACCGTTTCCAAGCCAGCCAATAAAAGGGTAGATTCAACACAAAGAAGACTGCGCCAAAAGATAAGTCAGTTGCATAATGAATCAGAAATGCCAAACCCGCCGTGCCGCCAGTAAATAAGCCAGCTTGATTAAATAAGGCGACACCCAGCGAGACCAATAAGGTACCGGTAAAAATCGCCAGCACATCTTCGAAAAGATTATGAGGCACAGCAACAGGTGGGCGTGGCGGGGTGGACATCGCAGTTTTCATAAAGGCAAACTTGGCTAATCGACTGATTTGAGAGGATTCTCAGTCCACATTGTAGCGGTGTCTTGCGCCTGACTTGGCCACGTTCCTGGCCTATTCAGGGTTTACTTGATGCTTGTCAAAGCGAATGCAGGGAGGGGGCGGGCTCAGGGGGAGCTCGTTGATTTAAGCTCCCCCCAAGACTAAACAAGATTTATGACTTCAAGGCTTTCAATTGATCTTCTACTTCCGATTTAATCTTCTTAGATAGTTCAGGTTTGAAACTCAAAGCTTTTTCATAGGCAGCGATCGCTTTGACTTTATCGCCTAGTGTTTGCCATGCTTTGCCTATGCGATAAAGTGCATTTGCGCTGGCATCAATCACCACGGATTTTTCTAAGAATGGCAGCGCATCTTTTGCTTTTCCTTGCTCTTGCAAAGTCTTGCCTAAACCATAAAATCCCAGCGATGAATCGGGAAAACGGTTACATAATTCACGGAAGACTTTTTCTGCCTCCGTCATTTTTTTATCGTTGACTAAGGCGTGTCCAATATTCGACAGTACATTGCGTTGATGCTTGGCGAGCGCCTCTGAGTTGGAGGTGTTAACCGCCAGGGCAACAGAAGTTGCGCGCTCTATATTTTCCTCATGTAAATCGAGTGAAGCTTGTAGCAGTGCGCCTGCAGCAGGGCTGTATTTAATGGTTTCGACGATAAAATCTTTGGCTTTGCCTGTGCCGCCACCGACGAAGCTAGGCGCTTGTAAATAGAATTGCATCAAAGAGCTGCGTGCGCTGAAGTTCGATGGATCGAGTTCGATGGCTTTCTTGAAGGAGTCGCGAATCTTGCCGACATAACTGATGGCAGACATGACGCCACCGCGCATTGCTTTAGTGCCCAGCGTATTGCCTAGCGCTTCCTGACATTCGGAGTTTTTGGGATTGGCAGCAATGCATTGCTCGGCGAGTTTGACGGCTTCGTCAAGGCGGCTTTCTTTGCCTTCTATTAATATGAGTTCTGTTCGTGCGACTAAGGCATCTGGATTGTTGGGCTCACTGCTGAGTTTAGTGCTGGTGGCTTTTTCGACTTCGGCATATTTTTTTGCCTTAATTAAAGCTTCATACTCGTGAGCTTGGCTGATTTGTAGAGAGCTGATGCTCAATAGTAAGAATACAGCGGAGAGTTGGTATTTTGTGTTCATTGTTTAATCCCATCTAGAGCGACATGTGAAAGCAAAAACTGGTGCAAATTGTGAAGCGATGTGCAGTGTCAATTTTGTATTAACGCTTGTCAATCAAAATGCGATGACACAGAATTTAACAATGATGAAATGACGGAAAAGCGGAATGAAAGGAGTGCAATTTTTCTGATTGAGATAATTACCGAATCGACTTTATGGGAATTTTTAATGTACCTTGACCGGCAATTTGGGGGGATAGCTTATGCGGCAAGTTGGTTTTGCCACAATCTTGTCGTATTTCTAGGGTAAAGTAGAGCTTGGTTTATTTTTGAAAGTCCGGCGTTGGATAATATTTTGTATATCGTGGCAGCATTGTTTCTGGTGTTGCTCAATGGTTTTTTTGTGGCGGCAGAATTTGGCTTAGTCAAACTCAGGGCAACCCGAGTACGTAGCCTGGCCAAAGTCGGTGGATTTCGTGGCCGCTTACTTGTTGCTGTACATCAAAATCTCGATGCCTATCTTTCTGCTTGTCAACTCGGTATTACGCTGGCATCGCTAGGTTTAGGTTGGGTCGGTGAGCCCGCATTCGCACGTATCTTAGAGCCTTTGCTGACCATGGTCGGTATTGATTCTGCCGAATGGATACATCGCATTTCCTTATTTTTCGCGTTTTTCGTGATCTCATTTTTGCATATCGTAGTTGGCGAATTGGCGCCAAAATCGATGGCGATCCGTACGCCTGAACGAGTTTCCTTGTGGACTGCGCCAGCTTTGTATTTGTTTTACTGGACGATGTTTCCGGCGATTTGGGTATTGAATAAAAGCTCCAATACCGTCTTATCGTGGTTGGGCTTGGATGCCAGTCATGGCAGTGATTCGCATTATTCTCCCGAAGAGTTGAAAATGATTTTGCGTGGCAGTCATGCCAGTAAAAAACTCACACCGGATGAATGGAGCATCATGGCGCAGATGCTGGATTTCGGCGATCTCGAGATTTCAGATCTAATGCGCCCTATTAATGAAGTCGTGGCGATGTATAAGGATGTGAGTCTGGAAGAAAACATGGCGACCGCGGCACGCAATCGTTTTAGCCGTTATCCGTATATCGATAGTGACGGAGAAACTGTACTTGGCATGTTGCACTTGAAGGATTTGTTTTTGGCGCAGCAAAGCGGTAAGTCTCTAGATGATCTTAGCAAGCATTTGCGCCATGTTGAATATGTGCCACCGAATACGCCTGCACTTGAATTATTCCGTCGTTTCCGTAAGGGAGCGCCACACTTCGCCATGGTTGGTTATCGCGATAGTAAGCCGGTAGGTTTTTTAACTTTGGATAATCTATTGAGCGCCTTGGTCGGACAGATTCGGGATGAGTTCCGTCAAAATGATAACGACTGGACGCTGCTCGATGATGGCACCTTGATTGGTAAAGGTAGCCTACCATTATTTACGCTGGGAATTGCTTTAGGCATCGATCTTGATAGCGAAGAAGTTGAATCCATCGGTGGATTGATTATGCATGCGCTCGGTGATCTACCAGAGGAAGGCCAAAAGATAGAATTCCCGCAATTTGATGTGGTGGTGAAAAAGATGAATGGCCCACGCATCGTGTTGGTACGTGTGCATCCTAAAACAGGAGAGCAGAGCGATACACTGGATTGAGCTTGATTGATGGGGCAAAGCGAAGTTGGTGTTGGCTAACACTGCCCGAGGTAAGTCGAGGTAAATCAAGGTAAGTAAAGAATGGATGTAATGGATGTCATGGAAGTTACGCATGACATCCATTTTTTTTGCTTGTTTTTTAGGAATGTTTTTTGTCGCATTGCAGCGATTGTTTTACATATTTCCCTAGACAGCTTTCTTATTTTCGATCAAGGTATCAACAGTTTGACGTGTTATAAACAAGATAGTTGATTGCTCACAAAATGAACCCGGTCAGCTCCTGCCTGTCTATGCATAGACGAGTCTGGTCCTATTTGGCTTGATCCGCGGCTCCCATCTTGAACGACAAATAACAATGATCGCTATGATCTCTACGTATAGTCTGACAAAATTCACCCGAAATTTCTGGCTAACTCTAGCCATGATTTTGGCGTTTTCAATTGCGTTTACTATCTACGTCCAAGCCGAGAAAAAAGTTGATATCGCCAATGAACAGCGTTTCGCTGCCCATGCATTAGGGAATGAAATGCGTCAATCATCGGATGATTTGACGCGCATGGCTCGTGCCTATGCGACTTCGGGTATGCCGATTTATCGTCAATATTACGATGAAATACTGGCAATCCGAGACGGTCGTGCCGAGCGCCCTTTGAATTACCATGAGATTTATTGGGATTTGGTATTGTCCGATAATCAAAGGCCTCGACCATCGAGCGGCGAGAAAATCTCTTTTCAAGACCTGATCCGTCAGGCAAAAATCAGCGAAGCAGAATATCAAAAGCTGACTTTAGCATTGGCAAATTCTAACCGCCTTAGTCTGCTCGAACGCCAGGCGATGGATCTGGTGGAGGCGCTACGTGATGGCAGTACGTCTTCGACTATCAAACCCTTAGCGCTATTGACCAGTGAAGACTATAGGGTGACCAAGGCCAGCATTATGTGGCCAATCGCTGAATACCATCAGATGATGGAGGCGCGTACCCTGGAGGCAGTGAAACACGCGCAGCAAGTAGCCTATCAATTACGCCTGTTAGTCATGGTGATTTGCGTATTGATGGTGATTTTACTGTGGCGAGCTTATCAAAGTTTTCAATTGACCTTGGGTGCGCCTGTCGCGGAGTTGCGTGCGCATCTCGATAAACTGGGCCGAGCGGACTTTTCCGAACCCATCCAGATTCCAAAACAGGCAGAAAAAAGTGTGCTAGGTTTGATTTCGATTGCGCATACAGCTTTAGCAAACACAGAACAACAACGGCAGCAAACGGAACTACGCAATCAACGATTGACCCAATTTTATAATGTACTGAGTCAGTGCAATCAGGCGATCGTCCGTAGCCATTCCGAATATGAATTGTTGCAGCAAATCTGTAACGATATGGTGCAATATGCAGGTATCAGAATGGCATGGGTAGGTCTACTCGATACCGAACAAAAAACGATACTGCCGCTTGCTGCCTATGGCACTGGGGTTGAAATTCTAGAGCACAAGAGTTTTGAGATGGCCGCCCCAGTTGCGCCAACGGTGCAGCCTGATTTTGGACAAAGCCTTTATCTGCAGACCTTCAGTGATACGGTTCAACAGGCGCGCGCCAGCTGGGTGCAAGATTGGGCGACAGAATTGGCAGATCCAGAATGGCGTGCCTTAGGGCAGCAATATGGCTGGGCTGCATCGGCGGCGATTCCTTTATTTAAGAACGGTGCAGTGTACGGTGTGATCAATTTGTACGCCGGCAGCAGCTACGCGTTTGACGAAGAAATTCAAACTCTTTTGGTTGAGATGGCAATGGACTTGAGTTTCGCTCTCAATCGTTACGAGTTAGAAATGAGTCGCAAGCGCTCACGTCAAATGGAAGCTTTGCGTAGTTTCATGTTGGAACAAATTAATGCTGAAAAATCTTTAGAGAATTTGTTTTACGAAGTTGTAAAGCATCTGGAAACAATGATGCCTGGCAGTCTATGTTCTATCGTTTTACTTGATCCAGATGGCGTGCATTTGCGTATTGGTGCGATGCCGGATTTCCCTGAGTTTTTTGTCAAAGCGATAGAAGGGCAGGCGATAGGCGATGGCATAGGCTCTTGTGGTCACGCGATGTTTACCGGTCAACGTACCATCGTGGAAGAAATTCAAAGCCATCCTTATTGGTGCGATTTTAAAGAGTTAGCCCTAAGCGCGAAGCTGGCTGCTTGTTGGTCAGAGCCTATTCGCTCTGCGAATAAACAAGTATTAGGTGCTTTTGCAATCTATCACGCGGTACCAACGAAACCTGAAACGTGGCATATCAGTTTATTGGAAATGGCTGCGCACTTTTTAGCCCTGGCGATCGCCAAAGACAGGACCGAAAGTAAATTGCGCAAGCTGTCACAAGCTGTCGAGCAAAGTCCGAATATCATTATCATTACCGATACCGAAGCTCGCATTGAATATGTGAATCAAGCCTTTGTAGAAAAAACTGGTATGAATTTGGAGCAAGTGACGGGACAGACGCCGAGCATATTGCAATCTGGCAAAACGCCTTCATTTGTCTATGAGGAAATGTGGGAACACTTGCGTAAAGGTGAAAGTTGGCAAGGTGAATTGACGAATCTCTATAAAGACGGCAAGGAAACGATAGAGCTCGCGCATATTTCCCCCGTGCGTGATGGGAATGGTGTGGTCACGCATTTCTTGTCGCTACAAGAAGATATTACCGACAAAAAACGGACTGAAGAAAGAATCCAATACTTAGCACATTACGATGTGCTAACAGGCTTGCCGAATCGCGTCTTGTTAGAAGAGCGCGCGCAGTTTGCATTGAGCTCGGCCAAGCGTAAAGCGGCTTCGGTAAGCCTGATATTTTTCGATCTGGATCACTTTAAGAATATCAACGATTCATTGGGGCACAGTACCGGTGACGCGCTCTTGATTGAACTGTCACGTCGCTTGCGTGACGTATTGCGCGAAGACGATATTATTTCGCGCTTGGGTGGTGATGAATTTATTTTGTTGTTATCGGGTGTGGATGAGATCGGTGCAGAACGTGTGGCCGAGAAGCTTTTACAAACCGTGAATCAAAGTTATCTGGTCGGTCAATATGATTTGAATGTGTCTGCCTCCATCGGCATTGCGGTCTATCCTGAAGATGGTGAAGATCTTGAAACTTTGTTACGCAATGCGGATACGGCAATGTATAGAGCCAAGCAAGATGGGCGAAATAATTTCCGTTTCTTTACGCAAGAAATGCAGGCGCGATCTGGTCGTCATTTAGAGTTGGTGAATGCCTTGCGGTATGCCTTGGAAAGACAGCAATTGCAAGTCGTGTATCAACCACAAATAGATCTGGAAAGTGGTCGCGTTATCGGTACCGAAGCTTTGCTACGTTGGCACCATCCTGAACTGGGGACGATTTCTCCGGCCGAATTTATTCCTGTTGCCGAAGAGACGGGCTTGATTTTGACTATCGGTGAATGGGTCTTGCGCACTGCGGTAATGCAGACCCAGCAATGGCATGCGCTAGGCTGGAATCACTTGAGTATCGCGGTGAATCTGTCGGCGATACAATTTAGACATACGGATTTACCTGGCACAGTTTCGCAAATCTTAGAGGCTGCCCAGTTAGCAGCGCATTTCTTGGAATTGGAATTAACTGAAGGAGTCGCAATGACCGACCCTGCGGGTGCGATTGCGATCATGAACGATTTGCATAGGCGTGGGGTACGCATGGCAATCGATGATTTTGGAACAGGCTATTCTTCACTCAGTTATTTGAAAAAATTCAAAGTCTCCAAGCTGAAAATTGATCAATCCTTTATTCGCGACATCAGCAGCGATCCAGAAGACAAAGCGATTATTCGCGCCATCATCAGTATGGCAAAAACTTTGGGTTTGCAAACGATAGCAGAGGGAGTGGAAACTGAAGAGCAGTTAAACTTTTTGAGCGAGCAAGCGTGCGATGAAGTGCAGGGGTATTTCTTCGCTCGTCCAATGGCTGCGACGCAGTTTGAAGAGTTCATGCGTCAGCGTTAGATTTGAATGAATTGAATCTTGCAAACTGCGTTTCACAAAACTAGCACAACATATCGAGCTCAATAAGCTGATCCAAACAAGCTGATCCAAACAAGCTGACCAAGTTAAATCGAACACGGCTTAATCCACAAATCTAATCACCAAAGCAAATACCGATATCACGTCCAGTTTGCAAGGTATCGCCATCGAGTGGAACACCCTTCATGCGTCCAGCCACTTCATCCAGATTCACATAATTTACATTAGGAAATGCCAGCGCCACCATAATCCCAGAGTAGCCTTCTTTTAAAGCCCGCACAGCTGCAGCGCCAAAACGCATGGCGGATAATCGATCAAAGGAGGTAGGGCTGCCGCCACGTAATAAATGACCTAGCACGACAGCACGCGCCTCTTTGCCTGTGATGGCCTCTAACTGATGAGCGAGTTGCTCGCCGATGCCGCCTAAGCGCTCTACACCGCCCAATTGCGCCTGTTCTTCCAGATAGCGCTGACCATCTTTTGGCTGCGCACCTTCTGCCACCACCACGATGCTGTAATGGCGACCGGCCTGTGTCCTTGCTTGAATTTTTTGCGCAATTTTTTCTACGTCATAAGCAATCTCTGGAATGAGAATCGCGTGTGCGGTACTTGCCATCCCTGCATGTAGTGCAATCCAACCGGCATAGCGTCCCATCACTTCGACCACCATAATCCGTCTGTGACTTTCAGCCGTGCTATGCAAACGATCGATGCAATCCGTTGCAAATGCCACTGCGGTATCAAAACCAAAGGTGGTGTAAGTTTTGTCTAGATCATTATCGATAGTCTTAGGAACGCCGATGACGCGCAGACCTTGCGCGTAACCTTGTTGATGCAAGGCGTGGGCGATTGTGAGTGTGCCGTCGCCACCGATACAAATTAAAGCATCAATCTGCATTGCTCGTAGATGGCTGATGATGTCACCTGTACGATCAATTTCAGCTTGGCTGCCATCTGGCTGAGTCACCACGAAGCGCATAGGATTGCCGTGATTGGTGGTGCCGAGTATGGTGCCTCCTAAATGATTGATGCCGCGCACATGATCTTTGTTGAGTGCAAAGACACCATCAACTGGAAAGCGATCTGGACGCAATATCCCATTGAATCCTTCACGAATACCGAAGCACTCCCAACCGCGTTGTAGTGCTGATAGTACGACCGCGCGGATGACTGCATTTAAGCCTGGCGCATCGCCACCGCCTGTGCTGATGGCGACGCGGCGTATTGGCTGTGACGGTGTGCTTTGATTGAGTGGTGAAGTCATGATAGGGTTTGCGGGTGTACAGTTTAGTCTTTGCTGCAAGTGGAAATACTAAATGGTAAGTAAGCCGGACAAAAACGGAAAGTGCCTGTCAATACGGGCACTATGCCGAGATATCCCCACATACCAATATAGCCAGTCGCAGCTGCGGCGATCAGTGATACACCAGCGACGATGCGAATAATACGATCAGTGCTACCTACGTTGATTTTCATTTTATTCTCCAGCTTGGTGAATGTTGCTCATTGTTGCTCGGTGTTGCGGTGAAAAAAGATGAAACAATCCCTAGAAAATCACGTGGAAACGCGAGCAAGTGCGACATTCAAATGCACTTGCCTAAGTCGCTTAGAGTCCGCTTAAAGTCTGCTATAAGGTCCGCTTTAAAGTCCGTTTAGGGGAATTTTAAGATAGCTGACTCCATTCTCTTCGGGCGGCGGTGGATTCCCCGCGCGGATATTAATTTGTACTGCCGGTAAAATTAATAAAGGCATTTCTAAACCTGCGTCACGTTTATTGCGCATGGCGACAAAGTCGTCGGCACTGATGCCTGCATGCACATGAATGTTTTTCTGTTTCTGTTCGGCGACCGTCGTCTCAAAACTGACTGCGCGACCGTTAGGCGGATAATCGTGGCACATAAAGAGCCGTGTAGTATCGGGCAATGCTAGCAATTTTTGAATCGATTCAAATAGCATACGTGCATCGCCACCAGGAAAGTCACAGCGCGCCGTGCCCACATCGGGCATGAACATGGTGTCACCAACAAAGATCGCATCTTCGATCTGATAGGCAATGTCGGCCGGCGTATGTCCTGGCACGAACAAGGCTTTTGCTTGTAATTTTCCAATCGAAAAAATGTCATCTGCAGCAAACAAATGATCAAACTGCGAACCATCAACCGCAAACTCTGCTTCGAGATGGAAAAGCTTTTTGAAAACGCTTTGCACCCGATGGATATGCGCTCCTATCGCGATTTTTCCACCTGCGCAGGTTTGCAAATAGTGCGCAGCCGAAAAATGATCAGCGTGTGCATGGGTTTCTAAGATCCAGCTGAGTTGCAATTGTTTGTCTTGCAGCGCTTGCAGCACCAGATCGGCGGAGTGGGTTTTGGTACGGCCGGATTTGTGATCGTAATCTAGCACCGGATCAATTATCGCTGCGTGCCCGCCGATTTCGTCGTACACGAGATAAGTGATGGTGCAGGTGTTGGGGTCAAAAAAGCTTTGTATCTGAGGTTTCATGCGGCTTCGGTGTCAACTAAATAGTGATGCTCAATCATAGCAAACCAGAACTCGAACGCAAGCAGATTTCTTAGATCTGCGTGCGAAACCACAGTCGTTCCGCTTTGATTTGATTTGGCACATAATGTGGCACCTTGTTTTTCTTTGTCGTATTTTCTTTGTCGTACTATGTGCACGAATTTTATTCAATGAGTTTATTTGCGATATTGTTAGTGATCATGATTGGCATTACGGTTGGCTTGATCATGGGCTTAACCGGTGCTGGTGGTGGCATGCTGGCTGTACCTGCCTTGGTATATAGCCAAGGCTGGACTATGCAGGAAGCAATGCCAGTGGCCTTGCTAGCAGTGAGCCTGGGCGCTCTGATTGGTGCGATTGACGGACTACGTCGGCACCAGGTTCGTTACAAAGCGGCATTGCTCATGGCAGTGGCAGGCGCACCGATGACCTCGCTAGGCGTGTTCGTCGCGAGCCAGCTTTCTCAACAAATGTTGATGTTGGCGTTTGCTGCGGTGTTGTTGATTGTCGTGATGCGCTTAGTTTTACAAGCAAGGGCAGGAGCCAGTGCAGCGGTCAGAACCGATGCGATGGCGATGGTCAATCAGCAAACGGGTAAATTTGACTGGAGTTGGGCGACCGCTGCGATCATTGGCCTGATTGGTGCCTGCGCGGGATTCGCTACCGGTTTATTGGGCGTTGGTGGTGGATTTATTATCGTGCCCTTGTTGCGCCATTTTTCGAATTTAAGCATGCAAAGTGCCGCCGCCACTTCGCTGATGGTGATCGCTTTGGTAGGGGCTGTTGCGGTCACATCCGCAGTTTCACATGGTATACATTTACCCATATTGTTTTCGACCGTGTTTGCGGCTGCATCCGTGATTGGAGTCGCCTACGGTCGAAAAATTGCGAATCGCTTAGATTCGATGACTGTGCAACTAATTTTTGCGGCACTGCTCTGCGGTGTAGCGATCAGTTTTTTAATCAAAGCAATTTACTGATTGGTCGGTTGTTGATGTAAAGTTGAGTTTTTAATTTGAGAAGTTATTTACTTAAATATTTATGCAATTAAAAACACTACTTAGCCGTCACAAAAAAGATCTGGCACTCTTGATAGGCAACGGCATTAATCGCTATAACAGCCATGCCAGCAATAACTCTTGGGATGCTTTGTTGACACAATTGGCGCAACAGCATCTGCCAGAATTCGGCAAACAATTACCGCCGGGAATGTCGCTTACCGAGTTTTACGACGTATTGGATCTAGGTTTGCGTGGACAAGCAAGCTCGAAAAAGACGCCGGGCTTGCAACAGCAATTTTGCGATTTGATGGCAGATTGGCGGGCGATGCCGCAACATGCTTATGTGATGGCATGGGCTCAGAAACATGCAAGTCCTGTATTGACGACCAACTTTGAACAGTGCTTAAGCGACGCGATTGGTGGCAAAGCATTTATCGGCAAAGGCGCCAGTTTCACTGATTTTTATCCTTGGGAAGCATATTTTTCGACCGAGGAATTAAGTGAGCCTTGCGCAGGATTTGGCATTTGGCACATCAATGGTATGCAGAAATATCATCGCAGCATACGACTTGGTTTGACACACTACATGGGCTCGGTTGAACGGGCGCGCGTGCGTCTGCACAAGGGCAGTGGCCGATTATCTGCGGGTGGCGCAATACACGCTTGGGATGGCGCGAACACTTGGCTGCAGATCTTATTTCATCGCCCGTTGGCAATCCTTGGTTTGGGCTTGGCTGAGAATGAAGTGTTCTTGCGTTGGTTGCTGATAGAACGGGCTAAGTATTACAAGGATTTTCCGGCACGCTTTCAACCTGCGTGGTTTGTGCACACAGAAAATGATCGCGACATCGGCAAACTGTATTTTTTAAAGGCAGTTGGGGTAGAAGCTTTTGCCGTTCCTGATTATGATGCAATCTATGGTGAAAGCACTTGGACTTGATTTGAATGACGCTAAAAGCGTCTAAACTCTGTGAGAGTGATCGTCTATGTCAAAACGTGGGATGAATCGGTTAGGCAAATCTAGGTTTCTGAGCGAGCGGAAATTTGCGCATCATCATGTATTGGCGGCATGGCAAAGCTTGGCGATCTTCTGTCTATTTTTATTCAGTCATGCTTGTAGCGCGAATGCTTTGCCGATTGATTATTGGTGTGGCGAATTACCGGGAATGGCGACGGCTTCAAATAAGGCCGTTGCATCGGAACCTGCGCCCGTCAATATTCAGTCGATTTCTTGGCAAAGCGCCGTAGATGGCAGTATGCGTTTGAATCCACAGTATGCGCATTGCTGGATTCGCTTGCAGCAAGTTCCCCGTGCGCCGCAGCAATTGGTAATCTCGAATGGCTGGGCAAATGTGGATTTATTTGATGCAGAGTTTCATTTGATTGCCAAAGGTGAGCGCATTCTGGAGCAGTCCCCAGAGAGTGCATTGAACAATCAGGTGAGTAGGTCATCGCCTGATTATGCTGCTGGTGTATTGAGTTTGAATCACATGATTTTCGCTGTAGATCCTGCATGGCGTCTACCTCTGTATGTCAGAATTGCCACGCGATCCGGCGGCTTGATTATTCCTAATGGAGTACAAGTTGAGTCCGCTGAAGTCGCGCAATTGATGGAGCAAAATCGCCAGCAAAGCAATATCAGTTTGGCGGTCGCGGTGGCTGTATTGCTTACCGCTTTTGTTTGTCTGGCATTTGGCATTACCTTGAAAGATACCGCCTATGCCTGGATGTCGGCTTATCTCTTTTTGAGTGTCGTGATCCGGGTATTTAATCCCTTTGAGCCTTTGATCTTTTCACTCACAGCGCAGTTCGACTTGGCACGCTTGGTATCGCGACTTATGTATCCGATTATCAATGCAGTGTGGATGCTGGCGTATGCCCGTATCGCGGACTTTGCTCATTTTGCACCACGCTTAAATCGCTTGGCAAAGTGGACGGCAGTTTTATTTTTGTTAGAAATCCCACTTTGGTTATTAGATGCACCCTTAGGTCAAAGCATCAATTTTTCTCTCATACTATTTCTGACTTATCCGGTATTGTTTTGTGGATGTTGGATTGCCTGGCGCGGTGGCAATCGTTCTGCTGGCATACTCTTGTTGAGCAACTGCATGTTGTTCATTTTCTGGGCGCCTTATCAATTATTTGGATTATGGCCGATCCCACTATTTGCCAAATTCATTGTCAGTGAATCACTAAGTAGTTTATTTGGCGTGACCTCGGATTTAGTCTTGCCGCTGTTGTTCTGTATTGCGCTAGCACTCAGAACTTTAGAGTTGAAACAAGCAGCTGTGCGCCTCATGTCTTACGATGCGCTGACCGGTTTGGCGAATCGCGAAATGATACGTCGCCTTGGGGAAGCTATGCTCAAGCAAGGTCAAAGTCTGGCAGTGCTAGTTTTGAACATAGACCGGTTTCGGGCGATTAATGCGACGCTAGGGCCACAAATCGGTGATCAATTATTAGTGGTTGCCGGTAATCGCCTGAGTGCGCTGTCCGGTGTGCTCTCTGGCGCCCAAGTGGGACGCCTGCATGCAGATCAATTTTGTTTGTTATGGCCGGATATTAATTCAATACCCCAGCTGAAACAAAGTATAGAACGTGATTTCGCGCAACCAATTGACGAACACGGGCAATTAGTCGATCTCAGTTTATCAGTCGGGATCGCCAGCACGGATGACACGGATCAGTCGCAGAAAGACGGCAAGCTCGATATGGCGCAGCTATTGCGCCGTGCAGAGCTCGCCTTGGAAAGCGCGCGTCAGCAACATCAACAATGGATGCACTATCACCCAGATTTTGAACGCGCCAGACGCGCTGACTTGGGCTTATTGTCAGAGCTCAATCGCGCGGTAGAGCAGGGCGAATTGCGCATGTTTCTGCAGCCGAAATTCAATTTTGCGAGTGGGCGGGTCGATAGTGCAGAAGCCTTAGTACGATGGCAGCATCCGCAGCGTGGCTTGGTCGGGCCTATAGAATTCGTCCCATTTGCTGAGCAAACCGGGCGCATCGTCTTGATCACGCAATGGATCTTTGTCAGCGCTATGCGTCTGAGTGCAGACTTACGTGCGCAAGGATCAGCCTTGCAAATCTCTGTGAACGTCTCAGCGGTCGACTTAAATAAGCCTGGTTTTGTGGCTGATTTACAGAATTTATGTGCCGAGCTAGGTGCACAAGCAAGCGATATACGAATTGAAGTGACTGAGAGTGCAGCCATGCACGATCCAAATGCGGCACTACAAATCATGCACGCCTTGCGCGACGTTGGATTTAGTTTATCGATAGACGATTTCGGTACTGGCTATTCATCTCTCGCTTATCTGCAAAAAATGCCTGTTGCAGAGTTAAAGATAGACCGTTCATTTGTACGCGATGTAGTCGCCGGTAGCGACGCCGCCGTGTTACTAGAATCTACCATCGTAATGGCGCATCGCTTAGGATTGTCGGTGGTCGCCGAAGGAGCAGAAACCGCGATCGAATGGAACTTGCTGAAAGATTTGCAATGCGATTATGTGCAGGGCTATTACTTAGCGAAACCTATGCCAGTCGAGGAGTTTTTACGCTGGCGAGCGGCACCAATTTTACTCAAATAGATAGTACGCAAGTTCGCTCTTCAGAAATCAGATTGTCAATTGCGATCGACCTTAGGAAAAATAATCATGGAAAATTTTTTATTGAAGATCAAGTTCGGATGCCAATCTAGGGTCTGTTGACATATATTTTAGTCAAGCGTTTCACTCAAAACGCAGGATGGCAAGGCGCATCTCGCCGCTGCGGCTGGGCGCCCCAGCAAGAGATGCAACGCTGTCCATCGTGCGTTTTGAGTGAAACCCTCCGGGAATGGCTCAAATGGGCACATGGCGTTGTTGCAATCTGCTTATAGTGCCCGCACTACCGCGCAGCTTGCGCCTAGCCCTGTGCCCATTTGCGCGCATTCGCTTGCCTAAAATATATGTCAACAGACCCTAGATACCGGGTTCTCTTGTTAAGCCTGTATGTATTGTTCAGCGTAACTTTCAATACATACGCCGCCGACGCGAATCAATTAAAACTGCTGAAACAGCAAGTGATAGAAGCCGAAACCGCTTTTGCTAAAAGCATGGCACAACGTGATCATGCAAGTTTCGTCAGTTTTTTAGCCGAGGACGCGATATTTTTTTCGGGAAGCAAGGTCTTACGGGGCAAGCAAGAAGTGGCAGAAGCTTGGCGCAGGTTTTACAGCTCCGAGCAAGCACCGTTTTCATGGGAATCGGGAGAAGTTGAAGTCTTGGACAGCGGCAATCTGGCGATCAGTGTTGGACCCGTGCGTGATCCGAATGGCAAACTCATCGCCAATTTCAGTTCAATCTGGCGACTCGAATCATCCGGCGTGTGGCGTATCGTATTTGATCGCGGCACGGATGTTTGCAATTGTAAAAAAGATTAGCTGGATGTGAGCTTGAATAGTCCCGTACCGTTATTTTTTCTTGGGCGCTAAGGATCCTAACAAGGACGCCTGAGCTTCGAGTTGTCGTGCGACATTGCCACACACCAGGTCACACAGCGCGTAGATAGATTCATCTGCAATCCGATAATACACCGCAGTACCACGTCCTTCGCGTATCACCATACCGTGTTTTGCCAGTGTCGACAGGTGACGAGAAATGTTTGCTTGTGAACAATCACATGCCGTCGCCAAGTCGCCTACATTCATTTCTCCTGTACGTAAATTATTCAGGATTTTTAACCTGGTAGGCTCAGAAAGCGCTGAGAAATACTGCGCCACATGGTCTAAGGCGAGTTCAGATAAGCCTTCCATTTTTGATCCTGTCCGCGTAATTGAAGTCATGATGATAAACCCTGGCATAAACTTTTGTCTATTTGCGCACGCATTTTATCTCCTATTTGCGCATTTGCGCAAATAGGTATATTATGCGTGCTATTGAAAATTAATTTATTCCATGTGTCGTATTTTGTCCTGAAGTTCACAGGCACTAATTCTTTGGAGTTCCTATCATGCGTTCATCCTTGCACTCATCCATGCAGTTATTCTTGTCCGTCAATTTGTCACGCAAGCTTTTAAGTCCTTGGTCATCGGATTTGATCAAGTTAGTAGCGCTCAGTGCAATGTTGCTGGCGCAAGTCAATACATATGCACAAACGCCAGTAGCGTCCACATCTGCGCTGCAAACTGCAACGGCACGCGGCACCCACGCAGATGCTTTTTTGAGTGTGGATGGTGTGGTCGAGGCGGTCAGAAATACGGTGATCTCAGCGCAAATTTCTGGCTCTATCGTGCAACTGCCAGTAAAGGCGGGCGATACCGTGAAAGCAGGGCAATTGCTGGTGCGTATGGATGCACGCACTGCACAGCAGGAATTTAATGCGAGTAAGGCACAAGTTGATGCCGCCAAAGCGAATCTGGCGGTCGCTGAAAAAGACTATGACCGGCAGAAATTATTATTCGAAAAAAATTACATCAGCCAGGCACAATTAGACCGTGCATTAGCGCAATTCAAATCTGCCAGCGCTCAGGCGAATGCACAGATTGCACAAGCTGGCGCAGTCCAAACGCAATCCGGATTCTATACAATTAACGCCCCGTATGACGGCATCGTTTCTGACATGCCATCCGCAATTGGTGAAATGGTGATGCCGGGAAAACCGATCATGACGGTATATGACCCCAAAGATTTGCGCGTGATCGTCACCGTGCCACAAGCGCGAATCGCGGGCTTAAAGGTCGGGCAGAATGTGATGATTGAATTTCCCTCCTTGCCCAGCGCCCAACGCTTCGTTAAGCCGCATGCTATGACGATATTGCCTTTGTCGGATGCCGCTACGCATACG
The DNA here is from genome assembly GCF_014284175.1 of Affinundibacterium flavidum. Taxonomy (GTDB): domain Bacteria; phylum Pseudomonadota; class Gammaproteobacteria; order Burkholderiales; family Burkholderiaceae_D; genus Undibacterium; species Undibacterium flavidum. The sequence goes on from NZ_JACOGA010000012.1 coordinate 103,307, forward strand.
GTACAAGTGCGCTTTGATTTACCTAACGATGTGCAAGCTGTGAATCCCGGCTTATTCGCTCGCGTCAATCTGGCGTTCAACGTCGGCACCGATGCCGATGTCGCAGGTAAAAATCCTACCGCAACGCGAGTGTATGTGCCAGCGACCGCAGTATTTCGTCGCGCAGAATTGTATGCGGTGTATGTGATCAATGCGCAAGCTAAGCCAATGCTGAGACAAGTAAAACTGGGGCCGAAAATCGCAAATGAGCAGGAAATTTTGAGCGGCGTGGCAGCGGGTGAAAAAGTTGCGATAGATCCTTTGGCGGCTGCGCAAGCAAGCAAAATCAGCGCACAGAAATAGGGAGCTCACATGTCCAATTCTGATAAGACTATGGGTATTTCTGGCCGTATCGCTGCTTTCTTCCAATCGGCACAAATCACGCCTTTATTGGCGGTTGTGGCTTTCTTACTCGGTTTGTTTGCAGTCATAGTCACACCGCGTGAGGAAGAGCCACAAATCAATGTCACGATGGCGAATGTCTTGATTCCATTTCCCGGCGCATCGGTGAAAGATGTTGAGCAAATGGTCAGTATTCCGGCGGAACAAGTGCTCAGCCAAATTGCGAATGTCGAGCATGTGATGTCGGTATCGCGACCAGGTCTGGCGATTGTGACGGTACAATTTCAAGTCGGTGTGCCGCGCACCGAAGCGCTGGTTCGTTTGTATAACACCATCCATAGTAATCGCGATTGGTTGCCTGCCAATCTCGGTACTTTGGAGCCCCTCGTGAAACCAAAAGGCATCGACGATGTGCCTATCGTTTCTTTAACTTTATGGAGTAAAAATCCCGACACAGGATCGGCTGCATTGGAGACGGTTGCGCATAGTATAGAAGCGGACCTTAAGCGAGTTGCAGGTACCCGTGAAGTAGTCAGCATCGGTGGTCCGGGACGTGCCATTAATATCGAACTAGACCCAACAAAATTGGCGGCGAATGGATTGACCGTGATGGATTTGCAAGGCGCGTTGCGTGCCGCAAATTTGGGTTTGCCTAGTGGCGAGCTGATCGCCGGAAATCAAACCGTGGCAATAGAAGCGGGGCCATTTTTGCGTGATGCGCAAAGTGTTGCCGAGTTGGTCGTTGCAGTGAAAAATAAGCGACCTGTTTTCTTGCAAGATGTCGCGAAGATAGAAGATGGTGCATTACCTGCTAGTCGTTATGTATGGCACGGCACCACGGGTAAGGATGCGGCTGAATACCCAGCGATCACGATCGCAGTAACCAAGAAGCCAGGGCAAAATGCGGTCGATGTGGCAAATGCTGTTAGTCAACGAATTGAAGTATTGAAAAATGCCGTGATTCCGGCCGATGTCGAAGTATCGGTCAGCCGCAACTACGGTCAAACTGCCGATGACAAAGCGAAAAAGCTGATACAAAAACTCTTATTCGCCACCATGTCGGTAGTCGCTTTAGTATTTATCGCGCTTGGTAGGCGTGAAGCGGCGATCGTTGGTAGCGCTGTGATTTTGACTTTGACTGTCACCTTGTTTGCGTCTTGGGCTTGGGGTTTTACACTCAACCGCGTGTCCTTGTTTGCGTTGATTTTTTCTATCGGGATTTTGGTTGATGATGCGATTGTGGTGGTAGAAAATATCCACAGACATCAAGCCCTGTTTCCGCATAAAACCTTAGCGGAAATTATTCCCGGCGCGGTCGATGAAGTCGGCAGCCCAACGATACTTGCAACTCTGACTGTCATCGCCGCCTTATTGCCTATGGCCTTTGTCAGCGGTTTGATGGGTCCCTATATGAGCCCTATCCCTATTAATGCCAGTATGGGGATGTTGCTGTCGCTCGCCATTGCTTTCATCGTGACACCGTGGTTAGCGCGCATCTGGATGAAAGAAGGACATCATGCAGGCGATGGCTTGGCGGTTAAATTAGCACCAACATTTCAAAAGATATTTAAACCCTTTTTGGACACGCAATCCGGTAGCAAAAAACGCAAAAAGCTCGGGCTTGGCGTTGCGGCGCTGATCGCTCTGTCGATCGCCTTGCCTGTGCTGGGATTGGTGCAATTGAAGATGCTGCCATTCGATAATAAATCCGAATTTCAGGTGATTGTCGATATGCCAGCCGGTACGCCCGCAGAAAAGACCGCGGCAGTGTTGCGTGAGTTAGGTAATTATTTGCAGACAGTGCCCGAGGTCAGCGACTATCAGGCGTATGCGGGAACAGCTGCACCGATCAATTTCAACGGCTTAGTACGTCAATATTATTTGCGTGCCGGTGGTGAAGTTGGCGATATTCAAGTCAATTTAGTTGATAAACATCATCGCTCAGACAAGAGCCATGTAATTGCCACGCGTGTACGTTCGCAATTGCAAGCGTTGGCGAAAAAGATCGATCCTGAGGCGAATGTGAAGGTGGTAGAAGTGCCACCAGGTCCGCCAGTATTGGCGCCTATCGTTGCCGAAATCTACGGCGCTAGTGATGTTGAGCGTCGTCAGGCCGCTAAGCAAGTGCGCGCGGTTTTTGAAAAAACTGCGGGCATCGTCGATGTGGATGACAGCAGCATCTTGCATGCACCGCGTAAGCTTTTGATCGTTGATCGTAAAAAGGCAGCGCAACTCGGTATCTCTCAAACGAATATTGTTGCGACTTTACGCGCAGGTTTGGCGGGTGATGCAGCAGCATTTTTACATGATGAGAGTAAGTATCCGGTTTCGGCGAATTTGCATTTACCTGTGAGTGACCAAGGCAATCTCGATACCTTATTGGCGCTGGGTGTGAAAAATGCACAAGGTGGTATCGTGCCGATTCGTGAGCTTGTGACCGTGACCGATACGTTGCGCGAACAACCGCTGTATCACAAAGATGGCTTGCCCGTGAATTTTGTGGTCGCCGATATGGCGGGCAAGATTGATAGCCCTTTGTATGGCATGTTCAGTATGCGCAGCGAGATCGCCAAATTGACGATGCCTGATGGTGGTAAGTTAGAAGAATTTTTCATCAGCGTACCGCAAGATCCTTATCGCGGCTTTAGTTTGAAATGGGATGGTGAGTGGCAAGTTACCTATGAAACTTTCCGCGATATGGGCGCGGCTTATGCAGTGGGTTTAGTGTTGATTTATCTCTTGGTGGTCGCCCAGTTTGGTTCTTATTTGACGCCTTTGATTATCATGGCGCCGATTCCTTTGACTATTATTGGCGTGATGCCTGGCCATGCATTATTGGGGGCACAGTACACCGCCACTAGCATGATAGGCATGATCGCCTTGGCGGGTATCATCGTTCGAAATTCTATCTTGCTAGTTGATTTCATCCATGTGCAAATCGCAGCGGGTATTGCGTTCAAAGAGGCCGTTGTGAATTCCGCTATCACCCGTGCGCAGCCGATTGCCCTCACAGGTTTAGCGGCGATGATGGGCGCTTTCTTTATTCTTGATGATCCGATTTTTAATGGTTTGGCGATCTCTTTGATCTTCGGTATTTTTGTGTCGACTTTGCTCACTTTAGTCGTGATTCCTTTGTTGTACTTCACGGCTTACCACAAGAAATATGCATGTGCGGAATAAGCGTGATCGCGTTGCTTGATTTTTGTTTTTTTGATTGTTAATTATTATCAATACTGTTACTTTCGTCGAGGAGAAATAACATGACTTCATGGCAAATGGTGCGTATCGTCGCCGGTGTATTAATGTTGATTAGTGTGGCACTGGGTGCTCCGGCTAGTCCGGTTTTTATCAACCAATGGTGGTTGGCATTTACAGCATTTATCGGTGTTAATATTTTTCAGAGCGGATTGACGCAATGGTGTTTGATGGAAAAAATTATGCGTAAGTTGGGTTTTAGCGCGGGTAATTAATTTCTAATGTGTGAAGCACAAATGGCGTGATCAAAAATTGGTATCTTAGGATCAGAATTGAACAAGCAGATTTGAATAAATTGAGTAGGGGATAAACCATGCATTTAGTATGTCCACAATGTAGTGCTACCAATCGTATTCCGGATGAAAGGCTGCGTGATCAGCCGGTCTGCGGTAAGTGCGGACAAGCGTTGATGGAGGCTGAGCCTGTGGCTTTGAGTGAGCAGGCCTTACCTAAATTCTTAGCGCAAACGGAACTGCCGGTGCTAGTCGACTTTTGGGCAGCATGGTGTGGCCCATGTCGTGCGATGGCACCACAATTTGAACAAGCGGCACAGATGGCGCCTGACATTCGCTTTGTGAAAGTGGATAGCGATGCCGCTCCTGTGGCTAGTCAACAATTTGGTATTCGGAGCATTCCAACTTTGTTATTGATGAAAAATGGCAAAGAAATTGCAAGACAAAGTGGTGTGATGCCCGCGGCACAAATTATCGCTTGGGCGCGCCAATACTTGTCATAGAAAATAGTCAGTAAATATGAAGTAAATGCGAAGTAAACCTAGTAAGCGTATCGCCAACTAATTCTGTGATTTTATTGAAAATTATCGGTTGAAGTTCTTCAATTTCAGACTATAACGAAAGTGTAGGCAGGGGCTTACATAATCGTTGTTCCGCTTGCGGGTGGATGTAGTCTCTTTTATCAAAAAAACCTGTGGCGTTTCATCGATGTGGTGATGATAGTAGCCATATTGTCGTCAGGTTTTTGATAGGAGGATACTATGAAACGCAGGTTATATTACATGTTGCCTGACGTGCGCAGCGCCAGAGCCATGTTAGATGAATTGTTGTTAGCCAGAGTGGAATATCGACGCATCCATTTCTGCGCGAAAGAGGGTACTTTGTTACCCGATATGCCCGAAGCAAATGCATTTCAAAAAACAGATTTAGTGCACGGCGCAGAAGTAGGAATTTTGATCGGCGCGGTGTCAGGTTTGATTGCCGCTTCTTTGTTTTTACTCTTTCCTTTAAATAGTATAGAAGCGCGGCTCTTGGGGTTTTTGGTGTCCATATTGATGGGTGCGATTTTGGGTTCGTGGATATCTGGTCTGAATGCATCCGCCATACCGAATGCGAGTCTCGCACCATTTCGTGAACGTATAGAACGGGGGCAAGTATTAATGATCGTCGATGTACCGTTCCATCGTGTTGAAGAGTTTGAAAACATGATAGAAAAACGTCATCCTGAAGTCGATTTTGGTGGTGTCGATCCGCACATTCCTATTATTTCTTGAGGTGAAAATCGCAGTAGCCACTTGACTGTTAAAACAAGTATTTATGCTAATGAAGCTCCGGCAATTACTGGAGCTTTTTTTTGCCCGCAATTTTTACAATGCGATGTATGCTTGTGCTTACCATACTAATGGTGGATTGAAGCAATTCCTAGGGCAACAAAAAGGCCACTGATCTGCTTATCTAATGTTAAAGTTGATTTGCTAAGTTTGAACTTAATGCGCTGAACTTGCTCAAAATCATCTAAATCAACACCACGTTTTAGTAGCAAATCATTTAGGCAGTATAAGTTCGCGAGTTCAATAATAAATAAACTAAGGAAATCTATGTCGCTAAAAAAAATCGCACAGGCAGTCAGCCTGGCTTTTTGTTTTACTCTCAGCGCAGCGCCAGTTTTTGCTGCTTCCCCAACGACCGTCATTCCTGCCCACGCCCGCGTCGATAAAATCAGCACGCCAGCGTCTGTGCTCGGTTTTGAACTTGGCGAATGGCATGCGCGCCCGGAGCAACTGGTTTCTTATTATCAGCTATTAGCCACACAATCACCGCGCGTTAAAGTGCGCGTGGTCGGTTATACGCATGAGCGTAGACCGATTTTGAATGTGATTATTACTAGCCCCAAAAATCATGAGCACCTGACCGAGATCGAAGCGGCGCGTGGGCGTGGTGAGAGCGATACGCCCCTTGTTGTTTATCTGGGTTACAGCGTGCATGGCAATGAACCTAGTGGTGCGAATGCCGCACCGGCAGTGGCGTGGCATTTGGCGAGTTCCAGCGATGCATCGGTGAATGACATGCTAGAGCGCACCGTGGTCGTGATTGATCCCATGCTCAATCCAGATGGTTTGGCACGCTTTGCCCATTGGGCGAATAGTAATCGTGGTCAGACTTTAGTGAGTGACCCGAATACTTTAGAACATCGAGAAGGCTGGCCTAGCGGTCGTGGCAATCATTATTGGTTTGATTTGAATCGTGACTGGTTGTGGCTGCAACATCCAGAATCGCGCGCCCATGTCGCGACGTTCCAGAGTTGGCGTCCGCATATATTTGGAGACTTCCATGAACAAGGAACTGATGCGACGTATTTTTTTCAACCAGGCGTGCCTTCCCGTACCCATCCTTTAACCCCGCAGAGTAATCAAAGCCTGACTGAAGCAATATCTAAATTTCATGTGAAAGCTTTAGACGCGCGCGGCGAGTTTTATTTTAGCCGCGAAGGCTTTGATGATTTTTACTATGGCAAAGGTTCGACTTATCCTGACGTACAAGGCAGCGTAGGAATTTTGTTTGAACAAGCGAGTTCACGTGGTCACGTACAGGATTCGCGCAATGGCTTGTTGAAGTTTGAACATACGATCGCGAATCAAATCACGACTTCACTGAGTACTTTGCAAGCCGCTGATGCTATGCGCGACCAGTTAATCGCCCATCAAAAAAACTTCTTTGAAGAAGCGAAAAAAATGGCTCAGGCTGATACCAATCGCGCCATGCTATTTGCGGCTGAAGGCAATCCAGCGCGTCTGCGTGATTTTGCAACTCTGCTGAAACAGCATGGAATCGCGGTGCATCAAGTCAAGGGCAGCGTTACGATTAATGGTCAACGCTACGATGCCCGCAATGCAATCGCCGTACCGCTCAATCAAAGACAAAACCGCTTGCTTGAAGGCATTACCGAATTGCGCACGCAATTTAAAGACAATACTTTTTACGATGTCTCGGCTTGGAGTGTAACCAAAGCCTACGATCTTGCCAGCGCAAAAAGTGCAGGCGATGTGATTGGTGATCCGGTGCAGGATTTGCCTAAAGCCAGCTTAAAAGCCGAATCGAATATCGCTTACGCGTTTGCTTGGGAGAACGACGATGCGGCATTGCTGTTGGCGGAACTGAGTCAGACCGGTTTGCGTTTGCGCACCATCACTAAACCAATGCGCATACAAACCACCGAAGGCGTGAAAGATTTGGGCATAGGTAGTATCGTGATCCCTGTTGCGATGCAAAACACCCCGGCTGCGAATGTGGCCGAGATAGTGCGCAAAGCGACGGCCAAATATAGCGTGGAAGTAATGGTATTAACCTCTGGCGCAGGTAGCACTGGCACGGATTTGGGTAGTGCGAGTTTGAAATCGGTGGAACGCCCGCGTGTTGCTTTATTGACGGGTGCCGGATTGGATTCGACATCGGTTGGTGAACTCTGGCATTGGTTGGATACGCACTTGCATTTGCCCACGACGATGTTAGGTACGGATCGCTTGGCAGCAACGCAATTGGAGCGCTACACCCATATTGTGATGGCCGATGGAAGTTATCGTTTAAGCGACGAAGCCAATAAAAATATCGAGCGTTTTGTCAAACAAGGTGGCGTGATTATTGGTGTCGAAGGTGCCTTGAATTGGGCGAGTAGCCAGAGTTATTTGCATACCAAATTGGTGAAAGCCGATGCGACAAAAAAATCAGACGCAGATAAAGCAGACGATAAAAAAACTGACGACAAAAAAGCGGATGACAAGAAAGTCGATGAAAAGAAATCAGACGAAAAGAAATCCAAGGACACACGCTTAGCCTATAAGGATCAAGATGCGAATAGTGCTAAAGAATTGGTGGCGGGCGTTATTTTTGAAACCGAGATCGACCGCAGTCATCCGATAGCGGCAGGCATTCCTCGCGATACTTTGCCAGTGTTCCGCGCGCAAGCCGATGTTTATCGATTGGAAGGGGATCGTTACGGCACGGTCGCGGCGTATAGCAATGCACCTGTGATCAGTGGTTATGTTTCGCCAGAAAACGCAAAACGTATCGCAGGCTCAGCAGCAATTACGGCAGAACGCGTCGGCAACGGCAGCGTGATTTTAGCGAGCGCAGCTTTGGGTTTCCGTAGTGGCTGGGTCGGCAGTCGCCGCGTGTTGGAAAATGCGCTGTTCTTCGGTAAAGCATTTGAAAAAGCGCGGGTTGAAGGTGATGAGGTTGAAGAGGAATAGTGTCGTCAGGGTTTAGAAAAAATTCTTCCTCATAGAAGAACCTCTGCATAAGTGACTGAATGCATTAACTGAGCGTGCATGATTTTGTGTAGAGGTTCTTGACAGCAAGTAGTTATTTCTTCTGTACGATTTTTAATACGGCTCCCTCAGAAAAAATATATAAAGTATCTTGATCATCAATGGTGAGCCCGGAGATGAAAGACAGGCTGGCAGGTAACTTGCCTGTGATGACACCGCGAGAACCAGGAGTTCCAGCAATCGTTGTGACCTCGCCAGCCGGAGTGATTTTTCGGATCAGAAAGTTGCCGCTATCGGCGACGTAGAGATTGCCATGACGATCAAACACGATAATGTTGGGTGTATTAAAGCTAGCTTTGGTGCCAATTCCGTCTGCGTATCCTGTTTTTTCAGGTGTGCCAGCGAAGGTGCTCACAATGCCATCGGGACTGATTTTGCGTATTGCGTGATTGAGTGTGTCTGCTACAAACATATTGCCATGTTTATCTCCGGTAATGCTCATCGGTGCATGAAAACGCGCTTTGTTGCCCGGACCATCGACATGACCGCGTTCGTCTAAAGAACCTGCAATGGTGGTGACCACGCCTGCAGGCGTGATTTTGCGGATTAAGCCGCCTTCCGCCAGATAACCTGGTCGGTTTGGAAATTCAAACGGTGTGGGAGAAGGGACTAGATCGCGATCAATCACATAGATATTGTCCGTATTGTCCAAAGTGAGGTCGGTAATATTATAAAAGATGGCGTTTGAGCCTTTTCCATCTTGTGTTTTGAGACTTTGACTATTGCCTCCGCCTGCAAATGTAATTTGCTCGCCATGGGAGTCGAGTGTGAAAATTTTATTCCTAGATAGCAGGTATGCAGTGTTATTGTGACGTTCATCAGAATACCAATATTTGCTATTATTGGAAGCGATTGCATCAGGGTTGCTGATTCCCCAAGGCTGTAAGCTAGTCACCATTCCAGTGGGACTCACTTGCCGTGCAACTTGTTTCGGCGATGCCCAGCCGCGTCCCGTGACGATCACATTTTGATTGCTATCCATTTTTAGGGTATATCTTTCCTCGAACTTAGAAATAGACAAATCATTAGGGTTAAAAGTCTTTGTAAAAAAACGTGCAGCACTTCCTTGACCATCAAGATGGCTCCAATTTTCAGGTGGCTTGATACCAGCAATGGTCGTTACAGCGCCCTCGGGGCTGATTTTGCGTATGCAATGAGCTACGGTGTCGGCAAAGTAAAGAAAGCCTTTTTGGTCGATACTTAATCGTCCTGGAGTCCATAGCGCGACTCCTTCCCCGTCTTCGGTGATCGTGTCTCGAGCCCTTGCTCCAAACCCAGCTTCTTCTCCTTTGCCATCACGCACGAACGATGCCCATGCATCTCCAGCTAGAATCCGTGAATTTCCATTGGGGGAAATCTTGAGTATTTGTATGCCACTCATTACATAGATGTTTTGTGCTTGATCGGTAACAATGGCGCCACGGAGATCAGTCAATTTGACAGGTGCCTGCGTGTTTTCCCATTGCGGTTTTAAGGTCATCACAAGACCATCAGGCATAATTTTCCGAATTTTATTGAAATCGTCGGTGACGTACACTATGCCTTGCTTATCCACCGTAATTCCTAAAGGGGCTGTAAACGTAGCCAGCTCTTTCATACCATCGCTTGTACCAGTCTCCTTGATCTTACCTGCCAAAGTGCTAACCATGCCATTGCTATCGATTTTACGAATTAAAGAATTATCAGGGTCGGGTAGATATAGAACGCCAGAACTATCTATCGCGATGGATTTAATTTTGCCGAAAAGCGCTTGATTTTTATGTCCATTAGCATAGCCGCAAGTCGTTTGACCAGCATAAATACTCTTTTCACCGTTAGTGGCAAGTTTGTAAATCAGGCATTCATTTTCTACTGCGTAATACAGATTATTCGCGCTATCGACAGCCAAGTTGCGCGGAGGGGGTACATTTCTAAAAAATTTTTCAACCCAGAATTTGTCTTTCGAGGTATTAGTCAGACTACTCACCACCCCGTCACTGTTGATACTTCGAATCGGTTCGTCCGTGCTTTCACTAACGTAGATAGCACCATCTGGTCCTACCGCTATACCCTGAGGGCTAGTAAAACGTCCAATTGGGCCATCAGCATTGCCTTGACCACCCAATTCACCAGCAACGAATTCTAAGCGCTGCGGAGGCGTGAGAGGGATAGTGGGCTCTTCATATTTACCGTTACCACCACAGGCTATGAGTGCAATGCTACTGGTAACGAGTGATGCATAGAGTGAAAAATGCAGTGGGAATTGAGAAAAATGTTGAGCTGAAAAAAGTCGCATGAGGATAGGAAGAGTTAATCTTGATTAAAAACAAATTATTTTATTGATTTTTTTACATTTGCAATTATAAAGACATTGTCTACTAATTAACAAAAAAATTAGCTCTAGACAGTAAATATTTTCGTAAATTAATCAACACAGGAAGTCTATGATTGTGAAAAAAATCTTAGTAAGTGCGCTTTTATCCGCATGTTACAGCTTAAGCTATGCTGCCGAACCCTTGTTTTTGGCCAAAAGTGGAAGCAGAAATATTCAGGGGCAGGTTAAAGCAGGCTTGACTCAAGGCGTGATTTTGCCATTTGAAGGAGATGCTTCTGTCATCAATGCGCAAATCGGTTTGCGTATTAATCCCAAAGCTTTAGATGCGGATGAAATGACGATTACGCTTCCTAACGGCAAAACGGTCAGTTCTAAACGTATCAAACGCTATACGACTCACGGTGGATCTACTGTATGGATTGGGAAAAGTACAAAGGCGAGTTTGGGAACGCTCGATTATGTAACTAATGAAACTCATTTGGTTGTACGGGATGGCAGAATCTTTGGTAGCGTTACAGTCAATGGTAAACGCTATATGGTGAATGCAGCAAGTGATGGCTCCCATGTTCTCGCAGAATTCAAAATGAATAATGTGATTCCAGATCATGATGAGCGTGCTTATAAGGCAGCCGCGCTCACTGTGCCTCCATTACCGCAGGTAGTGAGCCCCGTAATGTCTAAGTCGGTGAATAGGCGGATAGAATTCGCAGAATTTGATCAAGAAAAATACTTGGCGCAGGCAAAAGCACAATTTGGTAGTAAAAATGTAATGGCGGCAATTCCTAGTGATTATGTGCCAGTCGTTCGGATTTTGGTGAACTTCACCGCAAAAGCAGAAGCCTACCCTTCGGGCGCGACAAATCAACAAGCTATCGAGTGGCTGGTCGACCAAGTTAATCTCGCAGCACTTAATTCTCTCGCACCAGTACGTTTTTCACTAGCGTTTGCAGCACCGGTTACTTATACCGAAACTGGTAATGTTGCGACCGATCTGGATAGATATTGGAGCAGTACAGATACGTTTATGAATGAAGTTCACACATCAAGACAAACACATCTCGCTGATGTTGCTGTGCTATTAACGAATGCAACCAATGCTAACGCCTGTGGGCGATCCAAAGAAATTAAAGCAGATGCAACACAAGCATACGTCGTCGTAGACATGAGATGTGCAATTGGTAATAATAGTTTTTCGCATGAAATCGCCCATCTTTTTGGTGCGCGCCATGATGCTAAGGCAGATGATTTGCAAATCCCGTACAAATTTGGTCATGGTTTTAAGCAGGGTAGCGCGGAAGGTGATGTTCGAACTATTATGGCTTATCCCGATCTAAAAGCGGACGGGAGCGTAGATCCCAACGATCTGAGTGTCCGAACTAATTATTTTTCAACACCGGATATCCTTCATCCTAATGGCAGAGCAATCGGTAATACAGGCACTGCGAACGTTGTTCGCGTACTTAGGGAGCGTGCAGCGGATCTCTCAAAATTTCAATCTGCGCCATTAACATATGAAAAAACGCGTGCAACTTTTAAAATTTCTCAAAGCAATTCTGAGCTCTACGTACAAGATACTACTTTAGGAGTCCCGGATTCAGAAACAATCCTAAAAGCAGGTACTAATTCCATTACATTTACTGATATGCGGGTGAATTTGAACACGGCAAGACAGGCGAAAACGATCCCTGCTGATAAATTACAGTCCTTAATTGAGTTGTATATCGCCTTTATGAATCGCTTACCAGATTCAGATGGACTTGAATACTGGATCGGCGAAGTCAAACGTGGTCAGACTATTAATCAAATCGCAGAAAATTTTTATGATGCTGCTGTTTCGTATAGCAATTTGACAGGTTACTCTACAGCGATGAGCCATAGTGATTTCGTGATCAAAGTATATAAAAATGTCTTAGCGCGAACGGTCACTGCCAGTGATTCTGGTGTGGTGTATTGGACTGGAGAATTGTCTTCGGGCCGACAAAGTCGTGGTCAGGTAGTTTCTTCCATTTTAACGTCTGCACACGGTTTTAAAGGCGATGCTACTTGGGGCTGGGTTGCGAATTTGTTGGACAATAAGCTTTTTGTAGGTAATTACTTTAGCTTGAAGCAGGGTTTAAGCTATCGCACAGGGGAGACGAGTATTACTAAAACCATGCAGATTGCGGCAGCTGTGACACCTACCGATACTGCTGCAGCTATTAGAATTCTTGGATTAAGTGACCAATTAGATTTGACGCAATAATCGCTGAGCGATTTTAATAAGCGCCTTATAAAAGATGTGGTTGGCAGGAATCTGACGGTGTCGATTGAACAACAGAGGCCGTCGGATTCCTACTTATTTTCTATTTTCTTAAGTCCAAGCCGAATTAATAATCCCACCACCCAAACAAACATCGCCATCATACAAAACCGCAGATTGTCCCGGCGTTACTGCCCATTGTGCTTCGTCAAAATGCAATTGAAATAGCTCCTTGTCGCCGCTAAAGCGACATGCCATATCTGGTTGGCGATAGCGCGTTTTTGCTGATAATTTTTCCAGATCCGGCGCATGTCCCGCAACCCAACTGACTTGTGCGGCTTCTAATGAATTCGAGAGCAACCACGGATGATCATGTCCTTGCACCGCATACACCCGATTATTGGCGACATCTTTGCGTGCTACGTACCAGGCGTCGCTGCTGCCATCGGCATTTTGATGAGATTTGATTCCGCCTATGCCTATGCCTTTGCGTTGACCTAAAGTATAAAAACTCAGCCCCACATGCTTGCCGATGATTTCTTCATCCGGTGTGCGGATTTCGCCTGGTGCGTAGGATAAATAGCGATTTAAAAATTCGCGGAAAGGACGTTCACCTATAAAGCAAATGCCGGTCGAGTCTTTCTTTTTCGCATTCGGCAAATTGATCTGTTCAGCAATTTTACGCACTTCGGTTTTATTGATCTCACCGAGTGGGAATAGGGTATTTTTAAGCTGCGCCTGATTCAAACGATGTAAGAAATAACTTTGATCTTTGCTGGCATCAAGTGCCTTCATTAACTGGAATTCGCCATTCATTTCACGCACACGCGCATAGTGACCGGTCGCGATATAGTCAGCACCGAGTTTCATCGCATGATCTAAGAAGGCTTTGAACTTGATTTCAGCATTGCACAAGACATCAGGATTTGGTGTACGACCAGCTTGATATTCACGCAAAAATTCAGCAAATACGCGGTCTTTATATTCACTGGCAAAATTCACAGTTTCGATATCGACACCGACCACATCAGCAACGCTCACAGCATCAATCAAATCTTCACGCGTCGAGCAATATTCAGAATTGTCATCATCTTCCCAATTCTTCATGAACAAGCCTATCACCTCATAGCCTTGCTCCTTTAAGAGCCAGGCCGAGACCGAAGAATCTACACCACCGGACATACCGATGACTACGCGTTTTTTACTCATGAATATTCCTGCTAATTTTTATACTGTTCTTGAAAGTCAAAACCCCTCAACGCCGAGGCACCGAGACGCCGAGAAAATCGAAATGAGAGGAAACAAGTCGACTCAGCGTTTTCTCAGCGTTTCTCTGCGCCTCCGCGTCTCGGCGTTGAGGGGTTTTTGCCAGATAACTATCTGTGTTCTACAAACTTGAAATAACTTAAACGCTTACCACACTAGGATGCGTATACATCAAATCCAAAGGCGCTCTTTGTCCCGCCAAATAATCCTGCAAACATTTCAAAATCAAGGGGCTGCGGTGCATTTCTTGGCACGCCAGAATCTCTTCATACGTCATCCACAATGCCCGCAAAATGCCGTGATCCAAAGGCCTGTCATGTTGTGCAACAACTTTGCCACAAAAAGCAAAGCGTAAATAGGTCACTTCTTTGCCTGAATTTGGTGAAATAAACTTCGACATATAGGTACCGATCAAGGCTTCTGGCACAAACTCGTGCGCCGTTTCTTCCATGGTTTCGCGAATTACCGCTTGCTCTAAACTTTCATTGGGATCCAAATGCCCGGCTGCTTGATTCAGGCGTACGCCATCGGGCGTGGTCTCTTCTATCATCAAAAATTCTAAGCGATCACCGTTTTGACGCGGGACGATGGCAGCGACAGTGACCGAAGGTTTCCAAGTGTCAGACATAGGTTGGAGTGTGAAAAATGAGAGCTTAAATGCGAAATAGGGCGTCATTTTACCTTGCTAGCCAACAATTCACCTGTGATTGCAGCAGAATTGGGATCCGAATTTACTAATAAAGATTCTGTCTATAAGAAAATCCTTCAAACTTGTTGTTATTTGTTACATTAAATTGAAATGGTTGGGCGATCAGCCTGAGCGCATGATTTCCTTCGCCAAGCCTTATGCCATCAGTGTTTGGCATATTGATGTTTGAGTTTAAGCGTCGCTGAGGCTGCTTTATGTCGGTGCGATCACATTCATACTGCGGTAGTTTAGTGTGCTTATCCTGTGCCAGTATGGTGCGTTTTTCGTGTAATATCGTTGTCGAATATCAAATGTATTATAGGAACCGCCTCAAATTCCCTGTTTGGGCGAATTGCAGTGGGTAAGGCCTTGCTCTTCATCCCAAAAAGGTAATTTGAGACGGTTCCTAGCCTCCAGTTCAATTTGTGTGTTTTTGAACATCGTGGTGATATAAGTTGAAATACCAATCATCTTGTTTGTCTTTTATCCAAGGACAAACAGTTCGCGCTGCACGAAATACCCGAAGTAATCGCTTTTGTAATTGAACTTAACGGTATCAAAAATAAAAAGGAGTATCTTTATGAAAATCGGCATTCCCGCCGAAACACGGTCGGGCGAGACGCGCGTTGCGGCTACCCCAGAAACAATTAAGAAATACGTAAGTGCCAAGCACGAAGTCGTCGTGCAAGCAGGCGCTGGTATCGCCTCATCGATTACGGACGAAGCTTACCAAACGGTTGGCGCAACGATAGTGACTGCGGCGGATGCTTTTGCTGCAGATTTGATCTTGAAGGTGCGCGCACCTTCTGCAGAAGAACGCGGCTTGATCAAGTCTGGTGCAGTCATCGTTGGCATGCTCAATCCTTTTGATGCTGAGAATATCGCCGCAATGGCAGCGCATGGCATCACAGCGTTTTCTTTGGAAGCTGCGCCACGGATTACGCGCGCACAGTCCTTGGACGTCTTGTCGTCACAAGCGAACATTGCTGGTTACAAAGCCGTGATGTTGGCAGCTAATACTTACCAACGCTTCATGCCGATGTTGATGACGGCGGCTGGTACGGTGAAAGCTGCACGCGTTTTGATTATGGGTGTCGGTGTCGCAGGTCTGCAAGCGATTGCCACTGCGAAGCGTCTGGGCGCAGTGATTGAAGCGTCTGACGTCCGTCCTCCGGTTAAAGAGCAGGTCGAATCCTTGGGCGCGAAGTTTATTGATGTGCCCTATGAAACCGATGAAGAGCGTGAAATCGCTAAAGGTGTGGGCGGCTATGCGCGTCCTATGCCTGCTGCATGGATGGCACGTCAGGCTGCTTTGGTGCATGAACGCGCCAAACAAGCCGACATCATCATTACGACCGCTTTGATCCCAGGTCGCAAAGCACCGATCTTGATTTCGGAAGAAACAGTGAAAGCGATGAAACCAGGTTCGGTGATTGTCGACATGGCAGTCGAGCAAGGCGGCAATTGTCCTTTATCCGAGCTAAACAAAACTGTCACCAAATACGGCGTCCACATCATCGGCGAACCGAATCTGGCGACACTGGTGGCTGCAGATGCCTCAGCGCTGTATTCACGCAATATTCTCGATTTCTTAAAATTGATCATCGATAAAGATGCCAATCTCGCGATCAATAAAGAAGATGAAATTGTGGTCGCTACCATGATGTGTTCTGGCGGCGAAGTGTTGAAGAAATAAATGGAAGACGACAAAAATTAATTTTTATCAGTAAGGCTTAGTAAGTACGTTTAAATAGAAGTTTTGAGGAAATTATGCAAAGAAATATGTTACGCGCCAAGATTCATCGCGTTTCTGTGACTCAATGTGATTTGAACTATGAAGGTTCATGCGGTATCGATCAGGATTTACTCGATGCTGCTGATATTAAGGAACATGAACGGATAGAACTCTACAACATCAATAACGGTGAGCGCTTTGCAACTTACGCGATTAAAGGTAAGCGCGGCAGTGGTGAAATCTCTCTGAATGGTGCTGCAGCACGACGCGTACAACTGGGCGATTTAATGATTATTTGCACTTACGCACCGATGGAGGATGAGGTAGCAGAAAACTTCAAACCTAAAGTCGTGTTTGTGGATGCCAAGAATAAAATCACCAGCTTGAAAGAATATTGATTTGACCTCGATGTTTTCGAAGCTACTTTTAAAAACTACTGAAGTCCCTTTTTTACCTAATTAAAGAGAGAACGTCATGGATGTAGTAAGTCATACACTCACTAATCTGATCATTTTCGTACTGGCAATTTATGTCGGTTACCACGTGGTCTGGACCGTAACACCCGCATTGCATACGCCCTTGATGGCGGTGACGAATGCGATTTCTGCCATCATCATCGTCGGTGCGATGTTGGCGGCAGGTCTGACTGAAGGTGCACTCGCGCAAGTGATGGGCACGCTGGCAGTCGCTTTGGCAGCGGTCAATGTCTTTGGTGGCTTCTTAGTCACGCAAAGGATGTTGGAGATGTTTAAGAAAAAAGAGCCTAAAGCGAAGCCTGAACAGAAGGAGGCACAATAATGAGTATGAATCTCGTTACGATGCTCTACCTGATTGCATCGGTTTGTTTTATTCAAGCACTTAAAGGTTTGTCGCATCCATCAACTGCACGTAAGGGGAATACCTTTGGCATGATAGGGATGGCAATCGCCGCGTTCACCACGGTTGCTCTGATCGTTAAGCTGAAAAACGAAGCGGGTGGTGCTAGCCTCGGTTATGGCTTAGTGATCCTCGGTATCGTAGTTGGTGGCGGTATCGGTGCCACTTTGGCGAAACGCGTAGAAATGACCAAGATGCCAGAACTGGTCGCAGCGATGCACTCCTTGATCGGTTTGGCGGCAGTCTGTATCGCCGTCGCCGTCGTGGCCGAACCATGGATTTTCAACATCACGACACGTGATGCGGCGATTCCATTCGGCAACCGTATTGAATTATTTATCGGTACCTTCGTCGGCGCGATTACCTTCTCAGGTTCGGTGATCGCCTTTGGTAAATTGTCTGGTAAATACAAGTTCCGTTTATTCCAAGGCGCACCTGTTAGCTTTGCTGGTCAACACATGCTGAACCTGGTTTTAGCAATCGCGATGGTGGGTCTCGGCTTGGTATTCTGTTTTGATGGTGGCGTTGCTCCAGCGTGGACACCATTTATCTTGATGACGGCGATTGCCTTCGTATTGGGCGTATTAATCATCATCCCTATCGGTGGTGCGGATATGCCAGTGGTAGTGTCGATGTTGAATAGTTACTCAGGTTGGGCAGCCGCAGGTATTGGCTTCTCACTCAATAACTCGATGTTGATTATTGCGGGATCATTGGTCGGTTCTTCAGGCGCAATTCTTTCTTACATCATGTGTAAGGCGATGAATCGTTCTTTCTTCAACGTGATCTTGGGCGGCTTCGGTGGCGCTCCAGCAGAAGCGGCAGCTGGCGGCGGTGCACAACGCACAGTCAAATCGGGTTCACCTGATGACGTCGCGTTCTTGTTAGGCAATGCAGAAACGGTCATCATCGTTCCTGGCTATGGTTTAGCGGTAGCACGTGCTCAGCATGCTTTGAAAGAGTTGACGGAAAAACTTACGCACAAAGGTATTACGGTCAAGTACGCGATTCACCCAGTGGCTGGTCGTATGCCTGGTCACATGAACGTCTTGCTGGCAGAAGCTGAAGTGCCGTATGACCAAGTGTTCGAGATGGAAGATATCAATAGCGAATTCGGCCAAGCCGACGTGGTCTTGGTCTTGGGCGCGAATGACGTCGTTAACCCAGCCGCAAAAGATCCAAAATCACCTATCGCGGGTATGCCGATTCTTGAGGCTTATAAGGCGAAAACGATTATCGTTAATAAGCGTTCCATGGCTTCTGGTTATGCTGGTTTGGATAATGAGTTGTTTTACATGGATAAGACGATGATGGTGTTTGGGGATGCTAAGAAGGTGATTGAGGATATGGTTAAAGCGGTGGAGTAATACGTTTTTCTATGTTTTGATCGCTTGTGAAAAAGCCCGCAAGATCTTTGGATTTTGCGGGCTTTTTTAGGTTTTCTTGTCTGTTGGATTGATCATAATTCCTTTTGGTTTTGCAATTTCACAAAATTCTTCTGCAGTATATTTCATTGCAAGTGCGGCTAGTCCGCTTGCTAAAATTGGCAACCCTATACGAAAATCGTTTAGGGTTGCAACTGCTGCTGCAGCAAAGTATCCATCATTAAAAACTTTAGGCATTTTTTTTGACCATAGTTTATAAATCGGACTATCAGCTTTACAAAAGGTTTTCCATGCGATTCTTTTCAATAGCGCGAAAGTTGTTTTCCCTATATTTCTGGGTTCATGTATTTTCTCTGGTGAGGGTAACAATTTTCGATCAGGTGCTGGAAGTTGAAGAATTGAATAATTTCTAACGTCGCTTAGTAAATTTAGGCTAGATGTAGGAACACTATTTCCTATGAGTTTGTAAATTTCATTTTCATCATTATGCTGAATGAGAAAGATTGCTTTAGCTTCGATTTCTTTGATATCTAGCGGGGCGTCATCTGCACCGATCAATTCCGCAAAAATACACTCTTCTTCTATGCGTT
Organism: Affinundibacterium flavidum; assembly: GCF_014284175.1. Lineage (GTDB taxonomy): Bacteria > Pseudomonadota > Gammaproteobacteria > Burkholderiales > Burkholderiaceae_D > Undibacterium > Undibacterium flavidum. The sequence goes on from NZ_JACOGA010000012.1 coordinate 122,594, forward strand.
CAATAAATCGTTTTTGAAATTGGTGGCGTGTTTTATCAGAATTTATGTTATTTATATTTTCAATGACACTTTTAATGAGTTTTTTTGCTTCATTTATTTTCTTTTGTCGAAGTTGTGTAATCGCTAGCAGTCCACTAGCTTCAAGATATAGTCTAGTGTTTTCTCCAGCAAGTTTGCGTACGCCAATTAGTCCTGACTCAGCATAGGTAAGTCGATTCGCGTCGACACAAGCTTCGTAGGCCCAAAGCTTTGCCCTCAAAAGCCTGTGATGACTACGATTATTTTGAAATAAGACTTGTATTTGTGTTGCTACTTCTATAGCCGATTCATGTTCTTGCCGAGACACCGCTTTTTTTAGGGCGTTTTCGAGCGGCCTCAGTTTTACTAGTAATTCTTCGGATAGTTTGATTGTCATGAACGAGTGAAAAGATGCGTATGCAAGAATAATAATGTAGCGTAATCATATATATCTAACGTGTCAATTGTGTTTATAGGGTTCAGTAAAATTGAGTTATTTGTATAGTCTAGTAGGTTGGGCAGGTCTTATTGTCCACTCAGAAATACATAATATCGTTTGCAAGGTAGTCGCTACAAAAATCACTGTAAACACTTTCGTCGTTCACAGGTCGGGTGTGGCCCGACAGCCACTCACTTTCTTTGCTTCGCCAAAGAAAGTAAGCAAAGAAAGGCGACCACGCTGCCACTGCCCTTCGGGTTCCCAATTGTGCAGGACAAAAAATGGGAAAGTGTCGAAACTCGCTTCGCTCAAACAACGCCACTTTCTTTATCCATTTTCTGTCTAGCACAATTGGCAGTGTCAGAAGTGGAACGGCGTCAAAGTCAAAAACAAGGTCAAAAACAAGGTCAAAAACAATGACCTACAGCGGCTAATAGAAAATTGAGTGTCTGTCGATATTGATTGTTTTGAAGTTGCCTTTGACCTACCCCCGTTTGAGACGATGTAATTTGTGCGTCACAGAAAATGGATAAGAAAGTGTTGTTGTCTGAGCGTAGCGAGTTTCAACACTTTCCCATTTTTTGTGATGCACAAATTATGCTGGAGCGTAGCGTAAGCACCCGCAGGGCGAGTCTACGGTCGCCTTTTTTGGAGGACCTTTTTTGGCGAAGCAAAAAAGGTGCTTGGCTGTCGGGCCACACCCGACCAACAGAACGTTGATTAAGCCGAAAATTGAATACGACCAGCAACAACTCAGTAACAATTCACATCAAAAATTTCCCAACCTTAGCCTTCAAAACAGCAATCAACACCGGATCCATATACTCATATTCATCCGGAATATCCAAACAAATAATCCGCTTATTATTGAGATAAGGCCGGAATTTTTTCGATAACTTATTGCGATGTGCTTTCTCCATGACGAAGATGATCGTTGCCCATGCGATTTGTTCTGAGGAGAGTGGTGTGGTGGCGTCGTTGCCTAAGCCAGCTGAGTCGGTTTCGACATCCGGCCATGATGCAAAAATTTGCTCCGCTGTTGGACTGCGGAGTCGGTTTTGGGTGCAGATAAAGAGCGCGCGTTTCATGTGAATATGTTGGTTTTCTATTTCGCGAGCAGTGACGTCTATTGTGACCTTGAAGCTTGTATTTGAGTGATAAATTCACAGTAAGTTTTTCGCACATCTTCATTTCTTAGCAATCCAGAATGCCCCACATTTGGCGCTACGATAAAATGTTTTTCGCTGCCCGGAATCGCGTCAAAAACAAGTCTGCCTAATGCCGGCGGTGTTTGATCATCTTTTTCTCCTGCAATGACCAGTGCTTTGCCGTGATAGCGCGCCATATCGCGATCGACTTTGATAACACGTAAACTATCTGCTGCCTCAAAGTGAAAAAATGGTTTGGCAAAGGCCGGAACTTTGGCGTCGAGTAGCGCCATGAAGCTGGATCCAGTCGCCTCCAAAATAATGCCATCGACTTGGCGTTGTTGCGCGATATGTGCGGCGATGAAGCTGCCCAGAGAGTAACCGTGGATCACGAGTTTTTTACTTGATTTGGACTTCAAATCATCATAAATTTTTAAGGCATCTCGCTTGAGATTATCCATCGTCGGTTCGCCAACGGTACGACCATAGCCGCGATAATCATACATTTGTAAATTGATAGGGCAACTGCCTATCGTTTGCATCAGATATTTTGCGGCATTGTCGATATGCGAATCTGCACCACCAAGGTAGAGCACTAGAACATCGGCATGTGTTTGTTCTATGGCAAATCCATTCGCATGTAGCGTTTCGTTGATGACAATGCTGCTTTCAGAAAAACTAGCTTCGGGTCGTACTTGTTTCAAAACGAGAGCATCAAATTTCTGTTTTTGTTGATAGCCGCTGCTCTTGTCTGGATGCAGAATGTCGCTATCGACGATTCTCATAGAGAAGCAGCCGCTGAGAAGGGTGGATAGACTCATTAAGGCGCATGCAAATAGCTTGCGGCGAATTGCAGTTGCTAAATCATTTTTGTTCATAAGTAGGGCGGCGAAGCGTTGGCGTGAATTTTGGTCAGAGAGTTTGTCTGCGCTGTGCTCTATTTTGAAATGCCTGATGAGCGTAACACTTTCAATTGGTCTAGTAGCCAAACTTTACTTTCTGTTGCTGGGCTATTTCCACATTTCACTTGATACGCTTTGCCGCTGGTGCTGCTGGTTGACGCCGCATGCATAATGAAATCTTCTGTGCTTTTGATCATGTTCTTATTCTCGAAATACTCTAATTTTTTTGTCAGATGTGACTGCGCTTCCGTTCCAGAATACCAAGTGCCATTGCGGTTGAACTGGCAACCAGAAACTTGTAGTTGCTTAAACAAAGCATCAATTTCTGCGCGAGTCGATTGTGGTGCTTGGCCTGCTGAGCTGATGTTAGTGACTAAAAATAGCGCAATGAAAATGGCTTTAAAATTCATGTGAAGCGTCCTGAAATTTGTTGGTGGAGATGATGGTCAATTAAGTTTTTGTGGAATCAGTATTTGATTTCAAGCGTCAAGCATACGTACCTGAAAAACATTACCTTCCGGGTCATGACCATCACAGGCACGAATTCCTCGCGCGACCCATTCGTGTGCGCTGGATTTAATTGCGCCGCCTAGTTGATCAGCTTGTGCACGTGCAATCGAGATGTTTGCGACAGGCAGACAGAGTTTGGTATAGGAGTCTTCCCGGACAACGACTGTCACTGCGGTGGAATTTTGAGGTGAAGGCTCGCCATATAAGGCATGGATCACTAGTTCAAAACCATCTATGCCCAAGATAGCGTAGGATGGCTCTTCATGCAGAATTTTCATCGCGGCGACGGTACTATAAAAAGCCGTCATGCGTGGTACATCACTAACGAAAAGTACCATACAAGTTATCGGTAAAGTGGTCATCGCGTCTCTCGCATTTGTTTGCTATTCATGGACATCATCAAAGATCATTCATCATGCATAAGTCATCATGGAACATAAGTATTGACACTGAATGAGTCGGAATGACGCCGAGTTCAATTACTTATTTCTTAGTGTTGATGTTACTTTACCATTTTTCTTCTGGCATTTCGGTTCAAATTGGACTTTCTCAACGCGCGGCTAAGAATTCGATTTAGAATAGTTTCTGCTTTAGCGTGGTGCGCAAACTGGAGAGAGAGTATGTTACGACACATCTGGTCTGTAATGATTCGTCTGGTGAATCGACTGGCATATCGCGCAGTTGGTCTGATGATGTTAGTGGCCTCAGTCACCTCAACTGTAGCCGCAACTGCAGCCACAACTGCAGCCACAACTGACCGCTACGTGATTGACCCCACCCATACTTATTCGATTTTTGAGTATTCTCATTGGGGATTGTCCTTGCAACAAGGACGTTTTGAAAAGAATTCCGGCTTTATCGACATTGATAGTGAGAAACGAACAGGTACTGTGCAATTAAGTATTGATGCTGCGTCAGTCAGCACTGGTAATGGTTTATTCGATACTGCATTGCGTTCCAGCAGTTTCTTTGATGTGCAGATTTACCCGACAATTAATTTCGTTTCCAGTGCTCTGATATTCGATGAGAAAAATAATGTCATTGCGTTGGAAGGTGATTTAACGATTAAAAACATCACAAAGAAAGTGAAATTTGAATTGACGCAATTTCGTTGTCGCTTCATGCCCTTGTATTTGAAAAGTGCCTGCGGTGCAAATGGCAATGCCAAAATTTTACGTAGTGATTTTGATGTTGGGCGTTACACGCCTTTTGTTAGTGATGAAGTCACTTTGTATTTTGCGGTGGAGGCGATTAAGGAATAAGAGGGAGAAAGAGCGAAAGGCGTGAGTTTTATTTATGCTCAAAAATTGCTGATATTGCTGTTAATGCTGTGAGGATTTGTTCTTTATGTGAATCGGAAGATGCAATATCTTCCGCACTAAGCTGACAGTTCGTCACCGGAATACGTAAGCATGCAGCCGTGATGAGATGCGCATTCATTGTGCTTAAGATTTCTCTTAGCGCTTCGTCGGCTATCGATGCACGATGAGATGGATTAAAGGCCGCGACTGGTTTGTTGGTAAAGGGGACGTAGGCCACCAGCCAATCGAGCGCATTCTTGATGGTGCCTGTGACGCCATGCGCATATTCTGGACTGGCAATAATGATGGCATCAGACCAATTGACGGCTTCCCAAAGCCTGTGAACGGTTGGAGGCACGGATGCCGATGCTTCGATGTCCGGATTAAATAAGGGTAAGTCCCCTAAGCCATCAAAAATAGAAAAATCAAATTGATTCCCTGCCAAGTTTGCAGTTGCTTGAAGTAGCGCTAGTGATCTGGATTGTTTGCGCAAGCTACCGCAAAGTGCAAGTATTTTCATGACACTATCTATTAGATTAAAGGGAGATCGTAAGTGCTGTTGCAAGCCATTAAAAACGGACTTTGTTTAACTGAATAAATTTAAGCTTTCGCTTTGCTTTCAACGTACCGGGCAAAATTATCCAAAATCGCCTGCCAACCTGCACGCTGCATCTCTGCACTGTGTTCATTTTCCGCATCGAAAGTTTCCGTAATCTGGACAGCGCCATCGGCTTCTTTGAACGTAACTGTCACCGTGCGTTGATCTCCCAAGGCGTATTCAATCAATTCATGCGGAATAACTTGCGTGTAGGTTCCCTCAAAATCAAATCCCATACTGCCATCTTTGGCTTCCATTCGGCTGGAAAAAATGCCACCTACGCGCAGATTATTGCTACTGCGCGGCGTGTGCCAGTCATCGTTGGCGGCATTCCATTGCATGATGTCGGCGGGCGTTGTCCAGGCATCCCAGCAATCTTTGAGTTTGGCTTTGACGGTCGTGTTGATGGTGATTTTCATGGTTTTGTCTCGGGTTTCCGGATGAGTGGTGAAGTGTTGGTGTTGATGACTTTGCAAATGCCAACGTAAATGTCAACTCAAATACGGGCGCAAATTAGACCGCAAAAAAGCGTTCAAATTAGTGATTGAATTGACGCTCGAATCGATGTTTCGTCATTGCCAAATCTATTCTATCTAAGCTTGATAATTTATCAGCAAAGTGGAGCTTGATCAAATTCTATGCTTGGTGCCGAAGAACTAGCTAGTTGTAATAATTTACACTATCTAAAGTAATTAACTAAATGCTCATGAATATCTATTACTAGTAACTTAGTTGCAGATGGAAGCATGTTGCCCTTATTTTGTTGTTTTTAGTGACAATGATCTCTAAATATCTTTTAAATATTTTGTAAATATATTTAAATGTGCGTGCGTGAAGATAGTTCACTGCTATTACTTTTTCGTATTTTTATGATGGAAAAATATAGAGCAGCATGAATCATTTCATGTATTGAGGTCGTCCCTATTGGGGCTGAAAATCACATAAAAACAAGGAGTTATCTTGAAACAACAAGTTAAAGTAAAGACCATCGTGGTGGCGTTGGCGCTTTCGTTTGGTGCGCAGTCCGCTGTGTGGGCGCAGGATGCGGTGAAAGCTGGCACAGAAGAAAAATCACAATCACAACGCGTGGTTGTCACCGGTTCTAACATCAAACGTATTGATGCTGAAACAGCGGCTCCTTTGCAAATCATCAGCAAAGCGGAAATTATGCAAAGTGGTGCGATGACAGTCAAAGATATTTTGGAGTTATCGACATCCAACGACAAAACGGCGATTTCTGACCTGAGTGGTGCTAATTCTTGGGCCAGCGGTGCATCAGGCGTGTCTATGCGTAACTTGGGTGTAAGTGCCACGCTGGTGCTGATCAATGGTCGTCGCTTGCCTAGTTTTGGCTTTGCTGATGGTTTGCAAAATACCTTTGTGAATGTGGACGCGATTCCAGCATCGGCGGTCGAGCGAGTAGAGATTTTGCGTGATGGTGCCTCGGCGATTTACGGTTCTTCGGCGATCGCTGGTGTCGTGAATATCATTACGCGCAAAGATTTTTCAGGCGTGCAAGTAAGTGGTAGTAAGCAGCAATCGATGATTAACCGCCAATTGAATAATCAGAGTTTTGCGAATGTTTCTGCCGGGATGGGGAATATCGATAAAGATGGATACAACCTGTTTGCTAGCTTGGATTTGTATAAGCGTGGTTCGTATAGCGATGATTTCGTCAATCGTCGTTTGCCAGAATGGTATTTAAAGCTCAATCCTGCACGTGATACTGGCAAGATTGATTCTTTATCGACCGGTGCTTACCCAGGTAACTACACCGGACGCTATCCGAATAATTATGCTGATCCTAAGTTGGCGGGTACACGTATCAGCAAAGCGATGCCAGGATGTGCGACAGCGAATCTGATCGATGGTTTGTGTCGTTACAACTATTGGAAAGACAGCGATGCGATGCCGGGCGCAGAACGTGCTGCTTTTTATTCCATGGGTAACTTGAAGATATCTGAAGATTTATCTGCGTGGGCTGAGTTGCAATTAGCCGATACCAAATCAACTTACAACACCTCCATTCCACGCAGCAATGTGACTGGCTCCAGTTTGTCTTGGTATGACTCATTAAAAGGTGAGTTGCAATACTTCGTCGATCCATTGCTGCCAGTCGGACATCCGAATAATCCGTATTCCTTTCCCATAGGTTTGAATTATCGTTTCGCTGACTATCCCGATATGTTCAAAAATATCGGTGGTTCACAACAATATCGCGCAGTAGCTGGGTTGATCGGTAAGACTGCCGGTTGGGAATGGGATACTGCGGTCGGTTTTATGGGCGGTCGCGCGCATCAACGTCAGCAGTTATACCGTGATCGCTATGAATACACCAACGCTATCGTCAGTGGTGCATATAAATTCGGGCAACAAAATCCCCGTGCTCTGCTCGATAAAATGTTCCCAGTCATGGGTTCCGATGGCAAGTCGACTGAATCCTGGTTGGATTTCAAAGCGAGTCGCGACATCATGAATTTAACCGGTGGGCCAATGACCTTGGTGTTGGGTGCCGACGTTCGTCATGAGACGTTCTTGCATAAGAGTATGGACAATATTTTGCAAGCACGTATCGTCCAATTTAGCGGTGTGTCTATCGACGGTTCACGCAATGTCAGCGCCGCGTTTGCAGAGCTCAATGCGCCATTGACTAAGAAATTAGAATTGGATTTCGCTTTGCGTGCAGATAAATCTGGCCCCACAGATTTAGAAATTATTCCGAAAGCCAATGCTAGTTATTTGGTCTCAGATCAGTTCAAATTACGTGGTACTTTGTCGCGCGGCTATCGAGCCCCTAGTTTGCCTGAAACAGGTAATGGCGGTGCATCTTGGTTCACAGGTGGCGACGATCCTAAGCGCTGTGATATGGCGAATAAGATTTATGATGCTTTAATGCTGGGTGATGCCACTGATCGCTCCAATGCATTGACAGCGTTTTACTCTGGTTGCCAAACTGGATTCCCATCTACGGTAACGCCAAACGCAAAGCTCGAACCAGAACGTTCACGCATCTTTAGTTTGGGATTTGTAGCGCAAGCGACCAAAGATACGGCAATCACATTGGACTACTGGAATGTGTCACGTTTTAACGAAATTGCGGTGCGTGGTTCCGATTACATTTTGGCGCATGAAGATACGACGACAGGCTTAGTTGTCCGTGGTGCTTTGTCGCCACAAGATATCGAATTCGGTCAACGTGCCAGTCAACTTGCTGGTGTTCCTTTGGGATTTAAAGTCGGACCCGTGCAAGGCGTGCGTGACCAATATTCGAATGTGACCAAGACCAAAGTCGCGGGCGCTGATCTGAGCATACGCAGCAATTGGAATTTGGGTGAGTATGGCCGTCTGAGCACTAATCTGGAATCCACAATTCAAATCGATACGCGTTGGTTTGATCCTGATACGCAAAAATTTAGCGAGAACTACGTTGGCTATCGCTACTATCCACGCGTCGCCAGTAACGTGAGTGCGAACTGGTCCAAGAATGTATGGAGCGCCGGCGCACGTGGCTACTTCCAAAGTGAGCGCAAGTTGGCGTGGGGCGCAGCAGACACGTCTAACACGATAGAAGCATGTGCGGCACGTAAAGTTAGTGCAGAAGGCTGTAAGCTAGGTACTGATTTCACTGTGGATGTGTACGGCTCTTATTCCGGCTTTAAAGACTTACGCGTGGGCTTCAATTTGTTTAACTTAATGAATCGTCAAACACAGGTAGAAAACCGTGCTGGTGGTCCATTACCATTGCGTGGTACTTCTTTGAAGTTATGGGGTGAGTATAAGTTTTAATACACACTACACTTATTTACACTTAGTGAGTGCAAAAAAAAGCCCGTCAGAATAATTCTGATGGGCTTTTTTGATCGAGCAATTTAGTGATATTGACGCAGGGATTGATGTTGGCGAATGCGCTGAATAATCTTCTCAATATTACCAGCGATACTGCCACCTTCGCATACAAAGTCCCAAGCTAAGGTACCGTGTTGTTGATTGACCCCTTTGTTCGTAAATTCATCCCAAGTATTACGGCGTGAATTTGACCAGGTACCGTCGGCACGACCAAAAGCAAATAAGCGCTTTTCATTAGTGTCGCAACGCATGCCTTCATAGCTGACATTTTTGGCACCAGACTGGCTGGTCGAAACTAAGGTGTAACGTAAGCTGCCATCTGCTGCAATGCTGATGGACTTGCTGTCGATGAAGAAAATTTGATTCTCGTTGCTGTAAAAGCGTAATAAATTTTCTGTCGCTGGCGCTGCCGGTAACACGATAGGGCTATCGACCCAGACCTTCACCACTTTTTCATCCGCGTTCTGTGCGATAGCTGACATTGTTGGCAATGCCAAGCAGGCGTACAAAATGCAGTGACGCAGAACTTGTTGCAATTTGCTCTGAGTACGAATGGTTCGAGTGTGCACAGGCATGATCAGCTTTCCTTTTTTTGTACTTCAGTTGATGTATTCAACGCTGCATTTTCTGTTTCTACACTAACACTGACTTCAACAGTCGCGGTCACTGTCACAGTGTTTTCAAGCTTGGTATTTAAAGTGACCACCAGATCCGTCTCGGCCTTGTTAACTGTTTGCCCGCTGTCAGGTTTTGCATCATGCGCCCTGCGTTTTTGATGAAAAGGCTTACGCGGACCTTCTGGGCGGTGAATGAATCGTGACAACTCTTGCAAAGCCATCTGATATACGCCGCGTTTAAATTCAATCACCGTATCGAGCGGTACCCAATAATCGTGCCAGCGCCAAGCGTCAAATTCAGGATGCGTACTCGCGCGCAAATTCACATCGCAATCACGTCCCACCATGCGCAGCAAAAACCAGATTTGCTTTTGCCCACGATAATGACCACGAATTTCGCGTTTGATAAAGTGATCCGGCACTTCATAGCGCAGCCAGTCGCGGGTGCGACCTAAGATTTTGACGTGCTCGGGGAGCAGGCCAGTCTCTTCTTCAAGTTCGCGGAACATGGCTTGTTCCGGCGATTCGCCGTATTTAATGCCGCCTTGTGGAAATTGCCAGGAATGCTCGCGCACTCGTTTGCCCCACCAGACTTCATTATTGGCGTTCAGCATAATAATGCCTACGTTAGGCCTGAAGCCTTCACGATCCAACATGGTATAACCCCAATTATTTCTTGGGAAATGTCTAACAATCGTTCAGCTTGGTGTTTAAATTTTTTACAAAATGTTAAAGCGAGCCACATCAAAAAAATGCCCGCACGAAATTTTATCGGCGAGGATTTATGTGTTCCTGAACGAATTGTTAAGTATTCCCAAACGTGGTCAGGGCACAATCTTTATTTTGACGGGCGAAGTTTTTGACGCTGAAAACTTGGGATTTTGCGGAAAATGCCGATCAAAATCCGAGTTTAGGGCAAAAAAATGCAATTAAGCAGTCGAAACCATCATCAAAAATGCAAAGAGTGAGCGCATGAGCCAGCATATCCTTTAAAATTGAGTTGATTATAACCTAGGACTTCAACAAAAAAGTTCAAGTATTGTTGTTTCAGAAATCATGGCGCTTATTGACTGAGTTATGCCGGAATTTTGCTGCACAGTGCTGGCAACATTTTGATGTCATCCCAAACCTCCATTATTGAAAAGAAATAAGTCATGCGCGCTACACGTTTTTTCATTTCCACTTTAAAAGAAGCTCCAACCGACGCCGAAATCGTCAGTCACAAATTAATGATGCGCGCCGGGATGATCAAACGTCTCGGCTCTGGTATTTATAACTACATGCCTATGGGTTTGCGCGTCATTCGCAAAGTTGAAAAAATTGTACGTGAGGAGATGGATAGGTCTGGTGCGATAGAAATGTTGATGCCGGTAGTGCAACCCGCTGAGTTATGGCAAGAAACTGGTCGCTGGCAAAAATACGGCGCGGAATTGATGCGTGTGAAAGATCGTCATGGTCGCGATTTCATCATTCAACCGACTTCAGAAGAAGCGATTACTGACGTTGCGCGTCAAGAAATCAAGTCTTATCGCCAATTGCCGCTGAATTTTTACCACATTCAAACCAAGTTCCGCGACGAACGTCGCCCACGTTTTGGTCTGATGCGTGGCCGTGAATTTACGATGAAAGATGCCTACTCCTTTGATCGTGATTTGGATGGTTTGAAAAAATCTTACCAAAATATGTATGACGCTTACGTCCGTATTTTTAATCGCTTCGGTTTGCAATTCCGTGCAGTGGCGGCGGACAACGGTGCGATTGGTGGTACAGGTTCGCATGAATTCCACGTGATCGCCGAAACGGGTGAAGACGCCTTGGTGTATTGCCCGACTTCAGATTACGCGGCGAATATGGAAGCTGCGGAGGCGCTGTCTCTGTTCAGCGAACGCCAAGCCGCAACGCAAGCTTTAACTAAAACAGCAACGCCAGGCAAAGCTAAGTGTGAAGACGTTGCCGAGCTTTTAAATATTCCTTTGCAAAACACAGTGAAGTCGATTGTGTTGACCGTCGAAACCGAAGAGAAAGAGAAAGTCACTAAGCAAGTCTGGTTATTGCTGCTACGCGGTGATCATGAATTAAATGAAATCAAAGCCAGCAAAGTACCAGGCTTAGCAAACTACCGTTTCGCGACAGAAGAAGAAATCGTCGAACACTTTGGCACTAAGCCAGGTTATCTCGGCCCAGTAAATACGAAATTGCCGGTTAAAGTAGTGGCAGATCGTACAGTTGCGATGATGGGCGATTTTGTGTGCGGTGCGAACGAAGAAGATTTCCACTTCACTGGTGCAAATTGGGGTCGTGATGTGGCTGAGCCTTTGGTTGCCGACTTGCGCAATGTTGTAGCTGGCGATCCATCACCGGATGGTAAAGGCGTATTAGCAATTCAACGCGGTATCGAAGTCGGTCATGTGTTCCAACTCGGCACTAGCTACTCTGAATCCATGAAGGCAACTTTCCTCGATGAAAATGGCAAGCCGCAGCTATTGCAGATGGGCTGTTACGGTATTGGTATTACGCGTATTTTGGGCGCAGCGATTGAGCAAAATTTCGACGATAAAGGCATTATCTGGCCAACCGCGATTGCGCCATTTGAAGTGGTGATTTGCCCTATGGGCATGGAGAAGAGCCCGGCGGTGAAAGAGCAGGCAGAAAAACTGTATGCAGAATTATTGGCCACAGGTGTTGACGTCTTGCTCGATGACCGTGATTTGCGTCCGGGTTCCATGTTCGCTGATTGGGAATTAATCGGCGTGCCACATCGCGTGGTGATCGGTGATCGTGGTTTGAAAGAAGGCAATCTCGAATACAAGGGGCGTCGTGATGCCGAGGCGAGCAATGTTGCGGTTGCCGAGATGTTTGAATTCCTGACTGCGAAATTGCAGGCGAAATAGTCTTCAGAATGAGTTTGATTATGGATGGTTTGACGCGAGTTTGTTTCTTGAAAAAGCAAACTCGCGTTTGTTTTCTGGCCTTATTGTTGACGGTGTCAACCGTGGCGAATGCCGGGAATCAGAAAGAAGAAGCAATCGCAGATTCCGTCAGGCTGGCGCTCGCCAAGCTAGTGGCTGATCCACGTCCTCCAAAACCGACCTTCGATAAGATAGAAGAGCGTATCAAATATCTGCATTGGTTAGGTGAAATGTCAGACCGCTTAAAGCGTCGCATTCCGGATAAACAAACCCGTATCGAGTTTCTAGAAACAGTTTGGTACGAGGCAAAGCGGGCAGGTTTAGACACCGGCATGGTGCTGGGTTTAATGCAAGTCGAGTCGGGTTTCAAGAAGTATGCGGTTTCGATAGTCGGCGCACGTGGCTTCATGCAAGTGATGCCATTCTGGTCGCGTGTGGTTGGCGATGGTGACCCGAAAAAACTCTTCCAGATGCAGACCAATTTGCGTTATGGCTGTTCAATTCTACGCATGTATATCGATATGGAAGGCGGCAATCTCTTCCTTGCGCTTGGGCGCTACAACGGTAGCCGCGGCCGTGCAGAGTATCCAAATGCAGTGTTAGCCAATTGGAAGAATTGGGAATTTAAAGCTTAGTTAAAAAGATAGATCAGGCACTGATACCAGTTTGCTATTGTTTCACGCGTCTGACGGGGCACTGAATTTGCACATATGCTGTTATGTAATTCGCTGCGGTGCATACAAACTAACGATGTCTCTATAAATATTATTTTGAGAACGAATACATGGACAATGCAAACGAGGTGGACATCCACTCTGAAGCGCCTGCTTCAAAGCAAGTTGAAGACGTGCTTACTTTTCCTGCAGATTCCAATTCACCGACGACCCTAGGGGGCACATCTAGTCATGAAGAGCTTCATCAGAGATTAGGTTTCTTTTCATTTATTTCCGCTGTTTTCAAAGCCAGTATCTATCGGAAATTTCCATCGCAAAACGTGGATCTTCCATGGACTTATATATTCTATCTTGTCATTTTCGCGGTTTTGCTTCAATTGACTGGTGATCTCACCGAAGTTGGTAGTCGAGGACAGATTGCATTATATGGAATGCCTGGATTGGTTTTCTTTATTCCTGTCAGTATTTTGAGTGCCATACTCGTGTTAGCCCGAACACAGCAGCGTCGGCAGTTGGCTTTGTTAACACTGATGTACTGCGGACTATATCTGGCACATCAGTTCCTTTATCTCATTGCCATCGAGATTTATCGTATTAGTTTATTGCGCCCATATTTGCCGGATTGGCGACCAAGCTTTGATTTGGGAATGGCAATTTGGTTTGGCTTGGCAGCAGGAGTAGCGACCACCAGAATTGTTAGCTTGGACAAGCGTTTGCATCAATGCATGGTTGTCTTGTTTGTCGGAACGCTGCTGTGCATTCCGCTCACTGGAATGTATAGAAATTCGTCGCTGTGGATACGTGATTATCAAGCGGAACAAGATGGAGATAAAGGTGCCGCTGTAAATGACTACGACATTCTCAACCAAGAGACGATCATCTATAAGCAGCCGCGAATCCTACAGCAGCAACTGGAGAGAATTCAAGCCCCGACCGACGCAGATGCACAAATGTTTTTCGTAGGCGTAGCGGGTTATGCAAGTCAAAACGTTTTTATGAATGAGGTCAAGTTTGTTGAACGTTTATTGCAGGAACGATTTAAAACCGCGAAGCATGGCATCAGCTTGATCAACAATAGTGCGACCGTGAACGAGACCTCGATCGCTAGCGTCACCGCGTTGCAAGCCGCATTGGAGCAAATAGGGAAACTCATGCGCCCTGATCGTGATGTTTTGTTTCTGTATTTAAGCTCACACGGTTCGAAGTCACATGAATTTAGCCTTGAATTTGGAGGTATGCAATTTAAGCAATTGAATCCTCAGGTTTTGAAGACGATGCTCGACCAAGCGGAAATCAAACATCGCGTGATAGTGATTTCGGCTTGCTACTCTGGTGGGTATATTGAGCCACTAAAGAATCCAAACAGCTTGATTATTACTTCTGCAGCTGCCGATAAAACATCATTTGGTTGCAGTAACGATGCAGATTATACGTATTTCGGTAAGGCCTTCTTCGTCGATGCTTTGAGTGAAGATATTTCATTTGTTGATGCGTTTGCAATGGCAAAACCAGCGATTGATGCGCGTGAGAAAAAAGAAGCTTATGACCCTTCAAATCCTCAAATTTTTGTGGGAGAAGAGATTCAGACGACATTAAGCAAGATAAAAAAATCCAAAACCGATTCAGGATCCATTGCTGAGCAAGGTGATAGTCCTGCGCGCGAATTGCCGTTTGCTGACGCGAGAGATAAGCAAAAGCGCCAAATGTTGGCGCAGCGATTGATTGATTCTTTCGGTGTCGAGTCACAATTAAATGCGTTGCTGCGCTTGTGTCGGGAAGAACAAGCACTCAACTCGGCTGAAAAAATATTCAAAGATAATTCGAGCTATTTTGGCGGTATCACGCCGGCTTCGCATTTGTGGCCTCGTGTCGTATCCGCAGTAAATGAATATCATCGCCAAGCTTGCTTGAATTTGGATGACCAGCAGTTTACGGCAGTGCTGACCAGTGACTTTGCGCAGGCACATTCCGTCAAAGATCTTGAAAAATTATTGAAGTTTTATCAGTCAGATCTTGGAAAACAATTCGTCAATACAAACAATAGTGCATATTTGACAGCGAATAAGAAGAGCTCTCGTATTGCTAGCGAGAATAATGCGCGTGCGAATGAGGTGTTCAGAAAAGAAATTGGTCGCCTTATTTCCGAGTTTAATGTGCAGAAATAATAGATTGTGGTTGCACAGAGAATAGTCACATCGAAACTTAATGCAATAGTATTGTATGTAGAGGCCGCAATATTGCTATGCTGAAGTGTTGTATTCACATTCGTTAGGGAGAAACAAGATGGCTATATCACACCTTAGTTCGGGACAAGTCTGTCCCTTACTTCCATCCTCGGTCGCTATCGATAATCTACAATCGATAGCCCTATTTAAAGACCCTCACCTAGAGGTGATACGGATGATTCTGCCGGTAGGTAAGTCAATTCCACCTCATCATGTGAGGGGGGCAATGACCATTCAATGTCTGATCGGCGAAGTTCTTAGTAAAACAGATCAGCAAGAGCAAGTTTTGCGTACAGGTGATTTGCAATATCTCGCTGGCGGTGTGGAGCATCAACTACATGCCAATCAGGACAGCGCTTTATTAGTGACTATATGTTTGTTGAGCTAGTGAATTCACGGAATTGATAGCGTAGAGTCGATCTGATGTTGACCTGAACGGCAAAGCTTTAAGAAAATTTCATTTGAATAGTCGTTTTCATTGGCAATTTAGAGATCGTTTTTCCGCATACTTGATTTGATCTATATCAAATTTCCTGACAGTTTTTGCTCCTTGTTTCAATCGTCTGCAGATTGCTCAGTGGCGCGAAATCCAACGCTAGCCTTGTGTTAGCAAATTCTAGATGTTTTAACTAGTTCGTTTAGCCTATAGGCAAGGGCAACTAGTGGATTGATCTTGTTTTTCATTTCTCTAGACTGAGTAAAATCTTTTTCTATGGGATTATTATGATGACTTTTCATTCCTCCGTCGCCCCGCATTCTCCTGATGTATTTCAAAAAAAACTACAACGGAAGTTGGGAGTGCAGGCAGTCAGTGCCGCTTGTTTGTGCGCAAGTTTGGCAGGCATCGCGCAAGCACAGTCGGTTAATCTCGATGGCAATGCAGTTCCCAGCACTAAACCCGCCCAAATAGTGGTCATCAGCGGGACTCGCTACGAGCAGTTTGTTGAAAATCTACCGATGGCGATTGATGTCATTGATCAAAAAGAAATCGAACGTTTAGGTATCAGCGACATACGAGATCTGGCAAAAAATCTCGCTAACGTGGAAGTCAAACGTGCACCAGCGCGCTTTACTGTTACGGGTGTTGGTAACTCGACTGGGCGTGATGGGAATGCCGGATTTACGATACGTGGGCAGGATGGTAATCGTGTATTGATGTTGGTCGATGGTATGCGATTACCACGCAGCTATATCAATGGCAGCAATGCCTTTGGACGTGATTCGATAGCGATGAATTTGATCCGTCAGGTTGAGATTGTGCGCGGCCCAGCATCTGTCTTGTATGGTTCGGATGGCTTGGCGGGCTTGGTCAATTTCATGACTCTAGAGCCACAAGATTTTTTGCAAGAGAAGAATGCCGCCTCTAAAGATTTTGGCGGTAAATTATTTGCCAATTGGAGTGGTGACGATCATAGTCGCAGCCTAGGTGCGAGTTTGGCCGGTTGCATAAATCCGCAATGGACTTGGTTGTTGAGCGCCAGTGCCAGCAAGGCCAAAGGTTTAGAAAATATGGGCACGAATGATGTGCCGAATATCGACAGAACTACGCCGAATCCACAGGATGATAAAACCCAGTCCGTCTTAGCCAAGTTGGTTTATCAGCCAAATGCCAGCCAAAAACACAGCTTAAGTGTTGAGCACGTCGATAAAACTTCCGATTTTGAATTGTTATCGAGTCGTGCCAAATTGCCGATGACGACAGCTTCTGCCGTGAAGGGCGAAACTGTTCACAAAGATGCTACACGTGATCGTTTGACTTTGATCGACCGCTATACACTCAACAATGATTGGATCGATCACGTCCAAAGTAATCTCAGTTATCAAGATAGTAGTGCACAAGACGATGGCGTCACTCACCGTAATACTTTGGCAGATCGTGTGCGCAAAGTGTCGTATGCGGAGCAGGCTTGGCAGTTTAGTTTGTTAGTGGATAAATTATTCAAGTCGTCGTCGAATTTTGCCCAACGCCTGGGCTATGGCTTTGATTATTCACGGATTGATGTCAGTAATTTTTTCGATGGTCTTGATCCGGGCAATGCGGATTTCACACCACGTAAATATTTTCCCGATACGCGTGATTCTAGTCGCGCTGTCTTTCTCCAAGATGAGATTTTTGCTGGCGCATGGATCATCACACCGGGCGTGCGTTACGACCATTTTGATTTAAATGTAAAGACTCAGGATGGTTTTGCCCCACCAGCCAAGACGCCTGCTAAATCCTTGTCCGGCTCTGCAGTGGTTCCGAAGTTAGGTGTGCTGTACAAAATGAATAGCGATTGGAATGCCTATGCCAATTTGGCTGGTGGTTTCCGTGCCCCTAATGCGCAGCAGATCAATGGTGTATTTGATAGCGCCACTGTGCCAGCGGTGTTATTGGCGAATCCCGATTTGAAACCGGAAAAGAGTCAAAACATAGAAATCGGTGTGCGTGCTTTGTTTGAAAAATTCAATCTCGATGTCGCCGTATTTAGCGGACGTTATAAGGACTTGATTTACGATAAAAAGCCTCTAGGTGGCAAAGGCATTGCAGGCGATCCAGCGATTTTCCAAACGGTGAATGTGGACAAAGCGAAAATCGATGGCTTTGAAATTCGCGGGCAAATTCAGTGGACAGAAATCGCAGGTGGTAAATTGAGCTCCCCATTTGCTTATGGCAAAACGCGTGGTACCGATGAAGTCGCCCACACGCCATTGAGTGCGATTAATCCCAGTAAGTTGTATGCCGGTCTGCGTTACACCAATGACAGTTGGGATTGGCAATTGAATGCGCGTCATCAGGCAGGCAAAGAGGAAGCTGATTTGAGTAGTCCGTATTTACCTAAGCCTGCAGTGCCACCACGTGTGCGTCAATTTCTGGTGCCGGGTGTGACGACTATGGATATGCAAGTGCAGTGGACAATGCAGAAAAACTGGCGCATCAATTTGGGTGTGGACAATATCACCAATAAAAAATATTGGAACTGGAGCGATGTACAAGGCTTAGCCGCGACTTCGGTGGTGGTCGATGCTTACACCCAACCTGGACGTTATTATCATGCTTCTTTGGTAGTGGGGTTTTAAATTATATTTTTGGAGTGAAGGTGGTTTAGCGTAGGGAGCGCCATGTGCACCGTACTTGCGGGATTGCTAGCGTCGTAAAATTGCCGGAGGTGCGCGCGGCGCACCCTACTGAAAATGCGGGTCCTCACTCACAAAATTTTACAGAAATGCTAGCTAGCGTTTGACTTGCTGACCTGTTTTCATGTTGATCATTAAGATGGGTTGTTCGGCTCCCGTTGTTGCCGAGTGCTGCATTTTCAAATGTAGTATAGAAGCGGATCCCATATCCTCAATGACACTTTCACAGGGGAACACCGGATGATCAAACTGGTGTTCAATAATCTTGCGACGTATATCGAGATTGATGATTTGAAATTTTCCATGTGTATCGGCTCCAGCAAGGTAAGGGCGTTGTGGATCGAGGATGAAACAATCTAGCGAGGTCGTCAGCAGAGTTTTGCGTGGTGCAAATAGTTGCGTATCGGCGATACCTTCGCCCATTTGATAATCATGTACCCATCCTTGATACACCGGCTCCGCTTTCGGGTCATAACTGAGTTCCCATAGCTCAGCGATATCAGGTAGAGCCAGAATAAAACTTTGGCGTCTTGCATGGTGCAAGACAGCGCTTAGTCTAGATGGCTTTCTCTGCTTATCTTGCAAAGTGAGCGTGCGTAGAGTTTTTTGAGTGGAACGGTCGATAATACTAAGTTGATGCCTTGTCGGATCTTCGCGTAATTGATATCGCTCGGTTTCAAATCGCAATTGAGTCGTATGGCTATCTCGTGCCCGCGCTTTTGTTGGTGCATTGAATAGACAGACGCAGCTTATAAACAAAAAGAGAAAAGAAGTTAGGCTATGCACGTTTGTTCCTGAGCTATCTGTCGTAGTTCGTTCCGCTGTGGTTCGTTCCGTTTAGGAGCTACATAAGCGCAATAAACGGCCAGCTGGACCATCAATAAAAACTTCATCTCCATCCCGCAGTTGCGTAGTAATGCCCGGTAGATTGACGATAGTGGGTATGCCCAACTCGCGCGCAACGATTGCGCTGTGCGATAAATAGCCACCAGTTTCGACGATCATGCCGCCAGCTTTTAGAAAAATTGGTATCCAACTTGGATCGGTGCTTAGTGCAACCGCGACATCGCCTTGCTTCAATTTGGCGATGTGTGCAGGAGATTCGATCAGACACACTTTGCCGCGGTAACTCGCCATACTGACTGCGATCCCTTGCCATTCTTGTGTGGCTCCTGTTGGGGTGACATGTGGCGCGGCAGCTTGATAATTGTCCACTAGCGGCGTCGTGACTATGCCCTGCGCCGTTTGCAGCACCACATCGCGCATGCTCATCGCGTCCCATTGTGCGATTTGCAGTTTGCGATCGGCGATGCGATGTTGTAATGCCATAGCCAACTCTTGAGACGCATTGTTGTTCGACATGGCGTCATCTATTTCTGCGTAATCAAGATGAAAAATATCGTTCGCATCAAGAACGATGTTTGCTTGTTGCAAGCGTCGCCCAGCTTCTAACATGAGAGAGCGCGAACGCTCTAATACCATCGCAAAATGACTGCGAGCAAACTCACGTTGATTACACTCCATCTTGGCTTGTTTTTGCATAAACTTAATCATACCGACCTGCGCAAAATGGCATTGTGTTTTGATGCGTTTCCACGCCCAAGCGATTTGCTCTTGCTGCCTTTGCTGTAATGCCGCGACATCCACATCTGCGAGATTTAAAATGGAAAGATGCAAGGTTTCGGTTTGTTCGCGCCAACTGGGACGCGAGATATAAGATTCGTAATTACCACGATGTCCGTAGCATTCTAAGAACTTGGTATAGGCCGAGCGAAAGGCGGATGTGCATTTGCCTAGCGCAATTTCTACGCTTAATTTCTCACCCAATTGCCCACGCAAAAAATCACCAGCAACCACATCTTGCGCGGCGATTTTTGCCAGTTCCAGTAAGTCAAAAGCTTGCTGCGCACTCACACTCATATCGCCTTCACTCATCAAGGCTGCCACGATGGCCTTGGCATCTTGCGGGCACAATTTATCCAATCTCTTTTGCAATTGCATTAGCGTTCCACTCGCACCTTGCATCAGGCACAGACCACGCCTTTGTAGATAGGTATTACGAGAGCGGTCGCGGATTTCGTGCAGTAGGGCGGTAGCGGAAATCGCACTTAAATCTTGAGTGCGCCAGACCAGACTATCGGCATGGATTGCTTTCGCTTCCTGTAAACCACGCCGACGATAAGCAGGAAAACGGCTCAGGGCTTTCGCAAAATTAGCAGCGATCTTGAGGTAGTCCGTCCAGCGACGTGTGGGAATAGGGATGTTGGCTTGATGCCCACCAAAAATGAAGTTGACTTCATCCGGATGTAGGTTGAAATGCTGGAAAATTTCCCATTGAATCACGGAGGCATTCAAATAAACATGACCGTCAAATTGGGCTGCACGTTGTATACCATCAGGTACTTGAATGCCGACAATTTGTTGTGCCAGCGTCAGCATTTCATTGACGGCACAAATCAGGGGATCTCGTTCACTAATCTTGATGGCGAAAGGTAAGATTTCTTTAGTGTTCCCGTTCGTCCACATCGTCGCCTGCTGCTGCAGGTAAGGATAGGTGTGTAAGCCACGTGCGCTGATAGGACGTGCTTGCACCAAATAAAATTGCTGACCGTCAAAGACCCATTCGATGTCAAAGTAGGGTTGAGAATAGTCCATGGCT
This sequence comes from Affinundibacterium flavidum, assembly GCF_014284175.1. Lineage (GTDB taxonomy): Bacteria > Pseudomonadota > Gammaproteobacteria > Burkholderiales > Burkholderiaceae_D > Undibacterium > Undibacterium flavidum. Next base: position 143,557 of record NZ_JACOGA010000012.1, read on the forward strand.
TTGGCAGTGCTGCTGGCCAATTGCGCCAGTGTTATCGCTAGTGCGTCTGACAAAATCGTTGGAGCATGGGCGGATGCTAGAGTTGCTGCTGTCGTTGACGATCCTACTCGATCATCGGCCATTTGCATGGTGTTGCTATGTGCAAGTCGACGACCAGCGATATGCCATTCCTGATACGACCAATCATGTTGCACGATGATATCTTCACCATTGACTTTGCCCGCGACTAAGTCATCGGCGAGGCCGTGTACGCTGCTGATCAATAATCTATCTTCACGACCATCGCGCGGATCGCAGGTGAATATGACCCCAGCAGCTTGGCTCTGGAGCATGGGCATGATGACGACCGCCATATTCGCATCGTGGTGAGCAAATTGAATTTTATCGCGATAGGCACAAGCCTGTGTCGTCCACAGCGAGGCGATCACTTCCAAAATAGCAAGTTCCAGCGCTGGTAAGCCGAGTACATTGAGCTCGGTATGATGAATGCCCGCGAAAGAATGTTGTTGTCCGTCTTCACCGATGGCGGAGGAACGTACTGCGAGTGTTTGTTCTTGCCAGTTTTGTAGCGCGAGAAATTCTTGCAAAGTGAGACGGAAATCGCGGTAGGCGTGTTCAGTTTCTGCCGTAAAATCCGTGCGTTTGGACAATTGTAAAATCTGTTCCCGAACTTCGAGCAAAGCAGCTTCGGCTAGTGCTGGAGCATTTTGGAATTGCGCGCTGGCCTTGCAGGCTTGTTCCCAAATATCAGCAGGAATCAGTGCACGACAGAGTGGCGCTGGAATCACAAAAACTGGTGGTACAGGAAAGCCATAACGAATCAAGCGTGCTAATTGTGCGCCCTTGCCACCTAGTTGCGCATATTGATCAGGTTCGACTTGGCGGCAGTCGATCAAACTGCTGCGCAGAGGGTGTTCAGTGGGTGTCATGGTCAATCTTATTGATAGTTTGCATAGTCTGTACACATCGCTTAGCTAATGTAAGCTGTATTTAGTGTCGAAGTCTATCAGTGAAATTGCTTAAACGACACGGGATTTTCATAGCCAGACTTGTGCACGATTGCACTTGCATGCGGACATCAATACCGTCGCGTCTGTTTTGCCTTAGTTCTGCTCAATAAAAAAAGGCGTACCGATAAATTCATCTGTACGCCCCAAGAAGATCTGCCTAAATTGTAGTGGACTTGAATCTCTATCAATGATCAATGATCAACGATCGACGATCATGTATCAAGTATTAAGTATCTACAGCGACTTCTTTAGTTCAAGGCCAATACGTATTCCACCATCACCTTGATATCGGCATCGCTGACTGCTTTATTCGGTGACATTGGGATAGGGCCCCAAACACCGATGCCACCGTCTTTGACTTTTTTCGATAACATGGCTACCGCATCGGCATTGCCTTTATACTTCTTGGCGACGTCTTTGAAGGCAGGGCCGATGATTTTTTTATCGACGCCATGACAACTCATACAATTGTTTTTCTTGGTGAGGTCAGCGCCTGTATCGGCCATCGCAGGCAAGCTTGCTAAGGCCAATGCACATGTCGCTAACAAAGTTGAAAGAGTGAGTTTCATCGATTTCTCCTTAATACACATCGTGTTGAGTATTGTTGACGTTGAACTTACCCGTTGGCGTAATCAGTTTTGGATCACGGATCACTTTTTTCAATTTACGAGTTTTGTCGTCAACGATCACAATTGCCGATTCCTTGTCTTTTGCGCTCCAGACCGAGAACCAGACTTCATCACCAGCTTGATTGTACTCAGGTTGCACGATACGTTTTGCACCATCGCCTAAGCCTGACCATTCACCGATAGGCAATACCTCAAAGCCTTTGCCGAAATTGTTAATGTCATATACCGCAACTGATTGGCTGATTTTTGCATCTGGATTTAAAGGCGTATCAATCCACAAGTTTTTAGATTTTGGATGGGTCTTGATGAATAAAGAACCACCGCCTTGACCTTTGATCGTATCGACTACTTTCCATGCCTGTGCTTTATGTTTGACAGGGTCAGTACCTATCATGGAGATGCTTTCATCACCGAGATGACTGGTTGCCCAGACTGGACCAAACTTAGGATGGACGAAGTTTGCACCACGGCCTGGATGCGGTGTCTTGCCCACATCGACAATCGCTGCCATCTTGTCTTCTTTGGTATCAACGACTGCGATCTTATTCGAGGCATTCGCGGCGACTAAGAAGTAACGGCCGGTTGAATCAAAACCACCGTCATGCAAGAACTTCGCGGCGTCCAAAGTTGTGACTTTTAGATTATTTAAGTCAGCATAATTGACCATCATGATTTTGCCAGTTTCTTTGGCATTGATCACGAATTCTGGATGATAGTGCGAAGCCACAATCGAGGCGACGCGTGGTTCTGGATGGTATTCATTGTCGACGGTCATGCCACGTGTGGAGACGATCTTCAATGGTTTTAAAGAATCACCTTCCATCAAGACATATTGCGGTGGCCAGTAAGAACCAGCGACTGCAAACTTATCTTCATAGCCTTTGTACTTAGATGTTTCAACAGAACGTGCTTCTAAGCCGATTTTGATTTCAGCGACGTTATCTGGTTTCTCCATCCACAAGTCAATCAGATTCAAGCGCGCATCGCGACCGATCACGTACAGATAACGACCAGATGCCGAGATGCGGGAAATATGTACGGCATAACCAGTTTTAACGATGTTGATGATCTTCTTGGTATCGCCATCAATTAGCGCTACTTCACCAGAATCACGCAACGTCGTTGAGAAAATATTGGCGATGTTGTACTTATTCATCTTCTTAGTTGGGCGCTTAGCAGGTGGGATGATGTCCTTCCAGGTTGCCAACATTTCTTTCATACCGAACTCTGGTGGAGTTGGTGGTTCTTGCTGAATATAGCGCGCCATTAAATCGACTTCTTTTTCACTCAAATCACCAGAGGTTCCCCAGTTTGGCATACCCGCTGGTGAACCGTAAGCGATGAATACTTTTAGATAGTCAGTGCCTTTTTCTAAGGTAATATCAGGTGTCAAAGCTTTACCTGTCGCACCTTTGCGCAATACGCCGTGGCAACCAGCACAGCGTTGGAAATAGATTTGTTTGCCAGCTTCAAACTCGGCTTGTGTCATCGCCGGTGCTTTGGGATTGATGTTTTGGTGCATGGCTTCGCTTGCTAATGGCGAACCGCCTGCCTGATACTTTAACTCCGCCGCTGCATGCGTTTTTTCATCTTTCTTTTCTTGCGCATAAGCGAAGCCGAAAGTGAGCGGCAAGCAAGCGATGGCCGCAACGAGAGGGCGCAGCATCGGGGTAGGAATGTTACGTAGAGTTGTTGACTTCATTTTAGGTCCTCTTTTCTTGATGAACTTACGATTGCATTACAATTAAAACTCAGTGTGCTTGGTGTGCTCAGAGTGCATGGTGTGTGCAGTGCACCTTGTGCGATTAGTGTCAGGCTACGCCGCTGGTTTTTGTAAATCATTGATCGCGGTCAAGAACGGTTTTGATTCGAGGAAAGTCTGCGATAGATCAAACTTTGAAGAAGCTCATCGCAAAAAAATGGTGTTTTTTCGAGCAATAACCCGGAAAAAAACAACAGCGTAGATGTTCTTTTTTGATGTGTTTTGTCAAGAAAAAACCCACAAAATCAGTCTCCGAATTTATTCTGGCTATGTTGAGGTAACTACTTGTAATTAGCGCATTTGGACAGACATGGAATTAAGCTTTGATCATGCCGCATTGATACTTACGTCATGCGAATTCTTCTTACCCATACCAACATCCATTACTCACAACAGTACTTTTAGAAAGTAAGATAGACATGTCATTTTTTATACGTGTTGCCTGCATTTTTTCTCTGACGCTATTCGCAATTAGTGCACCAACCGCACAAGCTCAAAGTGTTAAACGTGTTCTTTTTGTCGGGAATAGCCTCACCTATGTGGAAATGTGCCTGCGGTCTTTTCCGCTTTGAGCAAGGCCAATGGTCGTACGGTGCAGAGCGATATGCTAGTGCGCGGCGGTGCGACGCTTACGGATCGCTTAAATGACGGACTGGTAGCAAATGCGCTTAAGAAAAATCATTATGATGTCATGGTGTTACAGGAGCGAGGCGGGGAGTTAATGGGGGCGTTTGGTGACACTGCTGAAACACAATCAAAAGCCGCACTAAAATCCTATGCCGCATTGGCGCAACAAGCCGGCGTAAAGGTATTTCTGCTTGGTAGCTATCAGCCTTCCGCCGGGCCTTCGCAAACCTTGGTAGAAATGGAAAAAAGTGCCGCGATGGCAGCTGGCGTGACTTATATTGAAGTGTCTGAAAATTTGCGACACCTGCGAAAATTACATCCAGACATGGCGTGGTTTTCCACAGATGGCACCATGCATCCGGGGAAGGATCTCGCATTGCTCGATGCCGTGTTGTTGTATCAGGCGATTTATGCCGACTTGCCCGCATCCACTAATTTAGTGGTGAATGCCCCTATGTACACAGCGCGTTATAGTCCTAATTTAGAACTTCTATCAGCCGACTCTGCCAGCGCCCATAAGGACATTGAACTGAGTGTTAATTATTCAGTGACTACATTGAAGGAGATGATCGATGATCTAGTCAGCAAGCCCAAAGCGGGAAAATAATTTATTGCTGGTCATTGTCGGCTGATATTGCCAAGCAGAATTTTCAAATCTCTCAATTCTCTCAATTTTCAATAGTACCTGCCAGATGTAGAAACACTAGTGCCAAACTAAGTATCGTTGAGTAGTGAATATGAGATCGACATGGGGTTTGTCGGTACATTCTTCAATTGTTTTTCTATTTAGTATATTGTCTTTACTTTAAAGAAGTAAAACCAGTATTATTCACCCCCCGAGTAGATAGCCAAAATATTTGATCAGCGAAATCTGATTCGGTGACTTTTTTTCTGTAAAGAGATAATAGATGAGTGTGATTTTTTTTCGTGCGTTAAGCGCTATATTTTTAACCGTATCCCTAGCACCTACTTATGCTGACGCGCAAATATTATCACCCGAATTTATGGCATGTGCTGATGCTAAATCTGCGCTTGTTTTACAGAATAGTCGCTGCCAAAAATTGGAGCTTCCTTTGAGCTATCAGCTCGACTCTGATTCTTCAAAAGAAAATATCACGCTCTTTGTTCGACAATTTTCCTCTGCAAAAAAAACAAAAGCTGCTGTGATACTTGTCACTGGTGGCCCAGGTGAATCGGGTGCGTCTATGTATTCACAATTGGAGACGATTAGACGAAGTTTTCCTGATACAGATATTTTTATCCCCGATCATCGTGGCACTGGTTTTTCAACTAGAATTTGCGCGGCAGAAGAGGCCGTAGAGAGCGCGGGCGGCGCTCGCTTGGAGGGCGCGGAGTGGGGATCTTGTTTTGCGAGTATGCATCAAGAAGCAAAACGAACCAGGCAATTTTCCATCACCAATGCGGCGCATGATCTCGATAAACTGATCGCGCTGGTTCATGCGGAAAATACGCAAAGACCGATTTATTTATATGGCGTCTCATACGGAACACAATTGATACTACGTCTGTTTCAGCTTGACATAAAAATAGGCGTAGCGTCAGTCAAGGGCGTCATACTCGATTCTTTGGTGCCGATGCAGACCGCAGAGACATGGGATCTCACTCATCGCTCGCATGTGGTGGATATGATAGGCAGAAAAGTCTTGGCTGAGTGTGATGCAGATAAGAAATGTCATGCGATGATGGAGACTCCAAGTGAACAAGTACTGGTGCAACTATTACGTCAATTGCAAGGTCATCCCGAACTACTGACAAAAATTCCCGGAAAAAATCTTAAATTGTTTTTAGGTCGATTATTAGATTTTCCTATTTTGCGTGATCGCATTCCTTATTTAATTAAAGACCTTGCAAATGGGCAGGAGAACGAATTGAAAAAAGTGCTAGTGCAAATGGAAAAGGCGTACTCTGTGTTGGGCGATTTCCCTCAGTTAGCGCCATCGATTCCATTGGTTTCCACTATTAATGGCTCGGAAAACAATTTGCGCCCGACCTTAACTGAGGCTCAATTGCATCAAGAAGAGGAAGAATTATTGTTTACTGATGCGATTCCGGGTTTGATGTTGGACATGACCTTGCCAAAATATGAAAAAGATACGTACTACGGTAAAGAACCACAGCGTTTTCCACCTACACTGGTATTGATGGGCGATATGGATCCCAAGACGCATTTTGATGGCGCAGTGGAACACGTTCAAGCCTTAAGAAAAAACGGTATGGTGCGTATAGTCAAAGTGAAGCGCGCGCCGCATTTCATCGCCATGTTTGCGCCAGAATGTTTTTCTCAATCGACTCGCGCTTTTATTACAGGTAAATTGAAACATGATCGTGTATGTGAATTGTGATGAATTGCGATGAATGCAGTGATGGTCTGCATCCATACTGACAGCATTGTTGCATTGGGGGAGTAGATTAAACTGCGGATCCTTGATTGTAGTGAGAATGCTTCATTTCATTGTTCACTGCTTATTGCTCGCTAGTCAATTGCGCATACAAACGCGGCAACAATTGCGGTAATTCCGCCGCATCTTTGACGACGATATAGCCCTTTGCGCCGAATAAATGCGGCAGATAATCTTCGGCCTTTTCATCGATCGTGACGCAAAAGGGAATCAATCCTAATTGTCGAGCTGCGTGGATAGCAAGGCGCGTATCTTCGAAGCCATAACGGCCTTCGTACTGATCGAGGTCGTTGGGTTTGCCATCGGTGAGGATTAAGAGCAAACGGCGGGCATTTTTTTGTTGTTGCAAAATCGCTGAAGCGTGCCGAATCGCGGCACCCATGCGCGTGTAGAAACCAGGTTTAATTTGCGCCAAGCGCCCCCGTATTTGATTGCTATATTGCTCGTCAAAGCCTTTGAGGATATGAAAGCGTACATTGTTACGTCGTACCGAAGAAAAACCATATAAGGCGAAACGGTCACGGGTGGCGGCCAAAGCTTCACACAGTAAATACAAACTATCACGTATCACGTCAATCACGCGCGCCTGATTATTCACCCAGGTGTCAGTGGACATGGATAAATCTGCGAGTAAAAGACAAGCCATGTCACGGCTTTGCTGACGGTTATCCAGATATAAGCCAGGACTGGCGACTGCGAGTCCATGATTGTTTGCACCAGCCCGTTCTGCACTAAAGCGCACGCAAGCATCGATATCAATATCATCGCCACTTAATTGTCCACGCAGACGTTCGCGCTCTGGTGTCAAACTTTGAAATTGCTGACGTAATCGCTTGGCGGTAACACGTAGATGGGCGGGTAGGGCTTGTGCTACGGCATCGCGTGCTAACAGCATTTGTATGCACGCATGGTTTTCTAAGAGTTGCTGTTTTTTGTAATGCCATTCCGGGTACAAGATGCCATCGGCGAGTAACAGATCATCATCGGCTTCGGCTGGTAGATCGAGATCGAAGCGCACACGGCTGGCAGTGCTTTTGCCATCATTTGCTACGTTTAAAACGTCGAAATCATTCGCTGCTCTTTGCGCATCGGGATTGTCGTCTTCATCCAAGGGGCGATTCACTTTCACATATTCTGCCCAGGAAAACAGACTCTCCGCGCGGAACAGCAGCATGAACGGGCTAGGATTGTCGGGCATGTCGGTGCGCTCTGCCATGCGCTTGCGTTGCTCGGTATCGCTTTGTGCGGCGCTGCCTTGCGCTTGTTCCGGCGTGAGTTTGCTGGCGGGTTTGCTGCTTTTATTCGTGGCGTTGGCGGGCGGATGTAACCATAGTGCGACGGGAACGACGCTGAATTCTTTGCGCCCGACTTTTTTTAACTCGGTGGACACACTTCCTGGCTCTAACAAGGCTTGGCGAATGCGTAATTCGTTTTCCGCTTCTTGCTTTTTCAATGTTGTCGGATCAGGGCGACGTGCGAGTGTCGCTTGCACCAAACGGGCATAGCGCTCCTGCAAAGAGGGAAAAGCGTTTAATAGTGCCAGGGTTGCGGATTGATTGCGTTGTAAGTAGGGTGCGTCGGGATTGGCGTCATGCGCGACTAAGGCCAGCAACCATAAATACAATTCACGATTGAGTTCGCTTTCAGGGAAATAATCGATGTAGGCAGGCAGGTGCAAAGTGGTTTCATCTGCCCATGTCAATTCGGTTTTCTCGCCGATACCCGCAATCCGTTCTAACCAACGACGACTGGCACCATGCGTACTGGCAGAACCTGATTGCAACTTGATGCCGGGATCACCGCCAAGTGCACGGAAAAAGATCGCCGCGATGTTTTTCATCTGCGCTAATTCCACCCGGGCTTCTGGGTAACCTTGATATGCGACACGGGTGATCAATCTATCCCATAGGCCGCCTATGTATTCTTCCATTAGTACGCTTTCATTGTCTCGGATTGCTTAAGAATGAAACCTCTCAACGCCGAGACGCAGAGGCGCAGAGGCGCAGAGAAAATCAAAAAAGAGAGGAGGCAAATTGTTCAGTGTTTTCTCTGCGTTCCTCAGCGTCTCAGCATCTCGGCGTTGAGGGGTTTTGTAGTGAAAATTTCTCTAAGGTTTTTTCACAGAAAACACATTGCTCTTCTCCAGCTTAATTTGAATAACACGTGCCGTGCTGCCGTTTAAAGCCGCTTCCGATTCTGCATAAGCTTGATTCACCCATTCGAGTAAATTGCCTTGCGGATTCTCAGTTTGCGTTTGGGTGCAGGCATCGGTGCATTGCCCGCATTGCACACACGCAAACATCATGCGTTTCACATTGCGCGGATTGAGACGCATAGGGCAAACGTGATCGCAAGCGGAGTAGCAGGTCGAACAGTCTTTCGCGCGTTCTCGCTGAAATCCGATCACCATCGCCTTGTCATTCGACATCCAAGCCAAGCTTTGGAATAGACCGAGGGCACAGGCATAGCGGCAAAACAGGTGGCGCGCAAACATAAATTCGACAAAGAAAGCGATGCTGCCAGCGATCAGAAATATGCTTTGATTACGGGTTAAAGTGCCGTGCCAGATATTCCCGTAGATTTCTGCTGGCGGCAATAAATACGTCAGCAACACGGTCGCCCAAGTGATCGCGCAAATGATGACAAGTGGGATCACTCCGAACCACCAGATGGCGTCGGGTTTGGTTTCGCTGCCATCAGGATTACGGGTTGGCAGAGCTTCTTTATCCCATAAACTTTGCTTGCCTATGGCGCGGCGCAATGTTTGATTGATGGTTTCAACGATAGAAAAATGTGGGCACAGCCAGCCACAATAAATTCTCCCCCACTTCCAGGCGACATAAATCACCGTTGCTGCGACCAGAACTAAGGGTAAGATCGCGTGAAGAAAAATGGCTTTGGCGGCTTGTCCGGCCGTGTCTTTTCCGGCGACGAAATCGTTCAGACCTAAAGTCCAATCCATGCCGAAGATGATGAAGTGTTTGAGATTGAGATCTAGTCTGAAAATGTCAAATATCGGCGCAAAGACAAATAGTAAAAAGAAGCCGATCTGCGTGACTCTGCGCCATTGTTGAACCGGTAAGCCCCATAATCCCTGATGTGTTTTAACTTGCATGTTGAGATTCGTTCATTCGTGCTTGCTAACGGCTTTGCCTATCAGCGGATAGAAATACAATTTGCCAGACAGTGCTTTAGTCAATGCAAAAACACCAAACAAGATGAAGACAGAATGTACGCATAAGACATATAAGATTAAGACTATCCAGGTACTCACTTGACGTAAATCGCCAAATAATAAAATGCCCGCGCTGACCAAAATCAACATGAAACCAGCACAAATGCTGGCGCGCAAGGCCTGAATTAAATGGCATTGCACTAGTGTCGAGACGTTGTGGCGTTGACGTTGATAAAGTACCAGCAGCAATACAAAGGCGGCAAACGGCAGCAGCAAAATATTCAATAAGTACAGTGTTGCTGCGGTACTTGCAATTTGAATTTCCTGCGCTGTAGGTTCCAGAATTTTCATGGCGATTTGCCTGGCAGTTTGCCGCTGCTAAAGTGCAATTTGATGACTTCCATTAAGGCAGCAATGGTATCGAGATCGTCCGTCAAAGGCTCAACCAGCGCAGCGGCACAGGCTTCAATCACTGGACAACCGGCAGCGATTAAATTGGCGGCATAGACCAGCAAACGAGTCGAGGCTGCTTCGTCTAAATCATGTTGTTTGAGTTGACGAAAGCGTCGTGCAATATCGACCAAGCGTGTTGCCAGCGCCAAATCGATGCCGGCTTCTTTCATCAAAATGCTTTGTTCTAATTCTGCATTGGGATAATCAAACTGTATCGCCAGGAAGCGTTGGCGGGTCGATGGCTTGAGATTCTTGAGTAGATTTTGATAGCCGGGGTTATACGACACCACCAACATAAATTCCTTCGGCGCAGCGAGTTCTTCGCCTGTGCGTTCGATAGGCAGAATGCGCCTGTCATCGGTAAGCGGATGCAAGACTACAGTCGTATCTTTGCGCGCCTCGACGATTTCATCCAAGTAGCAAATACCGCCTTGACGTACGGCGCGGGTGAGGGGGCCATCTGACCATACGGTTTCGCCATCGCCGATCAAATGGCGCCCGACCAGATCTGCTGCAGTTAAGTCATCATGACAAGCAACCGTAATTAAAGGGCGTGCTAGTTTCGCTGCCATGTGCGCGACGAAGCGCGTCTTGCCACAACCAGTTGGACCTTTAATCAACAAGGGTAGTTGACGCTGATACGCGAGTTCAAACAAGGCACATTCATTCGCGATCGGTTGATAGTAGGGAATCTCGGCGACCGCGGAAGCTTGAGCGGCGGCGGAAGAGAGAAACGCTTGATGGCTTAAATCATTCATGAAAAGCTTTCGTGATGCTTTAAAAGTAGGTACTTCAAATTGAAAACGCCCGACAATGTTTTGTCGGGCGTTTTTCTGCTTATGAAGCCTGAGATTGATTCTCGGCTTGGTCTCCACCAACAAAGAAGCTAAAGATATACAGCCCCAATCCAATCAGGAAAATCACACCAGACGCCAAACGTAACCAGTAGAAAATCATTAGTTGATCCTGAGTCGCCATGAAGCTCAGCGGTGCTGTCGCAACACGTTGTAACCAGACTTGCAAAATACCGGCGGCGGTCAGGAACAAAGTGATGAAGACCATGGACACGGTCATCAACCAGAACGACCACATTTCCACCACTTGTGATTTATTACTATTCGCTTGACGACCACGCATCAGCGGCATGGTGTAACTGATCATCGTCATCACTACCATCGCATACGCACCGTAGAAGGCCATGTGACCATGTGCTGCGGTAATTTGCGTGCCATGCGTGTAGTAATTGACGGGAGATAATGTATGCAAGAAGCCCCAAACGCCAGCACCCAAGAAAGCCATCACGCCAGTACCTAACGCCCACAATACCGCGGCACGATTTGGATGATCACGACGGCGACGATTCACCATATTGAATGCAAACACGGTCATCATGAAAAATGGAATTGGTTCTAAAGCAGAGAAAACGCTACCCCACCATTGCCAATAGGCTGGTGCGCCTATCCAGAAATAATGGTGGCCGGTACCGATAATGCCAGTGATTAAAGACATGGCAATGATGGAGTACAACCATTTTTCAATCACCTCGCGATCGACGCCTGTGACTTTAATTAAGACGAATGCCAACATCGCACCGAGGATCAGTTCCCATACGCCTTCAACCCATAGATGCACAACCCACCACCAGTAAAATTTGTCTTTGACCAGATTGCTAGGATTGATGAACGAGAACAAGAAGAATAAGGCCAGGCCCCATAAACCAGCTAGCATCACCAAGCTAATACTAGTCTTGCGACCGCGTAAGACCGTCATCGAAATATTGAACAAGAACACCAGTGCAACAATCACGATACCAACTTTGGTTGGCAAAGGTTGCTCGAGAAATTCTCGTCCCATGGTTTCAAGCAGGTCATTACCTGTCATCTTTGCCAGCGATGCGTAAGGCACAGCCAGATAACCGACGACGGTTAAGGCGCCTGCTACCAAAAATACCCAGAACATCAACATCGCCAATTTGGGGCTATGGAGTTCACGTTCCGATTCTTCCGGGATCAGGTAATACGCTGCACCCATAAAGCCAAATAACAACCAGACGATCAGCAAGTTGGTATGCACCATTCTTGCCACATTAAATGGAATCAGAGGGAACAAGAAGTCACCTATGATGTATTGCAAGCCCATGATCAGGCCAAATAAGATCTGACCAACGAACAGGGCAATTGCCGCGATAAAATAGGGCTTCGCGACGGCCTGTGATTTGTATTGCATAAAATTCTCCACGAATCGTTGAAAGGTGTCGCGCTCTTAGCCTTCGATATTTGGCGGCCAGTTATTAGTATTGATCTCTGAGCTGTATTTCAGAAACTCGACCAGGTCGTTCATTTCTTTTTCATTGAGATTGAACTGTGGCATTTGACGACGCCCCGGCGCACCAGTTGGCTGCGCCGCCATCCATGCACGAATGAAATCTGGACCGCGACGCTTATACACATTACCCAGTTCAGGTGCAAAATAGGCGCCTTCACCGAGTAGAGTGTGGCAACCGATACAGTTACGGGTTTCCCAAATCTTCTTACCGCGAATAGCGGAGTCAGTCAGGTTGGCACTGTTATCTCGTTTAGGCAGCGCACTCATAGTGTCGAATGTCAGCGCTAAAAATAACAGGAAGAAAAATACAGAGCCGCCATAAAAAATATTTCTGGCGGTTGACTTGGTGAACGATGAGCTCATGTCGAGTTAACCCCTAGTGAATGCTAGGACTTACGCAAAACAGACGCTAGCGTCGTTGCAGGCGCCTCGTCGTACGATTTGTACTGTCTTCGGCGACGCGCCCCCGACTAAGGCATTCGAGGGCAGGCTCTAGCTAGCGCAATTTTGCGTAAGTCCTAAATGTAAATCATAAAAAGCACCGACTTACCAACGTGGTCTTTCGGTGCTAATTGATGTTGTGGATGTTATTTCCCCACGTCACTGAGTGTAAGTGGCTGGTGCATTGCTTTCCTTGACGATGGTCAATTTTGGAAAGATGGCAATGGATGGCGATACGAGAATGTCGCGTATTCGAGCATGCTTTGATGCGTATCAAAGCATGTTGATATTTGTGGAGTGATCTATTTTCTTGAAGTGTATTAGCTGACGAGCGGAATGCAGATTAGCGCCAACGCAGTTTCGCCCAAGCTAGTTGTTGAGCTGGTGTGAGAAATGTCCATGCAATAAAGCGACTTTGTTTGCTTCCTTGTTGCATTGTGATGAGGCGATGTTCTAACACTTTAGCTTGCTTTAATTTTGCCTTAATAGGATCGAGATTAGCGGACTTTGAAATCAAGCTGCTAAACCAAAAACATTGCGTCGAAAATTGCCGACTTTCCTCTATCATTTGAGAAATAAATTGCAGCTCACCACCGGGGCACCATAGTTCAGCGGCTTGTCCACCAAAATTCAAATTCACTTCAATTTGCGCTGCTGTTTTGCCCAGATTCTGCCATTTCCTATCGGTGCCGCTTTGCGCTTCTGCGGCTGAAGTATGAAATGGTGGATTGCACATGGTGAGGTCAAACCATTCATCTTGTTGCAGAATATTGTGAAAAATTTTGCTGCTGTTTTTCTGTAAACGCAGTTCTATCTTTTTGACTAATTGTGGATTCGCGTGAATCACGCTTTCCAGATTAGCCAATGCATCATCATTAATGTCTGCCGCGACAAAATTCCATGTGTATTCCTGACTGCCTATTAAGGGATAAATGCCATTCGCCCCTGTTCCTATGTCTAACACGTACACACTGTTTTTCTTGGGCAGCTTGCCTTGATTTACCGTAATTAATAAGTCTGCTAAGCCATGAATATAATCAGCACGACCTGGTACGGGTGGACACAAATACGCATCGGGAATATCCCATGCCTCGATCCCATATTGATGCTTGAGCAAAGCCCGGTTTAAGGCTTTGACAGCATTGGCGTCAGCAAAGTCGATACTCAGATCGCCATAAGGATTGGTGCTCACAAAACGACCTAGTGCCACAGTATCAGCATCGCGGTCCGCCTCAATTAGTGCTGTGAAATCGTATTGTCCTTGATGCCGGTTACGCGGATGAAATCCCGATTGCTTGGACGTTGTTGAGGATTTGTGGCGTGGGTTAGACATAAGGGAAATGTAGATAATGTGAGTCAGTGAATAAATAGCTTAGGATTTAAAAATTGCGCTGACTGGAGCTTGATTGCGTAGGGTGCGCCGTGCGCACCACACATAGCCTGCGACTTCGGTGCGCACGGCGCACCCTACCTTACTCCATTTTTTGAGTCCAATAGGCCTTCCCTATTTAGGCATTACAAGGGGATGCGACAATGTCTTCAGCTGTATTGCGTAGGTCTTAAAGGTAAATAAATAAGTAAGTAACTTATTGTGTAAATTATTAGGTGAATCAACCTTGATAAATTTTAGTATCTTAACAAACAAAAACGCCCGCGCGATGCGGGCGTTTTTGTTTGGGATTTGGGTAGTAAAAATTACGACCCAAGCATTGCCCAAAGCAATATGGACATCAAATCCGATTAGGACAGATGACCAGAAATGAGTTTAGTCATTTCAAACATGGAGACTTGTTTCTTGCCACCGAAAACGGCTTTCAATTTGTCATCCGCATTGATATTGCGTTTGTTTGCTTCATCTTGCAGCTTGTGCTTTTTGATGTATTCCCAGATCTTTTTAGTTACTTCAGTACGTGGGATTGGTGCTGCACCGATTACGGCTGCCAATACTGGAGATAAAGTCATAGGCTTCATGAAAGCTGCATTTGGCTTACGAGCTGCTGCTGGTTTAGCTGCTGCTTTTGCTGGCTTAGCTGCCGCTTTAGCCGCAGGTTTCGCTGCCGCTTTTGCTACTGGTTTTTTTGCTGCTGCTGGTTTAGCTGCTGCTTTTGCGGCAGGCTTAGCTGCTGGTTTTGCTGCTGCTTTTTTTGGTGCTGTTGCCATATTGAGGCTCCTTCACAATTGTCTTGGAAAATGCGCCATTTCACGCAGTGCTTATAGTGGTGCCGATTACAGAGTGATGCAAGTGTTTTTTTTTGCTTTTTGCGAAAAATGTGTGAGAAATCATGACAGACGTGGTTTTCAGAGGGAAAAATGTCGTTTTTCCTCTGCAGAATGAGGAAAGTGATGGGTTTGTTATCGATGAAAATGCTGCTGTGAAAACGCAAAAATAAAACCTCTCAACACTGAGACACAGAGATGGAGAGGAAAAACAGGAGGGTGTTTTAGACGAGAATGAAGTAAAGTTTTGGCGTGAATTGTAGTGTGGGAGTGCCTAAATTATTCAGGTAATGTTGGGCTTTTCTTTGTTCAGAACCAACCGATGATTTCGGGAAACGTGGCAAAGCTGGTTTTGTTTTTTTAAAAAACAGCAAAGCGATTTGCCTGCTGAAATTCAATTATAGGGATGCAGTGCGAGTCGTTTCCCGCAGCAATACATAGGTATTGCGAGGACAAACGAGGAAGCAATGCGCCCTAGAATTGGATTTAAGCAGGTAAATCAACGCATCATGCCTTTTAAGCCTCTCATCATTTTCATCATGCCGCCACCCTTGAGTTTTTTCATCATGCTTTGCATTTGATCAAACTGTGCCAGCATACGATTGACTTCTTGTATCTGTACGCCTGCACCTGTGGCAATACGACGTTTGCGTGAGGCTTTGATCAAATCTGGTTTTGCGCGTTCTAATGGTGTCATGGAATTGATAATGCCTTCCATGCGACGCATTTGTTTTTCCGCGTTATCCATATTCGCGCCACTGGCGGCTTGCTGGAATTGTGCTGGTAATTTATCCATCAAACTCGATAAGCTACCCATGTTCTTCATTTGGCCTAATTGCATTTTGAAGTCGTTCATATCGAACTTGCCGCCGACCTTGATCTTCTCTGCCAGGCCTTTGGCTGCTTCGACATCCATGCCTTTTTGGGCGGATTCGACTAAGGCCAGAATATCGCCCATACCCAGAATGCGATTCGCCATGCGGGTCGCGTCGAAAGCTTCGAGCCCGTCCAGCTTTTCAGAGACACCGGCAAACTTAATAGGTTTGCCTGTGACATGACGCACCGACAAGGCCGCGCCACCGCGTGAGTCACCGTCGAGTTTGGTGAGCACCACGCCCGTCAAAGGCAGTGCATCGTTAAATGCCTTGGCGGTGTTGACCGCATCTTGCCCAAGCATTGCGTCAACCACGAACAAAGTTTCTATCGGTTTGACTGCCGCATGTACGGCGGCGATTTCTTGCATCATGGCTTCATCAATACCGAGGCGACCTGCGGTATCAATAATCAATACTTCATGATGATGTTTCTTCGCCCAATCGAGCGCGGCTAAGGCGATATCGACAGGTTTGTCATTGATCGTGGTTGGGAAGAAGTCGGCACCAGCCTGCGCAGTGACAGTTTCTAACTGACCAATCGCCGCTGGACGATAGACGTCCGCGGAGACGGTCAAGACCTTTTTCTTTTTCTTTTCACGCAGATATAAGGCTAGCTTACCAACGGTAGTGGTTTTACCCGCACCTTGCAGACCAGCCATCAAAATGATTGCTGGCGGTTGGGTGGCGAAATTCAATTCGGAAGCATTGTCACCTAAATCGGCACCGATTAACGAAGCCAATTCTTTTTGTACTACGCCAACTAAGGCTTGACCTGGGGTCAAAGAGCCGATGACGTCCTCGCCCATCGCTTTTTCTTTGACGCGGGCGATCAGTTCACGCACGGCAGGCAAGGCAACGTCGGCTTCTAATAAAGCCATACGCACTTCGCGCAGCATCTCGGCGGTATTCGATTCAGTTAAACGCGCTTCGCCGCGCATGGTCTTGACGACTTTGGCGAGACGCTGGGTCAGATTGTCGAGCATAGTAAACCTTCTATTTGCCTTCTATTTGAGAACGATAGCGATGCAGAAATGCAGCACCATGGAATTTTTGCAACCGGATCGCATCTGCTGAACCGATATAGATAAGCCCGTATTTTACTCGAAATGAGGTCATTTCCTGAGACGTATAGCGGGTTTTATCGCGTGATTGCTCGCATTCATGGTGTTTGTGTAAATAAAAAAGCCACGTTGAACTTAATCAACGTGGCTAATTTACTGATTCAGAACTGAGTTATCGATTCAGCGCTGAGCTATTTACTCGGCACCCATTTCTTTCAACAAGTTATCGGCTTTATCGACGTGTTTCATCTGCCACAGCATGTAGCGCAGATCGACTTGGATAGAGCGGCTAGAGGCTTTGTTGTAATCCCAGTCAGCGATGATGGAATCCAGAGTGCCATCAAATGCCAGACCGATGAATTCGCCTTTGGCATTCAAAGCGGCTGAGCCAGAATTGCCACCTGTGATATCCAAGGTTGCCAAGTAGTTGACTGGAACCGTTTTCAAGATTGGATCAACGTACTTACCAAAGTCTTTGGCTTTAATAGCGGCCAACTGATTAGCAGGTGCATTGAATTCGCCCGTGCCAGTCGCTTTAGCGGCTACGCCTTTGACAGTCGTAAATGCAGTCCAAGTTGTACCGTCAGCACCGAATGGACGGCTGGCGACTTTACCGAACGTCACGCGCAAAGTGCTGTTGGCGTCAGGGTAAACTGCTTGGCCTTTGCTCTTCATGTAAGCGATTTTTGCTTTCATGTAGCTGGCGTAGGCTTTTTGCATATCGCCTGCGGACTCTTGATCAGCGACTTCGCGCTTCATGCCTTCTTCATACATGCCAACAGCCGCTTTGATAAAGCTATCGTTGCTCGCTTTGAAGTCATCCACGGATTTTTCTAACCAAGCAGCGCGGAAAGCTTTGTCGCCGAACTGGCTACCTGCATACATTTGATCTAATAAGGCTTTCAACTGATCTTTTGTCATCCCATCTTTAATGCCAAGGGCATTATCGAAATTGGCATTACGTTCTGCCGCTGGTGCTGCGGCGTATTTCACCAGGCTATTTAAGACCAAGGCCTTATCGACTTTTTCATCGTAGCTGCGTTCTACACCATCGACTGTCGCCTTGAAGCGTGGCAGGTCACGATTTTGGAAACCAGCACGACGCTCTGCATCCGGCTTAGTTTTTTCATTTGCCAGGCGATATAAAGTGCGGGCAGTGCTCAGGAAGCGTGGGTAAGACGAAGCTAAGAAGGATTCTTTTTTCGCCGTTGCATCACGTTTTGCGTAGATAGCTTCAATCTTGTCGATATCTGCAGCGTATTCGGCTTTGTTCTTAGGATTAGAATTGACCCAAGCTTTCAATTCGGCGTGTTCTTTGGATTTACGTTCCAAAATATCGCTGCCTGCATAGCTATCCAACATACCTTGACGGTTTTTGTAATAGTTATTGATGTTGGCAACCTGGCCTGCGTATTTCAAGTTCGCATCTTTATTTTCCTTCGTTTCGTTAGCGATAATTGCCAATGTTTCGGCAGAGCCTTTAACGAAATTAGGATATTCAAAATCAAATGTATAAGCGATTTCGGATGGCAAACGATGGCGATTAGTGCGGCCTGGGTAACCCAGTACCATGACGAAGTCGCCTTCTTTCAAACCATCTTTTGCTAATTTCAATACATGCTTAGGCACGTAAGGGACATTGTCTTTGCTAAATTCTGCAGGCTTGCCGTCTTTGCTAACATATGCGCGGTAGAAGCCGTAATCACCAGTGTGACGTGGCCACATCCAATTATCAGTATCGCCGCCGAATTTTCCGACGCCTTCAGCTGGTGCATGGACCAAGCGTACGTCTTTGATTTCCATTTGTTTGATCAAATAGAACTCCAAACCACCGTAGAAAGATGGAATGCTGCAACGGAAGCCTGCTTCTTTTTCGCATGCGGCGATCATGGTTTTTTGATTTTTTTCGATCGCATCAACGCGCGCTTTGCCAGTTAATTTAGCGACATCTGGGCTGATTACTTTATCGCTGACATTCGTCACTTCGGTTGTAACGAAAATACGTGAACCAGGACCTGCTGGTAATTCTTCGGCCAAAGTTTTTGCCAGAAAACCATTCGCTAACAGATTGCGTTCCGGTGTGGAGTTACGCGCTACGCTGTCATACACGCAGTGATGATTCGTCGCTACCAAGCCCATTGAGGAGACGAAAGAGGCTGAGCAACCGCCCAAGCTAACGATCGCGCCCATAGGAAATTCAGTTAGCTGCGTTAATGATTTCGGGTCTAGTTTCAGACCGGCAGCTTTGAGTTGTTTAGCTACTTGTGGTAACTGTTGTGGCATCCACATACCTTCATCGGCTTGCGCGAAACCGCCGGTGAGTGTGAGTGCGGCTAAAGCGAAAAGTGATTTTTTCATTTTAATTCCTGCAAAAAGGCTATTGGTTTTTTATTTATCCAGTAAATAGGGGATGGCACACTGCTGCCCAACTTCCCATTCTGGAGTGCATGCGAGTATCTAGAAGCGACCATTCTTAGTCAAGGGGATTGCTCAAGCTTTTTGTACATATATTTATGCTTGTTGTAATTACGACTTATAAAGTTTCCGCAGAGGATTTTTAGGCCTTGACTAGCCCATTTCTCGGCGCTTTTGTGATGACGCAAACTGCTTTCAGCTATCTGTTCAAATCCTTAACAAAGAGAAAAAATAATCCAAACATGGTGTAAACTTGCGCCATGCTAATTTATTTATCTATGGCGGCGGCGCTGTTATACGCGATCTGCCCATTTATTCCTGAACGTCAACGTGTCCTTGGCTTGGTGCTAGCGGCACTTGGCTGGACCGCACATGGACTGGCGCTGGCTTTGAGTGTGTATGCCGTTGATGCTTTGCGTATCGGCTTTGCAATCATGTGGTCGGCGGCGATTTGGGTTTCGGTATTGGTCTATTTAGTAGAGAACAGAAATTTCTCCTTAGATGGTTTGCGCATTTTGATTTTGCCCCAAGCGGCGGTTACCGCGCTATTGCCTTTGGCTTTTCCGGGAAGCTTGGTACACCTCGCGGATAAGCCTGCAATGTTTCCATGGCATGTGGGCATCGCCATACTGGCGTATAGCACGCTGACGATTGCCGCATTTCATGCACTGGTGATGTATGTTCAAGATAGACAATTACACCGGATGCGCGGTAAGCCTGTGCAGTCGTGGTTAGAGAAAGCCTTGGATCGTTTGCCAGCCCTATTAAAGATGGAACACATCCTGTTTTTATTAGTCACTCTTGGGTTTATTTTCTTGAGTTTGACGGTGTTGTCTGGTGTGATTTTTTCTGAACAATTCCTCGGCGTGGCGTTTAAGTGGGATCACAAAACGGTGTTGTCGCTGTTGTCTTGGTTGCTGTTTGCCGTATTGTTAGCTGGGCGTCAATGGCGTGGTTGGCGCGGAAAAGCGGTCTTGCGCATCACTTTGTTTGGTTTTTTGAGTCTCCTATTAGCTTATGTCGGTAGCCGCTTTGTGATGGAAGTGTTACTGCACAGGAGTGTGATATGAGATTGTTGATGTGGTTAGGTCTGGTTGTTTTGGTGTATTTTGCCGTGCGCAAAAATTTTCGTGCTAATCAAACTCGTTCTGGCGATACTCAAAAAGAAGAGGCTTGGAGCGATAATACTTTTCCACAATCTACGGGTTCTAAGCGTGTTGAAGCGATGCTCAATTGCGCCCACTGTCAGGTGTATTTCCCAGCTTCCGAGGCAGTTGTGCGTGACACGCTACATTATTGTAGTACCGAACATGCGGATGCTGCCACCCAGAAAAATTAAGCTAAATGGCGCGCAATGATTACCCATGATGTACGACATACCGAAATAAGTGCAACTTTATGGCGTTCATTGCAGACGCTTAATTTCTCACGCGTGATTGTAGCGCTTGCCTTATTACTCTCTCTCAGCCTCAAGTCTTTTAATGATTATTGGTTAATTGAACCAGTATTTTTGCGCGCCTTAGCAGCCAGTTATTTATTGGTCTCATTGGCTTTTATTGCGATTAAAGTGCGTTGGCAACAGCGATTCTTGTTGCAGTTGGTGACGCAAATTACCTTGGATATCGTCGTCATTTCTTTATTGTATGTCGGCGTTGGTGGCAGCAAGAGTGGCTTGGTCATCCTTTATCTATTCCCATTGGCTGGGCTTGGGATCTTAGGGCCGATGTTGTTGGCCTTATTTTTTGTTTCAGCGGTTTCCTTGTTCTTGTTGACTGTGAATGCCTATCAGGTATTGCAGAATGAAGACAGCAACATTATTTCGCAAGCCGGTTTATATGGCGCAGCCTATTTTGCTGTGGTGTATGTACTTAATCGCTTGGCAAAAAACTTAATTGGACAAGAAGAACTCGCCAATCAACGCGGATTCGAATTGGCTTTGCAGCAAGCGATTAATCGTACCGTGATTGCAGATATGAATGATGGTATTTTGGTGATAGATCAGGATGGCTATTTATTTGAAGCGAATCCCGCCGCCGAACGCATGTTGGGAATAGCAAAGTTGACCCGCTCTTCGCAGCAAAAGTTAAAGCTGAATCAAATTTCCAGTCTTGAACCGATTGCGCACGCTTTGGACAATTGGACTGTGGGGCAACAGCCTGATACCACAAGCTGGTTGCGCAATGAAGGGGCTTCGTTTGTCGTGATCAGACAGTACGTGGAAGAGCACAGTTCGAATGCAAATTATTCTGCGGCAGAAGCGCCACATGAGGCTGCTACGCATTTGAAATTACGCTTTGTCAGAATAGATGAAAGTGATTTTGACCATGTGGACTTACATTTGACACCATGTACTATTATCTTTATGCAAAATGTGTCGGAACTCGAAAATCAGGCGCAGCAGTTAAAACTGGCATCGATGGGACGATTGACCGCCAGTATTGCGCATGAAGTGCGTAATCCCTTGTCTTCCATCTCCTATGCCGCCTCCTTGCTGGGCGAGGATGTACATAATGAAGTGCAAGCACGCCGTTTGCTCAAAATTGTGGAAGATAATGTTAGCCGCTTGAATCAGTTGATTGAAGATATCTTAAAGTTGTCGCGTAAGGCGCAGATGAATTTGCAGCCTATCTTATTGATGGATGAACTAAAAAACATTGTTCAAGAATTTGTAGAAACGCGGGGAATTTCAGAGCATTTAATTCAATTAAGTGATAGTGGTCGGTTTTACGTGGTGTTTGATCCAGGTCATTTGCACGAAGTCATCACTAATTTGCTATCGAACGCAGTACGCTATGCTAGTGGCAAACCAGGATGTATACGATTGAATATCAAGATCTCATCGGGTATGCGTCGCGAATTGCATATTCAAGATGATGGACCAGGTATTTCTTCTTTGGTGCGTGCACATTTGTTTGAGCCTTTTTATACCACGTCGAGTAAAGGGACGGGTTTGGGCTTGTACATGGCACGGGAATTATGTTTGAATAATCATGCTGTACTCGATTATGAATATAGAAATGACGAAACCTCGACTTATGGTATGGATCCGGGCGGTCGCTTCGTTATCAATTTTTCTTCAAATGAGAAGTCATGAATGCCAATGAGTTGAGTCATCCTGCCCGCATCTTAGTGATCGATGATGAAGCGCATCTGCGTGAGCTATTGGAAATCACCTTAATTAAGATGGGTTTGGAAGTTGACACCGCCGAGTCTTTGGAGGCGGCACGGCGATTTTTGACGAAGCATACTTATTCATTGGTGTTAACCGACATGCGTCTACCGGACGGATCTGGTTTAGAAATGGTCGAAGAGGTCAGTGCTAGTTTTAAGTCCACGCCCATCGCCGTCATTACCGCGTTTGGTAGTGCTGATAATGCGGTAGTTGCGTTGAAAGCGGGCGCCTTTGATTATGTATCGAAGCCAGTCGCACTGGATCAATTACGTAAATTAGTGCGTTCGGCTTTGCAGATGCAAAACGTGAAGCCATTGGAGCAAGTCGCAATTGTGGCGGCAAAGCCTTCGAGCCCTTCATTTCTAATTGGTCAGTCTGACGAAATTCAGCATGTACGTTCACAAATAAGTCGCCTCGCACGCAGTATGGCACCAGTGATTATTACGGGCGAATCGGGTAGTGGCAAAGAACTAGCAGCACGGGAAATTCACAGAAATAGCGCACGAGCGGATAAGCCTTTTATCGCCGTGAATTGTGGCGCGATTCCCGAAGCTCTGATGGAGGCGGAATTTTTTGGCTATCGTAAAGGTGCGTTCACGGGCGCAAATGATGATAGAGATGGTTTTTTTCAGGCCGCCAATGGTGGAACCTTAATGCTAGATGAGGTCGCCGATCTACCTTTGGCGATGCAGGTCAAATTGCTACGCGCGATACAAGAGCGACGGGTGCGTAAGGTTGGCGCAACGGCAGAAGAAGCCGTGGATGTGCGTATACTTAGTGCCACTCACCAAAATTTAGAAGCGTGCGTGAGCGCTGGCAAGTTTCGTCAGGATTTGTATTATCGCTTGAATGTGATTGAATTATTGTTACCGCCATTGCGACAGCGATTAAGTGACGTGAATGAATTGGCTACGTGCATACTCTTAAAATTAGCGACGCCAGGATATCCCATCAGCTTAAATCAAGCTGCCCTAGCGGCTTTGCAAGCGTATGATTTTCCAGGCAATGTGCGAGAACTGGAAAACATACTAGAACGCGCCGCCGCTTTTGCCAATGATGGTTGTATCGATGTGATAGACCTTGGCTTGCGATCTGTTTCCAACCAGCGTGTACCCATAGTGCAAGAGCCTGCAGTTGCAACGAGTTTGATTGAAACCGCAATTAATGTGGATAAAACAGCAGATCAAACTGTAGATGCGACATCGCAGCCGAATGATGCGCCGAATGATCCTGCATTGCTGTTCGCTGCCCCCGATTTGCCCTGTGTTTTACCTGATTATCTAGAACGCATTGAGCGTGAAGTGATTCGTACAGCGCTTGCCAAAACCCGCAACAATCGTACTCAGGCAGCCGAATTACTTGGCGTCAGTTTTCGTCAATTGCGTTATTCCATCCAAAAATTGAAGATCAATGATGTTGACACGGATTGAGGCTTTGAGTTCGCCGGCTGCTATTGTCAACGATGTTGCCAGCGACATTGCCAGTGAAATTGCAAGTGATTGGGTGATGGATGCGCAATCTTGGTGTGCGCAAGCGCAGGCAGTGATCTCACCAAATTTTGGTCCGCGCCCGCTGGGAATGGCGGTTGACCTATTAGTGATTCACAACATTAGTCTTCCTCTGGCTGAATTTGGTGGTGATTATATTCTGGACTTATTTCAAAATCGCCTCGATTACGATGCCCATCCCAGCTTTGCGAGTTTACGCGGAGTGCAGGTCTCTAGCCATTTTCTTATCCGGCGCGATGGTCAGATATTACAATTTGTCGCAGGTTCCTCACGCGCCTGGCATGCCGGGGTCTCTCATTTTCAAGGTCGCGACGGCTGTAATGATTTTTCAATCGGCATAGAATTGGAAGGTTGCGATACTTGCGCGTTCACTGATGCACAATATTTAAGCTTGACACATCTGAGCAATTGTTTGATGCGCTATTTCCCATTGCAGCACATCGTTGGGCATCATGAAATTGCTCCCGGCCGCAAAACGGATCCGGGTCCATATTTTGACTGGCTGCGTTATCAGCGGAATTTGCCGGGCTGGATCTTAAGCGAGCTGGCACCATAAACGGCGGCGTTAATCTGCAAGCGCAAAAAATTTTCTAAAGTAGTGGTGATGAGATACTTGATCACATTCATTTTTAAAATGGCGTAACAAGCATAAACATACAAAAGAAGCTATTCATAGTATTCATCTGCGATTTATTCTCCTCATGTGCGCATCGTCTTACTGCACTTCCTCAGCATAAATTCTCTGATTTATTTTCTTCACTTGCACAAGTTTTCAGCACTTGATGTTAGTGGTCACTCACGTTGTAATCCGCGTTGTTTTGTCGCTTGACCAATGTCAAATGCTAGCGTCGTTTTTGATTCAAATATATCGACCTCTAGTTGAAAAAAGCGGTTGCACTCTCCCAGTTGAGACACTAGAATTAGTGCAAATAAAAATAAACACACTAGATCTAGTGTTTTTTGGAATGTTTCCCAAAATTATTTTTTTCATGTATTCCTGTTCTCAATGTGCCCAAAAAACTGGCTAATGCCGATTTTCGGTCGTGTACCAAAATGAAGGTAAGACGATATTTTGGTATTGAAATAGAGAATACAAATTCACAGAAGTTGAAGTCGAGTTTGACGAATTTTTAAGCAATTTTTCAAGCTCTTGCAGTACAGCATTTTGGTAAAACTCGCAGTACGAACGCAATATTCACCTTAATTTAATAAGACCCTGAACCTGGAGGCGAAATGCACTCTTCATTAGAAATATCATCCATCCAAGCGTATGACCCCGTTGCAGCGCAAGCGAGCTTAACACCTCAAACTAATCTTACTCCGACGGCGAGTTTTAGCGACTATCGCATCATTCGCCGCAATGGCGCTGTGGTTGGATTTGAACCATCGAAGATTTCGATTGCCGTGACCAAGGCATTTTTGGCGGTCAATGGTGGTCAGGGTGCAGCATCCGCCAGAATTCGTGAATTAGTTGAGCGCCTCACTTACAACGTGGTTACTGCTTTGATGCGTCGCCAGCCAAACGGCGGCACTTTCCATATTGAAGATATTCAAGATCAAGTTGAATTAGCATTGATGCGTTCAGGCGAGCATGATGTGGCGCGCGCCTATGTTTTGTACCGTGCTAAACGCATGGATGAGCGTCGTGCGCAATTAGAAGCGCAAGCCGCTGGTAAGCCAGAGGCAGCAGTTCCACAAATTCATGTCATCGTTGATGGCAGACCACAAGTGTTGGACATCGCTCAAGTGCGCGGCCTGATTTCGGCAGCTTGCGTTGGCTTGGAAAAACTGGTGGATGCAGAAGCTATTCTGATTGAAACCTTGAAAAATCTGTATGACGGTGTGCCGGTTGAAGAACTGCACAAATCTGCAATTTTGGCTGCCCGTGCCATGATGGAAAAAGAGCCTGCATATAGCCAGGTGACGGCTCGTTTGTTATTGCATACAGTCCGTAAAGAAGTGTTTAATAAAGAAGTAGCACAAAAAGATGCGGCGGATGAATACGTAGAATACTTCCCGAAATTCATCAAAAAAGGGATTGAGGCTGGTTTGCTCGATGCCAAGTTGGCGCAATTTGATTTGAAAAAAATGGCAAATGCGTTGGTAGCTGATCGTGATTTGCAATTTGGTTACATCGGTTTGCAAACTTTGTATGACCGTTACTTCTTACATATTCGCGATATCCGTATTGAAATGCCGCAGGCTTTCTATATGCGCGTCGCGATGGGCTTAGCTTTAAATGAGATCGACCGCGAAGCGCGCGCGATTGAATTCTATAATCTGTTATCGAGCTTTGATTTTATGAGTTCAACGCCTACACTATTTAATAGTGGCACGCAGCGCTCACAATTATCATCATGCTACCTGACGACAGTGGCGGATGACCTCGACGGTATTTACGAAGCGATCAAAGAAAATGCGCTGTTAGCAAAATATGCAGGCGGCTTAGGTAACGACTGGACACCAGTACGTTCTTTGGGTGCGCACATTAAAGGAACTAATGGTAAATCCCAAGGTGTCGTACCATTCCTGAAAGTGGTTAACGATACAGCGGTCGCGGTCAATCAAGGTGGTAAGCGTAAAGGCGCAGTCTGTGCTTATCTTGAAACTTGGCATATGGACGTAGAAGAATTCTTGGAATTGCGTAAGAACACCGGTGATGACCGTCGTCGTACGCATGATATGAATACGTCCAACTGGATTCCAGATTTGTTCATGAAGCGCGTGATGGAGAAGGGCGATTGGACTTTGTTCTCACCATCCGACGTGCCTGATTTGCATGAAAAATTTGGCAAATCTTTTGAAGAAGCCTACACAGCTTATGAAGCAAAAGCAGCCAATGGCGAAATCAAGCTGTCGAAAAAAGTCGCTGCTTTAGATCTGTGGCGCAAAATGTTGTCGATGTTGTTCGAAACGGGTCATCCTTGGATCACGTTTAAAGATCCTTGCAACATCCGTTCGCCACAACAGCATGTAGGCGTCGTGCATAGCTCTAACTTGTGTACAGAGATCACGTTGAATACGAATGACAGCGAAATCGCAGTCTGTAATTTGGGTTCTGTGAATATGCCAGCCCACATGAAAGACGGCAAGCTGGATCACGAAAAACTCAAGCGCACTATTACGACGGCAATGCGCATGCTCGATAACGTTATCGATATTAATTACTATGCTGTGAAAAAAGCACGTGACTCTAACTTGCGTCACCGCCCAGTTGGCTTGGGTATCATGGGTTTCCAAGATTGCTTGCACATGATGCGTATTCCGTATGCTTCCATGGATGCAGTGCAGTTCGCCGATACCTCGATGGAAGCAGTGTGTTACTACGCTTATTTGGCTTCGACAGAATTGGCGCAAGAGCGTGGTCGTTATAGTTCTTACACAGGTTCCTTGTGGGATCGTGGCATCTTGCCGCAAGACTCTGTGAAATTGTTGGCCGAAGAGCGTGGCGGTTACCTCGAAGTCGATAGCTCTGAAACTATGGATTGGACTATCGTGCGCAATCGTATTAAACAGTACGGTATGCGTAACTCGAACTGCGTTGCGATCGCACCAACAGCGACAATCTCCAATATCATTGGTGTAGCAGCTTGTATCGAGCCAACCTATCAGAACTTATATGTGAAATCGAATTTGTCTGGCGAATTCACCGAAATCAATGAACATTTGGTACGCGATTTGAAAGAACGTGGTTTGTGGGATGACGTCATGATCTCTGACCTGAAATACTTCGACGGTAGCTTGGCGAAGATAGACCGGATTCCAGAAGACTTGCGCGAACTGTATGCGACGGCATTTGAAATCAGCCCAACATGGTTGGTGGAAGCCGCTTCCCGTCGTCAAAAATGGATAGATCAGGCACAGTCTTTGAACATCTATATGGCGGGCGCATCTGGTAAGAAATTGGATGAGACTTATAAATTGGCGTGGTTACGTGGTTTGAAAACGACTTACTACCTGCGTACTATCGGTGCAACGCATACCGAGAAATCAACTAGTAAGACCGGTGCTTTGAATGCAGTGGCGGTCGATGGTGGGAATAGTGGTTACGCTGCCAGCGCAGAAGTGGCAACGGCATCTGCAACCACATCTACATTTGAGGCTGACGGTGCCGCATGTTACCTGCGCCCTGGCGATCCAGGTTTCGAGGAATGCGAAGCTTGCCAATAAGTTTTGACGAATCACCGCGACACTTGTTTGCGGTGATTTAAATTCATGGTTTTACCAATCACGGTAAAACTTCGCAAAATTAACAAATGGATTGGCGCTATGGCGTCAGTCCATTGATCAGAATAGTAAGGAATATCACATGCTTTCATGGGATGACGAAGCCGCTCCAGCGGCACCAGCGCCGCGTCCAACCGCGCAGCCAGCAATGCCAATTACGCCAGCCGCGCAATCGGCATTTGACCAGTATCAAACTCGCTTGCAAACGCAAGACGTCGCATTAAACCCAGCGCTGGTCACCAAGCCAACTGTGGTGAGTGCTGAAGATATCGGCCGTCGCGTGAATGCTGCGGACAAACGTATCATCAATGGTCAGACAGACGTGAATCAATTGGTGCCATTCAAATATAAATGGGCATGGGATAAATATCTGGCAGGTTGCGCGAATCATTGGATGCCGCAAGAGATCAATATGCAGCGCGATATCGAGCTGTGGAAAAATCCAAATGGCTTGACGGAAGATGAGCGTCGTTTAGTAAAACGTAACCTCGGATTTTTTGTAACAGCAGATTCTTTGGCTGCAAATAATATTGTGCTCGGCACCTATCGCCACATCACTGCGCCTGAATGTCGTCAATATTTATTGCGTCAGGCGTTTGAAGAAGCGATCCATACGCATGCATACCAGTACATCGTTGAATCACTTGGCTTAGATGAAGCAGAAATTTTTAACGCGTATAACGAAGTCGAATCAATTCGCGATAAAGATCAATTTTTGATTCCATTTATTGATGTGCTGACTAACCCGGAATTCAAGACGGGCACTACCGAAGCGGACCAAACACTATTGCGCTCGCTGATCGTTTTTGCGTGTTTGATGGAAGGACTTTTCTTCTACGTTGGCTTCACACAAATTCTTGCGCTTGGTCGTCAGAATAAAATGATGGGTGCTGCGGAACAATACCAGTACATCTTGCGTGATGAATCGATGCACTGCAATTTCGGAATCGATTTGATCAACACAATCAAAATGGAAAACCCACATTTGTGGACCGCTGCATTTCGCGATGAAATTAAATCGTTGTTTTTACGTGCGGTAGAGTTGGAATATCGTTACGCAGAGGATACAATGCCGCGAGGAGTACTCGGCTTGAATGCGCCAATGTTTAAAGGCTATTTACGATTCATCGCAAATCGTCGCGCGCAACAAATCGGTCTCGATGTTTTGTTCCCACAAGAAGAAAATCCTTTTCCGTGGATGAGCGAAATGATCGATCTGAAAAAAGAGCGTAACTTCTTTGAGACCCGTGTCATCGAATATCAAACAGGTGGTGCACTCAATTGGGAGTAAATTTTTGTAGTCGAAGATGTTCAAGACAAAATTCGCAAAGCAAGTAAGTGGCTAAGTTTAAGTAGCTCGGATGCGAAAAAAAGTGATTGAACAAGAAAGGCTTCGCAAAACTGAATGAACTGTTTAAACTCATTCGAGAGTATTTTTGTTAATAGCGCGACCCCAGCGAGGCTGGGCGTTGCGCTTTTGTGTTTGGAAATCTGACTTTTCAAACTACTGTTGGAATGTAATTTTTTAAGAGAATTCCGACGTTGCAGATACTGATATAAGGTGAAGTGCAATCACCTATTAGCATTTGCAGCGTTTTGGCTGTTGTCATAAATCGTTAAGGTCTGCCTGTGGTTAAGAACAAAAATAAGGGCAAACGACATAGCCAGATGACTATCTTATACGTTCAATGCGTAATAAGAGGTCGGTGCCGAATTCATTAGCGCAACCAGAAATCGTGTTTGTGCCGATGAATAATCCGCTTAATAGAAAGCGAGCGGATTTTAACTTTAATCTGATTTTTTTCCGACTAACGTGAAGGAGAAACAAAATGGCAACAGCACCAGAAGCCAAGAAAGCAGCAGCTAAGCCTGCGGCGAAACCGGCGGCAAAGAAAGCGGCAGCTAAACCTGCAGCGAAAAAAGTAGCGGCAAAACCAGCAGCTAAACCTGCAGCTAAGCCAGCGGCAAAAGCAGCAGCTAAACCTGCAGCAAAGCCAGCAGCTAAAAAAGCGGCAGCTAAACCAGCAGCTAAGCCAGCAGCGAAAAAAGTAGCAGCTAAACCAGCAGCTAAGCCAGCAGCTAAAAAAGCAGCAGCTAAACCAGTAGCGAAAAAAGCGGCAGCTAAACCAGCGGCAAAGCCAGCAGCGAAAAAAGCAGCAGCTAAACCAGTAGCGAAAAAAGCGGCAGCTAAACCAGCGGCAAAGCCAGCAGCGAAAAAAGCAGCAGCTAAACCTGCAGCAAAAAAAGCAGTAGCTAAGCCAGCGGCAAAGCCAGCAGCGAAAAAAGCAGCAGCTAAACCAGCGGCAAAGCCAGCAGCGAAAAAAGTAGCAGCTAAACCGGCGGCAAAGCCAGCAGCGAAAAAAGCAGCAGCTAAGCCAGCGGCAAAGCCAGCAGCTAAAAAAGCAGCAGCGAAGCCAGCAGCAACTAAACCAGCAGCGAAGCCAGCAGCAAAAAAAGCGGCGGCTAAGCCAGCCGCAAAAAAGGCCGCAGCTAAACCAGCAGCAAAGAAAGCAGCAGCTAAACCAGCAGCTGCAAAGCCAGCCGCAGTAGCGGCAGCACCAGCAGAAGCGAAGACAGTTGTCAGCCCAACGGCAGCTTGGCCTTTCCCAACTGGTACTCGTCCAGCGTAATTTTCTTACTTGGACGCCTGGTTTTATTCAGGCACAATACCCACTGTGTGTTAATCACCCAGTGGGTTTTTTTTTGAGGAAGCATCCATGTTTTACGAAATGTTTAGTTTTGTGGTGGACATCATCGCAGGTATCTTTGCCGGTTTTTTATTGTTGCGATTTTGGATGCAAGCTTTAAGACTACGCCCACCAAGTTCTCTAGGGCAGGCAATATTTCAACTGACAGATTGGTTGGTGAAGCCTATCCGGCGCATAGTGCCAGGCTTCGGTGGACTGGATTGGGCTAGCCTGATCGGGGCATTCCTGGTGGCACTCACATCAATCTTATTAGAGTCTTTGTTTACAGGACAATTTCATCCCGGTCTATTAGTCATTGCCTCGCTACTGCGTTTGCTGCAATGGATATTGTATGGCTTGATGGCCTTGATAATCCTTGAGGCGATTCTTAGTTTTGTTAACCCTTATGCACCCTTGGCACCTGTTATACGAGCTCTGAATCAACCTCTGCTCGCACCTATACGCCGTATCTTGCCAGCCTTGGGCGGGATTGATTTTTCTCCTTTAATCGCATTAATTATTTTGCAGATAATAAGCCGCATGTTAATGTCTGCGCTACCGGCTTTATATTTTTATCTAGCTTAGAAATTACCGCTGCAGTTAGCTGCATTGTATGAGCACTTCGCTCGATTTTGATGGAAGGAATAATATGCGCTACCCCTTAAGTTGTATCTCCGTGTTGCTGGCCGGATCTGTCGGTGTCACCGCGAATGTTTTTGCGCAAGAGCAGGAACAACGTAGCACTCTCAATGATCAGCGCGAAGTCGCTGTGACTATTTATAACGAGAATTTGGCTCTAGTAAAAGATGTACGTAAGATCAATCTCAAGCGTGGCAATGTGAGCTTGGCATTTAGAGATGTGAGCGCCAGAATGCGTCCGGAAACAGCGTTGCTGAGAAGCGTGTCTGCGCCAGGTAGCTTGAATGTGATTGAACAAAACTTTGATTTTGATTTGCTCACGCCGCAAAAATTATTAGAAAAATATGTGGGGCAAACGGTCAACGTTGTCCGCACCCATCCGACCACTGGTGTTGAAAGCAGTGAAGTCGCGCAAGTGCTGGCTGCAAATGAAGGCGTCGTTTTAAAAATCGGTAATCGTATCGAGACTGGATTGCCCGGACGCATCGTCTATAACGATGTACCAGCTAATTTGCGTGATCGCCCGACCTTGGTGATGTCATTGAATAACAACAGCAGCGCAATGCAAGATGTAGAGTTGAGCTACCTAACCGGTGGTTTGGCATGGAAGGCAGATTACGTCGTAGAGTTAAATTCGACGGAAGATAAATTGGATATGTCTGGCTGGGTGACGCTGACCAATACCAGTGGCGCTAGCTATAGAAATGCAAAGCTGCAGTTAGTGGCTGGTGACGTGAATCAAGTCAGAGAACGAGTTACGGTCACTGGTAGCAAAGGATATGCAATGGCCGCTGCGCCTTTGGCAAAAGCTGCGGATATGCAAGAAGAGTCCCTCTTCGAATACCATCTTTATACCTTGAACCGCCCGACTACGATTGCTGAGAATCAAACTAAGCAAGTGGCATTGTTGTCTGCTTCTGGCGTACCTGTGCGTAAGGAATTTCTGTTACGTGGCAGCGATTATTATTATCAAGGACAGTATGGAGATCTAGGGCAGAAGATGAAAATCGGTGCCTTTATCGAATTTGATAATAAGGAAAGCTCCCAGCTTGGTATGCCTTTGCCGAAAGGTGTGATCCGTGTCTACAAAAAAGATAGCAATGGCAATGCGCAGTTTGTTGGTGAAGACAATGTCGATCACACACCGAAGAATGAAAAAGTGCGTTTGAAGTTAGGTGATGCGTTCGACGTGACTGCCGACAAAAAACAAACTGATTTCAAAAAGATCGCCGGTACGTCAAAGTACAACTACATTTTTGAAAGCGCGTATGAAATTACTTTAAAAAATGCCAAGAAAGAAGCAGTCACGGTGACGGTGCAAGAGCCTATGCCAGGTGATTGGCAAATGATAAGTAGTAGTCATCCGCATGTTAAAGCCAGTAGTAAAGCGGCAGTATGGAAAATTACCGTACCCGCAGAAGGTAGCAGTACTTTGATTTATCGTGCTCAGATACGTTATTGAAAAAATAATGAGCAACGTGAAAAACGTTTATTTGGTGAATAGATAAGCATCAACCTCTATGATTTTTCATAGAGGTTTTTTGTTGGTTTGCCATTTCACTTCAGCCTTCATAGAAAATCAAAAATTAATCACACAGCCTGTCGGATTCTGCGCAATTTTTCTCGAAAATAGGCATGCTTTGGAGTAGACTGGAACTTCCTTTTCACCAAGAGGTGGCTCATGTCTGCAGATTCTCCAAAGTTCCGTTTGATTACGCGCAGTGACTTCGATGGATTGGTTTGTGCCGTATTGCTCAAACATCTGGACTTGATTGATGATATTAAGTTCGTCCATCCCAAAGACATGCAAGATGGGAAGGTTGAAGTCAATAATCGTGACATCACCACCAATCTGCCTTTTGTACCGGGTGTCCATTTAGCTTTTGATCATCACTTTTCCGAAACCCTGCGTAATCCCGGTGAGCGGACGAATCATGTGATTCATCCCGAGGCGCCGTCAGCCGCACGTGTGGTCTATGATCATTATGGTGGTCGCGCTGCCTTTCCAGCGGAATGGGACGATATGATGGCAGCTGTCGATAAAGGCGATGCCGCGCAATTTAATCGTGAAGAAGTCCTCAATCCAGATAAATGGGATCTGTTAAATTTCCTGATGGATGCCCGCACCGGTTTGGGACGCTTCCGCGAATTCCGTATTTCTAATTACAACCTGATGATGGATTTGATCGATTACTGTCGTAATCATAGTATCGAAGAAATTATGGAGTTGCCCGATGTCAAAGAGCGGGTAGAAATTTATCAAGAACATGCCACAAAATGCAAAGATCAGATTCAGCGCTGTTCTACCGTACATGGAAATCTCATTGTCTTAGATCTGCGCAATGAAGAAATTATTTTTGCTGGCAATCGTTTCGTGATCTATGCGATGTACCCCAATGTGAATATTTCTATCCATATTTTGTGGGGACTAAAACAGCAAAATACGGTATTTGCGACCGGTAAGTCGATTTTGAACCGCAGTTCTAACACTAATATCGGTGCTTTGATGCTCGAATATGGTGGTGGTGGGCATGAAAATGCAGGCACATGTCAGGTCGATAATGCACAAGCCGAGCAAGTTTTAACGCAGTTAATTAGCCGGATCAATGCGGACGGTTGATTAATTCTTTCTGTGTGCAAAAAAACTGCCATCGAGTGCTGATGCGGTTCAGATAAGCTCAAACCATCTAGGCGTCATCCCTGCGTAGTGCTTGCCCTCGAATGTTTGAGTCGGGGGCAGGGATCCCGCGTCTTTAGGTTTTTATGTCACAGGATTCCCGCCTTCGCGCACTGCTGCTAGGAATAAAATTTGGAGTACTCGAGAAACGCTGATGGCGTTTGACTTACACGATGATGTTGTATGAATGGACTTGAAATCGAGCGATAAGTGGTGGGTGTAAATATTCCCTCTCTCGCGAGCGGGAGAGGGCTAGGGTGAGGGTAGTTCAGCGACAGCAAAGTGTCTGATTGGTACAAGACAATAATTTAGAAATTTGTGCGTTGAAAAACGATATCCGAAACTGAACGCCCCTCATCCCCGACCCTTGTATGCTGTCTTATAGATTGTCTGTTCTTGTAGTTGGTTGTATGGTTTTGCGGTAGTAGGTGCCTGCGTAAGGAGCGCGTAGTGCGACTGGAGTTGGCACCTACTACCGCGGCAAAAATGGT
>NZ_JACOGA010000013.1:0-152721 GCF_014284175.1 Affinundibacterium flavidum
CCATTTTTGCCGCGGTAGTAGGTGCCAACTCCAGTCGCACTACGCGCTCCTTACGCAGGCACCTACTACCGCAAAACCATACAACCAACTACAAGAACAGACAATCTATAAGACAGCATACAAGGGTTGGGGATGAGGGAGACTCAGATTCGGACAATGTCATTGAATACGTTTGTAGGAATTCATTGGCGTTCGTTGATGTATTCGTTGGACTCATCTTGCAAATAATTTTTTTGCTAATGTCATCGTTCGCAGGTCGGGTGTGGCCCGACAGCCACTTACCTTTTTTGCTTCGCCAAAAAAGGTAAGCCAAAAAAGGCGACCGTAGACTCGCCCTGCGGGTGCTTACGCTACGTTTCAGCATAATTTGTGCATCACAAAAAATGGGAAAGTGTTGAAACTCGCTACGCTCAGACAACAACACTTTCTTATCCATTTTCTGTGAAGCACAAATTACATCGTCTCAAACGGGGATAGGTCAAAATCAACAACAAAGTCAAAAGCAACGGCCTTCAACTGTTATTAGAAAAACGTATGACCGTAGTGACTGATTGTTTGCTGTTGTCGTTGTTTTTGATCTTCAACTACTTCTGACACTGCCAATTGTCCAGGACAGAAAATGGATAAAGAAAGCTTTGTTGTGTGAGCGTAGCGAGTTTCGAAGCTTTTCCATTTTTTGTCCTGCATAATTGGGAACCCGAAGGGAGGTTGATGGGGTTTCGCAAAGCATACTTTGCGCCACCAATCTCTAAGCTGCTTGTAAGCAGCGCAGTGGGCGGGGCAGCGTGGTCGCCTTTCTTTGCTTACTTTCTTTGGCGAAGCAAAGAAAGTGATTCGTTGGACTATGGTCCAACCTGTCGTGCCACACCCGACCTGTGAACGACAAGCACGCAAAAAAGTAAATCAGAAATCTAAAAATTCAGTGATTTATTTGTCGAAACTGGCGACGCGAAATCCACTCAACAAAAATCCCGACTAACAGCAACAAAATCCCCCAGCAAGTGACTCATATCCACTAAACGTTTGGCAACCAAATGATGCACCTTGCCATCGGTTTGCCAGATACCATAGACACCTAATAATTTAGCATTCAACACTTCATGTCGAAACTGATCGACTAAGGCTGGCCAGACGATCACATTCACTGGGCCAGTTTCATCTTCTATCGTGATAAACAACACGCCTTTAGCGGTACCGGGTCTCTGTCTGACCGTGACTAGGCCACAGCCGCGTGCGAATTGTTTGTTCTGAAACGTATGCAATACCTCCGCAGGGAGAAAGCGCTGCTTTAAAAGTCGTGGTCTGAGTAAGGCAATTGGATGCCGTTGCAAAGTTAAACCCGTGCTGTGATAGTCGCGCAGAATTTCTTGTGCTTCGCTAGGTGTACTCAGTTGTGCTGGCGCCTCTACCAGCGTTGTGGGCTTGAGCAAATCTTTGTCCGGAACGGCTGCTACGGCTTGCCATAGCGCCTGATGGCGATGGCCACTGAGTGCTGCCAAGGCATTGCCATCGGCTAGCGCTTCGAGATCGGTGCGACTTAATTGTGCCCGGCGTGCCAAATCCTGAATGTCGTTAAAGATCGCTTGCTGCCTAGCCTGACTAATACGTTCTGCCGCAGCTTGTGACATGCCGCGCAATAAGGACATGCCTAAACGCACCGCGGGGTGTTGCCCTGTGTTGCTGTGCGAGGGTAGGTCTTCTAATTTTGCATCCCAATCGCTATGCATGACATCGATTGGTCGAATCACAATCTGATGCCGTTTAGCATCCTGTACTAACTGCGATGGGGTATAAAATCCCATAGGCTGAGAATTGAGCAGTGCACATAAAAACACGGCGGGTTGGTGGCATTTAATCCAGCAACTGGCGTACGTTAATAAAGCAAAACTGGCGGCATGGCTTTCTGGAAAACCATATTCGCCAAAGCCTAGCATTTGATCAAATACTGCTTGCGCAAATGCTTCTTCATAACCATTCTTGACCATGGTATCGACGATGCGGCTTTGATAGTGACTGAGCCCACCTTTCCGTTTCCAAGCTGCCATGGCACGTCGTAATTCATCTGCTTCGCCCGGTGTAAAGTCAGCGGCAACGATCGCGATTTGCATTACTTGTTCTTGAAAAATCGGTACGCCTAAAGTGCGCGATAAGACTTTTTCAATCGCGGGCTTGGGATAAACGACCGGTTCTAATCCCTGCCTGCGTTTGAGATAGGGATGTACCATGCCGCCTTGTATCGGTCCCGGTCGCACGATTGCCACTTGCACCACTAGATCGTAAAAACAACGGGGGCGTAAGCGTGGCAACATGCCCATTTGAGCGCGCGATTCGATCTGAAAAACACCGATGGTATCGGCCTTGCAAATCATGTCGTAAGTGATGCTATCTTCAGCAGGAATATCTTGCATACGCTGCGGACAGCCAGGGATCTGCCGCATCAATTTAAAGGCGCGTTGCAAGGCCGATAGCATACCTAATGCCAGTACATCGACCTTGAGTAAGCCCAGTGCTTCTAGGTCATCTTTGTCCCATTGAATAATACTGCGGCCTTCCATACTCGCTTTTTCGATGGGTACCAAACGCGTTAATTTGTCGCGTGCAATCACGAAGCCACCACTATGTTGGGATAAGTGACGTGGAAATTTGAGAAGTTGATTGACGAGATCTGCCCATTGTTGCGCGATCATGGATTGTGGATCTAAACCACTTTCACTAAAGCGTTCGAGTAAGGCTTCTTTACTGTCAAACCAGCGTTGTGACTTCGCCAGCTTATCGATTAAATGCGCATCGATGCCAAGCGCTTTCCCTACTTCGCGTAAAGCACCGCGTGGTCTGTAAGTATGAACGGCAGCTGCCAGTGCAGTACGATGCCGTCCATATTTTCTATACAAATATTGGATAACCTCTTCCCGTCTTTGATGCTCAAAATCGACATCGATGTCGGGCGGTTCACCACGTTCTTTGGATAAAAAACGTTCAAACAATAAGATGCCATTTTCCGGGCTGACTTCGGTAATGTGGAGACAATAACAGATCACGGAATTGGCGGCAGAGCCTCGTCCCTGACATAAAATATCTTGTGAACGGGCGTAGCGCACGATGTCGTATACGGTCAAAAAATAAGGCTCGTAAGCGAGATCGTTGATTAAATGTAGTTCATATTCAATTTTATTTTTGGTATCTGAACTGATGCCCTGCGGATAGCGTTGCAGAGCACCTGCGTATACTTCTTGTCGTAAAAATGAGGCAGGAGTTTGTCCTGCAGGTACTAGCTCATCTGGGTATTCATAACGTAATTCATTTAATGAAAAATGACATAGACTGGCAATCTGTAAAGTTTCTTGTATTGCTTCTGCGGAATAAATATTCCCTAGTCGTAGACGTGAGCGTAGATGTTGTTCTGCATTCGGGGCTAAATCGTAACCGCAGTCGGCAATTGCTTTGCCTAAGCGTATTGCAGTCAAAGTATCTTGCAAGGGTTTGCGTGAACGTACATGCATACAAACATTGCCGATGGCGACCACGGGTAAAGTTAATTCGGTAGCGATCTCTTGCAGGTGTTGTTGCTGCCAGTCGTCCATCGCTTGCGTTAATAGATGTAAGCCCAGCCAAGCACGTTGCGGAAAATGACTTGCCATCCAAGCTGCTTGTGCTCTGACGATGTCTGCTTGAAGCGGATAATCAGGAACCAAAATCAGCAAGCAGTCAGGTAGTTTGGTGATGTGTAGCAGGTCACTGGGCGGATGACTGAAATCTTCGGGGGTGATGGTGTAACTGCCTTTGACTGTATTTGTTCGCATCCTGGCTAAGCTGATCAATTCGCAAAGATTGCCGTAGCCATGCCGGTTTTGTGCGAGGGCGATGAGACGCATTTTGCCTAACTGTGGATAGCGCAAGCTGGCTTCTAGTTGAAATACGCTGCCGACAATCAAGGGGAATTGATGTTTTTGTGCTTCTTCATGCGCGCGTACTACACCTGCCAACGAACACTCATCGGTGATGGCCAATGCCTGATAATTGAGCTTGACTGCACGCGCAATCAGCTCCTCGGCATGGGAAGCACCATGTAAGAAGCTGAAATTGGTTTGACAGTAAAGCTCGGCGTAGTGCGGAAGCATGTTGTTGAGAGAAATAAATCTGTGAAAGTGATAAATCTGTGTGTGTGTGTGATAAATCTGTATGTGTTAGCCAAACACCCCATGTAAAAACCAGGCTTCATCTTCTTGCATCAATCTTTCTTGCCCTATGCGTTCGCGATAAATCCAATAGCGATAATGTTTGCTACATTCGGCGATGAAATAATCGCGGGTGACAAGTTGACCGTTCCACCAGCCAGCTTCTATCCGTTCTGCTGGTGATAATAGTTTCAGGCGTGAGCCGTAATAGGGACTGTGCTGCCTGACGCTAAGTGACAATGGAATGTTTAGTAACCAGCTCGGACGTGGATTGTTGAAAGCGAATGTCTGCGTTTTGCGAGATGATTTTTCTAGCACGGAAACCCAGCGATTCGCGACTTCAGGTCGATGATCGGCTCGCGGTGCGGCTTGTAGCACTTGTTCGGCACCTAAGCGGGCGATGAGAAGTTCGAGCAAGCGGCTTTCACTTTCGCTTTGACTAGCCTGATCTGGAAATAAAGAAGTACTGAGTGCTTGTCGTGCTTCCATTTCGTCCACTTCTAAACGTATCGCAATGGCCGGGCTGTTTAATTGCCATTGGGCGAGTTTTTCTTTTAATAAACGCGTGATGTGTTCTTCTTGCCAGCACGCTTTCGCAAAAGGAATCTGCAGCATGCTCGGTGCAACTGCCTGACGTCCACGTTCATGTTCGAGTAGCAGTGTGAGTTGTTTAATCGCTTTTTGTTGTTGGTTGAGCCAGCCACATAATTGCAATACCAGACCACGTGTGAAATGAAAAATTGTCTCAGTTTTATTGATGCGATCCGGCGGTTCACAATGCGCATGAAAACTGTCGGGTACGGTAATCCATTGATGTAAAGCGACTTGTTCTCCGTACGCAATATCTAATGCCTTGAGCAGCGCTTTACCACAGCGTCGTTGTAGGCCAGCACGCGGTAAATTGCGTATTGCACCTAAGTCGGTACAAGCGATTCCTTGTAGCCAATCAAGATAAGGATGTGCGGCTGGTAGTAAATAGCAAGGCAGAGGATCTAAATGTTGCGCTAAGCGTTTGTTACTTAGACATAGTTGTAGCTGGCGGGAGCACCGCTGATTGGCCAGCTGTTTTCCCTGTATTTTGTTGGCTATTTTTTGTGTAGGCTTTTGTGCGATTTTGTGTCTGGCTTTTTGTGCCAATAAGCTGGCCGCACTGGCGTTGCGAGCGATTCCAATTTGCACACTGACGCCCAAATGGCGTAAGTCTTGTCGTATACGATGATACAGTCGTCGTATGCCACCAAACAGGCGCAAGCTGGTAGCGACTTCGATCAAAATAATATCGGTATGATCCTCACAAAAACTGACTTGCGGCGAGTATTGCAAAAGACTGATAGCTACTTGCTGACGCAATGTTTGCTCTAATCCCGGATCACGTTGTCTAACTTCGGCTTGTTCACATAATAAGGCAATGCTGTTTTGACGCATGCCTGGTAACAGGCCATATGCATGGAGCGCTTCACTTAAAGCGTAAACAGTTTGCTGTTCGCATACCACCAGATGACGGTAGTCCGTTGGATGATTGATTGTTTCATTCGGGCTGTCACTCAACCATCGCGGACGAAATACCTCCAGCGCGAGTTGCGGCAGATAAATCGCGATCCATAATGGAGGAATCAAGCTTGGCATGATGTCGGCTAGGGGACTGAAGCTGGTATTGGTTAAGGGGTAATCGAAATTGAGGTACTAAATCTTTAAATGGTAAAACAATTGGCTGGATTTGCTGTGCCCCTCGTCGCTTGAAGACTTCGATTTGCAGGCCAGTGTCATGTAGCGCTAGTTTTAAGCGTAAAGGGGCGGGTGAGGGACCGAGCTGACTTTCCCATGGGCGTATCAGACAAAACAAACTGCGCCCGTTTTGTGCCGCCATATGTAGACGGCGTAAGGCATCGCTTGTGAAATGTTGGCGTGTTGACTGCCAGAGCAATAAGGCACTGCAAGCCTGATTTTTGACGATTTGTTCTGCCGCCCACAAAGCATCTTGTGGTTTGCTACACGGTAGCCATAGCACGCGTGATAGATCCAGATGCAAAGCAGAGAGCGCCAGAATTTGCGGCTGATAAGGTGTATTCAATAAAATAATCTGACCTTCCCGCAGTTGCGCGAGAGCAGGGCTGAGTAATTGCAATTCAGCACTGCCGGCTTGTTGTACCAATAATTCCGTCAAATTAGCTAAGGGCCAGCCAGCTCCCGGCAATTCATTCGCCAGAGACGCATGGCCACAATCGAGATATTCGCCAAAACCACGCCCCAACTGCGATGCGCGCCATAAAGACGGATGCAGATTCTCTAAATTTGTATTCGAATGAGGTGACGTGGTGGAAAGCATAACAAGGAATATACTGTATAGATGCACAGTATATTCCTTGTTTTAGGAAATTTCAAAACTTTATTGAGATCAGTTTGAAGTTTGATAAATTGCTATTTTCTTAGCATCGTGAACAATAAAGAAGTTCACTTCAGAAGGGGAAAGTTTTGATTACGATGCTAGCTAAGTAGGTGCGGAGGTAAATACAGGGTGAGATATCAGTAAACCTTGAAGTGATAGTGCGGATTAGCGTCTGTTGAGTTGTTAGTCGCCAATTCGTTTTTGAAGTTTAATGCCAAAATGACGATGTCTTCATATCGTCCATCAATTTGGATGAAATATCCATTGGTAGCACTTCATCGATTGATCCATAAGCTGCATTACTTACAAAACCTCTCCGAATTGCCAATGCTCGCTGACGTACCAGTCGTCAGGATCGTCATAACCTTGATAGGTTAAGGACACACCAAGCTCTTTAACCCCATCTGGTAAAACTAGGCCCCACTCGTTAGCAAGACTGCGCCCATGCAGCAAAACGGTTTTTCCGTCATTGTTCGTTCTTGGCTGTATTTTGATTTGAAAGTATTCCTCGTCGGTGTAGATGCATACCTCACTAGTGAACATGTCAGGAATGCAGATCGTCGCGACTACGCGAAATGATTTTGCGTTTTCCGGTTTCGACTGCATAAGCTTTGTGCAAGCATTGATGAGAAGTTGGGCACATTCAACTTGAACTGCTCTAGTTGCCTGCTTACCTTCTACAAAATTTCTTAGTACCGGAATTTTGTAGTTATAGTATCTATCCGCGATGGTCAGGTCTGCCGGGAATAAACCAGAAAAATCACTTGCCCACTTTCGTAGCGAACGCAGTCTGCGATGGATGCCACGGACTTTCTTGTTGTTGTTGAATGAGAGCTGACGCATTGATGTACTGTTAGCTATGCCGCTTCGACTTTTTTCCGGCACTAGCCAAAGTCTTGCTAGTGCGCTTAGATGCTTGTTTGCTGCTGACTTTACGATGATTTTTTGCAAGCTGTTGCTTGGTGTTGCTGCTCCGGCTGGCGGTTTGTAGATTTGAGCTTGCATGTGCTTTAGGAACGTGCAAGACCAATTTCTGACCAACTGCAACTTGATCTTTGCGTAAATTGTTCCAAGATTTAATATCCGCGACGCTGAGCTTGTAACGCTTTGCCAGGCTCGCCAGATTGTCTTTTTTGCCGACTTTAACTTGTATTTTGCGGGTGCCAGCGCTGGGATTTTCTATTGTTAATTGTGCTAGCTCGGCAATTTGTACCGGAATATTTTCTTCTGAGGATTTCGCCGATTTCGGCACCAGTATGGTTGATCCCGCTTTCACGATCATTTTGGCTGGAATCGCATTTACTTCGCGTAGCTGATCCGCTTTGTAGCCAAAGCGATTCGCGAGAGTTTCAACGCGTTCAGACTTATTCACGCTCAAGGTGGTCCAGGATGAATATGGGCCTTTCCAGCTCAGAAAATTATTTTCGAAGACTGGGGCTTTTTCTATTGGCAATAAGATATTGATGTTGTTCCCGCCAGTGATGACAGGGCGGTTAAATTGTGGATTTAAGGCTTTGAATTCATTCAAAGGTAATTCCGCTAACTTTGCCGCTAATTGAACGTCAATGTCTTTCTGACTTTTGACTGTGGTGAAGTAAGGCTCATTATCCAGTTTAGGCAAGACGATATTGAAATGTTCTGGATGCCCGATGATATTTTTGACGGCCTGTAGCTTGGGCACATAATTTTTGGTTTCATTCGGCATCAAGGCTGACAAGCTATCGAAATCAATCGGTAAGCCTAGTGCTTGTTGTTTCTTGATCGCTCGTTGCACTGAGCCTTCACCCCAGTTATAGGCTGCTAGTGCGAGTTGCCAGTCACCGAAGATATTGTAGAGGCGTTGCAAATAGTCGAGTGCCGCTTCAGTAGAATCTAATACCCCGCGTCGGTCATCTTTAAAAATGCTTTGTTTGAGATTAAAGTCGCGTCCAGTCGCAGGCATAAACTGCCACATGCCGGAAGCCTTCGCAGTTGAAATCGCTTGCGGATTAAAGGCAGATTCGATGAATGGCAGTAAGGCCAGATCCGTCGGCATACCGCGTTTATCTAGCGCATCTACGACGTGGTATAAATAACGTGAACCACGTTGAACGATGCGTAGCAGATAGTCCATCCGCGAGCTGTACCAACTGGTTTGATAGTTGACTAACTGATTGTCCAAATTAGGAATCGCATAACCATGGCGAATCCGGTTCCACAAATCTGACTCGGTAAAAATTAAAGGCTCTTCGCCATCAACAATATCTGTCGCAGCGGTAGTGGCTTCTGTTGGAGATTCAAAACGTGCGTTGCTGAGTTTTTTACTGAGTTTTAAGGTGTCGATTGTTTGTGCTTTGAGCGTGGTCGTCGTCAGACCCGATAACAATAAACCAGAACAAGCGAGACAGTAAATAAATCGTTTCATGATCGGAAAGAGAATCGATACAATCGACTGTGAGATGGACAACAGCGAAGTGTACGCAAAGCCTTCTTTCGAGGTCAAGTGAAATAGCCATCAATAAAGGAAAATTGCGCTAAAGTTTTCTGTGGGAAAGTAATTCCTATTTTGAAAACTTTTGTTGTCGAACTTGCTGTAGGACTTGTTATGGGACTCGTTGTACAAATTCCGCAAAGGGTGCTGGATAAGGCAAAATTGGGATAAGTTATTGCACCGCTTATATTGCACTTATATTGCACTTAATTGGATTGTTGTTGTCCTAGGGCTTGTTGACATTCAAATCGGGAGTGCGAATGTCAACAGGTTCTAGCCGCCTGAATATGGATTAACCACTGGAGAGAGATATGAAAAAAATAAAGCAAATGCGACTGGGGATATTGAATGTAGCATTCTTGAGCGCATTTGGCGTGTATAGCCAGAGCAGTCTTGCTGACACGCTGTTTGTGCATGCGAATGCCTATACGCTTAATGTAAAACAGCAATTGCAACAATTTGATGCGATGTTGATTAACGATGCGGGTAAGGTTCTCGCTACAGGCACACAGGTGCAATTGCAAAAGAAATTCCCTAAGGCGACGATCGTAGATCTGGGCGGTAAAACAGTGTTGCCAGGTTTGATTGATGCGCATGGACATGTGTTTGGCTTGGGAACTGCAGAGAGTCGACTCAGCTTGCGGGCGACGAATAATCTGGCAGAGGCTTTGGCGGCTATTTCTCAATATGCGCAGGCATCGACGCAACGTCAGTGGATCTTGGGCGGTGAATGGAATCAGGCGATCTGGAAGCTTGGACGTTTTCCAACAG
The DNA here is from genome assembly GCF_014284175.1 of Affinundibacterium flavidum. Taxonomy (GTDB): domain Bacteria; phylum Pseudomonadota; class Gammaproteobacteria; order Burkholderiales; family Burkholderiaceae_D; genus Undibacterium; species Undibacterium flavidum. The sequence continues at coordinate 9,803 of NZ_JACOGA010000013.1, forward strand.
CAGCCGAACTCGATAGCGCGATTAGTAATCGTCCCGCCTGGTTCCGCCGGGTGGATGGGCATGCAGGTTGGGCCAATTCCAAAGCCATGCAATTGGCGGGCATTACGAAAGCGACACCTGATCCAGCTGGTGGCAAGATAGAGCGCGATGCGAATGGCGAAGCGACCGGGATCTTGGTGGATGCCGCAATGGACATCATGGAAAAAGTGATCCCGCCGCAAAACGACGCGGAAATGCGTAGTGCTTTAGATGCTGCGCTTGCGCAATTGCGTAGCGTCGGTTTGACGTCGGTGCATGATGCAGGTGTTGGCATGCACGCGGATAAATTATTTCGCGAATACGCTAAAGACGGCAAACTCACGACGCGCGTGTACGGCATGATCAGTGGCGTAGATCAATTTTTTGATCAAGTTTCTGCGGCAGGGCCACTCAAAAGTTTTGCCGATGATCGCTATGCTTTGCGTGCAGTGAAGTTATATTCTGATGGCGCTTTAGGCAGCCGTGGTGCGGCTTTGTTAGCCCCGTATAGTGATGCGCCACATACCAAAGGTTTATTATTTTCGCCGGACAAAGATATGCGTAGCATGGTGCAAAAAGCGGCTGCTAAAGGCTATCAAGTCAATGTGCATGCGATTGGTGATGCAGGTAATCGTCAGGTGATTGACGCTTTAGCGACGATTCCTCAAGCACAGAATGCGCAGGTTTTGCGACACCGAATTGAACATGCACAAGTGCTAGAACTGAGCGATATTCCACGCGTCGCCAAATTGCATATCATTCCTTCAATGCAGCCTACGCATGCGACTTCCGATATGAATATGGCAGAAGACCGCGTGGGAAATGAGCGCATCAAAGGTGCGTATGCGTGGCGCAGTTTTTTAAAGCAGGGATCGAAAATTCCTTGTGGCTCCGATTTCCCGATTGAAAGTCCAAATCCATTCTGGGGAATTTATTCCGCCGTCACGCGTCAGGATCATCAGCAAATGCCGGTCAATGGCTGGCATCCAGAGCAAGCAATGACAGTGCAAGAAGCTTTCCGCTGCTTTACCTTAGATGCTGCATATGCCGGACATCAAGAAAAAATACTCGGTAGTTTAGAGAAGGGTAAGTGGGGTGACTTTATCGTGATTGATCAGGATATCTTCAAGATCCCCGCGAAGGATATTTACAAAACGTCTGTCTTGCAGACTTGGCAGGCTGGTAAGCAGGTGTACGTCAAATAAAGCTGGTTTTGATCATTTCTTGATTAAGCCTTGATCACTTATTGAAGTGCATAAAAAAACTGCTAGTGACGCATCAATCGTCACTAGCAGTTTTGATTTGTTGGAATCAATGCAGATGAAACTGCAAAGAAGCCAGATGCGCATACACACCGCCTTGCGCAATCAGCTCGGCGTGATTACCAGTTTCCACAATACGACCTTGTTCTAGGACGATGATCCTGTCGGCACGTTGTACGGTCGATAAGCGATGCGCAATGATTAATGTCGTGCGTCCCTGCATCGCTGTTTCCAAAGCCTGTTGTACTAAACGTTCGGATTCTGCATCGAGTGCGCTAGTCGCCTCATCAAGTAACATCAAACGGGGATTTTTTAAGATCGCACGGGCAATCGCTATCCTCTGTTTTTGACCACCAGATAAACGTACTCCACGCTCCCCCAAAAAGGAATGGTAGGCTTCGGGCAGGCGTTCAATGAATTCATGGGCGGCGGCTAATTTCGCAGCTTGGATCACCTCTTCATCAGTCGCATCGACCTTACCATAGCGAATATTTTCCATCGCACTCGCGGCAAAGATCACAGTGTCTTGCGGGACTATGCCTATGGTATCGCGCAGGGTATGCAAATCAAGCGCACGAATGTTCACGCCATCGATGCTTATTTGACCTTGCTGCGGATCATAAAATCGTAAGAGCAATTGGAACAGCGTGGTTTTGCCAGCGCCGGATGCTCCGACCAGTGCAATCGTCTCGCCCGCTTTGATCGTTAAATCGATTTCAGACAATGCAGCTGCGTCGGGTCGCGATGGATAATGAAAGAGCACATTGCTGAATTGAATGCTGGCACCATGCGCATCTAATTGCGGCAATAATAATGGCGATGCGGGAGAGGTGATAGTCGATTTAACTGACATCAGTTCAAGCAAGCGTTCGGTTGCACCTGCAGCGCGTTGCGCTTCTCCCATCACTTCTGATAAAGCACCAATGGCGCCAGCGACTATTGATGCATACAGGATAAACTGACCGAGTTTGCCGCCACTCATTTCACCTTGCATGACCGCTTGCGCACCTAACCATAAGACGAAAACGATCGCCCCAAAGATCAATAATATCGCGATCATGGTTAATAAAGAACGAGCACGGATGCGTCGCATGGCGGTGCTAAAAGCGTGTTCGACCGAGCTGGCGAAGCGTTGCGCCTCTATCTGCTCATGCGTGTAGGCTTGAACTATCGGCATGGCGTTCAGAATTTCCCCCGCCATGGCCGAGGCATCGGCAATTCTATCTTGCGAATCACGCGATAATTTACGCACGCGCCGACCAAACAAAATGATAGGCAGAATCACCAGCACCAACATCACGATAATGATAGAAGAGAGCATAGGACTGGTGACAAACAGCATCACCAAGCCACCAGCAAATAGCAGCAGATTGCGTAAAGCCAGACTGATACTCGTGCCGACCACTGCTTGAATTAAAGTGGTGTCGGTAGTCAGGCGAGATAAGACTTCGCCCGTTTGTGTGGTTTCAAAAAACTCTGGGCTTTGGGTGACGACATGGGCATATACCGCATTGCGGATATCTGCCGTGACGCGCTCACCTATCCACGACACCATGTAAAACCGCGCTGCGGTGGCGATACCTAAAATCACCGCGACACCGAATAACGCCAGAAAGGTCAGATTGACGTGTTCAATTCCATGCGTACCACCGTCGCCTATTTTGCTAAACCCCATATCAATCATTTGCCGGAAGGCATACGGTATGGTCAAGGTGGCACAGGCGGCAATCAGCAAGGCGATACCCGCTAATATGAATTGGCGACGATAAGGACGTAAGAAAGGGAGTAAGCCTATTAATGTCGTGATGCTGCTGCGATTTGCTGTATTGCTGTCGTTGCGCGTCGTAGTTTCTGCATGGGGGGAGTTGGGCTGGCTCATAGTAGCAATAGGGTGTAGGGGCGCTCAAGTGAAATGATGACTATTGTGGCAGCTTTTTGCTTTGTTCGCGCGGCACCGTGATGCAGTGCATATTTGTCCGATATGGATGGACTCTGTCGTCGACCGATTTTTGCAGCAGTGGCTCAATTGTCGCGTAAAAAAACGGTATGCAATTGACATTGGCATACCGTTTACGTTCGCAAAATGATCGAAAATTGCTGCGAGTTTTGCCGCAATTATCTGGCTTTACCCAAATGTTGTAAGAAAAAGCTTTCGTATTTTTTATGCCAAGCCTTTGGTTTGATGGCACCACCTAAGCCATGTTCTCCATCTGGATCAAGAAACAGATCAACCAGACTCTCTTTACCGTTTTCTAACAGCGCACGATAAACATTGACTGTGTCTTGATACAGCACGTTAGGATCTTGCATGCCGTGCACTAGCATTAGGGGTTTTTTTAAACCCACAGTGAGTGGCAATAAAGAATAGCGTCGTAAGTTTGGTTTGCTTCTATCGACTTTGCCGATAGTCCGTCCGCTATACCAGCTATTGTAGTTTTCCCATTCGGTCGGCCCCGCGCCAGCGATCCCAGCCGCAAACACATCAGGACTGGTGTACATCGTGTACTGGGTTTGAAATCCACCAAAACTCCAGCCCGTTAAGCCTATGCGCTTACCATCGACACCTAAGGATTTTTGCATGTATTTTGCGAGATCTTCTAAATCTTCGGTTTGCGGCTTGCCGACTTGTTCCCAGTTGGCATCACTGAATTTGCGACCATAGTTGGAATGCCCGCGCGGATCAACCGCGACTGTCACATAACCATGTTTGGCCGCCATATACATACCGAACAAATAAGCAGTCGCTTGAAAACTATCAGTCTCAATAATATGACGATCACCTAAAGGACCGCCATAGGTGTAGACGACTGCAGGGCGCTTATCGCTGCTACTCCACTGCTGCGGCTTAAACATATAGGCTTCAATTTTATCGCCGTGACGATTGGTAAAACTAAAGCGCTCTGGTTGGATCAGATGAACCGCATTCCATTGTGGATCATGGCTATCGGTCAGAGTACTTGATTGTACTTTGTCAGCCCCGAGTTGAATGAGTTTAAGCTCAGGACGACTAGACCATTGGCCGGCGACACTGGCTATTTTTTTCCCGTTTTCAGCAACGGTCGTAGTGCGGTGAAAATCACCAGCTTTACCAAGGGCTGTCATCTCACCGCTGGCCAATTGCACACTGAAAATATTCATCGCAGCAAAGTCGTCACGATTCGCTTGCACTAGCATCGTCTTACTGTCGGGTGTAAATCCCAGAATTTGATGTGCTTCAAAATTCCCCTTCAGCAGTGCAGTCGCCGTACCGTCGGCGGTGTTGATGCGATATGGTTGGCGATAGCCTTGTTCATCCAATACGGCGATCAATTGTTGACCATCAGGTGTGAATTGCGGCGCAACGACATCGACGACTTCATGACCAACATCGCCACGTTTTTCAAACACGATTTTGGGTTTTTGATTGTCGGCTGTTTTGCCAACATAGATACGCAATAATTCTTTTTCGCGCTCCCAAGTAGAAAACGTATATTGACTAGCATCTTTTGAAAATGACACCCGGCTCATTTCAAACCAGATATCGCCGCCATCCTGAGTAAACACTGGTACTGGCTGACGCATAGATTCATCGCTGACACGACGAATATACAGCGCGCTGGCAGGGACCGTGCGTTTGTCATCCGACACTTCGCGACCGACCTTTTTTGCCGTTGCAAACCGGTCGTTATAGTTCATGATTTCGACCTGACGGGAAGGGCCAGCTTTCGCCGGATCTGCTGGAACAGCGGCACTGATCGCCATCCATTGCTTATCCTCACTCAAGACAGTGGAGTTCAAACCGTATTTTTTGTCGACATCGTCAGCGTGAATTAACTCTGGATTTAATTGACGTATTTTGCCATCGTTAAAACTAGCAGCGTAGATGCGCTTGTCGTCCATATACAGGTAGCCGCTATCGTCGGCATTGTAAGAAACGATGCGTTCGACTTTATCAGTCTTGCTTAAACGTTCTATTTGTCCGGTGGCGGCTTGTAATCGGAATAAATCACCGCGGTATTGGAAAATAAGTTCCTGTGATTTTTTTGCCCACACCAGATTCTCTATGCCAGGATACAAATCAGTATTTTTTAATTTTTCTTTGGCGAGTTTTTTCTTTAATTCGTCACGCAATTCCCACAATTCTTTATCCACCTCGTTTTTCTTGGCGTCGTCAAGTTTGCTGGCTTGCTTATTGTCTGCTGTATTATTTGTCGTATTGTCGGTTGTATTTTCTGTTTTAGCTTCTGTCGTTTTTTCTTTATTACCGTCAGTGCTGATATTTTTCTTCGACTTCATCGCGGCGACCGCAGCTTTTTCTTTCGCTGCTTCGGCGTCTTTTTCGGCTTTGCTGGCTGCGTCACGAGCCTTTTTTGCGGCGAGTTCTTGCTTGAGTTCGGCAATCGCAGCGCGTTCCCATTGCAATAAATCGACTTTTTCGCCACGTAAGTAGGCAGCCTGTGCTTCCGCTTTGGCTTGGCGCTCGTTCAGTTCTTTTTCTTTTTGTTGGAGTTTTTTCTCGAAGCGATCCCAGTCTTCCGGCGCGTCATAAGCTTTCATCACTGCGGGCGAGGTGATCCGAGTTGTCTTGCCGGTTTCGCTGTCGTGCAGATAGAGATCATTGCCTTCTTCGCCGAACGGGTTCCAGGCATATGCCAGAAAACGCGCATCGTAGCTAAAACGGAGTTGTGTCGCCGCTTTACCCATATACGATTTGCTGCGATACAGTTGCTCTAAGCTGAGTTCGCTGGGTTTGAGTTTGGCAATCGCCGCCTCTGCCTTGGCATCTGCATGCGCTAATGGTGCGCTCAAACCTATCATTCCGCTACACATCAGGCTAATACTAAGTGCGATGATTTTCTTCTTCATACTTTCTCCGCTTCATTTTTGTCTTATAAATTTTTATATTTGCTCGTTGATTGCCTTTAGCGTAGTGCTGCTTCTGTTGAAACAGTGCACACGCAAGGTCACAATCCGACAGCGATAGACTCACTTTTGAAGTGAAAGTTCCAATGCCGTTCAATGAATATCGTCATGGTCATAATTGTAGAATTTCACCAGAGGTAAAATTTACAAGTAAGTGAGTTTGTACAGTAGAATTTTGTTTTCTAGTTTCCCATTACTTATTTCAGAAAGCCGCTATGCCTGGTGCCAGCCTTTTAACCCTATTCGATGATATTGCAACCGTATTAGATGATGTCGCTTTGATGACCAAAGTTGCAGCAAAGAAAACTGCAGGCGTACTCGGTGACGATCTGGCCTTGAATGCGGAACAAGTCGCCGGTGTGCGTGCTGAGCGCGAATTGCCTGTCGTCTGGGCGGTCGCGAAAGGTTCTTTGGTCAATAAGATGATCTTGGTGCCGATTGCGCTTTTGTTGAGCGCAGTAGCACCTTGGGCGATCATGCCTTTATTGATGGTCGGCGGAACTTATTTGTGTTTTGAGGGATTTGAAAAACTCGCGCACAAATTTTTGCATAGCGAGGCAGAAGATGAAGCGCATCATGTCGAGCTTGTGCACGCATTGGACGATGAAAGCCTGGACATAGTCCAGTTTGAGAAAGATAAAATTAAGGGCGCAATCACTACGGATTTTGTTTTGAGTGGCGAAATCATCATCATTACCTTGGGTACCGTAGCAGATGCTACTTTTTCTACGCGCTTGGCGGTATTAGCTGGCGTGAGTTTGATCATGACGATAGGTGTGTATGGTTTTGTTGCCTTGATCGTGAAGTTGGACGATATGGGTTTTTATTTGCAAAGAAATCAGGAGCAGTCTTGGTTACGTCGCATGCAACGTCGTGTAGGTGATGGTTTTGTTGCGTTTGCGCCGCGTTTGATGAAAGCTTTAACTGTGATTGGTACTGCAGCCATGTTTTTGGTTGGTGGCGGTATTCTTGCGCACGGCATTCCTGCCGTCAGCGAATGGTCACATCAGATGGCGCATCAAGCTGGTACTGTGATGTGGATAGGCACAGTATTAGAAGTAATTATTCCCGGTTTGATTGATGCGGTATTTGGTATTTTTGCCGGTGCACTGAGTTTGCTCGGCGTACTAGGCTTTCAGAAAGTGTTCAAACGTGCCTGAGCAAATTTGTGAGCTTGATCAGTATTGGTTTGGGTAACAGATAGACTCAATCAATGAGTCAATCAGTGAGGAGCGAAAGGCAAGTAAACCTTTCGCTTTTTTTGTGGTTGAAATACGTGTTTCGATGCAAAGTTTTCGTGTTTCATCTCACGTTTCACCTTTATTGAAATTGAGTGTGTATCTTCATGCTGACATTCCACACTGAGAAAATTTCAGAAGTTATTTTCATTTAGTTCTTATTTTGATTGAGGTAAGCCATGATAGGTATAGAAGTTGAACAGTTAGAAAAATCCTATAGCAATGTAAAGGCTGTGCAGTCTTTGAGTTTTAGCGTGGCACCTGGCAGTATTTTCGCTTTACTGGGGCCAAATGGTGCGGGCAAATCTTCTTTGATTCGTATGTTAGTCGGATTGACGATGGCTGATGCGGGCGAGATTCGTATTTTTCAAAACGGTCAAGGTATTCCGAGAATTCCGGAAACCAGTTTTGCTTATTTACCTGAAGATCGTGGTTTGTATCCGGATAAATCAGTCGTAGAAAATTTGACTTATATCGGCAAGTTACGCGGTTTGAATAAAATACAGATACAGGAGCAACTCGCGATCTGGTTGCCGCGTTTCGATTTGGAAGAAAAAGCCAAGGATAAGTTAAGTAAACTGTCAAAAGGTAATCAGCAAAAAGTGCAATTGATCAGCTGTCTGATTCATCGTCCTCAGTTATTGATTTTGGATGAGCCATTTTCTGGTCTCGATCCAGTCAATCAAGAACACGTATTAAGCATACTGAATGAACTAAAACAAAGCGGTACGACCATCATATTGAGTGCACATCAAATGGCCTTGGTCGAGCGACTGGCGGATGCGATGTTGTTGTTGAATAAGGGGCAGCAAGTTGCGCTCGGCAGTTTGGCTGAAGTGATAGAACAATTAAGCCCTGAGAAATCATATCAACTTACTTTTACACAAGCCATTTCCAGCGATGCCTTATCGACTTGCAGCACGGTGATGTCATTTGAACAGAAATCAGCGACGCAATTTGTGCTGCGCTTACGGGACGGCGCTAGCGTCAATCAGTTATTGCAGCAAGTGATGGCATTGGGAGAACTTAGTGATTTTGGGCGCATACAACCTGCCTTGCATGATCTGTATTTGACTGCGGTGCAGACTCACAATGCGAAGCAAAACGCGAAGCAAAACGCGCAGCAAAACTCGCAAGAAAACGCACAGCAAAACCCACAAAAAACTTCACCAGTGACTGCACAGGCAGAGACTATGCAAGGAGAAATCGCATGAACACTTGGACAATTGCAGCATTTGAATTCAAACGCTATTTTAAATGGAAGCAAGAAATTATCTCGATTGCCTTGATGCTTTGCGGTATGGGTTTTTCTATCGTATGGCCTTATGTAAAAGGCGCATTGAATAAGGATTATCAGGTCGCTGTGATCGGCGTTAGTCATTTACCTAAGCTAGAGGGATTTCAATTTAGCGAGGTAAGCCCTAACACCAAAGCGGAGGTGTTGAAGAGTCTAGGCGAAAGCTGGCACGCGATTATTCAGATTGAGAACGGACAGGTGCAATTAACACTAAAAGAAAAAGCGAGCTGGCAAGCTAAGCTCAAGTTGAGTTTGCAAAACTGGCAGCAAGAACAGCAAATTGCGCAACTACCTTTAACACCTCAGCAGCGTCAGCAAATTACAGAATTGCCAGAAATTAAAACCGTCCTGCTGAAACCCGAAAAAGATGACAAAGACGAGAAGGGGCGTAGCTTGTTCAGTGGTGCAATTTTGTTCTTGTTGATCATGGGGATTTTCTCTGGCTTTGGTTATTTGTTTACCGGTATCACCAGCGAAAAACAGAATCGCGTGACCGAACAATTATTGACCTTAATCTCTCCATCGCAATGGATACAGGGAAAGATTCTTGGCATCTCCTTGTTTTGCCTGAAAACGATGCTCACTTACGGTTTGATTTTTTTCGCCTTTATTCAAGGTGCAACGGTTATTTCGGATAAACCAGAAGTTGGTATTCCTGTGACTGGATTTCAGATTTTCAGCACTTTATTGTTTGTAATTTTGGGTTTGTTTTTAGTGAATAGTTTCATGGCGGCATTTGCCGCAACCATCGACGATCCCAATCATTCTAGCCGCAGCATCATGATGTTCTTGCCTGCCATTCCTGTCGGCCTTGCCTACAGTGGGATTGATAATGCGGAAGGTCTAATGATGCAAGTATTGAGTGTGTTTCCGTTGACGTCGTTCGCGGCGATGCCATTAAGGATGGCTTACGTTGACGTGCCGTGGTGGCAATGGTTGCTGTCACTCAGCCTTTTGTTGGCTTGCTTGTGGTGGTTTAAATCTGCTGCAACGCGCGTGTTTGCTATGGGTATTCGTATGTATGGCAAAGAGCCGAGCTGGAAGCAATTATTGGAGACATTTCTGTTCCCGGTAAAACATCAGTAGTGGTATACGCTGAACAATTGGCGATAAAAAAAGACGCTGAGATGAGTAATGCTGTTCAGTTAAGCCTTGTCGCACGTATTGTCATTCCCGCGAAGGCGGGAATCTAGCGTCGTAAAAGCCTAAAGACACTGGATCCCTGCCTACGCAGGGATGACACCTCGACTTGTTGAGCTTACTTGAATAGCATTACGCTAAGATGCGTCCTTTTTGCAATCGCAAATTGCCTAGTTTTTACGTACAAATTGTTGATCCACAAGTTGTACTGCTTTTTGTAGTATCGCTATGGCACCATCAAAAAACTGCGGATTCACTTTCTCGAATTTGTCGGTCGCTTTATGATAGTCAACATGATCTTCAACACCGAAGTAGAGATGCGGTATGCCCGCTTGGAAAAAAGCAAAGTGATCGGACTGCGGGGTCCAGTCGTCGTTACCCTGATCTGGTTTATCGTGATCAAATGTCACTTTAATACCATGTACGCCATTCAGGTCTTGCAACAGAGGCTTTAGTTCGGGGTTGTGGTAAGTGCCGCTGACAAATAGCTCGTTCTTGTCGCCGCGGGCAATCATGTCGAAATTCAGATTCGCAGTGATTTCTTTACGCGGAATCCAGGCTTGTTTGACAAACGCATGCGCGCCTTGCAGTCCTTGTTCTTCGCCATCAAAAAAAGCATAGACGATATGGTGTTTAGTCACTTTATCTTTGAGACTTTGTGCAACAGCCAGTACGCCAGCGACACCCGATGCATTGTCGTCAGCGCCGAAATAAATTTTGTTATAGTTAATTCCTAAGTGATCGTAATGCGCAGAAATGACTAAGTATTTTGCAGCTTTATCTTCTGAAAATTGGCAGGCGATAATATTTTTTCCTTCAGATGAAGGACTTGGTCGGCTTGCTTTGAAGTCCTGAACATACGCTGTCGCACAAGGTTTTAATCCAAGTTCTGCGATCCGTTTGAGAATGTAATTACGCGCTAATGCACTGCCCGGGCTGCCGATTTCCCGTCCTTGCATCTGTTCGCTGGAAAGCACCTGCAGATCCTGCATTGCCTGCGACATAGAATTTTGTGCAAGGCAAGTTGTCGTCATCCAGCTTAACGAGATACAGATCAGGATAGAAAATCGGCGAATTTGTGAATGCATGATAGTTCTTACTATTATTAAGTGTTGATCGGGTTGTAAGATTGATGGCTATTGGTGCTCATTAGTGCTCTTTGCGCTTATTGTGCTTATTAGGGCATGAGCAAATGGAATGAAGCAGAACGCATTATCCTACGCGGCGGTTTTAGTTGATACTTATTGACGAATAAAAAAGCCTGCGAATGCTTCGCAGGCTAATTTTTATGTCCTAAGCGTTCAGTTCGAAATTACGCCAGATTTGCAGCAGCAAATTCCCAGTTAACTAAAGCCCAGAATGCTTCCAAATATTTTGGACGTGCATTGCGGTAGTCGATGTAATATGCGTGTTCCCATAAATCACAAGTGATCAATGGCGTGTCTGTGCTTGTCAATGGTGTTGCCGCGTTGGATGTGTTCACGATATCCAAAGTGCCATCCGCTTTTTTCACTAACCAAGTCCAGCTAGAACCGAAGTTGCCTACGCAAGACTTCGTGAATGCATCTTTGAATGCATCAAAAGAACCCCATTTTGCATTGATCGCATCAGCCAAAGCGCCAGTTGGTGCGCCGCCGCCGTTTGGTTTCAAACCATTCCAGTAGAAAGTATGATTCCAAATTTGTGCTGCGTTATTGAAAATACCAGCAGAAGATTTCTTGACGATTTCTTCCAAAGACGCATTTTCAAATTCTGTGCCTTTGATCAGATTATTCAAATTAGTGACATAAGTCTGATGATGCTTGCCATAGTGGTATTCCAAAGTTTCTTGAGAAATATGTGGAGCCAAAGCGTCGATGGCGTATGGCAATGCTGGCAAAGTATGTTCCATGGCAGATCCTTTAGTGATTAATAATAAAAATGCGTAAAAAAGCGTAACAATGCGTAATAGTGTGCAATTAAGCGCAGAAATTACGTCAAAACAAGTACAAACTGATTGGTGAATTGAAATAAGCGACTGCTAAAACCAGCATTGTAAGCTTTTGTCGAAATGCTTGCAGCTAATGCATTCAATTCTGTTGGTTGATGCCCGCAATTTGTAATTCACTCGCATCCGACGCCGTACGTAGTTTCAGCACGTCACCCGGTTTGATTTGTGTTGCGCTACGAACTAATTTTCCATCTGCCTGCTGCAAAATCACGTAACCACGTTCTAGCGTACGTTGAGGATTCAGCATTTCCATTTTTTCTTGCAAGCTGGTGAGTAAGGCCTTTTGCTGGCGTAGCTGAAGTTGCTGACTGATTCGGAATTGCAGGCTTAACTGGTCAAGTTTTGCTTTTAGTTCGCTCGTATTAGGTTTTTTTTGTTCCAGCTTGGTTTGCAATTGCAAAAAGTGGGATTGCGAATTACGCCATGTTTGCGTCATGGCGAAGCGCAAACTTTGCGCAGAATGAATGATTTGTTGACGCTTCGCTTGCAGTGCGGCACTTGGACTTTGCAAACGATGGCTGAGCCAATCGAGTTTTTGCGCTTGACCATCTGCCTGACGACGAATTTGTCGCTGCATTAATTGCTGCCAATGATAGAGCGTGGCAAGCCATTCAGCCGTTGGTGTCGCTGCCATTTCGGCAGCTGCAGTTGGGGTTGGGGCACGCAAGTCAGCGACGAAATCCGTGATCGTAAAATCAGTTTCATGTCCTACGCCGCTGATCACAGGCAAGCTGCAATGGGCAATCGTACGCGCTAAAATTTCTTCATTGAATGCCCATAAATCTTCTATGCTGCCACCACCACGACAAACGATGAGTAGTTCACAGCTCGCTTCCGCTTCGGCCAGCGCCACCATTTGCGCGATTTTGGCAGCTGCGCCTTCGCCTTGCACAGGACAAGGGTAGATAATGACTTCAATATGCGGCGCGCGTCGTTGTAAGGCCGTGAGCACATCGCGCAATGCTGCTGCATTCGGACTGGTGATAACGCCTATGCGTCGTACAAATGTTGGAATCGGTTTTTTGCGCTGTGGGTCAAACAGTCCTTCATCCGCCAATTTGGATTTTAGTTGTAAAAAAGCCTCGTACAGGTTGCCCACGCCTGCTCGTCGAATGGCTTCGACATTGATTTGAAAATCGCCTCGCGGCTCATACAAACTCACCAGTGCCCGTACTTCAACCTTGTCACCTTCACGTGGCATAAAATTCGCATATTGTGCTCTGCCGCGAAACATCACCGCACGTACCTGAGCCGCACTGTCCTTAAGGGTGAAGTACCAATGACCTGAAGCGGCGCGGGTGAAATTAGAAATTTCGCCGGAAACCCACGTCAATGGGAAGTTTCGTTCTAGTAGTTGTGCAACAGCGTGGTTTAGCGCCGAAACTGGGATAACTCCCTCGGTTCTTTGCGGGTTTTGCGATGAATAATTTGATGCCATAAGACTTAGCGAAGAAAAGCTGTCCACAGTTATGCAGAGAAGGCGCAAGCATGTCATGCGCAAATTTTTCTGTCAAAAGTATTTGAGAAGCTTTGCGTAAGGTATTGATTTCAAAGTATTTAATTACTTTAACTTGGGGACATAAATGTTAATAACTGCAAACTACATAAGAAAATCAGATTTTTACGCGTAAATATTTTGTGCTTATGCACAAAGTTATCCACAGGAAATGATGGCAATTTGTGAAGAAATTCCTTGTGGGAATTAATCGCCTTACTGCCAGTTTTTGTAGCAGCACTACAAATCTTAATGAAATCATGCACTTAAGGGCATGTCACTAGCTTGTTCACAAAGATATCCACATTTTATGTGCAAAACTTTGGACTTATTCATTGCTAAAGCTAAATTTATTTAAATTATCTAGCTTAATTAAACATGAATTACGTTGAATTTTGACTTGTTGGAGACTTATCGGGGTTTTGCTTAAATTTCATGCAGGGATATTTTTTTCATTTAAATCAAATGCTTAGTTTGATGTGAAGAGCTTGTGCACAAAGTTCTCCACAGTTTGTGTGCAAAACTTGCGGACTTATCCCAGGTCTCTTTCTTGATTGTGGAAAATTTTGCGGTAGCGTGTTTTCACGGCAATTCTTGACGCTGCTCAATTTAAGTGCGGCTAAATCAATGTATTTAAAATCAAGGACTTAGAATTTAGCCCCAAGGATATCCACAATCTTGCACACAGTTTCTGTGCACAACTTTATGCGTGTATTTTTGATTAGTATTTGTTTCACCATGATTCTGTTAGATCGATTTCACAAAAAATAATCCTGTGCATGTACTTGCCCAGTACTGAACAACACGATACATTGCGGGCTGAGTGTTTATTCGTGGTTATGCTTAGTATGCTAAGTTATTTGTAGCTACGACGACTTATTTAGATTTTTTTGGCAAGGAGTGTCATTTGTTCGCAATTATTCAGGCGGCTGGTTGGCCGATTTATTTTTTGTTGGTGGCATCGATTGTCGCTTTGGCCTTAATTATTGAGCGGACTTTGTCATTAAGAAGACAAAGGATACTGCCTAAGACTTTGCTCGAAGAAGTCATTCGTGTCTATCAAAGTGGCAAGATCAAACAAGAAGTGATTGATCAATTGGCGATTAATTCTCCGCTTGGACGCGTATTGGCAGCAGGCTTGCGTAATGTGAATGCGCCGCGTGAAGTGATGAAAGAGTCGATCGAAGAAGCGGGCAGTGCGGTTGCCCACGAATTAGAAAAATTCCTGACGACTTTAGGCACGATTGCCTCTTTAGCGCCATTGATGGGTTTGTTTGGTACGGTCGTCGGCATGATAGAGATCTTCGGCTCGCAAAATGCATCAGGTGCGAATCCGGCGCAATTGGCGCATGGTATTTCCGTTGCCTTGTATAACACGGGTTTCGGGCTGTTAATCGCGATGCCTGCGATGATTTTCTATCGCCACTTCCGCGCTTTAGCGGATAGTTTCGTGGTCGAGATGGAACAGCAAGCGGTCAAGTTCGTCGATATCGTTCACAGTACGAGAAAGTAGTCGTATGAATTTTCGTAAAGGACGGGGCAAAGAAGATCCAGAAATCAATTTGATTCCCTTTATTGACGTCTTGCTGGTTATTCTGATTTTCTTGATGGTGACGACGACTTATAGCCGCTTCACCGAATTGCAAATTACGTTGCCAACGGCGGATGCAGAAAAAGCGCAAGAGAAGCCAAGTCAGATTGAAATCGGGATTGATGCACAAGGACGCTACAAAATTAATAGCGAGGCAGTTAGTTTTCTCGATGCAGCGACGCTAGCAAATGATTTGAAGAAAGCCGCAGAAAGCCTGAATGCGGGCAAAGCTGGCGCAGCTGATCCAGTGGTCATTATCAATGCAGATCGTGCGACTAGTCATCAGTCTGTAATAGATGTGTTGGAAGCCGCACGTATTGCCGGATTGGCGAAAGTCACATTTGCGGCACAGGCGACATCAACCGCAAAATAGCTATTTTCTAATTGCTAATTGAGTCGTGCAAAAAAAGAGAGTGGCAGCACTCTCTTTTTTCTTGTGGATGATCTATCGGCTGATCTGTAGATAGCTCTTTTAATTGTTCAGTTGGTCATCGTTCTAATCTTGTCAGGAGTATTTGTTGCGCGCTGGTCTCGAATCATTTTTTATTCAAGCATGGTCCAAGCGCGGCATCGTCGCCTTGTTATTGTGGCCCATCTCTAAATTATTTGGATTGCTGCTGAACTTTCGTTTCGGCTTGTTAGTGCTTGGTTATCGTCCACAAACGCAGGTCAAAGTACCAGTGATCATCGTGGGAAATATTTATATCGGTGGCACCGGAAAAACGCCTATGGTGATCTGGCTGGTTGAGACTTTGCGTCAGGCTGGCTGGAATCCCGGTGTGATTTCACGTGGTTATGGTGCGCATGTTGAACGCATACAAGAAGTCAGTAAAGATTCTCTGGCGAGTGAAGTAGGCGATGAACCTTTATTGATCGTGCAACGCACTGCTTGCCCCATGACAGTAGGACGTGATCGCGTCGCCAGTGCTCAGCATTTGTTAAGCTCGCATCCAACAGTTGATGTACTTATTTCTGATGACGGATTACAGCATTATGCTTTGGGACGTGATATTGAGATTCTGATGTTTGATCAACGCGGTATCGGAAATGGCTGGTTGTTACCCGCCGGTCCACTACGCGAACCAGCAGGTCGTCGGCGCGACTTTACGATTTTAAATTCTGCGAGTCCCGCACAGGTGAGCGGCTTAGGTAATGAAGTTTTTTCTATGCATTTGCAAATGGCTGAGTTGATTAATTTGAGTCAGCCAAATTTGCGACAGCCCTTATTGGCCATGCGCGGTAAGAAAATACTTGCTGCGGCTGGCATAGGAAATCCGCAACGTTTTTTTGATATGCTGAGTGCGCAAGAACTGAGCTTTAAAGCGATGCCTTTGCCCGATCATTTTGCTTTTTCCGCAGAATTATTTCAGCATGAAGATGCCGAAATCATCCTTATCACAGAGAAGGATGCAGTAAAATGTCGGCAAATTGCAGGATTGCGTGACGATCCGCGTATCTGGGTGGTGCCGGTTGCTGCTGAACTCGATGCAGAATTCAAGAACCAGCTACTCACGTTGCTCGAGTTAACTTCGGAGAAAAAACATGGATGCACGTCTGCTTGACGTTCTGGTCTGCCCATTATGTAAAGGGCCTTTGGTCTATGATAAAGCTGCACAAGAATTGATTTGTAAGGCAGATCGTTTGGCATTTCCGATTCGCGATGGCATTCCAATTATGTGGGAAGATCAGGCGCGTACTATCCCCGTTGATCATCCATAATTAATACACTATGAGTTTTATCGCGATTGTGCCAGCGCGTCTGGCTTCGACTCGTCTGCCAAATAAACCCTTGGCGGATATTGGTGGTAAGCCTATGGTGGTACGTACGGCAGAGCGCGCAATGTTATCTGGTGCAGCCCAAGTAGTCGTGGCCACCGATCATGCAGACATTTTTGCGGCTTGCCGCGAGCATGGTATTGACGTGCAAATGACACGTTCTGATCACCCATCGGGCACCGACAGAATTGCCGAAGTGGCCGCCGCAATGGGCTTATCTGCAGATGCCGTGGTGGTGAATGTGCAAGGCGACGAGCCTTTAATTGATCCTGCCTTAATTGCGGCGACCGCAGCTTTGGTCAATCCGCACACACCGATGGCGACCGCGGCGCATGCAATTCATACTGTACAAGATCTGTTTAATCCCAATGTCGTGAAAGTTGTGCTGGATAAAATGAGTCGGGCTTTGTATTTCTCGCGCGCGACTATGCCTTGGGCGCGTGATGCGTTTGCGCAAGACCAACAATCTATGCCGGACGGATATCAAGCTTTGCGCCACATTGGTTTGTATGCTTATCAAAATCAATTTTTGCAAGCTTATCCGGCTTTGCCAGTTTCTCCGCTCGAACAAATTGAGGCGCTTGAGCAGTTACGTGTGTTGTGGAATGGGATCTCCATTGCGGTGCATGTGACGGATCAAAGTCCTGCTGCTGGGGTTGATACACTGGAAGATTTGCAACGCGTCAGAACATTTTTTTGAACTTGTGATAAAAATCCATGGGCTGGCTCTTGGAAAGCGTTTCAAGCGGAAAAAACTGTGGTAAATTTCGTAAAGAACAAAATAAATGACGGTGACTTCGCGTCACCTTCACAAAAAAATAATCGAATCGACCTCAAGAATTACATAGCCTTGCAAATCTTTATTTACAAGGCTTACAGAATATTAAACTCGTCTAGGAAATAAAAATGCGTCTTATTTTGTTGGGAGCACCCGGAGCAGGCAAGGGCACGCAAGCCAATTACATTAAGGAAAAATTTGGTATTCCACAAATCTCTACTGGAGACATGTTGCGTGCAGCGGTAAAAGCAGGGACACCGTTAGGCGTGGAAGCAAAAAAAGTAATGGATGCTGGTGGTTTGGTATCCGATGACATCATCATTGGCCTGGTGAAAGAACGTTTGAAACAAGATGACTGTGCGAACGGTTATTTGTTTGATGGTTTTCCAAGAACTACGCCACAAGCTGACGCCATGAAAGATGCGGGTGTTACGATTGATTATGTTTTAGAAATTGACGTGCCAGATAGTGCGATCATCGAACGTATGAGTGGTCGTCGCGTACATCCAGGCTCTGGTCGTACTTATCATGTGAAATTTAATCCGCCAAAAGTCGAAGGCAAAGACGACGAAACCGGTGAAGATTTAGTACAGCGTGATGATGATAAAGAAGAGACCGTGCAAAAGCGTTTAGCGGTATATCACAATCAAACGGAAGTTTTGGTTGGTTACTATGGTGAATGGGCAAAATCTGGTAAGCCAGGCGCGCCTAAGTACCGCAAGATTGCAGGCGTCGGGGCGGTTGATGCCATACGCGACGCGGCATTCGCGGCGTTGTCAGAATAAAGGAAGCGGACTTTGTGTCCGCTTTTTTTTCGTCCACGCAGTTTGCTTTTAAATTCTATTCGGCTGTTGGATTTGTTTTTATTTATTTTTAATTCAAATGGAGGTTCTTGATTCGTTATTGTCAGTAAATTTCTGCGTAGTTTTATGTGTCCCAATACCAGATTCAGTTTTAAAAAACAAAAATGTCAGTTGTTCTATTTCGCTTATTTCTATAAACGGTGTGATGTGCATGAGGTCAAAAGCTGAGCGCAATCAACACCAACAAAAATTGGAGGCGTCAACATGGTATTAAGTCTGTGGATTGTTGTAGCGTGTGGAGTACTAGCGGTACTTTACGGTTTAATTACAAGAAGTTGGATTTTGAAACAGGATGCGGGAAATGCCCGTATGCAGGAAATTGCGACAGCGATTCAGGAAGGGGCAGCCGCTTATTTGGCACGCCAGTACAAAACAATTGCAATGGTCGGTGTGGTGTTATTTATCGCGATCGCGGTCTTACCTGGACTAGGTCCGGTGACGGCGGTTGGATTTCTGATCGGCGCAGTGTTATCCGGTGCTTGCGGTTTTATTGGGATGAATGTCTCAGTTCGCGCGAATGTGCGCACTGCACAAGCGGCAACCAAGGGTATGAATCAAGCACTCGATGTCGCATTTAAAGGCGGCGCGATCACCGGTATGTTAGTTGCTGGTTTGGGCTTACTGGGTGTGGCATTGTTCTACATGTATCTGACTAGCGGCGCTGCTGCCGGATTGTCTCAACATGATTTGATTAAGCCATTGATCGGTCTGGCTTTCGGCGCATCCTTAATTTCTATTTTCGCCCGTCTCGGTGGCGGTATTTTTACCAAAGGTGCCGACGTTGGTGCTGACTTGGTTGGTAAAGTGGAAGCCGGTATTCCTGAAGATGATCCACGTAACCCAGCGGTGATTGCCGATAACGTTGGCGATAATGTTGGCGACTGCGCTGGTATGGCGGCAGATTTGTTTGAAACCTATGTTGTGACCTTAATTGCGACGATGTTGCTTGGTGCCTTGATGGTGACGAATGCGGTGACTGAGGCAATTGTCTATCCATTGATGTTAGGCGCAGTTTCAATTCCAGCTTCCATCGTAGGTTGTTCACTGGTGAAACACACGCCAGGTCAAAAGATCATGTCAGCTTTGTATAAAGGCTTGTGGTGGGCGGCTGGTTTGTCCTTGATTGGTTTTGCTGTCGTCACTTTCATGTTATTCAAAGACGATGCGATGCGCCATCAAATGTTGATCTCATCAATAGTCGGTATTGTATTAACTGGCTTGATGGTCTACATCACTGAATACTACACAGGCACGGATTTCAAACCAGTGCGTCATATTGCTGAAGCGTCTACAACTGGTCATGGTACTAACATCATCGCAGGTCTTGGCGTGTCGATGAAGTCTACTGCGTATCCAGTACTGGCAGTTTGCGTGGCAATTTTGGTGTCCTATAAATTTGGTGGTGGCTTGTATGGTATCGCGGTTGCAGCGACTTCCATGTTGTCGATGGCCGGTATTATCGTCGCCTTAGATGCTTACGGTCCGATTACCGATAACGCAGGTGGTATTGCAGAAATGTCGGGTATGGATGAGTCTGTGCGCGCTATTACCGATCCATTGGATGCCGTGGGCAATACAACTAAAGCGGTCACAAAGGGCTATGCGATCGGCTCAGCTGGCTTGGCTGCGTTGGTATTGTTTGCGGATTACACACATGCACTAAGCTCTGTCGGTCTGGAAGTGAAATTTGATTTATCCGATCCACAAGTCATCGTTGGTTTGTTTATCGGTGGTTTGATCCCTTACTTGTTCGGTGCGATGGCGATGGAAGCCGTAGGGCGTGCAGCGGGTGCGGTGGTGGTCGAAGTGCGTCGCCAATTCCGTGACATCAAAGGCATTATGGATGGTAGCGGCAAGCCAGAATACGATAAAGCAGTCGATATGCTGACGGCCTCTGCGATCAAAGAAATGATTTTGCCTTCCTTGTTACCTGTCGCCGTGCCAATTCTGGTTGGTTTGACTTTAGGTCCCGCGGCCTTGGGCGGAATGTTGATGGGGACGATTATCACAGGCTTGTTTGTGGCGATTTCCATGACTACAGGCGGTGGTGCTTGGGATAATGCGAAGAAGTATATCGAAGACGGTCATTTCGGCGGCAAAGGCTCGGAGGCGCATAAGGCTGCTGTAACTGGTGACACGGTTGGTGATCCTTACAAAGATACAGCGGGCCCTGCGGTTAATCCTTTGATCAAAATTATCAATATCGTGGCTTTGTTGTTGGTGCCTTTGTTCCCTCTGGTACCGTGGTTGAAAGCACCTGTGCAAGCGGTACCGGTCATTTCACACAAAGCGGATGTGTTGCCACAGATAGAAGCGCCAGTTGGTCTCGATGTGGTCAAAGTGAAAGCGGCTTCAGCGAGTGATGCCGCATCTAAATAAGTGGTTTTGATGCTTTAGCTTGTAGTTAATAATTTGTAGTTGCGTTTTATGCAAGAAGTGATTGTTAAGAAAGGCAGTGATTGTGATGCAATCACTGCCTTTTTTCTTGTCCTTGTATTTTTCTCTTTCTACAAAGTGCGAAAAGCTGGATAATTGACGTTTACGTTAACGTCATGGTGCCTTAATTGGTATCCAGCGTTGGACGAATCTCTTATTCAACTTATTTATTCTATTTTAGAGCAGAGGGAAGCATGCAAATTCAAGACAATGTATTCATTATCACTGGCGGCGCATCTGGTTTGGGCGAAGCAACTGCCCGTATGATTACTGCCAATGGCGGTAAAGTGGTGATTGCCGACGTGCAGGTAGAAGCTGGTCAAAAATTGGCAGCGGAATTGAATGCTACTTTCGTTAAATGTGATGTGACACAAGAAGCTGATGGTCAGGCAGTCGTTGCTGCTGCAACTGCAGCGGGCACGTTGCGCGGCTTGATCAATTGCGCAGGTGTTGCGCCAGCAGTGAAAACAGTTGGTAAAGAGGGTGCCCATCCATTGGAATTATTCCAACGCGTAGTGAATATCAATTTGGTTGGCACATTCAACATGGCACGCCTGGCAGCAGAAGCAATGAGTAAGACTGATGCGATCCAAGATGAACGCGGCATCATTATCAATACCGCTTCGGTCGCTGCCTTTGATGGTCAAATGGGTCAGGCGGCTTATGCTTCTTCTAAAGCAGCCGTGGTTGGTTTGACGTTGCCTATGGCACGCGACTTGTCACGTAATGGCATTCGTGTGATGACCATTGCACCAGGTATTTTTGAAACGCCAATGCTGTTAGGCATGCCACAAGAAGTGCAAGACGCTTTGGGCAAAATGGTACCGTTCCCTTCTCGTTTGGGTAAGCCAAACGAATACGCGCAATTGGCGAAATCAATTATCGAAAACATGATGTTGAACGGTGAAACTATCCGTTTGGATGGTGCGATTCGTATGCAGCCAAAATAAGTTCTCATTTTTCGTTCCAAAAATCACACTTTCTTGCTTTCTTGCAGACATTTATCTTGTACGCGAATACACTAGATATATAAGAAAAGTTTGCTTTTTGGAGTCGAATAGGAATGAACAGTAATGCCACAACCGGCTTAATTCTGACCGGAGGCGGTGCACGTGCCGCCTACCAGGTTGGAGTTCTCAAAGCGATCTCCGATATCTTGTTAGAACAAGGTTGGGATCCTAAAAAAAATCCATTTGGGATTATTTGCGGAACCTCTGCAGGGGCGATTAACGCCACTGCACTCGCTTCACGTGTCGATCACTTTCAAGAGTCGGTCAATAGCATTTTGCATGTCTGGAGCCATTTCGAGGCAGCCCAAGTGTATCGTGCCGATTCCTTAGGCGTTATCCGTTCCGGTGCACGCTGGTTATCAATCATGTCGTTTGGCTGGCTGCTCAATAAATGGCGCAAGTCGCCACCGACTTCTTTGCTAGACAACTCCCCATTGGCTGGTTTATTGCATCGCATGCTAGATATGGAACGCCTCGATCAGGCTTTCGCTACAGGTGATCTGCAAGCTTTGGCGGTGACAGCATCTTCTTATACTACAGGTCACCATTTAACTTTTTATCAGACCTTAAATGATATTGAACCCTGGGTGCGCAGCCAGCGATTGGCACAGCGCGATTTTATTGGTGTTCAACATTTATTAGCATCGTCTGCCATTCCCTTTATTTTTCCTTCCATACCCTTAAATTGGGGCGGGCATCTCGAATATTGCGGTGACGGTTCTATGCGTCAATTAGCGCCGATTTCTCCTGCAATTCATTTAGGCGCGAATAAGGTCTTGATCGTCGGTGCGGGACGTTTATCTGAGCCGCCACGGCAGAATTTTGAGTTGGCGACTTACCCAAGTTTGGCGCAGATAGCAGGTCATGCGATGTCGAGTATCTTCTTGGATAGCTTGGCAGTGGATATTGAACGCTTAACGCGTATCAACAAAACGCTTTCAATGTTGCCACCTGATTTATTGGAGAAAACACCGTTGAAACCAGTTGATCTGCTGGTGATCGCTCCGTCGGAGCGTCTAGATGAAATTGCCAGTCGTCACACCCAAAGCTTGCCTTTGCCAGTCCGAACCATGTTAGGCGGTATTGGCGCAACGGACGTGCGTGGCGCAGCTTTGGCATCGTATTTGTTATTTGAAGCAAGCTATACGAAAGAGTTGATCGCTTTGGGAATCAAGGATACTTTGGCGATGAAAGAAGAAGTCATTCATTTTTTTCAGCACCAATCCGTCGTTAAACATCCTGCCTCAATCATGGAAGCGGTTCCTGCATAAGTCACAATGGATTGCTAAAGATGATGTAGGCGATTATGCTAGCTGATCTTAAATTTAACTTTTATTTAACTTTTCTGCAATGAGCGTAATGTAAGCATAATGAGAATTTATCTACGACAGTTTTTAGCGATTTTATTGCTGAGCTTAGGCTTAGCCGTCAATGTTTTTGCACAAGATGTTGGCAGCGTCAAAATTCAGGATTTGCCGCGGGAAGCGCAGCAAACTTTGCAGTTGATCCAGCAAGGTGGCCCGTTTCCCTATGATAAGGATGGTTCGGTCTTTGGAAACTATGAACGTCAATTGCCTAAACGTGCGCGTGGCTATTACCATGAATATACGGTGAAAACACCGTATGCGAGAAACCGTGGTGCCAGACGAATTATTACTGGTGGTGAGCGTCAGCCTTACCGCGAGTTGTATTACACCGCCGATCATTACGCCAGTTTTAAGCGAATTCAACAGTAAATTGCAATAAAGTCGGTCAAGAATGTCATCATTGATCAATGAAAAATGAGGATGAAATGAGTTTGTTAAGTACAGTCAGTCCCAATGCCGTGCAATCGATTCGCGCTTTTAGAAGCCTGGATTTGCAAGTGGAAGCCACAGCGACAGGACAGCATTTTCTCTATGTGCACTGTGGTAAAGCACGGGATAAGTCAGAAGTGCTCAGCATGATCGCCGATTCTTTTGGATTTCCCAGTCATTTTGGACATAATTTTGATGCTTTATATGATTGCCTGACGGATTCAGTGCACAAGGCTGGGCAACAAAATGGCTTCGTCGTCGTTATCGAACATTTGCCAAATACTGAACTTTTTGATAAAGAATTACGAGAAACTTTGTTGGATGTATTTCGTGATGCTGCAGATTATTGGGCTAAAAAGAAAATCCCGTTCAGGGTGTTTTATTCCTTTGAATAATTAATTTAATTGCATTGAAAAAGCCTGAATTTGGTCAAGTTTTGGTCGAATTCGGGCTTTTTACTTGGGCTTAGACCGCTACAGAGGTACAATGCCGCAATGAAAAAAATCGTCATCCTTATTTCTGGACGCGGTAGCAATATGCAAGCCATCGTCCAAGCCTCACAATCCCAGCAATGGCCAGCACAAATCGCAGCAGTGATCAGTAACAAGCCTGATGCAGCTGGCTTGGCTTATGCCGCTAGTCAAGGCATTCCTACCGTGGTGGTGGAAAGCAAAGCCTTCCCGAACCGAGAAAGTTTTGATGCTGCGTTACAGCAAGCGATTGATAGTTTTCAAGCCGATTTAGTGGTGCTTGCTGGCTTTATGCGCATCTTGACGCCGCAATTTGTTCAGTATTATGAAAACCGCATTATGAATATTCATCCATCCTTGCTACCTAGCTTTGTTGGATTGCATACGCATCAGCAAGCTTTGGATGCCGGCGTGAAATTTCATGGCGCGACGGTGCATTTTGTCACAGCTGAATTGGATCACGGACCTATCATTGACCAAGCTTGTGTACGCATCGAACATGGCGACACCGAAGACACCTTGGCGCAGAAATTACTCGTCAAAGAACATCAAATTTATCCACGCGCCGTGCGTTTATTCGTTGAAGGCAAATTAGTGGTTGAAGGCAATCGCGTGATTGTTAATGGATCAGAAGCAGATAGCTGCGCGATCTAATCGTATTTACAGAGGAAGAACATGAGATTACCACCAGCCATGATAGGCCATACCGAAGCCGTTTTGCGTGAAGTTTTGCGCTTTACTGGTCCTGCTGACGGCACTTTATCGCGCTACTTTAGAGAGAATCCGCGTCTTGGCGGACGCGAGCGCGGTGTGATTGCCGAAGCGATTTATGGCTTGTTGCGCAATAAGAGCGTGTACACCAGTTTTTCTGAATCTGGTACAGGCTCCGCTATGCGCCGCATCACTTTGTTAGGTTTGGCTGATGCCGTTGGTATCGATGCATTAGGTGGCCTGAGCGAAGAAGAAGATGTCTGGTTGCGTCGTGTGATGGAAGTTGACCGTAGTCACTTACCGTTAGCATTGAAATCGAATATGCCAGAATGGTTGTGGCAAAAACTCTCGGCCAAATTTGGCGATGAAGAAGCCATGAAATTGGCGACTGCATTGAATACGCCAGCCTCCTTGGATCTGCGTGTGAATGCCTTGAAATCCAACCGGGAAGACGTGATCGTTTCCTTAGCACAAGCACCGATTTTGGCTGAAGCGACTCCGTACTCTGCACTGGGTTTGCGCATCATCAAAAAACCATCTATACAAAATCTACCTTTGTTTAAAGATGGCACCATCGAGGTGCAGGATGAAGGTAGCCAAGTGTTGGCGCAATTGCTAGGTGCGAAACGCGGTGAAATGGTCGCCGATTTCTGTGCTGGTGCAGGTGGCAAAACTTTGGCACTAGGCGCGGCGATGCGTAACACGGGTCGTTTATATGCCTTCGATATTTCTGAAAAACGTTTGGCGAAATTGAAACCGCGCTTAGCACGCAGTGGTTTATCGAACGTGCATCCAGTGGTGATTGCACATGAGCGTGATGCCAAGATCAAGCGTTTAGCCGGTAAGTTAGATCGCGTGTTAGTCGATGCTCCCTGCAGCGGCTTGGGTACTTTGCGTCGGAATCCTGATGTGAAATGGCGTCAGACTCAGGCTGGGGTTGCAGAATTAAACGTCAAACAAGCATCGATTTTGGATAGCGCTGCACGCCTGGTAAAAGGCGGTGGCCGCTTGGTGTATGCAACTTGCAGTATTCTCGATGAAGAAAATGAAGGCATCGTCGAGCAATTCTTAGCGACACATCCAGATTTTAGTTTGCTGCCAGCTTCCCAAGTATTGGAAGAACAAAAAATCCAACTAGAAATGGGTGATTATCTGAAGCTCTATCCGCATGTACACAATACCGATGGCTTCTTTGCCGCCGTATTTCAGCGTAATAAAGTTGCGCCGAAATCAGAAGCTGTGGCTCAGGCTGAAGTTGAAGCTGAATAATTTTTAAACTCCGTATTGACAATCAGTTTTCAAAAATAGTTTTATCTTAGGTTGGCAGTTTTGTTTAAAACAATCGCGCAAGTCTCGTCCATGGGAATTATGGAAACACAATCTTTGACACGATTAATCGCTGAAATATCGACTGACTTGGGTACGATCGGTCTTTTATTTCAGCTGCTCGCTTTGTCGACCTGTTTTGTGCTCGCCTGGTTTTTATCACGGAGTATCCAGCGTTTTTTCGCCAAGGTGGATCACACCTCCGGCGTGATTAAAATTGGCGTTGAGAGCTTTTCACGTGTCTTGTGGCCGCTGCTTGCCTTGGTCTTTTTGTTTCTGGCTAAACTGATTATTGGCAGGTATCAACATACAGGCTTGTTGAAATTATTTTTCCCCATCTTGGGCTCTTTTGCCTTGATACGTTTTAGTTTTTATGTCTTTCGCCGTGCCTTTGTGCGCGATGGTACGGTCGGCAACACTTTACAAATCTTTGAAAAAATCTTTGCTGCGCTGGTTTGGCTGGGTTTGGTTTTGCATTTCACTGGCATGTGGGAAGAAATTTCCCTGGCTTTAGAAGAAGTTGTTTTGCCACTTGGTAAGAGCAAAGTATCCTTGCTGGCAATTTTGCAGGGCATCGCATCGGTCGCCTTAACGGTGATCTTGGCATTGTGGGTCAGCGCAATGCTGGAAGCGCGCCTGATGCTGATACCGAGTATGCATTCTTCGCTCAAAGTCGTCTTGTCGCGTTTAGGACGTGCCATTTTTATTCTGATGGCGATATTGGTTAGTTTGTCCCTGGTCGGAATTGATTTGACTGTGCTATCCGTTTTTGGCGGGGCTCTTGGGGTTGGTTTGGGTCTTGGTTTGCAAAGAATTACCAGTAGTTATGTGTCAGGTTTCATTATTTTGTTTGATCGTAGTTTATCTATCGGCGACATGATTACAGTTGATAAATTTAGTGGTTGTGTGACGCAGATTAATACCCGTTATACCGTGCTAAAAGGTTTGGATGGCGTTGAGTCAATTATTCCGAATGAAATGCTGGTCTCTAATCCTGTACAAAATCTTTCCTTGACGGATCGCGCTGTAGTGCTTACAACGGACTTTACAGTTGCTTACGACACTGATCTGGATAGTTTGCTGCTCGCCCTGATGGAGGTTGCTGCCAGCGTGCCGCGAGTTTCGAAAAATATTGAGACATCGGCATATCTGTTGCGCTTTGGCGCTGATGGATTTGAAGTGCGCGTTGGTTTTTGGATAGAAGATCCGGAAAATGGTCGTACCAATGTGATTTCTGGGGTGAACCGGGCAATTTGGACTTTGCTTAAAGAGCGTGGAGTAGAATTGCCTTATCCACAACGCGAAATTACTGTATTTCAGGCGCAAACGAAAACTCAGACTTGAATCAGCGTAAAATAAGAATGTTTTTGAGAAATTTTGCATGCCGATTTCTGCCTGCATAAAATAGTGTTTTAGGAGTAGTTATATTTTGAGTAATTTTATTGATCTTGTTGTTGACTTCTTGAGCAATGGCTTTACCCGTGCTTCTAGTTGGCAGGTATTTATTTTTACTATGGTGGTCACGCATATCACCATCGCCAGCGTCACGATTTTTTTGCATCGTTGCCAAGCGCATCGCGCCTTAGAACTGCATGCGATTCCTAGTCATTTTTTCCGTTTTTGGCTGTGGTTAACGACCGGTCAAGTAACGAAAGAATGGGCAGCTGTACACCGTAAGCATCACGCAAAATGCGAAACTGAAGAAGATCCGCACAGTCCTGTGACACGCGGCATCAAGAAGGTATTGTTAGAAGGTGCAGAGTTATATCGTACCGAATCTAAGAATTTAGAAACTATTAGTAAGTATGGTCACGGCACGCCAGATGACTGGATGGAGCGTAACTTGTACACGCGTTTTAGCTGGCAAGGTGTAGCGCTGATGTTGATTATTGATTTTATGTTGTTTGGCGTGATCGGCGTAACGGTATGGGCAGTGCAAATGTTGTGGATCCCAATTACTGCGGCTGGCATTATTAATGGCATCGGTCACTACTGGGGCTATCGCAATTATGAATGCGCCGATGCAGCGACGAATATTGTGCCTTGGGGTATTTTGATTGGTGGTGAAGAGCTGCATAATAATCATCATACATTTGGAACTTCAGCTAAGTTATCCTCGAAATGGTATGAGTTTGATATAGGTTGGGGATATATCCGCACCTTGGAAATCATCGGTTTGGCAAAGGTCAAAAAAGTCGCACCACAACCTAAGTTTGATGCATCCAAGATGGTGGTTGATGTTGAAACTCTGCAGGCGGTGATTACCAATCGTTATGATGTGATGGCAAAGTATGCAAAGTCTTTGAAAAAAACTTGGCGCGCTGAGTTGCAACAGTTGCGTGACAATGCGCACTTTGAAAAAGGATTCTTGAAGGCGGTAAAGAAGAGTCTGCAACGTGAACCAGCAAAGTTGGAAGCACCACAACAGCAACAACTGGTCGAACTCTTTGCTCATAGTGCCGCTTTGAAAACCATGCATGATATGCGCGTGGAATTGAATGCGATTTGGGAGCGTTCAAGTGCGACTCGTGAGCAATTGGTCGCGCAGTTACAAGATTGGTGTCAGCGTGCCGAAGCTTCTGGCATTAATACGCTGCAGGAATTTTCTTTGCGTTTGCGTAGTTACGCGTAAGGCTAATTCTTAAACATTCAGAAAATGGCGCCGATGGTGCCATTTTTTTTGTCCCAATAATTCGATAGTAGGTCGCAAGAATATAGGTGGATTTGTTTGTAGCTCAATTATCGGCTCAATTGTCAGCTCAATTTTCGGCTCAATTGTCAGCTCAAATATAAGTCATGCGGATGCTGAGCGATCAATCCAATCAATTAAAAAGAATGTTTGTATCTGGCTAGTTGAATATCTAAAGCGCAAATCAACAGACGAAAAAAAACCTGCGAAATTTCGCAGGTTTTTTTGACATTCTACTAAAACTAGAATCAAGCAAAGCTTACTTGATTTTTGTTTCTTTGTAGATAACGTGCTTACGTGCCTTTGGATCAAATTTCATGATCTCCATTTTTTCAGGCATCGTACGTTTGTTTTTTGATGTCGTGTAGAAGTGACCTGTACCAGCAGTCGATTCTAATTTGATTTTGTCGCGACCAGATTTAGCCATGATATTTTCCTAAAAATAGTTTCTGCTTAAACTTTTTCGCCGCGAGCACGCATGTCGACTAAAACGGCATCGATACCGATTTTGTCAACTACACGCAAACCTGCGTTAGACAAACGCAGGGAAACCCAGCGATTTTCTGATTCTACGAAAAAGCGACGATTTTGCAGGTTAGGCAAAAAGCGACGTTTAGTTTTGTTGTTCGCATGGGAAACGTTGTTGCCAACCATTGGCCCCTTCCCAGTAACTTGGCATACACGCGCCATGTTTAGCTCCTTAATGATTTCCGAAATTGGAAAAAACGAAAGTATAACGAAAAAACTTTGAAATATCAACGACTTGTGAAAAACAATTGTGTCTTTTTGTCGTTCGTAAATTTAACAATTTAAATTTCTCCTGTGTAAACCGCTACTTAGACTCATATTTGCCCATTTTCTGCAAAAGAGTAAACCTTGTTGCTAGCGACTATAAAGTGGTCAAGTACGCGTATATCGACCAGAGCGAGTGCAGATTTCAAGGTTTGAGTCAGGGTTAAGTCTGCGGAGCTAGGGCCAGGAGAGCCGGACGGATGATTGTGAGCGAGAATCACGCTGGCAGCGTTGTGGCTAAGTGCGCTTTTGACGACTTCGCGTGGGTAGACGCTGGCATGGCTCAAGCTGCCGCGAAATAATTCTTGTCCTATGATCAGGCGATTTTTCACGTCTAAAAATAAAACCGTGAAAGATTCATAATGCTTATTGCCGATTTCCAGTTGCAAGTATTGGCGTACCGCTTGTGGCGAGGAGAGCGATGAACTAGTTTGCAATTCTTCTGAAATCGAACGTTTGGCTAATTCTAATACTGCCTGCAATTGCGCGTATTTTGCACTACCCAAACCATGTACTTTGGCAAAATCAGTCAAATTGGCACCGAATAATGCGCGTAAAGAACCAAATTGCATCAACATATCGCGCCCCAGATCAACGGCACTTTTCCCTTTGACGCCCACACGTAGAAAAACCGACAGTAATTCCGCATCCGATAATGCGGTTGCTCCATGCCGGATTAGTCGTTCACGCGGACGTTGTTCTTCTGGCCAATGATTGATTCCCATCGTCTTTCTATACCTTTCGTTTTGCAGAGCGAAGCTTTTCCGCCTCGTCTGACTTACAATAGCGGTTTGCTAGTTCTCAAATAAGTTGAAATTAAATTATGTCTGAAAAGTCTATACTTGTCGTTAACAATGGTGCGTATTTAACCTTGCATTACCGTCTTGCAACACTAGATGGCGAGGATATTATTTCGACTTTTCACGAAAGTCCTGCGACTTTGCTATTGGGGCAAGGTCAACTTGCACCTAACCTAGAGCAGGCATTGCTCGGTTTGGAAGAGGGTTCTCATACCACGCAAGAATTAACGCCTGAACAGGCTTTTGGTGTGCGCAATCCAGATCTGATTCAACGAGTGTCTTTGAAAACCTTGCGTGAAAATTCTGCCTTTGGTGAACAGTTCAAGGTTGGCGATTTGATAGATTTTTCTGCGCCATCCGGCGGCAAATTTGCAGGTGTAATTCAGGAGCTGGATGAAGATTCGGCCTTGTTTGACTTCAATCATCCCTTGGCAGGGCAGCGTATGCTATTTGAAGTTAAAATTATCGGTATTTTGTAATTAGTCTATTTAGTCAATTTAGCCAATTTAGCCAATTTAGCCAATTTAGCACCCATGAGCACAACAGTTAATTCATCAACAAGTCCAATAATGCAAACAATCGCGCAAGACACCCAGCAAGAAACTAAGCAGGAAACCAAGCAGGAAATTCTGTTAGCTCAACCACGCGGTTTTTGCGCTGGTGTGGATCGTGCCATTGATATAGTGGAGTTGGCCTTAGCCCAATTCGGTGCGCCGATTTATGTGCGTCACGAAATCGTGCATAACGCTTATGTGGTCAATGATCTACGCGAAAAAGGTGCGATTTTTATCGAAGAGTTAGATGATGTGCCCGCGGGGAATACACTGATTTTTTCCGCACACGGGGTATCTCAAGCGATACGTGAAGATGCAGAAAAACGTGGCTTGAAAATTTTTGATGCGACTTGCCCTTTGGTGACCAAAGTCCATATTGAAGTTTCAAAGATGCGTAAAGAAGGCCGCGAGATCATCATGATTGGGCACCAGGGGCATCCTGAGGTTGAAGGTACGATGGGCCAGAGCGAAGGGGGGATGTATTTGGTCGAGACGGTGGAAGATGTGGTCAACTTGCAAGTGGATGATCCATCTTTGCTAGCCTATGTGTCACAAACCACTTTGTCCGTTGATGATACTGCTGACATTATCGCAGCCCTTAAAAATAAATTCCCACTGATCGCCGAGCCTAAAAAAGGTGATATTTGTTACGCCACCACGAATCGTCAGGCGGCGGTTAAATTTATGGCACCGCAAGTTGATTTAGTCATTGTGGTGGGAAGTAAAAATAGCTCAAACTCAAATCGTTTGCGAGAAGTCGCTGAGAAAATGGGGACGACGGCCTATATGGTAGATAAAGCCGAGGACATCAATCCCGCGTGGCTGGAGAACTGTGTGCGAGTAGGTGTGACGGCGGGCGCTTCCGCACCAGAAATTTTAGTGAATCAAGTAATTGATCAACTCAAAGAATTTGGTGTGAAAAGTGTTCGCGCTTTGGATGGAGAAGAGGAAAATGTGACTTTTCCTCTGCCTAAGGGTTTGAGCAATTCGGCAAAAACCTAGGTTGGATTAGGGATGCGGGAGTGCTTGAGTGTGCTTCTGATTTTCATCAAGATCTGTCTAGTCGAATCTTGCTAGCTTAATCGAAAAAAGAATGAAGTGCGGCTTTCAGCTCCTGATTGTCGCAACGACTGACGCGCACTATTGGTGTTTTATGCCAGTCGGCGAAAGCCTGTAAAGTTTTTGCCAAATCTTTGCTCAATGCTTCACTGAACTTGACGTTGCCTTCTAGATGCAAAGCCTTAATTTCCATTATTTTTTCTTTTCTATGGGCTTTGGCATCCACGCGTCCAATGAGTTTTCCTCGGCGTAAAATTGGTAAAGTAAAGTAGCCGTATTGCCGCTTCGCTTCGGGCGTATAGCATTCGAGACGATAATCGAAATCGAAAAATTCTAAAGCACGTTTTCTATCCCACACCACAGGATCAAAAGGCGACAATAAACAGGTATGGGTGGCGCGCAATTGTCCGGCTTTCGCTTGTTCAACTAGTGATGCTCGTTGCGGATGATAATAGGCGGGTTCAGTCCATCCATCTACTGCAATTTTTTGTAGTAATCCTTGCTGATATAGGCTTTCAGCTTGTATCGCGGGGGATAGTTTTTTCATGCGAAAATAATCAGCAATCCAGCTTGCTTTACAAATGCCTAAAGCATAGACGGCATCTAATACCTGATTGCGTTGATCATCTACGAGCTTACCTAAATCACGTTTGTCATTCCAGTTGGGATGAACACGTTCAGTTAAATCGTACACGCGTTGAAATTTCTGGCGTCGTGCGACCATCACTTTGCCGGTTGTGAACAGT
The DNA here is from genome assembly GCF_014284175.1 of Affinundibacterium flavidum. Lineage (GTDB taxonomy): Bacteria > Pseudomonadota > Gammaproteobacteria > Burkholderiales > Burkholderiaceae_D > Undibacterium > Undibacterium flavidum. The sequence goes on from NZ_JACOGA010000013.1 coordinate 42,542, forward strand.
ACTTCGAGTGAGCGTTTTTCTGGTTTCCATTCCCACCAACCACCAGCCTTGCCATCGGTGCGCTCGAAATCCGCAGAGCGGCACGCACCGAATTCTTTGATGTGTTTCAGAACTTGCTTGACGTGATTGGCGTTTTCTTGCAGCCAAGTTTGATTGTATTTCCAACCCATGCCTTCTGGCTTGAGCATTTGATGACGATAGCGACCAAAGCTTTCTATAGGCAGAAAGCAAGCTTCGTGTGACCAGTATTCAAATAGTCTGCCTTCATCAAGATGCTGTTCCAGCCATTCTTGTTGATAGTCACCCAGGCGGCTCCACAACACCAGATAGGGACTGCGAGCGACGACATGGATGGTGTCAATCTGTAGCACACCCATGTTTTGTATGGTCGCTAAGACTGCTTGTTTGTCAGCGGTTTGTTTGGGTGCAGTCAATAAGCCTTGTGCGGCTAGATGGATGTTTCTGGCGGCGGTCAGGCTTATTGTCATCGTATTTTAGGTGTCAGCTTAGAAGTGCTTTAAACCGATCGCAGCTTTGACTTCATCATTGGTTTTTGCAGCGATTTCACGTGCGCGGTAGGTACCTTCTTTCAGTAATTGCAGCACATGCCCACGATCTTTTTCGTATTCCTGACGGCGTTCACGGATTGGGCGCAGCATATCTTGCAAAATCCCTTCTAGGCGTGCTTTGACTTTACTGTCGCCAAGGCCGCCACGAACGTAGTGATCTTTCATAGCTTGCAATGCCTCTTTGTCGGTATCGAAAGCGTCGAGGTAGGTGAAAGCGACGTTGCCTTCCAAATGGCCGGGATCTTCCACTTTGATATGCAGAGGATCGGTATAGACATTGCGAACTGCTTGTTTGATTTCTGCTTCGGTAGCGCCGAGGTTAATAGCATTGCCTAAAGACTTACTCATCTTCGCTTTACCATCGATGCCAGGCAAACGACCGATTTCTGGTACTAAAGCTTCGCACTCGACCAGAATGTCTTTTTTTGCCAGACGATTAAAGCGACGTACGATTTCATTGGTTTGTTCAATCATAGGTATCTGATCGTCGCCAACTGGTACCAGAGTCGCTTTAAATGCAGTAATGTCCGCGGCTTGACTCACAGGGTAAGTGAAAAATCCGGCTGGAATGTCGCGTTCAAAATTGCGTAAGATGATTTCCTGCTTAATGGTCGGATTGCGCTCCAGACGTGAAATTGTTACCAAATTCATGTAGTAGAAGGTGAGTTCTGTCAGTTCTGGAATTTGCGATTGAATGAAGATCGTCGATTTGCTAGGGTCAATTCCCACTGCCAGATAATCAAGGGCGACTTCGATCACATTGTTATGTACTTTCGCAGGGTCATCCATATTGTCGGTCAGCGCTTGCGCATCGGCGATCATGATGTACTGTTTGTATTGATCTTGATAAGCGACACGATTACGCAAGCTGCCAACAAAATGCCCCAGATGTAATGGTCCAGTAGGACGATCACCAGTCAAAATTAAGTGTTGCTTGTTGGTGGATGGTTGGGCGGATGCCTTTGATGTTGTGCCGCCTTCTGATGTGTTTGCTGCTTGCTCGCTCATGAGTGATCCGAAAATAATAGAAGTAATTGTGTATCTGGAAAATAAAATGCCGCACTTAACTTATAAAGAAGGGCGGCATCAGGAATTTTGTGTTTGTCGTATTGAAACTGGGTGCCACCCTTAGTCTAAGGTGCTCCGCCAATGGCCATTAGTGATGTTGAATGTGCGTTTCATGCAGGCATAATGCCGTTTTTCACTGTTTTTTGTCAAGAAATGTCGACATCAGCATGGTAAAATCACGCGTTATGCTGAGGTTCAGCTGACGTTAAGCTGACGTTAAGCTGAACCTCAAGAAACTCAAGCGCGCTATCAAATTTAGATTCCATCTTAGAAAGCTTTTGAAGTGAATTCTGTGCCATCCAAACTTATCATCGCCTCGCGCGAAAGCCGCCTTGCTATGTGGCAGGCAGAACATGTTCGTGCCCGTCTGCAAGCTCTATATCCAGCATGTGATGTGCAAATTTTGGGCATGACTACGCGTGGCGATCAAATTTTGGATAGAGCTTTGTCAAAAGTGGGTGGCAAAGGGTTGTTCGTAAAAGAGTTAGAAGTCGCGATGGAAGAGGGGCGTGCTGATTTAGCTGTGCACTCTTTGAAAGATGTTCCTATGGAGTTACCAGAAGGTTTTTCTTTAGCGGCGATTCTAGAGCGGGAAGATCCACGCGATGCCTTCGTTTCCAATCATTATGCTTCTCTAGCTGAACTCCCAACTGGTGCCGTGGTTGGCACCAGTAGCTTGCGCCGGCAAGCCTTGATTTCTGCACGTTTTCCGCATTTAGTTATTAAACCTTTGCGCGGCAATCTTGATACGCGTTTGCGTAAGCTCGATGAAGGTGAATATGCTGCCATTATTCTGGCCGTAGCCGGTTTGAAACGTTTGGGGCTGCCGGAGCGTATTAAGGCATTCTTAGAACCTACGGAAAGTTTGCCTGCTGCTGGACAAGGCGCAATGGCGATAGAAATTTTGTCGTCGCGTCAGGATTTGGTACAAGCATTGGCTCCCTTAAACCATCTGGCGACATCGCAAGCCGTATTGGCAGAGCGTACAGTCTCGAAAGCTTTTGGTGGCAGTTGTCAAATTCCATTGGCGGCTTTTGCTGAGATTGAAAATGGCACCATGCATTTACGTGCGATGGTTGCAACACCTGATGGATCGCAATCGACTAAGGCAGAAGTGAGTGGGAATGCGGATAATTTTGTAGATTTGGGTATGCAGGTCGTCGCTGCTTTGAGAGCGCAAAATGCAGATGCCATTCTGGCGGTGTGCCGCGAAATCGAACATTCTTAGTCTGTGGTGGGCATTGCCGAAAAATTAGGATACGCTTTATGCAAGCGCTAGCCAATATTGATTTAGTGAACGGGAATTCAAAGCTGGCTGTAAAATCGACCGAGAGCTTAGGCATGAATTCAACTGTAATTTCAACGGCGATTCCGACTGTAATCATTACGCGCCCACAGCATCAGGCGCAGCATTTGGTGGATTTGCTTGAGCAAGTTGGGCGACAGTCAGTTGTGTTTCCGATGTTTGAGATTGAGGAAATGCTTGAGAACCCTGAGTTGGATCAGGCCATCTGTGACTTAGAAGATTATGCTTTAGTGATGTTTGTGAGTCCAAACGCAGTTGATGCCATGTTAAATCGCATTGCTGAAAAGGACTGGCAATGGCCGTCAAGTGTGGCGATTGCGGTAGTTGGGGCTGCAAGTCGACAAGCTTTGTTAAAACATGGAATTGACGAAGCTGCAGTGCGTATTATTAGCCCGACGAATACGGAAAGAACCGATTCAGAAACCTTGCTGGAAGAACTGGATTTGACGGCTTTACGTGGTCAAAAAGTATTGATTGTGCGAGCCGATTCGGGACGTGATTTTTTTGCCGATGCCTTACTTGGCGCACAGATTAACGTGCAGGCGATCACCGCTTACCGACGCATTACTCCCATTTTTGATGAGTCAAAAAAACAAGAGTTGCAGACTTATCTGAATGCAGCGTGTGCTTGGGTCGTCACTAGTTCTGCCGTTTTAAGGACGTTGTTGGCGTGGTGTTCTCAGTTGGATCAAGCTGGTGCAGTCGCCAAAATGCAACAACAAAACTTGTACGTCCCTCATTTTCGTATCGCTGAGGTGGCAAGAGAATTAGGATTTAAACATATAAGCTTGAGTGCTTCTGGCGACGAAAAGCTCTTACTCGCGTTACAATCATCATTATGAACGAACAAACACCCTCTACCGAAACCATGTCGACGACGAATAATCCGACCGATACCAGTACAGTAGCCGCTACGGTTGTTACGCCTCAAGATAATGCGCAGGCCGCTGCAGTTGCTTCCGCGCCTTCAACCGTCAATTCGCAGTCTTTAACCAATTCCGCTAACACACCGTATATTTTGTCTGGTGTCTTGGCTGTGTTATTGGCTGTGCATTGGTATTCATCGCAAAATCAAATGACCGTTTTGCGTGAAGAAGTAGCCCGTCGATTGCAGACCGCAGATATCAATAATAGTGAAATTAAAGGTATCGCGAAAAGCGTGCAAGAAACGTCCAAAGACATGCAATCCAAGGTCAGCGTTTTGGAAGCGAAGCAAACGGAAGCGCAAGGTCAGCAAGTCGCCTTAGAACAACTGTATCAAGACTTATCCAAGAGTCGCGATGAGTGGGCGTTAACGGAAATTGAGCAAGTGTTAGCCACTGCTAGTCAGCAATTACAATTAGCAGGCAATGTGCAAGGCGCTTTGATTGCTTTGCAAAATTCAGATGCGCGTCTGGCAAAATCTGAAAAAGCACAATTCATCGCTGTACGTCGTGCAATCGCCAAAGACATAGAAATGCTCAAGGCTTTGCCGCAGTTAGATTTGACGGGACTCGTATTGCGACTGGATAGTGTTATTGCACAGGTCGATAATATTCCTTTGTGGTCAGATGAAAAAACACCAGTGGTTGCGACGCCACCAAAAGCACCATTGCGTGTATTGCCGCGAGCTGCAAAAGCGAAGAGCGATAAGGCGGAAATTGCTGCAGAAAGCACTTTTAGTGCTCAGTTACAAGATCGTTGGCAGAGTTTTTCCAGCGAGATGTGGACAGAATTAAAGCAGTTGATTCGGGTGCGAAATGTAGAGTCGCCAGATGCTTTGTTACTGTCACCAGCACAAGCTTATTTTGCCAAAGAAAATCTGAAATTACGTTTGCTCAATGCTCGCTTGGCTTTGCTGTCACGAAACGAAGGTGCATTTCGCAGCGATATGATTTCGGCGCAAGACTTGATTTCGAAATATTTCGATGTGCGCACCAAGCAAGCACAAACTGCACAGGCATTGTTAAAGCAAATTCAAAGTAATAATTTATCGATAGAAATGCCAGCGTTGAATGAGAGTCTCAATTCCGTTCGCAATTTCAAGGTGAAACCTTAATTTCAACCCAAACACATGCGCATCTTTATTCGTATTCTTATTCTGTTTGCACTCGCCGTTGGCATTGCAATCGGTGGTCGCTTTAATGCTGGTAATGTGGTGTTGTTCTATCCACCAACCAGGATTGATTTATCTTTAAATTTCTTCTTGCTGATTTTGGCAGCCTTATTTTTCGTCATGTATTTCGTGGTGCGTACGATTATTGCAACCACTGAGATGCCGAAAAAAGTAGCAGAGTATCGACAAAGCAAACGTGAGCGTGAAAGTAATCGCGCCTTACGTGATGCTCTGAAAGCCTTGTTCGAGGGACGTTTTGGCCACGCCGAAAAATCTGCGGCGAAAGCTTTAGATTTGTCTGAAAACAAAGCACTTGCTAGCTTGATCGGTGCTAGAGCTGCGCATCACATGAGTCAGTTTGAACGTCGTAATGTTTGGTTTGCTGGAATCGAAGACGACAATGCTTATAAGACAGCACGCCTGGTCACGATGACCGAGTTATATGTTGACCAGCATAAAGCGGAGCAAGCATTAGAGGCAGTTAAAGAATTAAATGCACGTGGTAAGCGCCATATTCAGGTTTTGCGCTGGGCTTTAAAGGCCAATCAACAGGCAAAGAATTGGACTGAAGTGGTGAAACTGGTTCGTACTTTAGAAAAAAATCATGCGATTCATCCGGCTTTGGCAGGGCGTTTGCGTGAAATGTCTTACGATGCTTTGTTAAAAGAACATGGACATGATGCTGAGTCCTTGCGACGTGTTTGGAGTGAAGTACCTTCCGCTGAACGCAAAAATCGTTATATTGCTGTGAGTGCCGCGGCTGCATTTACTAAGTGCCAGGTACTTGACGAAGCGCGCGCGATAGTCGAAAAATCCTTGGCTGAAGAATGGGATAACCGTTTGCTGCGTAGTTATCGCGAAGCGGCTGGCTCTGAAGGTTCTGCTGCTTTACGATCACAAATTGAGCACTGTGAAGATTGGTTGAAAAATCAAGCTAAGAACGCTGAATTAGAGCTCACATTAGGCGTCTTGTGTTTCCATCAAAAACTATGGGGCAAAGCACAGGTTCATATGGAAGATGCCTTAAACCATACGCAGGAAGCTCGCATAGTTCGTGAAGCGAATTTGAGTTTGGCACAATTGCACGAAAAGCTAGGTCAAACGGCAGAAGCGACAAAACACTATCGTCAATGTGCTTTGGCGACGAATCAGTAAGCGGTCGGAAAAGCGCGCTTTCCTAGCCAAGGCGAGCGAGGAATTGCTAGAATTACTGCTGCATTGCACCAAATACACCTAAAAATCGCTATAATCTGGCGATTGTGTTTGATTTACTTTGAAAGCGTCTTATGAGTTTAAATAAAGTGTCAGCTGGCCGTGATTTGCCTAACGATTTTAACGTGATTATCGAAATCCCTATGAATGCGGATCCGATCAAGTACGAAGTAGACAAAGAGAGCGGTGCGATTTTTGTGGATCGTTTTATGGGTACGGCTATGCATTACCCATGTAACTACGGCTATGTGCCAAATACGATCTCTGGTGATGGTGATCCAGTCGATGTTTTGGTGATTACGCCATTTCCATTGATCCCAGGTGTGGTTGTGCGTTGCCGTCCTATTGGCATTTTGAATATGCACGACGAAGCTGGTGCAGATGGGAAAGTGTTAGCGGTACCGATCGACAAAATTTTGCCTATCTATCAACATTGGCAAAAACCAGAAGATTTGAATGTTTTGCGTTTAAATCAAATCCAGCATTTCTTTGAACATTACAAAGATTTAGAGCCTGGAAAATGGGTCAAGATCGATGGTTGGGGCGGCACAGATGATGCTCGTGCAGAGATTTTGAATGGTGTAGAGAACTACAAAAAATCTTTGGCATAATTTGCTCTGATAGGTTTATAAAGAAAAAGGCAGCTTGGGCTGCCTTTTTCTTTGCCTAAAATTCTCTATCTAACATTCTCTATCTGGACTTGAATGCTAAGACGGCAAGAATTGCCGCGATAATAAAGCTACCCCAGCCCAACCAAAATAAATTGCTTTTTCCAGCAAAAACATTTGAAGAGCTACTAGGTTTTGATGTTGCACCAGAAGAAGATTGACGTCTCGCCCGTTTTTCTCTGGCTAAGAATTTGTTTAATGCGAGCGCCATTTCTGCCGCGCTTTTGTAGCGACGATGCGGTTTTTTCTGCATCGCTTTCATCACGATGTGTGCCAATTTCTCAGGTACTTCAGGATTGACCAGATCTGGTGATTTTGGTGTTTTGTGTGTAATGTTGTAGAGCAGCTTGTCAAAATCAGAGGCTGAGAACGGCTTCTGTCCAGTTAGCATTTCATACAGCACTGCGCCGAGAGAATATACATCAGTTAGTGCAGTGACAGGCTGACTAGATGCCTGCTCGGGCGACATGTAGTTGGGTGTGCCCATTATGTTGCCCTTGAAGAGGGTCTGAGGTTGCCCACTTTCGTCGAGAACACGGTTAGGCACGCGAGCAATGCCAAAATCGACGACCTTAGGCTGATTATTTTCGACGATGAAAATATTGGCGGGCTTGATGTCGCGATGAATCACCCCTTGGTTATGTGCGAAAGACAAGGCATTCGCGATTTTATAGGCAATTCCAGCGCACTCGATTACATCAAAGCGCTTACCTGCAGCCATTAGTTCGCGTAAATCCTTACCTTGCAGGAATTCCATTGCAATGAAAGTCGTTGCACCTTCTGTTGATGCATCATAAATCGTGACGATATTCGGATGAGAAAGTCTGCCTGCTGCTCGCGCCTCGTTGATAAATTGCTGTTCTCTTTGTTTTTTGTCGGTCGCGCCAACTGGGTTATTCAGTATTTTGATGGCGACCGCACGATCGATAATGGGATCGTGACCAAGCATCACACTCCCATTTGAACCGCTGCCTAGCTTATCGGTCACAGTAAAGCGACCGATTCTACGCATCGGTGTTTTGCTCGCTCCAGCTGGATTATTGATATTGGCATTTTGTATCATACGGAAGAAAACCTTGAATTAAATATATCTAACCATCTGATTATGATGGGTTTTTTGCATCTGCACATTCTAATGGATTTGCCTGCTTTACATGTAAAACTGTGTGGGTTTCTGTCAATTATGTTGTGTATTTAGTCTAAGTATTCTCATATTGATAAGACCAGTTGGCTTTGTCAACTACACCTTAGCTTATGGATAGCTAATTGATAGCTTATGGATAGCTAATTGATAGCTTAAATGGATTACGTTCTTTCAATTCATCCAAATAGTCGTCAATTCCTCCATGCTCACGTTGCAGAAAGTGCGCGACTGCATCGGCAAATGCCGGTTCTTGCAGATAATGAGCTGAGAAGGTTTTTTGTGGCAAAAATCCCCTAGCCATTTTATGCTCGCCTTGTGCACCGCCCTCAAAGACTTGGATTTTTTCTCGGATGCAAAATTCTAAGGCTTGATAATACGCTGTTTCGAAATGTAGGCAGGGTAAATGTTTTAAACAGCCCCAATAGCGGCCATAGAGTGTGTGTTGGTCATGGATGAAGAGCGCTGCCGCAATCCTTTCGCCCTCTAGGCTGGCGATAATCAGATAAATATTCTCCGGCATATCTCTCCCTATACGCAGAAAAAAATCCAAATTGAGGTAAGGGCTAGAATGATGTTCAGCATAGGTGCGGTCATAGCATTGTTTAAAAAAACGCCAATCAGTTTCGGTAATTTCAGTACCGCGTAGATGTTGAAACTGTACGCCAGCATCTCGCACCTTGCGCCGTTCTGCTCGAATATTTTTGCGCTTCTTGTGTTCCAGGCTGGCCAGGAAATCTTCAAAATCAAGAAAGTGATGATTGATCCAATGAAATTGCACACCTTGCCTTAGCATGAAATTGGCGTTCTGTAAGGTGCTCGCTTCTTCCAAAGTGGGAAATAAGATATGACAAGAAGAGTAGTGCTGCGACTCCATTAAACTATGAAGATAATTTAGTAAAGCGAGCCGTGCTTCTGAGTTGATGCTGAGCAGACGATTACCTTGCACAGGCGTGAAAGGAATTGCAGATAGTAATTTAGGGTAGTACGCTAAGCCATGCTGCTGATAGGCATTTGCCCATGCCCAGTCAAATACATATTCGCCATAGGAGTGCATTTTTTCATATAGGGGCATGGCGGCAACTAGCGTCTCTTGAGTCCCAGTATGTTCTTGTTGCCAGAGGCAGATAAATCGCGGAATCCAGCCGGTTTGTGCCGAAGCAGAGCCAGATTCATGTAGTGCGTGTAAGAAAGCAAATGACAAAAAAGGATTGGGCTGAGTCTGCAACTGCAGTAAGCCATCCCAATTTTCCTGTCCAATCTCCGATAGAGAATCGACCACGCCCATGCGATAATGTGAGACTTCAGAATTCATAACCCGGCATTCCATCTTTATCGTTAATTCTTTATCGCTAAATCTTATGACAGTCAAAGTTGCTATCGCTCAAATGAACAGCATCGTCGGTGATCTCACAGGCAATGCTCAGCAAATTCATGATTACGTGGAACGTGCTGCTGCTCAGGGTGCAGACATCGTAGTGACACCCGAATTGTCGCTGGTAGGTTATCCGCCAGAAGATTTGCTATTGCGCAGCGCGTTTTATCAGCAGACAGCGCTTGCATTGCGAAAATTGGCGCTCGATTTACAGCCATTTTCTGATGTGCACGTGTTGGTTGGTTATCCGCTGGAGCAACATGGACATCACTATAACGCGATTTCAGTTTTGTTGAATGGCAACATCACGCATACCTATTTAAAACACGCTTTACCGAATGACGCTGTGTTTGATGAAAAGCGTTACTTCGCTACGGGTGATGATGCGGTTGTGTTCGAAGTAAAGGGCACAAAATTTGGCATTAATATTTGTGAAGATGTCTGGAATGGTGACGCGCCACAATTGGCACGCGCTGCGGGTGCGCAAGTTTTGTTGGCACCGAATGCTTCGCCATTTCACATGAATAAAAGCGATTTCCGGATTGAGGTGATGCGCCAAAATATCAGCAAACTAGGGATGAGTCTGGTGTATGCGAATTTATTGGGCGGTCAGGATGAATTGATTTTTGACGGTAATTCATTTGTGCTAGATCACGAAGGACAAGTTTGCGCACAGCTTAAACATTGTGAAGCCGATTTGCAGATTGTGGATTTTATTGATGGCGTACCGCAATCGAATATTGTTGCAGAGACCTTGTCTGTGGAAGCCCAGATTTATCGCGCTCTGGTCTTAGGTGTGCGTGATTATGTGACGAAGAATGGCTTCCCCAGTGTCTTGATTGGTTTTTCGGGTGGTGTCGATTCTGCTTTGACTTTGGCGATTGCAGTCGATGCTTTGGGAGCTGACAAGGTGCGTGCAGTGATGATGCCTTCACCTTACACTGCCGATATTTCTTGGTTAGATTCGCGTGAGATGGTCAAGCGTATCGGCGTGCGTTACGATGAGATTTCTATCAATGAATGTTTTAGCGCATTCAAAAATACCTTGAGTCAGGAATTTGCGGGTTTAAAGGAAGATACGACGGAAGAGAATATTCAGGCACGCATACGTGGCACGATCTTGATGGCGATGTCGAATAAGTATGGCTCTATCGTACTGACAACTGGCAATAAGAGTGAAATGGCGGTTGGTTATTGCACTTTGTATGGTGATATGGCGGGTGGTTTTGCGGTGATTAAAGACGTTGCTAAAACGATGGTGTATCGTCTTTGTGAATATAGAAATTCGATAGGGGATGTGATCCCTGAGCGCATTATTACTCGTCCACCTTCTGCGGAATTGCGCCCAGATCAAAAGGATCAAGACTCCTTGCCGCCATATGATATTCTCGATGGCATTATGCAGCGCTACATGGAAGAAAATCAGTCACGAGCTGAAATTATTGCGGCGGGTTACAGCGAAGCCGATGTAGAACGTATTACGCGCTTGATCAAAATTAATGAATACAAACGACGTCAGGCGCCGGTTGGAATCCGCATTACGCACCGCGCTTTCGGGCGCGACTGGCGTTATCCGATTACGTCGAAATTTCGTGACTAAAATAGCAGATCAATAGCAGACCGATAGCAGACTAATAGCAGATTATCAGTGAGGAAAACATGAAACAAATTACCGCAATCATCAAGCCATTTAAATTGGACGAAGTCCGTGAAGGTTTGGCCGAAGTTGGTGTTACTGGTTTGACGGTGACTGAAGTTAAAGGCTTTGGTCGTCAAAAAGGACATACAGAGTTGTATCGCGGTGCTGAGTACGTGGTGGATTTTTTACCGAAGATTAAAGTCGAAGTGGTGGTCGATGATAAGGTGTGTGATCACGTGGTCGATGCCATCATCAAAGCCGCGCATACGGGCAAGATCGGCGATGGCAAAATCTTTGTACAGAATGTCGAACAGGTGATACGTATTCGCACTGGTGAGACTGGATCAGAAGCCGTCTAAATTTCTGGAGACTAATTGAAAATAGGCGCGAATCACACTGATGATTCGCGCCTGTATTTTTTGATGCTAGATTTTTATTTAGGAAGCTCGCAGTAAAACGATCAAAGCACCCGAACCGCCATCCGCCGCAGTCGCCTGACTAAAAGCAATTACTTCATCCTTTTGTATCAACCAATTACGCACCTTGTTTTTCAACACGGGTTCTTTGTTGATCGAGCCTAAACCTTTACCGTGAATAATCCGTACACAGCGATATCCACTGCGTATACATTTGCGTAAAAATTCGCCGAGATTGTCACGAGCCTGATCGCGGCGCATGCCGTGTAAATCTAGTTGGGCTTGTATGACCCATGCACCTTGACGCAATTTTTTTGCGACATCGATGCCCACTCCCACGCGCGTATAGCTCAGATTTTCATCTGACTCTAATAAAGTTCCTGCATCGAATTCATCCGATAGCGATTCTTGTAAAGCCTTTTGTTCATCTTCAATATGCTTGTAGGCGATTGGCTTTGGTTTTTTGGGGATAGCTTGGAATTTTTCTGGTTGCTTCATGACCTGAACGTCACCGACACTGCTGCGAAAAATATTTGCTTCAATCGCCGCTTGCTTTTCGCGCGCAATGCGTTCGGCCTCAGCTTTCTCACGTTGTGCTTGTTGTTCTTTGAGTTGCTTGCCAACTTGTTGAAGGTCAGCAAAAGATTTCATTGATGAGGCCATGATGATGTTTGCTGATGAAATAGGAATTTAAAAACTTTTGCCGCAGAGTCGCAGAGGGCGCAGATGGTTTTGGAAAAAAACTCTGCGATCTCTGCGCCTCTGCGGTTCAAAATTATTCTTCTAGGAAGCGCTGCGCATCGAGTGCCGCCATACAGCCCGTACCTGCGCTCGTGATCGCTTGACGGTAGATATGATCTTGCACATCACCTGCAGCAAATACGCCAGGAATATTGGTGGACGTTGCCATGCCTTCGTTACCCATTTTGGTAATGATGTAACCGTTTTTCATCTCCAATTGGCCTTCAAAAATGCTGGTATTTGGCTTGTGGCCAATCGCGATAAACACACCGTGCAATGGCACGGCTGTTACTACGCCGTCGGCGGATTTAATATTGATACCAGTCACGCCCGATGCATCGCCTGTGACTTCATCTAAGGTGTGATTCCATTTCACTTCGATTTTGCCTTCTGCGACTTTTGCCATTAAACGGTCGATCAAGATCGCTTCTGCACGGAATTTGTCGCGACGATGGATGACGGTCACTTTGCTGGCGATATTTGACAAATACAAGGCCTCTTCGACTGCAGTATTGCCACCGCCGACAACCGCTACCTCTTTGCCGCGATAGAAAAAGCCATCGCAAGTGGCGCAAGCGGAGACGCCTTTGCCCATAAATTCTTCTTCAGATGGCAAGCCCAAATATTGTGCTGAAGCGCCAGTGGAAATGATTAAGGAGTCGCAAGTGTATTCAGCTTGATCGCCGATTAAGCGGATAGGTTTTTCTGTCAGTTTGGCTGTATGAATATAGTCAAAAATAATTTCTGTATTGAAGCGTTCTGCGTGTTCCAAGAAACGCTGCATTAATTCTGGACCTTGTACGCCATTCGGATCGGCAGGCCAGTTTTCGACATCGGTTGTCGTCATTAACTGACCGCCTTGTTCTACACCTGTGATCAAAACTGGGTTCAGATTAGCACGTGCCGCGTACACGGCAGCGGAATAACCAGCTGGGCCAGAGCCGAGAATCAAAACATGTGCGTGTTTGGTTGATTTAGGTGTAGACATAGTGGTTCCGATGAAAAAGGTCGTGAAAAAATGTTATCGAATGGCGAAAATCGCTGCTTTGATTTGCGAAATGTTGGATTATCCCAGATTTGGGGCAACTTGACTTTATTCAAGTCAAGGATTGGTGGATTAGCTAAAGTGCTATGGCGAAGCAGGGGATGGCGTTGTAGTCTTAATTTTGCAGTCTTACCTCGTTTATTACTTGATAAGACTGCTGGATGATTATTGATTCAATTAGTTTGACATCTGTTTGCGAACTTATTTGTAAGCTTATTTGTAACCTCAATTATTCGTCAAAACCCAAATAGAAAAAGCTGGAACATTCAATGCCGCAATTCCGCCACTATCTGCCGTGAGCTGTAATTGATTACTTGGATAGATGCTAGCGAGCTTCGTATTTGCTACTAAGTTTTTGATACTGAGAGTCGTATTCTCGCTGCCATAATTGATGATAACCCATGAAATTTCATTGCCTGACTGCCGTTGATAACTGAGTACCTTGCCAGTCACGGTGGCGTTACTGTAATTGCCTTGACTGAGCGATGGGCGGTGTTTGCGCAATTGAATCAAACTCTTGTAAAACTGTAAGAGAGAATGCGGGTCTTGGCCTTGTGATGTGACATTTTGGGTGCTGACATTCGCAGACAAAGCACGGAATGGCGTGGCGTTAGTAAATCCTGCATTGACAGTATTGCTGCTCCAGCTCATTGGCGTGCGTAATTTTGCGTCGCCACTTAAACTACCTGCACTTGCCATGCCGATTTCTTCGCCATAGTAGATAAAAGGCGTACCGGGTTGTAGCAGATAGCTTGCGGCGGCGAGTTGATATTGCGTGAGATTGCCGCCAACCTGATCCCAGAGGCGCGCGCCGGCAAATTCATCGTGGTTGGAAATCATGGTGGCGATGGTGAGTGGTGCGGTATTGAAATAATCTGCCACTGCTTGAATCGCACTAGTCTGTCCTTTGGCGGCATTCACAATGTCGTAGTTGTGTTTAAACGCAAAGGCATTGCCGCAAGAATTACTAGCTGCAAATGCAAGCGGATTGCCAGGCGCTTCGCACACCATAAAGCGCTTACTGTATTGCGCAATATTTTCTTGCACCTTGCCCATTAAGGCGATGCTTTCAGGTTGACTTTCCCAATTACCTGCGTCATTTTCGATCAGATTGCCGACAGCATCAAAACGGAAGCCATCAACCCCGCGATTGAGCCAAAAGCGCAAATTATTTTGATGAAACTCGACTGCAGCGGGATTGCGTAAATTGAAGTCCGGCATGCCTGAGTAAAAGGCGGCGAAATAAGCACCGTTTTTGGTGTTGTACCACGGGTTATTCCCAAAAATATTCCAGCCTGCGGGCGCGCTGTCTTTCCACACATACCAATTGCGATACGCATTTGTACTAGTGTCACTAGCATTGATAAAGGCAGGGTGTGTATTCGCGCTGTGGTTCATGACATAGTCGAGTATGACGCCGATACCACGAGCATGTGCTTGCTTCAGCAGTTCATCAAAATCGGTGAGATTGCCATATTGTGTTTCTATGTCGCGATAATCTTTGACTGCGTAGCCGTGGTCTTTGTCTTCACTTTTGCTGATCGGCATCAGCCAAATTCCTTGCACACCTAGTTCTTGCAAATAATCGAGACGTTGGATGACGCCACGTAGATCACCGACTCCATCGCCGTTGCTGTCTTGATAGCCGCGCACATAGATTTCCATAAACGGTCCTTGACGCCACTGGTCGCCCAGATTGCTGCCAGGATCGTTTTTGCTGATGACGCTGGCATCAAAAGTGGGCAGGTTGGCGCTGGGCGTTTCGGTAGTGGGTGTGTTGGTATTGCTAAAGTTAACAGGAGTAGAGCTACCTCCGCCGCCACAGCCACTCAGTGCTGCCATTAATGTAGTGATGCAAAATGCGTAGGGGGCAATGGAGCTCAATTTGGCGGAAAAATTTGTCATGGAATGTATTAATACTAGTTATCTATAGTTGATCAATGAATTACAAATCTATTCTAATTTTAAGTGTATTTTCTAAATATTGTTCACCATTTGTAGTAAAACTACATATTTTGTTCAATTTGAATTGAAGTGGCATCATGGGGGGAATGTGCTCGCTTTAATCGGATCGCGTGATTGTCATGTTGGGTGAGGTGGATGTGCTTTGTAGATTCATGCTGAGCCTGTCGATGATGCACGCATGCAAGCTGGCATTACGACGGATGATGTGAAGATGTCTCTGTCTGGATGGATAAGTGTTGAATAAACTGTGCGAAGTAGCTATATCGAAAGCTTTTGCCCTACAATCATGTTTGCTTGTTTTCCTTGATATCTATGCCTAATACCAACGAAGTTTATCAACGTAGCCGCAATGTTGCGCCACCACCTCCTTTGCCAAATCGCCTAGTGATCCTATTAGGCGAAGTGCGCTGGATGGTATTTGCCGCATTAAGTATTTGTTTTGTGCTTGCTCTTGCGACTTATTCCCCTTTAGATCCAGGCTGGTCGCGCTCTGTGGGGGTGGATCGTTTTCATAATATCGGTGGATATGTTGGTGCGCGCGTTGCCGATCTGGTCTTATTTATTTTTGGTTTTTCGGCATGGTGGTTTTGCTTTGCTTTGTTCAGATTGGTTTGGCGTAGTTATCGCCAATTAAATGATTCTGCAAAAAGCACGGATGAAGAACCGCATTTTTTCGACAAAATCATTCAGATATCTGGCTTTGTATTTATCTTGATCGGTAGTATGGGAATTGAATCCCTGCGTTTGTACTCACTCAAAGTTGCTTTACCAAGTGTGCATGGTGGGGTGCTGGGTGAATTGATTGGCAATTTGAGCGCAGCGGCATTTGGATTTACTGGCGCAACCTTATTATTGTTATTGGTGATCGCGATTGGTTTGAGTTTGTATTTTCATTT
The DNA here is from genome assembly GCF_014284175.1 of Affinundibacterium flavidum. Taxonomy (GTDB): domain Bacteria; phylum Pseudomonadota; class Gammaproteobacteria; order Burkholderiales; family Burkholderiaceae_D; genus Undibacterium; species Undibacterium flavidum. Next base: position 58,678 of record NZ_JACOGA010000013.1, read on the forward strand.
GTCATGGTGGCAGATCGCTGAAAACACGGGTGCTGTCATAGAAACGAGTTTTGAATTTATTCGTAAAAAATACACGGATCATGAAGACCGTAAACTTGGCGAAACGGCGGCTGTCAAACGTGAAACCACGGTAGTACAAGAGCGTGCCAAAATCGTTGAAGCACCGCCTATACGAATTGAACCGCAAGTCGTCGCAGTGCAAAAATCTGAGCGCATCGAAAAAGAACGCCAAGTTTCTTTGTTTAACGATATGCCGGACACCAATTTGCCGCCGTTATCATTGCTCGATGAAGCACCACTCACGCAAGAAACCGTCAGCATAGAAACCTTGGAATTCACCAGTCGTCTGATTGAGAAAAAACTCTCAGATTTTGGTGTCGATGCTAAGGTGATCGCTGCTTATCCCGGTCCGGTAATTACCCGTTATGAAATCGAACCAGCCACCGGCGTTAAGGGTAGCCAAATCGTTGGTCTGGCGCGTGATTTGGCACGTTCATTTGCTTTGACTTCGATCCGCGTGGTGGAAACTATCCCCGGTAAGAATTACATGGGTTTAGAGTTGCCTAATCCTAAGCGTCAGATTGTGCGTTTGACTGAAATCTTAAGCTCCAAAGTGTACAACGATAGCTCGTCCAATCTGACGGTCGCATTGGGTAAAGATATTGCGGGTCATCCAGTGGTCGCCGATTTGGCAAAGATGCCGCATTTACTCGTTGCCGGTACGACTGGTTCGGGTAAATCCGTCGGCATTAATGCGACCATCTTGTCTTTGTTGTACAAGTCTGACCCTAACGACGTGAGGATGATTTTGATTGATCCTAAGATGTTGGAGATGTCGGTGTATGAGGGCATTCCGCATTTGTTAGCGCCGGTAGTCACTGACATGCGACAAGCAGGACATGCGCTCAATTGGGCGGTGAATGAGATGGAACGTCGCTATAAATTGATGTCGAAATTAGGCGTACGTAATCTGGCTGGCTACAACGCCAAAATCGCCGAAGCAGCGAAGCGCGAAGAACATATTCCGAATCCATTTAGTTTGACTCCCGATGCACCAGAGCCTTTAGAAAAACTCCCTACTATCGTCATTATCATTGATGAATTGGCAGATTTGATGATGGTAGTTGGTAAGAAGGTCGAAGAATTGATCGCCCGTATTGCACAGAAAGCGCGGGCAGCGGGTTTGCACTTAATTCTGGCGACGCAACGCCCGTCAGTCGACGTGATTACTGGTTTGATCAAAGCGAATATTCCTACACGAATTGCGTTTCAAGTCAGTAGCAAAATTGACTCGCGCACGATTTTAGACCAGATGGGTGCCGAATCTTTGCTAGGTATGGGTGACATGCTGTATATGCCGCCGGGCACGGGTTTGCCAGTGCGTGTGCATGGCGCTTTTGTTTCAGATGAAGAAGTCCATCGCGTTGTTAAACATCTGAAAGAGCAGGGCGAGCCTAATTACATCGAAGGTATTTTAGAAGGCGGCGTGTTAGAAGAGGGTGGCGATGCCCTAGCTCCAGGTGAAGGTGGTGGTGAAGCTGATGCCTTGTACGACCAGGCCGTTGCGATCGTCTTGAAAAACCGTCGCGCTTCGATTTCACTGGTGCAGCGTCATTTGCGAATCGGCTATAACCGCGCAGCGCGTTTGTTAGAGCAAATGGAAGCCAGCGGTGTGGTCTCGACTATGCAATCGAACGGTAATCGCGAGATTTTGGTTCCTGCCGGGAATGCAGAGTAGATGCGCCGAGCAGATGCGTAGACGTTTTTTCTGCTGCCGCGTTATAGCTTAAGTCATGCATGTCAGCTTATGAAATTTACTGCGAATTGAGTCAAGGGCGTACAAGTCGCCGAACTTCATTTTGCATCATTGAATTGGAATTATTTTGAAAACTTTACAAAAACAAGCTAGCTTTAGTGCTTTAGTTCTTAGTGCAATGCTGGCATTTTCCAGTGCAGCACAGGCTTCTGCCATCGAACAATTTAAGAGCTTTGTGGTGAATACCAAAACCGCCAAAGGCGAGTTCTTACAAGTGCAAATGAAGATGGTCAATGGCGCTGCGAAAACTGGCAAGACGTCCTCAGGCACATTCAAGTTTGCGCGCCCGGGAAAATTCATCTGGACTTATATCAAACCTTATGACCAAGTCTTGCAAGCTGATGGCGATAAGCTGTACTTGTATGATAAAGACTTGAATCAAGTTACGATCAAAACTTTAGGCAATGCGATTGCTTCTAGTCCCGCGGCGATTTTATTTGGTAGCGTTGATCTGGATAAAAATTTCATCATGAAGGATGTCGGTATCAAGCAGGGTGTTGAGTGGTTGGAAGCGATTCCGAAAACTAAGGACAGTCAGTTTGACACGATAGGCATAGGCATGAAAGATGGTGTGCCAGTCGGGATGGAATTACGCGATAGCTTCGGACAATTGTCCTTAGTCACACTGAAAAATTTCGAAAAAAATCCCACATTCGCTGCAGACCAATTTAAGTTTGTAGTTCCTCAAGGTGCGGATGTGTTGCGCCCATGATGTCGATTCAAACTGCATTGCATCAACCACTGGCTGAACGTCTGCGGCCACAAAGTTTGGCTGAAGTCATCGGTCAACAACATTTGTTAGGTGAAGGCAAACCATTGCGTGTTGCCTTTGAATCTGGTGAGCCACACTCTATGTTGTTATGGGGCCCGCCCGGTGTCGGCAAGACTACTTTGGCGCGATTGATGGCGCTTGCGTTTAAGGCTGAATTTATCGCCTTGTCTGCAGTACTCTCGGGCGTCAAAGATATACGTGATGCAGTCGAGCGTGCCGAATATGTTCGTGCTACTTCACAACGTCGCACGATATTGTTTGTCGATGAAGTCCATCGCTTCAATAAGAGTCAACAAGACGCTTTCTTGCCGCATGTCGAAAGTGGTCTGTTTACTTTCATCGGCGCTACTACCGAAAATCCTTCCTTTGAAGTCAATAGCGCTTTACTGTCGCGTGCTGCTGTCTACGTGCTGAAGTCATTGACCGATGATGACTTGGCTTTGATGTTAGATAAAGCCTGCACACAGGAATTAGATGGTCTGCAATTAACTGCAGACGCAAAATCAAGTCTGGTCGCGAGTGCGGATGGCGACGGTAGAAAGCTCTTGAATAATCTGGACATTACGGCACGTGCGGCGCAAGTTAAAGGCTTGAAAGAAGTCGATAGCACACTGCTGGCAGAATGTTTAGGAGATGCCTTACGTCGCTTTGATAAAGGTGGCGATGCATTCTATGACCAAATTTCTGCCCTGCATAAATCGGTGCGTGGTTCAAATCCTGATGCTTCTTTGTATTGGCTAGTGCGTATGCTCGATGGTGGTACCGATCCACGTTATCTAGCGCGCCGCATTATCCGTATGGCGAGTGAAGACATCGGTCTGGCAGATCCGCGCGCTTTACGAATTTGTCTGGATGCTGCAGAAACCTATGAACGCCTCGGTTCACCAGAAGGTGAATTAGCTTTGGCCGAAGCCGTTGTTTATCTGGCCTGCGCTGCCAAATCGAATGCGATTTATATGGCTTACAAACAAGCCCGTGCATTTGTCGCCAAAGACAAATCCCGCGTTGTGCCTGAGCATTTGCGCAATGCGCCAACTAAGTTGATGAAAGAGCTTGGTTACGGCAAATTGTATCGTTACGCCCATGATGAGCCAAACGCGTATGCTGCTGGTGAAACCTATATGCCAGAAGGCTTGGAAGATGTGCGTTGGTATGAGCCAGTGCCGCGCGGTATGGAAATCAAGATAGCGGAAAAACTCACTTATCTGCGTCAACTAGATGAAGACAGCGGACACGATTAAGTACAAATTTTGGCTCGCTCGTATCAGGGGTGAAACCATAATTCGGTACGATTCAATGCCATCGAGGCAGGATTTAACAGTGGATTTTTTAGATTGATTACGACTCTTTGTTTGAACTTAGCACGTTCGATGGAAGCCTTATGATATTTTTGAAATAAGTGTTCAAAAATGCCATTTGCAATGATTTTTTCAAAGCCCAGTCGCAAATCCTCCGCTAACTGAGGGCGGCGCGGCGTCACGAAAAAATAGCAAGCGGTTTGATAATGTAAGATGAAACTCTCTTCAACGATGAATTTGTGCTCGCTGTGATGCTTGACGTCGCCCCAAATTTCAAAAACTGAACGTGGAAAGTAATCAAAACGCCCAGCGGCTAGCATGGCGAACAAAGGATCGTAAGCATTCGACGTGAGCACCGACAGTTGATTGGCTTTGAGTATTCCTACATCGGGCCAGTCTTTTCCTTGTCCCGCCGTAAATTGTTGTAAATCTTCAGTTCTTTTAACTGTCGAAAACGCTGCTTTATTTTTTTCGGTAATCAGACTAATACGCCAGCCGAGCAAGCCTTTTTCTATAGGGAGTCGAATGGGGATGAGTTTTTTCTCTCTATCGTCCGTCGTCATGGTCCAGAGAATATCTATGTTGCCGTTTTCTCTGGTCATTTCGTAAATTGAACGAGCTTGCAACATACGGCCTGGGCTTTTTATCAATTGATAAGGGCGCGCGGAATGTTGAACGATGGCTTGCAATAGCTCGCGCACGTAGTCCTCGGTTGGATCGTTTTTTACATCCAATTTTGGCAATCTGATTTCTAGCGGTTCTTGTGCTTGCGCTGGGATAAAGCTCAATAAGCAAAGCACGCAGAATACGCCAAACATCTGTTGCAGATGAAATCGGCGATACATTTTTCCTCCCTCAATATACGTCTGGACGCAATTTTGAGTATTGCTTGTGAGCTTAAGTATAGACGCTATTTATGTCAGAGTATGTGAGAGGAGGAAAAGCTGTTGTAACGAGGCGATTGTTTGAAAAACTATCTCAATTGTATTGTGCTCGTTAGGTTATTACGCATAGGTAAAAAACACGAGCATAGATTCGTTTGTCATCGAGTGAAGCAGAGAATTTGGCATTATTCTCTGCTTCTTTGAGCTTTCTTGAAAATCGAACTGAGCACGTTGAATTAAATTAACTCGCGTAATAGCGGCCAAAACGGTTAGCAATGAAATCAGCTAAGGACGCTTGTTCTTGGCGAACTAAGCCTTGTTGCGGCAATTTTCCTGCAACTAGCATGTCAACCATTGCGCAGATACCTGACGCAGTGGTTAATTGAATCGCCGAAAGCAACTGGCCATTTACTTCTTGCGCATAAATTTTCTTCGCATAGGATTCTTGCTCCAAACGTCCTGCACGCATGCCAATCACGCTGACAAAGACTAAGACCACGTCTTGTTTTGTCATAGGAATGGATGTTTCCAGCACGTCTTTTAGGATAGGGCGGCGTTCCAGTTTGCCCAATTCCAAGTCACGTATCAACATTTTGACGATATCGCGATGACCTGGGTAGCGCACTGTTTTGTAGTTCAAATTTTGTACTTTGCCGAGCAAAGATTCACAGAGTGTACCAAGACCACCAGAGGTATTAAAAGCTTCGTAATCTATGCCGTCTAATGAAAAATGTTCAATCTCTTCCAACGCCGATGTTTCGCGTAAATGACCATCGACAATCGCTTCGCAGGGATTGCAATATTCATTGATCAGACCGTCGGTGCTCCAGGTCAGATTGTATTTCAAGGCATTGTTGGGGAAGGTGGGTAGTGCGCCAACTCGCATGCTGACATCGCGTAAAGAATCAAATTTTTTCGCGACATCATTGGCGACGATGGAAATAAAGCCCGGTGCCAACCCGCATTGTGGGACGAACGCAGTTTGTGCGTTTTCCGCTAATTGTTTAACGATTTTGGTGCTTTCCACGTCTTCGGTAAGATCGAAGTAGTGAGAGTTCGCAGCTTTCGCCGCACTGGCGATGACTGGCGTCAGAAAGTAAGGGCAAGCGGATAAAGTGACTTGGTGACCTTGTATCAATGCGCTGACCTCTGCCAAATTGCTGAGATCTGCAAGTGCGGTTTTGACATTGGGAAAGTTCTCTTGCGCGACATATTGCAGGCGCTCAGCATCACGATCTGCGACTGTAATTTCATAGTCTCCAGTATGGGAAAGTAAATTTAAAATCGCATCGCCAATTTTTCCAGCGCCTAGCAATATGAGTTTCGTCGTCATGATCAGTCTCCATAAAAAATAGTAAGAAATGAATAGATATTTCAAATCTTGTGTTTCAATAACGACAGTGTAAATGTAAAAAATGTCAGATAATAGAGGCTAATCTATCGTCATATTGATCGCAATCAAGACATATTGACGAACATTGTGAGCAAAGTGAGTGTATGAAACCAATTCTTGATGAAATCGACAATAAAATTTTAGCTTTGCTGATGGATAACGCAAGGATGCCGGTCACCGCCATTGCGAAGTCGGTTGGGATTGCACGTACGACCGTGATTGCCAGAATTAATGCCCTAGAAAAACGTAAAGTGATAGCTGGATACGGTTTGAAATTGAATCAAACTATGTATCAGCCTGCGGTCAGAGCATACGTGGGTTTGTCAATCGAGGCGCGTTCAGTCAGTCACTTGATTAAGGTCTTGCAGCAACTGCCGGAAGTAGAAAGTCTGTGTGCTGTGAGCGGAGCGATCGACTATATGCTGACCTTACGTTGCGCCAGCACCGAAGTCTTAGATAAATTATTGGATCAAATTGGTAGTCTGGAGGGCGTTAGGCAAACTTCGACTTCTATCATCTTGAGTAAGCGAATTGACCGCTCGTCGATTTAATTAGTAAATTAATGGATTGATAGACTAATAGGTGGAATATGCGAAAAAAAAACCTGCTGAAAGCAGGTTTTTTTAAGAATAGCGTAATTCAGCATATATCCCAGCCGCGGGGAATATCCGACATTAAGCGTTTTCTTGCGCTTTATTCGGTGTCTTCTTATCGTCGTTATTGTTCTTCTTGGACGTAGAAGGTTCAGTGAATTTCTGTGAAGTCTGCTGCAAAATTTGCAAATGAACTGAAGCTTTATCCATACCGCTGCGATCAATTTGCAAAGCATTTTGGCCACCTGGACTCTCCGGCGGGCAATTTTCCTGGCAAGTTGGCGGCGTATTCGTTTGTGTCGGTACTACGACAAATTCTTGGCTATAGGCGAAGCCAGCGAAAGCGAGCAATCCAATACCGAGTGAAAATTGTTTCGTATTCATGATAGTCAAACTCCAAATGAATGGCGGCGAAGCGAGAAGTGTAAATCAAATTGTGGCTGATGCGTCAAACTATTTGTAATAGATTTGTATCAAGCGCACTCGATATTTTATGCAAATAATCTCAATGAATTAATTGGCAATTATTTGCAATAGCGTGACTGTAAAGTGAATTCATTCTGACTACCAGCGAGATGCGACGAAACGCCAGATTTGATGCTTCAATGATCAAAAAATTAAGCTAAAAGGTATTTTGTCCACTTTAAGTGTGCTTCGTGGCCATTTTCTCGCTTTTTTACCGTAGGCATATGGCGCCAGACGCTTGATAATCCATTCATGCCAGACACCTAGCTATTCACACCGCCAAAATGCAATTTGGTCGGAAACCAGAGGCAATGTGAAATCGCCTGATATAAAGTGCAACTCAGTGAAGTGTAGTGAACGTATTTCTACCGTAATAATTTGAGGAACCAAAATGAAAGATTCGACCAAACAATACTTCTATTCAGTTTTGCGTCAGACTTGGCAAGAGTTTCGCGCTATAGGCGATAAGCTTGGAAAACAATTGATGCGTACGCCTTTGCCGCGTGTCTTGATGCTGTGTATAGGCTTGGCTTTGGTGATTACCCTAATTCCTTTAGCGCTCAGTTTGTTCGTGATCTTTATGCTGGTGAAATTATTTTTGCTGGTGGTCATGATGGGCGGGCGAGCCCAGCGGAATCAGGCCGCAGAGCAATCGTTTAAACAACATCAGTGGTCACATAAAGAAGCCGAAGATGCGCAATTTGTCCGCGTAGAACAAATCACCTATCGTCGGGATGAGCGCTAATTTTCAGTGCCATTCTTGACGATACTACACACAAAAAAACGCCGCAAAGGAATTTGCGGCGTTTTTGCATGTTTAACGAAGTTGCGCTTGCTCGTTATTGATTGTAGTTAGATGGTCGAGGAATCGGATAAATAACTTTTTGCCGCCCATCGATGTAACGTACAGTTTCACCGTCAAAAAACGCATCTTCTTCCAGCATGATGCGTATGCTTTTCTTCCACTCTGGGATCATGCTGCTGGCATTGAGTTCTATCGAATAAGCAGTATTTTTTCTCAATGCCTGATCACCTGTTCCCGGCACCGAAGCTTGATTATCCCACATGCCGATTGCAGGCCCCGCCGCATGCCCGTGATAGCCAATCGGGTGTGAATAAATGCTAGCCTGTATATTTTCGGTCTTCGCTTGCGCTAGCGCTCCTGCTAAGACTTGATTCCCAGTTTTACCTTCTTTGAACTGCATGGTTAAAATATCTTGCAGGCGATTTGCTTTGACAAATGCTTGCTGGATAGCAGCGGGAACACTGGTCTCGCCAGGTTTTAGAATATAGGCGTGTTGTTGAATATCGGTATTTAAGCGCAGGTAAGTGGTCCCTATGTCGACGTGAATCAAATCGCCCGGCTGTATTACGTCAGCTTTGGGTTTGATCGCAAAACTGCGTTCGCTTCCTTCTGTTTTAGGATCGACCCTTTGTATGTCGACGGTAGGGTGGAACCAGGTATCGTAGCCAAGGTCACGGATTTTTTGTCTGAACCACCACACTACATCTTCGCTGGTTGTGATACCCGGTGTGATCACCTGTTCAGAGAAACCCTCTTCAATAATCTTATGGGTGGCATTGATTAGTTGCGGATAAAACTGCATTTCACGTGCAGTGCGAGTTTCAAGCCAACGAATAGCGAGAGGTTCTGCAGAAACAACACGCGAACTAAAGTTCGCTGGTAATTTTTGTATTAACTCTTGATATTCAGTGTGATCCAAACCATCTGCGTGGGCGAAATGCTGGGAAGTATTGACACCGATTTTTTGCGGATTTCTTTGTTTGACGATATCGACTAATGCATCCCATTGGTCCGGAAATTTCTGCGTATCCCAGGCAGCTTTGATATTGCTGCCGAAGTCATAGCGAGCGACTGCCAGACGTTCGATCGTTTTAGTTTGTGGATTACGGTAAAACACTAAGATCGTGCGACGGCGTGCATTGAGCCATTCGGCTGGCAACATGGTTTTTAAAACTGGATCTTCATTGTATTCGCGAGAAATGACGATCCACATGTCGATCCCGGTTTGTTCCATCATGCCGGGTAATAAATTGCTAAATCGATCAGCCAGATTTTCATCGATGACACGCGCTTGATCACGTACCGATAGAATCTGTGCTTGCGCCGGAATGGACTGCATACAAGCAAAAAAACTTGCCATACTCAGCGCTATTAGTGTTTTTTTCATACTGTCTCCGCGGTCATTGTTGAGGGACTTGGACAAGTATTACTAGCCGAAGTTCGTTCGCTTATGAGTTTGAGCTTAAGTTTGAGCTTAAGCTTAAGCTAGCAAGCGATCAATCATCACTGAGCGCCACTTTGGCGGCTTCTTCCGGCGTCAAGCCATCATAAAATTGATCGGTCAAGAATTCAATTTCCTCTTCGATAAACTCTTGTGCCTGCGCTTGCGTTGCGCCACCTTTGACTAAATATCCTTCAACTTCTATGCACCAGTTGATGACTGCCATTGTTTCTTCATCGAGTTCTTCGTTCTTCTTGGCCATGATTTTTCCTTGATTGCGAGTGGGATTGATAGTAGATGTAGAGGAAACGGTTATTATTCTGATTATTCCCTATTTATTGTCTGGAGTGTTTAAATCCATGAATTTTTCTTACCGGCTCTTGAATGTATTTGCTGAATCCACTTTTGGTGGCAATCCTCTGTGTGTATTTGAAGACGCACGTGGTATTAGTGATGAACAGATGCAGGCAATTGCATTGCAATTTAATTTATCCGAAACGGTATTTATTTTGCCGTCAGAAAAAGCCACGGCGAGAATGCGTATTTTCACCACAGGCTATGAAATGCCGTTTGCAGGTCATCCGACTTTGGGTACTGCGTATGTGGTTCGCAGCTTGTTGAAGACTGGCGATGCGCTGACCTTGGAATGTAAAGCTGGTATCGTCAACGTTGAAGCGCGAGAGAATATCTGGACTCTGACTGCACCTACGCAAGGTGCTCCAGTCGTTATGCCGTGCGCACTCGCATCGTCTGAGTTGGCAGCAATGCTGGGTTTGCATCCAGATGATTTGTTGTCTGAACCACTGTGGGTGAATGCCGGTACTGACCAACTCTTGGTGCCTTTGCGCACCGCAGAAGCAGTACAGCGAGCACAGCCCGAGAGTTCACGTTTGGCCGAATGGCCGCAAAGTAGTTTGGGCAGAAAAACGGCGTATTTATTTGCATGGAATCAAGAAGATGATGCAGGTCAAACTCCGGCGCAGCGCTTAAAAGTGACTGCCCGTTATTTCTTTACGAAGCAAGGTGGCGGTGTCGCTGAAGATCCGGGTACGGGTTCGGCTTGCGCCAATCTGGGCGGTTGGTGGATCGCGCAACAGCGACAATTGCCAGTCAGTATTGAAGTGGCGCAGGGTGAGCAAGTACAAAGAGCGAGCCGACTATTGTTAGATGTGAATCAAGCTGGGCGCATACAAGTTGGCGGTCGAGTGTTGGAACTTGGACATGGGGTGTTAAACTTGGGATGATTTTGTGCTCTGCATTCTAGTTATTTCAGACCATCTGATATTGTCGTTAGCCCTTTGTATAAAAAAGTCACAAGATTTCAAACTAAGCTTCAAACTAAGCTTCAAACTATGACAGAAAAAAAACCGATGCTGACAGTCGAACAGGCACTGCAAACTTTGTTGCAGGCCGTGCGACCATTGCAAGAAATTGAACAACTCCCGACCATTGCAGCCAATGGTCGCGTACTGGCGCAAGCACAGATTTCAACATTGCATGTACCACCAATGGATAACACGCAAATGGATGGATATGCGGTGCGCGTTTCTGATATCGCTGATATTGCTGATTGCATGAGTGGCACCGCACGTTTGCCAGTGTCTCAGCGGATACCGGCGGGTGTGGTTGGCACGACATTGGCAGCGGGTAGTGCAGCGCGGATTTTTACTGGCGCATTCATCCCTGATGGTGCTGATGCAGTGGTGATGCAAGAGCAGTGCGTGGCTGAAACCATAGATGGCCAGACTTTCGTCACAATTCAACATACACCAAAGAGTGGCGAGTGGATACGTCGTCAGGGCGAGGATATACGAGCAGGTGCGCAGATACTAACGGCAGGCACTCGATTGCGAGCACAGGAATTGGGTTTGGCAGCTTCGGTCGGATTGGCGAGCTTACCTGTGCTGCGAGCATTGCGCGTCGCGGTGTTTTTTACTGGCGATGAATTAACTATGCCCGGTGACGCATTAAAACCGGGCGCAATTTATAACTCGAATCGATTTTTGCTCACAGGATTGCTGCAAAACCTCGGATGTCAGGTCAGTGATTACGGCATCGTTCCCGATAGTCTGGCAGCTACTCGCGCCACCTTACGTGAAGCATCGCAGCAGCATGATTTGATAATTACTTCGGGCGGTGTTTCGGTTGGCGAAGAAGATCATATCCGTCCAGCGGTGGAAGCCGAAGGTCATATTAATATGTGGCAAATCGCGGTTAAGCCCGGCAAACCTTTGGCGTTTGGCGAGGTGCGGCGGGCTGCAAATTCTAATGTGCACAACAGTGCTGTCAACGACAGTGCTGCAAATGATAGTGCTGCAAACGATAGTGCATTCTTCCTAGGCTTGCCCGGCAATCCCGTGTCGAGTTTTGTGACTTTCTTATTGTTTGTACGGCCTTTTATTTTGCGTATGCAAGGCGTGCAAAATGTCACTCCAGCCAGTTATTCTATGCGTGCAGATTTTTCCTTGAATAAGGCAGATAGGCGCAATGAATTTTTGCGTGCGAAGATCAATGCGCAAGGCGGTTTGGATTTATTTCCGAATCAAAGTTCGGGCGTACTGACTTCAACAGTATGGGGAGATGGCTTAATTGATTTACCCGCGGGGCAAACTATTTCTGCGGGAGATGTCGTTAAATTTATTCCCTTTAGTGAATTGCTTTATTAAGCCATGCCAGTCGATTGGCCGATTAGTCAATCAGGCGATCAGTTGAAAAGTTCTAAGAACGAAAATGAAAATACAGTTAAAATTTTTTGCCAGTGTACGTGAAAAACTCGGCAGTTCAGGCGAGCTCTTGGAGCTTGACGGCAGCGTTAAGACTGCACAGCAGGTACGTCAATTATTGATGACACGCGGCGACATGTGGGCTGAAGTACTCGCACCAAGCCGTGCCTTGCGTATGGCCTATAACCAACAAATGGTGAATGGCGAAGTGCAATTGCAAGATGGTGGTGAACTCGCGTTTTTTCCGCCAGTGACCGGTGGTTAGGGGGTCTTATGAAAATTTCTGTACAGACCCAAGACTTTGATGTCAGTGCTGAATTAGCGCAAATGCGGGCAACAAATCCGGCGATAGGTGCGGTGGTGAATTTCGTCGGTTTAGTGCGCGACCGTAACGATGGACAGGATATTCGTACGATGGAGTTGGAGCACTACCCAGGTATGACGGAAAAGTCTTTGCAGATGATCGCGCAGCAAGCACAACTACGCTGGAATCTGATTGATACTTTGATTATTCACCGTGTAGGTTTGTTGCAACCGCTGGATCAGATCGTGATGGTGGCAGCCGCCAGCGCACATCGTGGGGAAGCATTTGCGGCGTGTGAATTTATGATGGATTATCTTAAAACTGAAGCGCCATTCTGGAAGAAAGAAAGTACAGCAGAAGGTGAGCGCTGGGTAGACGCGCGTGAGTCAGATAGCCAGGCAGTAAACAAATGGGGCTCCTTACATACCGATAATGCTGATGCCAGCATAGATCAGGAATAATCGAAGATGAATGGCTATTCAGCATTGGCAGTTGGAGTAGGTGCGGCATGCGGTGCATGGTTGCGGTGGCTGCTGGGAATTTGGTTGAATGCAGTTTTTCTCAGCCTGCCGCTAGGTACTTTATTGGCCAATTTGGGTGGCGCTTACGTGATCGGAATTTGTGTAGGATTCTTCTCTGCTCATCCGCAATTGTCACCAGAGTGGCGCTTATTTGTCGTAACAGGTTTTTTGGGCGGCTTGACCACTTTTTCCACGTTTTCGGCCGAAGCGATGGATTTGCTGCAAAAAGGTGAATGGGCCTGGGCTGCAGGTCATAGCGTACTGCACTTATTCGGCTCTATACTCTGTTGCTTCGCCGGATATGCTAGCTGGCGCTTCTTGCACTCGCTTTGATTTTTGTTTTTTCATTTCTGAATTTTTTCATCAATTTTAATTAACTTGCACCATAAAAATAATATGTCAGAAAATACTTTGATGTTTCCCCCGATTGAACCGTATCGCCAAGGTATGTTAGAAGTTGATGCTTTGCACACTGTGTATTGGGAAGAAAGCGGCAATCCAGATGGTCAGCCAGTGTTGTTTTTACACGGTGGACCTGGTGGTGGCACTTCACCTGCGCATCGACGCTTTTTTGATCCTGCGCATTATCGTATTGTTTTGTTTGATCAACGCGGTGCGGGCAAGTCTACACCTTTAGGTGAATACAGAAATAACACGACGGCATTGCTGATTCAAGATATCGAGAAAATTCGCGAGATGTTGAACATCGAGCAGTGGTTAGTGTTTGGTGGCTCTTGGGGTTCAACCTTAGCACTGGCTTATGGTGAAGAGCACCCTGTACGTTGTCTGGGTTTTGTATTGCGTGGGATTTTCTTATGCACCAAAGCGGAAGTTGATTGGTTCGTGAATGGGATGAATCATTTTTATCCTGAAGTACATCAACGTTTCGCTGAAGCAGTTCCTCATTCTGACCGCGGGAATTTATTACAAGCCTACGTTAAACGTTTATTTTGTGATGAGCCAGCAATCTATAAAGAAGCTGCGCGCAATTGGAGTCGCTACGAAGGTTCTTGTTTGTTTTTAGAGCCGCAGGCGCAGGCGATAGAAGATTTTGAATCGGATGAAGTGAGTTTGGGAATAGGTCGTTTGGAAGCGCACTATATGTTGAACGGTGCCTTTATGGACGAGGATCAATTGATTAAAAACGTGCACAAAATTCGTCATTTACCTGCTGTCATCGTGCAAGGTCGTTACGATGTGATTTGTCCGCCAGTTTCTGCATATCGCTTGCATCAAGCTTGGCCAAGTACCAAATTACATATTATTGGTGACGCAGGACATGCGGCAATGGAGCCAGGAATCGCTAAAGAATTAGTACGTGCGACGGAGCAATTCAAATTGCATGGCAAATTCTTATAATAGGACTTACACAAAACAGACGCTGGCGTTGTTGTGTTCCCTTGCAGGGCGCGATAGCACAAGCATGTGCTATCTGCTCCGTGGGCAAGCAGCATGCTGCTTGAATTCCCCACTGTACCCTTGCCGTACCATCGCACTATCTTCGGCTCCACGCCCCCGACTCAAACATTCGAGGGCAGGCTCTAGCCAGCGCAATTTTGCGTAAGTCCTATGTGAGTATTGATATTGCTGTATTTGAACTGAATTTGCGTCGAATTTGTACTTCCGGCACATACTCATTACAATGCGCAGCTGTTGATTCTTTTTATACCGAAAAGAATGCTAATTAAACAAAGAAAATTATGACTCCATCAAATAAATCCCGTAACGCGCGCCAACGTAAAAAATTGCATGTAGGCGAATTCCAAGAATTTGGTTTTGAATACAAAGCAGAATTGACTAAAGAATTAAATTCCGACGAAGAAGCGAATTTGATTCATGCATTATTGGAAGAAGTGATCGAAGTTCGCGACCTGGCTTTGAGCGGTTGGTTGACGTCAGGCTTTATTTGCAAATTCGGTCCGGGTTCGACTACAGATGCAGATCGTGAAGCCTTGCAAGCATGGTTGACTGCACGCCCTGAATTTAAAGATGTGCAAGTTGGCGCTTTGAAAGATGCCTGGTATTCACCTATGGATACTGAGTTTGCAGAGTAATCTTACTGGCTATGCTAGCTGATCTAGTTGATCTAGTTGATAAAAAAAGCGGATTTAAGATCCGCTTTTTTTATGTGCAAATTCTATTTCTTACTTTCTGTATTTTCAGCAATTTTTTCAGCACTTTCCGCACTGATGGTCTCTATCCATTCGACAAATTCACTATCCAAGCTAGTTCCCCAAGAACGCACTAAAGCTTGATAGCGCGGATAATCACCAGTTCGCGTAAATACCAGCATCTGTTCAATCTGTTCGCGATGACGTTCTAACATAAAGCGTACTGCCAGATAGCCCCAACTGTAGATACGCGTACTATTATTGTTTTTCTCATAGCCCGTATCGAACAGTTCGCTTAAGCGATAAGTCTTTTTCTTTGCCTGTGCAATGGCGTTAGGGTTGCTCTTTCCATGTGCCAGGTATTCTGCAATGCCTTCACCCCACCAGACCAGATAGGGCGTTTGTGGTGCAGGTTTCGGGCAGTTTTCTGGCGCGGCATGCGAGTCGTGCAAATTCGCACAAAAATCGCCATACAAATTAAAGCGACCATCCAGATAATGAATGTATTCATGCCCTAAGTTGTGGACTTTGCCTTGTTCGCGTTGGTAGGCAACAAACTCCGCGTGGTTCTCCGTTTGCGCAGGCAGGCCTTCCAGATACATACCGCCATTATTCACTGGCATATTGAAATGCTTGCCTGCATATAGTGCAAAACTGGCTTGATCGCGATAGATATTTGCACGTAGTGAACTATTATTATCGTGCTTCACTGGTGTCAGCTTTGTGCCTGTACCACGCGAAAATAATTGATGAAATTCTTTTTCTAATTGTCCAAGTTGCTGACAAGCGGCTTGTTCTTGCTCGGATGTGAGGGCTTCAGAACGTAGACTGAGAGTAGCGCTGCAGGTATGTTGACGGTTCAGAATCAGATCGACACCTTTCAGCGAAATCGGCGCCGTTACCACATTCTGTGTAGCTTGCGCAGCATTTGCAAGGGTGGGGGTAAATCCACTATAGAGACAGGCAATGCTAAGAATGAAGCCTGATGGAAAGTAGCGGGTTGATAAATGCTTATACACAATGAGAATCCTCAAAAATAGCCTAGCTCAAATTCGGCAGCCGACAAACACGCCAACATTATAAATATATTTAACATATATTGTGTATATATTTTGTGAGTTTTATTGTATATTGTTAATTGACTGATACTTCAAAAATGAGCTGCTAAATGGCGGCTGTAGTACGGCTGTAGTGTGGCTGTTGCTTGGCGGTGCATTTTGCATGAATAAATTGAGGAGCACAAATAAGATGACGAATAGCTTAGCAAATAGGTTTGCTCAATGGCGAGTACCTACAGATTGGCAAGCCATTACTAGCTTGGATTGTCACACTGGTGGCGAACCATTGCGGATTATTACCTCAGGATTTCCTGTACTGGCAGGCCATAGTATTCTGGAAAAACGGCGAGATTGCTTGAAAAATTTTGATCATTTAAGAACCGCACTGATGTTCGAACCTCGTGGGCATGCAGACATGTACGGCGCCTTGATTACCGAACCCGAACGTGCCGACAGCGATTTTGGTGCTTTGTTTTTGCACAATGAAGGTTATAGCAGCATGTGTGGACACGCGATCATCGCGCTGACTAAGACTGCAATAGAGGCGGGCGTGGTGGCGAAAACTCTGCCACAAACTAGGCTTCGAATTGACGTACCGTGCGGGCAAATTCTGGCCTATGCCGATGTTGATGAAACGGGAATACAGAAAATTTATTTTGATAATGTTCCGTCATTCGTTGCGCAGCTTGACCAGAGAATTGAAGTAGAGGGTATAGGCATGGTCACCTATACCTTGGCTTACGGTGGTGCATTTTATGCCTATGTGGATGCCCCGTCGATCGGCTTATCTCTGGCTTTTGATAATCATCGCCAGATCATTGATTATGGTCGCCGTATCAAACAAGCGGTGATGGCAAGTAGGGCTGTGGTGCATCCTTATGAAGATGATTTGAGCTTTTTGTACGGGACAATTTTTTCCGCACCAGCGGAAGAGTCGGGCGTGCGTAGTCGGAATGTCTGCATCTTTGCTGAAGGCGAATTAGACCGTAGTCCTACTGGTAGTGGCGTTTCAGGGCAGGTTGCGATTTTGCATGCACGTGGCTTGCTTGGGGTAGGGCAAGAAATCACGATAGAGAGTATTTTGGGATCACAATTTCAAGTCTCGGTTCAACAGACTTTGCAATATGGACCTTATGCAGCGGTGATTCCACGAGTACAAGGTACGGCTCATGTGATCGGAAAAAATACATTTTATATTGACCCGACAGATCCTCTGCAACAAGGCTTTATTTTGCGATGAATATTGAGATGATGAAATAAAAATTGAGATGATGAGATGAATATTGAAACGACGATAGATACAAAGCAGTTAGTAACGCCTCAAGCGAACTTTCCTCAACGACTGCATGCACTGCGCATGAGTATGGCGCAGGCGGGGCAAGATGCCGCCTTGCTTTTTTCTTTGGATAATCTGCGTTATCTGATGAACTACAGTGGTGAAGCGGCGTATGGATTGGTGACGCAAAACGCGATGTATTTGATCACGGATTATCGGTTCTTGGAGCAGGCGCAAGAAGAGTGTATTAGTGAAAGAATTCCCACTACGGTGATTTGCCGTGATCGTGATCGTCAAAATTTAGGACAGGCGATCGCTGAAATCCTACAAATTGAAAAGGCGATCAAGGTATGGTTTGAAGCAGAACATATCTCCGTGGCGATGTGGAATGCGATTGCTGTTGAGAATCCATATTGCCTGTTTACCGCAAGTGTAGCGAGTTTAGAGCAACAGAGAAAAACTAAAGACGCATGGGAAATCGCCCAGATCAAAGCCGCAGCACAGATCGCCGACGAAGCACTAGCGGCCATCATGCCACAACTACAAGTGGGTGTGAGTGAAGCAGAATTGGCATTAGAACTTGATTATCAGATGCAAAAGCGTGGTTCTGCGGGAGTTTCATTTGCGACGATTTTAGGTTTCGGCGCACGTTCCGCTTTACCGCATTGCATCCCTTCACGCAAGAGATTACAGGCGGGTGATTTGGTCGTGTTGGATTTTGGTGCTGTGGTCAATGGCTATCGTTCGGACATGACCAGAAGTTTTATCGCCGGCAAATCTAGTCCTTTGCAAAAAGCTTTGTTTGATACCGTCACGGCCGCGCAGCAAGCCGCGTTTGAACGTCTGCGTGCCGGAGTGGCTGCGGTTAGTGCCAATGCAGCAGCAGCGGCAGTCTTAAACGCCTCGCCGTATGCGCAATATGCTGGTCCGGGCTTGGGACATGGACTAGGTATCAAATTACATGAACAACCGTTTATCAGTGCGGTTTGCCAAGAATATCTGCAAGAAAATTATGTGGTGACGATAGAGCCGGGAATTTATATTCCCAATTATGGTGGCGTAAGGATTGAAGACGATGTTCTGATTACTGAGCACGGTTTTGAATTCATTACCCATGCACCCAAGAATTTTGAATTAGAAATATAGAGTTATTATGAAAATTATCGACGCCAAGCAAGTCAATCAGGTACTGGATTTCCCGGCATTGATTAATGCCTTAGATGCGGGTTTTAGACAAGACTTCGGCATGCCGCAACGGCAAGTTTTTTCGCTCTCGGAAGATCCTGCGAATCACGATGGTTTTGCGGTACTCCCAGCTTGGAATGAGGACGTGGTTGGTGTTAAAGCTTTCACCTATTTTCCTGATAATGGAAAACAGGCTTTGCCGACCTTATTTTCAAAAATTCTGCTCTTCAGTCGTCAAGATGGCACACCCTTAGCGATGATAGATGGCACTAGTGTTACCTATTGGCGTACCGCAGCAGTGTCGGCGTTGGCAAGTCGTTATCTGGCACGTCCTGAGTCTATGCGTATGCTGTTACTAGGAACTGGCAATCTCGCACTACCCATCGTCAAAGCGCATTTATCAGAACATGCGATCTCTGATGTTGTTGTATGGGGACGGCATGCAGATAAAGTGCAGTCCTTATTGCAAACACTGCGTAATATCTACCCTCATGTCAATTTCAGTGCGACCAGTGATCTTGGTGTGACCGCAGCTCAAGTCGATATCATCGTCAGCGCTACTGGTGCCGCGGAACCTTTATTGTTTGGGAAAGACGTGGCCGCTGGATGTCATGTGGATTTGCTTGGTAATCATAGTCAAGATAGACGTGAGTGCGATACGGAATTAATTTGTCGTTCTTCGGTCTATGTGGATTATCGTCAGAACGTTTTGAAGGAAGCAGGGGAGTTGTTGGTTCCTATCAATGAAGGTAGATTTGCGGCGGCTGATGTGAAAGCTGATTTGGCGGAATTGTGTCGGATGGAAAGATCTTCTCGTCGTGATGCTGAGGAGATTACTTTGTTTAAGTCTGTGGGGACGGCTTTGAGTGATTTGATTTGTGCTAAGTTGGTGTTGGATAGTATTGTCTCGCTTTCTTAATTGAGTGTTCGCGCGATTTGTGGTCTGTAGGTCGGGTGTGGCCCGACAGCCACTTACCTTTTTTGCTTCGCCAAAAAAGGTAAGCCAAAAAAGGCGACCGTAGACTCGCCCTGCGGGTGCTTACGCTACGCTCCAGCATAATTTGTGCATCACAAAAAATGGGAAAGTGTCGAAACTCGCCTTCGGCTCAAACAACGCCACTTTCTTATCCATTTTCTGTGAAGCACAAATTACATCGTCTCAAACGGGGGTAAATCAAAGTCAAAAACAGAGTCAAAAGCAAGTCAAAAACAACGACCTACAACCGCTATTAGAAAAGTGGATGTCTGTTGATACTGTTTGTTTTGATGTTGCCGTTGCTTTTGATCTTGTTGTTGATTTTGACCTTCATCCACTTCTGACACTGCCAATTGTGCTGGACAGAAAATGGATAAAGAAAGTGGCGTTGTTTGAGCCGTAGGCGAGTTTCGACACTTTCCCATTTTTTGTCCTGCACAATTGGGAACCCGAAGGGCAGTGGCAGCGTGGTCGCCTTTTTTGGGTTACCTTTTTTGGCGAAGCAAAAAAGGTAACTAGCTGTCGGGCTACCCCCGACCAGAGAACTTAAAATTTTCCGTACCCAAAAATAAACACCCAAAAATAAACACAAAAATAAACACAAAAATAAACACAAAAATAAGCACCAAAAAAACACTAAAAACCAAGAGACACAAATGAACAAAATCAAACGCAACCCCTTCCACCGAGCCTTCTACATCGCCAACACCATGGAGATCTTCGAACGCCTCGCCTGGTACGGCTTCTTCACACTATCCTCACTCTACATCACCAGCCCAACCGCCCAAGGTGGATTAGGTTTCACCGACAAAGAACGTGGATTCCTACAAGGAATGATCCCGTTTTTACTTTATCTGCTGCCCGTGATCACAGGTGCACTCGCTGACAGGTTTGGTTATCGCCGTATGTTTCTGATCGCTTTTGCCATTATGTGCCCGTCATATTATTTGCTTGGACAAGTACATCAGTTCTGGACTTTTTTCCTCGTATTTTTTGCGGTCGCTGTTGGTGCTGCCTGCTTTAAACCTGTGGTCGTCGGCACGATAGGGCGTTCGACTGATGATACTAATCGTGGTTTAGGATTCGGCGTGTTTTATACCATGGTGAATGTCGGCGGATTTATCGGCCCTTTTGTCGCTGGTTATGTGCGCGCGATCAGTTGGGATTTGGTGTTTGTGATGTCGGCATTTTGGATTGCTTTGAACTTTATTCCAGCACTGTTTTTCTACAAGGAACCGGCACACGATGCGAGTAAGGATCAACGTAGTCTGAAGTTGGTGTTGTTAGAGGCGCAGGAAGTATTGGGGAATGGGCGTCTGGCATTGATCGTGGTGCCAGCGATTATCGCCTTGATGGTGACGACGCGCATGGGTATCGCGTTCTCAAGCTATTTGCTCGGTGTTGCCGCTTGGTTGGTGCTGAATTGGGGTTGGAGCGCGTTGATCAGAAAATCTTCGGTGCCGAATACGAGTTGGTATTATCAAACGGTGCAGGTCGGCAATGTTCCCTTCGTTCTGTACCTACTGATACTGACTGGTTTTTGGGTTGTGTACTTCCAATTATTTACTACCTTACCCGTCTTTATTCGCGATTTTGTTGATACCAAAGATGTGGTACATGCGATGCAGGCGTATGCACCATCTTTTGTCGAATTTTTAGCTGGTGTGAATCTCGAACAACTAGGCGGCGCATTGCCAACGCTGACGCAAAAATACCATGCTGGAATGGACGCGACTGCACTCAAACAAATATCGTTTGAGCTGGTGAATTACAAAGTGATGGTGCCAGATGATGTTCTCGCTCAGGGTTTGCTAGCACTGCAACAGGGCAAAGTCATGCCACAGGTGATAGCAGAACAATGGGCGACACAATATCGTCAGGTGAATCCTGAATACATCGTGAATGTCGGCTTTGGTTTGATCGTTGTCTGCCAGATTGCGATCAGTGCGTATATTCAACGTTGGCGCGCTTTGCCGATATTGGTATTTGGGACGCTGGTGCTTAGTACTGGAATTGCCTTGTGCGGTTGGGGAGCGGGTATTGCACTTGGTGGAACGACAGTGGTGATTGGAGTTGTGGTGTTTTCTTTAGGGGAAATGATTGCTTCACCAAAGAGTCAGGAATATGTCGCCGCGATCGCGCCTAAAAGTAAGACTGCGATGTATATGGGCTACTATTTTGTTTCTATGGCTTTGGGTAATTTGTTCGCCGGACTCTTATCGGGTTGGGCGTATACGGCGATTGCCAAAGAAATGAATCGTCCGGTGTGGATGTGGTATTTATTTGCTTTGATAGGAATCACAACGGCCGTCGCTTTGTTGGTATTTGATCGTTGGCTAAAGCGCCAACATGCGAATGAAAATATTTAAAATCCAGATCCGAGTCAACAGACCCTAATTAAAAACAAAAAAACCGACAAGCTGTCGGTTTTTTTGTTTTTGCTAAAGCACTACATCGCGGGCTTTAGCAAACGTAATACCAATGTCGCTTACAAATTTTCCTGCAAGAATTTCCATTTAGCTTTTTGCATAGACCAGTTCTGCCATGCATCTGCAACGCCATGACCTTGACCTGGATACAGTTGCAAGCTGTATTCTTTATTGCCTTTTGCCAGAGCGTCGATGAACATTACGGTGTTTTGTGGATGTACATTGTCATCCATCGTGCCGTGCATGATCATGATCTTGCCGCTTAAGTCTTTTGCTGCTTTCAGGCTGGAACCTTTGTCGTAACCTTCTGCATTTTCTTGTGGCAAGCCCATGTAACGTTCGGTGTAGATACTGTCATAGAAGCGCCAATCGGTCACTGGCGCACCGACGAAGCCTATCTTCCACGCCTTGCTATGTGTCATTGCATACGAAGTGAAATAACCGCCGTAGCTCCAGCCGTTCAAAGAAATTCTATCCATGTCGGCATAGCCTTGTTGACGCAACCAATCTAATCCATCCAATTGATCTTGCAATTCTAATTGACCGAGTTTTTTATGGATAGGCCAAGCGCTGGAAACACCTTTGTTACTCGCGCTTTGGTTATCCATCACCCACACGATGTAACCTTGCTGCGCGAGGAAGTGGTAGTACAGATTTGCCGCCCACGCATCACGTACTTGTGGTGCCATAGGACCCGCATACAGATGTTGATAGACCGGATATTTTTTCGTCGCGTCAAAATTTGGTGGCAAGAACATCACGCTTTCCATCATGAAGCCATTGCGTGATTTGATCTGTTGATGCTTTATGGTGGCCAATTGCAGCTCTTGCACCTTGGCAGGTACACCTGCATCATCCACCAATTTGACTAATACACCTGCATCAGTAAACAGTGCTTGTTTCGGCGTCTGTGTCATGCTGCTCCAGCTGTCGACGTAGTGTGTGAACGTCTTATTCCAGCGCACCATGTGGCTACCTTTGTCTTCGGTCAGGCGTTTGAAGTTACTGCCGTCGAGGTTCACACTATATTCATCGTTACCGATAGGATTGCGTTCATTGGCTGCAAATAAGACGCGACCTTTGGCTTCATCGACACCATGTACAGTGCGCACATCCCAATCGCCTTGTGTGACTGCTTTGACTAACTGGAAGTTTTTATCGTAATGATATAAATGATGATGACCAGTGCGGCTTGATTCCCAAATGAAGCTGCCATCTTTCAAGAAATGTGGAAGAGGTAAGCGCTCGGTCCAGGCTGGGCTGGTTTCTTTAACGACCGCTTGGCTATTCAGTTTGGCGTCGTAAATACGCAGATCTAACCAAGTTTGTACACGATCCTGCCATGCTGCCATCAGCTTGCCATCAGGTGTCCAGTCTACTTGTACGATCAGTGTTTCTTTACCAGCGTAAGGATCTTGCGTCCAACTGATCTTGCCGTTTAAGTCGACTACACCGAGTTTAGTAATAGGGTTTGAATCACCTGCTTTTGGATAACGTGTGCGATCCGTTTTGACTGGCTGTGCATGTTCACCGCTTAAGGTATAGACCGGTACTTTGGTTTCATCGAAACTTAAGAAGGCCAATTTTTTAGAATCTGGTGCCCAGCGGAATGCGCGGAAATCGCCACGTCCATAGACTTCTTCTTGATACACCCAGTCCAAGCGGCCGTTGAAAATGGTTTCGCTGCCACCGGTCGTCAAGCGTTTTTCTTTGGCGGTAGCGACGTCGGTCGCGTACATATCATTGCCTTTTAAGTAGGCAACGGTTTTCGCATCAGGTGACAACAGTGCTTCATCTTCTTTTTCATTCGGTGTATTGGTTAAGGCGCGAGCTTTACCTGCGTTTAAATCCAATAACCAGATATCGTTCTTGTAAGTAAAGATGTAGCTTTTAGTTTCTGGCTTAATTCGGGCACTCAATTGGTCGGCAAGTTTACCGACTTCTTTGTCATCGATTTTTGCAGCCTTCAAGATACTCAAAACATTGCCGTCTGCTGGTAAGGCTGTTTTCTCCCAAGAAGCTGGATTGACAACGAATAGTTCTGCCGCGCCTTTGTTGACTTTGGATTCGATCAGGCGGTTTTGGTTGTCCCAAGACAAGCGCGTCATCGGTGCTGCGCTAAAATTCACGCGTTGTTCCGGGTGATAGAGCATTTCTAAAGTCAATTTACCATCGCCAGCATAGGCTGCACTGCTGGTAGCGAAACCCGCTACCAAAGCAAGTGTGATGGCGTTCAAGGGAATAGTGCGTTTCATGGATGTTCCTCCAAATGATTTTTCTTGATAGTTGGATAATGCAAAATAAAATTTTTATCGGTCAAAATACTGACGATTTAAGACGCTATTGTCCCTAATTAGTTCAATTTTTTCAAAGACTTAATCACGTGTGGTAAGAGTTTTTCCTTGGCCGCAGTGACTTGAGTTTCTTGTAAATTGACATAGAGCGCGTATAAAAATGCGGTGAGATTGTGTTTGCGTGCCAAGCTCGCTTGGGTCGTTAATTTGGGATCGAGTGAAGTTGTGAAGAGACTATTAAACCAACGCTCCCATTCTTCTGCCGATAAGCCAGAGCGCAGGCCGAGATAAAAGACCGGCGCCATCAAACGTTCACTTTCGCCATAATGATAGAAGTGCTGGTCATTGCGTATTTGTGGCGCTAAGGCATTAAGAATTTGCAAGTGCTGCTGTTGATTTAAGGCTGGGTTGATTGAGAGTTGCAACATCCAGTCAGCACCATGGGCGACCCCGTGGCGCCAACCGCTTTGCTCGTCAAAGCCACGAAAATCACGCACCGCAGGCAAATATTCAGCGGCGGCATTCAGCATATCTTGACGTTGTTCGTCGTTCATAAAAGCCTTGCGACGATCAACCCGGGCAATTTCGGCGAGCACTAAGGCCGCGAATGGGTGCGCAAAACCTTGATCTTTGCTGGTAACTGGTGTGCGGATTTGTTGGAGTAACTGCAGACGTATCGTTTGTATCGTGGCGGTAGTCAGTAATTCGCTACGCATCCAAAACGACAAGGCTTCAAATGCGATTTCATCGCGCAGTACAGGGTTCGTATCTGCCAGACATTCGACCAGAGCCAATGCAGTTTGTTGACGTTGTTGCGGATCGGCGATTTGCCATTGATTTGTTTTGAGTGCTTGCAATTCAACTTGAGTACGTCCAACCGGTGGGCAAGCAGCTATGCTGTTTGAGCTGTAAGTGAATGCGCCGCAAGCAAGCAACAAGCTGGCAATACTTAATTGGAAAGAGGGTTTCATTATTGCTCCAATAATTCAAACTGTTGATTTGCGTAGTTGCCTGACTAAGCCAGGTTCTAAATTTATTGCGCTGTGCTTACGAAAGGCGCAATTGCCTGCATAGTTCTATCGGTCGCACCCTGGTGTTGCAAGAAAAAAGCATGCGCCTGTGCGCCCATTTGGTTTCTGGTCACGTCATCGTCGAGTAAAATTTGAGCACGTTGCATGACATCGCGGGCATCGTTGGCACGTTGTGCACAGTGTGCGGTGATCGCTTGTTCGGTGATTTCAGAGAAGTTAAAAGTGTGCGGGCCAGTTAATACCGGACGGCTCATGGCGAAGGCTTCAATCAGATTGTGACCGCCCAAGCTGACCAGACTGCCACCTACAAAAGCCAGGTCGCTGGCGGCATAATACATATACATTTCACCCATGCTGTCACCTAAAAACACTTGGGTGTCAGCTGGAATTGGTAACTCTTCCTGATCCAGATCGAGTGTAGAGCGACGTACAAAACGTAACTGTAATTGCTCTAACATGGTGGCGACTTGATCAAAACGCTGAGGGTGGCGCGGTGTAATAATCAATAGTGCGCGAGGTAAGTTGAGCTGAGTAAATGCTTCCAGAATTAAGGGTTCTTCACCTTCGCGGGTGCTGGCACAAATAAAGACAGGGCGCTCGCCAAAATATGCCCGCAATTTTGCACCGCGTTCGGCCATCAAGGGTGGCGGTGTTACGTCAAATTTCATATTTCCCGTGATGCACAGATTGCGTACGCCAAGTGCACGCAGGCGCTCAGCATCCGGTCCTGATTGCGCTGCGACATAATCGATAGCCTGCGCTGCAGGTAACATCAAAGAAGATAAGCGTTGTGCTTTGCGTAAAGAGCGCTCTGACAAACGGGCATTGACCAAGGTCACCGGAATCTCCGCCGACTTACATTGCGCGATTAAATTTGGCCAGACTTCGGTCTCAATTAAGATACAAATTGTGGGTGAAAAATGGCGCAAAAAGCGCCTTATCATCCAATTGATGTCATATGGCAGAAATGTTTGTGTGACGCGATCGGCGACGTTGGCGAACAGACTTTGACCAGTGCTGCGGCCAATCGGCGTCATGTGTGTCAACAAGATGCGGTGCTCAGGATAAGCCCTGAGGAGTGCGCGTACGATAGGTTCCGCTGCGCGGGTTTCACCGGCGGATACTGCATGAACCCAGATCGTTGCTCTTTGTTGAGATTGCGTTTGCGTTTCTGAATACCAGCCTAAACGTTCCGCAATATGCTGGCGATAGCCGGGTTCTTGTTTGCCGCGTAGCCATAGACGTAAGATAACAAAAGGCAGAGCGAGGGACCAGGCCAGAGAGTAAAGGAGACGCATTAATGACTTTATGCAGAAGTGACAGGCTTCCGCTGAGTTATGAAACAGGTGCTGAATATACCTTAAAAGCTCGACATTTATGGTCGTTTTCGGGGTTTTTTCGATGACAATTTTAGATGCTTGGGGTGAACTATCGAGTAAATGAGGAGGCGTTTTATATGGTGATGAGTTCACGCATGTGTCAAAATGCTACCAGCGCTTGATAGTCGATACGATGAGTACAGCACTTTTCGCGCTAGTTTTCGCTAGGCTGGCGCACAAATCTTGCGCACTAGTCGCTTAATATTCTTGATGCTTGTGGCTTGCGTTAATCTTTGTTTCGTCGATTTCATTACTTAATTTGGATGTCTAAAATTAATCGACGTGAAAATCAATTTCCCAATTCCAGAATCAAGACTTTTCAATAAATTCAAGATGAAAAATTCTCAGGTAGTACAGCAGACAAGTGGCAATCAAATCAAGATGAACCCCCGGTTTTTATTTGATGCTGCCTGGCGTGGCGGCAAGTCTTTAATGTGGCTGACTATTTTTAATACGGTGGTCGCTTTATTTGTCACCATTGTGATGCAAACTAGGCAAAGTTTCTTGGTCAACTGGGTATTTTCCATGTTGATTGGTTGTAGCATTGATTTGGTGATTGCCGCGATGCGTTGGATTATCTGGCGTCAGCAGAAACCGCATAGGATTGCTTTCTTTGTCGTGTGCATGGCGGCAGCACCGATAGGTTATCTGATTGGTGGCAATATTGGTTTGCTGATTTATGGTGTAAAAGCACCGAGTTTTCTCAGCGTGCTCAAAAATGGTGAAGGCATTCTCGTCATTATGAGTATGTTTATCAGTTTATTTGGCGGCGTGTTTTTCTGGAATCAATCTAAGTTAGCTGAGCTGGAAGCGGAGCAAGAAAAAGAAAAGGCGCGCAGCGAGGCAATCGAACGTCAAGCCATGCAAGCCCAGTTACAGCTTTTGCAAGCGCAGATAGAGCCGCATATGCTATTTAATACGCTAGCAAATTTGCAGGGACTCATTGCGATTGATCCTGCCCGTGCGCAAAATATGTTGGAACAATTGATACGTTATTTGCGTGCAAGTTTAAATTCTTCACGCACGGAAAAGACGACATTACGACATGAATTTGAATTGTTAGGAGCCTATCTTGAGTTGCTCTCGATACGGATGGGAAAACGCCTTAGTTATCAGGTGGAACTTCCGACAGATTTAGAAGAATTCTTGCTGCCACCGATGCTACTGCAGCCATTGGTAGAAAATGCGATTAAGCACGGGCTTGAGCCGAAAGTGGATGGCGGCCATATACAAGTTTCAGCGCAAGTTCAGGCTGAGAATTTGCATCTGAAAGTCATCGACACCGGTTTGGGTTTGCCGCACGATTACGATGAAAATCGTCGCACTGAACATCATCAAAGTCATGTTGGTAATGCGAATGTGCGCGAGCGTTTGTTGGCTTTATATGGTGAACAGGCGTTATTCACGTTGAGCGCCAATTCACCCCAAGGTGTAATTGCACACCTGTGTATTCCAGTAAACATTTAAAGAATTAGAAGGAAAATTATGCAAGCAATTCGCGCATTGATCGCTGAGGACGAAAATATTCTGGCCATCACTTTACAAAAAACATTGGAAAAATTGTGGCCAGAATTACAGATCTTAGAAATTGCAGAAAATGGCGTAGTCGCTGTTAATCAAGCGCTAAAGTTGATGCCAGAAGTGATTTTCTTAGACATCAAAATGCCGGGAAAAACTGGTTTAGAAGTTGCCGAAGAGTTGGCTGAAGAGTGGCCCGCAGACAAAGCGTTTCCCTTGATCGTGTTTGTTACAGCTTATGACGAATATGCGATACAGGCGTTTGAACACGAAGCTTGTGATTATGTATTGAAACCTATTAGTGACGTGCGTTTAGCGAAGACGGTGCAACGTCTGCAGAGTAAGCTGAAGGAGCAAAATTCTTCGTCTTCAACTTCAACTTCAACTTCAGGTTCTGGCGAATTAGATACCATGATCGCGCAATTACGCAATATCGCGCCAAGTATGTTTGCAAACCTCTACCCAGCAAGCGAACGCTTGACGATGATCCGTGCCGCGGTCGGTAATCAAATTCGTATGATACCGGTCGAAGACGTTTTGTATTTCGAGGCCACCGACAAATACATTAACGTCGTTTGTGCCGACCAGGCAAGCTTGATTCGTATGAGCTTGCGCGAATTGTTACCGCAACTTGATCCACAGATATTTTGGCAAATACATCGTAGCTACATTATCAATTCACGTTATCTGCAATTCGCCACCCGCGACGAAACCGGCAAGCTCACTGTGCAAATAAAAGGAAGCAATCAAAAATTGCAAGTAAGTCGTGTGTATGCGCATTTGTTCAAGCAAATGTAAAATTGCTGTTTCCTCTTTAATGTCTATCTAATGTCTCTCTAACGACTCCCTAACTTGGTATCTGCGATGCAAAATATTACTTGGCAATGCTGTTCTTTCTCAGATCTGACGACGATCCAACTGTATACCATCCTACAAGCAAGAGCTGAAGTCTTCGTGCTTGAACAAAATTGTCCGTATCTCGATCCTGACGGTGCAGATATGGAATGCCAGCATTTGATGGCTTGGACCGAGGATCAACAACTTGCAGCGTATTTACGCGTCGTACCGCCAGGGTTGAAATTCGAAGAAGCATCAGTCGGTCGTGTCATTACCAGTAAGTTTGCCCGTGGCAGTGGCATAGGCAAGCAATTGCTGATCAAGGGAATAGCCGCGTGCCAGGCTGCCTATCCGGGGTCAGCGATTCGTATCGGAGCGCAACATTATCTGGAAAAGTTTTATCAGTCTTTTGGTTTTGTGACCGATTCAGATATGTATTTGGAGGATGATATTCCGCATATAGAAATGATCTTGCGCTAATGCTATTTTTTTTGCGTTGAATATGTCAACAGGCCCTAGTTCTTTAACTCTAAGTGGCGATAAATTTGTATTCGGCGATGTGGTTTTCATAGTGAATTTGTGACGAGTTTAATCAACTTTAGATCTCGAACCGAGTGAAAAGCTGTTAACATGGGGCGTAGAAAATGAGCGTAACCGCACATGAAAGAACTACAAGTGAAAACTCTTAAAATTTTGCCTGGATTATGCGCGATTTGCCTGCTGTCAGGCTGTGCTTCCCTCAATCAAGTACAGGCTTGGGAAAAAGGGAAATTGGCGCGACAAGAAATGAAGTTTGATCGTGATCCTTTAGAAGCTAAATTTGTCGATCATATTTATTTTAGTAAAGAAGCCGCGACTGGTGGCAATGGCGTAGGCGGTGGTGGATGTGGCTGTAATTGAGCAAAACTGATCACCGCTGAGAGCACGTTTTGTTATTGAAATCGCCTTCCAAAATCATGATGCCACACACTTCCAGCACCCCTCCGCACGATACTGTGGCGACCGCTTTGTTGACTGCGGCATTATCCCTATTTGCTTGCGATGTCGCGCTAGCTGATGAACCGCCAGAACGTGGCGTGATTGCCTTGAAATATCTCGATTATTTTGACTATCAAACTAGCGCAGATAGGATACGCGTGAAGGCAACTGCCTTGAAATTGATCTCGCCGATCGCTGGTGAATGGGCATTGGGTTCTTCAGTCGTTACCGATGGCATTTCAGGTGCATCACCTGTGTATCACAGCGCAGGGTTGAAGAAAATGCGCGACAGACGTAATGCAGCTGATGTTGATCTCACCCGCTATTTTGAGAATAGCAGCGTCAGTGTGGCAGCGAATTATTCACACGAAGCCGATTACGAATCGAGAGGTTTGTCCTTACAGACTACGTATTCGAGCGCTGATAGAAACACGGTGTTTAGCGCAGCATTGGGTGCCAGCAATGATGAAATCAATCCTGTGAATCATATCGTGCGGCAGGAAAAGAAAATGCTGCGTGATGTGTTGTTCAGCGTGTCGCAAGTGCTTAGTACGGATGATATTGTTCAATTCAATGTGGGCTTCTCCCATGGAACAGGTTATTTTTCTGATCCTTACAAAGTATTTGATCAACGACCACGTGAACGCAATAATCACACCCTGACAGTACGCTGGAATCACCATCTGGAATCTCTGTCTGGTTCTATGCGTTTGAGCTATCGTTATTATGCGGATAACTGGAACATCAAAGCGCATACCTTGAGCGCAGAATATGGACAGCCATTAACACAGGGATGGACGATCACACCGATGCTCAGGCTGTATAGCCAGACTGCCGCAGAGTTTTATGTTGATGCCGGGCCAGAAGATTATCCGTTTCCGCCAAATCCTCCTGCTAAGGCGCGTTACTTTTCTGAGGATCACCGGGTGTCGGCGTTTGGTGCTTTCACCTATGGTGTGAAAGTCAGTAAGCAGATCAATCAGGATTGGGCTGTTGATGTTAAGTTGGAACAATACAAGCAAGCAGCTTCGTTAAAGTGGTTTGGTGCCGGAAGTGCTGGCTTACAATCATTTTATGCACGCAGCCTGCAAGTTGGCGTTTCTCGCCAGTTTTGAAACGGCTGAGAGTTTGATGCAGATATTTAAATTTTCCTTCAATGCGATGGCGTGTAGTTGTGAAATTGTGATTGGATATGATGAGTCAACGCAGTTGCAGGACAATGCAAAGTGCAACGCAAAGTACAACGCACAGAACAGTGCACAGCTGGCTATTGCCGAAGTCAAAAGAATTGAAGCGAAGTATTCCCGCTATCGTGCAGAAAGTGTGATTGGGGTCATTAATCAAGCTGCTGGAAAAACGCCGATTCACTGCGATGCAGAAACCTGGACTTTGTTAGAGTATGCAGACACTTTGTATCGATCTAGTGGCGGTTTGTTTGATATTACAGCGGGAGTTTTGCGTCGCGCATGGAATTTTTCACAAGCGACATTACCAACTGAACAAAGGCTGGCTGAGTTGTGTCGCTTGATAGATTGGTCCGTGCTTGAACGTCACGATCAGCAAATTTATTTACCTAGAGAAGGTATGGAACTGGATTTTGGTGGCTTTGGTAAAGAGTATGCAGCAGATAGAGCTGCTGTGATCCTGCAAGCGCAGCATGTGCGTTTTGGCTATGTTAATTTGGGCGGCGATATTCGCGTCCTCGGACCAAAGCCAGATCAGCAAGCTTGGCAAATTGGGATACAAGATCCGCGTAATGCCAATAACATCATCGCAACTATTCCGATTGAACGAGGCGGCTTGGCTACTAGCGGTGACTATCAGCGATATTTTGAGTTAGACGGACGTCGCTATTGCCATATAGTACATCCGCGTACAGGATGGCCTGTTGACCATTGGCGCTCTATCACCGTCATCGCCGCTTTGACTACAATGGCTGGTAGCTGTACTACAATTGCTATGTTGAAGCAGGAAAAGTGCTTGGAGTTTTTACAACAGGCCGGAGTGAATTATCTTGCGATTGATCGCGACGGACAGCTATACAAAAATCACTAACAAGCAGATCATTAATAAGCAAACCATATCGAGTAAGCCATAACAAGTAAATTGACGCACTGAGTGGACTTACGGTGCGCCAGCAACGACAGCAACGACAGCAATGACAGCAAAGACAGCAAAGACAGCAAAGACAGCAAAGACAGCAAAGACAGCAACGATAGCAACGATAGCTGCGGAAAGACCTCATGCCAATAATTAAAGGAACCGAACAAGACGATTTATGGAGGGTAGTCAATCCAGGTACCTTTGTGATCGACGGTCTTGGTGGGATTGATACCTTAGACCTGGGCACGTCTTTGCGTTCAAGTTATACGATCAAGCAAGCGGCTGATGGCGCCGTCTATGTGGATACGATATCGGGCGCGAGTGGTGAGTTTCATGCCACACTTTATAACTTTGAAAAACTGATCTTTGCAAACAGTACGGAGACCCTAGATCTTGCAACGTATTTTGTTGATACGAGTCCACCAACACTGTTGAGTTTTAGTCCCGTAGATCAGTCGAATAATGTCGCTATTCACAAAGACATCGTCTTTAATTTTAGTGAAAACATCCTTGCTGGGGCGGGTAGTATTTTACTGAAGACAGCAGATGGAAAATTAGTTGAAAGCTTCGATGTCGCCAGCAGCACGCAGCTAACTATCAACGCAAAGTCACTGACGATTAATCCGACTAAGGACTTTCAATATGGTCAGAATTATGTAGTCGAGATCTCTTCTGGTAGTGTTAAAGACCTCAAAGGAAATCTGTTTGCTACATCCCAAACGATCAACTTTAAGACGGTGCTTGGCGAGACCTTCACGGGCACTACTGCCGATGATGTGATTATCAGCAGCGCAGGCAGCGACATTATTGATGGTAGTGCAGGCCGAGATACAGTTGTGTACTCTGGAAAATTATCGGCTTACGCCCTGAGTCATCAACTCAATACGTACAATGTGACGTCTAAAAATGGGGGAGTCAGTGGCGTTATGACTGTCGATAGTTTACGCAATGTTGAATCGCTCAAATTTGATGACATGACCGTCAATCTGCAAATCCAAGCTGCAGCATCAGGCGCACCACCGCAGCATGTACAAAGACTGATAGAACTCTATGTCGCGTTCTTTAATCGTGTACCGGACGCTGATGGATTAGCGTATTGGTTAAGCGAGATGAAAGCAGGGCAAACTATCAATGCAATTGCCGAAACTTTCTATAACGCGGGTGTGCAATTTTCAAACTTGACGGGATTTTCAGCAAGCATGAGCAATGCTGATTTCATCAACGTGATTTATAAAAATGTGCTCGGACGTGTTGATGGTGCTGACCCAGACGGGTTAGCTTATTGGAATGCTGAGTTGGTCGCCGGTAGAGCTAACCGCGGATCGTTAGTGTCGATCATGCTTGACTCTGCTCATCAATTTAAGGGTGATTCGACTTGGGGTTGGGTTGCCAATTTGCTCGACAATAAAATTATCGTCGCAAAGACTTTTGCAATTGACTGGGGCTTGGGTTATGCCAGTTCAAATGACGCCATCTTGCAAGGGATGGCGATTGCAGCGGCGGTCACACCGACCGATACACAGGTAGCTTTGACCTTGATTGGCCTGTCTGCGGCAGACATGCATTTGCTCTAAGGCTGCATTGTGACCACACTTCCACCGCGTTATCCTTGCGACGCGCTCTTCCTTTCGATTACGATGTTAGATTGATCTGGCTTTTTTTTGCCTCCTACCTGTTGTTCGACGGAGTTCAGGAAGAGCTGATGCGGTAGCCTGCAAGCGTAGTCAATAAGCATCGATAAGAACCAATAAGAATCAATAACAAGCAATAATATTCAAATATAACAAGTCAGCACAGGCATAGGCTTTGATGTTCTGATGCGCGAGGGAGACGATATGAGTGAATCGAGCAACGGGCGTGATGGCGATAGTGCCGCGCCCGATATTCGTATGGTGATTGATCAAAAAAGCGCCTTTCCGCCAGTTGCGCGTATCGGTGCCTTTCGGGCTTTTCATTGGTTGTATTTAGGCTGGCAAGATTTTCGTGCAGAACCCTTGGCAGGTTTGTTTTATGGCGTCTGTTTTGCAGTCATGGGTGGCATCTTAAAATTGACGCTGGCGAATGCGCCCGAGTATTTGTCTGCTTTGACTTGTGGATTTCTCTTAGTTGGACCTTTGCTGGCACTGGGCTTATATGATGTTAGTCGCCGTATTGAAAATGTACGCTCTGGCATGTTAGGCAGCGCGTTTTCTATGAGTGGACGCTGGAGTAATATCGGCACTTTTGCAGTGGTGTTAGCGGTGATCATGATGGTGTGGGCTCGGGCATCATTAATTATTTTTGCCTTGTTCTATAACAAGGGCATGCCGACAATGACTGGTTTTTTGGCGAAATTATTTTCTTTGGAAAACGTTGAATTTTTGATTGTGTATGCTTGCGTGGGATTTATCTTTGCCAGCTTGGTATTTGCGATTAGCTGGGTATCGATTCCTCTCATGCTAGATCGCGATACCGATGCGATTACTGCGATGATCATCAGTATCGTTGCCCTGTTCGTGAATGTGCCGTTGACGATGATCTGGGGCTTAAGTATTGTCGCTTTGGTGGTCTTCGGATTTATGACTTGGAATCTAGGGTTTATCGTTGCGATGCCTATCGTCGGACATGCAACTTGGCATGCGTATAAAGAAGTCGTTGGTCCGGCGAATGATCAACGGAATTGAATTAGGGTCTGTTGACATAAATTTTAGGCAAGCGAATGTGCGCAAATGGGCACAGGGCTAGGCGCAAGCTGCGCGGTAGTGCGAGCACTATTAGCAGATTGCAACAACGCCATGTGCCCATTTGAGCCATTCCCGGAGGGTTTCAATCAAAACGCACGATGGACAGCGTTGCATCTCTTGCTGGGGCGGCCAGCCGCAGCGGCGAGATGCGCCTTGCCATCCTGCGTTTTGAGTGAAACGCTTGACTAAAATATATGTCAACAGACCCTAGTAAATCAGATTTTAAATTTGATAAAAAAATGGCGCAGATTTCGATTCTGCGCCATTTTTTATTCGGAGTTCAGCAGATTATTTTAGTGCTGGAATCGCTTGTGGTACCAAAGGTTTGATTGGTTGTTCTTTGAGTTTTTTCTGCAAATAATTCAACGCAGTTTCCAATTGCTTATCCTCACCTTTGAATGTCGCGTTCGGCAAATTATCTACTTCAATGTCCGGTGATACGCCGACACCTTCTACCAACCAACGCCCGTCTTTGACATCAAACTGCGCATTCTCTGCAGCACGTACCATACCGTTATCACTGAGCGTATTCCGGTCAGACAGCCATACGCCTGCACCCGCAGTGCGTTTGCCGACCAGTGGACCGAGATTTAAGGCTTTGACGCCAGCGGCAAAAGTTTCTCCGTCTGAATACGTTAACTCATCAATCAATACGACTAAATGACCACGGAAAGTCTGTTGCATATTTGCGTAAGGCTGTTGTCCGGCAGAGGCCCAGAAAGCCCAAGCTTTGCGCAAGAGTTTTTCGATAATCCAGCTATCAATATTGCCGCCATTGTTCCGGCGCACGTCAATGATCAAGCCATCGCGGTGATAGTTGGCATAGAAATCGCGCGCAAAGCTGGCGACATCCGCTGGTCCCATTGCACGTAGATGCAGGTAGCCTATTTTGCCATTTGATGTGCGATCCACTTTGGTCGCCAGACTTTGCTCCCAATCGCTATAGCGTAGGTTTGCCTGCTTCGCCATATTGATAGGGGACACCAACACCGTTTTGCTAGTCGCACCGCGCTTCACCTGCATCAATATTTGCTTGTCAGCCTGATTGATCAATAGATCAGAAATATCGCGCGCAGCTAATACGTCCTTACCATTGATCATCGTAATGACATCGCCAGTCTTGACATCCAGATCAGGGCTGTCGAGTGGCGCACGTTGTGAAGGCAGATCTGGCTCGCTGCTATAAATATGTTCGATGCGATAACCTTCGCTAGTTTTTGCCAGCACTGCGCCTAAACCCGCAGCCTGGCCATCTGGTGCGGCACGGCGTACTTCACCCGGACGTACTTGAGAATGCAAGGCGCTGACTTCGCTCACCATTAATCCCAACACATCATTGAGTTCGGCGCGATCAGTGACGCGGTCAACCAAAGGTGCATATTTCTCACGCACTTTGACCCAATCGACACCGCGCATTTTGGTGTCATATAAGAAATCTCTATGCATGCGCCAGGCATCCATAAACATTTGTTTCCATTCTTGGCGAGGCTGCGAACTAAAGCTCCAGTCGTCTACTTTGATTTTTGCCTTACTCAAATCACCAGGGGCTTTCGCGGCCGCTTCGACTACGTAGAAATCGCCATTGCCAGCACCTGTATGTAATAGCACGCGTTTTTTATCCAACGACAAATCATAATTACGCACGCCTGCAGCAAAGACTTCGGCTTGTGGTGCGGTTTTGCTGATGGCTAAAGTTTTGACATTGCTGCGGCTGCGGTCACTAGCGTCGCGCTCGAGGAAATACAGACGTTTGTCATCAGCAATTAGACGACGATAGTTACCAGCCGGAACTGGCACTTCATACAGACGTTCTGCCAGACCTTGATAAACGATAGCAGTCGTGGCTTTCTTCGGTGTCGCTCCTACTGCCTTTTTCGTATCGCTCGCATCTTTATTATCTTTGGCGTCCTTTACTTCTTTCGTGTCTTTGCCAGCGTCAGCAAGTTCTGCCTTATCTGCAGATTTCTCTGCAGCTTTGTCATTGTTTTTGCTTAATTCATCATCTGGTTTGAATGGGAAGCGATTACCGGGCTGTAAAGCGAGCGCAAAAATACCTGTGCGTTTATCAAAGTTGGTACCCATATTCCGGTCACCCCAAGGCGCGCCCACACCTGGTTGGAAATTGCGATTGGACAGGAAGTACAGCCATTTACCATCGCTGGAAAAGCTAGGCGACTCTGACTCATAACGGTCAGTCGTGACGAAATGTGTCTGCTTGCTGTCGATATCGTACAGGCCGATTTGATTGCGACCTTGGGTCGTGTTACTGCGCACCATAGCGAGTGTTTTGCTATCAGGTGACCAGACGATTTCATCGTGCGTACCATTACCATCTTTGGCCGCATCATCAATGATGACATTTGATTTGGTCGCTAAATCCAGTAGCCATAAGCGACCACGTTTATCGATGTGTGCCAAGTATTTGCCGTCGGGTGATGGTCCCATCGCCAAACGATGTGTTTCGCCGTCTTTGGTTAATTGTTCAGCTTTGCCATTACCATTTGCGGGAAAACGCCAGATTTCGTTTTCGCCCGTGCTATCGACAAATGCATACACATAACGATCATCATGTGAAAATACAGCTTCGCGGGCACGCGCACCTTCAGGCAAATTGATATCTACTCGGCGTTGCGTTCCCGTACCAGCGATGGTCATTTGACCGCGTGCTGTGAAGACTAATTTCTCATCTTTACTAGCTGCTTGTACATTACTCAAAAATTCTAAAGGGTTTTTGATATAACGTGGGCGTGATTGATCAAAGTCAGACAGCAAGTCCACTTCAACCAACTTATTGCTGAGATTGTTGAGATCAAGCACATGCAAATTGGCGCCGAGTTGATAGACAATTTTGCCGTCACCAGCTTGCGGATTTCTCACTTCCCAATCGCGATGTTTGGTGAGTGCCTGTGCATCGCTGCCATCGACATTCCCTACGTAGATGTTGTATGCGCCATCACGATCACTGAGAAAGTACAGGCGATTTTTCCACAACATAGGACGACGGTTATTTGATTTCTCTTTGGCGAACAACTGAACAGCTTCTGATTTG
Organism: Affinundibacterium flavidum; assembly: GCF_014284175.1. Taxonomy (GTDB): domain Bacteria; phylum Pseudomonadota; class Gammaproteobacteria; order Burkholderiales; family Burkholderiaceae_D; genus Undibacterium; species Undibacterium flavidum. The sequence continues at coordinate 96,640 of NZ_JACOGA010000013.1, forward strand.
CCGCTCAAATCATATTTCCATAATTGCGCCAGACCGCCACCGCGATACATTTTGGCATTATCAGCGCGTGTATGCAGGCCGAGTCGGGTGAAGTAGAGTGTTTTGCCGCTACTGTCGATGGCGGCTTCATTGGCATCCGTCAAAGGAAAAATTTGCTTCTGCAAGCTTTGTGGATTAATTGCGGCGATGACTGTTTGCGATGTTGGCCCTTGCGGATTTTGGCTACTGATCAGGACTTCACCTTGCGCGCTCCAGCCGAGTACGTTGACGGCATTATTTTCAAAGCTGATGCGTTTAGGAACGCCACCCGCAGCAGGCATTACATAGGCCTCCTGCGCACCCTCATAAGTGGCAGAAAAAGCGATCCATTGACCATCTTGTGAAATCGCCGAATGCGTTTCTGCACCGAGATGCGTGGTCAACCTTTGGGCTGTGCCGCCATTAATGCCCGCTTTCCATAAATCGCCTTCAGCCGTGAACACAACAGAATCTGCACGTACCGAAGGGAAGCGAATGTAAGCCTTGTTATCGGCGCTGGCATAAGCCGAAGCAATCATTCCTGCCAGAGAGAGTGTGAGAGCGAGTCTTGGAAGTAGGGGACGAATTTTCATGGTTTTTTATTGATATATAGAATTCAAAAAACGGGAATTTCAATTTCCCATCGTTTTATTAATCTGAAATTGAAGATGCTAAGTAGGTTTTGAGACAAGTTGCGGGCATTTTAGTTCTGGGGTTCAGGCCGCTAAATCAATTTAATCCACTATTTTTGGACAAAACTGTTCTTATTTTTTTGTACAAATAAAATTTTATGTTTAAATAGGCAAGAACCTTTTCATTCTTTCCAATATGCAACTTCACTATTATTTTGTTGGCTGTAAGAAACTGACGGTCTTTTGTTGCATTCTGCTTTTATGCGCAGGAATGTCCTTGCCAGTATCTGCGGGCGTGTTGGATGAAGATACCTATGTGAACGAGCGCACAATTGCGCCAACGATTGATTCTCTCAATGAGAACGTGCTTAGTGAGAACGTGCTTAGTGAGAACGTGATCAATGAGAACGCGAATAGCATTACCTTGGTCGGCGAAGATGAGTGGTATCCCTACGCGGCACTGAAGGATGGCAAATTGCAAGGGCTGGCGGTGGATATTATTGAAGCAGCTTTTGCTGCTGTGAAAGTTAAGGTGCAATTCAAATCTGCACCGTATGCGCGCTGTTTGATGTTGGCGGAGTCGGGTCAGGAACTAGCTTGTTTTGATAGTTTGAAAGATGGCAAACTCAATAAAAAATTCCTATTTCATACTGAGCCTATTTTTAGTGCCGAAATTGGCATTTACGCATTAAGTAATTCGGGTGAAAAAAATGTGCAGCTCAGTACTTTACGTGGAAAGCAAGTGGGCGTTACGCATGGCTATACTTATACCGATAAAGTGGATACAGACAATTGGATCATTCGTGAAGTAGCACCTACCGACTTATCTAATTTACGTAAGCTACTTCGTCAGCGTTCGGCCTATTCCTTGGTTTATACACGCGTAGTTGACCACTTGCTGACTCGCTATCCAGATGAGTTTCGAGGAAAGATCAAGCAGGTTGGCAGCCTTAGTCAGAGTGCGTTATTTGTTAGTTTTTCTAAGCAAAGGGCGGAATCTGTGAAATTTGCTGAATTACTGGATGAAGGCTTACGTAAGATCAAGAAGAATGGTGAATATGCCAAAATTGAGCAAAAGTGGCAACATCCGCTTCCTTAACTTTTGCCCGAATTAAGGAAGTCGACGCAAACTGCGTAGATAAAAATTAGTAACCAATAGTTTGCGCAGCTTCATGAACTAATTGCTTAAACAAATCGTGACGCATACTCGCAATTTCTCCACGTTTGACCGCATCCAATACGGTGCAACCAGGCTCGGTATGATGATGGCAATTGTAGAATTTACAGTGTCCCAGATGCGGTAAGAATTCAGGGAATGCGCGCTCCAACATGCCTTCGCTCAAATGATGCAAACCGAATTCCTGAAAGCCAGGCGAATCGATCACATACGTTCGCTCGCCCTGATATTTTTCCATTTGAAACAAACGGGTAAATGTCGTTGTATGTTTGCCGGTGTCTAAGGCAGCAGAGATCTCACGGGTCGCGATGTCTGCATCGGGAATTAAGAGATTGATTAAAGAAGATTTCCCCATACCTGATTGGCCGATCAGAATCGTACTTTGCCCTTGTATCAGCGACAGCATTTTTTCGCGGGTGGCTTCGGCTTGGGCTGTCACAGATACTTCGTGTACTGGATAACCAAGGGAAGCATACAGCCCGACCCGTTCTCTGGCCTTGGGCAGGCTGGCGCTCACGTCAATTTTATTTAAGACGATGTGTGCTTTGATGCCAGAGGATTCTGATGCGACTAAAGCACGGGAAATTAAATCATCCGAAAAGCTAGGTTCAGTCGCGACCACCACAATTAATTGCGTGAGATTAGCCGCCAACATTTTTGATTTATATTGATCGGATCGATACAGTAAAGTGCTGCGCGGCACGATCGCTTCGATCACGCCTTGATTCGCTGAAGTCAGTTGGTATTCGACCACATCACCGACCGCTACATCACTTTTTTTGCCGCGCGTGACGCAGTGTAATTTGATATCTTGAGCTTGAATCAGATAGTGCCGACCATGTGCCGCGATAACGGTGCCTTGCTCAGTCGGCGCAGGTTTTTTTTGCGAGGAAAATTTCTTAGACATGCAGTGTGATTAACCGAAAGTCTGCGTGAAAATGACATCGATCTTTGCGGCACAAATAAAGTCATTTTCTGAGATGCCACCCTTGCCAGCGTTAACAGTGTGCGTATCAAATTTAACGACGCAACGATTGTAAGTGACGATCAATTCTGGATGATGGTCTTCTTCGTGAATGGTGTATGCTATGGCGTTCACAAAGGCGAGCGTCTCGTAATAATTCTTAAAGTTGTAAGTTTTGACGATACGGGGGCCGTCTTGTGCCCAGCCTGGTGTGGCTGCGAAATAGCTTGCCAGTTCGCCGTCTTGCAGACCGATTTCTGTATGTGCCGATTTTTTTGCTAAGAGATCAGAAGTTTTCATGGTATTGAAGTTAGTTTCTTAAATTGTTGTTCAAATTTTTGGTCTATGAAATTACGCCGACAATTAAGTCAAATTAAGTCAAATTAAGCTAAATTAAGTTAATGTCGCCTGTTGATGCAGGTGCGCAATCCGTATGGATGCCGGTGGATGCGAATCATAAAACGCCGAGTGTATTGGGTCTGGCGTTAGCGTGGACGCATTATCTTCATACAATTTAACCAGTGCCGAAACGAGGTCATTAGCATTCGTATGTTTCACTGCAAAAGCATCGGCTTCAAATTCATGTTTGCGTGAGCTGATAGAAGTTAATGGTGATAACACGAAAGTAAACACTGGCAAGGTCAGCATAAATAAAATTAAGGCCATTGCATTATTGGATGAGGCAAACAAAATCGGATCGACACCCAAGCCCGTAAAAAACCAGACTTGCTGTTTCAAATAGCCAAGCAAGGCCAGAAATCCTAGTGATACTGCAAACATGACTATCATACGTTTGACGATATGTTTGAGCTTGAAGTGACCGAGTTCATGCGCTAGTACCGCTTCGACTTCTTGTGGTGCCAGGCGTGTGATTAAGGTGTCAAAGAACACGATACGTTTGGTTTTGCCAAAACCTGAAAAGTAGGCATTGCCATGCGCACTGCGTTTTGAGCCATCCATGACAAACAAACCGCTGGACGCGAAACCCACACGGCTCATCAGGCCTTCAATGCGAGTACGTAAACTGTCGTCTGCCAAGGGGGTAAATTTATTAAACAGGGGCGCGATCCAGGTTGGAAAAATCAACATCATCAAGAGTTGGAAACCACTCCAGACTATCCATGCATACAGCCACCACAAGTCTCCTGATTTGTCCATCAAACTGATGACCACCCATACTAGAGGCAGTCCTATTGCGGCACCGATCAGGCCGCCTTTGATCATGTCGCTGAAAAATAATTTGAGCGTCATTTTGTTAAAACCAAATTTTTCTTCTAAAACAAATTGACGATATAAATCGAAAGGCAGATCCAGTGCGCCACTGATCAGCGCGAAGGCAGCGATCAAGCTCAGTTGATACGTCATGCCATCACCCAGCCATTTATACAGGCTCACAGCCAGCAATTGTAAACCACCAAACAAAGTAAAAGCGAGTAAGACCAATACGCTGATAAATAAGGAAAGCAAGCCAAACTTGGTTTTTGCAATGGTGTAGTCAGCCGCTTTTTGATGCGCGTCTAATCCAATTTTTTCACTAAACTCAGTGGGGACCGCTGCACGATGCTGGCTGACGTGGCGTAATTGGCGTGACGATAGCCAAAATTGCAAACTGACAGTGATACCAAGAAAAACAATGAATAAAACCGAAAACGTGTATGAATTCATGGGAAAATGCTGCTTTATCAGAAAAAGTGTTCAAGGCAATTATCTAAAATTAAACTTTACATTTATAGGACTTACGCAAAACAGACGCTGGCGTCGTTGTGTTCGCCTTGTCGTACAATTTGTACTGTCTGCGGCTCCACGCCTAGCCAGCGCAATTTTGCGTAAGTCCTATTGTTTTAAATGTAAATTAGTTGAAACTGAGTTAAAACTTAGTTGTAATTTTAGAATTGATGCCAAATTAGCGTCCTAGGAAGAATTATGTCACAAGAGAGCAATGTTCAAGTAACTGAAACCACAACCGCAGTTCCAGCCAAGCCAGCTAAACCCAATGAAATGAATTTGATCTGGGTGGATATGGAGATGACAGGACTTGATCCTGACAATGACAAGATCATCGAAATTGCTGTGGTGGTTACGGATATGCAATTAAACATACTGGCAGAAGGCCCGGTTTTTGCGATCCACCAATCCGATGAAGTCTTGAATAAGATGGATGCCTGGAACAAAGGAACCCACGGTCGTTCGGGCTTGATTGATCGGGTAAAGGCTTCCACGGTAACGGAAGCGGATGCAGAAAAAGCCTTAATCGCTTTCCTGAAATCCTTTGTGCCAGCAGGTAAATCGCCGATGTGCGGCAACACGATCTGCCAGGATAGGCGCTTTATGTTCCGTGGTATGCCTAAGTTGGAAGAATTTTTCCACTACCGCAATCTTGATGTGTCGACGCTCAAGGAATTGTGCCGCCGTTGGAAACCAGCTTTAAGCAGTGGTTTTAAAAAGCATCAAAAACATACGGCCTTGGCCGATATCATTGAGTCTATCGAAGAGTTGAAATACTATCGCGAGCACTTTATCAAGGAGTAAATTCTGGAGTAAATTCTGGAACAAATTCCGAATAGACGAAAAAATGGCTGACCGCAAACAGGTCAGCCATTTTTTTTGCAGAAATTGAAGTGAATTGGGGGATTACACGCCCAATAATTCCACTTCAAAAATCAAAGTTGCATTCGGTGGAATGACGCCGCCTGCGCCACGTGGACCGTAGCCAAGTGCGGCAGGGATCGTTAAAACACGGGTGCCGCCCACTTTCATTCCTTGCACGCCTTCATCCCACCCCTTGATTACTTGACCAGCGCCGAGTGCAAACTCAAATGGTGTGCCACGGTCTTTGCTGGAATCAAATTTTTTGCCAGCGCTGCCGTCTGGATTTTGTAACCAGCCTGTGTAATGAACTTCAACATTTTGCCCAGTAGTCGCTTCTGCGCCCGTACCTTCGATTTTGTCTTCGTACTGTAAGCCGCTGACGGTGGTGATTGATGACATAAAATTTCCTTGAGATAAATAGGTAAAACAAATTAGGGTAAGTCCGGATAGTCTGATATTGAGTAGGTCGAGTAGCTCAGTTGCAACTTAGTTTCAGCTCAATTTCGGCTCAATTTCGGCTCAATTTCAACTCAATTTCGGCTTAAGGGTGCCATTTTAGTGGAAAACCTCATCGCCTTGTCAGCTTCATCTAGCGCGCTTAGCTTGCTTGCCGCAATTGCAAGGTAAAATAGGCCTTTGCACTAACTGTTGGTAAAGGTAGTTACAATGAATTTCACTGCAGTATTACGTTCTTGGGCACGCGCGTTGTCGACGCAGTTTCGCTTCAAAATATTATTATTGAGCGTGATTCCTTTACTGATTTCTTTGGCAGTATGGGGTGGATTGATGGCTTGGCGCTTGCAGGCTGTGTTTGATTTCATACAATCCTATTTTTCCAATCACGATGGTTTTACTAATGCTAGTGCGATTCTGAACTCACTCGGCTTGTTAGCTTTAAAAACCGTGATCGTTCCATTATTAGCGATGTGGTTGTTATTGCCTTTGGTGATCATTACCAGCCTCTTATTTATCGGCGTACTGGTGATGCCGACGATCGCTAAACACGTAGGGCAACGCGATTTTCCGCAACTCGAACTGCGCCGGGGAAGTTCATTTTTGGCTAGTCTGGGGTTTTCTCTCGGGTCTTTTTTTCTTTTTGTGTTTGCCTGGGTCGTGACTTTGCCGCTGTTTTTTGTGCCGCCAATCTATGTTTTGGTACAGCCATTATTGTGGGGTTGGCTAACCTATCGTGTAATGAGTTATGACGCGCTTGCCCCCTTTGCCGATAAGCAGGAGCGCCAATTACTGGTCGCCAGACATCGCGGTTCTTTGCTTTTAATTGGCCTTATCGCTGGATGGTTTAGTGGCCTGCCTTCGATGTTGTGGATGGGCGGAGCGATGTCGATGGCCTACGTCGCATTTTTCCCTATTTTTGTTAGCTTGGCGATCTGGGCTTATTTACTAATCTTTATTTTTACCGGCTTGTGGTACCAACATTTTTGCCTTGATGCTTTGCAAGTATTGCGTCAGGAACGACATGCAGAAGTAATTTGAATAATTTAACGCTTAAGTGAGTACGCTTGAGTGCATACTCATAAACGCTTAAATCACGATGGAGTAAACGATGGCAATTGGTTTGATTATTGTGGGTGATGAAATTTTGTCTGGCAAACGGGTTGATCAGCATTTGCCGAAAGTCATTGCGCTCTTGAAAGAGCGCGGTTTAAGCCTAGATTGGGCAGAGTATGTGGGTGACGACAGAGCCAGAATTACAGCGACTTTGCAGCGTAGTTTCGCGAGTGGCGACATTGTATTTAGCACGGGGGGAATCGGTGCGACACCCGATGATCACACTCGCCAGTGTGCAGCGGCGGCATTAGGTTTGTCTGTGGTTTTGCATCCTGAAGCGCAAGAGTTGATTCATCAACGTATTGTCGAAATGAATTTAACCCTTGATATTCCTACTGAATTGTATGGTCCTGATTACTGGCGTCGTTTGCAAATGGGAGAATTCCCTGAAGGTGCAGCCATCATTCCAAATTCCTTCAATAAAATTCCCGGATTTGCGATCAATAATCACTATTTTGTACCAGGCTTTCCAGTGATGGCGTGGCCTATGATTGCTTGGGTGTTAGATACGCATTATTCCCATCTATTTCATCAACAGCCGCATGATGAAAAAGCCTTGTTAGTCTACGAGATTGCAGAGTCCACGCTAACGCCCATGATGGAAACATTGGAAGCAGCATATCCCTTGATCAAAGTGTTCAGTCTGCCCAGTGTAGGCAGTGAAACAATACGCCGTCATATCGAATTGGGTGTCAAAGGTGAGCCAACTCAAGTTGCAGCAGCCTTTGTTGAAATGTGTTCAGGTTTAGATGCACTAAGAGCTGAGTACGAGCTTATCTGATATCGCTAAGATGTCCGGATGAATCGCTGAATCAACGTGGACCATCTACTGATTTGACATGGAATACTTATGCCTAAGATTAAATTTACGCTGATTTCGACCAAAGATGCCTTATTCGCGTTTGGTCCTATCGTCTTGATGGTGATCGCGGTCTTGTTTGCGGCGTATTACTTTGTTGACCCCGCTCCGGGTAAAACTTTGGATTTCAGTGCAGGTCAGGAAAACAGCGCATACGAAGGTTTTGCCAAACAGTATGCAGAAGAGTTGGCAAAGAATCAGATCACGGTTCGTGTACATAAGTCGCAAGGTTCGCAAGAAAATTTACGTCAAATTAGTGACTCGGAATCGAATATTGACATCGGCTTTGTGCAGAGCGGATCGACCAATCAGGCAGACGCTGAAGCGAATGGATTGACTTCTCTTGGCAGCTTGTTTTATGAGCCAATCTGGATTTTTTATCGCGGTAAAAAAGAACTTGCTAACTTGCGCGAATTAAAAGGGCAAAGAATTAATCTTGGCCCTGATGGCTACGGTGTACGACGTTTGTTTCAACAGATTTTAGAAGTGAATAATCTGGAAGAAAACGATGTGCATATCCAGCAATTAGAAAGCACACCCGCCACGGTCGCTTTTATAGAAGGGAAGGTGGACGTATTGGTGATGAGCTCTGCATCAGATTCTTTACTCGTGCAAATGTTATTGCAAACGCCGGGCGTTAAGTTATTTGATTTTGTGCAGGCTGAAGCTTACACGCGTCGCTTTCCATTCTTGTCGCATGTGTTGCTGCCGCGCGGCATAGTGAATATGGGCAAGGATATTCCATCGCGCGATTATCATTTGATTTCTCCGACTGCTACCCTAGTTGCGCATGAAAGCTTGCATCCGGCCTTGATCAGTTTGTTTTTACAAGCTGCCAAAAAAATACACGGTGGTGCGAACTGGTTTAGCCGACAAGGAGAGTTTCCTTCTGATCGATTTACCGAAATTGCGGTTGAACCGCAGGCAGAAAAATTTTATAAAAATGGCCCCCCATTTTTGCAGCGATATTTGAGTTTTTGGATGTCGAATTTTTTAGAGCGTATGTGGGTCTTGCTCATTGCTTTCGGGGCTTTGGCTTTGCCATTGTCAAAGATTATTCCACCGCTGTACGTGTGGCGAGTTAGATCAAGAATTTATCGTTGGTATGGCCAATTACGTTCGGTTGAACACACCTTAGACGATGCAACGCCGAAACAACGTAAGCAAATTGCGCAGGAGCAATTGCAGCGTTTAAACGAGATAGAAATGAAAGTAAATCATATTTCCATCCCTTTATCGTATGCAGAAGAATTGTATGGGCTGCGTAGTCACATTCAATTTGTCCGTAAGCGTATCGTTGACGGCGAGTAGAAAGCAGTAGAGAGGGAGGGCGCTTACTAAAGAAGTTGTGGCGAGAATCTAAAACTCAGGTACCACCTCAGCACAGAGACACACGAAATCACAAGATGGAGGGGAGTATCTTGCTCTTTCACAGGTAGGTGTGTGCCTCTGTACGTCAGTGGTTCTTTTTGCATAGCTTTCAATCAGCCTTGTTGTCCTGCTGTCATTCCCTAAAAATTTACCAGGAAAATTCAGCAGCTTGGACTATCGGGCTAAGTGAAAGTTCTTTCAAATTGTCTAAAATTTGTAAGCGACACCAACTGAAAACACATTGTTGATCGTCTTTGCGCTATTCGTGCCGCTAAATTTACTTGGAAGGCGATCCCAATCTGCAGTCAATGCAACTTCTTTCGTCAAGTTGTAGCGCATACCTAAGCCAATTGCAGGCATAAACCAAGCTTTCTCAGAATCCTTGCCTCCAGCCGTGAAGTCGACGTTACTGCGAGCGTAGCTAGTACCAATCTTGCCGGTCACGCCAAAAGTTTCGTTGCCCAAGTCAACTTTATAAAAAATGCCAGCGCCAGTCGATTTGCCTGTGCCATTTTTCAATGTTGATGCGGTATGGAAAGTGCCTTTGGTATCACCGATTTGATACAGCATGCCTTCTATGCCCTGGGTTAAGGTGAATCCATTGTAGGGAGTGCTGGCGAAGTTGTAGCCGCCAAAAATTTTGCCCGTGCTTTTGCTGGCGCGTTCGCAGACAGCACCGACTGCACAGTTCAAATCAGAAGTAGTACGTACACCCCAGGCAGCGCCTAAGTAGGAATCCGCCGCTTGAGCATTGGCGGCAAATGCCATTGCGCCGATGGAGGCAGCGATCGCCAAGGTAGTGGAAACAGCACGTTTGAATGTCAACATAAAATCCTCTTGGTAAATTCAAATTGAAGCAAATTGAAACTAATGAAAGCTCTGTGATTGGAAGCTTTGAGCCTAGTGTCGAAACTCGTTGTTTCTGCACTTCAGCTTGGGAGGCAGTGTCGGTAGTTACACAAAGGAATGCCAAAATTACTTCGCGAGGCTAATCAGAAGAGATCTGTGGTACTGTTTTCCAGTACTTTTTTTGATTTTTGAACTTTTGAAGAGATTTTGAAGCGTGTGTGACTGACTGGAATTGAGATAAATATCAAATATTTTTGAATGATTTGAGTGGCTTAAGCAGATCGCGCAAATTATTGTGATCGATTTCGTACATGAGTTCTAATAAACGGCCGATTTCACCACGTGGAAAACCGCTGCGCGCAAACCAGCCCAGATAATCTCCGGGCAGATCTGCTAATAGGCGCCCTTCGTATTTGCCATAAGGCATGGTCTTGGTTACGAGCGAAATCAAATCTTCTGTTTGCATACGTAGTCTAGTAGTTTGCAGCTCTTCGTTTGGTGGGATAGATAGTATTACGTCAAAAATTTTGAAGTGACGATGCTACAATTCTTCGCATCAGTCTCCATTTTATAGAAACCTGCCTGCTATGAACATGCCAATATCTTCGCTGTATCCAACTCCTTACGAATCAGGGAATCAAAATCAAACAACTACGTGGGAAAACTGCATTCCTTTTTACGAAAAATTGGCACGGGATTTTCCACAAATTTTACGTTTTGAACAAATTGGCGTGTCGGATAGCGGCCTTCCTATGCATGCTGGTGTGATCACTGCAGATGCCGTGTTTGATCGAGCTAGCTTGAAAGCAGCAGGTCGTCCGGTGTTTTTTAATAATAATGGCATTCATCCTGGCGAGCCAGAAGGCATCGATGCTTGCATGGCCTTAGTGCGTGATTTTTGCCTGCAACCTGAACGTCTGGCTGCTTTGGGTAAAACCGTATTTTTATTTATTCCGGTGTATAACGTCGATGGATGCTTGAATCGTCAAGACACGTCACGGGTGAACCAAGATGGACCGGAAATGTTTGGTTTCCGCGCGAACGGACGCAATCTGGATTTGAATCGTGATTTCATTAAATGCGATAGCTTAGCAGCGCAGGTTTTTAATCGTTTCTTTACGATGTGGGATCCAGATGTCATGGTCGATACTCACACGTCGAATGGTGCAGATTATAGTTATACGATGACCTTGATTCAGACTCAGGCGGATAAGCTGGGTGACGGCTTGGGGCCATTTTTGCGTAACACCATGCTGCCGACGATTTATGCCAATATGGAACAGCGCGGTTGGCCAACTTGTCCGTATGTGAATCCAGTCAAAGTGACACCCGATGATGGCATTGAAGATTTCTTGGAAGTCCCGCGCTTTTCGACTGGATTCGCCGCCTTGCATCACACGATAGGCTTCATGCCAGAAACGCATATGTTAAAACCCTATGCAGATCGCTACGACTCTATGCGTAGCTTGGTCGAAGTAGTGTTAGATTTTACGATTGCACATGCGACCGAAATTCAAGCATTGCGTGCTCAGGCGCGTCAAGCAGCGACACAAAAAACGCAATGGCCAGTGAGTTGGAAAGTCGATCATTCGCGGCCTTCCAGTTTCCGTTTTAAAGGCTATCAAGCCGTGTATAGCCCAAGTAAGATTGGAAACTATATGCGCTTATCATATGATCGCAATCAACCATGGGAAAAAGACATACTCTACTATGACAATTTTGTAGAAGACCTTGTAGTTAAAACCCCGAAAGCGTATTTGATTCCACAAGCCTGGCGCGAAGCGATAGAACGCCTGGAGTGGAATGGCGTCATTCTACGCCGACTAGAAGCGGATCAGCAACTGCAAGTACAGAGTTATCACATCAAGCAAGTGACATCCAGAGCAAATGCTTATGAAGGTCACATGTTTCATGATGAAGTTGAATTGCAAGCAGTGCGAGAAATGTTCTTAGCGAGAGCAGGTGATTATGTGGTGGACTTGAATCAGCCTAATGCCCGCTATGCAATTGAGACTTTGGAACCACAGGCGCACGATAGTTTTTTCCGTTGGGGATTTTTTAATAGCGTCTTAGAGAAAAAAGAAGCTTTCTCTGACTACGTGTTCGAAGATAGCGCGTACGAGATGCTGCAAGCCGAGCCAGAATTGGCGGATAAATTCGCATCGTGGAAAGCAGCTAACCCAACTTTGCTCAATAATCAGGAAGCAGTATTGGCGTTTATTTTTGCACATGGCAAACGATTTAATGAGCCTGAATGGTGTCGTTATCCGGTTTATTCTATCGTCTGAAAATAACGTCGAATGGATATTGTCTTCTACGAATATATGCAACAGCCACGGTATTGGATAGCTCGTGATAAAGATGGCTACTGGTTAGTGCCGGCAAGAGAGCAGGGCTGGCACGAACGTTCTCCTTTTGTCGGGCATGCGATTAATTTGATTCCCTTGTTGGATTTCGATGGGATAGATTTGGGTTTGCCTGAGTCGCATGTTTGAATTGCGTGCTTGAATTGACTCTTAGTTTTGCTCTCGAATCTACTCTTACCCTGAGTGTTACTCTTGATTTTGGGGTGCAGTGAGTGGTAGATCTAAGGTGAAACAGCTTTCTTTTCCGTCTTCGCTTTGCACGGAAATACTGCCACCCAGTATAGAGTTGACGATGTTGTAGCTGATGTGTAGACCCAATCCACTGCCCCCTTGACCGAGTTTAGTAGTAAAAAACGGTTCAAAGATACGACTGATATTTTTTTCTGGAATCCCTTTGCCGTCGTCTTTGCAAGAGATGATGACGCGATTACGATTATTGATTGTTGCGCTAATCAGTATGTGTCCCGCTTTCACACTATCGAAACCATGTACGACGGCATTGAGAATTAAGTTGCTAAGTACTTGACCCAGCGCTCCAGGAAAACTATCCATCGTGATGTCATCTGGAATATCAATACTGATTTCATGCCCTTCACGTTTTACTCGTGCGGTCATTGTTAAGGCCAATTCTTTACAAATTTTTGCCAAGTTAAATTCACGTCGTTGATTCGAGGTTTGGTCCGTAGAGATTTGTTTGAAGCTTGACACCAATTGTGCGGAGGCGTCGAGATTTCGCAAAATGAGATCAACAGCTTCTGAAGAGCTCACACAGAATCGCTCAATTTCTGAGCGTCTGATACTGCCGCTCTGGATCACCGCAACGAATTCGTCGTTTCTTTCTTTCAAGGTGCTGGCAACTAACAAACTATTTCCTATGGGCGTATTTAATTCATGCGCGACGCCTGCGACAATCGCACCTAAGGCTGCGAGTTTTTCTTGCTCTACTAATTTAGTTTGCGTCAGCTTTAGACGCGCATAAGCACGCGCTTTATCTAATGCCACAGCGGCGTAAGCACCAAGCGTACGCAACATATCCAGATGCGTTGAATTGTAGGCACCAGGACGTGCACTAAGAACTGTGATGACGCCGATTACTTGTTCGTCGATCAGCATAGGCACATAGATGCCAGAATTGGTGCGGGTCACATCGCTGCCGTCTTGACGCATTCCACGCGTCGTACCTTGATGATTCATTTGAACCATGGTGTTGTCGTAATCAAACTGATCAATGATTAACTCTTCCGCATTCAAGATACATCGGGCGGCGGGTTGATTGCTAGCATCAAGACTGCGGAAGTAACGCTGCGTGGGCGTGCCTCTGTCCATCACATTGTCGAAGTTCACAATGCGTTCGTTCCAATCTACCATCCCGATGCCGTAGACGTCGGCGTCCATCAATTTGGCAACTTGCGCATAAAAGACCTGTTGAATTGCTTCGATATCTAGGGATGCGCTAATTTCGCGCCCGATTTCGCTTAGCACAATGATGTCGCGTCGGGCTTTTTCTGCAATTTCACGCTCTTGTTCTGCGATCTCTTTTTCTTTGCGTAATTGATTTTTTTGTTCACGTACTTCTACCGTGCGCAAGCTCACTTGCAATTCGAGTTGGTCGCGTGTCCGTTGTAAGAAACCTACCCGCAGACGATAAAATAAAACCAGTAAACTGAGTGCGCCTAGCAACATCAATACTAGAAACCATCTGCTTTTCCAGAACGGTGGTGAGACCTTGACGTCCAAAGTGAGCATCTCGCTACTCCAATCACCAGTGGAGCTCGCTGCTTTCACTTTTAAGACATAGTCGCCTTGATCGAGGTTGGTGTACGTTGCGACCGCTTCTCCCGGTTTGCCGTAGATCCAATCTTGGTCAAATCCTTCGAGCTTCCACGCATAGCGATTTTGCTTGTAGTCATAAAATTGCAGTGCCGAGAATTCAAAACTGATCATGCTCTGTTTGGGTGTCAGATGTATCGCTTTCGCCTCGTATAAAGGACCAGTGACTCCCAGCTCTTGCAGGGTGCTTGAACGCTGATTTGATGTCGATGAATTGGCATTGTTTTTGTTTATGTCGCGCTCCAGATGATCGCTTGCTGTGTTTCTGTCTGCACTGAGAGAACGATTGAATTCGAGTAGATCAGATAAGACAATTTTGACAGGAGTATTGTTGTCGCGCAGTTGTTTTGGGTTAAACGCGATTAAGCCCCAGGCACCAAAAAAAAGACTCCCATCAGCTGCCTTTGTGGTGGCTCCAAAACTGAAACTGCCGTTCAGTGGGCCATTTAAATTGTGGTAAGTCCGCGCACTTTCCGTGGCAATATTTAATTGCACTAAGCCTTGCTCAGCGCCCAGCCATAAATTGCCTTCATTATCATCTTGTATGGTAATGACCCATCCCGCTGGCATTTGACGCGCTTTTTTCCATGACTCCAATTCCCATTGCGCCTGATGTTTAACAAGCTGATACAGACCTGTTGCCGTTCCTACCCAAATCCTGCCTTGCTGATCTTGGTGCAGGCCGTAAATCGCCAGGCTAGCGGGATTTTTTAAATGTTGATTTGCGGATATTGGTTGTGAAAATTGTGCGCTTGTATGATCCCACATCTGAAGGCCGCCTTTGCTACCTATCCAGATTCGTCCCTCTGTGTCTTCGAGTAGGCAATCGATAGTGTCATGGCTAAGTGATCCAGGTTTTTGTGGCGCGGCTTTGTGCGTAGTCACTTTTAAGTCAGGCGAAATTTGATACAAACCATTCCCACTACTTGCCCATACATCACCGCGCCTATCGACAATAATCGCACTGATGGAATTGGCGCCGGGAGTGTCTTGCGCTAGTGCGATTTTTTGCGTTTTTTTATTGACGGGATTAAACAGAAACAAGCCGTCATCGCCACCCAGCCAAAGCTTGTCTTCACTTTGTAAACGTAGCGCTTTGGTGTGTAAGGCGCCCGTGATCTCTTGGGGGAAGTGCTGCGCTATTCCCGTGTTCAGGTCCAGATAGTTGAGCGCGCCACCATAGCTGGCGACCCAGGCGTGATTGGTTTGGTCGAGATGAATGCCCACGACATTGTTGGTGCTGAGGCTATTTTTCTCTTCTGCGATATGAAAATAATTTGTAAAACTTTGACTGCGCAAGTCTACTAAACTAATCCCATAGCCCCAGGTCCCTATCCATAAAGTTCCGGTCCGATCTTGAAATAAAGACGCGACGGAGCTGCTGACAATGCTGGAAGAGAGGGCTGGATAATTACGATAGGTTTCTACTTTTTCGTTTTGTTTTAAGCGAATACGATATAGCGATTCGCCGCCACCAAAGCCTATCCAAATTGACTTTTCCTCATCCAAAAAAGTTGCATAAACGCGTGCTTGCGGCAATCGCAGGCGTCCCATAATGGCATCGGGTTTGGCGGGGGTTGTGCTGATGTTCCAAATTTGCACACCAGTTTGCATACCTAACCATAAGCGATTATCTGCATCCAGACTCATGGAGCGTATCGAGAAATCTAAGCGTTGCTGCTCTGGATGAAGGCTGGCTGCGTCGAATTGTTGCAGAGTTTTTCCGTTGGCATTGAGATGATACACTCGTGAGCCAACTGCGACCCAGACACCACCTTCAGTATCGCTGATCATAGCGCGTATCAATGCTCCAGTATCGCCTTCTAATGGAAAGGCGACGAAGCGCTGAGCCGTCTCGGCAAGCGGATTAAATAAGTACAATTGGCTTTGTGTCGCGACCCAGATTTTGTCTCCTAATTGAGGTGCTAGCGCCCAAATTCTTTTTTGTTGCAAAGACAAATTGTCAGGCATTTGCACGCGTTCAATTTGTTCCGTCTTCATATTTAGGCGATTAAGTCCGCCAGAAGTGGCAATCCACAAGCTGTCTTGTTGACCAGCCAATATGGCGGATACTAGCGGGCTACTTAAACTATTGGGATCTTCAGTATCTGAACTCCATTGACGAACGTGGCGGCCGTCGTAACGCACCAGTCCCGTTGAGGTGCCTAGCCACATGAGCCCATACTTATCTTGAAAAATCGCCGGTATTGATCCATCGTTCAGACCTTGTTCCTGCGAAATATGCGTGAAGCGTAAGGTTTGTTTTGAACTTGCGTAGATGTTTGCTGAAGAAAAAAAGCTAATTAAAAGTGCTGCACAAAGTAAGCGATAAATAGCAAAAATAGGTAAAAAACAGCTCTTTGTGTGCATGATGAGCCTGTGTGGAGGTAATTGGGTCATGCCGTCTTTGTACTGAAACACGATTTTAGACTTGCCTCTAGATTCGTACCTCATTTGTTTCTTCAATGTATGCTTGTGCTTTGAGCACGTCAATCAAATCTTGCGTGCAAGGTGATGAGAAAAGCAACATCAAAGAAAGTTTTCTTACGAGACTTAACTTGCTAAAAAGTTCTGTAATTTGAGACATTTGTCGCGAAACTCAAACAGAGTATTTGTCTGAAGTTTAACTTCAAAATATTTTTTAGGTGTTTTCGCATTTAATTCTTTGCAGTGACCTAAAAACTCACTAAAATCAATCTGTTAGGCAAAATCGTTTGTCGAATTAAGGAGACTACTATGAAGAAAATGTTTGTTGGTGCATGCTTAGGTTTGGCCTTGGTTGGAAGTGCTTCTGCAATTGAAGCTGCAAAGCCAGTTGATACATCGGTAGATGGTATTTTTACTGCGCTGTCCAATAGCCGTAATTTGCAAAAAACTGTCGATCAATTGATTGCGAATGGTGCGAATCAACATTCCGTAGTTTCTATTGCGGCAGCGGCTGGTATTCCACAAAGCAAAATCATGAAATTGCAGGTTTGTGTGAATTCTGTGTCTGCAGACTCCACAACTTTGGGGGCAACTTGCTTGCGTCCAAAAACAGTGATGACTGCTTATGAAAGTGGTTTGAATGATCCATTGGCATATTTGCCTGCAACGGCAGCTGGTAAAAAAGCGAAAAAATAATCGCGAACTTTACTTCGGCCTAGTTATATAAAAAAGCAGCTTCGGCTGCTTTTTTTATTTCCGTCCACCTCTGCTTATTTCCATTGCCCCGCCTCGAAATAGATTGATATTTTTCTTCTTTGCTAGAAGGAAAGCCTGTGGTGTTAATGAGTCTTGAATTCAAGAAGTGAACATTAGTTGTGTTGTTAATTTGAGCGTGCTCTCGTCTATAATCAGTTGTCTGAACTGATTAATCTACGTCAGATTGGATGCGGGCGATCTAGAATGATGCAGATTAACTATGTGCTGAAATATTTTATGATTTATATCTCAAAGCCCTGCGTTGCGAATACCGCTTAATGATTTTTATATGAAGTTGGCTTATGTCACCAAATCGTTTTTCAAATATCAAATCGCGCAGACGGTTGTTTTTGTCAGTGACGGTGCTTTTTCTACTCGCTTTAACAGCGTGTTCAACTGCGGCAGTCAACACCCGCATGCAATATTGGCGCGACGAAGTTAAGTTACAACTACCAATCGGAACAAGTAAGCGTCACGCTGAAGAATTCTTTGCGACACGTGGCGTGAAATTGATATGCTGTGTGTCTATGTCGCATGATAAAAAATTTCACTATATCAATGAACGTAAAGTTGCCTCTAGTTTGCTAATGGATTACGACGTGGTCGTGCTGCTTGAAATTTCGCCAGAAGAGACTGTCACTTCGGTCAGCGTTCAAAGTTGGGGCATCGGTCTTTGAGTTAGCATTAAAAATCATAAAAAGTATTGACCGTTAAACGTCCAGTCATTGCGTCCGCATTGATACTGATCGCCGGATTAATACAAGCTGTATGCAATAAACTGCCCTGATACACAACCAGACGATTGTATTTTGCCGGGATCATGCCGAGAAATTCAAAATGCTCGCTTGAGTCATCGAAGTAGCGTTGTGCCGGACGTTGTGCATTGATCTCTTCGTAGTAAACGTCCAGATAGCGTTCGCGATTGCTTTCGGTGATTTGTTGTATGCCAGTTGATTTATGGCGATAAAAGCCGGTGCCGCCGTGTCTCTCATTGCATAGATATAGAAGCACTGCCATGTGATATGGCGTGCTGGCATCAAAGTGCGGTGTTCTTTGTAGTGGCCCCAATTCTTCTGCGGTCATACTAGTCAATGAAAATGCGCACACACTTTTGCGCAAATCGAGTTGTTCAGGTACACCGAAATGCGACTTGATTAGAGGTTCCAAAAATTCTGTAATCGCGTAAGAATAATCTACCGGTGCTTGTGCGCGGATACCGGGATAACCCTTGCGCTCTGTATAGCCAGGATAGGTTTCAAACTTACTCTCTGCTGCCAGCTGGCGCAATGCATCTGGGTTTTCTAAGAAGTCATCAATGATCAACGCCTGATGTGAACCTATGTTCACTGATTGCAGTAAGGGCGGCATGTTGATGGAGTAGTTGTTCTGCATAAAAAGATCCTGTTGGTAGCTCAAAAACTTACTTCAATTTGCTCGGTTAATTTTAGTCAGAAACAGTTTTCGTTTGAATCCTGATCTGAAATTTGCTCGTGGTGTAGCTTGCGATTTTTCAGCGGACGGTGATGACGTAGTTGAGTTTTGATATGGTTAGTCAAATGAAAGTGCAAGAAATCTTAGCGTATATAAGCCACATATAAGCACATATAGGTGTTCAAATTTCCATGTGGGGGGAGAAGTGTGGAAGTGCTCTTTGCCAAGAGGCGGCGTGCAGTATTTCATATTTTATGGATGATCACAAGCAGACCATATTGTTAGATTTGTCTTCCCATATCAGCACGCATAACATTCGCTAAAACCGTGTCGCTGCGCACCCGAGTTAGTACCTAAGTTGGTACCCAAGTTAGTACCTAAGTTAGTACCTAAGTTAGTACCTGCGTGCCTCTCAGGAGGCCACTTTTCTCACATAAAGTTGTATTAATATCTAAAAGTGGTATTTTCGATCCTCTGTTGGATTGAGTCAACATACCAATAGTTGATGTACGCCTATATTTAAAAAAATAATCGTTTTAAATCAACGTATTAAAACTATGGATGGATATTTGATATGCATACCAATCGATAAAAATAGCATAGTACCAATCAAATAAATGTAATACCACATGAATACCGTTTGACAATTGGTATTGAAAAATTTAAAGTGAAGACTCTTCAACGAATTGATATGTTTTGCTGCTGATGGGTCTTGCGATGTGAGATTTGATGAGGTGGATATTCCTGTGGGGGGAGCGTTTCTTAGAACGCAGCAACATATGAGTTTGCTTGATAAGTAGGTGGAGCATGTACTTGATCGTTTGCACAAAATTTAAGCTAGGCAATGTAGATCGGCAAATCAGCAATACGGTATTAAGTGCTTGAATCTTTTTTATAAGTAGTAATTCGCGCAAGGTGATTTTTTAATGAGATTGCCGTGCATTAAATGTTCTTATGGAAGTCTTGGGGGAATACATGAAAAGTAATTTGAAACCGAATCTGACGCCGATTGCATCTGCAGTTACAGTCTTGGTAATGACAGTCGCTATGTCTGCGCAAGCACAGCAAGCTGATACAAAGAAAGCGGAAAAAGAAGAGCAGCAACAAGTTATTGTTACTGGTGTGCGCGCTTCTATGCAGCAGTCTTTGAATCAAAAGCGTAATGCTGAATCACATATCGAAGTGATTACCGCAGAAGACATCGGCAAAATGCCAGACAAAAACGTAGCAGATTCTTTGCAACGCGTTTCTGGCGTGACTACGAGCTCTGCGTCGGGCAATGAAGGTGGTTTCGATGAAAATGATCGCGTCAGTATGCGTGGTACTAATCCAAGTTTGACACAAACTTTGATCAATGGTCACAACATGGCTGCAGGTGATTGGTTCGTATTGAATCAATCTGGTGCAGGCGTGGGTCGCTCTATTAGCTACACTTTATTGCCATCTGAATTAGTTGGTCGTATCGAAGTGAACAAAACTTCCCAGGCTAGTCTGGTGGAGGGCGGTGTTGCAGGCTCTATCAATGTGATCACACGCAAACCTTTGGAATTCAAAAAACAATTCACAGCTGAAGCCTCTTTGGGGGTGGTGTACGCTAGTTTGCCAGCAAAATCAGATCCACAACTAAGTGGTTTGATTAACTGGAAAAATGACTACAACACTTTTGGTTTGATGGTGCAGGCGTTCTCCGAAAAACGTAGCTTGCGTCGTGATGGTCAAGAAATTTTGGGCTGGTCACAAATTGCTGCAGGCAGTCCAATGGCGAAGACTAATCCTGATCTGGCGGGCGCTTATTATCCAAGCTTGATGGGTGCTGCTTTGTTTGAACAAACACGTCATCGTACTGGTGGTTTGGTCAGTGCACAATTTAAACCAAGCAAAGAATTTGATGTCGTCCTGAGCGGTTTTAGCTCGAAATTGGATGCGGCAAACTACAACCGTAATTACATGCTGTGGGGCTCTCACTTCATCGATGGCGGTAATGGTCAGGCGCCAGAAGCAGGTTACACAGTAGCCAACAATAACGGCGTAAAAACATTGACGAGCGCAACGTTCAAACCAGTCGCTGGCACAACTTATGGCGTGTACGATCAAATTTCTCGTCCAGATGCTGGTTCTGAAGTGAATTTCTTCAGTGCAGAAGCAACGTGGAAAGCAAGTTCCGAATTACGTTTCAATGGCCAATTAGGTACATCTAAAGCAAAAGGTAAAACACCAACGCAAGACGTGGCTGAGTGGAATGTTGGTAATGGTTCTGGTGCGTCTTATCACATCAATGGCGTGAATAACGCGGCTGACTGGAGTTTAGGTAATACGAACTACGCCAGTCGTTCAAAAGATACTTTGGGTTGGGTTTTTGGTTATCAAAATACTTTGGTTAATGATGAAGAATCATGGGCTAAATTGGATGGCGAATACCAATTGAATCAAGGCCTATTTAGTTCTCTGAAATTTGGTGTTCGTGCAACTGAGCATAAGCGTGACAGTGGTGCTGCTTTAGGTCAAGGTCCTGGTTGTAAGAACTCTGCTGGTACGCAAGCACCATGGGATTGGTCACAATCTACCTGGTGCCCAGTTGGTACTGTAGCGCAAAATGATCCAGCGAAATTCCCATCATCAGTAAGCCAATATCCATCAAATTATGGTTCTGGCTTAGGCGGTAATTTCCCATCCAATGTCTGGTATTACACACCTGCGCAATTGGCTGAATTCAATAAATATTCGAATCGCGATAATAACGGTACACGTCTTGATTACGGTACACAGTTTGCGTTGAAAGAAAACGTCAATGCATTCTATGTTCAAGGCAACATGGAAGGCGAAGGCTGGAGTGGTAATGTTGGTGTACGCGTAGTGCAAACTAAAGAAAGTGTCATCTCTACATTGACAGGTCCAGGCGCAGGTCAAAAAACGTCTGACTTTGGTACTTTCCACTTCGAGAAGAGCGACAACACGTATAACGACGTATTGCCTAGCTTGAATCTGCGTTTTGATTTGCAAAAAGATTTGGTTGCACGTTTGGCTGTATCGAAGACCATGACACGTCCAGACTTTGGTGCTTTGGCGAGTGCGATCAGTTTGAGCCCTCCGTCCACTGCAACAGGCACAGGTAGCGGTAGTGGTGCAAATCCAAACTTGAAACCAATTCGTTCTAATAATCTTGATGCGTCCCTAGAATGGTACTTCGCTCCACGTGCATTGTTGTCTGGTAGCGTGTACTACATGGATTTGACCAGCTATGTTGGTATTGGTCAGGATAAGCGTAGCTACTTCACGACCAGCTCGGCAATTCCACAAGGCGCGATGGTTCCTTACGTATTGAGCGTACCAGTCAATTCCAGCGCTAAAGTGAAGGGTTTTGAATTGGCGTATGAACAGCCGATTGGAAATAACTTCGGAGTTGCTGCAAACTACACTTACGCAGATGCTAAAGATGCGAAAGATCAAGAAGTTGTTGGTGCTTCTAAGAACACTTACAACTTGAGTGGTTACTACGAAGATGATACTTTCAATGCGCGTTTGTCATACAGCTATCGTTCTGCTTTCTACAGTGGCTTAGATCGTGAAACGGCGTTCTCACAAGCAGCGACGGGTTCTTTGTCAGCTTCTTTGGGTTACAAAATCAATGAAAACTTTGCGATCTCATTTGATGCGCATAACTTGAATAACCCAGCGTTGAAGTATTTTGCATTGAATGAAAATCAGCCACGTTCTATCTATCAAAGTGGCCGTCAATACTATTTGACACTCCGCGTGAAGATGTAAGGTAGTTGGATCATTGTCAGAGGCGTTGGGTAAAGGCTTGAATCTATGTCTTGAACCTAAAGCCTGAACCTCGGCCTTAACTGAAGTTCGACAATGATCCGATGTTCTTGCAGACCAGTAGGCAAATTTAGGGAGTGACGAGGCAGCCCGGCTTCGTCACTTTTTTTTCAGGCAAATTTGAGGAATTCTCTTGTGAGAGTGTTGATTTATTGATTTAACTAATTTGCGCCATTTTAATGCGTGAAGCTGAGAGAGCTTAGTTGGTAATAGTCAATAAGTCAGAACTTTCTATGCCAAGTCGTCATGGGTTATATGACCCAAGAAAACGATGAAAACGACACAAAAAGCACAAAATAATTTGAATACCACTTAAATACCTATTGACAGCCACTTTGGAAACACCTAAAGTGTAATTATGTCTCAATATCTGGCTATAGTTGGATTGCACTTGGCTTGTGCCGAAGTTGCCGCAACACTATGGGTAGTGTTTATTTAGTTGGAAAATACTGTGAATCAAGCTCAGCAAATGCAACCACAAACTCAGCAAACGCAATTTCAATATCTGATCGGCGTCGATGGTGGTGGCACCGGCACCCGCGTTTTACTGGTTGATAAAGAAGGCAAAGAGCTCGCTCGCGCCAGTGCTGGACCTTCTGGTTTAATGCATGGCGCAACCGCCGCTTGGCGAGCTATTCTAACAGCAATTGAGCAGGCATTTGCAACAACTGGTATTGTTGCTCCGGATTTTAAAGAGATGGCGATAGGTTGTGGTTTGGCGGGTGTCAACAATAAGCTGTGGGCAGCCGAATTTGTCGCTGCTAATCCAGGATTCGCGGCCTTAGTGGTGGAAACGGATGCTGGCACGACCTTGCTTGGTGCTCATCAGGGGAAGCCGGGCGCGATTATCGCCTTGGGAACTGGTAGTGTCGGTGAGGTCATGCAAGCCGATGGTAGCCGACGTGAAGTTGGTGGATGGGGATTTCCATCGAGTGATGAAGCTAGCGGCGCCTGGATGGGCTTGCGTGCGATCAATCATGTGCAGCATGTGTTGGATGGTCGCAGTCCCGCCGATGATTTCGCTAATGCCATTATTCAGTTTTGCGGTGGCGATAAAGACGCGGTATTTGCATGGCTGGGTGGTGCGACGCAAACTAAGTTTGCGCAATTGGCGCCATTGGTCATTCAGTATGCACCAATGAATGCGAAGGCAAAAAGTATTTTAGTAGATGCAGGATTGGAAGTGGAAAAAATGGCGAATGCTCTTGACCCAAGTGCGACGATGCCGATCGCGCTGTGTGGTGGTCTGGCGGACGCAATCTGGGCTTATTTGCCAGAAAAATTATTGCAACGAGTCACGAAACCCGCCGGTGATTCAGCGGTCGGTGCGCTCATACTGGTCAAAAGCCAATTTATGCAGTCTTAACGTAGTTAGCGTGGTCTAATTTAAGCAAAGACTTCAGAAACTCAAAGGAAGAAAAATATGCTGGCACAACTGCTCGATTTTAAACCTGATGGTGATAGTTCTACTCCCTTGTATCTGCAATTAGCAAACAAGCTGGCAAATGGTATTAATAACGGCTACTGGCAACCGGATGAGGCTTTGCCTTCAGAGCGCGTATTAGCGGAGACTTTAGAAATTTCTCGCGTGACCGCCCGCAAAGCAATCGAGATGTTATGTGAGCGCGGTTTGCTGACGCGCAAGCACGGTTCTGGTACTTACATCACACCAAAGTTAGAGCAGCCATTGTCGCGCCTGACTAACTTTAGTGAAGAGTTGCGTCAACGCGGTTTTATGCCAGGGTCACAGTGGTTGTCACGTGATACTGGTGTTGCGTCTCCTGAAGAAATTTTATCGCTGGGATTGTCACCACATGCCGTGGTTTCTCGTCTGAAGCGTTTGCGTACAGCAGACAATGTGGTGATGGCGATAGAAAGCACCACGATTCCCAATTTGTATTTGCCGAATCCCAAATTAGTGACCGATAGCCTGTATGGTTATCTCGATCAAAATAACGTCGCGCCAACTCGCGCTTTGCAACATATTCGTGCGGTCAGTGCAACGGCAGAACAAGCCAAATTAATCGGTTTAAAACAAGGTGCGGCGATGTTGCTGATCACGCGGGTTGGTTATCTGGCGAGCGGTGCAGCGGTAGAGCTGACGCATTCTTACTGCCGTAGCGATTATTATGACTTTGTCGTGGAGTTGTTTAGATGAGTTTAGTGCAGCCGAATGGACAACAGCTAGTGCCAGCAACCGAACAGCAACTTAGCGGAAATATTTTAACGCCGCAGGGCTGGGTCTCAGGTGCAATTTCTTTTTCTGAAAAAATTCAAGAAATTCAAGGCCAGACAGTTGATCCGAGCTTGAATGATGCTGCTTATATTTTGCCTGGCTTTATCGACTTGCATGTGCACGGTGCTGGCGGCAAAGATACGATGGAAGCGGGCGATGCGATACAGGTAATTTCTCACATGCATGCGCAACATGGCACGACCAGTATGCTGGCGACGACCATGACTGCACCGATGTCGGATTTGGAAAATGCATTGCAGGCCTTAGCGGATGTTTGCAAGCAGCGTGTTGCTGGCGCTGCACGGGTGTTGGGAGTGCATTTAGAAGGCCCGTATATCAACCCGGGCAAGCTCGGTGCACAACCGGATTTTGCCCATGCAGGCTCGCTTGAACAAGTTAAGAATTTAGATGCGATTGCGCCGATTAAGTTGATCACTTTAGCGCCTGAAGTTGAAGGCAATTTGGCGATGGTTAGTCAGTTGACTGCGCTTGGTATGCGCGTGCAATTGGGGCACACCTTGGGTACGTATGAGGATGGTGTCGCTGCACTTGAAAATGGCGCAAGCAGTTTTACCCATTTATACAATGCGATGTCACGTCTCGATCATCGCTCACCAGGTATGGTCGGTGCAGCATTGGCGCATGCTAATTTTGCCGAAATTATTCCGGATTTATTGCATGTGCATCCGGGAGCCATCAGAGCGGCAATGCGGGCGATCCCGAAAGTGTATTGTGTGACCGATTCCACTTCGGCATCCGGTATGCCAGACGGCGAATATATGTTGGGCCGCCAAGTCGTGCATAAGTGTCTGGGCGGTGTGCGCCTGGCAGATGGCACTCTGGCTGGCAGCACCCTGACGATGGATCAGGCATTAAGAAATTTAGTCAAGATTGGTTTAGAACTGGACGATGCTTCTAACCGTGTTTCTACCTACGCAGCAGATTTTTTAGGATTATCTGATCGCGGCCGCTTACAAAAAAATGCTTATGCGGACTTAGTAGTTCTTGATCGGGATTTGAATCTAATTGCTGTTTATATCGAGGGAGAAAAAATTGAGCTCAAAGATGCTTAAAGAGGCGTGTTCGTCAGGTGAATTTGTCGCAGCGCAGTTAAGTCAGGATCGTGAACGTTTAGTTGAATTAGGGCAGTATTTGCGGGCGACGCCACCGTCCTCGGTCGTTACTATCGCACGTGGTAGTTCTGATCATGCGGCCAATTATGCAGCGTATCTGATCATGGCACGTTTGGGTCACATCGTAGCGTCTTTGCCGATGTCACTGATTACTTTGAATCAAGCTCCGCTGCATGTGAAAAATGCCTTGGCAATCGCGATCTCACAATCTGGTCAAAGTCCTGACGTGGTGCAACCAATTAATTATTTCCGTGAAAATGGCGCGACCACCGTCGCCTTGGTCAACGACGCTAATTCACCGTTGGCGCAAGGTGCACAATGGACTATGCCTTTGCATGCTGGTCCCGAGTTGAGCGTTGCAGCGACGAAGAGTTTTATTACTTCTTTGGTCGCGGGTGCACGTTTGGCTGGTCACTGGCAAAATGATCCCGCCTTCTTGGCAGGTATTGAAGAATTACCACAAGTTTTACATACAGCAACGCAGCTAGATTGGTCAAATGCTTTAGATGTTCTGGTGCCAGCGCAGCGCATCATGGTGGTTGGCCGTGGTATCAGTTTCTCGGTAGCTTTGGAGTCTGCGTTGAAGTTCAAAGAAACCTCAGTGATTCAAGCCGAAGCTTTCAGTGGTGCGGAAATTAAACACGGCCCTATGGCTTTGATTGATGATGGTTATCCATTGTTGATTTTCGCAACACGTGGTCCGGCACAAGCAGGATTGATCGCTTTGGCAGAAGAAATGCGTGGTCGTGGAGCGAATGTCCTTTTGGCCGCACCAGCCGATGTAAAAGAGCGCAATCTTACTTTGGCAACGACGGCAACACCGGATTTGGATCCTATTGCAGCGATTCAATCCTTTTACGTGATGGCAGCGCATTTGTCGGTGGCCCGCGGACTTGATCCGGATAAGCCACGTCATTTGAGTAAAGTGACCAAAACGAATTAATCACACTAAGCGGGTAATCAGATCAGATGATTCCCGCTTTTCTTTTGTTCTATTTTGTGGAATAGCAATGAGCGTAATGAGTAATTTAAGTAGTCATTTAGAAAGTGGCGCAACTAGTGATACAACTAGTGGCACAAACAGTGTCACAAACAGTGGCACGACAGGTAGCATCATCAGTCGTGAAGAAGCGCGTCGCCTCGCAGGTCAATCCATCATGATACGCATGCCTGAGACGGTACTCGGTAGCGAGATGGCGCATTTTATTCGTGAGCACCATATTCGGGCGATTTGTTTGTTTCGCCAAAATATGCAAAATCAAGAACAGCTAGCCAAACTGACGGCAGACTTGCGTGCCGTGATGGGGCCAGAAGCCTTGATCGGGATTGATCAGGAAGGTGGAGCTGTGGTGCGAGCGACCTGGGTGCCGCAGCCTCCGGCGGCGATGTCCTTAGGTGCAAGCCAAGATCCAGAACTGTGCCGCCAGGTTGGTGCAGCCGTCGCGCGTAGCGTGAAAGCATTAGGCTTTAATTGGAATTTTGCACCAGTCCTAGACCTCAATAATAACGTGAATAATCCTGTCATTTCTGAGCGCTCGTTTGGTGCCGATCCCGTGCAGGCGCAGCGACTCGCGAGTGCTTGGATGGAAGGCAGTTTGAGTGAGGGTGTGGCATGTTGCATTAAGCACTTTCCTGGGCATGGCGATACGCATGTGGACTCGCATCGTGATTTACCAGAAGTTGATAAGTCACGAGCGCAGCTAGATGCCTTGGAATTAGCGCCATTTAAAGCCGCTGCAAAAAATGCACCAGCGATGATGACGGCGCATATTGTTTATCCGCAGATAGATCCAGAAAATCCCGCTACCATGTCGAAAACGATTTTGACGGGCATCTTGCGCGATGAGTGGAACTATCACGGTGTAGTGATTACTGACGGCATGGATATGCATGCGATTGCCGGACGTTATGGCGTCGGTGCTGCAGCGGTGAAAGCTCTGGCAGCAGGTGCAGATATGGTGATGGCACTCGGCAATACACAAACGCAATTAGAAACGCTGGACGCTCTGACTGAAGCGATTGCCGCGGGTGAAATCGACTATGCGAGTATGCAGAAAAAAATGGCGCGTATCAGTCAATTGGTCAGCACTTATCCAAGTTTGACTGGTGAATATCCGGCAGCAGTGGATGCGGCAGATCGTCAATTGATGGCGAAAGCATGGCAACGTGGTTTGACCACGTATCGTGGTGCAAAGCCGCCGAAGACGGGTAGCAAAATACGTCTGGTGATTAGCGCCGATGTCGTGAGTGACGGTGTTTCCGAAGCGGGAATTCCGGCGCATAAAGTCGCCGCGATGCTGTCGCAAATTTATGAGGTGCAGACTACCACTTTTGACGATGCGACGACGTTTGATTGGACTAGTATTCCTGATGATGGAAGTACAGTCATTCTTGTATCAACTGTGCGGATTCGCTACAACGAAAGGGCGCGTCAAAGCTGGAAGCCTGATTTGCATTTGGTCTTGTGGAATCCATTTCAAAGCTTGGATATTGCGGCACCAGCCTTGATTACCTACGGATTTGCCGATCCGGCGATTGAAGCGGTAGCAGCTTGGTTGTCTGGCACGGTTGAGGCGCATGGACAAGTTCCCGTAGCTGGATTCGAAGAGCTGGCTGGATGATGGTTCGCGGTAGTTTGTGATGCTTGTAAGTTGACCTTATATTCTTTAAGCGAACTCAGAATCTTAAAGAAGAAAAAGCCGGAATGTGTGAACATTCCGGCTTTTTCATTATTCATTGCATCGATCTATTATTGCACTGCGATTACACTGCGAGTGCGGGGTCTGCAGTAAGCTTTTCCTCCGTTGATTTTGGCACTATCCAAAGTGACAGTACGAGCACTGGAATGGCAGACAGAATTACCCATAAGAAGAAATGCTTATAGCCTAAAGCCGCTTGTATGTCGCCGCTGAACGTGCGGAATAAGACCAGACCAAGTGCCATGAAACCGGTACCAAAGGCGTAATGCGCAGTTTGATATTTACCCACAGACAGCACTTGCATCATGTACAAAATTAATCCAACAAAGCCAAAACCAAAACCAAAGTTCTCTATAAAAATAGCTGCTGTAATGATAGTCAGATTGTCAGGCATGGTGCTGGACAGGAAGAAGAAGGCAAGATTAGGCATATTCATGCCGATAATCAAAAACACCATGCCACGGCGCAAGCCTAGCCAGCCTGCAAAATAGCCACCGATAATGCTGCCCACGATAAACGCGATCGTACCAGCGGCACCGTAGGCCCATCCCACTTGTGCCGTTGTCAGTCCTAATCCACCAGCGGCGCGTGAGTCGAGCAGGAATAAGGGCGCAATGGTAGAAACCTGGGCTTCGCCCGCACGAAAGAGCAAGATAAATAAAATGCTGAGCCAGATACCTGGTTTCTTAAAGAAATCGATAATGACTTCGATCAAAGTCGCGAAGCCTTCTTTGATTGAAGTTGGTGCGGTCGTGACTGCTGGATTAGCTGGTAAAGCCCATAGGTGATAGATCGCAATGCCTATGAGCCCCGCACTCATAATTGCAAAGATGACGGCCCACGCTTTTTCTGGTGGATACTGATATTTGGTTTGCAGGTCACCTGCCAATACGACTAAACCGCCAGAAATAACAAATTTAGAGGCATTATAAAAAGCGCCTTGCCAGCCCGCGAATGCGGTCTGTTGCTTAGTGGAGAGGCTAGCAATATATAAGCCATCAGCGGCGATATCGTGGGTAGCAGATGCTAAGGCAACGACACCAAGCAGTGCAACCGTGACCGCGACTGAATTGGGTAATTGCAGAGTCAGTGCAATAAGACCCAAAGCGATGCCGCCTATGATTTGAAAGAGCACGACAAAAAAACGCTTATTGTTCGAGGTTTCCAGTAATGGACTCCAGAGCGGCTTAAAGGTCCAAGCCAATACCAAAATACCAGTCCAATGCCCGATATCTTGGTTTGAAATGCCCATGCTCTTGAACATCACGCCAGCGACAATTAAGACTACCCATAAAGGAAGCCCTTCCGCAAAATAAAGGGTAGGCACCCAAGTTAGCGGGTGACGTAATTTGCTGTTATTCATCTAAAAATCTCCGGTGTGAAATCACATTGCTGCAATTTTTGACTGTGTGGTTCTTTATATCGCTTAACAATTTCGATCAGTAACTTGTGTGTAGTCGCGTATCTAGTTGTATATCTAGTTGTGTAGTGGGTTGTGTATCGGGTTGCGCATTTATTTGTGCAATTACTTGAGTGAACTAGAAACATACTAGCCCCACAAGTATAGGTCAACTGGTTTTACATAAATAATGCCACTTAAGTACCAATATACAACTATACGGTGATTTTTTCGTTTGATTTCTTGCGGAAAATTATACGGAGAATTACAGTAATCACTTCTAATTCATTCTAATGTAGTCTAAATTTTTATGAATCACCAACAAATCGATGCATGTTTGTGAAGATCTTTGCCTTCAATTGATGTATTCATCCTATTTGTTAAAGTGGTATTGTGTTTTTTTGCGTTGATGGTGATAGGCAGAGCGTTATTTGGGTGATTCTTAAGAGCAAATTTGAGCGTTTTTTCACCGCATTCTTGCGGTTGATTGAGGAAGCAATGGGTGCAGAAAAAGTAATGAATCAGCGATTTTTATCAATAGATGCTTTGCGTGGATTAACCGTCGCGGCAATGTTATTAGTCAATAATGCAGGTGACTGGGATCATGTGTATTGGTGGCTGGAACATGCAGCATGGGAGGGGACGACACCTGCAGATTTTATCTTTCCATTTTTCTTGGTTATCGTTGGTGTGTCTTTGTATTTAGCATTCACTCCAAAGCTTGAACAAGGCGTCGCCAGTCGGCAATTATGGAACAGCGTGGTGTGGCGCGCATGTAAAATTTTTGCTTTGGGCGTGCTTCTACATTTGATTGCGATGCTCTTGATTCCCGGTCGTGAATTTCGATTACTAGGTGTGCTGCAGCGAATCGGGATTTGTTTTTTTGTTGCTGGATCGATACTGATTTATGTACGTTCTTTGCGTGCACAGGGCTTGATGATTGTCGGCATACTAGTTGGATACTGGTATCTCTTGGCGAGTGCTGGTTCGTATCAAGCGCATCTGAATTTGGCCGATCAAATCGATACTCGCTGGCTGGGGCATTTCGCTTACAGTTTCGACGTTAAGACGGGCTTGGCACAAGAGCCGGAAGGAATTCTTAGTACACTTCCAGCAATTGCTTCGGTATTGTTCGGCATTCAAGCTGGAGCATTTTTGCGTCAAAAGCAAGCACAGCGACTGTGGCAATGTGGGGTGCTACTCGTGCTACTGGGATGGCTGTGGTCGTTCGCTTTGCCTTTGAATAAGAGTCTATGGACATCATCGTTTGTGTTGTGGACTACAGGCTTCGCCTATTTGTTGATGTGGCTCATGCATCGTTTGATTGATGTGGCTAAGTGGCCTGCATTCGGTTTAAGTTTCGGCGTGAACGCCATTGCGGCCTACGGTGGATCTTGGATGGTGACCTGTCTTTTGGCGGCCAGTGGATTGATGGAGTTGATTTATCCAAAGTGGTTTACTCACAGCCTGACCCCTGTGGTTGGCGCATACATGAGCTCCTTCTTATTTGCTTTGCTGTTCACTGGTATGTTTGCTGTGCTGATGTTCTTTCTGCGCAAGCGTGGATGGCGATTTTCTATTTAACTCTAGGCGATGTTTCGTTGTCGAAATAAAAATGTTCAAGTGCGGAGTGTTGCATTATTAGATACCAAGAAAGAAGAAAAGCAGGCACGTCATTAATACTCTGATAGGATATATAACAAGTACATAGCTGAACTTCTCTGTCGATAGTTCAGCATGTGGGCGTAGACCGTATATCTTTTTGGGGTATTGCATGTCGAACAAACGCATTTCTATGTCAGATATCGTCATCGGCCAGCCGCTGCAATGGGATATCTTTGGCGCGGATGGCAATCTGTTATTGCGGCGTGGGTTTGTCGTGAGTAGTAGCCATCAGGTTGAAACGCTGATAGAACGTGGGCTGTATGTTGATGGCGAAACACTCGAACAATCGGCACGCGATAAAAAAGCACAAAAAGTTGTAGAACAACCCTCCGTTGTCAGGATCATCTCTCAAGTGCGTAATGATTTACGTACTTTGTCTTATAACTTGAGTAGCGAGCCAAATGCTCGTGAAAAATTTCTCACGCTGGCGAAGTATGTTTTATTGGCGACCCGGAT
Organism: Affinundibacterium flavidum; assembly: GCF_014284175.1. Taxonomy (GTDB): domain Bacteria; phylum Pseudomonadota; class Gammaproteobacteria; order Burkholderiales; family Burkholderiaceae_D; genus Undibacterium; species Undibacterium flavidum. The sequence continues at coordinate 128,888 of NZ_JACOGA010000013.1, forward strand.
CGACACCGACGTTGCACTCGGCTGCATACTTTTACATCAAGAAGGCAATTACTCTTCGCGTCACTGTGTAGACAGTGCGGTGGTTTCGATAGTGATCGGTAGAGCCTTAAAAAAAACCGAAGAAGAATTGATTCTGTTGGCTGCTGCCTGCCTTACTATGAACCTCAGCATGCTGCGTCAGCAAGAGCGTTTGCAGGAAAAAAGCGAGGGCTTAAATGCTGAAGAGCAGGACTTGATTTTTAATCATCCGCAACAAAGCGTACAGCAATTAATGAACGCCGGAATTCGCGATGAGGCTTGGTTGTCCTGGGTTTTACATCACCATGAAAATGAAGATGGTAGCGGCTACCCAAATAAAAAACGCAGCGCAGAAATCCCGCAAAATGCAAAAATTATTTCGATTGCCGATCGATATTGCGCACGTGTCTGCGCCCGTAGTTACCGTAAATCTTTGTTGCCGAATGCGGCCTTGCGCGATATTCTGATTGGTGGAAAAACGACCGTAGATTTGATGTTGGTTACCTTGTTTATTCGCGAGCTAGGCACTTATCCTATAGGCACTTTTGTCCGTCTTGAAGATGGGGCGATTGGTGTCGTGACGAGCAAGGGTGCGACCACTACGACGCCTTATGTACACTGTTTATTAGGTCCACGCGGGGTTGCTTTGGCTTCGCCGATTAAGCGCGACACTCAAAAGCCTCTGCATGCGATCAGGGAAGTACTGCATCGCGATCAAGTCATCATGCGATTTAGTATGCGACAGTTATGGGGTGATGTGGCTGCTCAATAGTTACTGCACAATAAGTTTGCGGTCTAGCATATTGACGATCATTATTTAATTGGGAATTGATAATAAAATGACGCAAAATACTTTTGAATTTGAGGACGCTGGTGCAAACGATGCGTCCAAAAAGCCCAGCGAATTAGACCTTGAAATGAACGCACAGCCGTCTACAGAACTGAATGTGAATGCGCAAGTCGATGACGAAGTCACCAGACATCCCGATTTAGTCTATGTCTATTCCGATAGCGTTAGTTATGCGCATGAATTAGCCGATGCCTTGAGTATCTATGGGCATGAAGTATTGGGATTTTCTGATCTAGATGAATTTCGCTCGGCTATCTTGGTGCGTGCGCCGTCAGCCGCTGTCCTGGATATTGATGCTTCCGGTGGACGATTGGCAAAAGATTCTATGGCCGCAAGGGTGATCACAAGTTTTCCGGTGATTTATGTATCCTCAAATGATAATTTTGATGATCGCTTGCTCGCAGTGAGGGAGGGAGCCGAGGGTTACTTCATTAAACCTGTCGATGTACAAGCATTGAGCGTCAGAGTTGATGAAAAAATCGCTCAGAATACGATACGTTCGTATCGCATCTTGGTGGTTGATGATGATGAGTTCTTTTTGAGTTTTTTTGATGCTGTGTTAAGTAGCGCTGGTATGCATGTTAAAGGTCTGATTGACCCCACGCAGATTTTGGAATCGATTAAGAAATTCAAACCAGAACTCATTTTGACCGACTTGTATATGCCGCAGTGTAATGGCATTGAAATGGCAAAAGTAGTGCGACAAAATAACCACTATATTGACATTCCTATCGTCTTTTTATCGTCTGAGACTGAAATGCAAAAGCAACTGGGCGCATTAGAAACGGGTGCCGATGAATTTCTGACGAAACCTATCGATCCTGAAAAGCTGATTTCATCTGTGGCCACGCGTGCAGAACGATATCGCAATTTGCGGAAAAATGCCTAAAGCGATTGTCTGTTAATTTGGCTTCTGACAGGTATGTTGAAGTCAGGACAGGTATTCATTATGGATAAAATATTTTGGGCAGATAGTTCGACGCCTTGGTCGCATTGATTTCAAAATAGAGCATGTGATTGCTTTCGCTGCGGGCTGCAATACCTTTTGCGACATCTGCCTTGTTGTTGAGATAGTCGGCAGGCAAGAAGACTTTTTGCAGCACGGTTTTGCCGCGCACATCTACTAGAGTTAATTCTAATGCTGGCCATTCTTGCACGGTATTGCTCTTATTTTGAATCTGAAATGCCAGTGTATTGATCTTCAATTCTTCATTCAAAATCAGTAACTCATGGCCAGTCACTTCCAACATGTAACGCTCGGCCGGTAAGCTAATCTTACACGATAGCAATTGGCAAGCTCGCACGAGATGCGGTTTGGTTGCCGGCATTTCGGCTGCAATCGTTGAGCGCAAGAAGAAGATACTTTGTGCTGCGACGCCAAGAAGCAAAAATAAGCAGACCAGTGATAGTCCGAAGCTCATCCATTTGCCGTAACGATCTTGTTTTTCTGCTTGCAGAACAAAGCCAGGTTTATGTTGGGTTTGATCATCGTCTGCAGAGTCTTCTTCGCTTTTGCTATCAACAGCTGGTGTATCTATTTCTGTGGAGCCGCCCGAGCTTTCTTTGCTCAGGGCTTTGACCGGTGCTTTTCTGCTGACAAGGTCGTCTTGAGCGCGCAATGCTTCATCGGCAGCGAAAGCAGCTAATAATGATTGTTCGTCGAAACCTGGTTCATTTTTAGACCACTCTTCGGCATCGTCGTCTAAGATCGCGGCGCGGTTTTCTAATTCTAATTGATGTAATAGATCTGCCTGCTCAACTAGTTCACGTTCTTCGCTAGTCAGTTCAAATTCTAGCCCACTCGTTAAGTCAGGCGCTTTTCTTTGATTTGCAGGAGCCGGTGGGGCACCCAATTCAGGTTCTATCGTTTCAAGTTGTGCTGAAAACTGGCGCATCAAGTTTTTTTGCAGATCGAGTTCCGCTGGCGCAATCGAAGCTGCTGCTTGTCCAGCATCGGACAAGGCATCGTGCTCGTCTGGTCCGTGAGCGTCCACGTCTTCTACTTCACCTACTTCGCTTACTTCGTCCACTGCGTGCGCGATTGTGGAGTGACTAACGTCAGATGTTGCGTCTTCGGTTTGTGATTCTTGTAGCGCTTGCTGTGTTGCTTCCACGCCTTCAAGTTCTGTATCGTTCGCGGTGAGCGCATCGGCAGTAAGGTCTTCACCTGAAATCGATTCCACAGAGTCAGGTTCTGGCTCTGCGGTTTGCGCTGGAGTTTCTGCTGAAAGCTCTGGCGTTACTTGCTCTGTATGCGTTACGACTGCGTCGTTGATTTGAATGTCGGCATCTTTGTCGCCATTACTGTCGTTATTCTCGTCACCGTCATCGCTCGCATCCATATCATTCTCGGTCGCGTCTACCGTCGCTGATGTCGCTGATTCAGGTTGATGTGTCGGCGGAAGCGGCTGCTCGTGCGGAGTAGTTTCAAATGCTGCGCCTGTAATTTTCGATTTTTCTACAAGCTCAATGCTCGGTGTTTCTGAATTTGAATTAGTGGCGCTAACATCGGATGTTACTGATGTTTTAGCCGTCGACTCTACTGGAGTTTGTTCTGCAGGTGCTTGCCTAGGTTTTTCACCCGGTGCAAGTAAATACTCAATGCCATTGAAGGTTCGATTGCACGAGCCACAACGTACTAAGCCAGCGTGTAGTTTTAGCTGGTCGTTAGCGACCCGAAAGCTGGTATAGCAGTGAGGACATTGGGTCGCGAGCGCCATGATGATAGTAAGTCGTTGAGTATGATTAACTTGCTGAAGCGTTACGGCGACCGTGTAAGGCTACCCAGCCTTCACGTTCTTGCCACACGCTCAATTGGATAAATGGTGCGTAGGCCGCTGCAACTTCTTCTGCCTGACGTGCGAGTACGCCGGATAAAATCAAAGCGCCGCCGGGCGCAACACGACCAGAAAGCATAGGTGCCATCAGCTTTAATGGGCTGGATAAAATATTCGCTACGACGACATCAAATTGATGTGAGGCCGGATATTTTTCGCCGAACTCTTCAGGAAGAGAAAATTCAATCTCGCATTGATTGCGTTCTGCATTGAAATTTGCTGATTCAATGGCTTGCGGGTCAATATCAACACCGATGACTTTATTCGCTTCCAATTTTTTGGCAACCATAGCCAAAATGCCTGAACCACATCCGTAATCGAGTACTGATAAATTTTGTGGTGCATGGGCTTCCAGCCATTCCATACATAAACGAGTAGTAGGGTGGCTACCTGTGCCAAATGCGAGGCCAGGATCTAATTCCAATACCAAGGCTTGTGGGTCTGGAATTTCATGCCAGCTAGGAACTACCCAAATATTTTTGCCGATATGAATGGGTTCGAATTGAGATTGAGTTAAGCGCACCCAGTCTTGTTCTTCGACATTCCGAGTAGTGAAAGCGGGAACCTCTGCTAGCTTAATTGAAGCTGCGGCGTTGGCTACTAAGGCGGCGTGATCAATGTCGGTATCTGCCAGCGCAACTACGCGACTGCGTTCCCACGCGCGTTCGGTGATCTCCATGCCGGGTTCGCCAAACAAAGGTTTCTCGGCGTCTGTACCTTCATCAGCATCTTCTACTGAAACAGATAAAGCACCAGCGTCCATTAAAGCATCGGATAGATTTTCTGCATGATCGCGTGCTACTTCAATGATGATTTCTACCCAGGCCATAATGTGCTCTCAAATTCTAAAAACATGTTCGTACGCATCAAAATAGCGACGAATTAAATCAAAAAACGCGATTGAATATAGTATCTCAATCGCGTCGTGGAAACTACCAAACTAGCTATATTGCAAGGAGTTTATTTTGCCTTCTTTGACAACACTGGCATGTCCGCTAATTTATGTTCGAGGTAGTGAATATTCGTACCGCCTTCGATAAAGCGCGCATCAACCATCAATTCACGGTGCAAAGGAATATTGGTTTGTATGCCTTCAACGACCATTTCAGATAAAGCGATTTGCATGCGACGGATTGCTTGCTCACGCGTTGCCCCGTAGGAGATTACTTTGCCGATCATAGAATCGTAATTCGGCGGGACGAAGTAACCAGCGTAGGCATGCGAATCAACACGAATGCCAGGGCCTCCAGGTGTGTGCCAAGTGACGATGCGACCAGGTGAGGGTGTGAACTTAAATGGATCTTCCGCATTGATACGGCATTCGATAGAGTGACCGCGCAATTCGATGTCAGATTGCTTAAAGCGTAATTTGTTACCAAAGGCGATTTGAATTTGCTCTTGAACGATGTCGACACCGGTAATCATTTCTGTGACTGGATGTTCAACCTGTACGCGGGTATTCATTTCAATGAAGTAGAATTCGCCGTTTTCGTACAAGAATTCGAAAGTACCTGCACCGCGATAACCGATCTTGCGGCAAGCTTCGGCGCAACGATTACCGATTTTCTCAATAGTTTTGCGTGGAATGCCTGGTGCAGGCGCTTCTTCGATAACTTTTTGATGGCGACGCTGCATAGAGCAATCGCGCTCACCCAACCAGACAGCATTGCCATGTTGATCGGCCAAGATCTGGATTTCCACGTGACGTGGATTTTCCAGGAACTTTTCCATATAGACTTCAGGGTTGCCAAATGCGGCACCTGCTTCAGTCTTAGTCATCGTTACAGCATTCAATAATGCTGCTTCGGTGTGAACCACACGCATACCGCGACCACCACCGCCACCAGCTGCTTTGATGATGACTGGGTAGCCGACTTTGCGCGCAGTTTGCACGATGACTTTAGGATCGTCTGGCAAAGCACCTTCTGAACCTGGTACGCAAGGTACGCCAGCTTCTATCATCGCGTGTTTGGCAGAAACTTTATCGCCCATTAAGCGAATAGATTCTGCGCGTGGGCCGATAAAGACAAAGCCAGATTGCTCAACACGTTCCGCAAAATCAGCGTTTTCAGACAAAAAGCCATAACCTGGGTGGATCGCCTGCGCGTCAGTGACTTCGGCTGCGCTGATGATCGCTGGCATGCTCAGATAACTGAGATTGGACGGTGCCGGGCCGATACAGACAGACTCATCGGCGAGTTTAACGTATTTGGCTTCGCGGTCAGCTTCAGAGTGAACGACCACAGTTTTGATGCCCATTTCGCGGCAGGCGCGTTGGATACGGAGGGCAATTTCGCCACGATTGGCGATTAGAATTTTTTCAAACATAATATATTTTGCTTTGGCAGAGGTTGCAGCCCGGGAGCTTAGGAGCAGTAAATTTTGTTTTCGCCAGATCGACTGGCGAAGCAAATAGCGTCATCAAGCTGGTCGTGCTGATAGGTCGCGCTGGAATTAAGCAATGATAAATAATGGTTGACCAAATTCAACTGGTTGACCATTTTCGACCAAAATTTGCTTGATACTGCCGGAGAAATCACTCTCGATTTCGTTCAATAATTTCATCGCTTCGATAATGCACAAAGTATCGCCACTATTGACGTTTTTGCCAATATCGACAAATGGTGCAGAACCTGGGGAAGCGGCGCGGTAGAAAGTACCGACCATTGGAGATTTAACAACATGACCTTCGATAGCAGCAGGTGCTGCTGGCGCCGCCGGGGCTGCAGCGACTGGTGCCGCTGCTGGAGCTTGCATGCCGTGTTGCATTTGCATTTGTGGTTGCATCATCACCATCTGACCTTGCGGTGCTGGTGCGGATTTCACGATACGAACTTTACCTTCGCCTTCGGTTACTTCCAATTCTGAAATGTCAGATTCTGCAACGAGGTCGATGAGGGTCTTGAGTTTTCTTAAATCCATGTGAAATCTCCTGAAAAAATGAGACATTTAGTGGTGCAATTAAGCGTACTTTTGGTCACTAAAATGCTGTTATTGGAATGGACGCAATTAATATTTATATGAGTAATGTAGGTTAATTGCGTGAAGATGCGAGAATTTAAAGGTTTTTTAGTGCAAAGTCAATCGCAAAGCGATATCCATCTGTGCCTAGACCACAGATAACACCTTTTGCCATATCGGAAAGATAAGAATGATGTCGAAATGCTTCTCTTTGATGAATATTAGAGATATGCACTTCGATAAATGGGATGGAAACGCCGACTAAAGCGTCCCGCAATGCCACACTTGTATGGGTATAGCCGCCAGGATTAATCACAATCGCTTCGACTTTTTCCATCCTTGCAGCATGAATTCTGTCGATTAATGCACCTTCGTGATTACTTTGAAAGTGCAGAAATTCGCCATTTGCTGCTTTGACTTGTTGCTCTGCTGCATTTTCTATGTCGCTAAGTGTTTGTTTTCCATACACTTCTGGTTCACGGGTGCCTAATAAATTCAGATTGGGGCCGTTGATGAGCAAGATCTTGCGTGCCATAGAATTTTGATGAGTTTGCCGAAGTTGCAGGCATTTTGCCGTCAATTCCCCCTTATTGGCAAGCAAAAATCCAGTATCTTTTTATTTTTTTGTATTCAGTCTTTGAATATCGGCACGCAATTCTGGCATTTTCAGGCGCCCTGAATAGGCTTTGACCACTTTTCCCTCGGCCGAAATCAAGGCAGTGAAAGGGAGTCCCCCCGTTTTATTGCCCATGGCTTGGGATATGCTGGTGCCGTCCATGCCTGCTGCGAAAACAGGGTAGCTAATTTGATACTTTTTTGCAAAATCGGCAATGTTGCTCGGCGTGTCTATGCCTAAACCTAATAATTGAACATTGTTGGCGGCTAGGTCTTTTTGCAATTGCACGAGTTCAGGCATTTCTTCGACGCAAGGTTTGCACCAAGTTGCCCAAAAGTTCACCACAAGGAATTTTCCTTGCCATTGTTTCATTGCTTGAGGTTTTGCATTGGCGTCGTTCAGAGTGAGGCCAAACAGCTGTTGAGTCGCGCTGTCGCTTGCAGGTGCTGGTTCAAATTTCTTTGCGCCGACTGTGGCGCCCAATACGGCGAATACCAAACCAATCAAGATGGCGGAAAGTGTAAATCGTTTATTCATCATGTTGTTCATGGCTTTCTATTAATGTTTGTAGGTTGGCCAGACTGCCGCGTTCATTTTTATCGGTGTGGCGCAAGTCATCCATATCATGTACTAATAAATGCACACCTTCATTTTTGTAGATGAAACTCAAAGTTTCGAGTGCATCACCCCGTTTTCCCTGATGCTCTGAAACCTCGTAGTCTATTCCCAGATTTAATAAGAAGATCGCAACATCTTTGCTGTTATCGGTATACAGATGCAGATAAATATCAGAATGTTCGCCAGCTGTGCCATTGAAGACCGCGCCGATCACATACGGATTAAATTGGGCCAGTTCTTGCATCAACACTGCGGCAAGGCTACGTAATTGCAAAAGTCGCGCTGGCTGGCTGTCGGCAAAAAACAGGGCTTGGTATTCGCGAACTTCTTGTTCTATCTGTGCGTTATCGGGCAGGATATTGCCGTTTAACTTTTGATTGCCAAGCAGTTGTTTGACTGCGCGGCGCTTGGCTGTGCCATATTCAGCGCCTTCTTCGGCGATGAATTTTGCCGCTAGTGATGCAATTTCATCACGTATCTGGGCAACGGAGTCGCCATCATTAAAAATAAAATTCGTCATTTGCGCATCATATCGCATTCGGTTTAGTCCTGTCTGTCAGGTAGCTCAGGTAGAATTGCGGCAATTGAAAAAAATTGGTCAAATGGAATCGGATCCGCAGGAAAAACTTGCCGAGTTCATGATCACGCATCTTGGAAAGTTGGCATTATTTTATGCATATTCATATTTTAGGTATTTGCGGCACCTTTATGGGCGGGTTAGCGGTCCTGGCTAAACAGGCCGGACATCGTGTTACCGGATGTGATGCAAATGTGTATCCGCCTATGAGTACCCAGTTGGAATCTCAGGGAATACAACTAATTGAAGGCTTTGATCCGGCGCAACTCGATTTGCAGCCTGATTTATATGTGATCGGCAATGTCGTGTCGCGCGGCAATCCCCTGATGGAAGCGATTTTGAACCGCGGTTTGCCGTATGTCTCAGGACCACAATGGATAGGCGAACAACTTTTGCGCAACAAATGGGTGTTGGCGGTGGCTGGCACGCATGGCAAAACAACGACCTCATCAATGTTGGCATGGATTTTGGAATATGCGGGTTATGCACCCGGTTTCTTGATCGGTGGCGTACCTTTAAATTTTGGCATCTCGGCACGAATCTCTGGCGATACGGTTGAAGGCGTCGGCAAAAAATCGGATTTCTTCGTCATAGAAGCGGACGAATATGACACTGCGTTTTTTGATAAGCGCAGTAAGTTTGTTCACTATCACGCAAAAACGGCGATTCTGAATAATCTGGAATTTGATCACGCAGATATTTTCCCGGACGTCGCTGCGATTGAAACACAGTTTCATCATTTAGTACGCACCGTGCCAGGCATTGGCCGATTGATCGTGAATGGGAAAGAGCAGACTTTAGAACGTGTAATACAACGCGGTTGCTGGAGTGAGAAGGAATTTTTTAATGACGATAGCGCGACCGCGAATAGCGAATGGTCGCTGGTGTTAAGCGAATCGGAAGATTTTGAGGTTTATTTCAAGGCGGAACTTCAAGGGACAGTGCGCTGGAATTTGAACGGCGCGCACAATCGTTTGAATGCGTTAGCCGCCATCGCAGCCGCACGTCATGTTGGGGTCGCACCGAGCACAGCGATTGCCGCTTTGTCAGAATTTATCAATGTTAAACGTCGCATGGAAGTGCGCGGCGAAGTTGCAGGCATCAAAGTGATCGACGATTTCGCTCATCACCCGACCGCGATCGCGACGACAGTACAAGGCTTGCGTCGGACGGTCGGTACTGCGCGCATCCTGGCTGTGTTGGAACCACGCTCGAATACCATGAAAATGGGGGCGATCAAGCAAGCATTGCCAGCCAGTTTAGATGCCGCTGATTTGGTGTATGTGTATGGTGCGCAGAGCGGTAGAGACGCAATCCATTGGGACTTAAGTGATACTTTTTCAACCTTAGGGGAAAAGGCAAAAGCGCATCACGAATTGCCTGCATTGGTGGCAGATATCGTGAGCGAGGCACGCGCTGGAGATTCTATCTTGGTGATGAGTAATGGCGGTTTTGGCGGGGTGCATCAGTTATTGCTTGATGCTTTGGCGCAGAAATTTCAGGCTCGTACTTCAGCTTAAGTAAGTAAACAAAGCAGACACTAAGATGATTTTGTACTTGCATGGATTTCGCTCCTCTCCCAGCTCGTTTAAAGCACGTTTGTTGGCGCAACATTTTGCGGCTATAGGGCGCGCGGACGAATTTATTTGCCCGCAATTACCCGCGTCTCCAGCTGAAGCGATTGCACTGGCACAGCAATTGATTGATCAATATCGCGGGAATAATCTGGTCTTGATTGGTTCTTCTTTAGGTGGTTACTACGCCACTTATTTGGCCGAGCAAAATCAGTGTAGAGCAGTGTTAGTTAATCCAGCAGTCAAGCCACCGCGTGATTTAGAAAAGTATGTGGGCGTGAGTACAGCATTTCATAGCGATGCACCGTTTGAGTTTAAGCATGAATACATAGCTGAGTTGAAGCGATTTGCCATCGACAAAATTACTCAGCCTGAGCGTTATTTTTTGATCGCGGCGACAGGTGATGAAGTTTTAGATTGGCGTGAAATGGTTGCGCATTATCCGGCGGCGAAGCAGTTGGTGATACAAGGCAGCGATCATGGCCTTAGCGAGTTTGCAGAATATATCGAGTTGGTCATGGCATTTTGTGAAGCTGGAATGTGATGCTGAATAGTATGTTATCTGATCATCCCAAGCAGCTACATCGACCAGCTTTCGCGCAGTGGCATCAGCATATTAATGGCGTCCAAACTACGCCATTCATGGCAGATTGGCTGAGTAATCGTGCTTCGCTCACAGCACGTTTGATCGCGCATAGTCAACAGTTTCGGGTAGAACGCTTGTATCAAGGACGGGCGATGTGTTTGCAGGATGAGTTTGCTGAGATTGATTTGGCTAAACCGCAGCAAGTGATAGAGCGCGAAGTCTTATTGCGTTGCGATGATGTGGCGGTTGTGTATGCGCATACAGTCGTGCCGCTGAGTGCGACTGCGCATGAGTGGCCTTTGTTTGCGTCATTGGGAAATCGTTCATTGGGCACGACTTTGTTTAATGACCCTATGGTGCAACGCGGAGAATTGCAGTACGCACGCTTGAGCTGGACTCATCCATTGATGCGGCGTATAGCAGCTTGTGGATTAATTAAGTCAACAAGCCCAGCTTCTCGATATTTATTAGCACGACGATCTGTATTTAAGCGTCATGGTGCGAAGCTATTGGTAACAGAAGTATTTTTGCCGACGATACATGATCTGCGCCTGATGACGCGATCTGACTTCATTGTTTCGAGGTAGTGTCGAATTATTGTCGTAGTAGCGTCGTAGCAGTGTAGAAATGTAGATAATTTAGAAGACAGACAGAATGAATTTATTTTTTGAAGAATCAGGCGATTTCAAGGCGGGCAGTGTGTTGTCGCAAGCAGGCGAAGCCTACCAAGTCGAACTTGCTAGCGGTAAACGCACCAAGGTGAAAGCAAAAGACGTGTTATTGCAATTCACTACGCCAACGCCGCAAGATTTACTGGATCAATCCAAGCAACAGGCAGCTGACATAGACCTGGAATTTTTATGGGAAGTCGCTGGTCAGGAAGAGTTTGGTTTTGCTGAATTAGGCGCTGAATATTTTGGACATGCGCCGCAGCCAATAGAAGCGGCCAGTTTAATTTATGCCTTGCATGGCGCGCCATTTTACTTCTATAAAAAGGGGCGTGGTCGTTATAAAGCCGCTCCTGAAACTGCGTTGAAGGCGGCTTTGGCAGGTATAGAAAAGAAAAAACAACAGGCGATTATTCAAGAGGCGTATGTTGAAGAATTAAAGCAATTGCGTTTGCCTGAACAATTTCAGAGTCTGGGTTTGCAATTATTATTTAAACCTGACAAAAATAGTATCGAGTACAAAGCTTTGGTTGAAGCCTGCTCGGCATTGCAGATGAATCCGGCGCGCTTGATGTTAGCCAGTGGCGGTTTGAAGAACGCGAAAGATTTTCATCTGTCTAAATTTTTGCTCGAGCATTTTCCTAAAGGTTCTGGCTTCCCTCAAACACCATTGCCAAGCTTGCCGCAAGATTTGCCAGTGGCCGATGTACGCGCATTTTCCATTGATGACGTGACGACGACAGAGATCGATGACGCGTTTTCAATTACGCCTATTGATGCCAATACGGTCAAAGTCGGCATACACATCGCAGCACCTACTCTGGGCATACAGCGTAACGATGCGCTGGATATGATTGCGCGTAGCCGCATGTCCACGGTGTATATGCCTGGCGATAAAATTACGATGTTGCCCGACGAATTGGTAGAGATTTATACCTTGGGCGAAGGGCAGACGCGTCCAGCGGTGTCGCTGTATGTGACGGTCAATACTGATGACTGGAGCATACTCGGTAGCGAAACCAAAGTGGAAGCCATTCCTATGTCTGCTAACCTCAGACACAATGAACTCGATGCTTTCGTCACGGAAGAAAATCTCGCCAATGATGCTGGTGAGTACGCACACAAAGCCGATATCGCTCTGCTGTGGAAATGGGTGCAAGTGTTAGAAGCTGGGCGTATGGCAAAGCGCGAAAGTTTCGGTTTGAAACCAGAGCAAACTAATCGTGTCGATTTCAATTTTTATGTCGACGATGATGTGGTCAGCATCGTCCGCCGCAAGCGTGGTGCGCCACTCGATAAGATTGTTGCTGAGCTGATGATTTTGGCGAATAGCACATGGGGTAAATTGCTGGCCGATCACGGCATTCCGGGCATCTATCGCGCACAGGGTGGTGGCTCGGGTGGTTGGGCTGCCAAGATGCAAGTGCGTATGGTCACGCATGCTGCGCCACATCAAGGCCTAGGCGTCGATCAATACGCCTGGAGTACGTCTCCCTTGCGTCGTTACACCGACTTAGTGAATCAATGGCAAATCATCGCATGCGTGCAGCACGGTGTAACTGCCGCTTTGGTCGCGCCATTTAAACCAAAAGATGCTGATCTGTTTGCCATTGTCTCTGGATTTGACGCGGCTTATGCAGCCTACGGTGACTTCCAAACGAATATGGAACGCTATTGGTGTTTGCGTTGGTTGGGACAGGAAAATCGTCATCAAGTTGATGCTGTTGTATTAAAAGATGAAGTCTTGCGTTTGTTAGAAATCCCCTTGATTATTCGTCTGCCCGGTATGCCACAAATGGCACGTGGGGCTCAAGTCAGACTCGAAGTGATTCGCTGGGATGAGTTGGATCTCAGCATAGAAGTGCGTTTGCTGGAAATGCTGACGACGCTGACAGAAGAAGATTTAGAAGACGCGCCGGAAGATGAGGGTGAGATCTCTGCTGACCTTGATGCTCCTGACGTTAATGCTGCAGATGCATCGGCAGAAACAATCGAGACAGTTATTGAAGGCGCAGAAAGCTTGCCTTTGCAAGAGTCGAATTCGGTCGCTGAAGTTGCGGAAAATGTTGATCCAGAATCGGACGCCGTCGCCTAAAGTCGAATAAAAAAATGCAGCATGGGATTTGATTTGTGAAAATAATTCTCGATAATTTAATTTTGAGCGCAGCCGTGATTGTGTCGGTGCTCTTTCACACCATTGTGTTGATGGTGCATTTTGTCATGCCGAAAGCCGAACCCGTCGCGGCGGAAGATCCAGGCTTGGAAATTATTTTGGTGAATGCCAAACATGCCAAACGCCCCATGCAAGCGCAAGCATTGGCGCAAGTCAATTTGGATGGTGGTGGTGCGAATGACGAAGGGCGTGCTAAATCACCGTTGCCAGATATGCGCAAAACGGAAGATGGTGATAGCGTCTTAGTCGCCCAAAGGAAAATTCAAGAATTGGAAGAACGTCAGCGTCAATTGATTGATCAAGTGCGCAATGAAACGCGTTTTAAATCTCAACGCATACTCGACAAAAAACAGCTGGAAGATAATCAACAAGCTGAAAATGGACGTGATCAGGTTGACAGTAATAAAGCATTGGCGCGCTCTATTGCTGAAATTTCACAAGCGATAGAAGATCAAAACAAGCGTCCACGCAAAACCTTTTTATCGCCGAGCACGCAAGCGGTGGGTCACGCGATTTACTACAAATCTTTACAGAAAAAAGTGGAAGAGGTCGGCACAATTAATTTTCCGCAAGTGAATGGGAAAAAATTGTACGGCGAAGTGATTATCTATATTCCGATTTTTCAAGATGGCACGATTTATGAAAAAGGCGGTGGTCCGAAAATTGAAAAAACCTCGGGGAACCCAGCATTAGATAACGCCGCTTTGAAAATTATTCGCAAGGCCGCGCCTTTCGGTAATTTTCCACCGAATATGCGGTCAAAAGACAAAGACGATATTTGGATCGTGATCACACGTTTTAAATTTACGCGAGAACAGCAATTGGAAACAGAGATGCGAGGAGATCGGCAATGAGTGATTTGATTGCGAATAACTTGGATCATTATTGCGTTTTCGGAAATCCTGTCCATCACAGTAAATCGCCTGTGATTCATGCCATGTTTGCACAACAAACCGGGCAAAACATCGACTATCACACTCGACTAGCACCGCTTGATGGCTTCGTTGAAGCGGTGCGGACATTTATCGCTGAGGGTGGACAAGGAGCGAATGTAACTGTTCCTTTTAAATTAGAAGCCTTTGCATTGGCTCATCAATTAAGTGAACGAGCGAGCATGGCTGGAGCGGTCAATACTTTGCATTTTGTGGACGGAAAAATTATTGCGGATAACACCGATGGTGTTGGTTTGGTGCGCGATATTACCTGTAATGCCGCAACGCCGATTCGTGACAAACGCGTGTTGTTACTCGGCGCTGGTGGCGCGGCACGTGGCGCTTTATTGCCCTTGTTGCAGGAACTGCCTGCGGTGTTGACGATTGCTAATCGCACTTTATCAAAAGCGCAGGAATTACAAAAATTAGCGCAGACTTTCACTTCTTGCGAAGTCGATGCCGTGACTTGGCAGCAGTTAGAAGAGGAGTCGACGCAGAGTTTTGATGTCATTATTAACGCGACTTCTGCCAGTTTGCAGAGCGAGGTTCCACCGATTCCCGCACATGTTTTTGGCCCTGAAAGTTTAGCCTATGACATGATGTATGGCGATACGGTCACGAGTTTCAATCAATATGCGCAGCAATGTGGCGCCAAGACCCGAGATGGTTTGGGAATGTTAATTGAGCAGGCGGCGGAAGCCTTTTTTATCTGGCGTGGTGTGCGACCAAATACGGCTGAAGTGTTGGCGCATTTTCAAAAAAAAGGGAGCGCTTGAGGATGAGATTGAAGCGTATTTTATTTTGGTTGATTGTCTTACCATTAGGACTTTTTTTACTGCTGCAATTGTATTTTTTGCTGCAGATAGTTTGGTGGCGTAGTTTTAATCCTGAATCCACCAGTTTCATGCGACAACAAGAGGCCGTCTTGCAGGAGAAAGATCCGAAATTTGTATTGAAACACCAGTGGGTCAATTATTCGAAAATTTCAAAAAATCTGAAGCGTGCGGTGATTGCCTCTGAAGATGATGGTTTCTCAGAGCATGATGGTGTGGATTGGGAGGCAATGCAAAAGGCCTTTGAGAAAAATAAGAAAAAAGGCAAAGTCGTGTCGGGCGGTTCGACTATTACTCAGCAGTTGGCGAAGAATTTATTTTTATCTGGTGAGCGTAGTTATTATCGCAAAGGGCAAGAGCTGATCATTACGTATATGTTAGAGATGTGCATGGACAAAGAGCGCATTTTTGAAATTTACTTGAATTCGGTGGAGTGGGGCATAGGTATTTTTGGCGCGGAAGCCGCGGCGCGACATTATTACGGCATCAGCGCTGCCGCTTTATCGCCGATGCAAGCCGCTCGTTTGGCGGTGATGCTACCCAAGCCAAGGTATTATGATAAAAATACTGGCTCAGGCTATTTGCAAAAGCGCAGTGAAATTATTTTACGTCGCATGAACTCTTCCGAGTTACCGTAGCGATTAAGGATTGAACATGATCAATGTATTCGTATTGCACAATGGACGTTTGAGTCAAATCCATATTGAAAGCCGCGAAGATTTAGAAAACACTCTGCCAGTGTGGGTGGATTTGACCGATCCTAACGAAGAAGAGCGTGAATGGGTTAAAGGGATTTATGGCGTGACCCTACCAGGTGAAGATGAAGTCAAAGACATTGAAGCATCGGCGCGGTATTACGAGGCGGATAACGGTGACTTGCATTTACGGACCGATTTTCTGATTGATGATGACGATGATGACGAGCCAGCACGCACCGTGACCGTGGCGTTTATTTTAGCCCGTGAGATTTTGTTTTCGGTGCATACCGTGGATTTGCCGGTATTTCGCTTGGTCAGAATGCGGGCACGCTCTCGTCCGGGTTCGATTGCCGATTACAAAGATGTGCTTATGGATTTGTACGCGACCGACGCTGAGTATTCTGCGGATGCCTTGGAGGGCATTTATCAGAATCTGGAAGAGGTTAGTCGTGCAGTTTTGCAGAAAGACTTTTCAGATCAGGACGCGGCGGTGGCTTTGAATGCGATTGCGCAAGAGGAAGATTTGAATGGTCGTATTCGCCGTAACATGATGGATACGCGGCGTGCGGTCAGTTTCTTAATGCGCGGCAGATTACTCAATGCTGAGCAGTTTGAAGAAGCGCGCCAGATTTTGCGCGATATTGAATCGCTTGACGGTCATACGTCCTTTCTGTTCGATAAGATCAACTTCTTGATGGACGCGACTGTCGGTTTTATTAATATTAACCAGAATAAGATTATTAAGATATTCTCGGTGGCATCGGTCGCCTTTTTGCCGCCAACTTTGATCGCCAGTATTTATGGGATGAATTTTAAGGTGTGGTTCCCTGAATTGGAGTGGAGCTTTGGTTATCCATTTGCCTTGGGATTGATGGTGGTCTCTGCCATTACGCCGTTCTGGTATTTTAAACATCGCGGATGGCTGAAATAAACTAAGTTGGAGCGAATTTTGGTATCGGTTTGTTAAGAATTGTAAATATCAAACTCTTGATAGTAATATTCCTTTCGAGAAAATTATTGCTATTGTAAAATCAACCAGATCAAATATTCCGGTAGCTCGAGTTGGGCTGCTGAAAATGAACTGAATTGCTCTATTTGATGTCTTTGATATGTTAAGTGAACGCTCAAAGATTTCTGAAGGGCCTTAACTATTCTTGCATTGTCCACGATGGCGGCCAACGAATGACTCAGCACGACAGCGTAACTTCAAAATCAGAAAAAGCACCTAGTGGCATCGGTTTTGGCTCGGGAATTCGAGAAGATCTCTTGCATCGCGATCCCTTGCTTGATTGCCTCGTAGAGCTGACCAGAATTCATGGCAGACCGAGTACCCGTGCGGCATTGACTGCTGGTTTGCCATTGCCTGCCGCTGGACTTACTCCCTCCCTATTTGCCAGGGCTGCTGCTCATGCGGGGTTTTCTGCCAAAGTAGTTCGTCGCGACTTGCTCAAAATAGACGCAGCATTGATGCCAGTAATTTTGTTATTGAAGAATAACGAAGCTTGTTTATTGCAAAGTTGGAGTAGTGATGGAACTCGGGCGCAGTTGTTGATGCCCGATTCTGGTCAAGGCGCAGTAAGTATGAGCGTAGAGGAATTGACTGAACGCTATACCGGCGTCGCTATTTTTTCTCGACCACATTTTCGCTTCGATCGTCGTACCCCACCGCTGGTGGTCGTACCGCAACGCCATTGGTTCTGGGGGGCAGTGTTAGAACAGAGCCCCATCTTCAAAGATATTTTGGCTGCTGCTCTATTAATTAATTTGTTTGCACTGGCAATGCCTTTGTTCACGATGAATGTCTATGATCGCGTGGTGCCGAATTTTGCGATTCAGACTTTATGGGTGTTTGGCGGCGGTATCACTATAGTCTTGCTACTTGATTATGGGGTCCGAGTCTTACGTGGACATTTCATTAATCTGGTGAGTAATCGCATCGATCTGAAATTATCTGGTTTGATTATGGAACGGGTGTTGGGCATGCGTATGTCCGAACGCCCTGCATCGGTTGGTGCATTCGCGTCGAATTTACGTTCTTTTGAAACGGTGCGAGATTTCATTGCATCGGCGACCGTGACCGCCTTGATTGACTTGCCATTCGCTATTTTGTTTTTGTTCGCCTTAGTGTGGATTGCCTGGCCAATTGCACTCCTGCCTATTATTGGGATCATCTTGGTGGTGATCTACAGCTATATGGTCCAGCACAAAATGCGAGAATTGTCTGAGACAACCTTCCGCGCAGCTGCTTTGCGTAATTCAACTTTAGTCGAAAGTTTGACCGCGTTGGAAACCATTAAGGCGCATGGTGCAGAAAGCCAGATGCAAGCCAAGTGGGAAAAAACCACGGCGTTTCTGGCGAAAGTGAATTCTGAATTGAAGCTACTGTCATCGTCTAGTATCAATGGCGCATCGACAATTCAACAATTGGTGAATGTGGCAGTAGTGATCGCTGGCGTGTATTTGATCCAAGAAAAAATGATGTCTATGGGCGGATTGATCGCTTCCACCATGTTGGCTGGGCGTGCGATGGCACCAGTATCGCAAGTGGTCGGTTTGATGTTGCAATTTGAAGGCGCGAAAAATTCTTTGGCATCGCTAGAAAAAATTATGGCAACGCCAACCGAGCGTAGTGACGAAACAGCTTTTGTGCACAGACCAGAAATTAAGGGGCAGATTGAGTTTCGTAATGTGCATTTCAGTTACCCGGGGCGTAAGGAAGAAGCCTTACGTGGCATTAGCTTTAAGATTTCTCAAGGTGAACACGTCGTCATTATCGGTCGTATAGGTTCAGGAAAAACGACCTTAGAAAAACTGATTTTGGGTTTGTATGCGCCAACCAAAGGTGCAGTGTTGTTGGATGATGTGGATTTGCGCCAGCTTGATCCGGCGGATTTGCGCCGTAACCTTGGCTATGTTGAGCAAGATTCCATGCTGTTTTATGGCACTTTGCGCGAAAATATTACAATTCGTGCCCCATATGCCGACGATAGAGCGGTTGTTGCGGCGGCCGAGTTGGCAGGTTTGACAGAGTTTGTGAATAGTCATCCTGAAGGCTTTGATATGCAAATCAGTGAGCGTGGCGAATCGATTTCAGGCGGCCAGCGCCAAAGTATTGCGATTGCCCGCGCTGCGCTTTTAGATCCGCCAGTATTGTTATTGGATGAGCCTACCAGTGCAATGGATTATCCTTCTGAAGCACAATTTAAAGACAGGATTGGTCGTTATGGTAAGCATAAGACCATGATTATCGTGACGCATCGCCCCAGCTTAATGGACCTGGCGAGCCGTATCATCGTCGTCGATCATGGCATGATAGTCGCTGATGGTCCACGTGATCAGGTCATGCATGCCTTGCAGACCGGACAAATAGGAAGAGCCAAATTATGAAATTCTGGCAGCGTTTTGGCTTGGGTTTGGTCTCGCTTCTTGAGAAACTGCGTTTGCGTCTGGGTATGACACCAGGGCGTTGGTTGCAGCGTTGGCAAGATGACGTCAGTTTGCCTGAATCCGATTTTATGCTCGATGCAGATAGCATCATTGCGCAGCAAGAACCTTTGCGTGCGCGGGTATTGCTTCACGCTGTATTGATATTTTGCGTCTTGTTCATTGTATGGGCGGCATTTGTCCATGTCGATGAAATTACCAAAGGCGAAGGCAAAGTCATCCCCTCTCAGCAGTTGCAGGTTTATCCAAGTTTGGACGGTGGGATTGTGACCGATATTCTGGTAAAAGAAGGTCAGGTCGTGAATGAAGGGCAAATTCTGCTGCAGATTGATCCGACTCGCTTTGAATCATCGGTGAATGAAAATCGTGCCCTATATTTGTCATTAACAGCAAAAGCCGCTCGCTTGCGCGCGATTGGCGAAGGCAAGGCTTTTGTGCCTCCGCCAGAAGTGGTTACCGAAGACCCTAAAACCGCGCAAGAAGAGCAAAAATTGTATGAAACGGCGACCTCTGAATTGAACGCACAGGTGTCTATCGCCAGACAGCAATATGAACAGCGTAGTCAAGAACAGGCTGAGGCAATTGCTCGCCAGAAGCAAGCATCGAACGCTTATGAGTCGAGTTTAAAAGAGCTGACTGTGACCCGGCCATTATTGAGCACGGGGGCGGTGTCTGAAGTCGAGCTCTTAAGATTGGAGCGCGATGTTTCGCGATTTAAAGGTGAGCGTGATGTCGCTACCGCGCAAATCGCACGTTCTGGCGCAGCGATGAACGAAGCTAGTCGAAAAATTCAAGAAGTTGAATTAGCGGTGCGAAATAATGCAAGTAAGGAATTATCTGAAACCATGTCACGCTTAAATTCATTAATACAGAGCGGCACGGGACTGGCAGATAAAGTCAAACAAACGGCGATACGTTCGCAAGTGCGTGGCACCGTTAAACGATTATTGGTCAACACCGTTGGGGGCGTGGTGCAACCGGGGCGCGATGTTGTGGAAGTAGTGCCTAGCGATGGTAAATTAATTTTGGAAGCCAAGGTCGCGCCAAAAGACATTGCATTTTTAGTGCCGGGTCAAAAAGCAGTCGTGAAATTCACGGCATATGATTTTGCTACCTATGGCGGATTGGAAGCGAAACTTGAGCATATTGGTGCCGATTCGGTAACCGATGAAAGAGGTAATACCTTCTACACGGTGCGCGTCGCAACGAATAAAGCAACCTTGGAAGGTGGACAGCCAATCATTCCGGGTATGGTGGCAGAAGTCGATATTATTACTGGCAAAAAGACGATACTTTCCTATATGTTAAAACCTGTTTTGCGTGCCAAGCAAGCCGCGTTTACTGAGCGCTAGGTGATGAAATTGTTTGATCAAAATTGCCTCACTCTGCATTTATTTTGCTCTGAATCGATGGATTTGCCCATCTCTTTAAAGCAAGCATTTCCTTTGGCTCGAACGATTACATTGCCAGAGCTGTCGACCTCGCACGAGTTGTGGAATAACTCTAAAGCTTTAGTGTGGTTACATCTGCATGAAAAGCAAACTATCGCCCAGCAGGTGTTGGCGTTGAAAGCTGTCGCGCCACAAGCGTTAGTCGTTGTCATGAGTGATATGCCGAATGACATGGAGGCTTTGGCAGCATTCTCTATGATGGCAAAAGCGTATAGCAATACGCATGCAGGAGCAGAAGTTTTACTGAATATTGCGAGCGTCGTTGAGCAAGGGGGGATTTGGATAGGCGAATCCATCATGCAAAAATTATTAGGTAATGGCGCGCCGGAACAGCAAAAATTAGAAAAAGCTTTGGGGAAATGGTCAAACTTGTTGACTAGCCGTGAGCTTGAAGTAGCCAAAGCGATCGCCATAGGTTTAAGTAATAAAGAAATTGCCACAAAAATGAGCATCACCGAGCGTACCGTAAAGGCGCATGTCGGTGCTGTTTTGGATAAATTGCAACTAAAAAATCGCCTGCAGCTAGCCTTACTTGTAAAAGATAGTTAAAGATCGTTAAAAGCATGTTTTCTAGTACCTAGGTACAATTATCCTGGGGAAATAGATTTGTTAGAGTCTGGATATTCACATTATCCGTCCGGAGACTCGCAATGGCAAATTCGACAAATATTATTGGCAAAGTAGTTGCACTTCAAGGTCAAGCTATCATTAAGTCTCCTGATGGCAAGCAACATCAATTGAAAGTCGGCGATGTCGTCTATGAAAAGGACGTGATTATCGCAGCGCCCGGTGCGCAGGTTGAACTGGCTTTTGATTCCGGTCATAACTATCTGGTTCGCCAAAATGAAACGGTCACGCTCGACTCCACTGTCTTTGCGCCAGGTCAATCTGAAATCGCTAGCGCTGCACTTCTGCCGGCGGACGCATCCCCGCAAAGCGTTACCAACGCCGTCATAGGCGAAAATAGTCTCGATAAATTGCTCGAAGAAACTGCCGCTGGTTTAGGTGGTGGCGATGTCGGTGATGGTAATGGTTTTGTCCGCGTTGAACGTATCGCCGAAAATGTGACGCCGATTTCCGCGAATACCGAGGTGAATACCGAAGCTCATACGCTGGCGCCAACGCCAGCCAACTCTGCACAACAAACTGGCTCTACAGAAGTACTCTCAGTCACCGCCGCATCTGGCCGTGAAGGTGGTACGCAAGAGTTTGTGGTGAGTTTGAGTGGCAATAATTTAGCGCCTGCAGCTCTTAACTTAAGTCTGTTGTCTGGTTCTGCCGTCGTCGGTACTGATATTTCTACGCAGTTGGTCTCGGTCGATGGTGGACAAACATTTACACCGTTGAGCGATAGTGTTTTGGTTCCTGCTGGCGTGACTAGTGTGATTGTTCGTGTTGTTGCAGTGAATGATGGGGTGATTGAAGGGACTGAGTCCTTCTCTTTATCTGCCAGCACATCGACAAATACTTCCAATGTCATAGCGCAAGGTACGATTTTGGATGGTGCTGTGCCGTCAATTAGTATTAACGGCCCTGTTAGTGTCAATGAAGCTGCTGGTACGGTTAGCTTTACAGTTGTTTTAAGCGAAGCTAGTCCCGCTTCTGTTCTCGTGAATTTTGATACTGCCAACGGTTCTGCTGTTGCTGGTAGTGACTTTACTGCGACTAGTGGCAGTGTGACATTCGCACCTGGAGAAACCAGTAAAACGATTACGGTGAGTATTGCTAATGATCGTATATTCGAAGGTAGTGAAATTTTTCAGGTGAATTTATCAACGCCGACTAATGCTACTTTGGGTACTAGCAGTGCCTCTATCGCGATTCGTGATGACGGCACTGGGACTGGTGGCGTCGATGACGACCGATTGGTTGTGGCCAGTGTTTCCAGTGCTAGTGCTGGCGAAGGTCAGAGCCTGGTTTTCACTGTTAATTTAAGTGGTGTCAGTACTTCTGCAACGCCAGTTGCGGTTGCTTTTTCTTCAAACACTGCAACACTGGGAACAGATACCGGAGCGCAAGAATTTTCTATTGATAGCGGTGTGACTTGGACGACTCTTGGTGCCAATGTGAGTGTGCCAGCGGGAGTTAGTACATTTCTGGTGCGTGTAGCGACTACTACTGATGGTCTATTAGAGGGCAATGAGACGATCAATTTGTCGGCAAGCACTCCACAAAATGCTAGTCCGGTTGTCGGGCTCGGCACTATTGTTGATGCTGCAGTTCCGACGGTGAGTATTAGTGGCCCGGCTGAAGTGAATGAATCCAATGGCACCGTCACTTATACGATCACGCTGAGTACTGCCAGTGTTGCGCCAATTAGCGTCAACTATGGCACTGCAAACGGTACTGCAATATCTGGCACGGATTTCCTCGCATCCAATGGAAGTGTCAGTTTTGCGCCAGGTGAAACGAGCAAAACAGTGACTGTCGCGATTAATAGTGACAGTGTTTTTGAAGGTCGTGAGAATTTCCAAATTAATCTTTCATCCCCGACAAATGCAACTTTGGGTAGTAGTAGTGTAACGACAGTTATTCAAGATCAAGCTTTAACTGTGGTCGGCGTTTCTAGTCCTACGGCTGGTGAAGGTGAGAGCTTGGTTTTCACTGTGAGTTTAAGCGGCACCAGCACAACAGCGACAACAGTCAATGTCACCCCATCTTCTGGTTCTGCAGTACTAGGAACCGATACGGGCGTACAACAAGTTTCCACCGATGGCGGTGTGACCTGGAATACTTTAGGCAGCAGCGTAGTCGTACCAGCGGGAGCCAATGGCTTCCAGGTGCGTATCGCCACCACCAATGACGGCGTGGTGGAAGGATCTGAAACGATCACTTTATCGGCAGCGACAGCACAAAATAGTGCAGCGATAGTCGGCACAGGCACGATCACGGACGGCGCAGTACCAACGATTAGTATTAGCGGTCCAGGCGACGTCAATGAAGCAGCTGGAACGGTGACGTATACCGTGACCTTAAGCAGCGCCAATGCAGCACCGGT
>NZ_JACOGA010000013.1:152819-164066 GCF_014284175.1 Affinundibacterium flavidum
TAAGCGGCACGAGCACAACAGCAACAACAGTCAATGTCACACCATCCTCCGGTACTGCAGTATTAGGAACCGATACGGGTGTACAACAAGTTTCCACCGATGGCGGTGTGACCTGGAATACTTTAGGCAGCAGCGTAGTCGTACCAGCGGGAGCCAATGGCTTCCAGGTGCGTATCGCCACCACCAATGACGGCGTGGTGGAAGGATCTGAAACGATCACTTTATCGGCAGCGACAGCACAAAATAGTGCAGCGATTGTCGGCACAGGCACGATCACGGACGGCGCAGTACCAACGATTAGTATTAGCGGTCCAGGCGACGTCAATGAAGCAGCTGGAACGGTGACGTATACCGTGACCTTAAGCAGCGCCAATGCAGCACCGGTGAGTGTGAATTACAGCACAGCCAATGGCAGTGCAGTGGCAGGCAGTGACTACACAGCCGTAGCCGGCAATGTGACATTCGCACCAGGCGAAACGAGCAAAACGATTACGGTCGCGATCACAAATGACACAGTATTTGAAGGCGCTGAAAACTTCCAGGTGAATTTATCTGCACCGACGAACGCGACTTTAGGCACAAGCAGCGTCACGACGACCATTCATGATGATGGTACAGGCACAGGTGGTGGCGATGATGATCGTCTGGTCGTGACATCAGTGAGCAGCCCGACGGTAGGTGAAGGCGGTAATTTAGTATTTAGCGTCACCTTAAGCGGCACCAGCACGACAGCAACAACAGTCAATGTCACCCCATCTTCTGGTACTGCAGTATTAGGAACCGATACGGGCGTACAACAAGTTTCCACCGACGGCGGTGTGACCTGGAATACCTTAGGCAGCAGCGTAGTCGTACCAGCGGGAGCCAATGGCTTCCAGGTGCGTATCGCCACCACCAATGACGGCGTGGTGGAAGGATCTGAAACGATCACTTTATCGGCAGCGACAGCACAAAATAGTGCAGCGATAGTCGGCACGGGCACGATCACGGACGGCGCAGTACCAACGATTAGTATTAGCGGTCCAGGCGACGTCAATGAAGCAGCTGGAACGGTGACGTATACCGTGACCTTAAGCAGCGCCAACGCCGCACCAGTGAGCGTGAATTACAGCACCGCCAATGGCAGCGCAGTGGCAGGCAGTGACTACACAGCCGTAGCCGGCAATGTGACATTCGCACCAGGCGAAACGAGCAAAACGATCACGGTTGCGATCACAAATGACACGGTATTTGAAGGCGCTGAAAACTTCCAGGTGAATTTATCTGCACCGACAAATGCGACCTTAGGCACAAGCAGCGTTACGACGACCATTCACGATGATGGCACAGGCACAGGTGGTAACAATAACGATACGCCTACCTTAAGCGTCAGCAATGTGACGGTTGCAGAAAGTGGCGGCTTTGCACAATTTACTGTGAGCTTAAGTAATACAAGTACAAGTGCGACGAGTTTTAATTTGGGATTAGCCGGTGGAAATGCTATCGGTGGTGGTACCGATTATGGCAGTCCTACAGCAAATAATTTGCAGGTGTCTACTGATGGTGGTGCGACTTGGAATAATGCGACGTCGGCGACGATTGCCGCTGGTAATACGAGTGTCTTAGTGCGTACACCGATTACCGATGATTTGATTAATGAGGCCAATGAAACTTTCCAACTGACCGCAACGCGTACCGGTGGTTTTACGACGAATAATAGTGCGGTCGGAACAGCCACAATTACAGACAATGATGCTGCACCAAGTTTGACGATCAATGATGTGACCGTTAATGAAGCGGCTGGTACCGCGACTTTCACAGTAACCTTGTCAGCAGCATCTGGACAAACGGTCACCGTTGGCTATAACACGAGTAATGATACGGCGACAGCGGGTGCGGACTACGCCGCAGCGAGCGGTACAGTTAGTTTTGCGCCTGGAGTAACGACGCAAACTATTACAGTAAACATCACCAACGATAGCGTATTTGAATTGTCGGAAAGATTTAACGTCAATTTGGTAGCGCCAGTTAACGCCACAATTTCTGATGCACAAGGTGTAGGCACAATTAGAGATGATGGCACAGGGCCGGGCGGTAATGATAATGACACTCCATCACTGAGTGTCAGTAATGTTACGGTCGCAGAGGATGGTGGCTTTGCGCAATTTACTGTGAGTTTAAGTAATGCCAGTACTACGCCGACAAGTTTTAATCTCGCTTTGGCTGGAGGAAATGCCACTGGAGGCGGAACCGATTACGGCAGTTTAGGCGCTAACAATCTGCAAGTATCGACAGATGGCGGAAACACATGGAGCAATGCAAGCACAGCAACGATTGCTGCAGGTTCTACTAGTGTCTTGGTGCGCACACCAATTACCGATGATTTAATCAACGAAACGAACGAAACCTTCCAACTGACAGCAAGTCGTACTGCTGGAACTACAACGAATAGTTCGGCAATTGGTACCGCAACGATTGTCGACAACGAAGGTGCGCCTTCGATATCGATTGATAATGTTGTAGTCAATGAAGACGCTGGAGTGATGACATTTACCGTCACCTTGAGTCATGCAACTAGCGACGTTGTCAGCTTTAATTATGCGACTGGTAACGGTGGCGTGAATCAGGCAACAGCTGGAAGTGATTATGTTTCCAGTGTGCCTGGCGCAAATGGCAGTATTGCAGCAGGATCGACTACGACAACGATTACCGTGCCGATTAATGATGACTACATCAGAGAAGGTAATGAAACGTTTAACGTAACTTTATCTAACTTGTCAGTCAATGTGGCGTCTAGCGGTAATACTTTAGTTGGACAGGGAACGATAACAGATGCCGGTAGCCCGTCAACGCCACCAGATGTTCCTGAAGTAGTAGATTCTGTAGACACGGTCTACGCCCACATCAGCGTCGATGCAGCGAGCGTTGCCGAAGGTGGCGTATTAACCTACACCGTCACACTCAAAGACAGCAGTGGCAATGTCGTCAGTGTTCCAGCAGGCAGCAGCATTGCCGTGGCGTTGAAATGGAGCGGTGTCGCCACAGCCGGAGTCGACACGAGTGCTTTACCAACCAGCGTCAACGTCAGCGGCGGCGGCAGCACGACATTTACGGTCACCGCGACCGATGATTATTTGAAAGAAGGCTCAGAATCTTTAATCGCGACGATTAGCGGTGTGACCGATACGAATAGCCGTTACGAAGCCGTAGCCGTTGGTTCAAGCAACACAGCAACCAGCGCCATCACAGATGAAGCTGTACCAAGCACAGGTGATACGGTCTATGCCCATATCAGCGTCGATGCAGCAAGCGTCGCAGAAGGTGGCGTATTAACCTACACCGTCACGCTCAAAGACAGCAGTGGCAATGTGGTCAGTGTCCCAGCGGGTAGCAGTATCGCAGTGGCGTTGAACTGGAGCGGTGTAGCAACAGCCGGTGTGGATACTAGCGCTTTGCCAAGCAGCGTCAACGTCAGCGGTGGCAGCAGCACGACCTTTACGGTCACAGCGACCGATGACTATTTGAAAGAAGGTTCAGAATCCCTGATCGCGACGATTAGCGGTGTGACGGATACGAATAGCCGTTACGAAGCTGTCGCAGTCGGTTCAAGCAATACAGCAACCAGCGCCATTACCGATGAAGCCGTACCAAGCACAGGCGACACGGTCTATGCGCACATCAGCGTCGATGCAGCAAGCGTCGCCGAAGGTGGCGTATTAACCTACACCGTCACGCTCAAAGACAGCAGCGGCAATGTCGTCAGTGTTCCAGCAGGCAGCAGCATTGCCGTGGCTTTGAACTGGAGCGGGGTCGCGACAGCAGGAGTCGATACTAGCGCCTTACCAAGCAGCGTCAACGTCAGCGGTGGCAGCAGTACGACATTTACAGTGACAGCGACCGACGACTATTTGAAAGAAGGCTCAGAATCCCTGATCGCCACGATCAGCGGTGTGACGGATACGAACAGTCGTTACGAAGCTGTCGCAGTAGGCTCAAGCAACACAGCAACGAGTGCAATTACCGATGAAGCCGTACCAAGCACAGGCGACACGGTTTACGCCCACATCGGCGTCGATGCAGCGAGCGTCGCCGAAGGTGGCGTCTTATCCTACACAGTCACACTCAAAGACAGCAGTGGCAATGTGGTCAGTGTTCCCGCTGGCAGCAGCATTGCAGTGGCGTTGAACTGGAGCG
This sequence comes from Affinundibacterium flavidum, assembly GCF_014284175.1. Lineage (GTDB taxonomy): Bacteria > Pseudomonadota > Gammaproteobacteria > Burkholderiales > Burkholderiaceae_D > Undibacterium > Undibacterium flavidum. The sequence goes on from NZ_JACOGA010000013.1 coordinate 156,993, forward strand.
GTGTCGCGACAGCGGGTGTCGACACCAGCGCCTTACCAGCCAGCGTCAACGTCAGCGGCGGCAGCAGCACGACATTTACAGTGACAGCGACCGATGATTATTTGAAAGAAGGTTCAGAATCTTTAATCGCGACGATCAGTGGTGTGACGGATACGAATAGCCGTTACGAAGCTGTAGCAGTAGGTTCAAGCAACACAGCAAGCAGCGCGATCACCGATGAAGCCGTACCAAGCACAGGCGACACTGTTTACGCTCATATCAGCGTCGATGCAGCGAGCGTCGCAGAAGGTGGCGTATTAACCTACACCGTCACACTCAAAGACAGCAGTGGCAATGTGGTCAGTGTTCCCGCTGGCAGCAGTATCGCCGTGGCGTTGAACTGGAGCGGTGTAGCGACAGCGGGTGTCGATACGAGCGCCTTACCAGCTAGCGTCAACGTCAGCGGCGGCAGTAGCACGACCTTTACGGTCACAGCAACCGATGACTATTTGAAAGAAGGCTCAGAATCCCTGATCGCGACAATCAGCGGTGTGACGGATACGAATAGCCGTTACGAAGCCGTCGCAGTAGGCAGCAGTAACACAGCAAGCAGCGCGATCACGGATGAAGCCGTACCAAGCACAGGTGATACCGTCTATGCGCACATCAGCGTCGATGCAGCCAGTGTTGCTGAAGGCGGTGTATTAACCTACACGGTCACGCTCAAAGACAGCAGTGGCAATGTGGTCAGTGTTCCCGCTGGCAGCAGCATTGCAGTGGCGTTGAACTGGAGCGGTGTCGCGACGGCAGGTGTCGATACTAGCGCTTTACCAGCTAGTGTCAACGTCAGTGGCGGCAGCAGCACGACATTTACAGTGACAGCGACCGATGATTATTTGAAAGAAGGTTCAGAATCCCTGATCGCGACGATCAGCGGTGTAACGGATACGAATAACCGTTACGAAGCCGTAGCTGTTGGTAGCAGCAATACAGCAACCAGCGCCATCACAGATGAAGCCGTACCAAGCACAGGTGATACAGTCTATGCCCACATCAGCGTGGATGCAGCGAGCGTCGCCGAAGGCGGCGTATTAACCTACACCGTCACGCTCAAAGACAGCAGCGGCAACGTCGTCAGTGTTCCCGCTGGCAGCAGCATTGCAGTGGCGTTGAACTGGAGTGGTGTCGCCACAGCAGGAGTCGACACCAGCGCTTTACCAAGCAGCGTGAACGTCAGCGGCGGCAGCAGTACGACATTTACAGTGACAGCAACCGATGATTATTTGAAGGAAGGCTCAGAATCCCTGATCGCGACGATCAGCGGTGTGACGGATACGAATAACCGTTACGAAGCCGTAGCAGTAGGTTCAAGCAACACAGCAACCAGTGCAATTAATGATGATGTTTCTCCATCCACTGAAGATACAGTATTTGCTGTGATCAGCGGACCAACAACTGTAACTGAAGGTGAGACGACAACAGCATTTACTGTCAGGTTAGTAGATTCGTCAGGTAATCCTGTAACTGTCACAGCTAATACAAATGTGACGATCAAATTCAGTGATATTTCGTCGGAACTTGGTGACTTTGATCACGCCGATAAAGTCGTCACTATTTTCGCCAATACGAATAGTGCGACCTTTACAGTAGCAACGAATCCAGATGTTGATTTTGATAATGATAGCTTTAAGGCGACTATCACTAACGTGCAAGATACGGGTGAGTTTGAACTTATTGACATAGTTTCTGGTGTGGGCGCGCAAACTGCAAACGTAACAACTACGATCAGTGACGATGATGCAGCACCGACGATCAGTATTGATAACGTCACTGTCAATGAAGACGCAGGAACGATGACTTTTACCGTTACATTAAGTCATGCAACTACGGCAGATGTTACTTTTGACTTTGCTACAAGCAATGGCATTATCAGTCCGGCTACTGCTGGCATTGATTACATTGCTAGTTCTATCGGTGCAAACGGCAGTATTTTAGCGGGTAGCACAACTACGACTATTACGATCAATATTAATGACGATTTCGTTAGAGAAGGGAATGAAATTCTCAATGTTAACTTGTCAAATGTTTCTGCGAATGTTGACGTTGGAAATAGTGATTTGGTTGGTGTAGGTACAATCACGGATGTGGGTAGTGTGGTTGTAGATCCCGATATTCAAGAACCTGTAAGTGCGGAAGATACTGTTTACGCCCACATCAGTGTCGATGCAGCGAGCGTTGCCGAAGGTGGCGTATTAACCTACACCGTCACACTCAAAGACAGCAGTGGCAACGTCGTCAGTGTCCCAGCCGGTAGCAGCATTGCAGTGGCGTTGAACTGGAGCGGTGTCGCGACAGCCGGTGTGGATACGAGCGCCTTACCAGCTAGCGTCAACATCAGCGGCGGCAGCAGCAGCACATTTACAGTGACAGCAACCGATGACTATTTGAAAGAAGGCTCAGAATCCCTGATCGCGACGATCAGTGGTGTGACGGATACGAACAGTCGTTACGAAGCAGTAGCCATTGGCAGCAGCAATACAGCAACCAGCGCCATCACAGATGAAGCTGTACCAAGCACAGGCGACACGGTCTATGCCCACATCAGTGTCGATGCAGCGAGTGTTGCCGAAGGTGGCGTCTTAACCTACACAGTCACGCTCAAAGACAGCAGTGGCAACGTCGTCAGTGTCCCAGCAGGTAGCAGCATCGCTGTTGCTTTGAACTGGAGCGGTGTAGCGACAGCAGGAGTCGATACGAGCGCCTTACCAGCTAGCGTGAATGTTAGCGGTGGTAGTAGCACGACATTTACAGTGACAGCGACCGATGATTATTTGAAAGAAGGCTCAGAATCTTTAATCGCGACGATCAGCGGTGTGACGGATACGAATAGCCGTTACGAAGCTGTCGCAGTAGGTTCAAGCAACACAGCAACGAGCGCAATTACCGATGAAGCCGTACCAAGCACAGGCGATACCGTCTATGCGCACATCAGCGTCGATGCAGCGAGCGTCGCAGAAGGCGGCGTATTAACTTATACTGTCACACTCAAAGACAGCAGTGGCAACGTCGTCAGTGTCCCAGCAGGTAGCAGCATCGCTGTTGCTTTGAACTGGAGCGGTGTCGCGACAGCGGGTGTCGATACGAGCGCCTTACCAGCTAGCATCAACGTCAGCGGCGGCAGCAGTACGACATTTACAGTGACAGCCACCGATGATTATTTGAAAGAAGGTTCAGAATCCCTGATCGTCACAATCAGCGGCGTCACTGACACCAATAACCGTTACGAAGCCGTAGCCGTTGGCAGCAGCAACACAGCGACTAGTGCGATTACCGATGAAGCCGTACCAAGCACAGGCGATACGGTTTACGCCCACATCAGCGTCGATGCAGCCAGTGTTGCAGAAGGCGGCGTATTAACCTACACCGTCACGCTCAAAGATAGCAGCGGCAACGTCGTCAGTGTTCCAGCGGGTAGCAGTATCGCAGTGGCATTGAACTGGAGTGGTGTCGCGACAGCCGGTGTGGACACTAGCGCCTTACCAGCTAGTGTGAATGTCAGCGGCGGCAGCAGCACGACCTTCACGGTCACAGCAACAGACGATTATTTGAAAGAAGGCTCAGAATCCCTGATCGCGACGATCAGTGGTGTGACCGATACGAATAGCCGTTACGAAGCCGTAGCCGTTGGCAGCAGTAACACAGCAACGAGCGCAATTACCGATGAAGCCGTACCAAGCACAGGCGACACGGTCTATGCGCACATCAGCGTCGATGCAGCCAGCGTTACCGAAGGTGGCGTATTAACCTACACCGTCACACTCAAAGACAGCAGTGGCAACGTCGTCAGTGTCCCAGCTGGCAGCAGCGTTGCTGTTGCTTTGAACTGGAGCGGTGTAGCCACAGCGGGTGTAGACACCAGCGCCTTACCAGCTAGCGTCAACATCAGCGGCGGCAGCAGCACATTTACAGTGACAGCAACCGATGACTATTTGAAAGAAGGCTCAGAATCCCTGATCGCGACGATCAGTGGTGTGACGGATACGAACAGTCGTTACGAAGCAGTAGCCATTGGCAGCAGCAATACAGCAACCAGCGCCATCACAGATGAAGCTGTACCAAGCACAGGCGACACGGTCTATGCCCACATCAGTGTCGATGCAGCGAGTGTTGCCGAAGGTGGCGTCTTAACCTACACAGTCACACTCAAAGACAGCAGTGGCAATGTGGTCAGTGTTCCCGCTGGCAGCAGCATTGCAGTGGCGTTGAACTGGAGCGGTGTCGCGACAGCGGGTGTCGACACCAGCGCCTTACCAGCCAGCGTCAACGTCAGCGGCGGCAGCAGCACGACATTTACAGTGACAGCGACCGATGATTATTTGAAAGAAGGTTCAGAATCTCTGATTGCAACGATCAGCGGTGTGACGGATACGAATAACCGTTACGAAGCTGTAGCCGTAGGCAGCAGTAACACAGCAACGAGCGCAATTACCGATGAAGCCGTACCAAGCACAGGCGATACCGTCTATGCGCACATCAGCGTCGATGCAGCGAGCGTCGCAGAAGGCGGCGTATTAACTTATACCGTCACACTCAAAGACAGCAGTGGCAACGTCGTCAGTGTCCCAGCAGGTAGCAGCATCGCTGTTGCTTTGAACTGGAGCGGTGTCGCGACAGCGGGTGTCGATACGAGCGCCTTACCAGCTAGCATCAACGTCAGCGGCGGCAGCAGTACGACATTTACAGTGACAGCCACCGATGATTATTTGAAAGAAGGTTCAGAATCCCTGATCGTCACAATCAGCGGCGTCACTGACACCAATAACCGTTACGAAGCCGTAGCCGTTGGCAGCAGCAACACAGCGACTAGTGCGATTACCGATGAAGCCGTACCAAGCACAGGCGATACGGTTTACGCCCACATCAGCGTCGATGCAGCCAGTGTTGCAGAAGGCGGCGTATTAACCTACACCGTCACTCTCAAAGATAGCAGCGGCAACGTCGTCAGTGTTCCAGCGGGTAGCAGTATCGCAGTGGCATTGAACTGGAGTGGTGTCGCGACAGCCGGTGTGGACACTAGCGCCTTACCAGCTAGTGTGAATGTCAGCGGCGGCAGCAGCACGACCTTCACGGTCACAGCAACAGACGATTATTTGAAAGAAGGCTCAGAATCCCTGATCGCGACGATCAGTGGTGTGACCGATACGAATAACCGTTACGAAGCTGTAGCCGTAGGCAGCAGTAACACAGCAACCAGTGCGATCACGGATGAAGCCGTACCAAGCACAGGTGATACCGTCTATGCGCACATCAGCGTCGATGCAGCCAGTGTTGCAGAAGGCGGCGTATTAACTTACACCGTCACACTCAAAGATAGCAGCGGCAACGTCGTCAGTGTCCCCGCTGGCAGCAGCGTTGCTGTTGCTTTGAACTGGAGCGGTGTAGCCACAGCGGGTGTAGACACCAGCGCCTTACCAGCTAGTGTGAATGTCAGCGGCGGCAGCAGCACGACCTTCACGGTCACAGCAACAGACGATTATTTGAAAGAAGGCTCAGAATCCCTGATCGCGACGATTAGTGGTGTGACCGATACGAATAGCCGTTACGAAGCCGTAGCCGTTGGCAGCAGTAACACAGCAACGAGCGCAATTACCGATGAAGCCGTACCAAGCACAGGCGACACGGTCTATGCGCACATCAGCGTCGATGCAGCCAGTGTTGCTGAAGGTGGCGTATTAACCTACACCGTGACGCTCAAAGATAGCAGCGGCAATGTGGTCAGTGTTCCAGCCGGCAGCAGCATTGCCGTGGCGTTGAACTGGAGCGGTGTAGCCACAGCCGGCGTCGACACCAGCGCCTTACCAGCTAGCGTTAACGTCAGCGGCGGCAGCACCACCACATTTACGGTCACAGCGACTGATGATGTTTTAAAAGAAGATACTGAGTCTTTAATTGCAACCATTAGTGGAGTAATCGATACAAATAGCTCTTTTGAGAGTGTGGCAATTGGATCTGTGAACGTTGCAAGTAGCTCCATCACCGATAACGATGCAACCCCAAGCCTGTCAATCAACGACGTCACCGTCAACGAAGCAGCCGGCACAGCGACTTTCACAGTCACCTTGTCCGCAGCCTCTGGTCAAACAGTTTCTGTCGGTTACAACACCAGCAATGGCACGGCCACTGCCGGCAGTGACTACACAGCAGCAAGCGGTACCTTAACCTTCAATCCTGGCGTCACCACCCAAACGATCACGGTCAATATCAGTAATGACAGCGTGTTCGAATTGTCCGAGAACTTCAACGTCAATTTGGTCACTCCAACGAATGCGACGATATCTGACAATCTGGGCATAGGCACGATCAAAGATGATGGCACCGGCACGGGTGGTAGTGACAACGACACCCCAACGCTGAGCGTCAGTAACGTGACGGTCGCAGAAAGCGGCGGCTTTGCGCAATTCACGGTGAGCTTAAGCAATGCCAGCACCACAGCCACAAGTGTCAGCCTCGCCTTAGGCGGCGGTACAGCAACGGGCAGTGGTACCGATTACGGCAGCGCCACAGCGACTAATCTGCAAGTGTCCACCGATGGTGGCGCAACGTGGGGCAATGCGACGACCGCAACGATTGCGGCAGGTAGCACGAGTGTGTTGGTACGGACACCGATCACCGATGATCTGATCAATGAAGTGACTGAAACCTTTGATTTAACAGTCACCCGCACAGCAGGCACGACCACCAATGCCTCCGCAGCGGGTACCGCGACGATTACCGACAATGACGGTACACCAAGCCTGTCAATCAACGACGTCACCGTCAACGAAGCAGCCGGCACAGCGACCTTCACAGTCACCTTGTCCGCAGCCTCTGGTCAAACAGTTTCTGTCGGTTACAACACCAGCAATGGCACCGCCACTGCAGGTAGTGACTACACAGCAGCAAGCGGTACTTTAACGTTCAATCCTGGTGTCACCACCCAAACGATCACGGTCAATATCAGTAATGACAGCGTGTTCGAATTGTCCGAGAACTTCAACGTCAATTTGGTCACTCCAACGAATGCGACGATATCTGACAATCTGGGCATAGGCACGA
>NZ_JACOGA010000014.1:0-59135 GCF_014284175.1 Affinundibacterium flavidum
CGCCCAATCCACTGTATCCCAGCGGCCCATCCAAGTACTCTTGCACTACTTGGTATTTGAATTCATCTGTATTTTTAGTCATTAAAAAACCCCAATAGTTGGTGTCCAACTATTGGGGTTCAGTTCAGTAATCTCTGCGCTTTTTTTATTGATAACCGAACTTGCTTAAGAAGTTGCTTACGAATTTGCCTAATCAAATACTGGTGATTCGACACCCAGGATTTTGTGCAATTTTGGTGAGGTCGTCGTGTATTGCATGTGGATTTTCTTTTCAGGGAAAATATACGGCGCCGCGCCAAATGCAGCTAATGCCGCTTCGTGGAAACCTGACAAAATCAATTTTTTCTTGCCTGGATAAGTATTGATATCACCAACCGCGAAAATGCCCGGTACGTTGGTTTCAAACTTCTCAGTGTCCATGACTTTCAATTGTTTGCGTTCGATCTCTAGACCCCAATCAGCGATAGGGCCGAGTTTTGGTGACAATCCGAAGAACACCAACAAATCATCCAGCGGCAAGCGACGCGTTACGCCATCTGCGCCTGTCACTTTGATCTCAGATAATTTGTCGTCTTTGGTTTCTATACCTGTGACTTGACCGATGATCAATTGCATTTCGTAGTTGTCGCACATTTCTTTCATTTTGGCGACAGATGCTGGTGCAGCGCGGAAGTCATCACGACGGTGCAATACGATGACGGATTCTGCTTTACCTGCCAATGCCAAAGCCCAATCCAAGGCAGAGTCACCACCACCACAGATCACCAGATTACGGCCTTCAAAACGGCTAGGATCTTTGACACGATAGAAAACTTGTGAACCTTCAAATGCCTCAATGCCTTCCACTTTTAAAGTGCGTGGCTGGAATGAGCCAACACCAGCTGCGATGAAAATCGTTTTGGTAATGAATTTTGTTCCCAAAGATGTTTCGAGATCAAAGCGACCATCAGTACGACGTTGAACCAATGTGACTTCTTGATTTAAGTGAAAGGTCGGTTCAAACGGCTCAATTTGCTTGAGCAAATTGTCTGTCAATTCTTGACCTGTACACACAGGCACCGCAGGAATATCGTAGATAGGTTTGTCTGGATACAATTCCACGCATTGACCGCCAACGACTGGCAGAGAATCAATCACGTGTGCTTTGATTTCGAGCAAGCCGAGTTCAAAGACCTGGAACAGACCAACTGGACCGGCGCCAATGATGACGGCATCGGCCTCAATCACGCCTGATGCTCCTGCAGTTACTGAGTTTTGTTTGTTGTCCATACGACTCTATATTCTTTAAAAAATTGGGCAAATCGGTTCATAGGAACCGCTGTGCAGGTCATGCAAAATTCGAGTAATCGAAATAAATTAGATTAACGTTCGAGATATTGCAATTTGTCTTTCACATCTTTCCAATCATCAGCGTCCGCTAACGGCGTCGTCGTTTTGGTGATCGATGGCCAGCTACGAATCAAATCAGCATTGATTTTGATGAACGGCATTTGATCTTGTGGCACGTCTTCTTCGGCATAAATCGCATTGACTGGGCATTCGGCAACGCAGACTGCGCAATCGATACATTCATCTGGGTCAATCACGAGAAAATTTGGACCTGCACGGAAGCAGTCCACTGGGCAAACATCAACGCAGTCAGTGTAACGGCAGCGGATGCAGGATTCGGTCACAACGTGGGTCATAACAGGCCTATCAATAAAAAAATCGGGGTGAAGCGCTACCAGAAATGTCGCTGTAGCTGCAAAGCCTTGTATTTTAAGGCAAATCGTCCCAACTCACAATTGCGGCTTAGATAAAATTAGCATAAGTAAATGTAGTTTCTGGCAATCGCTTCCATCTGACGATGTGCTTTCTACATCTTGAAAGTGATGTAGGGCGAGTGCTGTTGGCTACCGTATAATCGCTTTATCTCTTAATTTCTGCCTTTTTGCTGCAAAAATCTATGAATCCTACTAAGCCAACACTATTGGTTGCCCGTGCAATGTTTCCAGATGCGCTGGCTCGCTTGAATGACTATTTTGAACTTGAGCTAAATCAAGAAGACCGCATCTTTTCTCCCGACGAGCTAACTGAGCGCTTGCAAGGCAAGTTTGGCATGATCTGCACCTCAAGCGCCAAGATTAATCAAGACTTGCTGGCAAAGCTGCCGGAATTGAAAATTATTTCCACGATTGCGGTTGGTTATGACAATTTTGACTTACAGGCCTGTACGCAGCATCAGGTAATGGCGACTAATGCGCCCGATGTGTTGAATGAAACCACTGCAGATTTCGCCTGGGCTTTAATGATGGCAACTGCACGCAGGGTGACTGAAGCAGAGCATTTTTTGCGCAATGGAGAGTGGCAAAAGTGGGGCGTCGATTTTTTCGTTGGTGCGGATATCCACGGATCTCGTCTGGGGATTTTAGGGATGGGACGCATCGGTCAAGCAATTGCACGCCGTGCTGCCGGTTTCGGTATGGACGTGATTTATCACAATCGAAGTCGACTTAGCGCCGAACAAGAAACGGTCGCGCATCATGCGCGTTATGTCGATAAAGAAAGCTTATTACGTGAATCTGATCATTTGATTTTGGCTTTACCTTATTCGCCCGAATCGCATCATAGTATTGCCGCCGCGGAGCTTGCTCAAATGAAGCCTAGCGCGACTTTAATCAACATTGCACGTGGTGGGATTGTGGATGATGTCGCTTTAATTGCTGCTTTGCGAAATCGACAAATTGCAGGCGCCGGATTGGACGTTTTTGAAAATGAGCCACGTTTTCACCCTGATTTCTTAGACTTGAAAAATGTCGTGTTAACACCGCATATCGCTAGCGCATCAGAGCGAACCCGCAGGGCGATGGTCAATCGCGCGATCACGAATGTGATTGCGGCCGTACGTGGCGAGGTGCCGCCAGACTTACTCAACCGTGATGTACTTGAAATGTAATGTCGTACAGCCAAAATGAAACAGGCGCCAACATTTCTGCTCATTGACAGCGTGGCGCCTGCTTTTTTTCACTTAATGAATCTTAAAAATTTTTAGTCTTTTAAAGATTCGATCAAATCAATATATTCCTGCATCGCCGCGTCTTTTGATGTGCCTTTTAATTCTGCCCAAGCATCAAACTTGGCACGCGCAACGAAGTCGGTCATGCCCGGACGTTCGCCGCTGGCATCGCCTGTGCTAGCTTGTTTGAAGAGGGCATAAATCTTCAATAAAGTCATATTGTCAGGACGTTCCGGTAAATTTTTGGAATCAGCCTGAGCTTGATTAAATTGGTCGACGAGGCTCATAAGATCTCCTGATGCTGGAAAGGGGTGGAAGTGCTGGAAACTTAAGTGTGATTTTTAATATCATTTGATATTGCTCTGCTTTTGCATTCTAGCTTAACAGTCATGTTCCTTCCTATAGAAGATTTCCTCAAACTGAAAAACGCTTTTGCGTGCTGTGGAGGCTGGTAATAAAAAACGCCAGAGACTTCTGGCGTTTTCGTGTAGTGGTTAAGGTGATTCAGTTAATGTATGGTCGGCTCTGCACCGCAACACACTTTGTATTTCTTGCCGCTACCGCAAGGGCAGGGGTCGTTTCTGCCGACTTTCGGTGCATCGCGTTTCACAGTGGCGACGCCAGATTTACGCAATGGCGCCCAAAAGCGTCGAATCTCCCCAATTGAGGCTTCTAATTTTAATGCTAATTGATGGCACTTTTCTGGCGTATCCACTAGCTTTGTTTCTTCCTCTTCAATCTCTTCTGCACCTAGCAGGTAAATTGGTTCTAGCAATGGTGCAATAGTCGGTGATTCCCATGCGGCCTCCCAAGCTTCTGCGCGCAATTGCATACCTTCCCAAAAGCCCCAAGCCCAAGTTTCGCCATCGATTAATTCTTTGCCGTTTTCTTCCATCACGCAAAATAAGGGCTCGAATTCTTGAGGTGCAACTTCGAAGGTGATTTGAATCTCATTCATGAAGCGAGCGATCAAATTCGTGATCCGCTGCATTTCTTTGGGATTCTTAAATTTCGGTTCTCCATCATCGGGCAGTCCCCACACCAGAGGTAGCCATTCAGTCATGGCAATCACTTCAGGTCCAAGTGCAATCGCCGTCAGATAGCCGTGCAGGGCGTCCATGGTCATGCCGTCATCGCCAACGGCGTCTGACATCAAAAATTTATCGAGTTCGTTAAACTCTTTGTCGCTGAGGGGTTCATCCAGATGCATGATGCTTGCTCGTTTAAAGGTGGTTTTCGGATGTAATCGCTGCGTATTTTGTACGCCGATCTTAACGCTGATTTTAATAACGGAAGTGTAGCGCTTTGTTCCTCGTTCGTGGTGAGAAAGCACGTACAATGCGGGCTATGAGCTCAAATATTCTAATCCCCGGCGATCATTTGCCTGAAAACTACATTGAAAACCAGTCAGAGGATGACTCGGATCGCCAGTCAAATCCTGTTGATTTTTCAAACTTAAGTCCTGATTGCGTATTTGATGCCATGCACGCGCAGGGCTTTCATTGCGATGGACGACTATTGGCTTTGAATAGCTATGAAAATCGGGTTTATCAATTAGGGATGGACGATGCATCACCCTTGGTCGTGAAATTTTATCGACCATTGCGTTGGAGCGATGCGCAGATTAAAGAAGAACATCAATTTGTGACGGAGCTTGAGGCGGCAGAGATACCTGTTGTGCCTGCTTTACTCGATGCGAATGGCAATAGTTTGCGTGAATTTTCGGGTTTTCGGTTTGCGGTATTTGCAAGGCAAGGCGGACGCGCTCCTGAATTAGACCGTGCTGGTACTCTAGAGTGGATAGGGCGTTTTTTAGGGCGAATTCATGCGGTAGGTGCGCGGGAATCTTATCAACATCGGCCGAAGATAAACCAACAGACCTATGGTGATGCATCGTTAGAGTATCTTCTTCAGCATGACTTTATTCCCTCGGATATTTTGAATGCCTATGAGGCCACCGCACGTATGATGTTGGACGCAGTTCGTAATGCGTATCAGCAAGCTGGTGAGGTGCAAAGCTTACGCTTGCATGGCGACTGCCATATGGGAAATGTATTGTGGACCGAAGTTGGAGCACATCTGGGAGCGCATACGGGGCCCCATTTTGTGGATTTTGATGATAGTCGCATGGGGCCAGCTATGCAGGATTTATGGATGCTGTTATCTGGTTCGCGCCAAGAAATGCAGGCGCAGCTATGCGATATTTTGATGGGCTACGAAGATTTTCATAGCTTTAATCCCGCTGAACTGCATTTGATCGAAGCCTTGCGTAGCTTGCGCTTATTACATTATTCAGCGTGGCTGGCACAGCGTTGGGGTGATCCTGCTTTTAAGCAAGCGTTTCCTTGGTTTAATACGCAGCGCTACTGGCAGGATAGGATTTTAGAAATGCGTGAACAAATTGCATTGATGGACGAAGCGCCACTGCGGGTCTGATAGGTTGTTATGGCTGGCTCGGATTTAGCCCGGCTATAGAAATTGCAGGTTGCGTCACTATAACCCATCCCCACCCTAGCCCTCCCCTTGAAAGGGAGGGGACTTTTAGTTCCGCTCCGGCTTGTGTAGATACCTATGTTTTACAAGCCCCCATCGTTTACAATGACGCCATTCTGATTATTTTCTTTTATGTGATAACTATGACACAAGATGAATTAAAACTCGCAGTCGCGCAAGCCGCGATTGCTTACGTAGTTGAAGATGAAATTATTGGTGTTGGCACAGGTTCAACCGCGAATTTTTTTATCGATGAATTGGCGAAAATTAAGCACAAAATCAAAGGCGCAGTCGCGTCCTCGGAAGCAACGGCAAGTCGCCTACGTGGTCATGGTATTGCGGTATATGATTTGAATGATGTTAGTTCTATGTCGGTCTATATCGATGGTGCTGACGAGATCACAGCAAGTGGTGCAATGATCAAGGGCGGCGGCGCTGCCTTGACGCGTGAAAAAATCGTTGCATCGGTGGCGAAATCCTTTGTTTGTATCGCCGACGGATCTAAGTTGGTTAATTTACTAGGTAAGTTCCCTTTGCCAGTCGAAGTCATTCCTATGGCGCGTCAATCCGTGATACGTGCATTGAATGCGATTGGTGGTGATGCCAAATTACGTATGAAAGACGGGGCAGCCTTATTGACTGATAACGGCAATATTATTGTCGATATTCATGGACTGCAAATCGCTGATCCGATTGCTTTAGAGGCGCAGATTAATAATATCGTTGGCGTAGTGACTGTTGGATTATTTGCTGCGCAAGGCGCGAATGTTTGTCTGCTCGGCACTGAAGATGGCGTCAAGACTTTGCAGTTTTAAATTTAGTAACTTTAATAGTTTTGGTAGTAATTTAGGAGTAAGCAGATGGTCGATGTACAAATTAAAGATGACGCAGTCATCGCACAAACGAAGTTGTGGTTAGAGAAAGCCGTCATAGGCTTAAATCTTTGCCCGTTTGCAAAAGGCGTGCATATTAAAGATCAAATCCGCTACTTCGTCAGCCATGCGACAACCGCAGAAGAGTTAATCAAAGATTTGATGGCGGAATTGGAAGTGTTGGCAGAAGCAAATCCAGAAAAAATCGATACTACGCTGCTGATTCATCCTTTCGTGATGCAAGAGTTTCTCGACTATAACGATTTCTTGGAGGTAGCGGATGCGACTTTGGAAGAGTTGGATTTAGACGGAATTTTGCAAGTGGCGAGTTTCCATCCGCAATATCAATTTGAAGATGCCGCACCGGACGATATCGACAATTATACGAATCGTTCGCCATTTCCTACGCTGCATTTGCTGCGCGAAGAGAGTATTGATAAGGCCGTTGAAGCTTTTCCTGAGGCAGAGCAGATTTACGAAAAAAATATGCAGACGCTGCGCGCATTGGGTCACGATGCCTGGAAGAAGCTTTTTATTTGAGCTATTTGTGTGCGTGAAAGCAGGGGAAGGGCAATCGTGTCTTTCTCCGCTTTTATTGATGCAGCACATAAACACTATTAAAGATGCACGCCAGCGATTCTTTCCTTATATCGATATTTGTTTTGGTTATGTGTGAATTTCTTTTTTTCGATTGAATGCACTTCGAAATGAAGTTCGGCTGCTGATAAATATCGCATCGAAATTTAATTTGTTTGATATTCGTTTTATTATGGAGTGAGTATAAAATCGGGCTACTGTCATTCAATTGTCATTAAATTTCACCAATGCTTTGATCTTGTTGTTTAGTAGCTTTGATTTTTCCAGTTCTTGCAACCTGTCTTTTCTTACAGAACCATTGCAAGTTTTCATCGGTTTTTCTAAGATTTTCCTTTGTTTCTACTTTCCCTAGACTTCTTGCGCCTAAAAAACAGGCATGTGCGCCTTGTTATTTTGCAGAGCAGCATGTAAAGTCATGCGTTCTTTTTCTCGCTTTACTCCCTTTTTCGTCACTCTTTTTGAAATGTTATGGCTTTAATTGTCCACAAATACGGCGGTACTTCGATGGGGTCTACGGATCGCATCAAGAACGTCGCTAAGCGCGTCGCCAAATGGCATGATGCAGGTTATCAAATCGTAGTTGTGCCGTCTGCAATGTCAGGCGAAACGAATCGAATTATTGGCTTGGCTAAAGAAATCATGGTCGACCCAGATCCGCGTGAGCTTGATATGATTGCCTCCACGGGCGAGCAAGTATCAGTTGGTTTGTTAGCGATTGCTTTGCAAGCTTTAGGCAAGCAAGCGGTCTCTTATGCTGGTTGGCAAGTGCCGATTAAGACGGATTCTTCTCATACAAAAGCGCGTATCGCTTCGATCGACGATGCGAAAGTGAAGGCAGATCTGGCTGAGGGTAAGATCGTCATTATTACCGGCTTCCAAGGTGTTGATGAGCTGGGAAATATCACTACTTTAGGTCGCGGTGGTTCGGATACTTCTGCGGTAGCGATTGCTGCAGCATTGAAGGCGCAAGAATGTTTGATATACACCGACGTTGATGGTGTATATACGACCGATCCCCGGGTTGTGTCTGAAGCGCGCAAGTTGAATACCGTGACTTTTGAAGAGATGTTGGAAATGGCATCGCTGGGCTCCAAAGTTTTGCAGATACGTTCTGTGGAATTCGCTGGCAATTACCGCATGCCGACCCGCGTATTGTCATCGTTGACGGACCCATTAATGCCTTTAGCCGAAGAAATTATTTCCGGCACCCTGATTTCGTTTGAGGAAGATACAAATATGGAACAAGCCACTATTACTGGCATCGCATTTAATCGCGACGAAGCAAAACTCACTGTGTTTGGTGTACCAGACAAGCCAGGTATTGCATATCAAATTCTTGGCCCTATCGCTGACGCGAATATTGAAGTCGATATGATTATTCAAAATCAATCAGTCGATGGTAAGACAGATTTCACATTTACTGTACCACGTGGTGACTACAACAAGGCCATGGATGTACTGAATGCGAGTGTCAAGGAGCATATTGGTGCCGGCAATATCATTGGTGATTCCAAGGTGTCAAAAGTATCCGTGGTCGGTGTTGGCATGCGTAGCCATGTAGGTATTGCTTCGCAGATGTTCCGTACGCTGTCGGATGAAGGCATTAATATCCAAATGATTTCCACTTCTGAAATCAAAATTTCTGTTTTGATTGATGAAAAATATATGGAATTGGCAGTACGTGCTTTGCATAAAGCATTTGGTTTGGAAGCTGCATAGTATTATTTTCATGGCAGGTAGTTGACCAAAGATGAACTACCCGCTATGATCACGGTCTTGTTCGCAATGCCTTGCGTAAGCAACGCGTTGTGAAAGTGTGGAGACGTGGCCGAGTGGCCGAAGGCACTTCCCTGCTAAGGAAGCATCTGGGGTAACCTGGATCGTGAGTTCGAATCTCACCGTCTCCGCCAGTAATACTGATTAAGCCCTTGATTTTCAAGGGCTTTTTCTTTTTCTGCTTCCGGTGGTATGCCATCTAGTATGCCATTTATGCTTGGCTCAAGATGGATGGCATTGGATTGTCAATATTCCTGTGCAGTTTTCTTCAAAGTCTACCTAGAGTGCCATAGACGGACTCGAATGCGCAGTTGTTATTAATGAGTTGGTAGTCCCACCAATCTGCGAGTGCATGTTGTGAAACGTGACATAAATTGTGGAAGTTGTTTGTCAGAGCATATGACTTGATGAACTCTGGCTTAAAGGCACTATATTCGCTGGCTATATGTATAAAAAAATGGCGGAACTGTGTTGGGTCAATTTTGTATTGCGGCCAAATTTCTTTTATTGTCGCAATCAATTTAGTGTTTATCTCCTTTTCCGTGCAAGTGCTTAGATGTGGGAAGACTTTTCCAGTAAAACGACCTGAGAAGTTGTCGTTTAAGTACTCAACTGCTATCGAAGCTTTGTTGGGTAATGTTAGGTAGCGAATTTTGTTGTCTTGTGATGAGAGTGTCCAGAGACAAGTCGCTGTGTTGTTGAACCTGCTTGGGCGCACATTATCCCAATTCGCAGAAATAAAGTCTTCAATGCTTAAAGGCGTAAGTAAAAGAAGCCAAATAGCTGCGTAAATCTCAGTTTCTATTCCATTGGGGAGTGATGGAGTCCGTTCGTCCCGAATGACCTTGAATGGGACTTTGCTGTTTAATGCATTGATGAATTCGTTCGCATCATCAATGTCTCTAAAGCAAGGTATTTTTTCCTTTTCTTTGCGAGGATTAATTGCTTTAATGCTTGAATAAATTTTTTTTATTTTTGCACTAAATTCACGATCATCCTTTTCGGTTTTACTGGCCCCTACCTCAGCTAAAAGCTTATCAGCTTCTACCCTTGCTTCTCTAAGCGGCATTGATGGGTATTTTCCAATTAACTTAGTAATTTCTTGGCCTTCGATGGTTTTTCGAAATTCAAAGAACTGGTCATTTAACTTTGTTTTCAAAAAATAAAGTCCATTGCCTAGGCTAGTTTTTGGTTTTCCTGAATCGACAATTTCGAGGAATTTGGCTTCATCATTAATTTGCTCTTTTTTCATCTTAAAATAACAATCTAAAAAATATTAAAATAAATATTTTTATTGATATTTATTGATTGGTTTTATTCCAATAAGATATCAATAAAATTCTTATAAAACTCTATAAAAAATCTAATTTTAATCTAATATTTGCACTAAATTTTTTTTTATTTTCCAATAAAAAACTAATTAATTTATTGGTTTTTTATTGGTAAATTATTAAAAATATTTATGTACGTAGTTAATGCTAATAAGAAGTATTCGTAGAGACTATTTGAGAATTATTTCATTGGTTATTATAGATTGTACTGCGATAATTATTGATCTAGTAAACTAATTCTGAATGACCAATTTTAGATAGTATAGGTATCTGCACTATTTTAATTTAGGCGTTTTGGAGCGAATATCTACAGAAGTAGGTAAGTAAAAAATTATTGCCTTGGGCTATTGTGTGCAGAAATAACATCGTCTCTGCACTCGTTAATTAAATCGCTTAAGAGGTCAATAAATGAATCCATCTATACAAAATAAGTTTTTACGTCTTCCTGAACTTGAAGAGATAACTGGTCTAAAACGTAGTAGCGTCTACAATCGTTTGAATCCATCATCAAAGTATTTTGATCCTAGCTTTCCTAAATCGATTTCCTTATCTGCAACTGGAAAGGGAAGTGTGGCATGGCTCGCTAGTGAAATCAGTGCTTGGATGGAGTCGAGAGTTGTTGCACGAGCTGATAACAACTAATTATTCTGTTGCTGGTAGGGATTGCTGCAACACGTAGTAATGTGCCATCTCCATATACGCTTTGGAGTCGTAAATGCTGTCAATAAAGCCATTCTATTTCTATATTGGTACTTCTCCCTTGAGAATGTAGATCACATGCTTTACGGAATAATATATTATTTAATTTAATAGATTATAAGTTATTAATATAAGTATCAGTATGTGTCAATCTCTGTTTAATAAATCAATTAAATGCATCTCCTATCAACGCATCTTAGCCTTTGATGAGGAATCACTTTGTCTGCTTTGAAATGACATGGATAATTTTGCAATAAGGAAAATTAATGAACACAAATCAAACTAATCAATTGACTAGTCCGATGCTAAATCAGTCATCGATTTACGCTGGTCAAGCTAACCCAATCTGGTCAAGCCACATTGCGCAACATGCATCACTTAGTCCAGCAGACGCTATCAAGAGTCTCGAATGTTTTGTTTCTGAAATCGTAAGTGGAAAATTGCATGAGCGTTCAATACCTGAATTGCACTGTGAATCTTTATATAATCAGAGGCCAATCAGTTTTCATGATCACTATTGTTTAATGGGTGCTTATCTTAATGCGATAGGGTTATTGCCAGTACAGTATCAATATACCAATAGTATTAACCTCTTTATTGAATGCTGTGCGCAGATAGGCTGGATGAGCGGGATCTCTTCAGTCAACGCCAATCAATATGGCAATCCATCGTTATATCGTGTTTCGATAACAGAAATAAATTGGAAAGACTATTTGCGTTTTGTTGATCTGCTAGTGGAGACGGGAAGCTCAGAGCGCTATCGCTACTTAAGAGCACAGACCAAGAGAGCAATAGGAGAACGGTTTAAAACCTGCTGTGACTACGTAGATGCCTTGTTTGGCAACAATGATCGCTTAATTGTTTTGCGTGTTGATCTAGCATATACCAAGGCGTATTCGAGCTTTTCAAGTCTTACTGGTGTTTTGAATGATTTGGATCATCTGACCATGAACATGACAAATAATGCGATTTTTGATGATATGGCAGGCTATATCTTTAAGGTTGAATATGGTGTGGAAAAAGGAATGCATATCCATGCTATTTTTTTCTTTAATGGATCTGAACGTAGAGGCGCTAGTCATATTTTTCATACACAGCAGATCGGTGAATATTGGAAGAATGTGATAACAATGGGGAAGGGTGTCTATTGGAATTGCAATGACCAAATTAAGAACTTCCAACGTTTAGGCAATTGTGGACTTGGTTTAATACATTGGTCAGATAAGGGACTTCGGGAAAATTTGCTGAGCATCGTTGTTCACTATATCTGCAAAGAGCGTCAGTCGGTGAAATCTCCAGTTGACCCCTATCGCAAAATGATTCGTAAAATGTTATTTCCCAAGAAGCGTGATGTTAAGCTAGGGCGACCACGAAAAATATCTTCTTGAGTGATAGGTGTGTTGAGGTATCGCTATTATTGGATCGTCGGTAGTGCTGTGAAAAGGAAAACATATTTTAGTTATGGTCAAAAAAAAATCATCAAGTGCGAATAAATTTCAAACACCTTCGACTATCTATTCAACTATTGAAAAAGATCTTTTTTCTTGGTTGTCAGATGTTGACGGTATTTGGGCACTTCGAGATGAACCTTCTAAAAATTGTGATCTAAATGTAATTTGTTCGATTCATCAGTTTGTCTTAAATGTCGCGCAGTGTAGTGATCCTGGATTCATTAAAATTCAACGTGATGGATATCCGCTGAAATACGATTCAAACAAATTAAGTATTTCGTTGCATGAGCTGCTTTTGTTTGCACTTCGAAAAATTGATGACAGGACTTTTCACTATAGCGAACAAGTTGAGTTATTTTTTAGACTGATTAAGCTTCAGGCTAATCGTTTTTCGACAGTCCATGATCAAAAGCCCTATCGTGAAAACATTGATAATTACTTTGAATTTTTCATCGATTTTGTGGAAATAGTTCGTACTGAGTTAAAGGGAGAAGAATTTCGATCATTGTTTTATGCACGAACGAGGAAAGTGGCGAATAACTTTAGGAGTACTGAGACTTATGTGAAAAAAATATTGGCGACACATGACACAGTCAGAGTATTTCGTATTGATCTATTTGCGTCAGAGATCGGCAGTCAATCAAAGCCAGTCTTGAAGCAAGCCCAGTCTTACCTGGGAAAGTTCTTTAGGAATTGGCGTCACAATAAATTGTTTGAATCTATCGTTGGATATATTTGGAAACTAGAATATTCACCGTTAAAAGGGTTCTATTTTCATTGTGTTTTTTTTGTTTCAACTATTGAAGTTACTGATGATTGCATCTCGGTTGAAAAGATCGGTCAATATTGGGTGGAGCAAATTACCAAAAATCAAAGTGAGTATTTCGACTGCGCGAAAGGCATCGTAGAGGAACGAAAGGGTGGTATTGGAATTCTTTGCAAAGACGAACCTGAAAAGACACAAAACCTTTTAAGCGGAATATATTACTTGTTTGAAAAAGATTTACATTTTCAGTTTATTATTGATGGTCGTAGTGGGAAATATAGATCGTACGGTCGTGCAGAATAAATTCTACCGTTTTGCCTAACAATTTTGGTGCGGCCTGACAATTCAGCATTTTAGACCAGATGACTGTTAGATCAAATCGAAACGAATATAATTGATATTCGTTTGACTTGATTAAAAGTGTTTTTTTGGTAAACAAGGTTTATCGTCAATCGTAATATTCATACGCACAGTTGCAATGACGTCAGACAAAAACGTCAAAATCGCAGACCGCCTGGCATAGATGTTTGCCACTTCTTTGATTTGCGACAGCTCAATGAAAGCCTGATTTCAATTTTTCGTTCAATCTTAACAAATGCGGGAGATTGAATCGGCCGACCTGTATAGTGGGCACCGCATTGAAACTCACTTAAAAGTTAAATGACTCAACTTATCGCCAGGTTACGTCGATTGATCTGCAATCTAGAACTTCTTTCTACGATCTCCCATCAAAGCCCGAATCTCTCGAATGCTTAGGCCAGATTCCTCATGCATCCTGATGAGTAAATTAGGTCCAATAGGTAAATTTTTGTGGCGTATTTTACTGATGACTGGCGGTGCAACTTCTAAAACACGGGAAAGCGCGGCATCATTTTTGATGCACAGTATTTTAATTAGCGCATCGAGTAAATTGCTTGGATCGTATTTGAAATCGTCTGATTCCGAAATTGCTAAAACGTTGACCATGGATTTATTTCCTAAAAATAGAAGCTAGTGAGAATTTAAAGTTCGCTATTTTGTGACCGCGTTATTCGGACATAAGTGATATGAGGATTTAAATGGCTTCAATAATCGTATTTGATAGACGACTATCTAAATAATCGCTTCATTTTTTCCTTTTACACAAAACCTCAAGAACGTTTGTCGTGTCAATCACTTGAGGTTTGTCACTGATAGTAATGACAGAAATTGCTTTGTTGTTTAGAAGAACACTGAGTTTTTCCGATCTACCTATAAATTTGCCTTGAACTTTTGTTCCGTCAAAAAGATTAATGCTAGTTGCAAACTCTTTAACTGTTCGTGCATTGCAAATTTCCTGATTCATTTGTGTTGCACCTTCCTTGTATGCAAGGCCGACGATAACAAGACAAGGAATAATAGCAACGATAATTGCCATAAAAATGGTAATCAAGATAATTGGAAACTTAAGTGTGGCCGCATCGACAGTTTTTTTCTTATCAAACCAGCTTTCGATTTGAATGAAAATTTTCGGAAGCACTTTGGGGCGGTGGATGGAAGAAGAAATTAGTACTGCAAAAAATAGCAGTAGCGCATATCCAAGCAAAATCACCGCACCATAGAGCCATACTTCAAATGGACCAATAAAGCCACTTAGTGCAGTTCTTTGGAATGTTCGTGGGATGAACGATCCATCTGCGCCGAGTAGGTGCCAATATCCCGATTCGTAGGCAGTTCCAGCCATCCAAAACAAAATTCCCGACATCGTTATAATGAGTGAAATCCATTTCACGAAATCAAAATCTTTTTTCTTTTCTTCGACTAATTTATCGATTTTTTTACGAGAGAAGTTTTTTATGCCAGTAGTTTCCATTATCATTAATACTACTTAAATAATAATTATACATCGTTAATATTTTTATTTTTTTAAATTATAAATTTTAATTTGCATCATCTTGCTTGCCTCTCATGCAGTTTTAATGCAAAAAAAATTAGTACTCAAATTTAAATTGAAAGGACGATTATCGAATTCGGGATAATCGTCCATACTTTTGATACCCAATAGCTAGATTTGTTACTTTAGCGCCACGAAGTATTCGGTAATAATACTATCGTCCACTAAGGTAGCAAGCTACGGCGTTTTGATTATTTTTTCCATGATAATTGTTGTAAATTGATTAGCGTTAAAGTGCATAACCCAAGACGTTTTTCATGAAACCATTGGCTGCTATATATCCGATAATCCAACCAATTACCTGCGGACCAATCATCCAAAATATTTTTGTTTTGAAAGTTTCCGTCGCACTACTTGAGATGAATGCATCAGGCATAACGAAATGGCGGATAGCATCGCCAATAACGACACCGACTGTTGTGAAAAAAGCTCCTGAAAGTAATAGTGCGACATTACCGAAAAAGCCTAGATGCACCTTGGACGAGAACACTACGAGGAGAGTAATTGCGCTAAAGATAGCGAAGCATATTAAAGCATTTTTAATGAGTAAATTTTTTACGTTCATGATGTTCCTAAAGATTTGTGTGGTATTGAAATTCTCTTTTCAGAGACAGTCTGTATTTCACTTCATTCGTTATGGCACTGATCAATTGAATTGAAGTTTTCTTTTTGAGGTGAAGTTTGATTTTCCTCCAATGGTTAAAGGGTTAAATTTTGCAGATTTACAAACTAAGGTAACCATCAAATAATTTTTAAAATGATGTAATAAGTCATTTTAAATGATAACGTATTGCGCCATTCCATGGTTGACGTAAAAATATGACACTTTGCGTTTATTGCGAATGACGGATTGTGTTATGGCAAAGAACGGTGGCAGCGCGGAGAACGATATAGCTCGTGAGGTTGGATTACTTATCGCTGCACAAAGAAAAAGCAGAGGTATCACGCAAGCGCAATTGGCTGAATACATGAATTTAGAAAAAGAGACAGTCAGTCGTATAGAAACAGGCGTTATTTCTCCAACGCTCGTGCGGTTGGCGCAATTCGCTAAATTTTTGGATTGTGAAATTTGCGACTTTCTTCAAGTTGATCCACCACAAGTGACGGATCATGCGCGCTCATTGGCAAAGAGAATGGCGAATTTAAATGAAGATCAACGGCTGATATTGACGCAATTGATAGGTAAGATTGCGAGCGCGATGGAAAAATTGAACATAAAAGAAAGAAAAGTGATTGAGAAGTTTTTCTCTGAAGTGCTATGAGACGAAGTTTAAATCACCTATTCGACAATTAATAACTTCGATTTTTGAGAAGATTGATTCTTTAGCTTTTGATCCAATTTATCTAGTAAACTGTCTCTAGGTTCAGGAAAAATTGAAGTAGCTAAATCATCTGTTCCCAGAATTTTCTTTTCCTCCATCTCGTTGTTTGGGAAAAACTCTTCAACGACAGCAGCGATTTCTTCTGCATCTTCTTCAAATGCACCATTCTTGAAACCAGCACGTGCAGCAGTATCTAGTGCCACTTGGTTATAACCCGCAGACTGACGTTTTAAATCAGTTGCAATTGCTTGGGTAATTGCATCTTCTAAAGACATGCCGTCGCGAACCGTTAGGTCAACATAGTAAATTGCCGAACGATGACTCATGGTTGTGCTTTTTCCGCGCAAGCGCAATTCCAGCGGTAAGCATGCCAATAAATTATTCGAAATAGCCTGATAGTAAGAAAGCCTTGCTACCAGACTGCGGATCGAGTTAAAGCCGGTGGTTCTAAAGATAAATGTCCCCAACTCATCCTCGCCACCAATCTGCACATTGAGTCGTCCAAATGGCTTGCAAGCACCGCCTTTCGCCAGTTCGCATAAATCAGGCGATGGACAGGGCAAGCTTTGTACGCCACCTTCAGTATAGCGACGGCAGGTTTCACCATTCCCTACGCATAAAGGCCGCCCAGTTTGGCGATCAAACATACTGTACTCGGCACGTAGATTTAAGTCCGGCTCATTAAATAGCAAACGCACTGGAATTGAGCGCAATTTATCTGTGCCAGATGCTTTCTGTAATTCATCATAGATTGGGTGTTTAATCCAACCATCTTTGCCTTGTACTTGAGACGTAATCGTAAAAAAGTCTTCTTTGATTGGCAGGCGCTTACCATTTTTTTCTACGATACTGCCAATTGATATACGCCCTAAGATTGGTGGTGTGATCGCAAGTCCTTTAATCATGTTGTGCTCCAAAAAAAGAAAGCCGCCTTCAATCATGAGGGCGGCTGATGTTTAACAAGTGATTCCAATGTAGTGTGTTTTGCAGTATTCAATTGGAGGTGATTAGAAACCGTCGACTTCCAGGCTTAATGAGTGGATAGCGTTCCGTCAGATCAGGTTGATCGCAGAGCAGTGTCGTCATATCGATTGCATGACTATCCTTAGCGCGTTTCCAACTCACCTTGCCAGTTTCAAATAGTGCAGTAGTCGCATCGCCCATACGCTGCTGTATCTGTTGCTTGAGTAAGGATTCCAACTCAGTACGATTGGCAATGTCAGCACGTAGGTTGACCAGATCAGCGAAGGTGGCAGACATTTTTGTATCATCGACCAAATTCAGAGTGTTACCGCTGTCTTGTGGATACAAGCAACGCAATGCCAATTCTGCTGACTCTGAACCATCTGCAGGTGGAGGAGTATCTGTTTCCACGTAATGCCAAAATTGCCGTTCTAATGCAATTAAGCGCGCAATTAACTCATCATCACGCTCGATACGATAAATCCGTATCTCCTGACCACAAATCAAAACGCAGACATCTGCCGCCGCTTTTCCTGTTACCGCTAGTTGGTGTTGGACTTGGCAGACTATGTATTCAGGGACGCCATCGCGCCATAGTCGTGCACCAAACTCGCCAGCAGTCTTACACTCAAGAATCTGGACGTCATGGGCACCCGTCACCTCACGGTCAATGTTTGCCAGCATCCATGATTTATCAGCGTCAGGATGCTGTAACACTGAATTGATTTTACGAACGCGATTGCCTGTGCGACGTGTGTAATGCGCTGCTACGATAGGCTCCAATAGGCTGCCCCAATACATGGGACTTGTCTCATCATTCGGATCGACTTTGGGTAAGTTGCCATCTCGCCCAGTCTTGATTAGCCATAACTCCAATTGTGATTGATAAGGGTTAAGTCCAACGGCAGTACCTGCATCACTACTACCAATTCCACGCTTACGAACTTCTAGCCATTCATCGCGACTCAATTCTCTGGTTCTAACTAGCCGTAATGCAGGGCGAGTCGATTTGGGTGTCTCTACGTTTTGAACGATATGCATGTGCGTCCCCTTTGTTGGAAGAAATAAAAAGCCCGGTGAGCGTTAACTCGACCGGGCAGGTAAATGGCATTTTCAGTTTCTTGTGCCCATAATGCCGAAAGACACGAATTGTTATAGAACGACAGACCGATTGATTCAGCGATTAAGCAATCATCAATAAAGCTTGATCTAAGGCTTTTTGCTTGAGTGATGCACCCTGACCAAACCATGCCGATTCCAAACGATGATCGACTGTTCGCGCACGCTTTTCGTGATCGACATATTCGGTGACAGAGTTGAGCAAACCAAATGCAGTGTCTTTCGATGAGGCGAGTTCAGCACCTTTGCCTCGACCGTCATATAACTCCTGCACTTTTTTCATCGCACGTTCGTTGGATAGCCCGGTGGCAGTCGTGCTTGGATCAGTGAATACACGTAAGAAATAATTCATGGCTTCATGGGATTTCACCTTACGTTCAGACAAGGTCTTCATTCGATACATAAACGCATCCCAAGAGGTGACAGAAATGCCGAGCTGACGCTTCACGGCTTGGGCATCAAAGTTGGTGTTGTGCGGTACCTTAACGGCGTTGCTGCTATTGTTGAGCGCCACAGCAAGTGTGTTGTTACAAACGACCCGAATGCTCGTAAATTGTGCGGTCGTCGCCAAACTGCCATCACATGCCGTGGCTAGTAAAAGATAGGCATTGACGACGTCATTGCCTTTGAGTGTAGCGGTCTGATTTGTCTTAGCCAATGCCCACACTTTACGTCCCGCTTTGAGCACACCAGCTGTTTCCAGTTCAAAACCTGATACCTCTGAGAGATCGCGATAGAATTCCAATATTTCGCGTGGCTGAACTACTTGATATTTGTTAGAGACCACCGACAATGCTGCTTTGGTATCGGAACGATAAAGAACTTTTTGTTCTGGGAAAGTCATAATCGCGCCAAGACTGCCAGCGCTTTCGGTCATGAAACGTACCGGTGACTCTTTAATGTCAAAAGCCATACCGGCTTGTTGCGCCCAAACTTCAATTGATTGTTTCTTGGGGAGTTGATTCCCTAGGCCATGCCAAGGAGTTTGGTTGGTGTATGCCATAGATTCTACGAGGTGTGCCATTTGAAATCCTTTAAATTTAGACGTAAGAATGCCGCTGCCAATAGACTGCTTGACATTGCTTGCGATTGATTAGTGAAATGAATAGTGCGGAGGAGGGCGTGCGGAGAGAAGTTAGAAACAAGACGAAAACGATTACTGGCTAAACGTGTATTTGCAGTCTAAGCATTGAAAGTTGTCGAGTATGCGATCATCAATGACGGCGCCTAATTTTGACCCAACTGAGCAACCTGTCGCACCACCTAATAGAGCACCCATGAGTGCTCCAGCAAAACCGCCGATGACGATTCCGAAGGGGCCTGATACTAGGCCAACTGTGGCACCAAGTTCAGCACCGCCAATCAAGCTGGCACCACCGGCAACTGCACCAGCAATGGTGCCGATAGTTCCACCAGTTCTTTTTCCGTAATTGAGTTTCTTGAGTCGTCGCGATTTGCAACAAGGACAGCTTATTGGTTCATTGTTGTTGTCGAACGAAGGTGAGTCGTTTGTGTTTTGCATATCAAATCCTTGGTGAATTTTTTGTGTAATTGGTTTGCGCTTGATGCAAACCAAGAACGGCAATTGAATTTCAATTGCCAATCCAAAGTAGTGATATATGTTTGAAATAATTTTGAGTGGTGAGGTAGGGCGTAAGTGCAAAGAGAATTTATTCTCTTTGCACTATTGCTATTTGTTTGGTTTATTCATAAACCAACAGCATTTTAATTACCTAGCGAATAAAATAAAGACATTTGCCACGTACAATCAAAACACGTTTCTATATCTACATAGAGTTAATGCATGCGTGCCTGTGCCGCTTTACGTGCTTCACAAACAAATTTGATAAGAAATGAGAAAGCCAACTTTACCCAATAAGATTGCACTTGCTATATAGGTAATAAATCAAAAAAAAGCTGACTGGCAGATACGGTAAGGAAATTGCAGAATTATGCTATTGCCAACATTTTATCACTTGAACACAATTTCTTAGTTGACCTGATGATATTCGATACGTACCAAAGGTTTGCGGCACAGAATGCTAATACCACGCTATTCGGCGTTATTCAGCCGAAGTTCAATATGTGGGTTAAGATGCATTTCCTTTTATGCAGCAAATTGCATGTGTAAATAATAATAAATTTAAGCTGAGGCATTACCTGGGAGCAGGTTAAATTGACTTAATACTACTTATCACTTTATACTGATTTTTTATGTGCGTCGTTTTGCATGCACTAAATTTTAATTCCCTTTCCTGCTGTGTCATGACTTTAACTTCAGAACAAAAAAAACAAGCACACGGTTTTACCTTGCTAGAATTATTGATCGTCATCGTCATTATCGGAATGTTGGCTGCGTACGTTGGTCCAAAGTACTTTTCACAGTTAGGGAAATCTGAAATTGCTGTCGCAAAAACACAGATCGAGGCCTTTGACAAAGCTTTAGATACCTTGCGCCTGGATGTTGGTCGTTTTCCGACCACTGAAGAGGGCCTCAATGCCATGCTCGTCCAACCGAATGGCATGAATAAATGGAATGGCCCCTACCTAAAAAAACAGATCCCACTTGATCCTTGGGGAAATGCCTATGCTTATCGATCACCGGGCCAAAATAGAGATTTTGACATTCTCTCTTATGGAAAAGATGGCCAAGTAGGTGGCGAAGGTGAAGCTGCTGACATTACGAATTAATGACAAATCCAGCGGCCACATTGTGAATCATCTCCTTTTCAAGTTAGCCATTAACAATGAAGTTTAGCGCTAGGGCAATTAACAGCCAGCATCAAGTCATTGAACTTTGCATCGATGCAGAAAATGAAGTGGATGCCCGTGCTCAAGTCGAGCGCGAGGGACATACCCTTTTACGTATTCACGCTGAACGTTTTTCTCTGGCATGGACAAGCGCCACAGGGCGAAATGTCCACAATCGTGAGCTGCTCAATGGCTTTAATACTGAATTACTGGCATTGCTACAAGCGGGATTATCATTAATTGAAGCGCTTGAAACCTTAATCGAAAAAGAAACGCATGCGCCGCGCCTGACCATGCTCACTAAATTGATTACGGCGATTCGTCATGGCAAGCGCTTCTCTGTTGCGCTTGCCGAGCAACCACACTATTTTCCGAAGCTATATATTGGGATTATCAAAGCCTCGGAAGAAACCAGTCATTTGCAAAATGCCTTAAGCCGTTATGCTGCTTATACAGAACGTGGCGATACCTTGCGTCGCAAGATTATTAACGCCATCATTTATCCGGGTATCTTATTAGTGGTTGGGTCGGTGGTTGTTTTATTTCTGATGACCTATGTGGTTCCCCGATTTTCAGAAGTCTACAAAGGTAGCGGACGGGCACTGCCCTGGTTATCCCAAGTCTTACTCAGCTGGGGTCAATTTTTTTCACAGAACACCAAGCTGATGCTCGTCACCGTATGTGCCTTACTGATCGCTTTACTTGTCTTATTCCTGCGCTCAGGCACCGCCCCGCTCGTCCAATTGATTCGAAAAATTCCGATGATTCAAGCCAAGCTCCATTTGATGGAACTCTCGCGCTTGTATCTCACTTTAGGCATGCTCTTAGAAGGCGGCATTGTCATCACTGAAGCACTGAATATCATTGGAGAATCCTTGTCTGACTTCACTAGGCCCAAGCTGGCGCTGGCCTCGACTCTGATCTTGCAAGGTAATGCCATGTCAACCGCTTTCGATGCACATGGACTCACCACACCGGTTTCCTTACGACTTTTACGTACGGGAGAGAAGTCAGGACAACTGGGCACGATGCTGGTTGAAGCAGGGAAATATCATGAATCTGAAATCACCATTTGGATGGAACGATTTAGCAAAGCCTTCGAACCCTGCCTGATGGCATTTATTGGCTTATTGGTGGGCACGATTGTGGTGTTGCTGTATATGCCGATTTTTGATCTGGCAGGTAGCATTCAATGATGACGGTGACTAAACTCATGCCAGCCTTAACGGAAGAAGACATTCGCCTCGCGCGCAAACAAGTCGCCCAGACGCGTATTCCCTTCACCGAAGTACTAGCTGAAAGCACAGGCCACGATCAACGCGAATTAGCACCTGCTGTGGCCACAATTGCGCATCTTCGCTATTTGAGTATGAGCGACATTGAGCAGTTGCAACCTGCCTTTGACGTACTCAATTTAGAACAACTCATACAACGACAAGTCTTGCTATTGCGCGATGAAGGCGGTCATCTGTTAGCGGCACTGCCTGATCCCTTCAATTCAGATGTGATCGATGGCTTGCGCGCCAAAATTTTAGAGCCCGTGACGCTGTGCTTTGCGCTGCATTCTGACATCATGGCGTATATTTCACGTCAGGAAGCCAAGGCACGTACGGTCGAGCAGATTGTGCAACAACACGGTAGCGTAAAAAAAGAGGTGGTGATTGACCTCTCTTACGCAGCGATCACCAATGAAAATAATGCGGCAGTTAAATTCGTTAATTCCACCTTATACGATGCTTTAAAAAGCAGCGCCTCCGATATCCATATTGAAACGACCGGCACTGGTCTGAATGTCAAATATCGCATTGACGGTGTGCTGGATCAAATCACTGCGATGGAAGGGACTGACTTAGCGGAACAAGTTATTTCACGCATCAAAGTACTGGCCGAATTGGATATTGCAGAACGACGCATCCCGCAGGATGGCAGTCTGAGTGTGATGATGAATGACAGAGAAATTGATTTGCGCATTTCTGTGATGCCCAGCATTCATGGCGAAGACATTGTGATTCGTATCCTGGATAAACGTGCCATGATCGCGGCGCATGGCGCGCTAAATTTGCCATCACTGGGATTTAGTGAAAGATCGCTTGAACAGATTCGGCAGCTCGCCAGCCAGGCCTATGGGATGTTATTGGTCACTGGCCCCACCGGTTCAGGAAAAACTACCACTTTGTACGCGGCGCTGACAGAAATTCATACCGGTAAAGAAAAGATCATCACGATTGAAGATCCAGTGGAGTACCAACTGCCCGGCATCTTACAAATTCCCGTGAATGAAAGAAAAGGCCTGACCTTTGCTAAAGGCTTACGGTCGATTTTGCGGCATGACCCCGACATCATCATGGTGGGTGAGATACGCGATAAAGATACGGCTGAAATTGCGGTGCAATCTGCCTTAACCGGTCATTTAGTCTTTACCACGGTACACGCGAATAGTGTGTTTGATGTATTTGGTCGTTTTACCCATATGGGCATTGATCTGTATGCGTTTGTCTCTTCCTTAAATGGGATTGTGGCACAACGACTGATACGTAAAAATTGCACCCACTGCGCAAAACCTTATACACCTACTACACAAGAAATTCGACTCGCTGCACTCACGCCAGATCAGGTACCGGAATTTAAATTTATGAAGGGCGAAGGCTGTGGAGATTGCCGGGGGACGGGCTTTAAAGGGCGTAAAGCTATCGCCGAAATCTTGATCCTGAATGACGAAATTCGCGAACTGATTATTAATCGAAGTTCGATACGCCACATTAAGGATGCTGCCGCACACCATGGTACGCTCTCGCTGAGAGATACGGCACTGTCCTTGGTCATGCAAGGCGAAACCACTCTAGAGGAAATTCGTAAGGTGATTTTGCATGTTTAATGGAGGTTTAAAAAATCAGTTGAATGCCATTAGTCGTTTGTTTTGGCCAAGCTCCGTCACGATCACACTGACGGGTTCCACCATCACCGCACAACAACACGCCAAGTCGTCCAAGTCGCACGTTGCCGTTCACTACTTTACCCATCACGCAGGTGCACAGAGTGAGCTATTTTATGCAGAAGTCGATGCGTTTTTACAGCAATTGTTTTCCCAACCGTCTTGGCAAAAGCGGGGTACCAGCATCGTACTTGGTGCTGATCTGGTACGCTATTTTTTAGTTCAACCATTTAGTAATGCGCGTCATCTGCAGGATAGTATCGATGCCGCGACGCACCGGTTTCAACAACTATATGGTAAAGATGATCTAAAAGAATGGGATATTCAGGGACATTGGTCGATCGATCAACGCTTCTTGGCCTGTGCCGTACCAAAGAAGCTGCTACAACAACTCCAACAGTGTGCGCAACATTCTTCATTTCAAATTGATGCGATAACGCCGCAATTCGTTTTTGCCTGGAATTGCCTGCACCACCATTTAAGCGCGCGACAATGGTTATTGCTCAATGAAGGAACACATTTGGTTTTGGGGATGTTAGATCACACTGGATTGGTGTCAGTCAGAGTCATCGCCAGACAAGTACAAACGAACACCCCCACTGAAAACCTAACCGAAATCCTGAAAAGAGAGGCACTCAGTTTTGACTTGCCCTTGCCTGAAACGGTAGTACTTTGTGGTGCCATGGAAGCGCAATGGATTGATTGCAAACAACCAGCGATTATCCAATCTGGCAAGCTGAAGAAAAAAAATATTAAAGGCAGGGATATCTGTACAACACCCATTCTTACGGAGCAAAGTGTATGAAGCAGCGCGCGCAACAGGCGATGTTGATTGATTTTACGCCCAACTCTGCGATCCATGTCATTCGCAAAATCGATGTCATGACTTGGCTCTTCTTAGTCGGTAGCTTGTTCGTCTGCGGTTTATTAATTGTTAAATTGGTGCACATGCAGAAACTCTTAAATAGTAACGCTGCAAAAATACAAGTGCTGGAGCAAAAACAAAAAGCGACTAGCAATCAAAAAGTACTGCCACCAGTCGCCGTCATGTCAACAGACGAACAGAAAACATTAAGTACTATCATCACGGAGCTGAATACGCCATGGACCGATTTTTTTGATGCGCTTGAAACGGGCACCTCAGGAATCCACGTCCTCTCTATCGATCCCAATACTCAAAAGAACCTGATCCGGATTCAGGCAGAAAGTAAAACTACCGAACAAATGCTCGATTACCTGGGCAGTTTAAACAAATCCACACTCTTTAAAAATCCCGTGCTAAGTAAGTATGAGGTCAATGAATTAGATCCGAATAAGCCAACACGCTTTTCTTTTGAAGTGACCTGGGTGGGGACGTCTAAATGATGACCTCTATCTCTTTATTCAAGTTAATGCAAGGCATACGTCGTATCAACCCAGTGATACTCGCGGGGCTATCCTTACTCGTCGTTATACTCATTATTTATCTGGTTTTTGCTCGTCAATTTAACGAGCGCCAACAAGCACAACTATCCACTATTGCGCGATTAAGCAATCCAATTTCTGTACCGACTTCGGCGAAATCAAGCATTTCAGACACGGATCAAAAGCGTTTTTTTTATGAAGGTCTGGGTTACGTATCGCACCTGGAAGAACCGCTGAAAATTTTACAATCCATAGGGCGTGATACAGGTATCTCGCTTTCCCAAAGTAGTTTTCGCTATCGCTCTATTCCCGCAACGAACCTTATTGCCTACGATATTACGTTTCCGGTCAAAGGAACTTATTTAGCAATTCGTCAATTTTGTGAACAATTTTTAGCAGCAGTCCCTTTTGCGTCCTTAGTTGAAATCAATCTCAAACGCGACAGCATCCAATCACCGCAACTCGATGCAAAATTGAAATTCACCTTATATCTCAATACGCATGCGGTTGCGAAATCACGCCAAGGCGATTGACGATGACACTACGCCTAAAAATATTATTAGCGATCACGGCCATCACTGCTTGGTTCGCATTCGTCACCGAAAATCCTTCGGCTATTGCCACACCCAGTTTTCCCGATAAAGTGGCCAATAAAGTGATCAATACAAGCGACATCAAAATGTCGAACGACGAGACTTCTGCAAAAAAGACAGACCAGATCAACGGATCAATGGCACTGCCCCACCTCATTCCACGCAGTCAATTGATAGCGAGCCAAACAAATAAAGAGACCATAGTCGACTTGTTTAAAGCCGCCAACTGGATTCCAGCACCGCCACCAGTCTCGCCAGTTGTCATTACCATTGCACCGCCACAGGCCGTCGCTCCACCATTGGACTTCCGGTTTATTGGAAAAGCGATTATTGATGGCCAATTGAACATTTTTTTAGCGCGTCAAGAAAAAACACTAGTTGTTAAAGAAGGTCAATCCATTGATGCCAATTACAAAGTCGGGAAAATTCAACCACCAACGATGGAGTTAATTTACCTGCCTTTGAATGAAATTCAAACGCTCATTATAGGCAACGCAATTGGCACACACAATTAGCAACACAAATTAATCACGGTATTTTCATGCACATTTTTAAAATGAATACGCAGGCTTTGGCGCTTCCATCTCTTCGGATTTCAAGTTATCTGGTTTCGACCCTTGCTTTGTTATCATTGGCAGGCTGCGCTGCGCAGATGGCCTACCGTGACGGCGTTAGCCTGATTGAAAAAGGACAGATTGAACAAGGACTTAAAAGGCTTAATGATGCGGTGGAGGCAGCACCTGGCGACGCAGCATATCGTAGCAAATATTTGCAAACGAAGGATGTCGCATTGCGATCCATGCTCGACGAGGCAGAAAGACGACTTCGTGCAAAGAATGTTAATGGTGCTCGCGATCAATATAATCAAATACTAAAAATCGAACACGACCATCCCAAGGCAATCGAAGGTATTCAAACCCTCGATCAAGAAATGCGTTTCCAAGAATTGATGAATAATGCCAAACAGGCAGCGACGCAAAATAACCGGGAAGCTGCACTCAATGCATTGCGCACCATCCTCATCGAGATGCCAAGTCATCAAGAAGCCAAAGCCCTACTCGATTCCATCACAGTGACATCCACTTTACCTGTCTCGGAACCAACACTCGCAGAAAGTTTCAGAAAGCCGATTTCCATCGAATTCAAAGACGCCAACCTGACACAAGTCTTTGAGGTGATTTCACGCACTTCTGGTTTAAACTTTGTGTTTGATCGGGAAGTGAGGCTAGATCAGCGCACATCGATTTTTTTAAAAAATAGTACGGTCGAATCAGCGCTGCACACGACACTATTAACAAATCAATTAACGCAACAAGTCATCGATACGAATACGGTACTGATCTTCCCGAACACGCAGACCAAACTCAAGGAGTATCAGGAAATGGTCGTCAAGACTTTTTTCCTGACCAACGCCAACGCCAAAGAAATCATTACGATTTTACAGACGATTACTAAATCCAAAGATATGGTGGTCGATGAAAAACGCAATGGCATCACTTTACGTGATAGCCCCGATGTGATCAGAATCGCCGAAAAACTCATTGCGGTATACGACATTCCTGAACCAGAAGTGATGCTTGAAGTGGAAGTCTTAGAAATTAAACGGACACGCTTGCAAGAGCTTGGCATCAAGTGGCCCGATAGTCTGTCTCTTACACCA
This sequence comes from Affinundibacterium flavidum, assembly GCF_014284175.1. Lineage (GTDB taxonomy): Bacteria > Pseudomonadota > Gammaproteobacteria > Burkholderiales > Burkholderiaceae_D > Undibacterium > Undibacterium flavidum. The sequence goes on from NZ_JACOGA010000014.1 coordinate 27,637, forward strand.
CTCACGTCGGGAACGGGTAATCCGCTCACTTTAAGAGATTTGACCAACAACGTGAATAGTCGAACAACGGGGGTTTCGATACCAACTGTCAATATTAACGCCAAGGCGCAAGATTCTGACGTCAAGATATTAGCCAATCCTCGCATACGGGCACGTAATCATGAAACTGCAACGATACAAATTGGTGAGCGCGTGCCAAATGTAACGACAACATCGACAGCAACCTTTGTATCGGAATCAACTACTTATACCGACGTGGGATTAAAACTAGAAGTCGAACCTCGTGTCTTCCTCGATAACGATGTCGGTATACGTGTGAAATTGGAGGTGAGCAATGTGGTGAGTCAATCACAAACAAAAAATGGAGCGACCACTTATCAATTAGGTACCCGTAACGCTGCAACCTCGCTCAGGTTAAAAGATGGGGAAACACAAATTTTAGCGGGGCTCATTAATAATGAAGATCGCAGTACAGGTAATAAGGTGCCAGGGCTGGGTGATTTTCCGGTCATTGGTCGCTTATTCGGCAATACCGCGGACAATACTGAAAAAACAGAAATTGTTTTATCGATTACGCCAAGACTGATACGCAACATCAAAGCACCGGAAGCGAAATTAGCCGAATTTACTTCCGGTACCGATACCAATTTCCGTGTTCGACCTGAAAAGAATCCTTTACCAGCAGTTTCAGGACAAGGCACCTCGTCCAATAATGCCGAAGCAGCTAAACCGACGACACCACAAAATAGCCCGTTACAGATTTATGCACCAGCAGAAGTCACTCCGGGAGAGGTTTTCAACGCCCACATCGCCATGCAAGCAAAAGACCATTTTAGTCAGTTGGTTTTTTCCGTGAAAATCGATCCGCAACAGTTTGAGATTGTGGAAGTCAAAGACGGACGTGCACCAAACGCCAATCTTAAACAGCCCACCATGAGATTTGTCGCAGAGAAGGATGGCCAGATTAATGTATTTATGTCGGGCAGCAATGAAAGCCCGATCAAACCTGCAGGCATCAACACCACTATTGCATTACGTGCCTTAACAAAAATAAGCGATGCGAAAATTGCGATAATTTCAGCTACTGGCATTAAACAAAGCGGTGAAGTGGCGACCCTTATGTTGCCGTCTGCATCTACTATTTCTGTAAAGTGATGCAAGCCTTGAAGCACGTAAAACTATCGGGATTCACGCTAATCGAATTGCTCGTCACACTGGCTATTCTCAGTGTGCTGGCAACGCTCAGCGTCCCGGTCATGCAAGTGGCGAACCAACGTATCAAAGAGAAAGAGCTGCGACTAGCGCTGCGTGAAATTCGCACCGCCATTGACGCCTACAAACGCGCTTATGATGATGGGAAAATAATGAATTCGCCGCTTCTTTCAGGCTATCCCACGTCGCTGGACATTTTAGTCAATGGTGTGCCCAATCAGCGCGATCCCCTGCATCACAAATTATATTTTCTACGAAAAATCCCTGCCGACCCCATGCTTGATAACGAACAATCAGAGCAGGCGACCTGGGGGCTCCGGAGTTATGACAGCGATACGCAAAATCCTCGAGACGGTGTGGATGTTTATGATATCTATTCGACTTCAGAGAAAGTCAGTTTAAATGGACAAGCTTATAAAAAATGGTAATGCATAAAGCCAATTACGGTGCACATCGCCACCGGGAATCAAGCGGTTTTACTCTTATTGAGCTGCTGGTCGTCCTCGCTGTTATCGCGCTGCTCTTATCGATTTCCTTACCCAAGTATTTCCAGAGTATTGATATGGCCAAAGACCGTGTTCTGGCAGAGAATCTTCAAATAACACGAGATGTCATCAGTAAGTTTTATGGTGATACAGGACGTTATCCTGATTCACTCAATGAGCTCGTCGAAAGAAAATATTTACGCGAATTACCCATTGACCCTGTCACAGAAAAGGCATTCATCGTCATTGCGCCTCAAGAAGGTTACAAGGGCAATATCTACGATGTAAAAACCAGTGCGAGCGGAAAATCGCATTTGGGAAAAGAGTATGCCAATTTCTGAAACCCAATCACCTATGGCAAAACGCCGGATGACACGACGCATTTCAACAAACTTGGCGTCAGGCGGATTTACGTATATTGGCCTACTCATCCTATTGGCATTAATGGGCATCACAACAGTAGCAGCGATCCATTTAGGTTTTATTATGCAACGTCGATCTGCTGAACAAGAGTTATTAGAGATAGGTCGCGAATATAAAAACGCTTTCATTAGCTATGCTATCGCAACGCCCGTCGGCGCCAATCGTTATCCCAAAAGCCTGGAAGACTTGTTACTTGATCCACGCTACACGCAAAAGAAACGCCATCTCCGTAAAATCTATATCGATCCAATCAATGATGACAATACATGGGGACTGATCAAAAGCCCTGATGGCACCGGCATTATTGGGGTACACAGTCTATCCAATGCACAACCCATCAAGGTCGGTAACTTTGACGATGAGTTTATTCAATTTGCAGACAAACGTTCTTATCGTGATTGGGTGTTTGGCGCAACTTTTTGAAGGTATATAAAAGGTGTGAACACTGCTTCGTATCTTTGAATTTATTTTTCGCCCTGAATACCATACGGTGCACAAAATCTTCAGCATATTGGATTAAAGAATTTCTGATAACGATTGTTAGATATTCCAAGTTGTCAAAGATCACAAATTAATAAAAACATCAAGTGAAAATCTTACATATAAAAATATATGTGGACTTGTGTGCGTTATTGGTGATTATAATTGTATTATTGAGATAATGTTTTTTTAATAAAGTAATTATTAAAAAATTACGCATTAAATATTCAAAATTAAGTAATTTAAAGGATAAATTTTTATGCCCCTTTCATTTAATTCAGTATTCACCTCGCCATTCAATATAGCAACCAAAAGAAGCAGTGGATTGACCTTAGTGTTGACCGCATTATTGATGTCTGCCAATGTCGCTTCAGCACAGACGCCCTCTATTTACAGTGAGCAATCAAAATTAATTAAGGCACCAAATGCCGTTTCCAGATTAGGTGCAGATTTATTTGGCGATAAGGTCAATCTCTATAACGGTGGACTGGAATTTACACAGACAGATTTCAATTTGAAAGGGAATAGCGCTTTACCAGTGTCAGTTGGTCGTCGATTAACGATAGGCCGTAGTGGCCCCTCAGGGCTGTTTGGTCGATGGGATATGGAAATTCCCCATTTGCATGGTGTATTTGCTAGAGCAGATAGCTGGACAAGCATTACAGGAAGTGCGAGCCCTGCTATCACTAATCAGCGTTGTAGCACCAATTTCGGTGCGCCGAGAGAATCTCGCGGTGCGAATTTACAGTCTGACTGGGCAGCGAAAGAATTCTGGGGTGGAAATTTTATTTACATACCTGGTGTCGGTGATCAGGAAATGCTGCGCCGGAATACCCTTAACGGTACGGTGAATAATAATGTTCCAACTGGAGGAACCTATAACATCGTGACGAAAGACGCTTGGGCTTTCTCCTGTATTAATTTACAAAGTGTCAGTGCCAAGGCCAACGAAAATGGGGAAGGCTTTCTCGCCATTTCTCCCGAGGGGACACAATACCGGTTTGACTGGCTAGCGACACGGCCGATGGCTAATCTGACAAAAAGCAATGCGGCGCCCGCCACGTTTGGCCGCACGGCTGCAAAAACGCCGGGCGTGAATTCACTGCCACCAATCGTAGCGGTCTCAGCAGATGGTAATACCCTGTATCGGGATGAGGTATGGATTTTACCAACGAGGGTGACAGACCGCTTTGGTAATTATGTTGATTATGTCTACGACACCACTGACAAATGGAAGTTATTAAGTATTTCTGCGAGCGACGGACGCCAAGTGACGTTTACCTATGTAGCCGGAACCAGGAAAATTCAAACCGCGTCAGATGGCACCCGTACCTGGACTTATACCTATAGTGGTGGCGATGCTTTAACTCAAGTTACCTTACCTGACAGCTCCGCATGGCAGTTAGGTGGTATCGACACGCTGGCGTATACGGACATTTCGTATGTTTCCGAGCCAGATTGTGAAAATAAAGGCACGTTGAGTATCTATGACATGGTAGGCAGCATGACACATCCCTCTGGTGCAGTGGGGACGTTCACTATTCGACCGACAGTGCATGGGCGTTCATTTGTAGAAAAAAACTGCCGTAATCTTTATGATGGTTTTAACTTTCTCGGAACCTACGCCGTCAAACCCAAATATTTCGCGTCCTTCTCGTTAGTGAACAAAACGATCAGCGGACCAGGTCTGACCAATATGTCGTGGCTCTACAATTACGGTACAGAAAACACGGACTGGAACGCCTCTTGGAGTGATTGCACAGGAGCCAGCTGCCTAGATACCAAAGTTGTTAAAGTCACAGATCCGAAAGGCGACGTTACACGCTACACCTTCGGTAACCGCTTCCGTGCCTCAGAAGGGCAATTACTCAAAGTCGAGTCTGGCTGGAATGGGGCAAGTGCATTACGTACAGTGACGAATCGTTATCGAAGCTATTCCACCGGAGAATACCCCAACCCTGCAGGATATAGCGATCAAGATCGCGGGGATGCGGAAATTGGTGCCCGTTATCAGCCGTTAGACCAAAGAGTGACAACGCAACAAGGGCAAACATTTAGCTGGACAGCAAATCAGTTTGACAATTTTGCGCGGCAGAAAAAAGTTACCAAGACTGGCCCAAGCGGTACGCGTAATGAAACCACGGTCTATGAAGACAATCTGACTAGCAAATGGATTTTAGGTCAAATCAAGAGTGCTACCGATGATGGCTCAGGTTTGGTGATGCAACAAAATACTTACGATACGACGACATCGACTCTGTTAACAACAAGTCGATTTGGATTGCTACAAGAAACGATGACGTATAACGGCGACGGAACGCTGGCGACGAAGAAAGATGGTTTAAATCAAACCACGACGCTGAGTAACTACAAACGCGGCATACCGCAGTTAGTCACCTATGCCAACAGCACAAGCGAAAGCGCCGTCGTTGATAACATCGGTTTAGTCACGTCATTCACCAATGGTGCAGGCACCACAACGACCTTGGGTTACGATGCCATGGGTCGCCTGAGTAGCGTCACTTACCCAACAGACGCTGGTATTACTTGGAACAACACGATCATTAATTTTGTTCCAGTGGCATCCGCTGAAAAAGGAATCGCTGCAGGTCACTGGCGTCAAACCGTCAGTACGGGTAATGGACAAAGCATCACCTATTTAGATGCTTTATGGCGACCTGTATTAACCTCAACCTACGATACAGCAGATCAAGCGAATACAGAAAAGTCTGTCTTAAGCAAATTTGATCACAACGGAAAAACGACCTTTCAATCCTATCCACAACGCAGCATCGCCTCCGTTGCCACAGTTGTTAATGGCGTCACTACTACCTATGATGCGCTGGGGCGCGAGACACAGTCGGATGCTAATAGTGAATTAGGCTTACTCACCACCACGACAAGCTATTTGAGTGGATTTACCAAGCGCGTCACCAATCCTCGAAACCAATCAACCACAACGGCTTTCCAAGCCTTTGACGAACCAGTAGAAACCGCCCCGACGACAATTACAGCACCAGAAGGGGTAACAGTACAAATTAACCGCGACCTGTTCGGCAAGACCATCAGCATTACTCGTAGTGGCAATGACGGCAGCACAGGTACCGTGAGCGCCACGCGCAGCTATGTGTACGACGCCAACCAGCGCCTATGCAAAACTATTGAACCCGAAGTCAATGCCACCATTCAAAGTTACGACGCCGCCAATAATGTCACATGGCGTGCTACAGGTATCAGCTCACCGAGTACCACCGCCTGTGATCAAGCCAATGCTGCTATTGCAGCAGCGAAAGTCAGTTTTACGTACGACAGCTTGAACCGTCTGCTCACTACCAGCTATGCCGATGGCAGCCCCAATATCACCCGCACCTATACCAATGATGGACTGCCATTGACGGTATCCAGTAATAATGCAGGTACGCCTACGTGGACCAGCACCTACAACAACCGTCGCCTGCTCACCAACGAAAGTTTAAGCTTCGAAGGTAATACCTACAACGTAGGACGTGTCTACAACAGTAATGGAGCATTAACTAACCTCAACTACCCAACACAAAGCGCGATTGCCAGTGTGGACTATGCCCCCAATGCCTTAGGAGAAGCGAGCAAAATCGGCAGCTACGCCAGCAACGTCAAGTATTATCCAAATGGTGCGGTTTCCGGTTTCACTTACGGCAATGGTATCGTGCATACCCTGGCGCAAAACACCCGAGGTTTGCCACAACAATCTCGCGATGTCGGCATTCTGAATGACACCTACGTGTACGACGCCAATGCTAACGTCCAAAGCATCACGGACGTACAAGAAGGACTCAATACGCGCAATTTAACGTATGACAATGTAGATCGCTTAAAAACAGCCACGGGTTACTTTGGCAATGCCAGCTACACCTACGACAGTTTAGATAACCTCAAAATCAGCAGTGTCGGTAGTCGCAGCAACATTCACACCTACAATACGACAACGAACCTTCTGAGTAACATCAGCAGCAGCGACAGCAATTTTAACTTTGCTTACAGCTACGACACGCAAGGCAACATCATCCAACGTGGCACACAAGTTTACGCGTTCGACAAAGGCAATCGCCTCACCAGTGCGACGGGCAAAGCGACGTATAGTTACGATGGATTGGGACACCGTGTTAAAACGACGAACACGGATGGCAGTACACAAGTGAGCGTCTATACGCCCGCAGGGCAAATCCTCTTCACCAACAAAACAGGGGGAACTAATCCGGGCAAGACGAGTTATATCTATTTAGATCGTCATCAAATCGCTGAGGTGAAAAATTGAGAACGCTATTCAATTTCACACCGATCAACGAATTGACGAGGACTAATACGATGAAGCAATCTATGTTGATGAAGACCAAGCGATCCATCAAATCTATCCTGACGATGTTACAGCTTCTGGTGCTGCTGTTAACCGTGAGTTTAGGCTTGAGCAGTCACGCACAAACGGGCTCTCTGACCATCACGCGTACACCGAGTACGATGATTGCTGGTCAGCCCTTTACTATCACGTGGAGCAGTACCGAGCCAACGGCGGTTGCCACCAAGTATAGCTGTGTTTCACCGGCCGGTGGATTTGCGGGAAGTGCCAGTTTGAGTGTGTCAGGTAATTCGAACGGTACGGCAGATCCAAACTGGGTTTGGAAAGACTCGACCTGTACTTGGACAGTTGTCAACGCAGCTGGCACTATTCTGGCTAGTCGCACAGACATCATGAAAACGGTGCCAGCGCCAGTAGCTGGTGTGACCTACATTCATACGGATGGATTGGGTAGTCCTGTTGCCAAGAGTGATGCGAATGGGAATTTAATTGCAGGTAGTCGGACAAGGTATGAGCCTTACGGGATGGCAGTGGCTGGAACGGCGACACCGACGATAGGGTTCACGGGTCATGTCAATGATGCGGATACGGGTTTGACGTATATGCAGCAGCGGTACTATGATCCGGTCGCGGGGCGGTTCTTGTCTACTGATCCGGTACTCACTGACTACAACACGGGGGCTAGTTTTAATCGGTACACCTATGCGTTGAATAATCCTTACAAGTACATCGATCCTGATGGGAGGGATCCGTGTGAATGGTGTAAAAAAACCTACAACTACGTGAAAGATAAAATTTATAAACCAGCGTCCGAAGCTACTAAAGAAGTTAATAAAGTACTCAGTCCAGTTAAGAAAATTGAAAACGTAGTAAATAAAACAAGCGAAATCAGCCAGGAAATGCAAAAGGTCGAGGATCGTCGTGCTTATGCAGAGGCGAATAATCAACCTGATAAATCAAAGGGGGAAACCGTGACTAGCACTGACCCCAAGACGGGTGCTCCATATATTCTTGGGCAAATTCGTCAAAATCATGCAGATGAAAAAGCAAATACACTGAGCGGAATGGTGGTAGTTGAAAAGGTTCTTTCGGCTGCAGGGGTACCCGATCCATCAACGAAAAAGGGTGCAGAGGAAATAGCCAAGAAAGCTATTGAAGCAGCGGAAAAGCCGATAAAATAAGAAATTAGAAACCGCTTTTAAGTAACAAGTCACAAGAGGAATATTATGTATAAACGTCTTCAATCTATTCTACAAACAAAATTATTCTTGAAGCTTACGAAGCTAGTAATACTCATTGGATTAACTAGTGCAATTACATTCTACTTTTCTGCTCGGGAGCCAAAAAAAATTGAGGAATTTAATGTGTTAATTTTTGATACGAAAATTAAGCTTCCTTCGGATTATTATTTATTGGTACCAAATGGTAAGGAAGAAATTCAGCTCCCTGGTGGAAAAAATAGTCAGATATTGGTTGGAGGAAAAATAAAGGAAGAATTTTTATCCTATTTGAAAAAAAATATGAAAACCAACGAAAGTAAATGCGGTTTGAGTATTATGTCTGGAGGGGAAGATGTGAAGTGGAAAATTTTGTATAGTGAGATTAACTATATATTTTTCGCAGGAGCAGAATCGATTCAAGCAGCGAATCCAGTGCTTGAGGAAGTTTGCGAGAATATAAAAAATGGGATAGTTTGGCATTCAAAAAAATAATTGACTTTCAGTGATTCGGAAAGCCAAGGATGGGCACCGCTCTTGTGCCACCCTGAGGAAGAGCAAATGCATCAATCCGCTTGTCACACGCCTTGCAGGCCGCGCAGAGTAATTGACTAGGCGCACGGGGCAAGGCGTGCGCCAAGCTAGTGCTATTCGTGCGTGAAGTTCGCGGCTCCGACACGCAGCAAAGCCCAATCAGATGAAACAAAGTTCGCTCCAAAGTTGCTCACCACCGCGCGTTGCCGTGAGTCAGAAAACAGCCACGCAAGAGCAAGGTCAAAGGCACAGCCGTTGCGGGGGAAGTCGCTGCGCGATGTTCACATAATGCCCGCTATGTGAAATTGCCCAGTCGTTACACTGTGCTTCACTTGGTGGTGCAATCACGCCTACGTGTACGACGCCAATGCTAACGTACAAAGCATCACGGACGTGCAAGAAGGACTCAATACGCGCAACTTAACGTATGACAATGTAGATCGCCTAAAAACAGCGACGGGTTACTTTGGCAATGCCAGCTATACCTACGACAGCTTAGACAATCTTAAAGCGAGCACTGTCGGCAGCCGCAGCAACATTCACACCTACAATGCGACAACGAACCTTCTGAGTAACATCAGCAGCAGCGACAGCAATTTTAACTTTGCTTACAGCTACGACACGCAAGGCAACATCATCCAACGTGGCACACAAGTTTACGCGTTCGACAAAGGCAATCGCCTCACCAGTGCAACGGGCAAAGCGACCTATAGTTACGATGGATTGGGACACCGAGTCAAAACCACGAATGCGGATGGCAGTACGCAGATCAGCATCTATACACCGGCAGGGCAGATCCTCTTCACCAACAAAACAGGGGGAACTAATCCGGGTAAGACTAGTTATATCTATTTAGATCGTCATCAAATCGCTGAGGTGAAAAATTGAGAACGCCAATCAATTTCACACCGATTAACGAATTGACGAGGACTAATACGATGAAGCAAACTATGTTGATGAAGACCAAGCGATCCATCAAATTTGTCTTGACGATGTTACAGCTACTAGTGCTGCTGTTGACCATGTGTTTAGGCATGAGCAGTCACGCACAAACGGGCAATCTGACAATCACTCGCACACCGAGCACGATGATTGCTGGTCAACCCTTTACTGTCGTGTGGAGCAGTACCGAGCCAACGGCGGTTGCCACCAAGTATAGCTGTGTTTCACCGGCTGGTGGATTTGCGGGAAGTGCCAGTTTGAGTGTGTCAGGTAGTGCGAGTGGTACGGCAGATCCAAACTGGGTTTGGAAAGACTCGACCTGTACTTGGACAGTTGTCAACGCAGCTGGCACTACTCTGGCTAGTCGCACAGACATCATGAAAACGGTGCCAGCGCCAGTAGCTGGTGTGAGCTACATTCACACGGATGGATTGGGTAGTCCGGTAGCCAAGAGTGATGCGAACGGGAATTTAATTGCGACTAGTCGGACAAGATATGAGCCGTATGGCATGGCGGTGGCTGGCACGGCGACTCCGACGATTGGGTTCACGGGGTATGTCAATGATGCCGATACGGGTTTGACGTATATGCAGCAGCGGTATTACGACCCAGTTGCAGGGAGGTTCTTGTCTACTGATCCTGTGTTAACGGATGAGAACTCGGCAGCTCATTTCAATCGATATGTGTATGCAGAAAACAATCCATACAAGTATATCGATCCTGATGGGTGGCTTGTCTTTTTGGCACCAATGGCTTGGGGGGCAGCTATTGGTGGGGGTATTAATTTGACCGCTCAGTTGGTTCGTTCTGGTGGTGATTGGAGCCGTGTGAACGTTAAGCAAGTCCTTGTTGCTGCTGGTGCTGGTGCATTATCTGGTGGCGCGGGTGCGATATCATCAACGGCTGTTACAACGACGGGAATGGTGGGGGCGAACGTTGTTTCAGGGGCTGCTATAAGTGCTGTAGGAGCTCATGTCAGTGCAGCGGTTGACGGAAATAAGGCTTCCACTAGTGACGTATTGAGTGCTACTTGGAAAGGTGGAGCAGCCTCTGGTTTGGCAGGTGCAGCAACCGGAGTTCCGAGTCTTGCGCAAACAAGTGCGATCCCTGGGACAGCAACTAAAGTCGGGGCTGCCAATATAATTGAAGGTATTCGTACTACAACCTCAAGTACAGGGAAACCATTGAGTTACGCTGCTCCTGCAGGACAAGCAGTTGCCAATCGTGTGGGGGATATTGCTTCGAACTCAACCAATGTAGAACAACAGCCGAAGGATAAAAAATGAAAATGAAAATGAATCATTTGTTTCGTACTTATGCCAAAGCAAGCTTCTCCTTTTGGATGAGATTCAATATTTTGTTTTTAGGGATGTATGGTATTGCATACTTTTCCGGTACGGCAACTTTGACTATCTTGGAGTGGCTTACTATCTGCAATGGCGTTTATATAGTTCTTATTTATCCAGTAATTCTGTATAGACTAGTGAAGCATCAATCGTAATGTTATAAGTCCGTAGAAAACATGGGGTCGGGTCTTGACATGCCACATTTGAAGTCCGTAACGCGTAAGGAAGTTGTAAGGTGCAATGGGTTTTATCTATTGGACCATTCCAGCCGTTGAATTACTCGGCAGATAAAGAAGAAGCTAAGCGTAGTAATCCGCTTGTCACACGCCTTGCAAGCCGTGCAGAATAGTTGATCAGGCGCACGGGGCAAGGAGTGCACCAAGCTAGCGCCAACCGTGATTGGTGTTCGCGGCTTCGACCAGCAGCAGAACCTAATCAGGTTAAACAAAATTCGCTCCAAAATCGATCACCATCGCGCCATGCCGCGAGTCAGAAAAGAGCCACGGTGCTGAGGTGAAAAATTGAGAACGCTATTCAATTTCACACCGATCAACGAATTGACGAGGACTAATACGATGAAGCAATCTATGTTGATGAAGACCAAGCGATCCATCAAATCTATCCTGACGATGTTACAGCTTCTGGTGCTGCTGTTAACCGTGAGTTTAGGCTTGAGCAGTCACGCACAAACGGGCTCTCTGACCATCACGCGTACACCGAGTACGATGATTGCTGGTCAGCCCTTTACTATCACGTGGAGCAGTACCGAGCCAACGGCGGTTGCCACCAAGTATAGCTGTGTTTCACCGGCTGGTGGATTTGCGGGAAGTGCCAGTTTAAGTGTGTCAGGTAGTTCGAACGGTACGGCAGATCCAAACTGGGTTTGGAAAGACTCGACCTGTACTTGGACAGTTGTCAACGCAGCTGGCACTATTCTGGCTAGTCGGACAGACATCATGAAAACGGTGCCAGCGCCTGTGAACGGTGTGACCTATATTCACACCGATGGCTTGGGTAGTCCTGTTGCCAAAAGTGATGCAAACGGGAATTTAATTGCGACTAGTCGGACGAGGTATGAACCGTATGGGATGGCGGTAGCTGGAACGGCGACACCGACGATAGGGTTCACGGGGCATGTCAATGATGCCGATACGGGTTTGACGTATATGCAGCAGCGGTATTACGACCCAGTTGCAGGGAGGTTCCTCAGCACCGATCCTGTCTTAACGGATGTGAATACTGCGGCGAGTTTTAATCGGTACACCTACGCATTGAACAATCCCTACAAATACATTGATCCAGATGGGAGGGATGCTGGCGATCCTTTTAAGACAGCTAGAGCCGCTGCTATAGATGTTATCAAGTCAATTAATCCTACTTCTAAGTCGAAAAATATCGAACACGCTGGCCTTATTTATAAAGATAAAGACGGGAGTTTTAAGGCGACTGAACCAAAAGCGGGTACTACACAACATTCAGATCCGTTCAAAAGTCCTGCTCCTAAAAATACGACTATTATCGGCGGTTACCATACACATGGAGAATATTCGTTAAAAGATAAAGACACGGGCAAAATTACCGCTACAGCCGACCCGAAACGAGACAACGTTGGTAGTGATAAATTTTTAGATAATGACAAGGTTTTTATACGTCAGCAGAACCCTAATTTCATAGGTTATCTGGGAACGCCAGGTGGGAAAATATTTGAATATGATCCATCCAAAGGGAAACCAGACACGGTAATTTATTCGCCCCAAACGGAGAAGTAATTATATGACTACACAATTACAAATTCTTATCAGGTTCGTTTGCGCTTTAGTATTTATTTTTCCAGTTACGGCTAATGCGAATGAAAAAGCTAGATATTCCATCAAAAATTCTATTGAACTTTCCGGCGTCGAATTGAATGTGGTTTCAGTAGCATTAGAGGATTTTAGGAAAAGCAAATTTGATTTAAAGAACTATCGAATTTTTATTATTCGTCAGAAAGATCAATATGAAATCATATTCTTGCCAAATTTGCGGCCGGGAGAGAAGTCTTCGTTTGGAGGGGGCACTGAATTGGGTGATGAGTTACATTATTTTGTTTCTAAAAATGGTGTGATAATAAAAATGGAGTATGCAAGATAATTCGGTCGGGCGTAATTGGTAAGGTGCAATGGGGTTTATCTATTGCACCATTCCAGCCGTTGAGTTACTCAGCAGATAAAGAAGTATCAATCCGCTTGTCACACGCCTTGCAAGCCGCGCAGAATATTGGATAGGCGCAAGGGGCAAGGCATGCGCCAAGCTAGTGCTAAACGTGCTCGATGTTCGCGGCTTCGACGAACAGCGAAGCCTAATCAGGTGAAACAAAATTCGCTCCAAAGTCGCTCACCACCGCGCGTTGCCGTGATTCAGAAAAGCGTCACGCAAAGTCAAGATCAAAGGCACAGCCGCTGCGGGGGAAATCGCTGTTCATGTCAATGATGCTGATACTGGTTTGACATATATGCAGCAGCGGTATTACGACCCAGTTGCAGGGAGGTTCTTGTCTACTGATCCTGTACTAACGGATGTGAATACTGCGGCGAGCTTTAACAGATATACCTACGCATTAAATAACCCATACAAATACATTGATCCTGATGGACGTGATGCAGGTGATCCTTTCAAGACAGCTAGGGCCGCTGCTATAGATGTTATAAAGACAATAAATCCGCAGTCAAAAAAAGAAAACAAAGAGTATGGAGGGAAAATTTACAAAGACAAAGACGGTTCATATAAAGCAACTAAGCCAGTCACGCATGCAGAGGGTGGCTTTCAACCAAGTGCAGTTAATGTTCCCAAGGATGCAAAAGCTGTTGGGGACTTTCATACACATGGTGAATATTCAATAAAAGATAAGAAAACAGGCGAAGTTACGGTTACTGCTGACCCGAAACGAGATAATAGGGATTCTGATAATTTTTCGGACAAAGATAAAGCAGGGATCTGGAATGATTCTGGAAATAACTCAGAATATAAAGGGTACTTGGGCACGCCAAGTGGAAAAATACGAGAATTTGATCCTTCTACTGGACAAGATAAGGTGATTAAATGAATAAATATCTAATATTCGTGTTATTCTTTTTTGTGACTACAGCCTCAGTTTGCACAGCTGAAACGTATAATGGCGACAAAGATATAATTTTTCCTAAAGGAACAGTGGAGCTGTCGGGATCGGAGCTGAATGCAGTCTCAATTGCATTGAAAGATTTCAAAAAAATGAAATATAAACTCAAGAATTATCGGGTCTTCATTGTTCCTAAGAATAAAAATTACGAAATTGTTTTTCTTCCTCGCGACCCAATTGGAACTCCAACGGTTCGGGGTGGTGGTAATCAGTTTGGCGATGAAGTACATTACTTGGTTTCTGAAAGTGGTGTGATATTGAATATGAATTTCGCCAGATAAAATAAAGCTTTGGGAATACCATCAATCCGCTTGTCACACGCCTTGCAGGCCGTGCAGAATGATTGACCAGGCGCACGGGGCAAGGCGTGCGCCAAGCTAGCGTTAATCGTGCGTGAAGTTCGCGGCTTCGACAAGCAGCAAAGCCTAGTCAGATGAAACAAAGTTCGCTCCTTCGTCGTTCACAACCGCACTGCGTCGGCAGTCAGAAAAGCGCCACGCAATGTCAAAGTCAAGATCAAAGGCACAGCCGTTGCGGGGGAAATCGCTGCGCGATTTCACATAATGCACACTATGCGAAATTGCCCAGTCGTTACGCTATCGCATCTCATGCATAACGGACATTATGTCTGACTCTCCTACACTGTTGTGCCTTGTCAGTCGTCAGGTGGTAAGCAAGATCAGCATGACAGCGTTGCCATCATGCTTAAATTCCGAGCCGATGTGCTGGTGTGCTGGCTATCCATCAGCTCTCTGACGGACAGTTTTGGGAGCGTTCTTCATTATCCCCGTCAATTCTGCTGCTGCATAAAGAGTGGCTATTCGTAGTCTAAATTGCAAAATAATTCCTTGCTTTTAAGTAAATGCTATGGCATTGTATTAATTGCATTGTTGATTTTTAAATACAACAAAACTCCGATTCTGCCGTGAAGTTAGCCAAGATGCATTTGTGTCGTTTTAAAATAAATACTTTAAATTAATTTCCCCTATCTTATTCGTCCATTAAATTAAGGAATCTCCCGTCATGCATTTATCCGAAAGGCCAAAATTTAAAGTAGTGGTAGCGAATTTTTTGTGTGCGTTAAGTGTACTGACCTTAGCCCAAGCGACACAGGCACAAAATGCTACCAATATTTATGCGGAACAACAAAAGTTAATTAAGTCACCGCATGCATTTGCTACGTTGGGAGCAGATCTATTTGGGGATAAAGCCAATTTGTACAACGGTAGTTTGGAGTTCACACAGACCGATCTCAGTTTAAAAGGGAATCATGGTCTGCCCGTCTCCGTTGGGCGACGACTTGTTGCAGGTTCCAGTCATCCTGGTGGTCTGTTTGGTCGGTGGGATTTGGAGATACCGCACTTGCATGGTGTCTTTTCGTATAAAGATGGCTGGAATGCAAAACTGGACAAGAGTAATCAACGATGTACAAATTTTGGGGCTCCGTCCAGTGCATCTGGTGTTGGTGGATTTTCCGCGTGGCATGCGTCTGAATTCTGGCATGGTAATTTTTTGTATGTCCCTGGTCTCGGGGATCAGGAAATGCTCAAGCGTAATACCACGGCATCGCCTGGCCGACCCAATAATAATGTTCCTACCAATGGCAATTATCCGATCGTGACACGGGACTTATGGTCATTTAGTTGTATTACGCTACAAAGCGTTAGTAGTAAGAATATTGAAAATGGGGAAGGGTTTTTGGCGATTTCGCCCGATGGTACGCAGTATCGGTTTGACTGGTTGGTCAGCCGATTGTCAAGCGAGTTGTCGAAGGGGTCATCGGGCCCGGCTGCGGCTGCGGTGAAGAAACCAGCACTCACGTCGAATATGACGTTAAAAAATGCCCCAGAGCTAAGTGTCGTTCCATCGACGAACTCCCTGGTCAGAAGCGAGGTATGGATTTTACCAACACAAGTCACAGATCGCTATGGCAATTGGGTGAAATATACCTATGACACGACGGATAAATGGAAGTTGACAAAAATTCTTGCCAGCGATGATCGGCAAATTGAGTTGACCTACGTGCCTGGTACCAGTAACGTTCAAACGGTGACGGATGG
Source organism: Affinundibacterium flavidum (assembly GCF_014284175.1). GTDB lineage: Bacteria > Pseudomonadota > Gammaproteobacteria > Burkholderiales > Burkholderiaceae_D > Undibacterium > Undibacterium flavidum. The sequence continues at coordinate 43,823 of NZ_JACOGA010000014.1, forward strand.
TGTCCGCACCTGGACCTATACCTATACGGCATCGGCAGGCTTAAATCAGGTGAGCTTACCGGATGGCAGGGCATGGCAACTGGCTGGCGTAGATGCCCTGGCCTCTTACAATGTACCAAGCACAGGGTCGCTTGATTGCGAAACAGCCGCGGCACTGACAGATTTGCCGCTCAATGGCACGATGACCCACCCAAGTGGTGCCGTCGGGACATTCACGATTAAACCAACGACCCATGGCCGCGCACATGTGACGCGTAGTTGCATGCCGGTGTTAATAGGTGGAGAAATGGGAGAGACTTATGCGCAATACCCCAAGTATTTCGCCACGTATTCATTGATCAAAAAGGACATCACGGGGCCAGGGCTACCCTCTGCACTGACGTGGACATATAACTATGGTGTCGAAAACGTTGATTGGAGTGGTAACTGGGATGACTGTACGGGTAACTGTCTAGATACCAAAACGGTGAAGGTGACGGATCCCAAAGGGGACATCATACGTTACACATTTGGTAACCGTTTTAAGGAGAATGAAGGGAAGGTACAAAAGGAAGAAACGATCGCCCAGAACGGTAGCATATTACGGTCTGTAGTGACGCAATATCTCAATCCTAGTGTGGGGACGCATCCTGATCCTGCCGGTTACAGCGATCAAAGTCGGGGTGATCAAGAAATCAATACGCGCTATACGCCCGTGAATCAAAAGCGCACGACTCAGCAAGAGCAAACCTTCACTTGGACAGCAACACAATTCGACGACTATGCTCGACCAACGAAGGTCACGAAGAGTGGTCCAAGTGGTAGCCGCAGTGAAACGAGCGTTTATTTTAATAACACCAATAAAACGGTGGTAGGTCAACTCCGTCTGGTGACCAATGATGACACTGGATTGGTGATGCAAGACAATACCTATGACCCGGTGAATGCCAATTTACTCACTGTCAGCCGCTTTGGCTTACTCCAAGAAACACGGACCTACAATACCGATGGCACCCTGGCAACGAAGAAAGATGGCCTCAATCAAACGACAACGTTTGGCAACTACAAACGCGGCATTCCCCAACTAGTCACCTATGCCAATAACAGTACTGAAAGTGCCATCGTCAATAACATAGGCTTAGTCACTTCCTTAACTAATGGCGCGGGCACCACAACGACCTTAGGCTACGATGCTATGGGGCGTCTAAGTAGCATTACCTACCCAACAGATGCTGGTATTACTTGGAACAACACGACCATTAGTTTTGTACCAGTGGCATCCGCTGAAAAAGGCATCGCTGCAGGTCACTGGCGTCAAACTGTGAGCACAGGTAATGGGCAAAGCATTACTTATTTGGATGCCTTATGGCGCCCGGTACTCACCTCAACCTACGATACAGCAGATCAAGCGAATACAGAAAAGTCTGTTCTGAGTAAGTTTGATCACAACGGTAAAACGCTGTTCCAATCCTATCCGCAACGCAATATCGCGTCGGTTGCCAGCGTCGTCAATGGCGTCACCACGACCTACGATGCACTGGGACGCGAGACAAAGTCGGAAGCCAATAGTGAACTAGGCGTACTCACCACGTCGACTGCGTACTTACCTGGTTTCGGCAAACAAGTGACCAATCCGAGGGGGCACTCAACGATAACGGAATTCCAGACGTTTGACGAACCAGTAGAATCTGCCCCGACGAAGATCACAGCACCAGAAGGCATCACGGTCCAAATCACGCGTGATGTATTTGGTAAAACCAAGAGCATCACCCGCAGTGGCAATGACGGTGGAGCAGGCACCGTGACCGCCACCCGTTCTTACGTCTACGACAGCAACCAGCGACTATGTAAAACCATTGAACCCGAAGTCAATGCCACCATCCAAAGCTACGATGCAGCCAATAATGTCACATGGCGTGCTACAGGTATCAGCTCACCGAGTACCACCGCCTGTGATCAAGCCAATGCGGCTATTGCAGCAGCGAAAGTCAGTTTTACGTACGACAGCTTGAATCGTCTGTTCACCACCAGCTATGCCGATGGCAGTCCCAATATCACCCGCACCTATACCAATGATGGACTGCCATTGACGGTATCCAGTAATAGTGCAGGTACGCCTACGTGGACCAGCACCTACAAAAACCGCCGCTTACTCGAAAAAGAAAGCCTCAGTTTTGAAGGTGGCACCTACAACATCGTCAGAACCTATGACGCCAATGGTAGTTTATCGACGCTGACTTACCCGGCACAAAGCGCAATCGCCAGTGTCGACTTTGCACCGAATGCCTTGGGGGAAGCGAGTAAGATCGGCAGCTACGCCAGCAACGTCAAGTACTACCCGAACGGTGCGGTTTCTGGTTTCACTTACGGCAATGGCATCGTGCACACCATGGAACAATACATCCGTGGACTACCGAAAAAATCGATCGATGCAGGCATTCTGAATGACTTCTATATCTACGATAAAAACGCCAATGTGGAAAGCATCAGGGATGATCAAGAAGGACTCAATACGCGCAACTTAACGTATGACAATTTAGATCGTCTAAAAACCGCCACAGGTTACTTTGGCAATGCCAACTACATCTACGACGGTTTAGACAACCTCAGAATCAGCAGTGTCGGTAGTCGCAGCAACATTCACACCTACAATGCGACAACGAACCTTCTGAGTAGCATCAGCAGCAATGATAGCAACTTTAACTTCGTGTACAGCTACGACACGCAAGGCAACATCATCCAACGTGGCACACAAGTTTACGCGTTCGACAAAGGCAATCGCCTCACCAGTGCGACGGGCAAAGCGACCTACAGTTACGATGGCTTGGGACACCGTGTTAAAACGACGAATACAGATGGCAGTACACAAGTGAGCGTCTATACGCCAGCAGGACAAATCTTGTTCACACAAAAGACCGGTGGTACCAACCCAGGCAAGACGAGTTATATCTATTTAGATCGTCATCAAATCGCTGAGGTGAAAAATTGAGAGCGCCAATCAATTTCACACCGATCAACGAATTGAAGAGAACTAATACGATGAAGCAAACTATGGTGTTGAAGACCAAGCGATCCATCAAATCTATCCTGACGATGTTACAGCTACTAGTGCTGCTGTTGACCATGAGTTTAGGCATGAGCAGTCACGCACAGACTGGCTCTCTGACCATCACGCGCACACCGAGCACGATGATTGCTGGTCAACCCTTTACTGTCGTGTGGAGCAGTACCGAGCCAACGGCGGTTGCCACCAAATATAGCTGTGTTTCACCGGCCGGTGGATTTGCGGGAAGTGCCAGTTTGAGTGTGTCAGGTAGCGCGAGCGGCACGGCGGATCCAAACTGGGTTTGGAAAGACTCGACCTGTACTTGGACAGTTGTCAACGCAGCTGGCACTATTCTAGCTAGTCGCACAGATATCATGAAAACTGTGGCAGCGCCAGTAGCTGGTGTGACCTACATTCACACGGATGGACTAGGTAGTCCTGTTGCGAAGAGTGATGCGAATGGGAATTTAATTGCAGGTAGTCGGACAAGGTATGAACCGTATGGGATGGCAGTGGCTGGAACGGCGACACCGACGATAGGATTCACGGGTCATGTCAATGATGCTGATACCGGTTTGACGTATATGCAGCAGCGCTACTATGATCCTGTCGCGGGGCGGTTCTTGAGTACAGATCCTGTGCTCACTGACTACAACACAGGGGCTAGTTTCAATCGATACACCTACGCGCTTAACAATCCGTATAAGTATATGGATCCAGATGGGCGTGAGCCGACGCAAGTTTTTTTGGTTTTTACACCGCTTGCAGAAGGAAAGACTACTTTTGGCTATCACATGTTCATAAAAGTGGTTGGAGACGGCGCGAAACCGTTTTATGTGCGGGCAGGCCCTTCTCCAAGTGCTAAAGATTCCCCGTCTTCAACTCGGGTTTCTAGTGATGCTACTGGAACTGCCGATCGAAATAAACAAGCTGGATATGGAAATCTTAGAGCTGATGTAGGAGACGCAGCTAAACGTGCCGACGCCGGGGATCAAAAATTTCAGCAGTATGTGGGTGATATAAAGATGAGCGTGACCGAGGCAGCGACTATCTTGACGAATTTTAGTAATCAAGTGAACGCTTCAAATATCCCGTATATTCCAACAAGTCAGAATAGTAATGCTTTTGCGGCACAGGCAATTACTACTTTAGGCTTGCCACGACCCGTTCCAGCTGCCACTGCTGTCGGGAGTCAAACGAAACTACCGGTTCGTACCGAATCTGAAAAAGGAGAGAACAAATGAAGAAGAAATTCATTTTCTTCGGTTTGTTTCTAGTAAGTGGAATTGTCATTTTAGGATTTGTCATGAGCAGAAAAAATGTCAACGATTCGCTCTTGTGCGATCCAGAAGCGAAGAGTGTCATGAACAATTTCTTACTTGGCGAAGCTTATAGCTCGGTTTTGGTGAAGATTCGAGAAGCAAACATGAAGTATGTCGTATGGGCCGATGGAATGGACGTGATCGATGTTGATGAACCCGGCACTACGGGGCGGCTCGAAGTTTCAATTACTCTTGAGAAAAAGGATATGTGGTCTTTAACGGGACGAAAAGAAAAGATTACTCTTGAATTTGATCGATCGCAACGCCTAGAACGTTGCGAATGTACTGTTGTCTTTATAGGTCCTTAGGGGCAGGCGTAAGCAATTTGTAAGGTGCAATGGGCTTCATCTATTGCACCATTCCAGCCGTTGAGTTACTCGGCAGATAAAGAAGAAGCTAAACGTATTAATCCGCTTGTCACACGCCTTGCAAGCCGCGCAGAATATTGGATAGGCGCACGGGGCAAGGCGTACGCCAAGCTAGCGCTAACCGTGATCGATGTTCGCGGCTTCGATAAGCAGCAAAGCCTAATCAGATAAAACAAAGTTCGCTCCCAAGTCGCTCACAACCGCGCTATGCCGTGAGTCAGGCAAGAGCCACGCAAAGTCAAAGGCACAGCCGCTCCGGGGGAAATCGCTGCGCGATGTTTACATAATGCCCCTAGGCGGTTTAGTTTTGAAGAAAGTCTGCCCAAGTTTGCATTAGAGGACGGCGCTGCTCTAGTAGGTCAGTCCTATGATAAGCTGCCTCAACTTTATTTTCTACTTGGTGTGCCAACGAGCGTTCTGCTAGATCACGAGAATGACCATTTTCGCTGCACCAATCACGGAAGCTAGATCGAAAGCCATGCGCCGTCGCGACCCGACCAGGGGTGTCGCTTTTTGCCTTCACCCGCCTTAAAAACGAGGTAAGCACCATGTCGGATAGTTCTTTTTGTTTGCGAGGTGATGGAAATACAAGTTCTTTATGCAAACCTTGTTGTGACCGCAAAATTTCAATGGCACGTTTTGAAAGAGGTACACGGTGAAGTAATTTTGCTTTCATGCGTTTTGCAGGCACTATCCAGACGGCTTCTGTAAAGTCAACTTCTGGCCATGTCATACCCCTGACTTCGCCTGAGCGCGCAGAGGTCAGTATTAAAAATTCTAGCATTGTTCGTGTGACGTCATACTTGTTGCCGTTTTTGAAATGAGTGTTAATGAACTGAGGAATGTCCGCCCAAGGCATAGCTGGTTGATGTTTTGTTCGTATTGATTTACTAGGTTGTGGTGGGAGTAGGTGCTGTACAACATCTACAGGATTTGATGGACAATATTCATGCGCCCAACCCCAAGCCATGACAGAATGAATACGTTGCTTGATCCTACCAGCTGTTTCTGGAATTTCAAGCCAAATAGGCCGTAAAGTATCGGCAATATGTCTTGGTTGGATTTGATTGAGCAGTAATTTTCCGATTAATGGAAACACGTACTGTTCAAGGGTATTGATCCATTGTTGTCCGTGCTTATCGTTTTTCCAGCTTGGTAGTAGTTCAGCGTGAAGTAGTTTAGATGCTTCTTGGAATGTGGGAACTTCTAATACTTTAGCTTCTTTCTCTTTTTCTTCTAACGGGTCAATACCTCGCTCTATTTTGGATCGCATGTCTAACGCAACTCTTGCTGCTTGAGCAATACTAACTTCGGGGTAGCTGCCCAATCCAGCATTGCGGCGCTTATGCGTAATTGGGCTGACGAATCGTAAGACCCACTTTCCTGACCCTTTTGTGTTGGAGGGGTGTAGTGCTAATCCAGTTACTCCACCATGAGGAAGAGTGCCTGATTCTAGGGTAATTGTGCGTGCTTTGACGTCAGGTAATGTAGCCATTATTGGGTAATTAGGAAAAACATTGAGGATTCAGTATGCCATGTAGTATGCCATTATTTATTGGTTCTTAATAGCTTTGGTTGAACTGGTTTGGAAGTGGATTTTATTTAAGTCATTGATTTATATTTGTATTTATATATTGATTGGCTTAGAATAGATTGTTTTTAAGCAGACACCGTCTCCGCCAAAGAATTGGTGCCCGCTTAATGAAAATTAAGCGGGCATTTTTCTTTTTTGCGTCTTTGCTAGTATTTGATGTGTTTTGTAGTTCAGCGTAACTGAACTCTCGCGTATTCATTCGCCCTTCTAATTACATAATATTCCCCACCCCGCACTTTACAAATAAATGTTGTAGCGTCATCACGACTTTGATAGTAAATTGATTATCAATTTGATGATTAGGGTGTAAACTCCGGTCTTTTTTGCGCAAACTAGCTAACTAGAAGAAATAGAGGGAAATATGTTCCATAAAACAAAAATCGCGACCGCTTTGTCGATGTTAGTGATATTGAGTACGGCGACGTCGCTAAATGCCGCGCCGAACACGGTATTGAAAGTAACACCAAAGCTTGCATCAACAGCGTCAGCAATATCAGTAGCACCAAAACGAAGTGTACCTAGTGTTGCTGAAGCTGAAAAGTTTTTAAAAGATGCTGAAGCGCGTTTGGATAAGCTGGGCATTGCGGCACAGCGTGCAGTCTGGGTGTATGAGACGAATATCACGGATGATACTGAAACAATTGCTGCTCAAGCGAATGAAGTGGCGCTTGCGGCAGTCGGTGAAATTGCAATTCAGGCGCGTCGTTATAATGATTTAGCTTTGTCGGTCGACAACAAACGAAAGCTGAAATTGCTGCAACTGAGTTTAAGCTTGAGCGATGATCAAGACCGCGCAGATTACACACGTTTGTCGGCGCAAATGAGCGGTGCCTATGGTAAAGGTAAATTCTGCAAGACGCCCGGGGATGAAAGCAGTTGCATGAATCTCGGTCAGTTGGAAGCGGTGCTTGCAAAGAGTCGTAATCCGGCTGAAATGAAAGAAGCTTGGTTAGGCTGGCACCAACAAGCTAGCAGCTATAAAGACAGTTATGCACAATATGTTGAAGTATCGAACAAGGGCGCACGTGAAATGGGCTTTGCTGATACTGGTGCTTTATGGCGTTCACAATACGATATGCCAGCAGATGCTTTTGCGGCGGAGACTGAGCGTTTATGGCAACAAGTGAAGCCTTTATACGATTCCTTGCATCAGTATGTACGTTTGAAGTTGCAGCAAGCTTACGGTAAAAATGAGGTGCCGACAGAAGGCCCAATTCCTGCTCACTTGTTTGGCAATATGTGGAGTCAATCCTGGGAAAATTTGTACCCTATAGTGAAGCCACAAGGTCTTTCTGCGAACCTAGATATTTCCGATACGCTCAAACAAAAAAATATCGATGCCAAAGGCATGACCAAATTTGCCGAAGGCTTCTACACTTCGTTAGGAATGGAAGCTTTACCTGCTTCATTTTATCAGCGGTCACAATTGACCAAGCCACGTGATAGGGAGGTGGTGTGTCACGCTTCTGCTTGGGATGTCGATGGTGATCAGGATGTGCGCATTAAAATGTGTATTAACCAGACAGCTGAAGATTTTCTGGTGATACACCACGAACTTGGCCATATCTATTACGACCTGGCGTATCGCAAGCAGTCTTCCTTGTTTAAAGGTGGTGCAAATGACGGATTCCATGAAGCGATTGGTGATACGGTGGCTTTGTCCGTCACTCCCAACTATTTGAATAAATTGGGGCTGTTGAGTGAAGTTCCTGATGCCTCACAAGACATTGGCGTATTGATGGACAGAGCACTACAAAAAGTCGCATTCTTGCCGTTTGCCTATCTGGTCGATCAATGGCGTTGGAAAGTCTATAGTGGGCAAGTGAAACCTCAAGATTACGATAAAGTATGGTGGGAGTTGCGCGAAAAATATCAAGGCGTAAAACGCCCTGCAGCCAGCAATGGCGATGGTTTTGATGCGGGTGCCAAATATCACGTGGCATCTGATACTCCTTATTCACGTTATTTCTTAGCGACGATTTTGCAGTTCCAATTGCATCGTGCATTGTGTCGTGAAGCGGGTTATAGTGGTCCTCTAAATCGTTGTTCTATCTATGAAAACAAGGCTGCCGGCAAGAAATTTCAAGCAATGTTAGAAATGGGTACAAGCCGGCCTTGGAACGAAGCCTTGAATGCTGTTGCAGGAGAGGATAAATTGGATGCGACTGCCATGCTGGATTATTTTGCGCCATTGAAAGCCTGGTTGGATGCGCAGAATAAGGAATTGGTAGTGAAATAAAACAAAATCAAAAAAGTGGATTATTAGCCTGCTTAATCGAGCTATTTATTAGGACTACTTTTTAGGACTATTTTTTAGGTCTGTATTTTAGGACTGTTTAGAATCCCGGCATCAGTCGATTGCTAAGGCAGTCCTCTGGTGTTTTGTGCCAACCTGTGGAGGATGTCATTGCCGTAGGTGAAACTTGGATCACACCATTTGCAAATGTTGAAATGTGATAGTTGGATCCCGTACTTGTGTCCCCGTACTTGATTGCATCAAAAGTAATTAAATTGCGAATCGCTTTGATCGTTGTTTGCAATGGCAATCGGTATTGAATAGTCGAAATTGGAAAGTTAAAACTGACGCTATTTTCCTTTGACGCCATTCTCTATTTTTCTATCAATGTTTCTTCTGATTTTCTTCGTACGATTGTATTAATGGCCTGACTAGGAATGGTTGATTAAACAGCCTTGCCTGTGTGATACTTTGTGTATAGAAGACATTCCCTTATCGAGAATAATCAATCCTAGATAGGTCGTCGGTACTAACAAGATAGAAAAGTCTTGTATCGTGATAGTCCTGATCGCTTTGGAAATAAATAAAAAGGAAAATACCTGTGAGTCAAATAATTCGCCGTTTATGCTTGCTCTTACAGTTGATTTTGTTGACAGCGTGTGGAGGTGGTGGCGTCGGTGTGCCAGCAGTGCAAAATGACACTACGCAACTCCCGAATGGTGCCATTAGTTTGAATTTGGTGAGAGCCGACGGCGGCAGCGGGAATAGTTTTGAGATTGGCAAAAATTTCGTCGCGAAAGTGGTAGTGACGGGTACGGACGGTAAGCCCGCGCCTAATGTGGTCGTGAGCTTTGCTCTGCGAAATTCTTTTGCCACATTCAATCCCGCGAGCGGCACGGCATTAACCGATGCAGCAGGCCAGGCGCAGATAACACTAACGGCAGGAAGTCAGGTCGGTGCAACTACCTTGGCCGTACAGGCTAAGCTTGCCAACGCCGCCGAGTCCGTGAAGGCAGAAGTGCCATTTGCCGTGATTGCTGGTACAGGTGTGGTTTTAACCGACGGGCAAATTCAACTAGCTTTGAGCGACAAAGATGGTATCAAGACGAATGTACTTTCAGGGACGAATACCCTAGTCGCACGCGCCACGGTATTAAATAACAAAGGATTACCTGCACCTAATGTGGTTGTCTATTTTAGTGTTGATACAGCGATTGTCAGTTTACAACCCGCAAGTGCTACAGCATTGACAAATGCGGAGGGCGTAGCAATTGTTAATTTAGCGGCAGGAACGGGGCCAGGGGCGGGCACCTTGTTTGCAACAGCAAACGTGACTGGCAATGTCTCAATCAGCACAAAAGCCACTTTTGCGGTTAGTCCTAACACCAATAACAATTCGCCAGAAGGGAAAATTCAGCTAAGTTTGCTTGATCTGAACGGTGCTCCATCTAATCTGATTTCTGCGACTAATAGTTTGAGTGCACGTGCCAGCTTAGTGAATCAATTGGGTGTTCCAGCTGCGAACGTCGTAGTCACTTATACACTGGATTCTGGCATCGCCAGTTTGCTTCCGACATCAGGAACTGCGCTCACAGACGCGAATGGAGTCGCGCAGATTAGTTTAAAACCCGGAGTAGGTAGTGGTGCGGGGTCAATTACTGCTACAGCAACTATTGTGGGTTCTCAGCCTATTAGCGCCAAGGCGAGTTTTCAGGTTGGGGCTCCGGCATCCGCCATCCCTGCAGCGGTCAATTTTATCGTGGCAACACCATCAAATAACTCCATTGTGATTCAAGGGGCGGGTGGGAATGGACGTACTGAAATCGCTTTATTAAAGTTTCAGGTAGTTGATAGCTCTAATGTTGGTATCGCTAATACCAAGCTTAATTTCTCAATTCAAAGTACTGAGACTGTGAGCCTAGTTGCCACTTCTGGCATCACGGATGGTGCCGGTATGGTGACCGCCGTGGTGCATTCTGGCAGCAAACCAACAACGTTACGGATCGTAGGCACAGTGGATGGCATGCCGATCAGTGCCATATCCGATACTGTGACAGTCACCACCGGATTGCCGACACAAACCCATTTTGGTATTCATGTGGAAAACTATGTTGTCGAAGGTTTTGATTTTGGAGGCACGCGTAACGTGATTTCAGTCATGCTAGCTGATGCGAATGGCGGCGTAGTAGCGAATGGTACACCGGTGGTGTTTACGACGGATAGTGGTGCAATCATTGGTGACAATGGAAGCTCAGATAATGCCCGATGCCTGACGCAAAATGGTCAGTGCCAAGTAGTGTGGCGCAGCCAGACACCTGCTAAGCCAGTCGTCACCATAGTAGCGACTACCACCGATGGCAGTTCCTCCTTGAGTACATCTGCCTGGTTTATTAATAGTGCTTCGAGCGGTAATATTTCCGGTGTTCCTGCGAGCGTGAATTTTTCAGCGGCAAATTGCGTGCCGCAGACTTTTGATTTGACGGTGAGTGACAGAAACGGCTATGTCATGCCGACTGGCACAACGTTAACTTTACAAGATCCAATAACCGTAACGGGTTCCATTTTTGAAGCCAGTGTTATGGCACCTTTTGCTATAGCACCATTTTTGCCAGTCAAGCAGGGCACAATGCATACCTTAACCTTAATGCCGGTTGCAAATTGCCCAGCGGGCACAGGCCACATCTTCGTGCAAATGAAGAGCCCACTTGGCGTAAGCAGCAATTATCGAATTAATGTGAATTATTTATGAGGTAGTTAGAGCTTATTGCCGTTCAGTTATTCAGTTAAGCGAATAAGATGTTCGTCATAGTTTAAAGACCATCAGCGTGGGGGCATCAAGGCGAGGAAAACAGTGAAAGGCGGGAGCTAGCATTCATACATTTTTCTCAAAATTTACCTTAATTTTTTGAAGCGGTGAGACTTTTACGATTCGAATTTTCTAGTGCGATGTATCACGTGACCTTGCGTGGGGATAGGTGTCCGTGGTCGGCGGCGTTGGCTTCGGTGTGTGACCGCTTTAACTGGGTGGTGCATGCATATTATCAGATGACGAATCATTGTCACTTGTTAGTCGAGACCGTCGAAGGAAATTTGTCGACGCGGATGCGACAGTGAAACGGTTTGTATACGCAACGCTTTAATCGTCGGCACGGCAGTTATCGCGTTGTGAGGTACTTAACCCGGTACGAACGAAGATGGTCAACTTGGCCGAGGAGTGGCTTTGGAGTAATTATCCTTTTGTGATCGCGGATATTATTGCACCAGAATGACTTGATACCGATTGGTTGCTAGGGTAGTTTGGATCGCAACGTAATTCTGCACGGCTGGCTTTTAAAGAATTTGTTTTGCAAGGGCGGGCTTCACCTTTGCTTGCAACTAAACATCAACTATTGTTATGTGATGAGGATTTCATCAAACAACATCAAGCGACACTCCAAGATAGCAATTTGCGAGAGCTGTCGATCGCGCATAAGCGTAGCCTGGCATTGAGATTATTGGAATATAAAACTGACGCCATTTTTTTGATGGCTTTTTTGCTTTTGGTAAAACTGAGCTAATTAGGTCTTAGATCGGCTTACTTTGGAGGTGTCGAGTGAGGTTAAATGCGTTGAAAATCTTGAAAAGTAATAGGCTATTGGCGCCTTCTTCTTTGCGGAAATTTAGTTTCTTAGTGCTAGTCGTATGTACTACATATGGCGCATTTGCTTTTAGTAGTTATAGATTAATAGACGCTGGGAAACAGCACATTACGGCTAAGCATGTGGATATTTTGATTGCCAAGGCTTTGAAGTATTTACCTTTTTCATTTGCGATTGTGGATCGAACTGAATTGGATTTAATACTCGCTTATCACATACTTCATCAAAAAGAGAATGAATATGTTGCCATGATGTCGAATGGTGGAGTTGCCCTTAAAATGTTTCAGGACGTAGAGGAAAAAAATCATAATTCATTTCCAAAGTATTCAAGTATTTCGCAACTTCAATTACTTAATCTCCTAGTTCGAATGCCGTGGAATGAAAATCTCAGAAGATTGAGTGATATATATTCGAAAAAAGTTCGCGACAATCTAAATGCGCGGTTGTACGACAGTGATGATGAATCGACAGCGCACGAAAATCTAGCCATCTATTTCGCGCGAATAAATTCACGCAAAGATATTGATGATCACGCAGCTTTAGCGGATTCCATAGACTTACAACAATTTGAGCCAACAATTGCTGAAGCATTGATGTTTATTCGTTATCAGCGAATAGCTATGGGAGCTTGTATTTTTGGTGCAGGGAACGATGTTTCATGGAGTTTAAAAATCAATCCAAGAGAAGCGAAAGCAGTTAGGCAACATTTCTTAAGAGATCAGTACTATCAGGCATGGGATATGGCTTTGGTAAAGACTGTAATCTTGGGATCAAAAGAAGAGTCTTGCAAAAATTTGGCAATTAGACATCAAAGTTTAGCTGGTGCCGTAAATTAAGCCTGTTCATTGTGGAAGAAAATGGAATGGACAGATTTTTTTGGGAGGTAGAGCTGTAGGCGTAACAGTCTGGTGCCTTACGATGGCAGAAAACGGAGACTGTTTTGGCGGCATTACATGACGGCGAGTCGGGCTGTTCGTGCGTCGGAGATTGCCTGAGCTATTTGCCGTACTCATCTGTTTCCTTGCCTGTAAGCAATTGGACAACTCGTCTAATAGCCTTACATAAAAATTATTTTGCGTGTAGGCTGTCTTTTTTCAGTAAATGTGTCTTGAAATTCATTTGAGCTTCGTCTATTGTGCAATGCACCAATAATAACAAGGAATGCAATTGGCTCACGATCACACTAAGAGCAGCTTGTCTGCATTGACATTAGCTGCAATCGGTATTGTTTATGGCGATATCGGCACTAGTCCTCTCTATACCATGCAAGAAGTTTTTGATCATAAGCATGGTCTTGCTTTAAACCCTGAAAATATTCTCGGAATTGTTTCTCTTATTGTTTGGGGTTTAATTATTATCGTTTCCCTCAAATACGTGACTTTGGTTTTGCGGGCTAGTAATCGCGGCGAAGGTGGGATTATGGCGCTCGCTGCATTGACTTTGGAGTCGGTGGGTAAGAGCTCAAAACTGCATTTCCCTCTGGTGATACTAGGTGTTGTCGGCGCCTCTCTTTTTTATGGAGATGGGGTTGTGACCCCTGCGATGACAGTCTTGTCTGCGATTGAAGGCATCAAGGTGGCGACGCCCGCACTTAAGCCCTTCGTTGTGCCTTTAACTCTCATCATTTTGATTGGACTATACGCGGTGCAGTCACGTGGTACGGCGACGATAGGTAAGCTATTTGGCCCTGTGATGGTGCTGTGGTTCGCGGTGTTGTCTGCGATGGGCTTGTACAATATTTTACGTATGCCTGAGATATTAGCGGCTTTTAATCCTATCTATGCGCTTGAGTTCTTGTTTTTGCATCGCTGGGCGGCTTTTATCGCTCTGGGTGCAGTTGTATTGGCATTTACTGGTTCGGAAGCTTTGTATGCAGATATGGGGCATTTTGGTGCTAAGCCGATTCGTACCGCCTGGTTCTTTATTGTATTTCCGGCTTTGGGTTTGAATTATTTGGGGCAAGGTGCATTGCTGATGATAGATCCAAGCGCGGTAGAAAATCCCTTCTTTAATCAATTAGGTGATTGGAGTATTTATCCGCTGGTAGTGTTGTCTACAATGGCCGCGGTGATTGCATCTCAGGCGACGATTTCTGGTGCATTTTCTATGACTAAGCAGGCGATTTCATTGGGCTTTTTGCCGCGTATGAAGATTGTGCATACGTCTTCTAAAGAAATTGGACAAATTTATATCCCGGTTGTGAATTGGTTGCAGTTGGCGGCTGTGGTTGGGGCGGTGATCGGATTTGGCTCGGCATCAAACCTGGCATCAGCCTATGGGATTGCGAATACTGGCACGATGTTGGTGACATCTATTTTGACCTTTTTCGTGATTCGTTATGGTTGGAAATACAATTTGGCCTTGTGTATTGCATCAACGATGTTTTTCTTGTTGATCGATATTTCCTTGTTCTCGTCAAATGCTTTGAAGTTTTTCAGCGGCGGATGGTTTCCAATTGCGCTTGGATTTGGGATTTGTGTGGTGATGCTCACTTGGCGCAGAGGGCGTGCATTGGTTTTCGATAATTTGAAAAAACATGCCATTCCCTTGGAAGAGTTTTTGGAATCTTTGTTTGTTTCACCTCCGGTGCGTGTCTACGGTACTGCCGTATTCTTGCGGGGTGAAGCTGATGGCGTACCGCATGCTTTATTGCATAATTTGTCGCACAACAAAATATTGCATGAGCGTGTTATTTTCATCACTTTGCATAATCGTGAGATTCCTTGGGTGCCATTTTCTGAACGAGTCAAAGTGAGTGATTTGGGGAATAATTGTTTTCAAATTGATGTTTTCTATGGCTTTAAGAATGAGCCAGATATTCCGAATGCTTTGGAGTTGTGCGCGCCTTTTGGCCTGCATTTTGAACCTTTGGATACTTCTTACTTTATTTCGCGTCAAACGATTATCTCGAGCCCTGGCAGTGGAATGGCGATGTGGCGCGAAGGCTTGTTTGTGACGATGTCGAGAAATGCACGTGATGCGGCGGATTACTATCAAATTCCTAGTAATCGGGTAATCGAGGTTGGTGCCCAGGTCGAAATTTAATATTTGCACCGTAAGTCAAGAATAGGGGATTGAAGGATTCTGGAGTTTGGGGCTTATAAAACTAAAATAGCTGTGCTATAATCTT